>CAKVLI010000025.1 GCA_934757155.1 uncultured Candidatus Melainabacteria bacterium | reverse complement strand
ATGCTCAAGCTTCTTTTTGTGCTACGCACGTAGATAAGGGGCGGAATACATTAGACAAACTTACTAACATGAATAACACCTACAGGTCTTCCTTTTGAACAGACTACTAGGTGGTTCGAACTGGTTTGTACGAGTGTGAGGGGGATTATATGGGGTGCTCCCTATTATTTTAATCACAATGAAAACTATCTTGTCGTATAGCTTACTTAGGGTTATGAAAATTTTTGCAATCCTTTATCTTATAAATAACATTTTTTACAGAAATTATGAGGTAAAAATTATGAAACAAATTATCCCCGAAAAGAGCTCCGAGAAGGTGGCTAACTTTTTGAAAAAAAATTCATTGCACAAAAGAGATTTTGCCGAAATGATTGGTGTTACCCTATCTTATGTTTACAACTTGATTGATGAAACGGTTCCGTTTTCGACCAGAGGAACTACATTAGAGCGAATAGCAACCGTTATGGATATTAGTCCGGAAGAGTTTGGCGAATATAGAATCCCGCAAGAGCCGATTTTGATTGACGAGGCTGTTGAAACTGTTAAGGATTATATTAAGGAAAATAATCTTTCTGTCGTTTCTTTTTTGAAAGCGTTTCCTCGTAAAAAACGTCTTGATGTTGTGGACATGCTCCGCGGAGCTCTTCCGCTTCCGGTGGACTACAAGGAGTTAAAACTTATTGGTAAAACCTTAAACATGCCGGATGACGAACTTTATAATATATGGGAAGGTCGCATGAAACAGGTTTTGGAGTCTTCAGGTATGAATATTTATTCAAATTCAGGACTTGTTACGTCAATGTTTGAGTGCGCTAAGAAATACTTGCTTACGCAAAAACACTAGGCATGGCATATTAATCTTTTATTTGAAATATACATTTTACGCAGTGAGCTTTTGGTTGCAGAACGAGATTGTCCTCTAGATCGTACATCTTTGCTATTCTTGTAACCAGAGGTTCTCCGCACATTGGACATCTCAAATTGGTCTTGTGGTTGAGTATTTGTGACTTGATTTCGTCAATAGTTTCTTGCGGAACAATTTTGAATTCGTATTCGCGCTCATATTTTTTAATCTCAGATGGCGAACATTTCAAAACTCTTGCAAGTTTTTGTCTTTGAGAAACGGAGAGGAAAAGCTCTTTTCCGGATTCTATATCTTCAAGAGTTTCTAGACTAATATTTGTTCTGTCAGCTAACCCGTAAATGGAGTAGCCAGCCTTTTCGCGTTTTGACTGAATAAATTCTGCTAAACTTGTCATAATTATATATATACATGAAAGAAGAGTACATGTATACAAATTTTTATTTCTGATGTATCCCCTCTCCTAGGGAGAGAGGACATTAGATTATCCCTCTCCTTGGAGAGGGTGGCACGAAGTGTCAGGAGAGGGTTGTGGAGGTTCTATTTACTCCCTCAATTGTAAATTTTTATTAACATATGTAACGGTTTTTGTAAAGAAGCGTTACTAAATTGTAAACATGTGGAATTAGAGAAGTATACGGATATAATTAAGAAAGGCGATATGTTAGAGCAGAGTAGGCAATTGAATATATTTATAAATAGCTTAAACCCTGATATCACCGCGCTTTGCGGGGGGGGGGGTAACTTCTAGTTGCCTTTCTATAAAGATTTTACCCCGTCATTCTGAGCGAAGCGAAGATGTTCCTTCTTCTAGGGAGAAGGTTAGGATGAGGGGTTTATTTGTTCAACCCTCACCCGCATTTGTAGCTTTCGGCGGATGCAAAGCCGGTAGTCTTGACCTACGGACCAAATACATTTACCCCAGCCTCAAGCACAACTGTGACCTCTCCCCTAAAGAGGTTGTGTTGACTGATGGGAGGATTATCCCATGAGCCTGACTATCAAAACAAATATCGCCTCACTTATCGCCCAAGGCAGCCTTACAAACTCCACCAATAAACTCAATCAAGCGATTGAGCGGATGTCTACCGGTTCAAAAATCAACCACGCAAGTGACAACGCTGCGAATTATCTTATAAGCACCCAACTTACAACAAAACTAAACTCTTACTACACGGCGGAGGACAATATAAGTCAGGCGTTGGATATGGTTAATACTGCTGAAGGTGCGCTTTCGACCATACATGGCAAGGTGAAACGACTTCGTGAGCTTTCGCTTCAGATGCAAAACATGACTTCGGGCGACTCCGGTAAAAGTGTTTTGAATAAAGAGGCTATTTCTATTATTAATGAAATATATAGAATCAAAAATACTTCCGAATACAATGGCATAAGTCTTTTTGGCGGATTGGAAAATGTTTCTGAAATAACATTTGATGACGGTACAACCAAGAAAACGCGTGGTTTTATGGTAAAAGTTGCTCATCGTGATACATCGCAAATGACTACTGTTGAGAGTTTAGACCCGAATGTTACGATAACAGGCGGTACGTATTCTATTTCAAAAGCTGATGAACTTGTCAAAGCGGCACAGATGACTAAAAGTGGTACTTTGAAGAGTGCTGAATTTGTCTTGGCAAACAATATTGATTTAGAAGCATGGTGCAAAGAAAACGAAGATATTGGCGGTTGGCAAGGTTTTGGTGCAATAAAAAGTTTTGACGGTAACGGATATGTAATTGCTAATGCAAAAATTGGAACAAATTCTTCTGCGCATAGTTTTTTTAATGATAACACAACTGTTTTGAACGTAGGTTTAGAAGATATTGAAATTAATACACAGAAAGATTGTGCGAGTGCTTTTGGATCATATGGTATGAAATTGACCAATTGTTATGCAACGGGAACTATTGACGGTAGAAATCATGTGGGTGGTTTAGTTGGTCTTCAAAAAGGCGGTGTACTCCTTAATTGTTATGCTGATGTAAAAATTTCAGGCTATGCGCATTCTGCAGGTTGCTTAATCGGTTCAATTGATGGTAATGAGAATAACAGGGTTGAGAATTGTTTTACAATAGGAAGTGCTAATGTTGGTTATAAAGTAGGCGGTTTAATTGGTTCTGCTTGGAATAGAGCGGATAGAACGTTAACTATTACAAATTGTGCGTCAATAGCAGATGTATCAGCGCAAACTTCAGGTGGCGGGCTTATTGGAAAATTTTCAAATGACGGTACGCTTAATTTTTCAAACTGTTATTCAACAGGAGCTGTTAGCGCAGGGGAAAACAATGGTGGGTTGATTGGTACTAACAGTTACACTGGCGAAATAAGTAATTGCTATTACAATAAAGAATCAAGTGGGCATGACGATACCGGCAAAGGTATTGGGTTAACTTCCGCAGAATTGAACAAAAAGGTTGCTGAAAAATTATTGCCGGATTATGATTTGGCATTGCCTATGCCTAGTGATATAATCAATTCTTCAGGAAATTTATATTCGCCTAAGACTGTAGATTTCTGGGTCGGGATAAATTCGTCTGATTCCGACAAGATTAATTTGAGTCTGGTATTTACTATTAATGGCTTGAAAGAATTATGTTATCTTGGACTTGAGCATGATAAATCTTTGGAAAAAATCGATGATATGCTTGCATCAATTAGTGATAAAGCCTCTGAATACGGTGCATTACAGAACCGTTTTGAGTCAGCGCTGGAATCTGTTGCCATTAATATAGAGAATTTAACTTCTACTCAATCAACCATTCGTGATGCTGATATTGCAGATGTTTCGAGTGAATATATAAAGATGCAGATTTTACAGAATGCGTCCGCAACATTACTTGCAACAGCTAATCAAACCCCTGCTCTTGCACTGCAGTTGCTGTGATAGTTTCCCCCTCCTAGCACGAGAGGGAATAAGGGTGAGGTGTTGATGTTCGTTTTTCCTTTCGATTCTTCTCTTTCGCTCAGCATGACATCAACTTCCCTCTCCAAGGGAGAGGGTTAGGGTGAGGGGTGGACTAACTAATATGTAGTTTTGTAGGCTTAGTAAAACAGATAAAATAAACTCAATATTCAACCGTTATCTACGTTTCGACTGTGTTTTAAAAAGATTAAATAAAAAATGTAAAAATAACACTTGATTTTTTAAATTTTCTGTTTTATAATGGTGAAACGCGCTGTTAAAGTGCGTAAAGAAAATGATTTACACAGGTGAAAACGAAGCCTTCGGGTGTGACACCATCGAAAAGCCGAAATATAAAACTAGCGCTTATGTGAACATTGAAAATTCTATCTTAAACTTTGTAACGAATTGTAAAATTTTCTGTTGACAAAGAAACTTGAAAAGGTAAGATAGAATATGCAAATCCCCCACCGTTGACTTTAAGTCTGAGCGAGGAATCGAGTAATCGCAAGAGGGTGGCAGGAAGATGAAATTACGAAATAGAAATAGCAAATTTTGATTATGGATTGTGTATGCGAAACATAATCACAGATTTTGAACCTTGAAAACAGAATAGAATTAAGACGAAAAAACTTGTTAATTCAAAAGCGAATGATAGGACAATGAAAAAAC
>CAKVLI010000024.1 GCA_934757155.1 uncultured Candidatus Melainabacteria bacterium | reverse complement strand
CCTGACGGTCGCGCCCCTCTTTTTTATACCATTAAATCCTTGTCTTCAATTTGCCTTCTTTTGCACGTTTCTTTCTTCTCATCAAATCAACGAATGCTTCCAGACGGGTAACATATCCGGCTTTACCGGTTTGTTCATCCATAATTAGTGTAAGAATCGGAATATCATGGTCACTTCTCATCGTAGGGAAGATGTTTTGAGACATAATCTCCGGCATGCAAGTGAACGGAGATATGTGGATAATTCCGTCTTTTCCTTTTTTGTCAGCAAAAACTACGTCAGAAACACATTCTAGAGCATCACCGCCGATATCTCTCATCAAGTACGGTTTCGCCATTTTTTCCGCTCTTTGTAGGTGAGTTTCTGCGTTTTGGAAAGCCTTTGGAATAATCGCATCTTTTAAGAAACTTCCTACGGTCAGACTTCTTCTTGTCTGAACACCCATTCTGCCGAGTTCACGCTCTATGTTTTGGTTAGAAAACTCGTCATTTACAAGGAAGATTTCGCCAGTTAAGTCAACGTTTAAAACTTCTCTGTTTTCATCAATTTCGGTTTTTTCTATTTCTTTGAGAGCCAGTTCATAAGCCTTGTGAAGCTCTCTGGTTGAGTTTGCTTTATCAATCATTCTCAAAGCTTTTTTGTAGTTCTTTTCAGCATCGCCATATTTGATTTCTCTCGCTCGATAGTAGGATAGGGCTTTGTCCAAATCATCAATTGCGAAAATTTTGCGCATTGTGATATTGATTGCTCTCATAATCAAAATCGGGTCATTTTTGCCTGAAATATTTTTCAAGAAGCTATAAAGCCCCTTTATTCCGTCATAGAGTGAAAGCTCAATATAGTTTGCTTTGTAACCCAAATCTTTGAGCGTGTTGTAAATATTGTTCCCGTATTCACCAAGACGACAAATCCCCGGAGAGGTAATCATTGCAACATAGTCAGCTCCGCCTTCTATCGCTTCAATGAAGTTTCCTAAGATTAATTTATATGGAAGACAAATTGCTTCCGGTGAATTCTTTGTTCCGTATGATAAAGTTTTTTTGCTTGTGTAAGGAGGTACAAAAGGTTCGACTCCGACCTTTCTTAAACCTGCTGCCCATGCAATTGAGATTGTTCCCATGTGAGGGAATGCAACTTTAAGCTTTTTATTTTTTTCTTTTGCCATTTATATTACTCCCTGCGAATAATTATACAATAAAAACATTTTTTGATATAATAAAAACTATGGGGAGAATAGTTCAGCTATCAAAAAATGTTATAAATCAGATTGCAGCGGGAGAGGTTATAGAAAGGCCGTTTTCTGTTGTAAAAGAGCTTGTTGAAAACTCTATCGATGCCGGTGCGTCAAGAATCAGTGTAGAGGTTTCTAATGAGTGTCGTGATTTGCGTGTTGCAGATAATGGCTCAGGTATTCATCCGGATGACATTATGCTTGCGTTTTCAAAACACGCAACAAGCAAAATTCGTACGGGCGAAGACCTTTATAACATTACAACCATGGGATTTAGAGGGGAAGCTCTTGCAAGTATAATTTCTATTTCCAAGCTGACATGTATTACAAGGACAAAAGACTTTGACTACGGAACAAAGGTTGAGTGTGCCAATTCCGAGGTTAAACAATCTCAAACAGGTTGCGCAGTCGGTACAATTATGGAAGTTAGGGATTTGTTCTATAATCTCCCTGCAAGGTTAAAGTTTTTAAAATCTCCAAAAACTGAGTTTGCGTATATTAGCGAATTTATGCTTTCGGCTGCGATTGCACATCCGGAAATTTCGTTTGAATTGAAACAAAACGGAAAAATTTCTTTCAAAACTACCGCGCAAAGTGACCTTTTGCAATCGGTGAAGGAATTGTTTTCAGCGGAAACTGCGCAGAATTTAAAACCTGTATTAAAGACGGATATGCTTTCAGGATTGAAAATTTCAGGTTATGTAAGCACACCTGATTACACAAGAGCAAGCAAAAAAGACTATTATACTTATGTCAATTCGCGTTTGGTAAAATGTCCTGTGTTTCAAAAAGCAATAGATATGGTTTATAGAAACCTTACGGGAAATTCAAGGTATCCGTTTGTTATTCTGAATCTTGAAATTCCGCCTGCTGATGTGGACGTAAATGTTCACCCGTCTAAGCGAGAGGTGCGTTATAAGAATCCGAACCAGATTTTCAACTTTATTTATTCTTCTGTAGATAGCGCATTAAAATCAATTGTTGAAGCGGCGAAACCGTCAAAGGTGTTGTCATTTACTCAATCGGAGGAGAAAACTCAAAAAACTCATGAGGTGGTAGAAAATGTTTTTGTGCCGGAAGAATCATCAATTTCCGATATTTTTTCAAAACCAGATTCTGTCGATACACCGCCCGTTTACAGAGAAAAGCCGAAGTTAGCAGTTGTTAAACCGCAAGAGCATACGCAGGTCAAGTTTGTCGAGCAGCAAGAGTTTATTCAAGAGGACGTTATTATCGGTCAGTATAAAAAGACTTACATTCTGCTAGAAAAAGAAAACGGTTTGGAAATTGTAGATCAACATATTGCGGAAGAACGTTATATTTATGAACAGCTTAAAAAGTCCAAAAATATCGATTGCCAGCTGTTGATAATTTCGGATGTTATAGAGGTTTCTCCGTCAGAAAAGAGTTTGCTTGAACAAAATCAAGATAAACTTACAAAATTCGGGTATGAAATCGAATTCTTGTCTGAACACGAAGCTATTTTCAGAAAAGTTCCGCAATTATTGTCCAAGGTTTCTCCGAAAGAAATTTTAGCGGATATCTTGGAAAACATTTCAGGACATCTTGATAATATTGAAGAGCAGATTTTGATAACAACCTCCTGCAAAGCTGCAGTGAAGGCGAACACATACTTGAACCATTATCAAATGGAAGAGATTATAAGAAATTGGAGAAAATGCGAAAACCCTGAAACTTGTCCTCACGGACGTCCGATTTCAAAATTCATTGAGCATAAAGAGCTTGCAAAATGGTTCCAGAGAAATAAATAGAACTATTTTGTTTCAGGTGAGATTCCCCAATGAAGCTTGTTTCTCAGAACGGAATAGAAATTTTCATCCCCTAAGAAAGCCAGCATAGCTTTGTTGCTTGCGGTTTTTATCGTAATTTTATCAAGACATTTTGTCGAATCATATCCGTCAACAGCGAGGGATAAGAGTTTGTCCCCCGTTTTTACGGTAATTGTTTCATCAGGGGGAACTACCAGAGGTCTAACATTCAATGTGTGCGGACAGATTGGGACGATTGTAATTGCGCTCAAAGACGGGTGCAAAACAGGACCGCCTGCTGATAAGCCGTAAGCAGTTGAGCCTGTTGGTGTTGATATGATAAGTCCGTCTGCAATGTAGTCGCAAACTTCTTCTCCGTTGATTTTCAAATAGAATTTTGATGTTCTTGAAGGGTCGCATCCTTTGATTACGAAATCATTTAATGCCAAAAATCCTGATGACTCAAGCATTAAACGTTCTTCTACTGAATATTTTCCCTCGCTAACAGCCTCGATTACGTAACTTAATCCCTCAACACTTGTTTGTGAAAGAAATCCTAATCGCCCGAGGTTTATACCTAATACAGGGATTTTTGATTTTGAATAAAACCTTGCAGCTCTTAGCAAAGTTCCGTCTCCGCCGATTACAAATGTGAAATCTCCAAAAACTTCCATATTGTCGAGTTCAAAGGATTTGAATTCAAACTTATTGGCAATTAACAGCTCCTCAAGCTTGATTAGAGCGTCTTTGCATTCGAAAATATTCTTATTGTACACAACATTGATTTTCATACTCCAAATTATACCATAGAAACTGATTTTACAAATGCTTTGGGGGTGATATAATTAAGTAGAAATAAGAGGATAGATTAATGATTGAAATGAAAGTAATGGGTATAGCACTTGATGTGAGAACGAATTCACCGATAGTAGTTCTTCACGATTTGGAAAACAGAAAGGCTCTTCCGATTTGGATTGGTTCAGCTGAGGCAAGTGCAATCATCAGATGTATTGAAGGACTTGTTGTAGCGCGTCCGATGACCCACGACTTGATAACAAATATTATAGAAAAAACAGGATATACGCTGGATAAAATTGAAATTAATGATGTAGAAAAAGACACATATTATGCAACTTTATTCCTTTCAAAGGATGGTGAAACTCTTGAAATTGACGCTCGTCCGTCCGACGCAATTGCAGTTGCTATGAGAGCTGAAGCTCCGATTTATGTTACCGCAAATGTACTTATGAATGGCTCTGTTTCAACGGATTCTGCCAAAGATGAAGAAGAAGCACAAGAGTTCAAAGATTTTATCCAAAACATAAAACCTTCTGATTTCGAAAAACTTATGAAAGGTAAACACGAAGAATCAGACCAATAAAGGTTTATTTCTTAAATAATTCCTTAAATCTTTTCATAGCTTCATGAGTATTTTCTCTTGAGCCGAAAGAGGTTAGTCTGAAGTAGCCTTCTCCGTTGACTCCGAACCCTGCACCGGGAGTTCCTACGACTTGGATTTTTTCTAAAAGATAGTCGAAAAATTCCCAAGATTTCATCTTATCAGGACATTTGAGCCAGATATACGGTGAATGTTTTCCGCCTGTATAGCTGATTTTGCACTCATCAAGCGTGTCTGAAATTACTTTTGCGTTTTCTTTGTAGTAATTAATATTTTCTTTGATTTCTTTTTGTCCTTCGGGGCTGAAAACAGCTTCCGCACCGCGTTGAACAATGTACGGCACTCCGTTAAACTTGGTGGTTTGACGTCTTACCCACATTTTGTTTAATGCGCCTAATGCGTTTGGAACTATTGTATAACCGCATCTTGTGCCTGTGAAGCCTGCTGTTTTTGATAGAGAGCAGAACTCAATCGCGCAATCTTTTGCCCCTTCTATTTCGTAAATACTTCTAGGTAAGTTTTCGTCTGATACAAAACATTCGTAAGCGGAGTCAAAGAGGATAATCGCATTATTTGATTTTGCGTAATCAACCCACTCTTTGAGCTGTTGTTTGTTATAAACCGCGCCTGTCGGGTTGTTTGGAGAACAGATATAAATAATATCCGCTTTAACATTCTTGTCAGGCATTGGTAAGAAATTGTTTTCGCCGTTTGCGTTTATGTAAAGAACTTTTCTCCCTGCCATAATGTTTGTATCCACATAAACCGGATATACAGGGTCAGGAACGAGCACGACATTGTCTTTGTCAAAGAGGTCTAAAATGTTTCCCAAATCGCTCTTTGCACCGTCAGAGATAAATATTTCGTCCAAATCCAATTCGACATTGCGTTTTGCGTAATAACCTTTTACAGCCTCTCTCAAAAAATCGTAACCTTGCTCTGGACCATAACCTCTGAAAGTTGCTTGAACGCTCATTTCATCAACAGCTCTGTGCATAGCATCAACTACAGCCTTGCACAAAGGTCTTGTAACATCACCGATTCCGAGTCGGATGATTTTTTTATCAGGATTTTTTTCGCTGAATTCTTTCACCTTTTTAGCAACGGTTGAAAATAAGTAACTCTGTTCTAAATTCTGATAATTCTTGTTGATGTTCATTTATCTCTCCTTATTAAAAAAGGAGATTCTTGACGAATCTCCTATAAAATTGCCCTTGGCCAGACTTGAACTGGCACCGAGGGTGAACCCCGATTGGATTTTAAGTCCAACGCGTCTACCGATTCCGCCACAAGGGC
>CAKVLI010000023.1 GCA_934757155.1 uncultured Candidatus Melainabacteria bacterium | reverse complement strand
GTTTTATTAGAACTAAGACAAAGTTCATCACTTGCGATACGCAAACTCTTCAAGTTTTCAGAACTAAAGATTGATGTATGAGGCTTATGCACATATTTAGAAATGACTGGTGCTTTTTGAGTAAATAATTTTACCTCATTTAGCACGGGCTTAATGTTCAATATTTTTTTACCTATAACTTTTAACCTATGTAATATATAAGTTGCATTTTACTCAAAAATTGCGTTGATTTAATAAATTGTTTTACATTTCGTAATAATTGTTTCCTCTTTTGTTAAGTAATGTAACAAAAGAAATGACTCGTGAAATCGAGCATTTTTTTTAGACTTTATATATATGTAAACACTAAGTATAGGATTTGATAAGATGGCTTATTTAACATTTACCGGTTCAGAAGAATCTCAAAATACTTGCTTTAAGTTTATTGGAACAAGTACCAGTCCGGAAAAATCAACACATATTCTTTCAGATAATACATCATTGATTACACCTGCTATGTCAGAAGGCGGAGATGATGTTTGTACCTTTTATTCAGGACCATCAGATGCAACAATTATGACATTTGGAGAAAGCTGTGAATCTACTGGTTCAATCGCTTATTCAGGTGGCTCAGAATCTTGCGGTTCCATCGCATATTCAGGAGGCGGAGAGTCCTGCGGATCTGTAGCGTCAGCTTCTGTATCTTTAGGTTCAAGCTCAGGCGGAGGTTGCAGCTACAGCTGTTAACAGATTTTAAAAAGAGATTTAATCCGGATACAATCCGGATTTTTTTTGTAACAAAATCTAACGCAATATCCCTCATGTAATGTTTTTATTGTATGATAGACATATAAATAGGAGGAAGTATAAACAATGTCTGTTGCGTTGGAACAAAAACAAGGTTTAATCGCAGGTGATGGGTTTTTACCTGTAAGAATGGCTCAGTATGCAAAAGAAAACGGTTTTGATGTCGTAGCGATTTCATTATCAAACGACAATTATTCACAGTTGAAAAAATATTGTTCCAAGGTTTATTCTTTCTGCCCCGGAGAGGTTCAAAAAATTGAAGACGCGCTCGTATCAGAGGGAATTAAACAGGTTACCTTCTTGGGTAAAGTTAGCAAAACCATTTTAATAAAACGACCTAAATTTGACGCTAGAGCGATTGAATTTATTAAAAAAGCAATTCGCCTTAATGACGACAAGGTTATGCTGATGATAATCGAGGAGATGGAAAAAGTCGGCATTACTATTCTGGACCAGACTTTGTTTATCAAAAATCTTATGATTCCGTCAGGTGTTTTGGGAGAAGTTCAACCGACTCCGGAACAAATTGAAGATGTAAACTATGGTTACTGGCTTGCAAAGGAAATAGGTAAACTTGATGTGGGTCAATCAGTTGTTATAAAAGACAAAATGATTATGGCTGTTGAAGCAATCGAAGGTACTGATAAATGTATCAAACGTGGGTGCAAGATTGCGAAAAAGAATTCCAGAGTTGTAAAAGTCGCAAAACCTTCTCAGGACAAGAGATTTGATATTCCTGCAATTGGATTGAGGACTCTAAAAACTATGCGTAAGAATAAAGCTGATTTAATCGCGGTTGAGGCAGGAGAAACAATTATTGTTGATAAAGAAGCTGTTATTAAATACGCGAACAAACATAACATTGTGGTGATGGCTGTATAATGAAAAAAGTTTTTGTAATCACAGGCGAATATTCCGGAGATATCCATGCCGGTAATGTTGTGAGAGTCTTAAAAGAACTCCAACCTGATATTGAGGTACAAGGTATTGGCGGAGATAATCTAAAGAATGCAGGAGCAACACTATTTTGTGACCATTCGAAAATGTCTGCATTTGGTTTCAGTTTAAAAATGGCAATTGACCATTTGAGATTAGAAAATGACGTTTGCGAATATATCTTGGATGAATTTAAGCCGGATTTAGTACTTTTGATAGATTACGGAACTTTCAATCTTCGTGTTGCCAAAAGACTAAAAGGTCACGGAATAAATGTTGTGCATTATATTCCGCCACAAGTTTGGGCAAGCAGAAAATGGCGAATCAAAGGTATAAAAAAATACGTGGATAAAGTTCTTTGTATATTTCCGTTTGAAGTTGAAATGTATCAAAAAGCCGGAATTGATGTACATTTTTGCGGGCATCCGCTTGTAAAACAGTTACCGCCGGCAGCAAACAAAGAAGAGTTTTTTGAAAAACACGGTTTTGATAGGACAAGACCGCTTGTGTCAATCTTCCCGGGGTCACGTCCTTTAGAGCTTTGTTTCTTGGCTTCTACTTTTATAAAAGCAGCTAAAAAACTTCAAAAGGCACATCCTGAATTACAGTTCTGTATTTCGCATGCACCAAATTTAAGCGACAATGTTTTTGATAAATATATAAAAGATACGGACTTTAAGGTTATTAAAGGCGAAAATCAGGCTCTTTTGAGCGTTTCTGATTCTTTAATTTTGGCATCAGGTACAGTTGCTTTAGAGGCTGCTCTGTATCAAACTCCAATGATTATCGGGTACAAAGGTCCTTGGATTTTGTATCTGATTTATCTTTTAGTCAGATGTATAAAAAATGTTTCTTTGCCGAACATTATTACGGGCAAAGATATTGTTCCTGAGTTGGTTCAAGCGAAATTTACACCTGACAACATCTGCTACGAAACAGAAAAACTCTTATATGATAAAGCCTATCGAGAAGAAACCATTTCCTCTTTGGGCGAAGTCCGTGCTATGTTAACCGACAAATATTCTGCCAAAGAAGTTGCAGTTTGCATTTTAGATATGCTTAAATAATCTGTATTTATGATAAAATAGATTTGAGTCAGGGGATTTTATGAGAGTAAAATTATTTATTGCTTTAATCGTTTTATCAATGTTTGCCATGCCGGCGAATGCAGTTGGTCTGCGAACAATGTTCTTGAATAACCAAGCGGTAATATGCGGGATTAATATTCGTAATTTTAATGCAAAAGATACTAACGGAAACGAAATCATTGATAATGATGAAGAAAGCGGAAATTTTATTAATGCTGTAGAAAGACTGGATGAGATAAAAGCATCCGGAATAAACACGTTACACGTTCTTCCGATAACACCGGTGGGCAAATTAAAATCTCTGGGTACAGCGGGTTCAGTATACGCAATGGCTGATTTATGTGCGATTAATCACCAGTTGGTAGACCTGACTTCTCCATTGACTCCGAAAGAACAGGCAAAATATTTTATAGATGAATGTCATAAACGCGGAATAAAGGTTGTTATTGACCTCCCAAGCTGTGGCGGTTATGATTTGTTCTTAACTCATCCGGAGTTATTTATTAAAGATAAAAAACAACTTTCAATTGTCCCGACTGATTGGACTGATGTTCGTCTGTTCAATACAGGAACGGACGAAAAATTAAACCAAGATTTAATGGATGCTCATAAGAAATTTGTAGATATGGTGCTTGATTTGGGTGCAGACGGGATAAGAGCGGATGTTGCAACAATCAAGCCATATAAATTCTGGGTTGAAATCATAAAATACACACGCGAACGCAATCCTGAGTTTTTGTATTTGGCAGAAGCATCCGATTCTTGGAGAGAGCCGCCTTCCAAATATGCAGAGTTCACACCTTATGACAAACTTCTTGAAGCAGGGTTCGACGGATATTATGGAAGTTTCTTTAATTTCAAAGACTGGAAGTCCGGTAATGACTTGATTGAACATATAAAATTCAATAAAAAATTGCTGACATCATACGGTGAGCAAAAAAGCACAATAATGTCCTTCACAACCCACGATGAAATCAGCCCGATAGTGCTAAAGGGTGAAAAATTCTCTGTAATGCTTTGTTGGCTTGAAGCGACTCTGCCTTTTAACCCATACTTTATTGACGGGTTTCAAACCGGCGACGACTACTTGTACCGCTGGGCGAATACAAAAGCAGCGTTTACCGAAACAGATGATGATTATTACTTTGTCCACAGAGGGAAACTGGATATCTTCAACTTTTCAAGAAAACCGGGGGGAAACTCTGAGCTTGTAGAAGTAAACTTTAAAAAGGCAATGAAGTTTAGAAATGATTATGCAGGCTTGATATCTAAAGGTATGTTTACATCAATCTTGACAAAGCGAGACAAAGTTTTTGCATATACAAGAACTTATCAGGGTGATACGATTGTTGTTGTCGGAAATATGGATTTTAAACATCCACAAAGACGCGTTACTCTGAAAGTTGCCGGAATTAAGAAAAAAAGCAGACTTGATGTTATTCACGGGATGAAGAATTATAAAACCGGCAAAAATAAGATTTATACGGACTTAGACTCCGGTGAAATAAAAGTTTTCAAATTGGGAGAGGTTGCTCTCTAGGTAATAAGAGGTAAATTAGATGAAAAAAAGAATTATGTCAGGCATGCGCCCTACAGGAAAATTACATTTAGGTCATTATTTAGGCGTAATTGATAACTGGGTAAAACTCCAAGATGAGTACGAATGTTTTTATCAGGTAGCAGACTGGCATGCTCTTACAACAAAATATGATAAAACAGAAGAGTTGAAGCAAGATGTTCGAGAAGTCGTTATGGACTGGTTGGCATCAGGTCTAGACCCTGAAAAATCTACGATTTATGTTCAATCACTTGTTCCAGAAACGGCTGAACTTCATATATATTTGAGTATGATTACACCTCAAAACTGGGTGGAAAGAGACCCGACTTTGAAGGATATGGCTAAAATTTTGAAAACAAAAGAAGGTTTTGGCTCTCAGGTTAACTACGGGCTTATGGGTTACCCTGTATTGATGACTGCGGATATTTTATCTTTCAATGCGGATTTTGTTCCTGTAGGAATCGATCAGGTTGCTCACGTTGAACTTACTCGAGACATTGCAAGAAGATTTAACAACGTTTATAAAACAGACTTCTTCAAAGAACCACAGCCGCTTTTGAATAATTGTTCTTTAATTTGCGGTTTAGACGGAAATAAAATGGGTAAGTCATTCAATAATGATATTAAGATTTCCGATACAGCAGAAGTGACCGCGAAGAAAGTTATGACTGCAATTACAGACAGAAGCAGAATGAGAAAGGACGATTTGGGTCACCCTGATGAGTGTGAAGTTGCGTTCAAATATTGGAAGATTTTTGGCACTCCGGAAGAGATTGAAACCGTTAGAGGTGAGTGTGAAAAAGGTTTGCGAGGTTGCGCTGATTGCAAACGTCAGTTAGGCGCAAAAATCAATGCAAGATTTGCTGATATACGTGAAAAACGCGCATACTACGAAGCTCACCCTGAAGTTGTCGACAAAATAATCAGAGAAGGCTCTGAAAAAGCTCGTGTTGAGGCTCAAAAAATATTGAAAGAAGTTAGAAACTTAGTAAAAATGTATTAATTACTTTTTCTTAGCTTTTTCGCTTCTTGTCCTGACAGAAATTCTGATTGGCGTTCCAAAGAAACCGAACGCCTCTCTTAATTTGTTTTCAAGATAGCGTTTGTAATGCTCTTTCAAAAGCTTTTCGTCATTTGCAAACAACAAAAACATTGGCGGATGAACTGCCGCTTGAGTTGAATACAAAATTTTGAGTCTTTTATTTCTGATTGTTTGAGGCGGATTAAGCGCGTATGCTTCGTTTACAACTTTGTTCAACAAACCTGTAGAAACGCGTTTCTTGCATTCATTATAAACTTCTTCCACCTTAGTGAAAATTTGATTAAGTCTTTGATGTGTTACTGCACTTATGTATATTTTAGGAACATAATCCAAAAACGGAATCTCGTGCGCAAGTTTTTGGTCGAATTTATTGATAGTGTTGGACTTTTTGTCTTCGACCAAATCCCATTTGTTGATTGCAATAACCATACCTTTGCCGGCTTCCGTGATAATTGAGGCAATCTTTTTGTCTTGATCTGAAATGCCGTTCTCTGTTTCAACGGCATCAATAACCATAAGTGCAATGTCGCATTCACGGATTGAGCGAATTGCGCGGTCTACAGCAAACTTTTCGACACCGTAATCAACTTTAGCTTTTTTACGAATTCCGGCGGTATCGACAATTACGAATTCTCTACCGTTATAAGTCAGTCTTGAGTCAATACTGTCACGAGTGGTACCTGATACATCGGAAACAATTACTCTTTTTTCACCGAGTAAAGCGTTTACAATAGATGACTTACCGGCATTAGGACGACCTACGATAGCAATTTTAATTGTATTATCTTCTTTTTCGACATCATCAGCGTCAAAGTCAGAAGTAATTTCTTCCAACAAATCCCCGACACCGCCGGAGCCGTGAAGCGCTGAAATTGCAATCGGCTCACCAATTGCGAGTGAATAAAAATCACTAATCATCGTGATTTGGTTTGATGAATCAACTTTGTTTACCGCAAGATAAATCGGTTTGTCAGACTGACGCAAAATATTCGCGATATCAGAGTCAACCGGAGTTACTCCTTCAATGCCGTCTACAAGAAAAATGATTTTATCTGCTTCTTCGCAAGCAATTTTTGCTTGGTCGTAGATAGAAACCATAATTTCGTCTTCGTCTCCCGGAACAATACCGCCGGTGTCAATAACAGTAAACACTTTGTTTTGCCATTCAACATCAAAATATATTCTGTCTCTTGTAACCCCAGGAAAATCGTCAACAATAGATTGCCTTTTGCCGACTAAACGGTTTACAAAGGTAGATTTTCCGACGTTGGGACGTCCAACAACTGCTATTATAGGTTTTCTTTTCATATAGAAATAATTCTAACATAAAAACTTTTCTTTTTATCTCAAGACTCATAACGTAAAATTTTGTAACAAAAAGTATATACTTTTCACAAATAAAATCTTTATATTATTAAATATAATTATGGTATGTATTGTGTTATAGATTACTAATAGGTCGGAGGTTATTTCCGACCTATTGCTTTTGAAATATCATTCTGTATTGAATTCGCTCTAATAATATATTTTGAGAGCTGTTCGTATTTGTTAATATTCTCCCCGTAAGGAATATTCATTGTTATAAGTTCATCCACGCTCTTATTAATATTTTCAAGTTTTGCCAGCGATTTTCTCAGTTCAAAAATTGATGAGAATCTTTTAGGCAATTTTGCTAAAATATGTTCACCTACAGTGCAAACGCCTTGTTGAAACGCTTTCAAATCCTTTTTTAATTTACCGCCAAAGAACATATTTGAAATACCGTCAGAAATTCTAGCAGATAAACTTTTTTCGTTATAAATTTCTACTAAAGCTTCATAATCTTCTTCAAGAGTTTTCTTCCTGTTTGTAAGTGATTCCACAAGGTTAAAGTCATGAATATCTCTTGCCGATTGAATTTGACTCTCCAAACCTTTCATTTCCTCTTCAGTTTTGGAAATTTTATATTCAAGTTTGAACAAATCATCTCCAATATCTTTGTAGGCGTCTTCTTTCAAAAGATTCGAGTCATAGTCATTCAGTCGTCTTGGCTCTGCCACTCCTCGAATGGGTTGAGTTGCAATTGTTTCATCCATTAGAAAAAAGTTGCTTGCAGAAGAACTCTCTCGCTTTTCAAATGGGTTTTGCTTTGCCTCAAATCTATCTGTGTTGTTGTTATTCATAATGTTATTATACAAAGAATTGGCAATTTCATCAATTAGAAGCTATATATCTATTGATTTTCGACTTCAAAAGCTTAGCTGGATAATACGCAGGGAGAATTCTCAAGCATTCATCTATATGAAACGCTGCTTTTATGTAGATGCGCTCATGTATATAGTATTTTGACAACATAAAATGCAATTCAGGGTCGTTATAGAAAACTTCCTTTGATTTTTCCATATATTCTTTTGCGGCCTTATACAACTTGTTTTCAAACATAACTCTTGCAACATATTTATAAGTCTCTTCATTAATATCTGCTAATAAATCAACAGAACCCAATAACATTTCGACGTAATCAATCTTGTTGTTCTTCAATAAAAAATCTAAATCAATTTCAAGAAAATTTCTTATTTCAAAGTAGGTAGGGTATTTTTCAATGTATCCGGAAATTATATCAGTCAAAGCTTTTCCCCAACGACCACGAGGGGAATCGACATGTTCAAACACAATTTTTGCACTCTCTAAATCATCGTTTAAGATTGCAAAATACCCATGCTCTACACTTGACGGAGCAAAAGTTATATCAGTATTTTCAGAAAAAAAGAACATAATTAGTCTTCAGTATTTTTTTTCTTAATAATAAAGGTTTTAGATTTTTCAGGTTTGTCAACAACCACTTCGTCGGCTTCTGAAGTTGCTTCAACCTTATTGTTGATTTTGGTTTTGTCTTCTTTGAGCATGCTTGTAACCGAATCAACGTTATTGACAGACGTGTTTTTACCTATCAAGTTAGCAAGCTTGATTTGGTAATAAATCTCTTCACGATAGATTTTTACATCCTTATCAGCTTCAATAGCAATCTTTACGCAGCCATTTTTAGCTTCGACAATAGTGATAACAATATTGTCGTTTATCATTACTTTTTGACCGTTTTTTCTGGAAATTACGAGCATTTTTATCCTTAACTAGTTTTTCTTAAACAAAGGAAAACTGATATCATAGCCTGAGCCGGATAATATTACCTGTCCGGCAAGTTGTTCATCTAAATTGAAAATTATAGGAGCGAGCAAGTTAATAGTCGTTCCTTGCGGGTTATCTTGTGGGATTGAAGCAATGTTCATAACCAAAAGACTTTCAACATTTTTAATCTTTAGCGCCTCTACTGCATTGTCCGGAATATCAATACTGTAATCAACACCGAGGCTGAATACAGATACAACCGGAAATGCTAAAGCAGGGTCTTCTACTGATTGTAACCATTTGAAAAAGTTATCTTTGTTCAAATCCAAAATAACATATTCTCTTAGTTCATTAAATCCAATGATAGGTAGAGCAAATTTAAAAATACGTTCTTGCTCTATATCAATTTCTCCAAATCTTACTGTGTTAATTTTCATTAATTAAAATCCTAGTGACATATTATTTGTAAGCATAGCTTGAATTACTTGAGGGCTTAAATTAGAATTACCCATCAAGTTAAGTATAGCATTGTTGTTTTGGTTTCCGTTGCCCATCAACAGAGATAAGTCAGAGTAGCTGTTGTTTCCGAGAACATTGCCTAAGCCGGCTCTTTGAAGAGTTCTCAGTGCTGCAACAATCTCATCGTTAGAAGGGGTACCTTCTGTATTGTAGCTTGAAAAATCTCTGTATTCTTTAAACTTTTGAGGGCTCATGTCGTCAGTACGGTTCATTTCGCGCATCAAGTTTTCGATTTTTAATCTTTCATAATCACTTTTTGCTTTTTCTGTAAAACCAGATTTTCTCTGTAACAAATCATCAATTGGAGATAATTCGTCTGTTTCGTGACATTTGCTAGGGGTTTCCAAACAAACCTTACCTTTGTTAGCGTAGCTGTATACATTGCTTCCTTCAGAAGACAATGCCATTGCTTTTTTATAGTTTGCGATTGCTTCAGAGTTTTTACCCAATTGAGCTGAAGTCATTGCAAGATAATAGTATGTTAAAGCGTTTGCAGAACCTCTTTTGACCATGTTATTCAGTTTTATGTAACATTCGGAATAGTTACCGGTTTTGTATAATTTTATAGAACTTGCTAATTCTGCATTTGATACAGGTTTAGAATAAGCAATTCCTATAGTTGAGGATAAAATCATTATGCTCAATAACATCAAAAGTTTCTTCTTCATAGTAATCCTTCTCATTTATGACGCTTTATTATTATAATATACAACAGAGTTTGAAACTCTGAATACATCATCTAATTGAATTATACTATATATTTATAATGATAACAAGCTTGGAATCAATAAATAGTCCCCAAGTTCTTTCTCCAAGTGAACTCCAAAGCGTTCGTTAACCTCCTTAATAAAGTAACACGGACTTGTAACATTTACTTCAATAATTCTTTGTTCGATAACATCTAGACCTGCCATTACAATTCCCATGGTGTTTAATTTCTCCGCAATAGGCTTGAAATAATTCAATTCCTTCTCGGTCAATTCTGATTTCACAATGTAACTGTCGGAATGATTGTTGAACTTGAAATCATCATCCCCAGGGAGTTTCTTAATGCTGTACGGCAGAATTTTATCCCCGAGTGTCAATACACGAACATCCCCTGATTTTACGGCAGGGATAAAGCTTTGAACCATAGTTAATGTTGTACCGCTATTTGTAACCGTATTTATAATGGTTCGCGTATTTGGGTCACCTTCATATAAATACATAACTCCGGCACCAAAACAGCGATTTAATGGCTTTAACACAATCTGCTTGTGTATTTTCAAGAAGCTCTCAATATCCCCTAATGACGACGTAACGATACTATCTGTCATATATTCGCTAAAATACAAGCTGTGAATTTTTTCGTTAAAATCTCTGATTGCTTTCGGTGAATTTACAACTTTTGTGCTTACAAAATCGAAAATATAAGTCGCGTTTATGTAATCAATATCCACAGGCGGATCCGGACGGAACATTACTAAATCAAACGAATTAATCTCGTATTCACCAATGTCTTTTTTATAAAATATATCATCATTCGCGCCATAAGCCTCATAAGCTTTTACCCAAGCCTCTTTGCCTCTTAAATACAGCTGTGGAATAGTTGTTATAAAAACTTCAGCGCCTCTGTCTAAAAACTCCTTAATCAACCAAAAATTCGTAACCAGTTTATTAAACTCAAAATATTTAAGCTCAATCTTATCAATAACAAACAGTATTTTTTTACTCATAACAATCCCCTCATCGCCCCTATATTAACACCAAGGACTATCTTTCTCAAGGGGGGGGGTAAATATATTTGGCTGGTTTGTCTCAGCTCCCCGCCCCTTGAGGGAGCGAATTTGCGGACGGACGACACGAACAGAGTGAGTTAGTCCGGATAGCGAGAACATTGAGCTTGCTTGAACCGAAGGTTCTAAAGCGAAACTGTTCGAGCGTGGAGCAAATCCAAGACAGGGTCGAAATCTTTGATTTCGGGGTGGGGTTAGTATTTCTAGCCGTTAGTTAAGAACGAATTATACTGATTTTTAATATTAGAAATAATCATATCCATGGACTTGAATTTTGCTTCAAGCCT
>CAKVLI010000022.1 GCA_934757155.1 uncultured Candidatus Melainabacteria bacterium | reverse complement strand
GACAAGTAAACTATAATAACTTCTGCACTATTTCCCCCCCCCCCCCCGCTATTCCGTAGGACGCTAAGCTAGTAGTCCAAAACTACCAACTTCCTACATTTACCCCATTCCGGAGGACACCAAGCTTGTAGTGCTGACCAACCAGCCCTATACATTTACCCCCAAAAAGAAAACAGGTCGGTTAATCCTTCCTGTTAAGATTTTACACTAGCCGAAATATAAATAGCAATTTCATTATACACTAAAAATCATAAAAATACAAACGGTCTGAATAATCGTTTCCGGCATGGAGTACAAGAATTTGGGTGTTTTATTAATACGAATTGACCTTTAATTGACTCTGGCGTGTTGTTTTGCCTTTAAAACACAAATGTTAACTTATGTAACAATTGTATATAAAACTTATATAAAAACGTCAAATTTCTTAACACAAATGTTTTAATATATATAAGAGGACATGAGATGAGCAGTTATATTAACAAATCAATAGTCAGCAATAGCGAAGCAGCAGCGTTGAAAGAAATGATTTTTAAGCGTGCAAGAGAGCGTGCTGAATCTCTTGATAAAGAGGTTAAGGCTTCTTATACCGGAGATGTTCAAAATGATGTTATGAATATAGCAAGAGATTCATTTGTGGCTAACAAAAACCCGTTCTCAATGATTGCAGAGCCGGAGAAAAAGGCTGAACCTGTGAATGAAACAAGGATTGAAGAGGGTTTGGGCTTTCAACAACATAAGATTGATGAAATCAAATCAAGAATTGTATATAGAAACAAAGAAATAAATGAAGGTACATCTCGTCAGGCAATAGAAGCAACCATGCAGGATGCGAGAAAAGATTTTCAGAAAAAAGACTCTTTTATCGGAGCTTTAAACTTTTTGAATGCACAGGCTTCAATAGCATTGATTAATTCAGACGGTAAATCCTTCAACGCAATCGCCTAGGGGGGGGGGGTAAATGTATTTGGTTGGTAGGTTTTGGTACTAGCCCATTGTTTTGGTAGGGGGGGTAAATGTATTTGGTTGGTAGGTGAAAACTACTAGTTTGGTGTGTTTGGGTGATCAAGTGATCAGGTGAACAAGTGACCAAGAAATTTACTACCGTCATCCTGAGCGAAGCGAAGGATCGCAAGAGCTTGTAGTTATTACCTGCCATTACAAACATTTACCCATGCACAAGTTCAGCATGATGTTTACCCGTAGCTATCACCGGCCAACCTAATATATTTACCCCTTTACCCCTGCTTCCAAATTCCGCATGTCAATTCCAACCATATTGGTTAACTATTATTGACACGAGTAGGGAAGTTTGTTACAATGGATGTGTAATTACTAAAAAAATCATAAGAAATCAAATATAAGAAGAGAAAGGAATATTATGATGAAGAAGAATGGTTTTACTCTTGCAGAAGTATTGATTACTCTTGCTATCATTGGTGTAGTTGCGACCATGACTTTGCCGGCTTTGATGAATAATACAGCTGAGCAACAGTACAAAACGGGACTCAAAAAAGGTATTAACACTTTGACGGAAGCAGCTAACATGAACCAAGCCATTGACGGGTTTGACTATGCTTCTATCACATCTGCTGATACATCAGACCAAGAAGCACAATCTTTGTTCGGTTTGTTAGCAAAAAGAACTTCAGTTGATTTCAGTAAATCAGGTGAAGGTAATTTGGAAAGCAATCAAGGCGGCGATAGTGGTGAAAGTTCAAATTTTGCTGTTTTCTTGAGAGATGGTTCTGCTATTATGTTTAATCCGGAGGCGACTAAGATTTCAGTTGATTCAGTTAAGACAATGGATGATGACGGTCTTGTTCACGGTATCGCAGCTATTTATGATGCTAACGGTGCCAAAGGTCCTAACATCTTGTCTAACTGTAAAGGTGCAGCAAACGGTGCAGTAGATGATCCTGGTGCTGAAAATGAAGATTTGAAAGCTGTTTGTTCTCCATCTAACCGTGTAATCAAAGACCAATTTGGTATCAGACTTAGAGGCGGTTACGCTGTTCCTAACGGTCCTGCTGCCAGATGGGCATACTCTAACTAATAAGTTAAAGGTTATAAAAAAAGAGGTTGGACATCCAACCTCTTTTTTTTATCATGACTGAAGTTTTTTGTTTTACCTTGCGATTCTTCGGCTAAAGCCTAAGAATGACGGGGGTAAAGGTAACAATTAAACCCTCACTCTAACTCTCTCCCTAGGATATAAATATTCGCCCTCTTCTGCTATAACCTAGTAACCTTGACAAACCATGCCATCTATTTACCTCTTCTCCCCCCCTTGTAGGATATTAAGCTAGTAGCCCTGACCTACCAGCCGAAATGCATTTACCCCTATTGTAAACTTTATTTAAAATAACCCGTCAGGGTGTTCACAACTTCACGTGGAAAGTGTATTATATTCTTATGATAAATTTACAGGATTTATACTCCGAAGTTCCGCCTACAAAACTTAGGAATATAGATGAGAAGTTTTGTCCGGCGAAGACTTCGCCTTTCTGGCTCTGGGTCGCTGATAGGTTTTTTTACGGGATGTTAGAGGATAGGTTTTATGCTTTCCGCTATAAAGGGGCTGAAAACTTTTACAAGAGAGATCCTAATGTTCCGATAATCATGTTTGCGCCTCATTCAAACTGGTGGGACGGTATTGTAGGCTACAATATTTGTAATAGACTTTTCCACAAAGAAATTCGTTTGATGGTTGAGGAGTTGAACAGATTTCCGCTTTTGCGTCGCGGAGGAGCATTTAATGTAAACAAAAAGTCACCGCAGGCTTCTATGCAGGCGCTTAAGTATTCTGTTGACATTTTGGGTGACTTAAACAACATTCTGTATATTTTCCCTCAAGGAATTATTAAACCGCCAAATTTTAGACCGATTGAGTTCCAGTCAGGTTTGACTTATATAGCAGAAAAAGCTGCAAAAAAATATGGTAAAGTAGCATTGATGCCGATTGCGGTTAATTACATGTTTTTGCGTGATAACCGCCCTGAGGTTTTGGTTGAAATGGGCGAGATAATTGAGTTGACCGATTATAATGTCGATAGAAAAGAGTATACACATTATTTAGCAGATACTCTTGAAAAGCTTTGCGATAAACAGTTCTATGAAATCAGCCACGCCAAATTTGAGGGTTATGATACTTTGTTCCAACAAAAACTCAAATGGTACAGAAGAATTGAACAAAGGCTTAAAAAAATTGAAGTAAAACGCTCCGGTGTGTAGAAAATGTATTGTATTTAATTGTGCCAAGTCACCTGAATTTATTTCAGCAGGGGTAAATATATTGAATATGTAGAACAGTTTCCCTACCCCTTGAGGGAGGGGTTAGGGGTGGGGTTGATACGCCTAATTGGTAAGGTCCTGAAATAAATTCAGGACGACAATTTTCCCCTCTCCTATCAGGAGAGGGATTAAGGGTGAGGTGTTAATATTCGTTTTACTCTGAGATTCTTCGGCTAAAGCCTCTGAATGACAAAATTACCCCTTTACTCTAAGACGCAAAACCAGTAGTCCTAACCTACCAACCCATTGCATTTACCCCCCCCTCTTTGAATTGTAGGGCTTGGGTGAGGTGTTCGAGTTTGATATTTTCTGACTCGGCAAGGTCGGCGATTGTGCGCGCTATTTTCAGGATGCGGTTGTATTTACGCCCAGAGAGGTTGAATTTTTGTGCAGCAGCTTTCATCATTGCGGTGGATTGTTCGTCAAGTTTGCAGTATTTCTTTATCATCCGGGCAGAAAGTTCGGAGTTTGTCAGGATACCTTCTTCTTTGTATCTTTCGGACTGAATTTTACGTGCTTTTACAACCCTTTCGCGAATTTTTGCGGACGGTTCGGCTTCTGTTTTGGTGTTAATGAGTTCTTCTGTTGTCAAACGCGGAACATTTATTATCAAATCAATTCTGTCCAACAACGGTCCTGAGAGTCGGGATTTGTATTTTTGGATTTGCGAATCTGTGCAGGTGCATTGTTTTTCTTTGTCCCCCAAATATCCGCAAGGGCAAGGATTCATCGCACCAAGGAGCATAAAACGGCAAGGGTATTTTACTGAGTGTTTTGCTCTGGAGATGGATACTTCACCGTCTTCAAGCGGTTGGCGTAGAACCTCAAGTACTTGACGAGGGAATTCTACAAGTTCATCCAAGAACAGTACTCCTCTGTGTGCGAGAGTTATTTCGCCGGGTTTAGGGTTTGTTCCACCGCCTATGATACCATTAGGGGACGCTGTGTGGTGAACAGCTCTGTAAGGACGTTTAGTCATTAGTGGTTCGTCTGCGCTCAATAGCCCGCAAATACTGTAAATTTTAGTGAGTTCAAGAGCTTCGTTAAGTTCAAGTGGCGGGAGGATTGAGGCTGTACATTTTGCCATCATTGTTTTCCCTGAGCCGGGAGAACCCGTCATAAGTAGGTTATGTCCGCCTGCGGCTGCGATTTCTAGCGCTTTTTTTGCCTTTTGCTGACCTTTTACGTCTTTGAAATCGTATGCGTATTCAATTTGTGAATTGACTTTTAAATACTTATTGATATCTACAATTGTTTCTTTTATTGGTGTGTCGGTATAGTGGGCGGGGATATCAGCAAGATGTTTTACGCCATAAACTTTTATGCCGCTCACTAAAGCCGCTTCTTTTGCGTTTTCTTGCGGGACAAAGACCGAGGTTATTCCTTGTTCTTTTAGTCCTGCAACGAGCGGGAGAACGCCTTTTATGCCCCTCAAAGTTCCGTCAAGTGAGAGTTCACCAAGGAAGGCTGTGTTTAAATCGTCAGGAATGTTTATTCCTTGCTCTTTCAGGATTCCTATTGCGATTGGAAGGTCGAAATTAGTACCTTCTTTTTTTATGTCGGCAGGTGCAAGGTTTACTACTACTTTTCCTGCCGGGAAGCTAAATCCGGAGTTTTTTATCGCTGAGCGGACGCGTTCGCGAGCTTCGTTAACCGCACTGTCGGGAAGTCCCACTATGCTAATGTTTGGGAGCGAGTTGACGGAGTCGACTTCTACTTCGATTTTGTAGGCGTTGATGCCGATAGTTGTTGCAGTAATAGCTTTTGTGACCATAGGGATATTATAGTACAAATGTGAGTGATGTTACAATATGAAATTTTATTATATTTTCTGTTTTATTGGGGTTCAAATCCATTACCCATAATAAAAACGGATAAGACAAAAGCCTAGACTTTTCATTTTGATATACAGCCAAGATAGTTTTTTGCAATCTTCGTGCAATTTATAATTTGTCATAATTTCTCCTTTAATTTTGTTGTACAATTTATTTATGAATTTTTTTTAAAAGATAGATGCATTTAATCAATATATTAGTTTTCATATTTTCGGATGCAATGGTTTTTTATGCTTTGCGATAGTTTTATATCTTAATAGCGAATACCACCGCCTACTACGCACTACATATGTATCTTGGGGAGATGCTTTTTTCTGGTTAGCATATTGTGCATCCGCCCTTGCTCTGTCTGTATTTATAATTGCATTTATTATTTTTCTTTTTGAAAGAGCTTTTAATTTCAAAATCAAAAATAAATTTTTATTAGAAAATAAGACTTTAAAAATTTTCAGTTATATCGGTTCTATTTTTTCACTAATATATCTTAGTTTAATATTTGCTTTTCTTTTTTATGTAATTTTTCTTCAATCTTAATTAATAAGCTAATATTAAAATTGAAAATGTAGAATACTTGCAAATATTTTACTAACATGATAGGATATTTGATAAGTTCAGGGTATGGTAAGTATCGTTTAGGAGTCCCGTTGTGCGTGTCCCGGTTGTTTCTAACTATCCGCAATCATTAAGTTATTATAACAACAAAAATTGTGGCGCATTGTGTTTAACATCGCCAATTCCCTGTGATACGTTTATAAAACAACGTTCAGTTTCATTTCGGTCTGAATATAATAGAACAGAGATTCTTGATTTATTAGCTCAAGTAGAGCAAGGTAATAAAAACAGTGATGGACAAGGTTATCAAAGTGCATTTTATAAGGTCAATGATACTGTCGGAATAAAAGCACCTAATCCGATTCATCCGGATTCCCCCTCTGCGGATAAATTAGGCAACAATAATCGAAAAGAATTTCTGACTTTAAACAAAATCAAAGAAATTAACCCGGAAATCGCAGTAACACCTCTCGATTTGATAGAATACAATGATAAAGCTTATCTGGTTATGGATGTTGTACAAGGCAAGCATCCGCTTGAAACAAAATTAACAAAACGGGCTTTAGATGACCTTGCCCAAAAGTGTTATGAATTAGATATTAACGGGATTCAGCATTGCGACTTACAGAGTGGTAATATATTTATCAAACAAGATAAAGCTAAATTTATTGACTTTGCCTCTAACTATATGTTGCTTGATGATGGAAAATATGTTGCTTCCGACGATTATCCCGTGAATGCTTTTAAAAATTTTGTAAAAAATCATACAAACAAACCTAAAGAAAATAAATTTTTAGAAACTTTTTCTAAAAATGCTAAGATATTTGATCTAAAAAACAGCTCTGATAATTTTAATTTAAAGATTATGTCAAATACATCAAACCTTGAATTCAGGTTGATTTACGACTATATAAAGCAAAATAAAGAAAATAATCCTAAAGAAATTTTAACAAATTACTTACAATCAAAATCAGAAAATTATCACAAAAAAATGCTTAACTTTTTAAAAAGCCTTGAAGTTTCTCCAAATGATATTGAACTGAATGAACAAATAAAAAAAGCCATTGATGCTGAAAAATTGTTTATTGAAATATTTGCAAACCCATCCGAAGATGTTTTAAAAACAGAGTTAAGCAAAATACAGTTAAAATGGTTAATTAATGACAACCAAGGAAATAAAAATAAAGCCTATGATTATCTGATATCGCTTCAGGAATCCATAAACGCCCAAGCAGGTAAAACTACCGGTTCTGAGAAAAACTATTTTCTTCACATGCAGGAACTCTTGAAGCCTTATAAGGAGATTCTGGACGTTTCCAGATACAAGGATTCTAAGCTGGAAGACTGTAATGACTTGGTGAAAACAATTTTTGATAAAGATAAACACCCGACTAAACCACCAGAGGGCAATGGTGGTGGAACAGGCAAAAAAACATGGATTATCACCTCCATAATTGCAGCATTAGCTGGAGGTATCTATTTATATAAGAAAAATCAAAAGACTAAAAATGACTAAACTATTAAGTTAGGACTGGGAATGAAAATACAACCGCTATCGCAATTTAATACAACATCATTTAATGCAGGAAAAACGACTGTATTCACTGATTTTGACGGAAGTTATATGCCATTTAAACACCATGACGTATGCAATAGCGAATTATTTTCACATTTCAAACAAAGAGATTCTTTCAACAAAATTTTTCAAGGTTATGCCAATTTTCTGCAAAAAGCGCAACAGGATATTGAATTCATTATAACGACAGGTAGAAGCAAACCGGAATATGATTATTTTATTGATAAAGTCAAAGAATTAGGACTGTTTTATCAATCTCCATCCAGATTAATAACAAGGGACGGGAATGATTATTATTGTTTCCAAAATGGAGAATTTTTAATAAACGAAGCTAGACAGCAAAATATTGAACAACAAACAAATTGGAATAAACAAAAAATTGAAAATGATTTAAAAAAGATTTTACAGAATAGTTTTCGTAACATTTGTATAGTTAACACCCCAATAAACAAAAATAAGTTTGACTATGAAGATCAATCTCTGGAACACAGATTAGAATTCCTGACAAATAAAGAAAAAATGCATTATGCCTCATTCACAAATGGAGACAATTTATTTATTGAAATCGCTTTGAATGAGAATTTCGACATTGCAAAAATATACCAAGTAATTGATAAATATATAAAAGAGAATAATATTAAAGCAAAAGTAAATATGTATAATGAGGAACGCAGTACTTATTTACCTCAGTATGAAGAAAGTGGTTCTTGTAAGTTAAAACCCGGGAAATTGATACGAATAAGTCCTTTGTTTAACAATGAATCTATCACTAAACTTAACGATGTCAAAAAAGAATTGGAGTTTAATATTAAAAATAGAACCGACGACCTTGTTGTTGTGGTTGGAGATGCAGGCAATGACGAAGTCATGCTAAATCCGCTAAATTATTTATCAATATACGGTTATAATAAAGAACCAGATTATAATAAAATACTATCAGATAATGAAGCCTTAGAATTAATCGCACAGATGCCTTTTGCCGCGATTATTGTAGGTGAGGATAAAAGCTTAGATAATTTGCGAAAACTTGGGCTCGAGTTAGAACAAAAGGGAATAAAAAAAATCTATACTTATAGAAATCAACTTAATGGATTTTTACCACAATTAAAAAGAGCAATTTCTGATTATGGAAAGCAAAATGAAGAGTTTAAGTATTCTATGAATACCCAATTATTTAAGGAAGTATTGTCAGGGGGGGATTCATATGACTATTAATTTACCTTTTGTAATGGAGTTTGTAATATATTTAACGAACAGGTGTAATTTAGCTTGCGAAATGTGTTCTCAGTATGGGGAAAATTTTAAAGAAAATGCCCCGCAAGAATTATCTCTTGAAGACTGGGAAAAATTTTTGTTAGATATTTCAGATACAAATCCAAAACCTAAAATAATTTTAATGGGTGGAGAGCCTTTGCTTTACAAAAACTTTGATAAACTATTTCAAATGCTGCAGGACTTTCAATTCCCTGTTCATATAGTCACAAACGGAACCTTATTAGATAAGCATTTAGAATTACTGGCAAATTCAGATATAACAATTACTATCAGCATTGATGGACTTGAAGAAAAACATGACAAAATTAGAGGGAAACAGGGTACTTTTAGAAAAGTTATTGAGAATATCAAACTCGCAAATAAAATGCAAGAAAGTGGTGCAAAGTTTAAACTGTATGTCAATTCTGTAATATTACCGGATAACGTAAATGAGATGAGTAATTTTATTGAATATATGCAACAATTTAATATCGAGCAATTTGTTTTTCAGCATTTACAATTTTCCTCACGAGAAATAAATTCTAAAACAAACACTATATGGAAAAAAGATGTCGGATGTGAATTTAATAATGAAACTTTCTTAACGAAAAAGTCTTATTCTTTGACAACGGAATATGTTAACCAGATTAAAAATAATCTTAGTAAACTTTCAAGAGTATGCAAAAGAGAAACTTTTGTATTTCCGTATCTGAACGATACAGAGATGGAAAGTTATTATTCAGATACAAATCTTGATAAAATCAGACCTTATTTTACGTGTACAACACCATGGCTTTGTGCATTTATAAGTCCTGATGGGTATGTTTCAAATTGTATTCAAAATACAGTTGGTAATATAAAGGACAACGACTTTTGGACATTATGGAATAACAACAACGCTAATAAAATTAGAAATTCGTTATGTAAGAATGGCTCTTTTGAATTTTGCAAAAAATGCTGCAATTTTTATAAAAGTCATTTTTTACTGGCACCAAATGGCGAAATAAAGATTAATAATAAAACATTGGTATTGCCTTCTGAACTCAATTACATGAGGGCATGTCCCGATGGAGTCTTTGTTTTGGATAAAACAATACAGGTTAACAACGATAAAATTCCGGTTATACCGGTGGAAGTTCATTCCAAACAACAGTTAGAAGAAATCAAAATGAATGAAACAATAGTTAATTATTTTAGTGATATAAAAGGAGGTTCTAATGAAAATTAGTGCAATTGAAACAGGAAAAATATCCGCGAAATTAGATAGCAGGGTTCGAGCAAAAAAAGATTTAACCAGTTTTGGGGTAAATAACAATCAAACACAACCAAACAGTGATATTGATTCAAAAAAGGCTAATGAAGCTATAAAAACAACATTTTTGTCGAATGTATCCTTTGGTGGTCATACAGAACAACTGCATTCTATGAGTGCAGGAACATCAGGATATTATTATATCGATGATAAACACTATATTTATGAAGAACCATTTGATGCAATAAGAAAAAGTAAACATAGCCATCCATATTCAAAAATTGAAATGACACGTTATCGCAATGAAGCCGGCAATGTTTATTTTGCTGATCCGGAAGAAATTGTGTCTGACGATGTTAAATCCAAGCACGGCTACATTGTCCATGATTGTGAGCCAAAGTTTCCATTGTTGGATGAAATAAGAAAACAGTATTCTGGTAATTATACAATCTACTCAGATGTTTGGGAACCTTTTCATGATAGATGTATAAACATATATGATTATCATGAACGATTAAAAAATGCTGATATAAAGGAATTATTAAACCTTATAAAAATAAAAGAACAACAAGAAAAAGAACTTGCATACTCAGAAGAATACAAACAAAAGTTAGAGCAGAATTCCATAGATGCACCATGGGAAAGAAACAGGGAAATTCTGAATACAGCTGACTACTATTGCGGTACAAACCGCAGTCGATTGTATTTTACGAATGAAAAAATAGATTATTACAGAAATAGGATAGAAAATTCTAAAGCACAACAAAGATTGGCAACTACACTATATTCTATTGTTAATGAAGCTATTCCGTTATTTAGAGAGAGGGGTCGCATAGATCGCGAACGCCCATATACAAGCGATCGTGTCTATGGTGACGTTCATTCAAAGAAAGATGTTCTTAATGTCCTTAAGAAAACAAAAGTGGATCTTAGTTCTTTAGAAAATAAGTATTCGACAACCAAAGCTTGGCAAACTTTGAAACGTAGTGAGTTTGAAGAAAAAGAAAATAAGAATGGTTGGTGGATATCTACTGACAGAGAAGATGCAAAAAAAGAAATTGACGACTTGACTAGAAAATTGGAAAACATGACCGAAGAAATAAATCATTTGAAACCTTTTATAAAAAAACTGGAAGAAATGTCAGTACAATACGATATTGTTAATGCTAATCATAAAGAGGTTTTAGACAAAATCGCGAAATTATACCCGAAAGTTGAAGCTTTTTATAAAGAAAATGCAAAAAGGATGTTATGCCGTTAATAAATAACTTTTTTGATATTACACCAACAGAGTGTTTGAAAATTGATTTCAAGCACTCTGTTGAAATGGTGAAAAAAATAATCGGAGCAAGTAATTTTGAATTGGCAAAACAACTTAAAATCCAGTCTCCACTAATTAACCAACATGATTCTTCTTGGTTAAAACACTCAAAAATAATTGGAATTAATCCTCGTATTGTAGAAACATACTGGGGTATAGTCAAGTATGCAATGACATTTCCTGAAAATGCAATCCATATAATGCCATTATTTGAAAGTGGAGATGGGAGTCTTTATGTACAAAATTCTTGGCGGTTGAATAACGATTTTTATGATGTGAATCTTGAGAATCTTGGGTTTAATACCGCGGAATCACAATTGAAATTCGTAATTAACATTTTACACGCAATGGGAAAGTCTGTAGGTTTTGATGCGTTACCACATGTCGATAATTTTTCAGAAATAGTTATTTTAAATCCGGATTGTTTTGAATGGGTTAAGCTCAATAAAGAACATACCGCCGAAGACTGTTCAAAAAACCGCAGCTACAATCCTAAAGAAATAGAACGGTTATTAATAAACGAATTTAATTTACCAAATAATTTTTTTGAACAAGATGAAAATTTACGAAAAAAACAATTATTTCCCGATAACATTGATGCTTTTTCTCGAAGAATGCAGATTAGAAAAGTTATCCGCGAAAATGGATACGAACCGGTGCCTGTGGTAGAGCTTTCTCCAATGCGTCCAATTGTATTTAAGGGAATAAAGCATTCTCAAACAGAGAATTGGGCTGAATTTGAAATCCCAAACAAAAATAACCGTGCAAAAATTATTGGCTCAATCACACCATATAACTGGTATGAAATTGATGATAGAGGTTATATTAAGAAAAATGCTAAAAGGGATAAAGTTTGGAATTATTTTATTAACCATATGTATGAATTTCAAAAAGAATATAACTTTGATTTTTTAAGAGCTGATATGGGGCATAACCAAATTTCGCACGCACATATGGAAGATAAAGATTTTCAAACAAATGAATTTTGGGGCGAAACAAAAGATAGAATAAACAAAGATAAGCCTTATTTTGCGACACTGGGGGAAGCATTTCTTTCTACATACTATATAGATGCAAATAACGATATGACAAACAAAAAATTTGATATTGTCTTAGGAAATTTAAATTTTCAGTATCTGAATGAGGTTTATACTTCTCAGATTTTACAATTTATTAAGAATATCGACAACAATTCCTACTTACCTTGCAATACCATTTATACAAACGATGGAGATTTACCGAGCCATCAAAAACTTTTTCAATCTCAAGACGCGAATATTCTTCGATATTTTATGGGGTTATTTTTTAATTTACCAAGCTATATGGGAATGGGATTTGAGGTGCGAAATTTATTCCCGCAACACGAGGCGGAATTTTCTAATTATTATGTAAAACCACAGAATGAAAGATTTCAATTTGGACAAAATCTAGAGCAATTTAACAATATTGTAAAAATGAGAGAGCTATACTCTAGTTTCAAAAACACTTTAGAGTCAAATAATTTCATACTACATAAAACGAATTCCGAGCAAATTTTTTGTTGGTCATATCTTGGTGAAACTTTTAACCTACTATTTATTGCGAATTTTGATAGTAGTACGGAAAATATACTTATTAATAATTTAAGTATTACAGAAAAATCTCTTATATACACTAATGCAAGTGATGTAAAATTAAGTAATGCTTCTGTGAATGTTATAGTTAACAACCTTTTTATAGGAGAATGCTCCGCTTATGTCTATAAAAAATAGTCATATGAATTCTTTATGATGTCTGTTATACTGGTAAAGGATAAAATAGCAATCCGGTCGCAGAATGCGACCGGACTTCAATACAGAGGGGATGGGATTGTCTTGCTCGCTCGCGTTTAACGGGTCTGCGCATTTTGCTTTAAGATATCATCTTTTGCAAAATTGCTCCGCCCTCAGCTCACTCGCGCTCGAACCCAAGAACAAAGCTTCGCTTTATTGGGGTT
>CAKVLI010000021.1 GCA_934757155.1 uncultured Candidatus Melainabacteria bacterium | reverse complement strand
ATGGCAGCACGTGTTTCTAACAAAGTTGGTTTAGAGGCTAACCCTCAAAACTTCTTGTTGATGCACGCTATGGGTCCAAACGTTTCAGGTGTAATCGGCTCTGCTGTTGCAGCAGGTGTTTTGCTTGCACTTTGTCACTAATAAATATGATAAAAGGCGGTCGATGCAAACGCATCGACCGCCTTTTTTTTTTGTTTAACTACTTGTTCATTTCTTGTAATTTATCGCAAGCATCACACGGTTTTTGAACCGGTTTTTGACAAGGATTGCAAGGTTGAACTTTTTGACACGGATCACATTTTTCTACTTTTTTGCAAGGATCACATTTTGGTTTCTTTTGGCAATCGCAAGGTGCTGCTGCGCCGGTTTCGCACGGATCACAGATTGGTCTGACTTTTTGACATTTTTGCTTTTTGCAGCCACATTCTTTTTTAGGTTTTTCGCACTTAGGACAAGCACTGTTGCCCCAGTAAGCAGGGTTTAAACTTGACCAAGAAAATGCTTGTGCGGATTGCAAACCAAATGCGAATACCCCTAAAACAGCTAATACGGATAATGTTTTTTTCATTACTAACTCCTTTTTTTAACATCGAACTGTATATTTAATACACAATCATGTTAAAAAAGTTGCAGGCAAAAACCATAACCCGACTGGGGGTAAATCAATACCAATTAGGCTTATTTCTCTAGTTGTGTTCTCTGTTTATTAATTTATTTTTATTGCCCCATCTGAATGAAGAACGGATTTCTGAACCGACTTTTTCAATCAAGTGACCTTCAGAAGCTTTTCTCAACTTCTTGAAGTTTTCAGCTCCGCTTGTGAATTCATTCATAAACTCTTTTGCGTAGCTGCCGTCTTGAATTTGAGAAAGAATTTTCTTCATTCTTTCTTTTGTCTGGTCGTTAATAACTTCTCTTCCTCGAGTGTAATCACCGTATTCTGCATTGTTAGAAACAGAATAGTGCATATCTTCAATTCCGCCTTCATAAATCAGATCAACAATTAATTTCAATTCGTGACAAACTTCAAAATATGCCATATATGGAGAATACCCTGCTTCCACAAGAGTTTCAAACGCTGTTTTGATAAGATAATCGCAGCCGCCGCAAAGAACAGCTTGTTCACCGAATAAATCGGTTTCGGTTTCTTCGCGGAAAGATGTTTCAATGATTCCTGCACGTCCTGAACCTATTGCTGCAGCATAAGAAAGTGCTAATTCTTTTGCATTTCCGTCGATATCTTTTTCTATTGCGACAAGTGACGGAACTCCTTTTCCTTCTGTGTACTGGCTTCTTACTGTATGCCCAGGAGCTTTTGGTGCTACCATGATTACTCCGACTCCGTCAGGAGGTGTTATGAATCCGTAGTGGATATTAAACCCGTGCGAAAACATCAAATATTGACCTTTTTTCAAATTCGGTTCAATTTCTTCTTTATAAACCTTAGCTTGAACTTCATCAGGAATAAGGATTTGTACAATATCAGCTTCTTTTACGGCATCAGCTATACTCATTGTAGTTAAACCGTAATCTCTGGCTTTGATATCTGATTTTCCGCCTTGTCTAAGTCCGAAAATTACATTGCATCCTGAATCCCTAAGGTTCAAACCTTGCCCGTAACCTTGTGAACCAAAGCCGATTATTGCAATTTTCTTTGATTTTATAAGTTCTTTGTTAATGTCTTCGTCAAAATAAATTTTAAGATTCTTCATAGTTAATACCTTCAATCGTTGTTTGAGAAGCTGTTTCTTCCGCGTCAACCATTGCACATGAGCCGGCAGCCGGATCATAATTCTCGTCCTCTTTGTCGGTATTAACAATCTTGTTGACGGAAACTACAGTATCGTTATCTACAAGATTTTGAGCTCTTACGCCTGTAGCAGGTCTGCCTTGGCAAGAAATGTCACCGGCTTTGATACGGGTAACAATTCCGTTTGCTGTTACAAGCATAATTTCATCTTTTTCTTCTACAATTGTCAGTGCAACTAATCTTGACATGTTAGTCTTGAACTTAGTTGCGATAAGTCCGATACCGCCTCTGTTTTGAGAACGGAATTCAGACAATTTTGTACGTTTTCCGAAACCGTCAGAAGTTACAACTAACAAGTCTGCGTCATAGTTTCTAGGAACAATGTCGCAACCGATAATTGTATCAGCAGTTCTGAGCTTCATAGAGTTTACACCCCTTGCGCTTCTGCCCAACGGTCTTAAATCTTCAATCGGGAATCTGATTGCCATACCACAAGAGGTACCGATGATTATTTCATCGTTCGGGTTCGCAAGTTTAACCCAGTTAAGTTTATCGCCTTCTTCGAGTGAAATTGCGATAATACCGCTTCTTCTGATACTTGCAAAGTTATCAAGTTCAATTCTCTTTATGTAACCTTTTTGAGTAAGCATTATCAGGTTCAAATCGTGTGAGAATGAACTTACTGGAACAACGGCTGTAATCATTTCGCCTTGTTCAATAGGAAGTACGTTCACAATCGGTAAACCTTTAGACTGACGTCCGCCTTCAGGGAAGTCATACACGTTAAGGCTGTATACAATACCCTTAGAAGAGAAGAACAGAACTTTATCGTGCATCATTGCAGTAAAGAAGTGTTGAATATCATCGTCTTCCTTAGTCTTGATGCCGGCTTTTCCTCTTGTAGCTCTGTTTTGACGCTCAAATGTGTCCAGAGAAATTCTCTTCAAGTAACCTTGGTGAGTAATAAATACTGCCATAGGTGTGTTTGGAGTCAAATCCTCAATTGTAACTTCGCCTTGTTCAGGAAGAATTTGAGTCTTTCTGTCATCTCCGTATTTTTCTTTGTCTTCAAGAAGTTCAGCCTTGATGATATCAAGAACTTTTTGTCTGTCTGCGAGAATTTCTTCGTATTCAGCAATTTTCTTGATAAGTTCATCATATTCGCTCTTGATTTTGTCTTGTTCTAAACCTGTCAATCTTCTCAATTGCATTTCAAGGATTGCGTTTGCTTGGTCAACATCAAGTCCGAATCTGCTCATCAAACCGACTCTTGCATCATCCGTTGTTTTTGACTTTTTGATAAGTTCAATAACTTCATCCAATGAACCTAACGCAATCAACAAACCTGCCAAAATGTGCGCACGGATTTTTGCTTTTTTCAAGAAGTAAATAGTTCTTCTTGTAACAATATCAACTCTGTGTTCAACAAACTCGTTCAACACTTCGTAAAGGTTAAGCAAACGAGGTTGTTTGCCGCACAATGTAACCATGTTCACACCGAATGTGGTTGCAAGTTGAGTATATTTGAACAAATTGTTTTTAACGACTTCCGGTTTTGCGTCACGTTTTAATTCAATAACGATACGCATACCTTCTCTGTCAGATTCATCTCTTAAGTCTGAAATGCCGTTAATTCTTTGGTCTTTAACAAGTTCTGCAATTTTTTCGATAAGTTGAGCTTTGTTGACCTGATACGGAATTTCTGTAACAATAATTGCTGTCCTTGTTTGTCTGCCTGCCCCGCCCGGAATTTCTTCGATTGTTGCAACGGCTGACATTTTTATAGAACCTCTACCTGTTTCATAAGCTTGTCTGATGTCGCTCAAACCGATAATTGTCGCTGCTGTCGGGAAGTCAGGACCTTTGATGTATTCCATTAAACCTTCAACAGTGATTTGTGGGTTGTCGATTAAGGCAATTGTACCGTCAACAACTTCACAAAGGTTGTGCGGCGGAATGTTTGTTGCCATACCTACTGCGATTCCAGAAACACCGTTTAACAACAGCATAGGTAATCTTACAGGAAGTACAGAAGGCTCTTCCAATGAACCGTCGAAGTTTGGAACAAAATCAACAGTTTCACAATCAATATCTGCAAGCATAGAGGTTGTAATCTTGTGCATACGAGCCTCTGTATAACGCATTGCGGCAGCGCCGTCACCATCGACTGAACCGAAGTTACCATGCCCATCTACTGTCAGGTATCTTGTAGAGAAGTCTTGTGCCATACGGACAAGAGCTTCGTAAACAGCTGTATCACCGTGCGGGTGGTATTTACCAAGAACTTCACCAACGATTCTGGCACATTTCTTAAACGGTTTGTCCGGAGTCATTCCGAGTTCGTTCATTGCGTACAAAATTCTTCTGTGAACTGGTTTTAACCCGTCTCTTACATCCGGAAGCGCACGACCTACGATAACGCTCATTGCGTAATCAATGTATGAACGTTTCATTTCTTCTCTTATATTAACCGGTACGATTTTACCGTCTGAAAACATATTTTGTTGAGCCAAAATCTTTCTCCTCTATCCCCTTTACACTATCATGGTACCACAAAAAAGGTTTGTGTAAAGAGAATGTATTGTTATGTAGACTACTTTGCCTTTTTATTTTGTGTAATAAATGTAAATTAATGTAAAGTAGAAAAATAAAATTTGTCAATTTATTGTCGAAATGGAACTTTATATATATACGAGGAATTCATTAGAGGAGATATATTATAATGTTGGATATTAATGTAAATAAATCGAATTTATTCACATATTCCTCTAACCTCGCGCAAAAACTGGATGCTGAAGATGGAAACAAAGATAATAAAATAAGTGCTTCTGTTTGGAATAATTTTGTAAAAGATAAAGGTGGAAAAGAAATTAAATCTTTTATAACTTTAGAATGTGCAGAAAAGTCAATTTCTACATATATGCACAATGTGCATTTGACGAAAAAAATGTCATTTGATGATATTAATAAGGAGTGGACGTCAAGCTTTATACTTCCGGCAGTCGATGATACATCTATCGAAAAAATTATCGAAGAAGAATGTAACCTAACGGATGCTCAGAAAGAATTTGGTATTGAAAAGATAATTGAAAGAAAAGATGGTTCCAGAGTCGTTGATAGGATTTATTATTACACAGATGGAAGAGTTATAAGAGAATTCTATGATGAAAATCGCGGATTAATTAAAGATACAGTAAAATTTCCAAACAATATGAAAAGTATTATTCCTCAACTTGATGAAAATGATATGTCACCGAAACCAATTGAAATAAAACTTCCGGAAAAATATTCCGATGAAATGGTCGCTTTACTCCAAAAAGTGGGGAGGTATTCTGCAGCGGACGATGAAATGCACACCCTTTTCAACGAGAAACAAATATCGGTTATAAAAAATGCTCAAAAATTTGCAAAAACGTTGGAGGAGTCAAAGGCAAGTTTGATGAGAAATTTGAATTTGGATAATAAAACCTATGATATGTATGCCAAATTAGCTTTAGGTATTGCAGAGCGGGAAACCGGTTTTGGCAAAGGCTGTATTGATGATAATACTGGTTTAAAGTACTTAGGTCAAGGAATTGCATTATCTATTAAAAAATGGCGAAATTACAGAGCAAATACTTCTCAAAAATCGCCAATTGGTAATGCAAAAAAAGAAAATGATGCTTTGTCTGTCGGTTTGACACAAATTAAGTATGATAACATTATCAATAGTGCCAAAAACGCTGATGACAAATTTCATAATATCAACAAGAATATTGTGGACTTATTTAATAAATATGGAATAAACGATGCAAAAGACTTATATGACGCAGAAAAATGTGCATTGGCGACAATGATTGTTTTAAGCACTCAGATAGAAAAAACAGAGATTGATTTGAGAGAAGAACATTCTTATAGAAATGAAGCATCCAAAGCTTTGGGTTATGATGGTTTACCTAAAGTTAAATCTTCTATTGATGCTAAAATCGTTGCAAGCGAATCTTATAGGGGAGACGGAAGAAAGGTCGCTTCTAATTTAACAATAGAGGATGTTATCCTTCATTCTTGGCACACATCAAGAGTTCCCTTACAAGACGGCTGTTTTGTTACTGATGTTAAAGACGACTACTACAAAGTAGTAAAAAGATTTATTGACAGCGTAGCGTATATTTCAAAATAGGGATATTATTTGTTGAACAATTTTTTTGCTCCGGAGCCGAGCAAAAATGGTGATGAAACCAAAGAACCATCCATTGACGCGTATGCAGAAAGGGCGGAATCGTTATTAGCGACAAAATCTTTTACATTACCATCAAATTCTATGTGTTCGTTTTTGCATGAATCAAGTATTGAATCAGCTAATCCTAAACCGTTTGAATTAAGCAGTTCAGCATTATTGTCTATTCCTAATACCGTAGATGTGACACCTGCTGCAACCATTGAACCTCCCGCAATTAGGGATTTAAGATTCTTTGGTTTTTGTATTTTTATTCTTGCCTGAAAAGCTTGATTATAACTGTTGATTGATGAAATTTGCATTTTTTCCTCTTTTCTTGCCTTTATACTTAGTATAAAAGCACAGAAGAATATTTATTGCTAGTGGTTTGTTTTTTTTATGTAAAGTTTTGTAAATATTTTAAAATATCCGGTAAATTAATTTTGTTTAGTAAACTTAACTGAAATGTAAAACTTATTATGAAAGGTGTGTGACATGTACTTAAATTCAATTCCAAATTTTTACAACCAAAATTTTCAAGCAAGAATTAAGATGAGTAAATCCAACTTGGATGCTGTAATGAAAGGTACACTAAATTCTGCTGCGGGTGTTTCCGTTGCGGCTCTCGGTGCAGCCAGTTTGGCTGATGCAGCTATATCTGGCGCTGCAATATCAGTTGATACACAGAGTGCCATGATTAATGACATTCAAAATGCAGTTCCTAAAGAAGTGTTAGAATCTCATAAAGAAGCTATGTGGTCTACGCTTGGTGAAAACGGTGTTCCTATGCAGTCATTTGCAGTTCCGAGTACTGTAGTACCAGCTGGTTCAGCTTTGTTATACAATGGAACTTGTTCTGCATTATCCCCTCTATCAAATAATCAAAAGAATGACGGTGTGGATGCTAAGGCTGAAACAGACAAAAAAATCCCTTCTTAGGCAACTAATCTAATAAATGGTGTATTGATTATTATGCAAGTATGCAATATTTCAAAAACTTATTATCAACCAAATTATAATGTGAAGAAAAATCATATTAATTTTACGAGCTTGCCGTCTTCAAAGATGGCAAGCAGTAATGTTAGTCATAGTGCTGAATATTCTTTACGAGTTTTGATAAATAAGTTCTCTGACTTATTTCAATCAAAAGAAAATAAGAATATTACAAAAAGCATTGCGAATATTATACCTGCACAAACAAAGCTTTATTTAGAACAACTTTGTGAAATCGGGAGGTTGTATAGTTCAAACAAGATAATTGATGTCAATATTGAAGATAAAGTTTTGGAAAAAATTGCGCATAAGGGCGAAGCTACCATATTTATAATGAATCATTCTAATCAACAAGAAGATCCTCAAATGCTTGCTGTTTTGAACACACTTTTAGCAGAGGCATATAAGAGTGGTGGCAAAGAAACATTCCCACTGCCAAAGATAATTCTTAACGAAGATATATTATCAACAATGAATCCTACAAAAAGAAAAGCTTTTGAAAATTTTGGAGCTATAGGTATAGACGCAACTGTCAATGGAGGAGATAAGGGGACAAATACGAGAGCGTTTTTACCTATAATTAAAGATTTTATCAGCAATAAATGTAATATATTTATTTTTCCTGAAGGAAGATTGGCTATTCGGAAGGATTTAGATTTATACGGTCGTTTCCAAGGTGGTGTTGCAAGTTTGATTAATAAAATTCTTGCTATCAAAAAAAATGTAACGGTCGTTCCTGTAGGGTTTTCTTATGGAAAGGGAGAGCAAAAAGGTCTTAATGCTATGAATATTGGAACGCCAATTGAGATATCAAGAGTTGGTGACGCGACTACAGTTACTAACGGAGATATTTTAAGCAATGGAAAATCCTGTTTATATGACTTCTTTAATAAACACAAAAATCTTGATGCTGTGACAATAACATCAAATGGTGAACCTGTAAAACCAAAACATGTACCTGATTTCCTGAAAACTATCCTTTGCGAAAATCTTGAAATTAATAGCGATGTGGCTAACAAAAAACTGGAAATTCCTTTGAAAACAGATGAAGTTGTAATGTATTGATAATCAGATATTTAATTAGTATATATTTATTCATCCCTTAATGCATACAGTTTTAAGGACTGTAACAATTTGATTCAAAAAAGGCAATTTTTCTAAAAAGAAAAACTTTATATAAGTGTAAGGAAAAAGTAACGATAGAAAGACAAAATATAGATAAACAAGCGAACGGTTAAAACGTTAAACCTGATGCTTGTGGCACAAGTTTCTTTTTATACTCTCTCTTAATATCCTCGTGTTTATTTAATGTTTGCGACGAACAATCGCAAACTTTTCTTTTATTTATGGGGCTTTGAATCTAGTCTTATGCAATGATGTTTGCGCTTTATTTTTATTTTTGCGACACTTTTGCTACACTCTTTCAGAAAAAATTCGGTAGGTCGGATTTACCAATCCGACAACAATGATTAAGCAAATAAAAATTATTGTGAGCTTAGTAAAGCTGACCTACCTACTTTTTAGGGTACAGTTCATATGCTCGCTATTATGCTGCGCACACGCTCGCAGGGGAAATTTACCGTATACATTCTTGGCACTTAATCACGAAAGACACACCAAGCCAGTAGTTTTCACCTACCAACTAAATATATTTACCCCTTTCCCCCCCCTCGTTTGCAGATAGTTTGGGCAACGTATACGCCAGAAGCTGACGCTTGAATTAAACCTCTTGTTACGCCTGCGCCGTCACCGATGGTAAACAAGTTTTTAACCCCTTCAGTTTCGAGTTCTTTTGTTAATTTTACTCTTGCGGAGTAGAATTTAACCTCAATACCATAAAGCAGGGTGTATCTTGAAGCTGTTCCCGGTGCGATTTTATCGAGCGCAAACAACATTTCAATGATGCTCTTCATCTGTCTGTAAGGAATTACAAGACTCAAATCCCCTGGGGTTGCGCAAGTTAGTGTCGGTTCGATTATGCTTGATTTAATTCTGTCCGGAGTTGAGCGTCTGCCTTCAAGCAAGTCGCCAAATCTTTGAACAAGAATTCCGCCTGCAAGCATATTCGCAAGGCTTGCGATATGTTGACCGTACGCAATTGGTTCTTTGAAAGGTTCTGTAAACTTTTTGCTGACAAGCAGTGCAAAGTTTGTATTTTTTGTTTTGATATTTGCGTAACTGTGACCGTTTACAGTAGCAATACCGTTATAATTCTCTTGTACAACCTCTCCGTTCGGGTTCATACAGAAGGTTCTGACTTCATCCCCGAAAGTTGGTGAATAATAAACAAGCTTTGATTCATAAAGTTTGTCTGTAAGCGGTGCAAAAACCGGTGCCGGAAGCTCAACTCTGACACCGACATCGACAGCATTATTTACCATACCGATTTTGTTTTTTGCAAACTCGTGTGTGAGCCAGTCTGCGCCTTCTCTCCCCGGTGCAATAATTGTGTATTCTGCACGGATTGTATCGCCGTTATCCAATACAATACCTTTAACTTGCTCGCATTCAACTATTAAACTTTGCGCTGAGACATTATTAAGTATAGTAATTTTTTCATCTAAAAAGTCTTGCATATGTTTTAAGACGTGGAGGCTTCTTTCAGTACCAAGATGTCTTACCGGTGAATGAACCAGTTTTAATTCAGCAAGAGCTGCCTCGCGTTCGATTTCTCTGAACACATCCATATCTGTGCCAAAAACTTCATCTGTCGCACCATGTTCAAGATAAAGTTTGTCAGCATAAGCGATATATTCTTCAACTTTTTCTCTGGACATATAATCCAAAAGGTGACCGCCAACATCAGGAGTTAATGTAAGTTTTCCGTCAGAGAATGCACCAGCCCCGCCCCAGCCGCATAACAACCCGCAACGTTTGCAGTTTACGCATTTGGGCGAACCTTCCCTTATCGGACATTTACGTTTTTCAATTTTTTGTCCTTTTTCGATTAAAACAACTTTCCACTCTGGGCGAAGTTTAACTATTTCAAGCGCAGAAAAAATTCCGGCAGGTCCTGCTCCGATGATTGCTACATTATACATCCCTAATACTCCCAATTAGCTCTTACTTATTTACGATATCGCAAATCAAACATTAAATCAACCATAACTAAAAAGAACTATAAACGAGTAATTCTATGGAGTGATTTTTATTGAAATTGATAACATTTCGTAACATATCCGTTGCAGGTTAGTCTCATTTATGCTAAAATATCAGTCGTAGTAGTGTAGTTTAACTGTAAACAACCAGCCTTTGGGCGATATTATATATAAAAACAAGTGTGTTACTTTATAATATAGGAGGAAGCGCCATGAACGTTACCACATCCAGTGAGGTTAAAAAAACAGTTAAATCTGCGTTTACTGATGAGTTTGAAAAATACCTAAAAATGCAACAGGTAAGGACTACATTCAATGGTTCTGAAGTTGAATCTTTCTCTTGGTATAGAAAAGCTTTGGGATTGATTTAGCTTATTTAATATTTAAAAATTTAACGGGCGGATTTTCGAAAGAAAATCCGCCCGTTTGTCTATTGTTCGTTCTCTTTACATCCGACTTCATTACCAGCAAGCATCAATGCAAATGGAATAATTCTTGAAATATATTGAACTATTTTCGCATCAGATATATATGAGGCTGCAACTACTGCGTCGTCTAAGTGAGCAGAAAAGTCTGTAACTTTAACTCCGCGCTCTCCTGATTTACTCTTGAATAACACATTTGAGAAGGTGTTCATTAATACGTTTGCGAGATAAACTCCTGCAAATATTCCGGCAACTGCGAATAAGCTTCTTGCGGTTTTGTTCCATTTTTTAGAGATATTCGCGAACCCCTCAACGGTCAAAATCGGAATGGATACATTACCCAATTGCATAACAGCTTCTCTTCTTTTTGCTTTACGGTTCTCAGGATTTTTATCAATCATGTATCCGCCTGCAAGACCGCCCAAACAGGATCCTGCACCGATTGTTATCACTTCTTTGTCATGATATTGGACTTTTGCAAGATAGGAGTTTTTTATATTTTTAAAAATTTTGTTTGGTTTTATTGAGTTTCCGGCTCTTTTTGATAGAATAGCTAAACTTCCTGCTACACCAAGAGCGGTTGTGCACGCAACTAATGCTTTTTGCCCTTTTGTATAGGTGTTTTCGGATTTATGTCCGTGACCAAAAGCAGGCTTACTGTCTAGCCCGTTATAATTTGGTATTGTATTCACAGATGTTAACAGCATATCTACCTTCCTGCCATATTAAAACACCTGATAAATCAAAATTGCTAAAAGATTTGATAATGTTAAAAAAATTAACAAACCGGAGAATAGAATTTAGATATTTCTTCAAAATATCTTTCAAGAGCCTTGTAGCCGTTATAAACTTCGTTTGTAATTGAAGCATATCTGCTTGCTACCAAGAATTTAAGCTCTTTGCAACGAATTTGCAAGAGTGCATCTGCATCTTTTCTCAATTGTTCGTTTGAAGAAGTTGACCACTTTTTAAGGTAAGAAAGTTCTTCGTTAATTTGTTTGATTGTCGAAAATTCCAAAGTATTGAAATCATACTTTTGGAGCAATTGTTTTTCGGCGTTTGTAATTCGGCTTTGAACAGCCTGAAATCTATAAATGCGTTTGATAATTACATAATTATCGGCTATTCTTCTGTGAGAATAGGGAACAGAACTTTTGGCTAATAATGCGGATGTCGAAAGTGCTGTAAAAGCATCTTCATCACTGGAAAAAGCACTTTGTACCGGATAAACAGTTTCAATCTTCTTATTAACCACGAGTTATACTCCTTTTCCCTTAGTATCAAGTTAAGTCTATCATAACTTAATTGTGTCAAATTGTCATTAATATTGTAAAATTTGTTTACAAAAGAGAAGAATTAAGGAAAGTCCAATAGACGACAGTTTTTCGAGGCTTTTCTTAATTTGACCTAAGGAGTGTGAACTGCATGTTGTGTGTTATCCCACACACAACATGCAGTAAAACTGTTCCAAAGCGTTTGTTTAAAAATTTTAATTTTTAAACAAACGTAAAAAAATGGCGGGTACAATGTACCCGCCATTTTAAAATGTTTATAATTCTAGCATGCAGCGCATGCTTCAAGAGACTTTTTTAAGGCATCAACCTTATCCAATTGTTCCCAAGGAAGATTAATGTCTGTACGTCCCAGGTGTCCGTATGCAGCCAACTTTTGATAGAATTTGCCGCCGTTTTTAGCCGGAAGATTTCTCAAATCAAAGTTTTTGATGATTGCAGCCGGTCTAAGATCAAAGTTATTGCGAACGAGTTCAGAAATTTCGTCATCAGAAATTCTACCTGTGCCAAATGTATCAACAAAGATTGAAACAGGTTCTGCAACACCGATTGCGTACGCAAGTTCGATTTCACATTTATTTGCAAGTCCTGCTGCAACAATGTTTTTCGCAACATATCTTGCTGCATAAGCTGCTGAACGGTCAACCTTTGTAGGATCTTTGCCTGAGAAAGCTCCGCCGCCGTGACGAGAATAACCGCCGTATGTGTCGACGATGATTTTTCTTCCGGTCAAACCTGAATCACCTTGAGGTCCGCCAACAACAAATCTTCCTGACGGGTTAATCAAAATTTTGGTTTCGCTATCAGGTTTAATACTTTCTGTTTCGAAAACGTAGTTGATAACGTAGTTTCTGAGGTCTTGATTGATTATATCTTGCACCTTAGAGTTATCACTTACTCCATCGATTTCAGCTGCGTGTTGTGTTGAAAGAAGAATTGTGTCAATTCTGGAAGGTCTTCCGTCAACATATTCAACTGTTACCTGAGATTTTCCGTCCGGTCTTAGGTAGCTTAAAATACCTTCTTTTCTGACTTGCGCTAATCTGTAAGAAAGTTTGTGAGCTAAGCTGATTGGAAGCGGCATTAGTTCAGGTGTTTCGTCGCAAGCAAAACCAAACATAATACCTTGGTCGCCTGCACCGATGTTTTCTGTTTCGTTAACTGAAGTATCAGCGTTTTCGCTTCTTGTTTCAAAAGCTTTGTTAACACCGCCTGCAATGTCAACAGATTGCTCGTCGATACTGGTTAAAACAGCACAAGTATTGAAATCGAAACCGCCGCCTGAAGTACCTTCATAACCGATGTTTTTAACAGTATTTCTAACGACTTGCGGAATATCTACATAGCAATTTGAAGTGATTTCGCCGCAAACCAGAACCATACCTGTTGTAGCTGTTGTTTCAGCAGCAACTCTTGATTGTGGGTCTTTGGTCAAAAATTCATCCAAAATAGCGTCGGAAATTTGATCGCATACTTTGTCGGGGTGTCCTTCCGTTACTGATTCGGAAGTAAACAAAAATTTTTTAGATGTCATTTTCATGTCTCCTTAATTTATATTATTACCACCGGTAAGGTTTTTAATTCCGACCCGGTTACACATTAGCACCATTCTAGTATGAAAGGGGTTAAAAAGCAAGTTACGCTTTCTAATCCCCTTCACAAATTTAACAATTATAGATTAACCTTTAACAACGATGTTGACAAGTTTTTTCGGAACAACGATTACTTTAACAACTTCTTTGCCGTTTGTAAGTTCTTTAACTCTATCGCTTGAAAGAGCCAAAGCTTGTAATTCTTCGTTGCTTGCACCTTCGTCTGCTTCAAGTTTATCTTTAACTTTACCGTTTACTTGAACAACGAGTGTAATTTTGCTTGCTTTTGCAAGATTTTCATCCCATTCGCACCACGGCTCATCGTGAATAGAACCTTCATAGCCAAGTTCTTTCCAGATTTCTTCTGACATGTGAACAGTAACCGGTGACATAAGTTTGACAAGTGAAATTACAGCAAAGCTGAATACGTTTTTGTCTTCGTCATCAAGGGCTTTTTTCTTTCCTCTCCAATCATAGATTGCGTTAGTAAGTTCTCTGTACTTAGAAATTACCGTATTGAATTGGAAATCGTTAGAAATATCGTTTGAAATCCCTTTGATTGCCATATGAACAATACGAACTAAATCATCATTTTCACGTTTTAGCGGGAATGACAATTTGTAATCCTTTTTCATAAGTTCAAAGTTTTCGCTTACTAATCTCCAAACCCTGTTAAGGAATTTATAACATCCTTCTACACCGGCATCTGACCAGTCGAAATCTCTTGCCGGAGGTGAATCAGAAAGGATAAACAATCTTGCAGTATCCGCTCCGTAGTTTTCAAAGATTTCATCAGGGTCAACGGTGTTTCCTTTAGATTTTGACATTTTTGAGCCGTCTTTTAGCACCATGCCTTGTGTCAGCAAGTTCTTAAACGGTTCATCAAAACTCAAAAGTCCTAAATCTTTCAACGCTTTTGTGAAAAATCTTGAATATAACAAGTGTAGTATTGCGTGCTCAATACCACCTACATATTGGTCTACAGGAAGCCATTTGTCTACCAATTCTTTTGAGAACGGCATTTGAGAATTCTTTGCATCAGAATATCTCAAATAATACCAGCTTGAGCAAACAAATGTATCCATTGTATCCATTTCTCTGCGAGCTTTGCCGCCACAGATTGGACAAGTTGTTTCAGCAAATGTCGGAGAAGTGGTTATAGGTGATTTACCTACAACTTTGAAGTCAACATCTTTCGGTAAAAGTACCGGTAAGTTTTCTTCTTTCTCAGGAACAATTCCGCACTTGTCGCAATAAACAATCGGAATAGGTGCACCCCAATATCTTTGTCTTGAAATCAACCAATCTCTAAGTCTGTATTGAGTTTTGTGTTCCCCAAAGCCTTCATCTACAGCCTTTTGGGTAATAGCTTTTTTAGCTTCTGTATTTTTCATTCCGTTGAATTCGTTTGAATTAATCAAAACACCTTCTTCTGTATATGCTGCATCTTTGCAGTCAGAAGGGTTTTCAGGGTTTTGAATAACAACTTTCA
>CAKVLI010000020.1 GCA_934757155.1 uncultured Candidatus Melainabacteria bacterium | reverse complement strand
GTCCTGACTGACTAAATATATTCATTTACCCCCCCCCATGTTAAAATATGTAAAAATTGTTTTATCATATAACAATAAAAACTTTTTTTTTGTTTTGAATTGTGTATAATAGAACAAAGGAATAGAAGAATTGCTAACTATGTTGCAGAATACTATAAAAACTTCAAACGGAATAACTGAATCACCGCAATATATATCAAAACCAACTAATATTTGTGATGAGCTGGAAAAGTATTTACAAAATGTATTCGAAAAAGAACTTCATACCCCTGATTCAGTCCTTTTGGATTACAATCCTTTTGTTATAAAGAAAGTTGCGGGCTATCTTTCAGGCAAAATCAAAATGCCTGCTTCAATCGGAATCGCGGGAGAAACTGCAAGCGGTAAATCTACAATCACGAAAGATTTGATTGATACAATTGAGTCTTTTGCAACAGAATTCGGAATTGATGATGCTATCACAAGAGTTAACACTGATGATTATTACTATGACCGTTCTGAAATGGTCAAGGCTGCAGGCAGTTTTTCTGAATTCGCAAAAAATTACGATTTAGACGTACCGGAAGCTCTTGAATTAGAATTGATGAGCAAGCATATCAAGGAATTATTGTCAGGAAAATCTACATATCTTCCTAAATATGACATGAGCGGTACTGCTATCAGGCATGATAATTATACTTTAGCTAAACCTTCCAAAGTTATTATTTCGGAAGGTTTATTTACACTAACGGAAAAAGTTAAGGATGCGTTCAATTTCAAGATTTACGTTGATATCCCAGAAAACATCAAACGCGAACGATTCTTCGTAAGAGCAGCCGAAAGAGATTTGGGCGATTCTGCGGAATTTATTTATGAAAACGCTAACAAAAAAGCTGAAGTCCATATCAGACCTTGCAAAGCACACGCTGACATTGTGTTATCAGGTTACGCAGACAGAATTAAGTACAAAAACTTCTTGAATAAAATCATCGGAATTATTCAAGAAATGTATTTTATTGATTAGAGTATTTTTCCCACAAGTCAGGACGTTTTACTTTTGTACGTTCAACTTTTTGTTGATGCCTATATTCATCAATAAGTTTATGATTGCCATTCAATAAAACGTCAGGTACTTTTAGACCGCGATATTCGCGAGGTTTTGTGTATTGTGGGTATTCCAAAAGCCCGTCAGAGAAACTGTCATCGTGCGCTGATTCAATTTTACCCAATGTTCCTTCAATTTTTCTTGAAACACTATCTACTACACAAAGCGCAGGGAGTTCACCGCCTGTTAAGACAAAATCACCAATAGAGATTTCGCGCGGTTTAATAATATCGCGGATTCTCTCATCAAACCCTTCATAATGTCCGCAAAGAATGACTATTTGGTCGTATTTTGCGAGTTCATCTGATAATTTATCCGTAAATGGTTCGCCTTGAGGAGTCATCATAAGTGTGATTGAGTTCTCGAGTTTTCTCACGCTCTCATAAGCATCCACATAAGGTTGCGGCATCAAAACCATTCCCGCACCGCCGCCATAAGGAGTATCATCGACCTTTTTGTGCTTATCCTCTGTAAAATCGCGAGGATTTATTGTATATACTTCAACCACACCCTCTTCTGTTGCACGTTTCATTATACTGAAATCAAGGTGAGATTCAATTAACTCAGGAAACAGCGTCAGAATATCAAACCTCATGAGAGCAAGCCCTCTAGGTTATTAATTTGAATTCGCTTTTGTTTAATATCCACAGATAAAACAATTGCTTTTACAAACGGTATGAGCGAAATGTTTTTTGATAAAGTTTTTACTGATAACAAATCGCTTGCGCCATTATTGGAAACTCCGACAACAGAGCCTACTCTCTTTTCACCATCGTAAACATTCATTCCAACGAGTTCATCTATCAGGAATTCATCTTCTTCAAGATGTTCACGCGCCTCGGATTCGTCAACGAAAACTAAGCTGCCTTTGTACTCTGCAATATCATTAAGCGAATCTATCCCTTTAAACTTGATTATTCCGCACTTTGGAGTAAATTTGAGATTTTCAATTTCAAACTCTTTGTACTCATTATTGATATGAATATAAACTCGATCTAACTTTTCCAAAAACTCTTCTCTATTTTTGGAATAGCCTAATTTTGCCTCACCACGCACACCATGGAAATTAAGAATTTTTCCTACAGAAACAAAATTATTCTTCATTTTCTTTCTTCTTAGGTCTTCCGCGTTTTAGTTTTTCAGCGACTTCTTCCACAGCTTCAGTTTCCGTAACCGCCGGTTGAACAGGTTTTGGTTCGGTAATCTTTTCGTGCTTTGCAACCATATAATCTGCCGGTTTGTCAGCTCTATCTTCATTCCATCTGTCCAAACCAAGCTGAGCTCTAACAAGTTTAATACCTACGTGAACTCTCCATTCATCCATTTTCAATTGCGCTGCAATAATCTTGTGGCAACCGATTGGAGGCAATGGCAATAATGGTTCATAAAGACTCTTGATAGCCATTAACTGATCCGGTGAAATAGCCAATTTACGTTTAGGGAACGGAAGTTTTGGCAACATAAGCTTTTGTCTTACCAAATTTATTCCGAAAAATACTTTTTGCGGTTCCAAACCAATTTGAGCACCAATTACTTCATGCGCGTCAGGGTTCGGAAGTGGTAACATCGCTTTATAAAGCAATTCAATTTGTTCTAATTGCTCCTTACTAATCAAAAGCGGTTTAGCTTGTTTTTGCGGTCTAGGTCTTCTATTAGGTTGAGGTCTGCGTTGTTGGAAATTGTTATTATTTCTTCCTCCGCTTGCATAGTTATTTTTGAATCCTCTATTATCTCTTTGACCGTCAGGACGTCTTTGTTGATATCCGCCACGATTGTTGTTATCACGCCTTTGATACCCGCCCTGAGAACTTCTGTTATCACGAGAATAGTTATTGTTTCTATAACCGCCTTGTTGTGGTCTGTCATAACTTCTCGGCTTTGATTCCGTAGAATACGAACTATAACTTTGTAACGGTTTATCCTCTTGAGCATCGCTCTTGTCTGTATACAGACAATTAGGACAAATTACTCTCTTGGGGTTTTTTGTTTCAAATTCCGCACCACACTTAATGCACTTGTTTACATACATATTAAAAGCCTCTTAACCACAATAAAAAATTTCACTAATCTAAATAATCCTACCTAAGTAAATAATAAATGAGATTTAATCAAAATAAACGGTCATACAACCGTACATGAACATTATAATACATATTTGAAAAAAATCAAGAGGGCGTATTTTTCAAGACGTCAGCCCTCTTGAGCTCGATATGTTTTTATTAATAATTGTTTTTCATTTCAGGTCTGAAGTTTGGTTGTCCCCAAGACTCTATCTCTCTTATAGCTTGTGCAACAACTCCACGGGCTTCAGAATTGTATTCTTTGATATGTTCTTTAAAATATGCGATAAAAGCATTCTGTTTTGCTCTTAAGTAATCCAACTCAGCTTGATCTGAAGGAAGAAGGGCAACCTTTTTAGCTTTAATATCGGTCATGCAATTAAAAGCATTTTTAACAACTTCCGGCACGCTCTTGTCATCTTTTACACCGGCGATGACCGCTACACCCGGAATGTCTTTTGCTTTTGTTATCAGTTCCACAATATCATCTATTTCATGAGGTGATTTGGCTTGTTTAATTTTCATTGAAAGATCAAACAACGTCAAATCCCCGTATGATACTTGAGCACTTCGTGCAAGTTCAAGAGCATTACGCAAGTCAGCCTGTGATCTTTCCGCTGATACAGATTTGTAACAGATATTTTCGCTCAGTGATTCAGCTTGTTTTATTATCCAGTATACAAATTTATCCGCACTAGCCACGTCATTGGCACCATATACCAATAAACTCGGACTAGGTAATTTTAATGACACAAATGGCTGTATAAAATCAGTCGTTACGTGTTCTTTCGTATCATTTATAACACGATTCGTCTCTTGCTCTTTCAGCGAATTTTCTTTCGCGACAAGCAAAGTCAAACCTTCCTTTACTTTATTAGCGTCAGCTTTAAAAGGCTCTACAGCATTTTGAAGTTTATAATAAGCATCCATACTTGGTTTTGTCTGCGGCATACCGCAGAAATTTTTGATAACAGATGCGTCATGCAATGCATTATCAGATAATGGCCATAAAACTTTTGCAAGTTCCTTCATGCCTTTTTCATCTCTTGCTAAAATATTTAATTTCGCGCTATTCCAGCCGCCTTCAAAGTTAGGAGATTGCGTTTCTCTTTTTCTGATAACAGCTGTTTGATAACCCGTTGTGATAGGTTGAATTCTCATAGTTTTCCTCTTTTGATAAAACGATACGTACTTAATACATTTATTATAAATCAAAAACTTGCAATATCAAATAAAATATGTAATAATAATTTCAAGGTTAAAAACCTTTGGCGAGGACAGAGTTTTTGGAATAATCTTTTTCCTGCCGTTTTTGTTATTGAACCCGAAAAGGATATCGTTTATCACTGATGAGTGAATATAAATTTAACTATGATTTGTTAAAAAAGAGTGCGACACCCGGAAGTTGGCGTCGCGGTTATGAGTTGTATCAAAAAGGACTCGTATTGGAAGCTTACCCTGAAAAGAACTTTTATAAGGGAAAGGTAAAGGGTAATTACCAAGATTTCTATATTACAGACCTTATTTTCAAGAAAAACAAGGTAGAAGCACGTTGCAATTGCCCCCTCAAAGAAGAATGGTGCAAACACTCTGTAGCTGTTGCATTAAAAGCAATCGAAGATGGTGCTTATGATAACTGGATGCACGATAAATACGGTGTTGAGCCGGATTTGAGCGACATAAAAGCACCGGAAGTAACTTCTCCTCAAGGAAATTACATCTTCCACTTTAACCCGAAAAGAAGACAGAACTTCTTTTCAATTCTTGTTAGAGATAGGTCCACAAACAAGATTGTACGCTCATTAGAGTCAATTTTACGTGCGCTTATTGAACTTCAAAAAAATGACACAAATTTTGAACTCAATGAAGCACAAAAGTCAGAACTTGCACTGTTTCAGACTTTGTTAAAGATTTCTAAACAAGACAAAAAAGCTGGCTGGTACGATATTCCGATAACGAAATTCGCACCTGTATTTCCGCTATTAGCGGACTTGGAGGAAGTTCTTGACGAAAAGACAAAAGAACGAATTATGTTCACGGATCAAACTTGGTCTTTGAATCTTGATGTTTCAACTACAACAGTAAACGGCGGAACAAACATTGTTCTCGAGCTTATCTGGACGCGACCGGATAAAGACGAAACATACCCGTTTGAAGAAGTTAAGTATTTTTCACGTCAAATAAAATGGGGACGATTCAAAAACTTAATTTTCCCTATTAATGTTGCAATGAACGAGCTTCCGCAAAATATTATTAAGTCAACATTCACAGACTTGAAAGACGCTGACGGCGGAAAATTTGTGTACGAAGAGCTACCGCATCTTAAAGAGATAATGAATGTAACTATTGCGGACAATATCAGCAAGCTTTTATTGGAACACAAACCACCTATAAACGTTGTAACGTTAGGTATAGACTACGACCAATCATTGAAAGCTTCTTTAGAATTTGATTATTCCGGAGTGAGAGTTCCGTATTCAAAGAGCAACGATAAATCACCTTATTTATCCGTCAAAAGTAATGAAGAAGATCTTGTTTATTGGATAAAACGCGATTACAACCACGAGCAGGCAGCTTACAATATGCTACTCGCCTGCAAATTTGTACCAATGCAAACAAACAACCTTGCTCTTGAAAAAGAAAATGCGATTGATTTTTATAACTACTACATTCAACAAGCAGGCGAAGGTTGGAAGTTTGAAGAACGCGACGACATGAATTTCTTCAAATTGATATCCGATCCGTTCAGAATGTGTGCTAAAATTGACTTTTCGGAAGAATCGGTCGACAGTATGGAAATCCAGATTTACGGTCAAGTTGGCGAAGAAGTTATAAACTTTGATGATATTTACGAAACAATTCAAAATGGCGAAAAATATGCAAGGGTAAGAAGTTTAGGCTTCGTTGAATATCCTGCGCAAAACATTTATCAAATAATGCGCTCATTCAACTCTTTTGACGCATACAGAAACAACGAAAACAAATTTTTGGTTAAAACCTATCGTGTAGGTTTAATTACAGAATTGCAGAACCAAGGTTTTGAGCTCGTTATGAGCGACAAATTCCGCAAATTCTGGGAACAAATTTCAACCTTCTCTACAACCGCAGAAGGTGTAGATTTACCTAAAGATGTCAACGCAGAATTTCGTGAATATCAGGTTAAAGGTTTTAACTGGTTATGGTTTATGTACCAATATGGTTTGAATGGGATTCTTGCTGATGATATGGGGCTTGGTAAAACTCTTCAAGCATTAAGCTTGCTTGAAAAAGCTAAAGAAGTTGACGGTCCTATGCCGACTTTGGTTATTGCACCAACAACCGTTGTATTCAACTGGGAAGCAGAAATTCAGAAGTTTACACCGAACCTTACTTGTTTAAAAGTTACGGGCGCAGACAGAAATTCTCTATTCAAGAAAATTCCTGATTATGACATCATTATAACCAGTTACGCTCTTGTAAGAAGAGATGTTGCTAAATTTAAGAAGTTCAAATTCAGATATATTATATTAGACGAATCTCAAAACATTAAAAACGCGATTTCTCAAACAGCGCAATCAGTTAAGAGTTTGGAATCCGACCACAAATTAGCATTGTCAGGAACTCCGATTGAAAACAAATTGGAGGAGCTTTGGTCAGTATTTGACTTCTTGATGCCGGGCTTCTTGTTCAATGTAGCGGAATTTAACTACAGGTATGTAACTCCAATTATGGAACGTCAAGACAAAACGGTTGAAAAACGTCTAAAATTGCAAATATTCCCGTTCATTCTAAGACGTATGAAACGAGATGTTGCAAAAGACTTGCCGGATAAAGTTGAAAACATGGCATATTGCGAACTCACCGATGAACAAAGAGATTTCTATCTTGAAGTTCTTGACAGTACAAAAGAAGAACTCTTCAAGAGTATTGAGCTTAACGGTCTTGAAAAGAGCAGAATGTCTATCTTCTCTGCACTTCTCAGACTTCGTCAAATCTGTTGTCACCCTAAACTTTATGACAAAGACCACGTTAAAGGGGTTATTAAATCTGGTAAGTTTGAATACCTCAAAGGTATGCTTGAACAGATTATTCAAGAAAAACACAGAGTTCTTTTATTCAGCCAATTTGTAGATATGCTTGACATCATTAAGGTCTGGCTTGAAAGAGAAGGTATTCCTTACGAATACTTAACCGGTAAAACAAAAGACAGACAAGCTGCGGTTGAAAACTTTAATAACAACCCGAACATTCCGATATTCTTAATCAGCTTAAAAGCCGGCGGTACCGGTTTGAACCTCACAGGTGCGGATTATGTCATCCACTACGACCCTTGGTGGAACCCTGCGGTTGAGGATCAGGCTACAGACAGAGCTTACCGTATCGGTCAGACTAAGAAGGTATTTGTTTACAGACTTATCACCAAAAATACGGTTGAAGAAAAAATTCAAAAACTCAAAACCAAGAAGAGAAATCTTGTGGATAGCGTAATCTCTATCGACAGAAACATTACAAAATCACTCACAATGGAAGATATTAAAGACATTTTCTCTGTTGATTAAGCTTCTGCTGCTACAAGCGGTTTTTCTAATGAATCAATCTGAACATCAACACGCCCTGGGAGTACTTGTTTAATATTATTAACAAGGTCGTTTGTTGAGTTTACCCAAAACATTGATGAAGTCATAATTCTGGTTGAATATCCATTAACTTCAGGCAATTTAAACATAACCGGATCATCTCCGTGGTGTTTTGCAAGAATATTCTTTAAACCGCACAACTCCTCGTACTTCATTTCATCATGCAAACTCAAAGTCACAATATTTGAATTATCCACCGATTTAACATTGTCAATCACAACACTCAATTGGTCTTCACCGCGGTGTTGAAGTTTTCCAGTAATAACCACAATGTTATCCGGAACAAGAATATCAGCATATTCAAGAAGTTTTTTGTGGAAACAAACCGCATCAACTTTGCCGGACAAGTCTTCTATCGTCACAAAGCGTAGGAATTTTGACGGGTCTTTCTTCGTCGAGATTTGTCTTGTTGCAGTTACCAAACCGCAAATTGTAACAATACCTTCTTCCGGCACTTCATTCAATTCGCTGATTCTATGCGAAATCAGGAATTGGATTTTATCTCTTATAGAAAAAAGCGGGTGAGATGTGACGTAAAAACCCAAAAATTCTTTTTCGAAAAGCTGCAATTCTTTTGAAGAATACTCTTCGTCGCTTCCAACAAGCTGATATTGAACTCCGGTAAATTCTTCGCTGTTTTCTACACTCGCGAACAAACTTACCTGACCCATAGCGCGGTCTTTTGCCTCTTTTGAAGTAACGTCCAGAATATGTTCAATGTTTTCAAACAGCTGTTTTCTGCTTTTTTCAATATTTGAAAACGCTCCGGATTTAATCAAACCTTCTAAAGATTTTTTGTTTACAAACTTTCCATCAATCCTTTTACAGAAATCAAAAATGCTCGTATACTCACCGTTTTCCTCACGTTCTTTAATAATAGCTTCGCAAACCGGTTCACCCACCTGCTTAATTGCAGCCAATCCAAAACGTATGTTTTCACCGTCCGGTGCATATTCCAAGAAGGATTTATTAACATCCGGAGGCAAAACTTTTATCCCATATCTGTGAGCCTCTTCTATATATAATTGTGTTTGGTCTTTGTTATCCGCAACACTTGATAGCAGAGCTGATAAATACTCTACAGGATAATGACATTTCAGATATGCTGTTTGATATGCAACAAAAGCATACGCCGCAGAATGGGAACGGTTGAAGCAGTATGACGCAAACGCAAGAATTTGGTTAAAGAGTTTTTCCGCATCCTCTTTTTTCATATTGTGTTTTGCAGACGCTTCAATGAACTTGCCCCTCTGCTCTTCCATTGTTTTAAGGTCTTTTTTACCCATCATACGACGAACCTGGTCCGCTTGACCGAGTGAATAGTCCGCCAATACTTGGAACACCTGCATAATCTGTTCTTGATAAACAATTGTTCCGTAAGTATCCTTCAACACAGGCTCCAATAAAGGATGGGCATAAGAAATTTCCTGTTTTCCGTGTTTTCTTGCGACAAAGTCATCAACCATGCCGGAACCCAACGGCCCCGGACGGAAAAGCGCAACCAAGGCGCCTAAATCTTCAAACACGTCAGGTTTTAGACGTTTTACAAGATTAATCATACCCTGTGATTCAAGCTGGAACACACCGATAGTCTCACCGCGTACAAGCATATCGTAAGTCGGTTTGTCATCCAATGGAATATGGTTAATATCCAAATCCACACCGCGATATTTCTTAACCATTTTACAAGTTTTTGTAATCATAGTTAAGTTTCTAAGACCCAAGAAGTCCATTTTCAAAAGGTCAAGAACCTCTGTCGCTTCGTGTTTCGGATAACCAGTTTGTACAATACCGTCTTTTGAGGGCTGAACTGGTAAAATCGTATCCAATGGCGCGTGAGAAATAATTACACCCGCCGCGTGAGTACCGGTACCGCATTTTAACCCTTCAATCGCAACCGCCATATCCACCCAGCGTTTGAAGCTGATAGATTGACCGCTTTCAGGATTTATTATTTGATAATCCTCATCATAAAGCTTTTTGAAATCGGATGTGCCTTCCGATGAGATAATATCTCGTAACCATTCAGCCTTAGGATTTGACGCTCTTGCGACATCAAGCGCAGGTTCAATCAACCCAGTAATTCTGTTACTTTCCGCGAACGGAACCTGTAAAACACGTCCTACACCCTTAAAAGCAGCCTTTGGCGCGTAAGTTGAGAACGTAATAATCTGGCAGACTTTGTCCTCTCCATACTTTTGCGTAACGTAGTCAATAACTTCACTACGTCTGTCGATACAAAAGTCGATATCAATATCGGGCATCGTGAAACGTTCAGGGTTTAAAAATCTTTCAAACAACAGTTTATGATAAATCGGGTCAATATCTGTGATTTCCAGTGCATAAGCTACAACAGAACCTGCAGCTGAGCCTCTCCCAGGACCTACAGGAATATCATGAGTCTTTGCAAAATGAATAAAGTCCCAAGTTATCATAAAGTATGCAGGGAAACCCATTTGGTTAATTACGCCTAATTCATACTTTGTACGCTCAACAATGTTTTCCGGAATAGGATCGCCATAACGTTTTTTCAAACCTTTAAAAACAACGTGTTCAAGATAGTTTTCGATACCTTGAATATATTTTGCTTCATCCAAAACATCCGCGATTGACTCGGTTTTATGTTTCTTTTTTAATCGCTCAACAATCTTAGGGTCAACGTCATCAGAAGTAAATACGAATTCTTCAGGAACATCATAATGTGGAAGCGGTGCATTGTGAAGTTCAATCTCGACATTACATTTGTTTGCAACTTCTTCTGTATTACGGCAACATTCATCAAAAGTTGCGTCGTCCATCCAAGAAAACGCCTGACGCATTTCGTCTTTCGATTTTATGTAAAACTCATTATTTGGAAAGTGAAAACGCTTTTCATCATCTTTGTTCGCATTAGTTTGCAGACAAAGTAATGTGTCCTGAGCATCTGCATCTTCTTTTTTCAAATAGTGCGAGTCATTTGTAATAACCATTTTTATACCGAGTTCGCGCGCAATATTCATTAACTCGGGATTTGTACGCTTTTGCTCATCAAGACCGTGGTCTTGGAGCTCTATATAATAATCTTCTCCAAATAATTCTTTATATTTCTTTGCTGTTGCGTAAGCCTTTTCCTTCTCGTTAGCAATAAGATTTTTAAGCACCTCGCCGCCTAAACAGGCAGAAGTACAAATCAAACCTTCGTGGTATTGCTCCAACAACTCAAAGTTTATACGCGGTTTGTAATAAAACCCTTCACACCATGCAGTTGAAACAAGTTTGATTAAGTTTTTATATCCCTTATTATCTTTTGCTATTAATATTAAGTGATATAAAGGATTGTTTGCACTGTCATGAACGTGAATATCACCGGTATTCACATAAAACTCACAACCAATAAGCGGATTAACTCCTACGTGCTTAGACTTCTCGTAAAATTCAATCGCAGAGTACATGACGCCGTGGTCAGTAATTGCAACGGCAGGCAAACCTGCGTCTTTTGCATAATCAACGAGATCGGCTACCCTAATCATACCATCCAATAATGAATACTCTGTGTGAACGTGAAGTGGAATTAAATTCGTCATAGCTAAAGTCTAGCACAGAAGTTTATTAAGGATTGTAAAAAAAGGGGGGGGGGGGACTACGCAACATGTTCAACCACCTCCCGAATGGGATATTAACCCCTCACCCCAGCCCTGTCTTGGATTATTCGGGTTCTCGTCGGAGTAACGTCCGACTCGACCTTACGGGCTAGGCTTTGCCGTCGCCCTACCGAAAATCCGCTCTCCCTTGGAGAGGGAATTATCAGGTTCCTTCTCCAAGGGAGACTGTTAGGATGAGGGTTCTACCACATTAGCCATTCAACCTTCGCCACACAAAGGTTTTAGCGATTTATTAAAATTCAAATTTTTACCTCTATGTAAACTTTTGTAACGATTTTTATTAAAATCCTAAAGTTTTTCGAAAAAAATGCCGTAAAGCATGGTACAGAACAAAAAAAAGGAAAAAAGGAGAACTCAGTTATGGGTATGGCAGCATCACAAGCAAGATATTTAGGTCTAGTCGCCAGACAAAGTGACCTTGAATATCAAGGACAACAAATTAACCAGGAAAGAACAGTTTTGTCACAACAAGTGACAGACTTGTACAATGCTCTTCAAAACCTAACTGTTCCAACTCCTCCTTCTAGCACTGATTTTTCAAAAGTTGAGTATACAGGCACATCTGGCGCTACAACATATACATTTGATGCAAGCAGCATCAAGCCAGAAGCTAATAACCTTTACACAGTAACATTAGCAATGGACAAATATGGTAATGGCTTGGAACAAAAGAAAGGCTACGCTACAGTAAATGGTATGAATGTTGGCGGCGGTCAAGCAATGACTCTTGCTGAAGCATTGAACTCAAAGAAAATTGACCAAGGTTTATACGACGGTTATGTAGATGCTATTAACAACTCAGGGGTTAAGAACGCAAAGGGTGAACCTTGTACTCCGGAAGAATTCTACATCATCATTTTTGAAGATGCTGATACAGAACCACAATTTGCGTTAATCTCAGACATTGATGACGGTAACAACAACGCTATCACATACACTTATGTTGCAAACGCGAAACAAAATAAAAAAGAAGTACACGAACACTGTGAATTGAAATTCGACCCTTCAAACGGACGTATCACATCAATTTCTATACCTAACTATGACGCTGAGGGCAATTTGATTTCAAAGACAGAAATTGAAGTTGAAGCTAAAAATATTACTGATGAAGCTGCATACAAAGATGCTTATGCACAATACGAATACGATAAAAACTTGTATGATAAAGCTCAATCAGAAATCAACGCTAAGACAGAAGTTATCCAACAACAGGATAAAAAGCTTGAATTAAAATTAACAAGACTTGATAACGAAAGAACACAGATTACAACAGAAATTGAAGCAGTACAAAAAGTTATCAACGACAACATCGAATCATCATACAAAACATTCTCAGGTTAGAGAATTAAACAAGAGACTCCCCTGTTAAGGGATACACCTAGTCGACAATCGATCGAGAACCCCATATCGGGGTTCTCTGCGTTTGAGAAAGGGTTTGTAGTTTTAACCGAGATTTTGGAATTAACCCCTCACCCCACCCCTCTCCCTTGGAGAGGGTGAATTCTGTCATTCTGAGGCTTTAGCCGAAGAATCGCAGGGGTAAGCATGAGCAACTTCAAAACCTTGCGATCCTTCGCATTCGCTCAGGATGACGATGCTCTCCTAGGGAGAAGGTTAGGATGAGGGTTCTACTATGGTATAATCAAAAAATGAACAAACAAAATATTATCGCCAGAACATTGAGAAAAAATCAAACTCCACAAGAAATTACAATGTGGAAATATTTAAGAAATTTTCAAATACATGGTTTAAAATTTAGACGTCAATATCCCATAGGTAATTACATCGCAGATTTTGTATGTAAAGAAATTAAATTAATTATTGAAATTGATGGCGGACAACATAACGAAACTGATAGTATAGAATATGACAATAAGAGAACTGAATTTTTAGAATCTAAAGGATATAGAGTTCTACGATTTTGGAACTGCGATATTGATAAAAATATAGAAGGTGTTTATCAAAAAATATTGGAAGCTGTGAAGTATTAACCCCTCACCCCACCCCTCTCCCTTGGAGAGTGAAATCTAGTCATTCTGAGGCTTTAGCCGAAGAATCGCAGGGGTAAGTATGAGCAACTTCAAAACCTTGCGATCCTTCGCATTCGCTCAGGATGACGATGCTCTCCTAGGGAGAGAGTTAGAGTGAGGGTTCTATTATATTTCCTCTCTCTTTATGCTAAAATAAACTTCGGAAGAGGAAATGTTTATGCAAAGAATTGAGAAGTTAAAAAGTTTCATATTAGCGCATCCGGATATTTTTATCATAATTGGCTTAGGTGTGCTTTTTTATTTTATATTTTTCTACAATATCGGCTCATACGCACTTATGGACGTTGATGAGTCAAGATATGTTTTGATGGCAAAAGATATGTTCCATACAAAGGATTATTTAACTTTGTATCTAAACAACGAGTATTTCTTTGAAAAACCTCCGTTATATTTTTGGGGCGAATGCATTTCTTTTGCGGCATTTGGCAAAGTTAATGAGTTCACTGCAAGATTTCCTGTCGCACTTTATGGTGCATCTTGCTGTTACTTAATGTATTTTATGGGAAGAAAAATCGTTTCCAGAAGCTTTGGGGTCATTTCTGCTTTAATTCTTGCAACAAGCCTGGAGTTTGTTATTTTAGCAAAATTTGCAATACTTGATATAGTTGTTTCCACCTGTATCGGTTTTTCAATCTGCTTCGGAATAATAGTTTATTTCTGCCGAGAAAGCCACAAAAAATACTACTGGTGGCTGTTTTACGCTTTTTCAGGACTGGCGGTAATGGCAAAAGGAATTCCGGGATTTGTCGTACCTTTTGGCGCAATGTTTTTTATATCACTGGTTTCAAAAAAATTCAAAGAAATATTCAAACCTGTTTACTTTATTCCGGGGGTTATACTGTTTTTACTTATAACATTGCCTTGGCACATCATTATGTTTAAGATGTACAACCCGCTATTTTGGAACGAATACATCATCAAACACCATTTGGCAAGGTTTTTAGGCTCTAGTGTAATAAATAGAGAACAGCCTTTTTACTTCTATTTTCTAACCCTATTATGGGGATTTTTCCCGTGGATATTGTCTTGCCTATGTGTTTGGATAAAAAATCTTGCCAAAGTTATAAAAAACAAGACTTATAAATTTGATTATGACAAACTGACAAATCCGCAGCGATATATGCTTTATAACGCAATAATAGCATTGTTTATATTGTTGTTTTTCACCTCATCAGAGACAAAACTAATAACCTACATTTTGCCGATTTATGCGTCATTGGCTTGCCTTGGCGGATACGTATGGAAAGATTATATAGAAAAAGGCGAAAACGAAAACATAATCAATAAGTGCGTATATGTTATTGGAAGCCTGTTTTTACTTGTAAGTATAGGCGGGATACTGACTCCGCTATATCTTTCGGCGCAACTAAGCTCTGATATCGCGTCTGCTAAGGTCTTTTGTATCCTCTCAGCATTTGCGGTCGGCTTAGCTAGCATTTTGTTTGCGAAAAAGCGTATATACCTCGGAGTGTTCGCATCTTACGTAATCTTTATGTCAGTATTTTCGGCATTTGCAACAGAGAAGTTTTTCGAAATTGATTACAAATTCGGGCAAGATGACCTTATGGAGTTTGCTCAATACGCGAAGGAAAACAATGTTTCTTTAACTACATTTAACTTCGGTCACAAATACTCCTTGCTTTATTACGGTGGAGAACCTGTTGTTTTCGGTCCGGAATTAGAACCAAAGGATTTGCCTCGCGAATTGGATAAGAAACACAATGTTGTTATTGTCAGAAATAAAGAGATGAAAGATATTGCTAATAAGAATTTTGTAATTCTAAAAAAGGGGAGAAAATATTCAATAATAGATGAGGTTAGATAATTATAATAATTCATTTGTCAATAACGACGCTAAATTTGCCCCTTAAACACTTGACGAATGATACAATAAGTGTTATACTGACTATATAAAGTAGCGATATATTTACCCTAATATTCCAAACGATTTTGGAGTATTGGATAC
>CAKVLI010000019.1 GCA_934757155.1 uncultured Candidatus Melainabacteria bacterium | reverse complement strand
TTTTGATGAACACCAAAACTATGTTTTACAGGTCTAAAGGTGGAAACCGCTTACGCTTTTTCCACCCTACCAACTAACCCCTCACCCAGCCCTGTCTTGGATTTACTTCACGCTCGAATAGTTTAGCTTTTGAACCTCTGGTTCAAGCAAGCTCAATATTCTCGCTATCCGGACTAACTGCACTGTGTTTGTGTCGTCCGTACGTAAATCTGCTCTCCCTTGGAGAGGGAAATACGCTAAGTCAGTAGTTTCTACCTACCAGCCAAATACATTTACCCTACCCCTTTACTCCCTTACAGTTTGTTTGTTCTTCGATTTTATAATATAATAGTCTCAATGAGTGAGAAAAAGGACAAAGAGAGCAATGTTTTTTATATAACTCACAGTGGTGAGCTATTATTTTGGTTGGTTGTAATTCTTATTATTGTTGCGATTTCAACTTTTACTTATATTTCGAAAGAAAAATCTTCAACTAACGATTATCAGATATTTTTGCAAGATGTTGACGGCTTAATTGTGGGCTCTCCAGTTCGCATGATGGGAATTGAGGTCGGACACGTTACTAAAATCAAGCCGACAAACGATGAAGTTTATGTAAAATTCATTTTAACTAATCCTGATGTTTATATTCCTCAGGGAACCGCTGTGACTGTTGAATTTAGCGGTATGGCAGGCTCAAAATCTTTAGAACTGTATCTGCCGGATAAAGATACTTATATTGATAACTCAGTTCCTGTTTTGGTGGTAACTCCACCAAAACGTTTGCATGACGCTAAGGGACTTTTGAATGACATGTACAAAAAATTAACGTCTATAATTTACACGTCATCATCTTTCGGAAATAAACTGAAAGTTATTGATATGCAGACAGGTAGTGACGCTGACGTTAACGGTTTATTAGATTTTTCTAATAAATTTCTTGACGAAACTAACAAAAAAGCGTTAAACTTAAATAAAAATATTGAGGGGATGAGAGAAAATGGAAAATAATTATAAGAATTTGAAAATTGTTTCAAATCCAATTGTTAACCAGAGCTTATGTACAATGAGGAATAAAGACACAGATACTCAAGGTGTGCGTTTGGCTGCCAGAAAGCTCACAAGAATTCTTCTCTATGAAGCGACAAAAAATCTTCCGCAGACGGATGTTGAAATCGAAACTCCTTTGACAAAATTTGTGACAAAGACAATTAATCCTGATATTACTATAATTATCTCCCCAATTTTGCGTGCAGGTTTGATTTTTACGGATGAGGCAGTTGATATTTTACCGCAAGCAACTATTCGTCACATTGGCATGTACCGTGATGAAAAGACGTTGAAGCCGGTTTGGTACTATAATAAAGTGCCTATGCCTGTTGATACGCCGGAATCATACTATGTTTATATTACTGACCCAATGCTTGCGACCGGTAATTCCTTGATTGAGGCAATCAGATTATATGTCGGGAAGGGTATTCCTGAAAAAAACATCTGCTGCGTGTGCATGATTTCCTCTCCTCAAGGTTTAGAGGCTGTGTTTAATGAATTTCCTGATGTAACCTTAATCGTTGCTGCCGTTGACTCTCACTTAAACGAACGTGGCTATATTGTCCCTGGAATGGGTGATGCAGGCGATAGAATCTTTAATACTTAATAATGTCTGTGATGTTGGCTAATTGTAAATTTTTGTAAAAGTTCGCTAATTGGAAAATACATTAAAGCACTTTTTTAAATTGATAGTATGATATAAATATGGAAATAAATTATAATATCAAACAATTAACGAGTAGAGAATTGGAAGTGCTGGAGCTTTTGGTTCTTGGGTTTAGTAACGATGTGATTGCGGAAAAACTGTTTGTATCAACGCATACGGTAAAAGCACACCTTGAAAGTATTTATAGAAAGCTGAATGTTTGCAACAAGGTGCAAGCGTCTGTAATCGCAGTAATGTCAGGGTTGGTAACGGTTGAACCGACTCAAGTTTCTAAACAATAAATTTGGAAACCAATTCTTTTGGAGAATAATTTTTAATGTATTCCAAAGCTTCTTGCGGCGTAGTTGCAACATAATAAAGCTCGGAAGATGCTTTGTTTGCAAATTTTCGCTGAATTGTATTTTCAAAAAATCTTAACAAATCATCGTAAAAATGGTCTGTATTAAGAATCACAATTGGTTTGTTATTATATCCGAGTTGTTTTTGGACAATCATTTCTGATAATTCTTCTAGAGTTCCAAATCCGCCGGCAATCGCAATTACGGCATCCGAAATTTCGTCCATTTTTGCTTTGCGCTCTCTCATTCCTGCTGTGACGTGGAAAGTGTCGCAATCATCGACATTAGCTAATCCGATGTTCGCAAAAATTTCAGGCATAATTCCAACAATTGCACCGCCGTGTTCTTTAACTGCACCTGCGCAAGCGTACATCAAACCTCTACGGCTTCCACCGTACACAATGTTGTAGCCGGATGAACCCATCAATGCGCCCAATTCTTTTGCAGCTTTGTAGAAAACTTCCTCTAAATCATTGGAAGATGATGCAAAAACGCAAATATTTTTTATGGAATTATTCAAAATTTCCTCCGATTAAATAGTAGTTTGAACAACATAGTCCTGTACCGTTTTTAGAGCAATCTTGTTTTTGTGCGCTTACAGGTTTTTCTTTGCAGAACGGTTCAAATCTGTCTGTATAAATATTCATGCCGAAAACATCTTTGCCCCAAACATTCGGACCGGATTTTCCGTTTACGTCGTAAAGTAAAATCCCTTTTATGCCATTTCTGTTGTTATCAAAGAGTTTTGTGGCAACGATTGCATCAGAATAAGTCAGATTATAATCAGAAAATCTGTAAGTCGCATTCGGATAGGTTCCGTCCATAAAGTTTATGCGATAAGGCTTCATGCTTTCTTTGATTTCGTTTGCCATAATCGTTTCAAAAGCATCAGCAAAATTGACCTCTTCATCGCTTTGCTTCGTGTTAACAGAATAAAAAATGTTTACAAAGTCCTGCTGAACGCTACGCCAACGTGAAGTGTTTTTAGCTTGTCGTGTGTCGTCCAATGACAGTGGCGCAACAAGCAATGCCACTATCAAAAATATGACAAATAGTATTGAAACTTCTATTATTGTGAACCCTTTTCTCATTAAGCCCTCTCTTTAGTTAGTCTAGTTTGCCATTTCCAGTCTTTTCTTTTCCTGCAAAAGTGAATCGTATATCCATTCAGGCACGAAGTTTTTGCCGAGGATAATTTGACCGTTCATAATATTTGGCGCGTGGAAATCAGAACCGCCAGTGACGATTAAACCGAGGTTTTCTGCCATTGAAGAAAAATACTCAACAATCGCAGGTGAATGTTTTCTATGATAAGCCTCTATTCCTCTCAAACCACAGTTCATAAGCTCTTTAATCAATTTTTCTGCGATATCAATATCATAAGGGTGCGCGATTACAGGAATTCCGCCGGCATCATAAATAACTTCAACCGCGTCAAATGGTGAAACAGTCTTTCTTTCCACGTACACAGGAGATGCTCTGTGGATGTATTTGCTGTAAGCTTCCATTACGTTGCTTGTTCCGCCTGCATTTGTAATTGCCTTAGCTATATGTGGACGTCCGATACTGCCGCCCTCTGCGACCATATTCTTAACGTCTTCGTATTTGATTTTAATACCTTCTTTTTTCGCCAAAAGCGCAAGAATTTCCTTTGTTTGTTTTGTTCTTGCCTGCTGTTGAACTTTTAGCATATTCTTGAAATCGCTCTTTGTTACATCAGGGAAATATCCAAGAATATGAACTTCGTATTCTTTGTACAAAGTATTAACCTCAATCCCTTGAATAAGTTTTAAATCAACTTCTTTGGTCTTAAGATATTCTTTTGCGACATTATATGACAGCACATTATCGTGGTCAGTAAGCGCAATTGCTTGCAGTCCTGCGTCAAGTGCCAAATCTACAATTTTTTCCGGTGAAAAAACACCGTCTGAATAGTAGGTGTGTATATGGTAATCACCTTTCATACCACACCTCCTTTTTGTTAAGTGCCAGTATCAACTCCAGCCTCCATTTCTTTATTATTATCTACATAAATATTAATTCTTTTTATCTGTGTTGCGCTTGTTCCGTTAATCAGAACCTCAACACCGTTGATTTGTGAAATCCCGTTTTGGGCGATTTCGTAACGTTCAGGAATACTTGTTGATAATCTTTTCAGTGAAGTTGCGTATTCCATTCCGATAACTCCGTCGGATGAACCGCAAAATCCCACATCTGTAATATAAGCCATACCGTTTATAATCTGCTCGTCTGCAGTTTGAACATGTGTGTGCGTGCCGAAAAATCCTTTTACCAAGACATTTTCCGGTGTGTTAAAATTTTGTACCAAAAATTTAGCAAAACAAATTTTTTCAGCAGTAGCTTCTGCGTGGAAATCAATAAATATGCTGTCAATTCCTTCATTTTTAAGTTCCTCAATCTTTGAGGGAACTACTTGCCAAGGTGAATCAATCGGCGGCATAAAGACTCGTCCGAGCGCATTTATTACCGCAATTTTGTGTCTTTTGACTTCAAATATATGATACCCTTTTCCCGCTGTGCCTTCAGGATAATTAATCGGTCGGGTTAATTTTTTAGCATCGTTTATGTATTCATAAACATCTTTTTTGTCCCAAATATGGTTGCCTGATGTAAAGCAGTCTATGCCGGCTTCAGATAAATCAATATAATTCTTTTTCGTCAGCCCAAAACCGTGAGAGGCGTTTTCGATATTAGCAATAACAAAATCCGCATCAGAAGCCTCGTCTGATGCAAGATAGCTTTTTATCGCGTTTCTCCCCTGTCTGCCTGTTATATCTCCAAAGAATAATATTTTTAAAGTTTCCATATCTGTCATTTTTATTGATAAATAAGGTTGGACTAATTTCTCAGCCCAACCTCAATCCTTATTTTGCTATTTCTGTAGTTCTGAATTCTCTTACAACCGTGACTTTAATTTGTCCAGGGTAATCCAATTCATCCTCAATTTTCTTTGCAATATCTCTTGCAAGCTTTTGTGATGCCAAATCATCAAACATTTCTGATTGAACGATTACGCGAACCTCACGTCCTGCTTGTACCGCGAAAGATTGTTTGATACCTTCGTAGCTGTTTACAATCTCTTCGATTTTTTGTAAACGCTTGATATAAATTTCGAGCGTATCTCTTCTTGCACCAGGTCTGCCTGCTGAGATTGCGTCTGCAAGTTTTACAAGCACAGCTTCAATTGTGTTTGCTGTAACATCATCGTGGTGAGCTTCGATAGCGTGAATAACTTCAGGCTTTTCACCATATCTTGATGCCAACTCAACCCCCAATTGAATATGTGTACCTTCTTGAGTTTGGTCAACAGCCTTACCGATATCGTGAAGAAGTCCTGCTCTTTTTGCAACATAAACATTCGCGCCGAGTTCAGCCGCTAGCATTCCTGCAATGTGACCAACTTCAAGTGAGTGTTTAAGTACGTTTTGACCGTAACTTGTTCTGTAATACAAACGTCCGAGGTTTTTTATGAGTTCTTTGTTTAGCCCCATAATACCCATATCTACAGCGGCGTTTTCACCCTCTTTCATGATTTTTTGTTCGACTTCTTCTCTTGATTTCTCAACAGTTTCTTCGATTCTGACAGGGTGGATTCTGCCGTCTTGGATAAGTTTTTCTAATGCAATCTTAGCGATTTCTCTTCTGACAGGGTCAAAAGATGAAAGAACAACTGCTTCCGGAGTATCGTCAATAATTAAGTCAACACCGGTAAGTGTTTCCAATGTTCTGATATTTCTTCCTTCACGTCCGATGATGCGTCCCTTCATTTCATCGTTTGGAAGTGAAACTACCGAAACTGTTGATTCTACAACCTGTTCCATCATACATCTTTGCATTGTGGTGGAGAGAATTTCTTTTGATTTTTCAAGAGCATCTTCTCTGATTTTAGCTTCGTTTTCTCTTATAAGTTGGAGTTGTTCTTGAGCTAAGTCGCTCTTTAATTGCTCCATTAACGCTCTTTTTGCTTCCTCTGCAGACATTCCCGCAATTCTCTCAAGCTCTAGAGTTCTTTTTTGAACTATTTCGTCAAGAAAATCTTCTTTTTCGATAAGTTGATCTTTCATCTTATCAAGTTCGACTTCTTTATCTGTAATTTCTTGAATCTTGTTTTCAAGAATATCTTCTCTTTTTGTAAGTTTGTTTTCAATTGCCGCAAATTCTCTTCTGCGCTCTCTTTCATCTTCGTTCAATTGTTCTCTCTCGCTGTGAAGCGCTTCTTTAGCCTTAATCATTGCTTCTTTTTGCAGAATTGCTTCTTTTTCTTGCAGGTCTTTCATGCTCTGCTCGGTCTGTTGTACAAGGTTTTTGTACTTAACTCTTTGCACCGCAATGACAGCCGCAAGTATAACCAGCACAATAACTGCAACGGTCAATAATGCACTATTCATCTAGCACCTTTTCCTTTTCTATTTTTTTATATATACACGACATTCGGGTACATATAACCTACCCAACAACTATTTTTTAAAATAAGTCTTATTATCGCATATATCCTCAAAAATTTTATCTACTACTATGTTACAATGATACCATATAAAGCCGTTTTTGTATACAAATAACACACTCTTCTTTACAAATATTATTGAACAGCTTTAATCGCTCCCCACGCTCTTATAAAGCCTTTTTCGTACCTTATTAAGTAGTATCCGCCTTCTTTTATATAATCAATGCTTGCTTCCATGTGAACATATTCTTTTTTAGGCAAAGTGGCACCGGTTTTTGCATATTTTGTATCTATAACTTTTTGATACCTTTCTTGCCTTTTGCTTTTTCTCTCTTGTCTTTCAACTTCTTTTTTCTCAGCTTTTGTTAATTCTCGATTTTTATCACGATATTTTTTTAGTTCTGATTCGTTTTCCGCAATTTTGAAAACCGGAATGACCGCGATTAAATCTTTGGATTCGATTAGGTATAAAAATTCCCTGTCGTTGGAAAGGGCAAGCTCGTAATACCCGGGCTTGATAAAATTTCCGTTAAAGTCCGGAATTGCATCTATGATAGATAGCGTTAGTTGTTCGTCAGTCGGAATGGCGTATCTGTAAATTGCATCTTGTCCGATTGTTAAGCCGGACGGAGTCATCGGATAAGGCGCACATGGTGCCAGATAGTCAATGTCGCGTATGGCGGGAGTTATGATTCCGTCAATCATTTTCTATCATTCCTATAAGCTTTTGCATTGCGTAATCTATGTCTGCAAAATTTTTGCCCAAAAGCCTTGTTGAGCCTGCAAAAACGAGCGACATGTATTTTGAATTATAGTTGTTGTTTGATTTTTTTATGTGTAATCTAAAACTTTCACGCATAAGCCTTTTCATGCGGTTTCTTTTGACAGCGCGTTTGTGAATTTTTTTGCTGACAACGAAACCGATTTTTGTTGGAGAATCGTTACATTTTTTCTTTCCGCAAAAAACGGTTATTCCATTTTTGTGGAAAGATACCCCTGTTCTGTATGTTGCGCTGAATGCGCTCCTTTTCTTTAATCTGTATTGTCTAGGTAACATACATTTATAATAGCCTAAATATTAAAATTTGTAAATTTTTGTAACGATTTGGAGTTCAAAGCGTTATCGAATTGTCAACATGTGGAATTCATAGGCTTTAGCCGAAGAATCGTAAGGTGAAGGGAAAGTTGCAACATCACCCTAACCCTGTTTTGGATTATTCGGGCTCTCGTCGGAGTTTTTATACTCGACTTTCCAATCTGTTATTCTTATGCAAGTCCGGAATATTTGCCCCCGTCCGACTTGACCTTACGGGCTAGGCTTAGCCGTCGCCCTACTGAAAATCCGTTCTCCTGTTAAGAGGGAAAAATGACTTTTCTACTTATTTCCTCATTCTCCATCTTCCAATGTTAAGTTTTGTAACGATTATTTATCTATATGAAATCTGCTAACTTTTATATACTTTATATATATGTAAGATGTCAAAAAAGATTCTAACCTAATCCCTTCCTTCCCTAATAAAATTTTCCTCCGCTTCTCGAATGAGAAGCGTTTTTATTTTGAAGTGTTATTAAAGGATTTTGCAGGTACTTTGATTTTTGCTACTTGTGTTTTGAACTTATCATCTTTGTAGAAGTAAACTTCTATAGAGTAGTTTTCAAGTTCTTTTCTAGTAAATATGCGCTTTTTGAATTTCACAGAAGTCGTGACGCTTTCATATCCGTTGGAATAAAGCGGATTATCTCTGTTTACAAAATGTTGTGTAATAGTCTCAACTGGCTTGTCTCCATTTACTAATACAAAATCTGCGAACATATTAACTATGTCCACGCTTGAATTGTTGGTTACACTAAACGAACCTCTCAGTGGGTATGTAAACCACGATTTTCTTACAGAAAAAGCGTCCAATGATATGTCAAAATCGTTCTTGTAAACAACTTTTCTGTTTACAAACATGTCTATTGAGTGCATTTTATATCTGTAATATTTCGCTTGTGTCGGTCTGCCGTCCAAATCCGCGATATTTGCAGCTTTTCTGAGCGCATTGCAATAAACTCCATAATCAATATGCTGTGGAATTTCATCCAAAAGTTTATCCAGATATGAAATAGAAGCTTCAGGGTCGGAATCTGATAAAACAATTGCAAGCTTATACCTGATTTGGAAATTTTTCGGGTCATATTTTTCTGCTTTTTGTAAAAATCTTACTGCGTCAGAATTTAATCCGGTTTTGACCATAACATCTGCTGTTTGAATATATGCGTTTATGACTCTTTTTTTGATAGCTTCTTCAATCTTCGGGTCTTTTCTAGTGAATTTTGAGTAATAAAATTCGGCTTTTTCGTAACTTTTTGCCGCAGATAAAAATTTGCCGATTGAATAATATTTATCACCCATTATGATATAACTTCTGGATTTGACCTTTATCAAACTTTTGTTTTTGTGGTCTTTTAAGCTATCAAGCAGAGCATTTGCTTTGTCCATTTTTTCCTGAGCGATTAAGACCGAACAAAGTTTTAGGTATGGTCTGTATGCTCCTGCCGGTGCTTTATCAATGGCAAGTTCATATGCGTATTGTGCATTTTTATAGTCGCCAACTGTTGCGTACAAATCTCCAACATGCAAGCAAACAAGGTACTTCTTCATATGCAAATCGTCCATTAAATCTGATTGTTGAATGATTTGTTGAGCCATTTTTTTGTCCATTGACTCCTGCTCTGCAATGTTTGCGTAAATATTTTTTATCATTTCGTTTCTAGCATGAATAGCTAAAAACGAAGTAATAACAATTCCGATGAAGAACGAAACAGCAATTGTTCTTATGTATTCTTGAATAATTTGCTGCTTAGTTTTTTTACGATTATATTTTGTTATTCGTTTTTTTTCTTTAATCATTGAGTTCCTGTAATGTTATAGAATCAGGCGTGCAAACTTCTGTAAGTTTTGTATAAATTTCGTTCATAATCTTTTTATGACTTAGTTCAAATGTTGATGAAATTTTTGATTTCTCAGGGTTTTCAATAAGTCTTTTTGCTGAAAAATCTTCCATATTTTCAACAGTTGAAGTCAAGTATTCGTGAATTGTTTTTACTTTTTCTCCGTCGCAATACACTGTAACTTTAAATCTTTTTGCTCTTTTTATGCTCGTAGGCAAAAATCTTCTTTCAAAGACTCTGATGAGAGTAAGAACAGCGACACTCAAAACAGTTGCGAGAATTGCAACATCGTACATTCCGACCCCGCAAGTCATACCGATTGCGGCGCTAATCCATAATGTAGCAGCAGTTGTCAGCCCAATAATCATAGGACCGTTTCTAAGAACTGTACCGGCGCCGATAAAACCAATACCGGTAACGATTTGAGCTGCGACACGTCCCGTATCTCTAATCCCTGTTGCATTATCTACAATTACGTTATCGCCGGCTGCAAATGTCGGAAATCCGTAAATTGAAATTATTGTAAAAATACATGCTCCCAAACATACCAAAATATGTGTTCTTAGACCAGCGTACTTGTTAGTTAATTCTCTTTCCAGTCCCAGAATAAAACCAAGTATAAGCGCAGCAAGCAATCTTATTAAAAAATCCAAGCTTATAATTCCCATAAAAACTTCTCCTCTATATCTATCTATAATACAATATTAGATTAATTTTGACAATGTTTACGGGCTTTTAGTTTTTTGATTCCTTCTGCAACAAAGGTTGGCACAAAAATTCCTGCTAAAAAGTAGATGTAAGTTGATTTTAGAGGAGCATAGAACCAGTAGATATCAGCGGAATTTTTTATATCAAAAGGAATTCCTTTTATCCATAGAATTGTATAAGTAATAATATTGAACACAAGCAAATGGTTTGCCATTATGTGATAAGTATTTTGTCCGATTGTGTGTAAAATTCCGCAGTCTTTAATCTTGTCATAGAGCTTATCGATGATGAATAAACTTATCCAAATTCCTGTTAAACTGGTTAAAATAGGTACAATCCAGTTATCAAATTCTCCCCAAGCTAAGATATAGCTCAATCCGACTCCATCTTCCGGTGTGTAGTCCATGTTTGTAAGCCACAGCAATGCTTGAATAAACAATACTATCCAAAACACTTTGGGGGTGAAAATATTGTATTTGTTTTCGATTTTTGTAACATAAACATGCCCAAGATGTACAAACAACAAGGAAAATAACGTTTTAAGCAGAAGCAAAATGTACAAATTTTCTCTGAAAATACCCAGTTGAATTGCGATTAGCGCAAATATAAAATACACAGGCGTTTTAACGTGAATTCTATTCAAAATGTGATAAACGATTAATGTTATAAAAAGCTGTGTTACAAACCAAAGCGGGCAGGTCAAATCCAGTTGATGCCCTGTTAAAAATGCCATAACTGTTTCGTTGAACCAAGTTATATCCATTCCCCAAAATTTGCCTACGATAGGAGTCATTGCAATTGTGATTCCTAAATATGCAATAGAATAAAGTATGTATGGTTTAAGTAAGCTATTAAATCTTCTTTTGAAAAATTCTATAAAGTTGTATTTTTCGTTAAACAACATGCCTGAGATAAAGAAAAACAATGCAAGCTGAAACGAATAGGGCGGAAACCCAGGAATTAGCGAAAATTCCAAATGCCCTGATACAACAAGCATAATGGCGAGAGCTTTTAGTAAGTTAATTTTGTTTTTCATATCTGTATTTGTCTGCTTCCGTAATTTCTCTTATAACTCTGCAAGGGTTCCCTGCTGCAATGACGTTTGCGGGAAGATTTTTTGTGACCACACTTCCGGTACCGATTACTGTATTATCCCCAATTGTAACTCCGCCTAGCACGGTTACATTTCCGCCAAACCAAACATTATTACCGACTTTTATCGGAAAGGCGTATTCAATTCCCTTAACTCTGCTTTCTGCATCCAATGGATGTTCAGGAGTATAAAATCCACAATTAGGACCGATGAAAACATTATTTCCAAATATTACTTTTGCAGGGTCAAGAATTACAAGATTGTGGTTAGAATAAAAGTTTTCGCCGATTTCAACATTGAATCCGTAATCACAAACGAACGGCTGCTCAATTAAAAATTTATCACAGGTTTTGCCCAGTAATTTTTTTATCACAAAACTGCGTTTCTTGGTTTTGTCCGGTGAAATTTTATTATATTCATAGCAAAGCTTTTTACAAACTTCTCTTGCGTGAATCAATTCCTTGTCTTCCATAGGAAGATATGCGAGTCCATTCAACATTTTTTCCTTTTCACTCATAACATCACCCCTGTGAAATGTCGGTTTATCAAACGAGATTATAACACATCTAACATTATCTTTGTAGCTATGTTTACGGATTTAAGCTTTTTGAGTATAATACTGTTGCTATGACGATTGATTTAAAGACAATTAAAGAAGAACTTGAACAAAGGGAATATGAATTTCTATCTCCTTATGCAACCAAATGTAAAGAATCTAAAGGCAGGAAATTCCCGAGAGTAGAAGAATGCCCTATTCGTACGGAATTTCAGCGTGATAGAGATAAAATTTTGCACTCAAAATCTTTTAGAAGATTAAAGCACAAAACGCAAGTTTTTCTTTCACCATTCAATGACCACTTTAGAACTCGTTTGACTCACACACTTGAAGTTTCACAAATTGCAAGAACTATAGCAAGGGCTTTGAAGCTCAACGAAGATTTGGTTGAAGCAATTTCGTTGGGACACGATTTAGGGCATACAGCATTCGGGCATTGCGGAGAAGCAACCTTGAATGAGCTTTTGCCAAACGGTTTTTATCATAATTTACAGAGTGTCCGTGTTGTAGAAGTTCTCGAAAACATGAATCTTTGCAGAGAAACAGTAGACGGAATTATGACCCACTCTTGGGGCTATAAGCCAAAAACTCCTGAAGCTCAAGTTGTTCAATACGCGGATAAAATTGCTTATATTAATCACGATATAGAAGATTCTGTGCGAGCAGGTGTTATTACTAATGATGATTTGCCAAAGGATTGTACGGAATATTTTTCTTCAAATCAGTCTGCACGTTTAGGTAAAATGATATCTGATGTTATTGTGAATTCCATTGATAAACCCAGAGTAAAAATGTCTGAAGAGGGCTGGTACTATGTAACCAAACTTCGTGAATGGATGTTTGAAAATGTATATCTTGATCCGATAACAAAGGCAGAAGAGAAAAAGGCCAAAAATATTATAAAATCGTTATTTGAGTACTATAGTGAAAAACTTGCGGCTTATTATGACGCAGATGATATTCCGCAGCTTGTAACTGATTATATTTCCGGCATGTCTGACCAATATGCGATAAGAAGGTATGAAGACCTCTTTATTCCAAAACCTTTGGCAGAAGGAAATAATGATGAAGCCTTATTCAGAAAGATTCAGGATGAAGTACGTTAAATTTGGAACATACACGGGCGCGGATAATATGAGAATAGATTCCGAGCTTTTGGACGGGGCTATTCAAAATCAAACTAAAGAGCCTGTTTTTCGCCTCTATGCATGGTCACCAAAGTGTATTTCTCTTGGCAGAAATCAGAAGGACGATTTCATTACAGATAAGGATGTCGAGCTCGTGCGTCGTTTAACCGGCGGGCGTGCATTATTACATGATGATGAAATTACATATAGTTATGTTGCGCCCGTAATTGAAGGGGAAAGTGTGGTAGAATCTTATAAACATATTTCAGGAATTTTGATTGATTTTTTTAAAACTTTGGGGGTTGAACTCGATTTTGGTGAAAATAAAAAAGTTTCTACGCATTTTGACTACTGCATGTTGTTATCAACCGGGGCGGATGTCTGTTATAAGGGACAAAAAATTATCGGCTCGGCTCAATACCGTAAACAAGGTTATATTCTTCAACACGGTTCAATTCTTTTCGGGTATGACAAAGAGTTTTTAGAACATTTGTTCAAGGAAGAGGTCAAAGGAATTACGACTGTCAAAGAAATTCTTCCTGATATGACAAAAGAGAAATTTGTTTCTCTGTTAGAAGATTTTATACAGAAATTATAGCCACGTTTTCGATATGATAAGTGTGTGGAAACATGTCGAACGGTTGAATATACTCGACTTTGCAGCCTTTTGATGTAAGGTATTTCAAGTCACGTGCAAGTGTTGCAGGATTGCATGAAACATAAACGATTTTGCCTGTAGTTAGTTTTAGCGCATAGTCCAAGCTTTCTTCAGTACAGCCTTTTCTCGGCGGGTCAAGAACTGTTACGTCAAACATTCTGCCCTTCGTTTTTAGCTCTTTTTCAAAAAACATGCCTGCATCCATATTGTGCAATTCAACGTTTTTAATCCCGTTTTCTTTTATAATTCTGTCCGCAAGCTCAACGGATGCTCTAACTTCTTCTACGCTAACGACTTTTTTCGCGATATCGGACAAAGCAATTCCAAACGCGGTAATACCTGCATAAGCGTCCAATATAAGCGGTTGTTCGAAGTTTTCGGAAATATATTTCTTGACGAACCTGAAAATATTATCCGCAGTGTACGGATTAACTTGGAAAAAGGTTTCCGGTGCGATTTTGTATACTTTATCGCACAGTTTTTCTTCTACAAACCTTTCCCCGATAACAGGTTCAGTTTTATCTCCCAAAATAAGATTTGTTTTCTTTGAGTTGAAATTGACTGCTACGCCCGCTATATTTTCAAGCTCGTTATAAATCTTTTCTGCAAGTTTTTTTAGTTTGTCAAACATTTTAGTTGAGTTCACAACGAGTGTAATCAAGCTTTTGCCTGAGTATGCAGATGTTCTGATTACAACATGACGCAAGTCTCCGCTGTGTTTTTTCTCATTGTAACCGCTTATCCCGACTTCTTGTGCTGCGGTTCGGATAAATTCAATAATCTCATCGCAATAAGCCGGCTGAATAGGACAATACTTGATATTTACCAGCTCGTGTGTTGCCGATTTATAATACCCTGCCAAAATTCTTTTAGAATCCCTTGTCTCAGAAATCGGATACTGAATTTTGTGTCTGTATTCCGCTGTTTTAGGGCTTGGTATAACGTCTTTGATTTCAACCTCTTGTCCGAAAATTGAGCGCATTGTGTCTGAAACAATCTCTTTTTTTAATTCAAGTTGGTAATCATAATCAATAAATTGCAGCTGGCATGCTCCGCAAACCTTTTGCATAGGACAAATCGGCTTAATTCTATGTGGAGATGGTTCAAGAATCTCTACAACTTTTGCATTCGCAAAGTTTTTGTTCTTCTTTGTTATTCTAATCTTGACTTTATCACCTGGGCAAGCGCCTTCAACAAAGATTACAAAACCGTCTTGTTTTGCAATCCCGTAACCTAAATTTGAAAGCTTTTCTATGGTGACGATGTCATTTATTTGCATGGCTTGATAACCTGAATATTTCTGGTTTCAGAAAGCTCTTGTCTTGCGTCACGAATGATTTGTTTGTACTCTTCTGACAAGCTAAGACCGTTGCAAAGTCTATCGATAAATCCGTTGTTAAGCTTAACTGCTTTTTCCAATGCACCTACACTTTCAAGAACATCTTTTACATCATTAAAATCATATCCAAAAGATTGTTTTGATTGATAAACCATTATTTCCCCGGTTTCAGATTCTAACGGCGCACCACCGAGTTCAAAGTGGAGCTTGAATACTGACTTTAAATCCTGCAATTCTGCTTGCATAGCGGCGATACTTTGTTGAATTCTCAAATATCTGTCAAAAAGGTAATCAACGTTATCAAGCTGTTTTTTCTGCCAGTCGAGTCTTTGCAGGTACAATTTTTTGAGTTTAGGATAAGCAAGCGCAAGTCCCATTGTGTCAGCCATTGCTCTGTGGTGGTTGTGAAGCTCTACATTAAATCTGTGAGTCAAAGCCTCAAGCCCGTGAGATTCCAAATCCGGTGCAATTTCGCGGAACATGATTTGTGTATCAATTCTTGGGTTTGTTAATTCTTCCCCGAAAACTCTTTTCTTTGCTTCGTTTAAGAATGAGTAATCAAAAATCGCGTTGTGTGCAACAATCGGATAATCACCGATAAATTCTAGAATCTTTGGTAAAGCTTCTTCTTCAGTCGGAGCATCTTCTACCATTTCTTGCGTAATCCCGTGTACAGCCATAGACGACTTGCGGATGTGCTGGTGAGGGTTAATCAGTGTTTGAAACTCATCTGTAATCTTTCCGTTCTCAAGTCTAACTGCTGCAAACTCGATAATTCTTTCTCTTGTATAATCTAAACCGGTGGTTTCGGTATCAAGTACTATTTCTATTTCTTTTTTTCTTGGCATTTCTCATCCTTTTGGGTATAAATATTCCCTTTTTTATCCCCTCTTACAGAATAATAGCATGAATAAAAAATATGTGCTAATATTAGGTGGTAAATAAATAGGGGTAAATAGGTAAGGGTAAGTATAGATATTTGTGCCAAATTAGATAAGGAGAAGTTTTGTATGGTTTTAGAGATAAATTCTGATAATTTTGATAACGAAGTAATTTCACATAACGGAGTCGTTGTGGTTGATTTTTTTGCTAACTGGTGCGGACCATGCAGAAAGCTTGCTCCAATTTTGGAAGAGGTTGAAGAAGAATTGGCGAATAGAGTTAAATTTGCCAAGATTGATACTGATAATAATTTGGAAGCAGCAAAGAAATATCAAGTAAGCGGACTTCCTACTTTGATGGTGTTCAAAAATGGTGAAGCTGTTGAGCGCATGGTTGGCTTGATGCCAAAAAGCTCAATTATTACGAATATTGAAAAGCATTTGTAATTAAATCATATCTTCTGTTCGGAATTGAAAATAACCTTCGTAGTTGTAACTTGCATCGATTCCCTTCATATAGACTGTTCTGTTGTTGATATCTGAGGTAAGAGCCTCTTTTAAAAGTTCTCTAATTTCAACACTTTTAATTGGGCTGCGCTCCATTGCGAGTAGATAGTCTTCTTTGTCAACAATACTCCAGTCTACAACTTTTCCGAGTTCCTTTTTTAGTATTAAATCTAACCAAATTCGAGTGCTTCTGCCATTGCCTTCTCTAAACGGATGTGCAACATTCATTTCTACATATTTATCAATAATTTCTTCAAATGTTGATTGAGGCATTTTATCTATATGCTCTAATGCAGTTTTAAGATACATAACAGGTGCAAACCTAAAAATTCCCTTCGCAATATTTACATTTCTGACTTCTCCCGCAAATGGGTAAATATCTTCAAAGAGATATTTATGAATTTTAGACAATGAATCAAACTTGCCTGCTTCAAGCGAGTCAAGTATTCCTTTTTCAAAAAGTTCAAGAGCCTTTGTTTTGCTGATACGTTCTTCCTCTTTTGCAAGGGTAGAGGACTCTGTTATGCCTAATTTGTTTTCTAAAACCATAAAAACCTCTTTGAGTTATTATAGCACAAAGTCGGAAAGACTTAAAATCTGAGAACATTATGTAAGCTAAGCATTTGATAAAAATGGGAGTAATTAAAAATAAAAAAGATAGGCCGAAATGCCTATCTTCATTATATGGGACAAGAACTCTGTCAAAACGATTAAGTATCGTTTTGATAGAGGGAGGCGAATTGAAAGCTTTGCTTGAATGAGCCGTATAAAGAATGAAGAGTCCACTGCGGCAAATAAAAAAGACTTCTTTTTCAAGAAGTCTTCATTATATGGGCCAAGAACTCTGTCAAAACGATTAAGTATCGTTTTGATAGAGGAAGGCGAATTGAAAGCTTTGCTTGAATGAGCCGTATAAAGAATGAAGAGTCCACTGCGGCAAATAAAAAAGACTTCTTTTTCAAGAAGTCTTCATTATATGGGCCGCAGTGGACTCGAACCACCGACCTCACCCTTATCAGGGGTGCGCTCTAACCACCTGAGCTAGCAGCCCGCGCGTTGTATTCATATTAAATTTTCAAAAACTTTTGTCAAGGGCTGGACCCTTATCAGGCCTCTCACAAAAACGTGACATTTAGTCACCTTTTTGTTCGGCAGAGTGCTCTAACCACCTGAGCTAGCAGCCCGCGCATTTCACTAAGCGATAAAGCCTTAAACTTATGCTATTTATCTCTCAGCAATATCCAATTTATCATAGACATTTTTTTAAATCAACCCTTCTTTTAAAATTTACCTAAACTTGTATTTCGACACTGTTTAGAGTAAACTTTTTTAGGAGACAATTATCATGATTATTTTACTATATCTGTATATAACGATTTTTACTATTTATTTTATTCTGCTTGCGGCTGTTTCTGCAAAACGTCTTCGCAAAGTCAGAGACAAATACACACCGAAGGATTCTAATTTATGCGTAATTTTGTACGCGTCCGGTGATTGCAATACTTTAGAGAATCTGATAAAACAGCTTAAAACTCAAAGCTATCCTCATCATGCATATACGATTTATGCGATTTTGGATAAATGTGAAAATGTCTCCGAAGTGACTCTTCAAAGCGATCTGAACGTTAATGTAATCAGTTTTAATAATCTTGAACCTGTTGGTAAAAGCCAAGCATATTCTATTATTGCGGAAAAACTTCAGGATGTGGAAAACTTAGACGCGTATGTCTTTATGGATGCGCATAATTACGTCGATTCTGACTTTTTGGCAAATGTTAATTTCTATTTAACTAAGCATTCTGTATTCAATCCGATGATTAATTATCTTCCGGAAACTGATAAGCTGACTTTCTGGCAAAATGTTAAATCCGCATATTCAAGATATATGTCAAAATGTTTGTTCAAAGCTCGTACAAAAATCGGTCTCACGAATATCGTAAACACAGACTCATTTGTTATTAAAAGAGAAATTCTTAATAAGATTGCAACTTTTGATTTCAGGGATTTGATTTCAGAGGTAAATTATACGTTAAAACTTGCAAAAGAAGGTATTAAGGTTGCTTTTGTGGAAGATTTGAAGGTTTATACAAGTATTAATAAATTTGATTTTAGAATCCCTTCACTTTCAAAACGTTTGGAAATTTTCAAAAACGAATTTTTTAAACCGCAACAATTTGTTTCACGCGAATTTTTACTTTCCCTAGTAGCTCCAAACTGGCTGTTTTTTACTCTAGCATACGTATTTTTACTGGGGCATGCTTATACTTTCCCATTCATAGTCAGTTACTCAGCTCTTTTAATAACGGCGATTGTATTGCTTATAGCTTGCTCATTGAGCCTTCTTGATGCAAGATTGTATCCGAAAGAGTATTTGTACTTGTTTGCATATCCGCTTTATTCTTTAGGTCACATGACTTACAATTTCCCGCCTATAAGAGGAATTCGTAACATGATTAAGGCTACAACAAGAAAGCATGTTATTGAAACAATGACAACAAATATAATTGTAACCGACGGTAAAAAGGATTTTCAATGCCAGTTGGAATTGATATCAGACGATGGTTTGGCGAGAGTTACTTTTATTAATAAAGGCAAGAAATATACAACTAAAAATAACCACTTACGCATGATTGACGCGGTTAGAGAACTTTCAACTAAGCTTGCAGACTATGGATTAACACTTAAGGTTTGTCAGTGCTGTAAGTATTTTCAACCGCTTGTTGATGGTTCAACAAACATGGTTAAAGGCTGCTGTAATTGTAAATTCCAAGGACGAACTCCTGGGGACATCATTCCGACTCTTATTTGGAATACATGCCCGCAGTTCGAAACTCAAAATATTGTGAACTTGTTCTAGATAAATGCGTCATCAATAAGTTTGATTTTAAACGGTTTTCCTGCCGGAATCGAAACATGTCCACCTTTTGAAAAGAAAGCACAAATCGGTGAAGTTAGTGTGTTTAAACCGAGACAAATTGTTCCATAAGCTAATGGGAATGGAGATAAAATTAACGTAGAGCCTTCTCCACCGAGATTAACAGTCAATGTCATCATTCTGCTGAACAGAGTTCTGCCCCAATTCCCTTTTTTCCAAGTTGTTTTCAGATAATTTCTTTCACCTTTAATGTTGTTAAACAATATAATTTTGTCGTTTGCTCTTGTAATATAAGCGTTTACAGAAATTTTGTGTCCGTTATGGTACATTGAATAAACTCTTATTGATACAAGTCCGCCGTTGCATGAAACTTGTGGCTGATGAGAGTTAACAACCTCTCCTGAGAAAACTGTATTAGCTGGAATTGTAAAATTCTTTCCATAAACATTGGTTCTTGAGGTGAATTTTACCGGAGTTCCTTCTCTTTGCCAATCGGAAATCGCTTGAGAACTTACAACTTCGAATGTAGTTCCGCCTTTAACCTTGACTGTGCCTTTGTATGCTGGCTGTGATATCGTTGTTCTAGGCGGCGTGGTTGCCGGTTTTGCGGTCGAAGTTGAATTACTGCTTGTTTGGTTTTTTGAATACTCCTGTGATTTAGTTATAGCAGGTAATGCAGGAAGATTCTCGTCCTCGGTCTTATAGTTTTTTCTAATATCATCATCAACAGTTTCATCCAAGTCGAAGGCATGCCCGTAATTTGTCATGCACATGCTTAAAATTATTAAAATAAGTGTACTTTTTACAACTCTGTTCATACTCTAACTCGCTCTTCTACTCTATTTTAACAGATTGTAACAAAATTGTTAAGAACTAGCAAAAAAAAATTTGATTTGTTTTATGATAAATGTGTAGACAACATAATATAGATTGGAAACTATGATGAACATTCATACAACGCAAAATCTAAACTCCCTTGGGAGAATTCAATCAACCAATAAATTAGATATCCCTGAGATTATTAGATTAAATTATTCAGAACATTTGCAGCACCAGCGCTTATTGGATGAGCCGCTTCCTGCCGACAGTATGGTTGCATTTAAAGGAAAGGCTAATCCGATAGAAGATGGCAAAAAAGTAGTGAAGAGTATAAAAAAGGTGGTGGGTGAAATTAAAAAAGACCCCGCTATCGAAAAAGAAAAAGGGGACCGATTATTAAAGAGTTCCTTTTTTAATGCTCTTTTGAAGGTTACTGACTTTGAAACTGTTGCAACAGCAACGATTGCGGCGGTTGCTTGTGCGGCACGTTCTGCAACAATTGCTGCTATGCCAAGTAAAGAAAAGAGCAAAGAAGACAATATTTATGCGGCTTCTCAAGCGTTAGCATCAGGTATTGTAGGATTTATTACAGCTTTTGCATTAACTGCTCCGTTTAAAGCAGGTGCAAATTATACAAGAAAGAAAATGATGCAAACTTTGGACAAGAAAGTTCTTGAAAGAATGCATCCTCAACTTGAGGGTGGTGTAATTGATAAAAACGGTTCCAGAATCCTTGATATGGAGAAATGGATTGATAATGAAGGTCATGCATTCACTTCTGAAATAAAAATGTGTGATATGCTCCCTAAGATGAAACAATTGTCTGAAATTTCAGACTTAACCTTCCAAAAATTGTTGGGGGTAAATGTTGACTGGGCTGCTAACAAAGGTAAATCTTTTAATGATGTAGTTTTAAAAGATGGAAGAAAGTTATATGACGCTATCAATATGTCAAGATTGGGCATTGTTGTTGAAGAAGAAGGAATGAAGGATGCTCAAATTTTATTAAAAGATTTGAACAAAGACTATTTGATAAATTTAGTCAAAGATGCGAAGGGTACTGATTCTATTTGGAAAGATTTGGATGTAAATTCTGTATATGATGCTAGCGGCAAAGTTGTTGACTTTAGGCAGTGGAAGAATATTAAAGGTAAACAATGGAAGTTAGATTTAGACTCAGTTTCGGTTTCATCAGCTGCTGAAACAGCTAATTATAGCCCAAGAGTTACAGGTAAACGTCAATTTGACAAAAAGGAAAATATTTATAAATATACAACTTATCAAAGAAATGGTGTTGACGGAGGTTTAGGTACTGAAATAACACCTGATATGGTTAAATCAGAGAGAAGTAACGTGATTTTAGACAAGTTACTTACTTGGGGACCGGATCTTGCCTTTAGAATACCGCTTGCAGCAGGTACTGTTGCTTTGATTCCTTGGGTTCTTAAAAATGTATTTGGTATCCAAAAATCATCAGCAAAAAAGGCTGAACAACAAACTTTAAATGTTGAAAAACCACAAGATGTTACAGAAGATAAAAAAGCAGATTCTGCACAAGTTTCCTTTAAAGGACGCAGTACAAATGAACCGGAAGATTCTAATTCAGTAGCATTTAAAGGAAAGGACAATTGGTTTGTTAAAGGATTTGGTAAATTCTATGGGAAACCGCTTTTAAAATCAAAATCAATGTGGGATTTTTCCAAATGGTTGACTAAAGTCCCAGGTGAAATGACTCAGCATATGGTTGCTTTGGGGTCATTGATTACAAGCGGAACTTATGTTCAGAGAACTTTGACGAACAAAGAACTTGACCCGAACAGAAGAAGGACTCTTGCAATAAACCAAGGTTTATGTTTCCTTGTGCCAACTGCAGCAGCGTATTATGTTGATAAAAAAATTAATTCTTTTGTTAAAAATAAAGAATATCGTTACACCGGTTTGAATCTTCATAATTTTGAGATGGATAAAATTGCAGGGAAAGTATCTTCCAAGCAAGAAGCTGATTTTTACAAATCGCTTGGCAAAAATGCTAAAGGTATCAGAATTCTAGCATCATTATCTGTATTTACTTTAATATACAGATATGCAACTCCGGTATTGATTACACCTATAGCGAACAAAATTGGCGATTTCTTGAACGCTAAAATTGAAAAAAAACGTCAAGCTAAGGTGGCTGAAGCATAAACTGCAAAAGTCTTAGTTTAAATACAGTGCAAACCTAATGTGTACATATAAAAAACTGTTTCTTTTATAGAAGCAGTTTTCTTTTTGTAATAAAATAAACTTATGGAATATTTGTATTTAGAAGAGGTGGATTCAACGAATAAATATGCTCGTGAGCATATTTCTGAAATCGATGACAGAACGATTGTTTACACATCAAAACAAACTTCGGGTCGCGGACGTTTGGCAAGAAAATGGGAATTTACCGGCGCAGATAATATTTATGCAAGCATAGTTCTGAAACCCTCAGAATACATGAGAGAAATTTATTCAAATCTCACGCAATATTTGTGTGTTGTTTTGTGTGAAGTTTTTGAAGAATACAATATTAAACCTACTATAAAATGGCCGAATGATATTCAAGTTGATGGTAAAAAAATATCAGGAATTTTAGCGGAAGGCGTGATAGAAAAAGGAAAACTCTTAGGACTTGTTTTAGGTGTCGGAATTAATTTGAACTGCCAAAAAGAACAATTGGAAAACATTTCCCAACCGGCAACCTCTTTGAATATCGAAACCGGCATGAAAATTGATAAAGAAAAGTTTTTAAAAAAACTTTCTGACAAGTTTTGTTTGAGGTATGATAGATTTATTGAGGATGGATTTTTATTAATAAAAAAAGATTACATAAGAAGAGCCGAATTCCTCAATAAGCAGATAGCAGTACAGGTTTTTGATAAGAAAATTTTGGGAATGGCTATAGATGTAACCGATAATGGTGCATTAAAATTGCTTGATAAAGATAATAATGAACAAATACTTTTAATAGGAGATATTTTATGAATGGATTATTAGTACAGGGCATTTCTGTAATGTGTATAGGCATGGGAACAGTTTTGATGTTTCTTTGCACAACCATTATTTCAATGTTCGTTATGTCAATTGTAGTAGGGAAATTGAACAAACTCTTTCCTGAAGCAGTACCTCAAACAGCAGGTGCAAAATCTGCGGTTTCTTCAGATGATAACGAAATCGCTGCGGCTATAGTTGCTGCATTATTTAGAAAAAAATAATTTGTCAAAATAAAGAGAGGAAAAAACAATGGCAAAAAAACTTATTAAAGTTATGGATACATCTTTCAGAGATGGTTTCCAATCAGTATACGGGGCAAGAGTTTTCGTCGATGACTTTTTGCCTGCTTTGAAATCTGCAGTTGATGCAGGTATTAAACACTTTGAAGTAGCAGGTGGTGCAAGATTCCAGTCACCGATTTTCTATTGTAATGAAAACGCATTTGATACAATGGATAAAATCAGAGCGGCTGTTGGTCCTGACATCAACCTGCAATCATTGGCACGTGGTGTAAACGTTGTAGGTTTGGATTCTCAACCTCGTGATATGATTAATCTCCACGCAAAAATGTTCAAAAAACACGGTGTAACTACAGTTAGAAACTTTGATGCTTTGAACGATGTAAACAACCTTATTTACTCCGGTCAATGTATTAAAGACAACGGTTTGAAACACGAAGTTACAATCACAATGATGGAATTGCCTATCGGTTGTACGGGTGCTCATGACGTTGAATTCTATGAAAGAGTTTTGAGAAGTATTCTTGATGCCGGTATTCCGTTTGACAGCTTGGCATTTAAAGATGCTTCAGGTACTTCTGCTCCTAGAAAGGTTTACGAAACTATTAAAAGAACTCGTGAAATTTTGGGTGCAGATGCTCATATTCGTTTCCACTCTCACGAAACTGCTGGTACAGGCTTAGCAGCTTATCTTGCAGCTCTTGATGGTGGTGCCGACGGTATTGACTTGGCTATGAAACCTGTTTCAGGTGGTACAGCTCAACCTGATATCGTTTCTATGTGGCATGCTCTTAAGGGTTCTGAATACGATTTAGGTATTGATATTAACAAGATTCTTGAAACAGAAGAAGTATTTAAAGAATGTATGAAAGATTACTTCTTGCCGCCTGAAGCTTTAGCAGTTAACCCAATGATTATTTCTTCACCATTACCGGGTGGAGCATTGACTGCAAACACTCAAATGATGAGAGATAACGGCGTAATGGATAAATTCCCTGAAGTTGTTGCTGCTATGAAAGAAGTTGTTGAAAAAGGTGGTTTTGCTACATCAGTAACTCCTGTTTCACAATTCTATTTCCAACAAGCATTCAATAACGTAATGTTTGGTTCTTGGAAGAAAATTGCAGAAGGTTACGGCAAAATGGTTCTTGGTTACTTCGGTAAAACTCCTTGTGAACCTGATGCAGAAATCGTTAAGATTGCAGAAGAACAATTGGGTCTTCAACCTACAACTGAATTGGTTGTTGATTTGAACGATAAAGACCCTAACAAGGGTATTGCAGCTGCTACAAAAATGCTTAAAGACGCAGGTTTGGAAGTTAATGATGAAAACATCTTCATCGCAGGTGCATGTAAAGAAAAAGGTATTATGTTCCTTCAAGGCAAAGGTCAAATCGGTGTTCGTAAAAATTGCCCTGCTGCAGCACCTTGCGCTACGGCTTCATCCAACGGAAGCGAATTCACTGTTAAGGTTAACGGTAAAGCTTATGCGGTTAAACTTGACGGCGATAATAAAGCAACTGTTAACGGAAAATCTTACGATATCAATGTTAAAGAAGGTATTGAACAACAAGCTGCTGCTCCGTCAGGTGCCGGTGAAGAAGTTAAAGCCGGCGTTCCCGGTAACGTATTAAGAATTGAAGCTTCTGTTGGCGATTCTGTTGCAGAAGGTGACGTTCTTCTGGTTCTTGAAGCTATGAAAATGGAAATCGAAGTTAAAGCTCCTAAGGCTGGTACTGTTCAATCTATTCTCGTTGCTCAAGGTGACAAGATTGTTAGCGGTCAAGCTTTGGTAACTTTAGGTTAATAGAGGGAGGAGAACGTTATGAATATTATAGAAGGTTTAAATTCTCTCTGGGATTCAACGGGTATTATGGGCTTTGTTCATACTGCTCAAAATGCTGCTGCTGATCCTAACCTTCAAGGTTTTGAACAAATCCTGCACATGCACGGACAATGGATTATGATTTTAATCTGCTTGTTCTTGTTATGGCTTGGTATCAAAAAACAATTCGAGCCATTGCTTCTTGTGCCTATCGCATTTGGTGGTTTGTTATCAAACATCCCAATGCCTTTGGGTGAAGAAATTGCAGGTCCGAACGGTTTCTTGGGTATCATCTTTGAAGCAGGTATTCACAAAGGCTTGTTCCCATTGATTATCTTCATGGGTGTTGGTGCGATGACAGACTTCGGTCCATTAATTGCTAACCCTAAAACAGCATTACTTGGTGGTGCTGCCCAGTTCGGTATCTTCGGTGCATTGTTGATGGCTTATTGCTTATTCGGTTTCTCAATGCCAGAGGCTGCATCTATCGGTATCATCGGTGGTGCTGACGGTCCGACTTCAATCTATGTAACAACAAAATTGGCTGAACATTTGCTCGGACCAATTGCTGTTGCTGCGTACTCTTATATGGCGTTAGTTCCGGTTATTCAACCGCCTATCATGAAGTTGTTGACAAGTGAAGCTGAACGTAAAATCCAAATGACTCAATTGAGAGATGTTTCTAAGAGAGAAAAAATTGTATTCCCTCTTATGATTCTACTTCTTTGTGTTATTTTACTTCCAAGCGCTTGCCCGTTACTCGGTGCTTTGTGCTTCGGTAACTTATGTAAAGAATGTGGTGTTGTAGAAAGATTATCAGACACTATGCAGAATGCTTTAATCAATATTGTAACAATATTCTTAGGCTTGTCTGTCGGTTCAAAATTGTCTGCAAGCCAATTCTTGACAGTTCAAACATTGTTCATCCTGTTACTTGGTATCATCGCATTCTCACTTGCAACTGCAGCTGGTGTGTTGATGGCAAAATTGATGAACGCTTGTTCAAAAGAAAAAATCAACCCGCTTATCGGTTCAGCAGGCGTTTCTGCGGTTCCGATGGCAGCACGTGTTTCTAACAAAGTTGGTTTAGAGGCTAACCCTCAAAACTTCTTGTTGATGCACGCTATGGGTCC
>CAKVLI010000018.1 GCA_934757155.1 uncultured Candidatus Melainabacteria bacterium | reverse complement strand
GAAACTTTCAAAGACTACGGTATCACAAGAGCCGATGCGCAAAATGTCCTCAAAGCCATGGATATGATTTCTGAAGGGAATGCTGAGAAGGTTAGGGCGAAAGAGGGAAAGGCTAACGCACCTAAGGGTATGGTAGAAACAATGCGCGCAACTAATCCGTCAGAAAATACTAAAAATAAGGTTATTTCAGAAGTTGCAAACGACATTCAAGATGAGGGTATGAGATTAAATACCCCTGAATCATTGGATGCAGAACTTGCAAAAGCTGAACTCAATCCAAAAGCACCGGTTGAGAACTTGGAAGCACTTACTCTAGTTATTAACGGTAAAATAGGAAATGTTTTAAAAGCTCAATATGACAATGCAAACAAGGTATTCACAGATATTGCCGAAAAATATTCATCAGAACTCGACCAAATTGAGAAACAATGTGGCAATGACAGAAAATTATTCGCAGAAAAATTTACAGAATTCTTAGCTGATAAACTAGGGGTAGCAGGTATTGAACCTAAAATTGTTTTGAGAGAAACCGGCAACGCTGACGGATTTTTTGATTGGTCAACAGGTGAATTAATTGTAAATAGCAAAATAAATGACTCAAAAGACATTCAAACAATAATAGCTCATGAATTTGTCCATGTTATGCAGTTCAAAGATATAATTGCGAATAAAGGTTCTGAAGCTATCTCAAGCCTCCTTATGCATACAAACGAAGGAGAGTTCATAACTAAAAAAACAATAGAAATTGCAAAAAATAACGGCATTGATTATACAACTCTTTCTAGTGAAGAACAACAAATGTACAAAGAAGTTTGTGCCGAAATGCTTGCAGATGAAGTCATGGAAGCAAACAAAAACTTAGTTGACTTTGTTCAAAAAAATCCAATTTCAAAAGGTTCGTTGAACGAATATTTATCAAGAATTTACCAAAATGAATACGAAAATATGAAGACGGATGTTAATTCTTCTGAATATTACAATCAAGTAATTGAAAATGAAGCATATTACTTGGGTAACGGTAGCTTTGGACAAAGTGTAAAAAGCAACCGTAAATTTTCTGATATTCTGAATGAACGCCAAACACAATCAAATAATGTAAACGCTCCAAAAGGAATTATTAGTGATATACGGAATTATTTTAAAACTAAGACTAAAAAAATTAATGTGGAAACAGAAGAAGTTGCATTACCTGATAGTAATGTAGGAAAAACTGTAGAACCACTCGAAAATAACACACCTCCAGCAAAGCCTATAAATACTTTAATAAGTTACGCAGATTTCAACAAAAGGTTTGACAAGTTTGCAGATGCACTCCGTAATGATGAAAAATTCCCTAGAGATGAACTTTATTGTGTTCTTCGCTTTACAAATGAAAATAATATAACATTGGCAGAAAAACTTTGCGCTGATGAAAAGTTCCCGAAAGACGAAATTCCTGGTATTATTTACCAATCAAAGGAATATAATTTGGCACTCGCAGAAAAACTTTGCGCTGATGAAAAGTTCCCGAAAGACGAAATTGCGAATATTCTTCGTCGGACAAACAAAGATAATATAGCGTTTGCTGAGAAACTTTGTGCTGATAAATATTTCCCGAAAGACAAAATTGCTGATATTCTTGGGGCTATAAGCGAAGACACTATGGTCTTCGCAGAAAAACTTTACACCAATGAAAATTTCACGAAAGACGAAATTGCGAATATTCTTTGGCAGACAGACAAAGATAATATAGCGTTTACTGAGAAACTTTGCGCTGATAAATATTTCCCGAAAGACAAAATTGCTGGTATTCTTTGGCATACAAACAAAGATAATATAGCGTTTGCTGAGAAACTTTGTGCTGATAAATATTTCCCGAAAGACAAAATTGCTGATATTCTTGGGCAGACAAACAAAGATAATATAGCGTTTGCTGAGAAACTTTGCGCTGATGAGAATTTCCCGAAAGACAAAATTGCTGATATTCTTTGGCATACAAACAAAGATAATATAGCGTTCGCTGAGAAACTTTATGCTGATAAATATTTCCCGAAAGACAAAATTGCTGGTATTCTTTGGGCTATAAGCGAAGACACTATGGTCTTCGCAGAAAAACTTTACACCAATGAAAATTTCCCGAAAGACGAAATTGCGAATATTCTTCGTCGGACAAACAAAGATAATATAGCGTTTGCTGAGAAACTTTGCGCTGATGAGAATTTCCCGAAAGACGAAATTGCGAATATTCTTCGTCGGACAAACAAAGATAATATAGCGTTTGCTGAGAAACTTTGCGCTGATGAGAATTTCCCGAAAGATTGTATTGCGAATATCCTTTGTGCTGCCGGGGCTTCCCCTGTTAAGCTGGAATATGCAATTAAGCTCTACCAAGAATATAAAAAACTGGAAATACCGGCAGACAAAATCGATATGTTGGTTGAAAATTATGGTAAAGTATCATATAAACAATTCCGAAAACTCATGAGAGTTGTCGGTCAGCAGAACTTGGATAAACTAGATTCCTCAGAACTTCCTATCGCTTGTCAACTGGTTGATATGTACGGCAGAACAAATATCAACGAAATCCCTATCGAGGCTAAAAAAGATGTTCTGCGTGGTCTTGTTTCCTGCAACAGTGAATTGTTCAATATCAGCGACACAATGAAAAAGATGTTCCCGCTACTTCCTGCAAACCAAGCAGAGTATTGCGCACTTCTTCCATCTATTGTACGTTCTCTCGGTATTGAAACAAATACATTGACCCCAAAACAGGTTGGCGAATTCAATCAATCTCTTCGCAACCTGTCAGGTTCACTCGAAAAAATATCCGATACTGACTTTGCAAATTTGAAGATTACTCAAGAATACTCAAAAGATAGCTTTATCAGCAATGTTTTGGATATCGTGAAAGATTTGACTCCGGCTGAGAGACAAAAAGTCTACGATTACTTTGGTTTTGAACTCCACCATAACAAAAATAACCAAACAGGTTTCTCAATCACAGGCTATCCTGTTAACTTGAACAACGGTAAAAAACTTGCTCAAATCACAAATGTTAAAACAAAAGAAATTGTTGAAAAATTAAGACCGGAAGTTATTAAGTTTTCTGAACAAAACCCGATAAAATGCAATAATCCGCAAGTTGAAAAAATGTTGAACGAAGTTGCGGATGTCTTGCCAGAACTCAGAGCGCAAATAGGTAAAAAGCAGCACCAAACTCACGATTTTGATGTTTTGCAGCACTCTCTCAAAGTTATGCAGAAGGTCTCTCAAGATCCTAAGTTTAAATCACTCAATGAATCTGACCAAAAAATAATGATGTTGGCATCACTTCTCCACGACATAACTAAAGTTGAAGGCGCTGTTGATAAAACTCACGCAACAGAAAGCGCATTTGATACATTCTTTATTGCAAAGAAATTTAATCTTTCAAAAGAAGAAGAAATCAAACTTTACACCCTTGCAAAACACCACGAATGGCTTGAATACGTAAACATCGCAAAAACACCGGAAGAGTTGACAAAACGACTTCAATCCGTTGCCTATGATTTGCAGAATGATAACTTGTTTGATATGGCGTTGATGTTCACTCATGCTGACTTAAAAGCTGTGAAATCCAGCGATGTCTTCCACGACACAACTATCGGGGGCGGAAGAAGAACCCTAGACGGAACTTCAAGAAGCTTTGGCGAGTCTGCTGATGTCTACGCACAACGTATTCGTGAATACGTAAAAGAACTTCAAAAATCCCAACCGTTGCTTCCTGTAACCCAATTCCCTACCGCAAGCCGTATTGCAGATGCGATTACAACCGTTCGTCCTGACGGAAGTACAAATATCAAAGGTATTTACAAGGATAAAGACGGATTAATCGTAATTAAATTCAACGAGGTTGAAGACTGGGAAGCAATTGGTTTTGCGAAAGGTACTACTTCTAAAGGTATTGAAGCAAAATCAGGAAATCTTCAAGGCGGGGAAGAAATACTTGACGATATTAACACAGGAAATATCCACTTCTTTGCACACGGCTTGGATTACGAGAACCAATTGAGCAAGTTTGATGCGTTTTCACTTGTGGACTCAGATGCATTGCTTTCAATAAGTTATGCAGAAAGACCTGAATCCAAGTACAGATTCTTCAGACCTCAAGGTGTTCTTCTTGATTTTGATACAAAATATATTCACGGCGGCGGGAACACTGACTCAGGTTCAGGCTGCGGAAAATCCATTGCAGACTTTAAAGAAAATTATATCTTTGGTGGCAGTAGAACTAAAGACAGGCTCTATGTGTCTGAACTTATCAAAAACGCTACCGATATGAACGATGCCGAATATGTTAAATTCGTAAAAGAAAACGAAAACAAAGCCTTCACTGAGATTGAACCTGTTGAAACAAGAGAAAAAATCATCAAAGCTCTAGCCGGCATTAACTCTAACACGCGTAAAGGTAATCGTGCATACAACGAAATGTACGGTTCAAACCCAAACAGAGTTATGGGCGTTTTCGCATACGATATGAATGACAAAGAAGCTTTCGGGAATCCTATCGACTTTCTGGCAAGAAAAGAATTCGTTGAAGACGAACTAAAACTGGGGGATACCTCAGCTCGTCCGGTTTATGAGCGTACAGAATTTTTAAGACGTTACGCACTTGAACACAATGTTCCGTTTATTGTGTTTGGAGATTAGTTCTGTTTAAGTTCCGCTACAATCTTTAAAACATTTTGTTTCAAGGTTTCGTAATCCCCGTTGTTATCAAGTCGATAATCCCAATCCCGAACATCATCCAAGTCGACTTCCGTAACATCATCTTCGCCAATCAGTTTTCCGCCTCGTTTTTCGCGGATATCTCTGTCTGCCTCCACGCGAATAGAAATTGCACCCGCACCTTTAAAAACTTCGTACTCGTGTTTTATTCGGACATCCGTCACTACAATCTTTCCGTCCTGAGAAATAATTTTCTCCAACCAATAATCAGGAGATTGACTTCTTCCCCAATTTCCCAAATCTATTAAACCCTGGCGATAGGCTGTTTTATTATTCTCAATTTCTTCATAAGTAAGATTGTGCAATTTTCCATACTCAATCTTAATAATATCTCCCATTGCACATCTTCTAAACTCTGGCATTTCCTCCAAAAGTATTTTCGCAGCTGTATCTTTGCCGGAATATTGTTTCCCTGAAAAAATAATAATTCTATCTGCCATAATCCACCTACTTTAACGGGTCATAACCGCCTTCATTAAGCGGATGACATCTTACAATTCTTTTTATTCCCAACCAACCACCTCTGAGTACTCCGTATTTCATAATCGCTTGTTTTGTGTACTCGGAACAAGTCGGATAAAACCTGCATCTGGAAGGAGTTAGCGCAGATATTTTTTGGTATATGGAAATTAAAAACAACAAGATTTTTTTCATAATCTAATCTCTTAAACCTTAGCAGGAATTTCCAAAATAGAGCGGTCAAACTCATGAAACTCTTTTATAATCCCGCTCAAACCGTCAATCTTCTGATAAAATTCAATCGGCTCCATTGAAGCCACCGCAACAATTTTCCCAATCTTAGCACTTTTTGCCGCATTAATCCCCGCAATCGCATCTTCCACAACGACGCATTCTTCCGGTTTGAGTCCGAGTTTCTTTGCTGCTATCAAAAAGATATCAGGCGCAGGTTTCCCCGGAATTTTTCCGTCGGAAAAAACGATTTTATCAAGGTCAAACCATTTGGCGAGTTCAAATTCTTTGATATAAAACTCAACGTTTTCCCAGCCTGCCATTGTGGCAATAGTCATAGGAACATTATTTGATTTCAAATAATCCAAAAGCTCTGTAACACCTTCTGCAAGCTTGAATTCATCCGGATTAAGAAGACAGCGTTTTCTGTACAAGGCTTCTTTTTCCAAGCCATATTTTTGAACCATTTCTTCGTCTGCTTTTTTGCCTATAGCGTACTCAATAATGTGCCTGTTTGTGTGTCCGAGCATTTCATCACGCATCTCGTCATCAGTAAATTCATATCCTCTTAAAATTTTGGAATACTCTCTCCACGCGTCATAATGCAATTTTGAATCCCAAAACAGAGTTCCGTTGAAATCAAAAATTATACCTTTCATAATTCAATCTCCTTTATTAACACTATAATATCACAGCAATAATTGTATGAGGTCAAAAAATGTGATAATATGTACTCGAAAGAGGTTAGTATGAGATTTAACATTGATTTAGACAACATTAAGTACATAAAAATATTGTGTATGGATGAGGATGATAAACCTTGCACACTCAAGGCGGCTATTAAAAAAATCAATGAGAGAGAAATTATTGCATGCGCTAAGTTTGATGAAGAGTTTTTCGTAGCAACACCATCGGATGTAACATTGAGCATTGTTTGTACTGACGGACTTTATAGAACAAAAACAAAATTGAAATCCGTTGAAAATGCTGAACCATACATTATCTTTGCGCTCGAAGTACCTCAAGGTCTTGAATACCAACAGAATAGAGAATACTTTAGAGTTCCGGTAGAATATGCTTGCGTTTATTCAGTAAGAACTCAAGATGAAATAAATCGTATTGACGCAAAAACAATTGATATCTCTGCAAACGGGGTAAGCATTCTTCTTCCTGAACTTATAATATCTGAAGACGAAAGTTATTTAGAAATTTCGATTGAAGGAATCGATATTCGCTCAAGAGTTCAGTATATAAGAAGCGAAAAACTTGATAAAGGGTATAAAGTTTCGTTCAAATTCACACAAATTACAAACCAAGATAAAGATTTTATCTCAAAAGTTTGCATCCAAAAACAGCTTGAACAGAGACGAAATTCAATTTCGTAACATTTCTTAATATTTTGAGACAAAAAAGGCAATTTTTCTTTCGCAAAGGTTTTTCATGATATAGAAGGCTCAACTAATGGAGGTTTTTATGACTGGAAGAATATCATTTTGTGCAAATTCGCCTGTAGGAACATACCCTACCCCGACTACAAATCCTCAGGCAAACAATGTAGCAACATTGGGTTTTAGGGGTAAGGAAATCGAAGGCGATTATTTTGACAAGCCTAAGAAAAAACATTCACCATTGCTGACTATTGGCGGTATATTAGTCGGTGCAGCAGCTATCATCGCAGGCTTGGGCTACACGCGCAAAGCTGACTTGCTGAATAAGATGAAAGACGGCAAGTTCAAAGATGTTCTGAAAAAAGTAGCTGACCCTGTCACTGAAAAATGCCACAAATGGTGCGCAGCTGTTAAAACAAAAGGTTTAGAACTTTGGAACAAAGTTTTCCACAAAAAGAGCAGTCCTTAATCCTTTTGGATTCTGAACCAGTTTACGAATTTGTTGAAAAGGGTGTCCTGCGGGATATCCTTTTCTTCTATTTCTTTATCTAAAGATATCTCATCAGAGTTATTGTCCTGACTGAATTCAAAAATATCATCCTCAGGCTCATCTTTGCGTTTCTTGTTCTGTTTCATATACATTCCGCCGCCACCTAAGCCACCACCGTCTTTGTAGGTTGCTTGTGCCTTAATTTGGTTGATATTATTACTTCCGAAATCAAAAGACATAGCCTTTGCCTCAAGATTTGTACATTGCATGTATATTATAAACTATTTTTGAATTTTTTCTAGTGTTTACACGGGTTTTTGTGATAAAATCATTTTATTGCAGGAGAGAAAATGAAAAAATTTTTGAGTTTATTTATAACCTTTTTAATAGTATCTACAGCATCAGTTTTCGCCTCTGATATGAGATTTGTTCAGGTCAGCGATTTGATGTTTTCCGCAAATGACGAAAAATCCGTAGACAATTTTAAAAACCTTGTGAGTGATATCAATAAGCAAAAAAAAGTAAACTTTGTAGTATTCACAGGCAATAATATCGCTAAGCCTGACAAGAAAAATCTTGAAGGTTTTCTTGATAACGCAAAAAAATTAAACAAACCGTATTATGTTGTACTTGGAAACAAAGATGTCAACAAACAAAAAGATTTAAGCAAGGCTGAATATATGCAAATTGTGCAGAAAGAAAATCGCGCACATAAAAAAATAGAAACTCCAAACTATATTTTCGAAAAAAACGGTCTGATTTTTATTGTGGTTGACGGTTCAAAAGAAGTTATACCGAGTCCTATCGGGTATTATAAAGCCGATACGCTCAAATGGTTAGACGAGCAGTTGAATTTGTATAAAAACAAAAATGTAGTTATATTACAACATTTTCCAATTGTTCCGCCTGCCAAGAAAGAAGGACGTTACACATACAAAGCTGATGAATACCTAAAACTTTTAAATAATCACAAGAATGTGAAAGCAGTTATTGCGGGGCATTTCGGAGTAAATAACGAACAGAGTGTTCAAGGGATTTTACACATAGCAACCGGAAACGCGCCTTCTTACAGAATAATTGACATTTTGGATTACGAAACCCCTAATCCTACGTTTTGGAGTACTTGTCGCTAGTTCGAGGTGGAACATGAAAAGACATTCAAAAGGTATTCTAAAGAGTGCAAAGCTCTGGTTGTTTGCGGCAGGACTCGCAATTGTGCCGACAATTGCTTAAACTTATCGGCTCAACCAAAACCGCAATTTTTGGAGTGCTCGAACCTTTGACCGCGCTCTTTTTCGGTGTAACAGTATTTCACGAAGAACTTACAACAAGAATTATCGCCGGAGTTGCATTGATTCTCACCGGTGTTTTGTTGATTGTATCTATTAACAAAAAAGAAACTAAGCAAACATAGCTTTTTCGACAAGCGCGCAAATAATGTGACCTATCATAATATGCGATTCCTGAATAATCGGAGTGATTTCAAACGGAACTTTTATCGTGATATCGCATAAATCATCCATTTCAGAAGGTTTTCCACCCACAAGACCGATTACGGCTACACCTTTTTTCTTCGCAGCTTTGATTGCATAAAGTATATTTTGTGAGTTTCCAGAAGTCGAAATTGCGATAAACACATCCCCTGAATTTGCGTGAGCTTCGATTTGTCTTGCAAAAACGAGTTTGTGTTCGTAATCATTTCCGACAGAGGTTAAAATCGAAGTATTTGTTGTGAGTGCAATCGCGCACAGAGCAGGACGTTCAAGAAAAAATTTTGATACTAATTCAGCTGCGATATGTTGAGCGTCACCTGCTGAACCGCCATTTCCAGCAGTCAGAACTTTTTTGTCATTTTTGTAAGCATTGATAATCGTTTCGGCAGCTTTTTCAATTTTGCCCGTTAAAACATCGTCTGCCAAAATCTTAGATTTTGTATCTATTGAATCTTGAATATAGTTTTTAATAAAAGTTTTCAATCATATACTCCGTTAATTCTATGCTACACTAAATTCCTCGGGCAAGCAAGTTGTAACAAAATGTGCTTAAAAAACCTCAAAATTTATGCTATAATTACCCCAACTAAGGAGAATTTTATGGAAAAACTAAGACTCGGCTTAATCGGTTTAGGAACGGTTGGTTCAGGCGTTTATAAAAGCGCAATGGAATTTGATAACCTTGAAATCGTAAAAATAGCGGTAAGAAATCTCAACAAACCGCGTTCTGTTGATGTACCGCCGGAAAAACTTACAGACAACCCTTATGACGTAGTTACAGATCCTAATATTGATGTTGTGGTTGAGCTTATGGGCGGAGTCGAACCTGCTTGGGATTACATAAAAACAGCTCTTAAAAATGGCAAACACATTGTAACAGCGAACAAAGAGCTTCTTGCAAAACGCGGGGAAGAACTTTTTAATCTGTCAGAAGAACATAACAGAGTTGTTTTATACGAAGCTGCCATTGCTGGTGGAATCCCGATTATTATGCCTATTAAAACAATTCTTGCGGGAAATAAAATCCATAAAATTCAGGCTATCCTGAACGGAACGACAAACTACATTCTTACAAAAATGGATATGCAAGGCGCGTCTTATGAAGAAGTCTTAAAAGAGGCTCAGGCATTGGGTTACGCAGAAACTGACCCTTCTGGTGATGTTGAAGGGTTTGATGCAGCATACAAAATTACTACTCTTGCGACAATCGCATTTAATTCCAGAATTAAGTTTGAAAATGTTTACAGAGAAGGGATTACAAAAATCCGCAAAGAAGATATCAAAAAAGCTGACGAATTGGGTTATAAAATCAAACTTATCGCAAGCGCAACAATTGATGAAAACAATAACGCAGACGCAAGAGTTCACCCTATGCTTGTACCTAAGCACAAAATGCTTGCACATATAGATTACGTAACAAACGCAGTTGAAATGAGCGGTCATCCGATTGGAAGTATCGTGCTTTCAGGCCCTGGGGCGGGTGAATTCCCGACTGCAAGCTCTGTTATGGGTGATATTTTATCAATCGCAAGAGAGTACAAAACCACAGAATACTTACTTCCGATGATGAGATGTCATCACCATTCAACCGCTAAACCGGTTAAAATCGAGGATACATATAACAAGTATTACATCTCGATTAAAGCTCCAAATGCAATCGGTGTAATTGCGAAAATCGGTACAATCTGCGCGAACAAACACATAAGCCTTTCAAGCATCGTTCAAAAAGGTATTGAAAGCGATAACACAGCAGATATTACTGTAATTACCGATAAATGTTTGGAAAGAAGCATTCGCGAGATTGTCGAAGAACTCGATGAATGTACGATTAATAGCATAATCAGAGTTATGGAAGATTAATACCACTTGTAATTTATATTAAATAAGTTATAATAAATGTAGGGGCGGTAGCGCTAACTACCGAGCCTGTTCTTTTAGAAGATTGCGTGGTGCTTACCTTTTATGGCAAGCGCCATTTTTTATTATATACATAATCAAAAATATTATTATTAACGTTAAATTAATATTTTCCATGCTAACCTCCTTTCTATTTGAACTATCGACCAAAATCGATGTAATAACTGTTGTATCGATATTTCTATAGAAAACAGGCGCCCCTACAATTAATATTTCAATGTTCTAAAATTCATTATAAGATTTTTCAGACAAAATTGCAAATATATTAATAAATAAATTCCAATCTTCACGTATTATTAAAAAACTCAATTCTGTGCTATATTTATAAAAAAGAAAAGAGGTTTTATAATGTATTATCAAGGTCTTATAAACAAATATAGAAAATACCTTCCGGTGAGTGAATCTACTCCGATTGTTACACTTAATGAAGGCAACACACCGTTAATCAAGGCAGACAATCTTGCAAAAAAAATCGGGCTTGAATGTAATATATACTTGAAGTTTGAAGGCTGCAACCCGACAGGAAGTTTTAAAGACCGTGGTATGACAATGGCTGTTACAAAAGCTAAAGAAGCGGGTGCAGGTGCAATAATTTGTGCATCTACAGGAAATACTTCGGCTTCCGCCGCTGCATACGGTGCAAAGGCGGGGATAAAAACATTTGTATTAATTCCTGACGGTTATATTGCACTCGGCAAGCTTTCTCAAGCAATGATGTACGGTGCAGAAATTGTTGCTATTCAAGGAAACTTTGACCAAGCACTGGAATGTGTAAGAAAAATCTCTGATACACACCCGATAACTCTTGTAAACTCTGTTAACCCGTTCAGAATAGAAGGACAAAAAACAGGTGCATTTGAAGTTTGCGACGCATTAGGTAAAGCTCCTGAATATCACTTTATACCTGTTGGAAATGCAGGAAATATAACAGCTTACTGGAAAGGTTACAAAGAATACAAATCAGCAGGAATTACCCAAAACTTGCCGAAAATGATGGGTTACGAGGCAGAAGGCTCAGCTGCAATTGTCCGCGGAGAAAGAATCTTTAACCCTGAAACACTCGCAACCGCAATCAGAATAGGAAACCCTGCAAGCTGGAAACAAGCAGAAGCCGCTCGAGATGAAAGCAACGGAAGAATCGGCTGCGTTTCTGATGAAAAAATTGTAAAAGCCTACAAACTTCTTGCCTCAACAGAAGGGGTACTTTGCGAACCTGCAAGTGCTGCATCCGTTGCAGGGCTTATTCAGGCTCATTCACAAGGACTTGTTAAAGAAGGCTCTGATATCGTTTGCGTATTGACAGGGAACGGTTTGAAAGATCCTGATAATGCGATAAAATACTCAAACTCAGACGTTAAAAAGACATCTGCTGAAATAAATGACGTACTTAAAGTAATGGGGTTCTAAAAAATGCTTCGTAAAGATTTTATTGATGTAAAAAGAGTTGTAATCAAGCTCGGAACAAATGTTTTGAGAAACGAAGACGGAGAAATTGCTCTCTCCAGAATATATTCGTTTATCGAAGATATCTCAAAACTTGTACAATCGGGCAAAGAAGTGATTTTGGTTACAAGCGGAGCCGTGGGTTTGGGCAAGAAAAAACTTAAACTTGAGACAACCGAAGGGGATGGCATAAAACAAGCCTGTGCAGCGGTTGGACAAAGTCGTCTGATGTCGTTTTACGAAAACGGTTTTGGCGTTTATAGAATTCCAATCGCGCAAATTCTTCTCACAGAAGATGATTTCTCGCTCAGACACCGTTATTTGAGCCTGAGAACAACTTTGAACAAGCTTTTGGAGCTCGGTGTAATCCCTATAATTAACCAAAATGACACAGTTCTTACAATCCAGCCGAACGATATGTTTGCGGGGATAAAAGTTTGTTTTGCGGATAACGATAAGCTTTCAGCTCTTGTTGCGAGTGAATTGGATGCAGATTTATTAATCCTTTTGACAGACATAAACGGGCTTTATACTGCAAACCCTAAAACACATCCTGACGCAAAGCTCATTAAAGAAGTTAACTGCGTAACAGATGAAATCTTATCCCTCGGAACTGACGCATCAGAAGGCGGACGAGGCGGTATGAAAACAAAATTGGAAGCCGCTAAGCTCGTAACAAGATTTGGGGGTAAAGTCCTTATCGCAAACGGCAAAGAGCCGTATGTTATAAACAGAATTTTCAACGAAGAAGATTTAGGAACAATGTTTATCCCGACAGACGAAAACCTTTCAGGTAAAAAACGCTGGATTGGCTATGCCACAAACGTTATCGGAAAAATTATCGTAAACGAAGGCGCTAAAAAAGCTATTCTCGAGAACTGCACAAGCCTTCTTCCTGTCGGCATAATCCGCATTGTGAACGAATTTAAGCAGGGAGAAGTTGTATCAATTTGTGACGAAAACGATGTTGAATTTGCGCGCGGAATGGTCAACTACAATTCAGAAGAATGCAGGCGTATCGCAGGAAATCACTCTGATGATATCTCCGGCGCAATCGGTTACAAAAACTACGACGCAGTTATCACGCGAGATAATATTACAGGGTTGATTTAAATCATCAATTAAAAAAGAGTTACTAATACTACTATTAACAACTCTTACACTCAAAGCCCTATAACTAGGGTACGGGTATTGGGCAAAAGCGCTGCCCATGCCTGTATTTTCATTTTAACCTATTTTCCATAAACTGGTGGTGGTTGAATATAAAGCGGTTTGAGGCTGTGCCAATCTGTGTTCACGCCTTGTTCAAGTTTTTTCTGAGCCAATTCGGAAAGAATTTGTCCCAGTTGATACTCGCCTTGTTGATAAGAAATAGTTTCCGCTGCAAAAGCACTCAACCTTTCAAACAAACTATTATCAGTTATCAAGCGTCTGCCTTTAACCATTTCATCCACTTTTTCAAGCTCAACTGCACCCAAAATCTCGCCGTCATAAATATACGCTTTATTTTTTCTTGCATCCAAAGCTACCAAATCATCACCGCCAAAGATTTTTGATAAAATTTCCAGAGAAGAAATTCCGATTGCTTTGATATTCAACTGTTGCGAAAGCATTCTTGCGACTGTAGTACAAGCCCTTATTCCGGTGAAACTTCCCGGTCCGATGTCGGTTGAGATACAATCCAAATCTTTAGGGGTCATGCCGGAAGATTTCAAAACCTCTACAATTGTTGAAATCAAATATGCAGAGTGATAATTTTCGCCTGTTGATAAAATTATTTTGTTTTTATAATTTTCACCGTCAAATAAGGTTACATAAGTCTTATCTAAGCAAGTGTCAAAAGAAAGCATTTTCACTGTTTCAGCCCTTCTATAACATATTCGTACTTATCTCCGACGCAGTTAAACTCATAAATTCGGTTATCGTTGTCATCATAAGTTACATTAATCTCAATTCTGTCAAACGGAAGTTCGCCTTGAGAAAACTCTGCCCATTCAACAAAAGTTATTTTTCTACCTTCGGAATACTCGCGTAATTCATCCGTAATCGTTGATATGCCAGCGTGTTCCAATCTGTATAAATCAAAGTGATAAACAGGAATTGATGCACTGTGATATTCATTCAGAATAACAAAACTCGGACTGGTAACTTTTTCTTTTATCCCGAGTGTTTCTGCCGTAAGTCTTACAAAAGCAGTCTTTCCTGCACCAATTTCGCCGTAAAGGTTCACAAAGCAACCCTTTTCCTGAACCAGTTTCGCAAATTTTTCCGCAAGATGTTTTGTATCTTCTAATGTATTACATTTTTGTATAAACTTATTCATTCGTACAAACCCTGTTCCTACCGCCTGTTTTTGCGTCATACAAAGCTTTATCGGCTCTTTCAAAAAGAATTTCTCCGGTTTCTTCACCGTTAAATTCAGCCAAGCCCATACTTATTGTGACATTGATATCTGTTTTGTCAACATTATCATTATCCTGATTTACCGTAATCACAGCATCTTCAACCGCTTTACGCAATCTTTCGCCAACGATTTTTGCCTCATCAAGCTTCGTATACGGCAACAACACCGCGAACTCTTCACCGCCGTACCTTGACGGAATATCAGATTCACGGAGATGTTCTTTGATTATTCCTGCAACACTTCTCAAAACTTCATCTCCGGCTGCGTGACCGTACGTATCATTTACTTTTTTGAAGAAATCAATATCAATCATCATCGCGCATAGAGAATTATTCTGACGTTTTGCAATCGCAATTTCTTGTTTTTGACGAACCTCAAATTGACGTCTGTTGTTAAGGTTTGTAAGTGCGTCCAAAGTCGCATACTGCAAGATTTTTGAGTAATTATTAGCTCGATTAATTGTAGCCGCAGATTGTCTTGTAAGCTGTTCCAAATAATCGATATCACGTTTAGAAAGTTTTTCAATCATACTTCTTGCAACTATGCATCCCGTAATTTCATCATCCGAAAGCAGAGGAAATGCGCCGATTTTGTCGTCATTTGTTAATATATGACCATAATCAGAATCTAACTGTTTCAAAACCTCGAAAACTCTTTCATCATTACAAGCCTTCGGCCAAACAAGCTTAAACTCGCCATCTTGTTTCAAAAATACGTATATCAAATGGTCTGAGATAAATCTGTCAAGCATTTCACCAATCAGAGGAACAATATAATTGATTTCGTACTGAGTTTCAATGATTTTTGCAATATTTTTCATTGAATCGTGGAACTCTACATTTATCTGAGATTGCTCATTTAGAACGATATTCTGCAATTTCAGAGAAATCTGTGCTCCGAGAATTTTCATCAGGAACAAGAATTCTATATCAACGGAAGTTTCAGGGTTGAATTCCAATTCCAAAACGCCGAACACCATTCCGTTTTTTACAATCGGAATAAACAAAGAATCAATCTTAAAGCTTATCTCTCCAATTGTTTGCGGAAGTTTGTATGCTTTACCGTTTATAACAAAGTCGTTTCCGTGAATTTCTTCATACGCTTTATAAATAGATTCCTTCAAATCGTTTTGCAAAACTTCATCAATCACACACCAGTTTTGCGCATAATTTCTGAGAGTTGAAGTATTCGGGTCAAAAACGTAAATATTCAAATCCTTTAAATCAATATACGATTTCAGAACTATTGTAAGCTCCTGCACCAAATCGTATGAGTCAAATTCTTTGGTTAAAATATCTGTCGTCTGAACAAGAAAATGCAGGTTTTTGTTATCCATTATTCCACATCCTCTTTAAAATAATCGAATCCTGAACAAGTTTTGAAGTTCTTAAGCATAGCTTTGTCAAACTCGTCATCAGCGACTACTCTTCCGTTTATGTAAGTATAACTTATGCCGACAGAAGGCTCGTCAGAAAGCTTTTGAGTATAATATTCATCGCTTGTAATAAAGCGTCTGGTTACTTCGTTTAGCAGATTAAAAATATACGCCGTTTGCAATGATGATGAACTAGGTGATTCAGAAATCAGTATTGCAGCTTTTTCAAGCTCGGCAATAGATTCACGGTTACGATTAATTCTTCTCAAAAGCACAGCCAAGTTGTAGTGTCCTTCAAAGTTCATCGGAGAAAGTTCAATCGCCTTGCAATAATCCAAACCGGCTTCAGAATATTCACCTCTCAAATGGTGTGCAACAGCGCGGTTATAATAAAAATCATAATTCTTTTTCAAGAGCTTGATTGCTTTTGTATACGCTTCAATAGCTTGTCCCAAGTATTCGTAAGCAAGATATTGTTTTTCAATCGGCAGATACAAAGCTTTTTGTCTGTATGCAACACCTTTGTTGAAATAGCCCAAAGCTCTATTGGTTTTAACGCTCTTGACATTACTGTAGACAAACGGTATCCATAATTTCAGCAGTCTGATATTTGTAACTTTGTCAAACTGTTCAATCGCTTCATCAAAAAATCCCAAATCTTCAGAATAGACTATACCAAGATTCATTCTTGCCATAACAAATTTCGGGTTTGCCTCAATTGCGTGAGTATATGCATCAACTGCGGAATAATAATCTTCGTGAACTGTATAAATGTTTCCAAGATTAAACCAAGCCTCATAATGTTGCGGATATAATCTTAACCCCGCAATGTAGTAATCAAGAGTTTTTGCCATATTGTCATGAGCGTACGCCTGATCACCTTTGTAGATATAGTAAACCCCTTTTGCGTGGTGATACTGTTCAATATACCAATCACGGAAAAAATATCCCGTTACCGCAAGCAACAACAGGAATACCAAAAGTCCTGACTTTGAAAAAAGCTTTCTAAAGAAACGTTTCATACCTAATAATTATAACCCAAATTTCAATTCTTGAATAGAAGGGAAAAATATAGAAAAAGATACCGAATTTATTTATCCGAATTTTGCCTGATACATTTGATTTCTTCCGGAGTAAGTTGTTCTCCTGCAGGAATTTCTTTTCCTGATGTTCCATTGCAGTAGAAACAGGCTGTAACCCCCCCCCGTCTGTATTTTGGAGATTGATAAATTTTTTCAATGTTGCAATTGCAAAAAACGGTGATCTAACATTTACGTAATCTCTTTTCTTTAGTTTAAATTTTTGAAGATGGTGTGCCACGGTGGCTCTCGCGCATCTTGAAATTATTCCGTTTTCAAGAGTCAAACATCTTTTAAATATACAATTTAAATAATTCCTTTTTGTCTCTTCTTCACTGTGTTTTGGGGTATCGATTCCTCCTGCGTCACTCCACATACCGGTTTTGTTTGCGTACTTATAGAACCTGTGCTTTACTCCGTTTTCAATTAATATTTTCTCAAAATCTTCTTTTTTTATTTCATTCACAACATCATAAGAAGAAATTCTTATGGAAAATTTTGGATTTTTGAGTACATTAAGAAGTCCTTGCCGTGGTTTTAAAATACAATTTGTTGCTATTTGACATTTCTCAATTTTTGAACTTTTTGCTACGTATTCCAGTAATTTTAATGCGTCCTTGTGCAAGAAAAAGTCACCACCCTGAATATGTAATTTTTTTATACATTTTATTCTCTTTGTAACATTTTCAAGGTCTTCTATGGTTTTCTCCATATCATAAAAATCAAAACATTTCGGATAATATGGAGAAAAATTCACGCAATTTTTGCAGTGAAGTGTACACTTTTGACCAGTGATTACTGCAAAAAACTCAATTTCAAAATCAGGATCATAATAATATTTTTTCAATTTGTTAATAAAATTCAAAAACACTCTGTCTCTCTTTTCAACCTTACTATTCAATAATATTATATTAACATACAATACATATATCTTAAAAGAAAATTTATGTTAAAAGAGGATTATTTTATCAAAACATAAGTACCATTTGAAATTTCATGTGCAATTTTATGAATCACTTCGTTTTCCATACGAATACAGCCTTTTGAGCTGTGTTTACCAAGGCTCGAAAAGTTGTTGTTTCCATGGATAAACTCGCCATTTGAACCTTCACAAGCACCCGTTTCCGGATTGATTGATACCAAATACAAAACATTCGGACCGTAATCCCACGGTTTTTGTTTTCTTTTTGTTCCATAAGCGTTTCTGTACGGGTAGCTTTCAACATGGTCAACCTGTCTTATGCCTAAATCAGTAATGCTTTTCCCGCTTCGTCCGATTTTTCCGCTTGCAATTATGTAACCGTCCATAACTCGCCCTAGTGAATCGTAGCGGAACAACCGATTTTCAGTAACATCCACCACGATGCCTGCAGTTTTCTCTTCGCCTGCAATCGTTATCACGGGAGAAGGAGCTTGCTCTAAAATCTCTTTAGAAAGTTGAGATTTGTAAGCAAGTGTGTCTATTGTTTCAGTCTTTACAGGTTCTTTCTCAAAAGTATCTTTCGCACTAAGCGGCGGCGCAGAAAGACAGAGAGTCAAACCTGCGACCCCTAAAATCTTTCGAGGACTAAAATTTATATGGTGATAAACACCCGATACACGAATCATTGTTTTCTTTCTGTACTTATGTGTAAAACAAGTTTAGCAGAAAAAATGAGGGGTTACAAGGGTAAAATATAAGGCAATGCAAATTAGCGTTTTGTACAATTTAAAAATTATTCAACCGTATAACAATTTCTAATATGGGCATTTTAAAAATTAAACGCATATATGATGAGCCGACCAAAGATGACGGGGTTAGGATTTTTGTCGATAGATTATGGGCAAGAGGGGTTACAAAAGAGCGCGCAAAACTCGATTATTGGTTTAAAGATATTGCTCCGAGCAGTGATTTAAGAAAATGGTTTAATCACGAACCGGAAAAGTTTAAAGAGTTTGCTAAAAAATATAGAGAAGAATTGCAATACGATAAAGAGGATGTTGAAAAGATAAGAACCCTTTTAAAAACCCAAAACGTAACCCTGATTTATGCTGCAAAATCCCCAACAATAAACCATGCCAGAGTGTTGAAGGATTATATCGAGGGGTAAACTTTGGAGGACGCTCCACCCGACTGACAGGACTTTGTCCTGTGTGGCTTCTCCTCTCTACGCAATCAGAGTAATAAAAAAGGACTGCTTTAGTAGCAGTCTATTTAGACAGAGATGGAAGAAAAACGTTAGATTTGTTGTGTTTACCTATCTCTGTCGTCTTTGTGTTCTTTTCTTTTTGCCTACTTTTTCTTTTTAGTAAAGAAAAAGTATGGTGGAGATGGTGGGAGTCGAACCCACGTCCATCGTGGATAAAAACTGACCTCTACGAGTGTAGTAACTTATTATCTCGGTCTAATTAGGAAAGTCACCTAACCAAACTTAAACCACAGCTTTTTTACAGAAAGCTAACTTCCAATGGTTAATCTTGATGTACATACCATCATTTGCACACTGCATCTTGCATAATCCTCATCTGACTAAACGGCAAGATGGTCAAGTCAGAGGGCTGAACTGCTATAATTAAGCAGCGAGTCTTTGTGCTCTGTAATCAGCAAGTGAAACAACTTTGTTGTCATTTCTTTTTTTTGCTCGTTGATAAGCGGGAACAGCGCCCGCACTCGCAATCCGGATCTATCAGTCACGGCGTCAAAACCATTACATCCCCATATATTGCTTTTGTGGGATGAAGACGGCTCCGCTCGAAAAACCTGCTCGTATTGTACAAATACAACACCGTTCAGACCTCTCCCGAATTTGTAAATTCGCTCTCGCTCATTAACAAATTCTTCCCTCCCCGCATTTCGCTTCGCTTCCCGGGGAGGGGAATATCGTCATTACATCCCCATATATGAAATGTAGGTTGGGGTTTCTACCCCAACAATAACTTTTCAAAGTGCATAACGCCAGTATAACTTACCTTAACCCCTTTTTCAAGTGGTTTTTGTATAGATAAAACCTATATCTTCTCAAAATCTACCGCACCGTGTTTGCACACAGGACAAACATAATCCGCGGGCAAGTTTTCGCCCTCATAAATATATCCGCAAATTTTACATCGCCAACCTTTTTTCGCAGTTTCTTGCGGTGCCGGTTTTATATGTTTTTGATAATAATCGTAAGTCGTAGTTGGAATATCAGACAAAACTGCTGAGTCCACCATTTGCGCAATAAACAAAATATGGCTTCCCAAATCCATTTCGTGCTGAACATACAATGACATCCACGCATTAGTATTTTTTGTCACATACAAAACCCCGTTCGGAGTTCTTTTTGTGTCATAAAACCCGTCAAACTTATCAACCTCACGCCCGCTCTGAAACCCAAACCGTTTGAACAAGTCAAACTCAACCCCTTCTGACAAAATAGAAAGATTAAGTTTTCGAGTCCGTTGAATCATGCCGGTTGTGTAATTTCGTTTATTGACCGCTATCGCAAGCTGGCATGGCTCTGAGGTAACCTGATTGACTGTATTAATAATACAGCCGTTGTCCTTGTCCCCTTCATTTGCGGTCAAGACATAAAGCCCGTAGCCGATTTTGAATAAAGCTTTTGTATCCATTATCCCTCTTCTTTTAAAAGTTCTGAAAGTTCGCCCAATTGCGCAATAGAGAGCTTTTCGCCTCTCACATTTTCGTCAAGTTGCATCTTTGCTATCGCATTTGTAATTTTTTCACGCTCAAACCCCGTGCCTAACAAACAATTTTTCAGAGTTTTACGTCTTTGAGAAAACGCTGCTTTGATTGTTTTTCTAAAATGCGCATAATCACTCAATTTCAAGAGCGGTTCTTTGCGAACTTTCATATAAACAAGTGCTGAATTAACCTTCGGAGCAGGATAGAATGATTTTCTTCCGACAAGTCTGATTATTGAACAATCTGCCCAAAACTGCGAAAGAATTGTCAAAAGCCCGTATTGCTTGGAAGGACTTTTCTCGGTTGCCACAATTCTTCTTGCGACTTCTTCCTGAACCATAAGTATTATATCTGTCACTTTTGCACGATTTTTGTTCGCTAAATCATCGATTTCACCCAACAAGTGGGCAATAATCGGGGAGGTTATATAGTACGGAATATTTGCGACGACTTTGATTTCACCTTCGCAAAGTCCGGATAAATCTGTTTTCAAGATATCTTGATGAATGATTTCCAAATTATCTGCATCAAATTTTTGGATTTCCTTAACCGCATCTTCATCAAGCTCAACCGCAATAACTTTTCCTGCTTTTTTGACAAGTTGTTCTGTTACAAACCCTGCCCCGGGGCCGATTTCGAGAACTGTGTCATCTTTTGTGAGGTTCGCAAACTCAATTATATCAGCGATTACATCAGGATTTACCAAAAAATTCTGACCTAACCTTTTTTTTGTTCTAAAAAATTTTGCTCGTTGTAAATAATCCACCATGCTATTTATAATAATACAAACAGCTAAATGTCAAAACTCATGTTCTGGTGTACAAAATAAGATGAAAGTGAATTTCTTTTCAGATATAATCAGAATAAGGAGAACATCGTGAACTATTGCGGAGTAAAATCAGAGGAAAAACTTGAGTACAGCCAGCTTTTGGACGAGTTTATACTTGGTTGTAAAACCGAACAAAAAATCGGAATGGAATACGAAAGAATTCCGGTTTCAAAATACACTAACGAAGTTATTCCTTATGAAGGCGATTTTGGCATTTGCGAACTCCTTAGAGAATTTGCAAAAATTGATAACTGGGATTATATTCTTGACGGTAAAAATATAATCGGCCTAAAAAAGCTTCACGACACAATTACGCTCGAACCCGGTTGTCAGTTTGAATTAAGTCTTGAACCGCAAACTTATATCAAAGATTTAAAGAAAAGAGTCGAGGAAATTAATAACACCTTAAAGCCTTTGCTTGAAGAATTTGAGATAAAACTTTTGAACACCGGAGTTTCTCCGAAAACAACCTATAAAAACATAAAACTTATTCCAAAACAACGATATCACATAATGGCAAACTACCTCTGGGGAATACTTTCAGATGTTATGATGAGAGAAACCGCGGGGATTCAAGTCGGAATAGATTTTAAATCGGAAGAAGATGCAATGCGAAAATTCCGACTGGCAAATCTTATAATGCCGTTTGGGACTGCAATGTATGCGAACTCCCGTGTTCGCGGCGGAGTTGATACGGGCTACAAGTCTTTCCGTGCGCTTGCTTGGCTGAATACAGATAACGAACGCTGCGGATTTGCAACAAAATTTGATAACAACATGGGATTCAAAAACTATGTCGATACGCTTTTAGATACTCCGATGATTTTCATTAATCGTGATGACAAATGCGTAAGCGTAAACGGCAGAATGACCTTCAAACAATACATGAAGGAGGGGTTTGAAGGATTCACACCTACGATTGAAGACTGGAATTTGCACTCAAACCTTTATTTCCCTGAAGTTCGTCTGAGAAACTTTATCGAAATCAGAAACCACGACTGTGTCGGAGGCGGTTTGGAATACTCAATTCCTGCACTATACAAAGGTATAATGTACTCAAAATCTGCAATGGAAGAAACTGAAGAGATTTTGAACAAATTCACCGCAAACGAAATCCGCGAATTACGATATAATGTTGCACGCTCCGCAATCCATTCCAAAATCGGAAAAACTCCTATTTTGAGTATCTGTAAAGAGCTTGCCGAAATTTCTTATTACACCCTAAAAACTCAAGGTGATGGAGAAGAAGAATTCTTAACCCCACTTATCGAAATGCTCAAAAAGAATAAATGTCCCGCTGAACTGGGGTAATAGTGTTAGTTCGACTTTCACGGTTTGTCCTTAATAATAAATTTGTTTAAATCGATGCCATATTCTTTGGTTATCTTATCTAATTCCGGAGTATCTACGTGATAATTGTCATCATAGTAATACTTACCAGCCTTATCCAGCTCAATAGAGTATTCAATAGCCTCTTCTTTTGTCATAGACTCCATTTTCTTGACATCTTCCGGATAATAGCATCTGGTTCTTGCAATAGTATTGTTTCTATATCCGTCCTCAGGCATATCACACCAGTTTGGATGTTTGCGGGATATTATGATTTTCTTTTCAACCTTTTCAGCAGACTGTTTCTCAAACGTGTCATTTTTTAAAGGTTTCAGTCTTTTTACCACCTTCTTGACTCCGTCTGAAAGTTTTATTCTTTGATTTGTTATTTGTGGTGTTAGTTCGACTTTCATATATTACCCTTTCCTGTATTTTAACAATTTACTATCAATTCGTCAATTGGATTCTGCTCTAATAATGCATCAAAATACCATATATCTTTTTTTGGGTTGTAATATGCATCTTTGATTTGAAACTCGCCATTTCTTTGACCCAAAAATTCCGCTTCATGCGCTCTTTCCACATTGAAGCTTTCAATCGATGCCCCTTTTGTTCCTTTTGGGATTCTAATTCTCCATTTTATCTTTTTGGCATACATATCAGCTGCACGTTCAGTCATTCCCATCGACATAAAGCGTGCTTGATGAACATCTTTATTTTTTATATATTTTTCTATAAACCCATTAACAGCTTTTTCATTATAGGCATTTTTTCGATACATGTCCTGAAAAACTGGGGTATAGGTTTCCATCAACTCAGCCAAACTAATAGTTTGACCCTCGTATTTCACACCGGAAAGGATGTTGAACGACCCGTCACCGCGGTATGCAATAAAATCTTTTTTGACCGTAAACATATTTATGTATTCTGTAATGCAATCAATAGTTTTCTTCAGAGCTGCAGTAATTTTCTTTTCGCTCAGAGGGATGTTTATCGGATTTGAATTCGCTTTGTATTCCAAAAGTGGCATAATAATATCTTTAGGCTTTTTAATAATTCCTTCAAACACTATTTCCCATTGATTCGGATCAAATTCCAAAAAATCCTGAGCTTGTTTGGTCAATCGCATTGTTCTGGTAAACAGAGCAAGTTTTTGAGAATTTGGAACAATATCTGTGTCAGAAAAGCCTTTCCACTGTTCAATAAATTTGCCGTTGTCACGATTGATAAGCGTTTGCATCATTTTGTAATCTTTTTCTGACAATTCCGGAGTCAAATCAATAATCTGTCTGTCGGTTTTCAATTCGGATAACAAGTCTTTAATCCCGCGCAAGATATAGTTGTCTTCCAACTTTCCCGTAGGAAAAAGCTGTTTAACTTCTTCAAGACTCAAAGCTTGTTTTCTTGAACTCAAGCAGAGTTCGTCACCCACATATCTCAGCGTTTCAGGCTTTATCGCCTTAAACGCTTGCGGTGATAAAAACTTTGTCGCTTGAACGTTGTATAAAAATGACCTAATCGGTTGTATGCTAACCAATTAATATTCCCCTATTTTGTACTGTATGTTATATATAAGTATTTTTGAACAAAATATTTGACTATTTATTCAATATATTTTAACAATGCGTAACATTATAATTATAAGAAGCAATTGCAATACCAAAATATTTAACCTTTTGTTCAACTTGCTCATTATAAGTTTCTATTGTATAATTAGCGAGAAGAGATAGGGAGCGCTTATTTATTCCCAAATAAGAAGAAGAGGTACTAATGCAGACTTTAAACAAGAATGAGGGTTTAATTACTCAGATTATCGGACCTGTTATTGACGTAGAGTTCCAACAGGGCGAGTTACCTGAAATATATAATGCATTGCAAATTCACTGCGAAGACGGTTCTGTCGTAGTCGCAGAAGTTCAACAAATGCTCGGTTCAAACAGAGTGAGAACAGTTGCAATGTCATCTACTGACGGTTTGAAACGCGGTATGAAGGTTATTAACACAGGTGAACCGATTAAAATACCGGTAGGCAAACCAATCTTAGGAAGAATTTTGAACGTTATTGGGCAGCCGGTTGATAAAATGGGAGATATTCAAACAGATACTTATCTTCCAATCCATAGAGAATCTCCGAAACTTGTTGACCAAAACACTGATATTGAGATTTTGGAAACAGGTATCAAAGCTATCGACCTGATTCAACCTTACCAAAAAGGTGGTAAAATCGGTTTGTTCGGTGGGGCAGGTGTTGGTAAAACCGTATTGATTATGGAACTTATCCACAATATTGCATCCGAACACTCAGGCGTTTCAGTATTCGGCGGTGTTGGTGAAAGAACACGTGAAGGAAACGACCTTTGGAACGAAATGAAAGAATCAGGCGTTATCGATAAAGTTGCTCTGATTTACGGTCAGATGAACGAACCGCCTGGAGCAAGAATGAGAGTCGGACTTTCAGCACTTACTGCTGCTGAATATTTCCGTGATTACTCAAAACAAGACGTACTTCTGTTTATCGATAACATTTTCAGATTTACACAAGCAGGTTCTGAAGTATCAGCACTTTTGGGACGTATGCCGTCAGCCGTTGGTTATCAGCCGACATTGGCAACAGAAATGGGCGAATTACAAGAAAGAATTACTTCTACAAAAGACGGCTCTATCACTTCTGTTCAAGCGATTTACGTACCTGCAGATGACTTGACCGACCCTGCTCCGGCGACTACCTTCTCACACTTGGATGCATCAACAGTACTTTCAAGACAAATCGCATCTTTGGGTATTTATCCGGCAGTTGACCCTCTTGCTTCAAACTCAAGAGTTCTTGACCCAAATATCATTGGTGAAGAGCATTACGAAGTTACAAGAAAAGTTCTTGAAATCCTTCAAAAATACAAAGAATTGCAAGATATTATCGCAATTCTCGGTATGGATGAACTTTCTGACGAGGATAAAGAAACAGTTAACCGTGCAAGAAAGATTCAGAGATTCTTGTCACAACCGTTCTTTGTTGCAGAACAGTTCTCCGGCATTCCTGGTAAATACGTAAAACTGGAAGACACAATCAGAGGATTCAAGGAAATTATTGAAGGTAAACACGACGATTTGCCTGAACAGGCTTTCTACATGGTTGGTACAATCGAAGAAGCAATTGAAAAGGCAAAAACATTACAATAAAGTGAGCAAGATTGTGAAATGCCGGTAGTTCCACTAAAAGGAGCACTTGTAGTTGAAAATTAAATCTTGTAAGAAGGCGAGATGTGCTCCGCCCAAAGGTTAAAAAAAATGAGACTGAAAATAATAACACACGAGAGAATAGTTTTTGAAGGTGAAGTTGAAGAACTCACCATTCAGACCACACACGGTCAAATGGGAATTTTGAAAGACCACATTCCTGTGACAACTGTGCTTGATATCGGAGTTACGAAGGCAAAAATTAATGGTGCTGACCACTATTTTGCGACCATGGGCGGTGTATTCCAGTTCAAAGATAATGTAGCAACTATTTTAACCGATGTTTGCGAGGACGGATGCGATATTGATGTTACAAGAGCAAATGCCGCAAAAAATCGTGCAGAAGCAAGACTTGCCGACAGTGCCGCTAAAGTTGACACCCAAAGAGCGCAAGCTGCTCTTGCTCGTTCGCTTGCAAGATTGAAAGCCGCACTTACAAAATAAAATATTTTCACAATAAAATCAGATATGTATTGCAAAAATCAATTATTCATGTACAATAATCATGTGTGTAATTTTATGCAAAAGGTTTCGTATGCGTATCTGTCCAATAATTTCAAATTCGCAGGTTGGTAGAAGCAATAATGCTGGTACCAAAAATAAAAGTATTACATTCGGAACTTATAACCCTGTAGCAGCTCACAAAATAGAGGAAGAACTTGCTCTCAAAGGAATAACTTGTAATGCAAAAGGAAACGATTTTGTAGCCGAATGTTTCAAAAAAACGGTAGAAGTTTTTGAAAAGTTATTTGGCAAATCGCATTTACCAAGTCAGCTAAATTATGAACCTTTGAATGGTGCATACGGTCAATATGGATATCGTTTGAACGATGTTGTTTTGAATAGTAATCATAACCTCGACTGTTTTTACGATATGTCCAGCTTACAAAAAGAAGCTAGTAAAAATTATAATTCAATTTTACCAAGTTGGAATTCTACAGGGCACTCCGCACATGTATTTGTACATGAATTTTCTCATGCCGCACATTGGCATCATTTAGAACAAAGGAACGGCTATGACAACGCATTGAAAGTATGGAAAGGTCTCGCAGGAACAGAAGTTCCTACTGCGATTGGCAGGTTGATTACAAAATTTAAACTCAGTAAATATGCTGTTAAAGGAAATGATATGTGTGAATTTCTTGCAGAAAGAATGACAAAAGACATATGTGGTGGATTAACAAACTACCTATGGGTTCCTAATAAAGAGATTGATGTGGACTACTCTAATATTTTTAGTAAAAAGTGGAATTATAGGTACTCTTCTCCTCAATCATATATTGATTATTTTACCCAACAAGTTTGGGATGGAAACATTGAGGAAGCAAAGCGAACCGGATATATGGTAGAAGCATATTTAGCAGAGCTAGAAGCTGAAAAGGTAAGTCCTATGGTACAAACGATTGCAAACAAACTTGAATGTACAACAGGAACAACGAAAGAAACAACATCCATATTTGCTAAAATAGGATCTGCTCTATCACGAGCAATGACTAACTGGAATACAAATATGACAAACAAGCTTGATGCAAAAAATAAGTTAGAACTCAAACTTTAAAACATGTTATAATACAAAAAAAGGAATAATTATGTTACGAATAGAACCAACAGCAAATGTAAATTTTAAAACTACAGAACCAAAATCGGCAACCTCTCCAACAGAAATTAAAAAAAATAAAGAAAACAAACTTATGTTAACCGGTACTCTGGTAGGTTTAGCCACTATAGGAGTTGCAGCAATCGGATTAAAAATAACAGCTCCCAAAAACTATGAGGAAGTTCTAAAAAAAGCTGGTATAAAAATTAAAGACGGCATTGCTATTTTGGCAGAAACCGGAGAAAAATACACAGGCAAGGTTCAACGTTTTGAAACTCGTAATCGAAAAGAAACTGTAAAATATGTTAATGGAATAATGACTGAAAAGCTTTATCATAATCTTACGGGAAAAGAATTGCAAGGTGATTTCTATAAAGAAGGAAAACGCGTACTTCAGATTTGGAGAAGTGCCGGTCAAGTAAAAAACAGTTCAGGTTTTACCTATCGATGTGAAGGAGTACCAATAAATAAACCTGAAACTTTTGTAAAGACAAAAGATGGTTTTGCGTGGGCTAGAAATTTTCTCAAACAAAATAACTGCTAATTTTTAGATATTTGCACTTTTTCCTATTAACTGCGATATTTCTTGACCTTCCCTCCTGTTTGTCCTAACATGCAAGTGTGGTAGCACTTGTACAAAGAAGGAGAAGATTATGTCAAGAAAACCTATTATTGCAGGAAACTGGAAAATGAACTTACTTCAAAGTGATGCAAAAGCATTGTTTGAAGGAATAAAGAATTTTACAAAAGATTTCACAGCACCTCAATTGCCTGAAATCATTGTAGCACCTGTATTTACTTCATTAAGCGTTGTAAATGCAGAAAAATGCACTTGCGGATGCGGATGCGACAAAATCGCTGTTGCAGCTCAAAACTGCCACTGGGAAAAATCAGGAGCTTACACAGGTGAAGTTTCTGTTGAAATGCTTGCTGACGCCGGCTGCTCACACGTTATCATCGGTCACTCTGAAAGAAGACAATATTTCTCAGAAACAGACGAAATGATTAACAAAAAAGCTAAAGCTATCCTTGCAGGCGGTTTGATTCCGATTATCTGCTGTGGTGAAACTCTTGAACAAAGAGAATCAGGTGTAACTGACCAACACATCGCAACTCAAATCAGAGCTGCTTTGAACGGTTTGTCAGAAGAGGAAATTTCTAAATCAATCATCGCTTACGAACCAATCTGGGCTATCGGAACAGGCAAAACCTGCGACAGCGCAGAAGCTAACAGAGTAATCGCTATGATTAGAAACGTTGTTAAAGAAGTTTCTTCATCTGCTGCCGGCGATGCAATCAGAATCCTTTACGGCGGCTCTGTAAAACCTAACACAATCGAAGAACAAATGTCTCAATCTGATATCGATGGTGCTTTGGTTGGCGGCGCTAGCCTTAAAGCAGACAGCTTCAACGAAATAATTGCTAACACAATGAAAGTTGGAGTTTAGTCCGAGATAAAAAGTTAAAAAGAGTGGCGGG
>CAKVLI010000017.1 GCA_934757155.1 uncultured Candidatus Melainabacteria bacterium | reverse complement strand
GGTTTGCTTTGCAAACCCGCCACTCTTTTTTTCAATCCTACAATTCAGAAGTACAATTCGGACATCTTTTTGCGTTAATCGGAATTGTTGAACAGCAATAAGGACATCCCTTTGTCGTAACCTCTGCTTGTACCTCTTCTTCTTTACAAACCTTATTTTTGAGGGTATTTATTGCCTTAATCAAGGCAAAAACCGCACATGCGACAATTAAAAAACTAATTACATTATTCAAAAATATTCCGTAATTAATTGTCACCGCACCTGCCGCTTTTGCTGCGTCCAAAGACGGATAACTCACATCATACGGAAATATTTGCAGATACAAGTTTGAAAAATCCACTTTACCGAGAATTAAACCAATCGGCGGCATAATCACATCTTTTACCAAAGAATCAACTATTTTCCCAAAAGACGCACCGATTATGATACCGACTGCCATGTCAAGAACATTACCTCTCAGAATAAACTCTCTGAGTTCTTTTGCTAAATTTTTAAACATAATAAACTCCTTATAATGCGTATTTTAGCAAAAATTCTCACAAAGAACAATATTCACACATCTAAATCAATCAGAATAAATTTTTGAAAATGTTATATACCATTTTCATTTTTTCATCATCATTTTTAATAATATCCAGTTTAGACATTATATAATCATACATTTCTTCTTTTGTGTTTACAGTCGAAAATTGGAAAATCTCGTATAAATCAACATTCAAAACTTTAGCCAATTTTTCAAGCGTGACCAGCGTCATAAAACCACGACCTGTTTCTACATAACTCAAAGATGTTGTTGCGATATCAATCGCCTCAGCGAGTTTCTCCTGACTCAAGCCCCTTTGGAGTCGTAAATATTTAATCCTATTTCCAAGCTTCTTATTAATTTCTGATTTCATTAACAATATTATATTTTTTATTCAACACCGAAACAAACAGGTATCGTCTATATGAGAATAGGTTAAATATATTGACATATAGTATTTAATATATTATACTATGTGTGTTGTCTATATAGATACATTAAGAGGAAAGGGAACTTTTATGAAATTTGATCTACTTAAGAAATTTGTTGTTTTAGGTGTTATAGTATTAACTTGCGCACCGTCATTTGCAACAAACTGGGTTAAAATTGGTGCTAATCATTACATTGATTCTGATAGCATTAGACCATCTACCAATTACGGAACATACACAATGCGTACAAAATACACTACCAACGCGGGACCACTTGAAGTCATAAATGGTCGTAATATTTACACAATTAATACTAACTCATTCATTGATTGCACATCTAATTATGCAAAAACCGTCTCATATTCAGCACTTGACCGTTCCGGCAGGGTAGTTGCAAGCGGCAGAAATGTTTGGAAGCAATGGTATGACATTAATCGCCCAGGTTCAAGAGCATATGAATCGTACGAATATGTATGCAGCGATAAGTATCTTGATACCCGCTCTGGTTATGATACCTTGTGGTATTACTAAATTTAATTTTTTCATTAAAACTTCTAATTATCCGGAACATATGAAAATATGTTCCGTTTTTGTCTTCAATCGCTTAAAACTTAGGTACTTGCCCGCAAAACATGTTTATGTGACAATAAAACTAGCCCTTCACATGTCGGTTTAGTATGAAATTTTTTCAAGCCCGAAAGTGAAGTGACAGAACTGGTAACAGTATAAATAGTAGTAGCAAATATAAGGAAAAGACTAAAATGGCTAGAAAAACTCCATTAGAAAAAATCAGAAATATTGGTATTGCTGCTCACATCGATGCAGGTAAAACCACTACAACTGAACGTATCCTGTTCTACACAGGTAAAACTCATAAAATCGGTGAAGTACACGACGGTGCTGCTGTAACTGACTTTATGGAACAAGAAAGAGAAAGAGGTATCACAATCCAATCAGCAGCTGTAACTGCAACTTGGAAAGGACACCAAATCAACATTATCGACACCCCTGGGCACGTTGACTTCACAATTGAAGTTGAACGTTCTTTGCGTGTATTAGACGGCGTTGTTGCTGTATTCTGCGCAGTAGGTGGTGTTCAATCACAATCTGAAACCGTTTGGAGACAAGCTAACAGATACGAAGTTCCTAGAATGGTTTTCGTTAACAAAATGGACAGAACAGGTGCTGACTTCTACAGAGTTGTAGATCAAATCAAAAACAGATTAGGTGCTAACGCTGTTCCTATCCAGTTACCTATCGGTGCTGAAGATAAATTTACAGGTCTTATCGACCTTATGACGATGAAAGCTGAAATCTATACTAACGATTTGGGTACAGATATCAGAGAAGAAGAAATCCCTGCTGATATGGCTGACAAAGCTAAAGAATACAGAGATGCAATGGTTGAAGCTATCGCTGCTGAAGATGATGCTTTGATGGAAAAATTCTTCGAAGATCCTGATTCAATCACAGTAGAAGAATTGAAAGCAGGTTTGAGAAAAGCAGTTTGTGACAACAAAATCGTTCCTGTATGCTGTGGTACAGCGTTCAAGAACAAAGGTGTTCAGCTTCTTTTGAACAACGTTGTTGACTATATGCCATCACCGGTTGATGTAAAAGCTATCGAAGGTGAATTGGAAGACGGTACTAAGACTGAAAGACATTCTTCTGACTCTGAACCGTTCTCAGCATTGTCATTCAAGGTTATGACAGACCCGTTTGTAGGTCGTTTGACATTCTTGAGAGTTTATTCAGGCGTAATCACAGCAGGTTCTTATGTTCTTAACTCTACTAACGGTAAAAAAGAACGTATTTCAAGACTTGTTCGTATGTACGCTGACCAAAGACTTGAAGAAACTGAAGTATACGCAGGCGACATCTGTGCAGCAGTTGGTTTGAAAGACACTACTACAGGTGATACTTTGTGCGACGAAAAAGCACCTATCATCCTTGAAAGAATGACTTTCCCTGAACCGGTTATCTCTGTTGCTATTGAACCAAAAACAAAAGCTGACCAAGATAAAATGGGTATCGCTCTTCAGAAACTTGCTGAAGAAGATCCTTCATTCAGAGTTAAATCTGATACAGAAACAGGTCAAACAATTATTTCAGGTATGGGTGAACTTCACCTTGATATTATTGTTGACCGTATGTTGAGAGAATTCAAAGTTGAAGCTAACATCGGTAAACCTCAAGTTGCATACAGAGAAACAATCAGAGGAACTGCTGATCAAGATTCTAAATTCGCTCGTCAGTCAGGTGGTAAAGGTCAATACGGTCACGTTAAAATCAGAATTTCTCCTGCAGGTGAAAACGAAGGTTTTGTATTCGAAAACAAAATCGTCGGTGGTGCTATTCCGAAAGAATACATTGAACCGGCTAGAAAAGGTATGGAAGAAGCTCTTGAAGGCGGTATCTTAGCAGGATTCCCTATGATTGACGTTAAAGTTGAACTTTATGATGGTTCTTACCACGAAGTCGACTCTTCTGAAATGGCATTTAAAATCGCAGGTTCAATGGCTATCAAAGAAGGTACAAGAAAGGCTCAACCTTGTATCCTTGAACCTATGATGAAAGTTGAAATTGAAATTCCTGATGAATTCACAGGTACAATCATCGGTGATATTTCAAGAAGACGTGGTCGTGTAGAAGGTCAAGAACCACAAGGTAATACAGGAAACGTTATTGTAAGAGCAGTTGTTCCTCTTGCTAACATGTTCGGTTACGCTACTGACTTGAGATCTAATACTCAAGGTCGTGGTACATTCTCTATGGAATTCCAAAAATACGAACAAGTTCCTGCAAATATCGAAAAAGAAATTATCGAGAAAGCGGGAGCAAGCAGAGGCTAATGCCTTTTTGCAAACCGATGCAAATCGTTGATGTTTCATTGATAAATTTAATAAGGGCGGTCAGAATACTGACCGCCCTTATTTATTATAGCTTTAATAAAGATTTGTAAATAATACACTTAAAAATAGCAAAAATTATCTTTAGGCACATTATAATTACTAAAAGGAGGATATAGCATGAAAATTCATTCAGTTAGTAATCAAAATTCATTTAAAGCAGTTTCAATAAATTCTAAAACAGGAGTTAATATAGGTTTAAAGACCCGAAAATTAGCAGAAGAAAGTATCAGTAAAATTAATGAAACCATGAGAGAAGGTGCTGCGAAAAGTGCCAAGTATCTGTCATCACGACTGGATTCTATAACGGCGGAAATGGATATAAGAAGAAAAATAGAACGTGAAAAACCATGGTATAAATTTAAAAAATATGACCAAGTAGATAAAATGGAGGCTAAACAGAAGCTGGCAGTTGTTAAAGAACAAGATGAAATTTTGTCTAGAATCAAAGATGAAAACAAAAAAACTGAGCAAATAAAAAATGAATACTGTCAAAATATTAGCATTGATGATAATGAAGCTGAATTAAGACATGTATTAAGAATTGGCGATGCCTTAGAAACTTTACGCGCAAAACTTTCAGGAAATTCAAAAGGCTTTCAAAGAATTGCAGGCTATGATAAAGAAAAAAATATTTTAGACAAATATTTTATAAGTGAAATACGAAAAGAACAAGCTGGTGAAAAGGCAGATGTTCCTAACAGCGTGCTATTCTTTGGTCCGACTGGCAATGGCAAAACTACTTTTGCAAGAGCATTCGCAGCTGAAACGGGCTGCATGTTAGAAAAGGGACGTTCAAATAATTTTGTAGAAATGTTAGAACATAAAATGCAACAGTCACAAATTCTGTTTCAGAAAAAAGGAGTAAGAACTATCCTATTTATTGATGAATTAGACAGAGAAGCAAAAAATAATCCTGCAGTGATTTCAAAATTAAAAGAAATCTTACCTATTTGTTCTAAAGAATATCACTGCACTGTTTTTGCAACTACAAATGATCCTTTGGATATAGAACTGCCACTAACAGGCAAAGACAATTTGTTCCCATATATTGTATCAATGGATCCACCAAACTCACAAAATAAAATTGATATTTTAAAATATTACTCAAAAGAGCGATCAAGTGACAACCTTGATTATAATAAAATTGCGAATTTATTAGAAGCAAAAGAAAAAATGACAGGACAGAGATATAATATTACTCAAATTAAAGAAATATGTTTAAATATACCTGATAATAAATTCTCGGAACAAAGTATTATAGACTCTATTAACTGTACAAAACCTACTATTGATAAAGAAGCAATTGATAAATATCTAAATGAAATGAATACATTAATGACAAATGAGGTTCATACTTAATGATTATAAACAAAATCCAGAATAATCAAATTTCATATAAATCACAATCCTCACCCCCAAAAAGTAGCGCTAATTGGGCATATTTTACCGGATTTATAACTCTTCCGGTAGGAGGTTATTTGGGTTGGAAAAATTGCAGAGATAAATTTGAAAAAGAACATAAACTACTGCTTGGCGAAAAAGAACAAGAAACTATTAAATCAATGGATTTAATACCTGAAAATGATGTATGTCTAAAAAAACAAAATGCATTACTGGAAAAACTTAAGGAATTGGAGCCGGAAAGAAAGCGAATCATTGAAGAATTAAATGATATGAATATACCCGAGTCAAAACTTAGGTATGATTTACAAACCTGCTGCTCTGCTAAAATTGTACGATATAAAGAAGGCCGTCCTACAGAAATGCCCAACTGTATTATGCTTATAGGAGAATCTTCCGACTTCGGATTAAGCCTTTATAATTGGCTTTGTACACAAAGCCAATCTCAACGTACGATAATTGAAGGTAATGCTGTAAAAAATTTGACAGAGTACATGGAAAAGAATAAGAAACCAATTGATGGAGAATGGAATTTAGTTTTTGTAAAAAATTTAGATCAATATATAGATATACAGAAAGCAACATCAAAAGAAATCGCAGCCATGAAGGACATTATGTCTAACTGTGCAGAAGACAGTGCAACTACAATTCTTTTCCAGACAAAAAATCCTTCGCTCCTTGATTCTACAGCAACTCAACTTCATCGAGTGAATAAACGACTTGATATTAATAATATTGATAAAAAGAAATTTTTTGATTATGAACGACTAAAAGAAAAAGAAAAAGAGATTTTTGAAAAAATGAAACCTTATGAAAAACGCTTAAAAGAAATCTCGGAACAGATTCAAAAGGTTCATGATATAGATGCAAAAATAAAGGAACTGGAAAACAACAAAAATTTTAAAAAAGGAATTGCATTTGGTGTTATTACAGGTACGGTTATTAGTGGATGTATGATATTAATCAATAAATTTATAACAAAAGAAAGGAATAAGAAAAATGTTAATGCCAATTAATGGAATCAGCCAGACAAATTATATAAACAAAATTGAGAAAACAAACAAGCAAACTAACAGAGAGGGAATCAATAAAATTGGTAGTGATGAATTTGCAAAAAGAGAGGTATTTTTTCAAGGAAGAGGTCTTATGAAGTTGCGAGCTGTACATTCAGATGGAACCGTGAAATGTGTTAAAGCAGATTTGACAAAAAATTTAGAATCTTGGAAAAAAGCTTATATAATGGTAGGTATGATTACTTGAAAGAGCATCGCCCCGACCATAAAGCTCAATTACATGGACATACTGGAACATATAATACAAATAATATAGTTGATAGAGTATTAGTTGGCGTAATGACATTAGGTATCACAGAAATAGAAAGGATGCTTGAAAATGATAGTTATAGAGATATAGCTCGTAATTATGTTGATAAAATGGTTGTCATAAGAAGTGAATTAGAAAATATAAAATTCAATGAAAAAATTGCTGAAACTAATAAAAAAACAGCCAAAAATGCTAATGAAATTAAATACGAAGCTTCCATACAAGATGTAAAAAACAATGAAATAAGACCAAAACTTCTTGATAAAATTCAACGTTTTAGAGAAGGCAGACCAACAGAAATGCCTAATTGCGTAATGTTTTCACACAAAGATGAAGAAATAAATACAAAACTAATACATTGGGTAGAAGAGCATGTAAACGGTAACTTTACCACAATTGATAATGAAAAATTGTTAGAAGAATTAGACAAAGCTGAAGAAAATTATCAAAGAACCGGTGATTGGAATATATTATATGTTCCAGTCTTAGAAAAAAGTATAAATACTGCGACTTCCGATAAAAAAACAATTGCTACCTATAAAGATATTATGTCTAATTGTGCTGAGGATTACCATACAACTTTAATTTTTAAAACGAGAACTCCTGAAAAACTAGATTCAATTGCTCTTCAACCTCACAGGGTTACAAAAATTGACATGAGTAAAATCAAATCAATGAAAGATTTGGAAATTGCTTCTGCAAAAGAGAGATTAGACAACGCAACATACACTGAGGAAACTCCAATTGCCGCACTGAACGATTTGTTATTAATAAGTGGCAATCAAGATAAAGCATTGAATTGGGATTATTCTAGTTCAGATTTTGAGCAAGCAGAAGAAGCCTTGAAAAATTTATCAAGCGATAACAATTCTGAATTTTCAGCAAGAATAACAACCGTACTTAATTCTTTAAGAAATATTTGGTAAGAAGATTTTTTAATACGGGCGGTCAGAATACTGACCGCCCGTATTTGTTGTAAAATTGTTCTATGGATATTTTTATTATAAAAATAATTAACTCCGATAACGTTCACCGTGAACTTCTTCAAGGTTTTCAGAAACGTGAGATTTCTGACCCTAAAAGGTGGAATTCTCACTGTCTATCTTATTTAATGATTGATAGAATTCTTCGCGATTTTTACCATATTGAAGACCGCGAAATAATATTTGACGGAAACAAACCTATCCTAAAATCCGACAAAAAACACTTTTCACTTTCTCATTCTGGAGAATTTATCGCGTTAGCTTTTTCCGACTACAATTGCGGAATTGATATTGAAGAAATCAAACTACGCGACTTCAACAATATCGCAAAAAGAATGGGCTTTGTATGCCAAACTTTGGGCGAATTTTATGATTGCTGGACACAATACGAAGCAGAATACAAGCTTTCAGTCCCTTCTCAAAAAACAAAGACATTCAAAATGGAAGGTTATTCACTCTCGGCATCATCCACAAATATCAAAGAAGAGTTTGAAATCTATATGCAAAACAGCGAATATATTCCATAACCCTAAAATAACCCTACTTGCTCCAAAATATATTGAACAACTCTATGTATTGATGCAGAAGGATTGATTTCGTAGTATTCAAATCCATACATATTTCGTGTTGTTTCAATACTACGATTATTTATTTCAGTGTTCTCTGCACGCCTAATTGCATCTTTCACGTCTTCAATTGTTAGCTTTGTTAAAACCCTATTTTTAAAAACATCATCGGACTTATATGTTTCAAAGCGTTGAATATCATTAAGATGATATGCTTTTCTTATCGGTTCCCAGTAGTCTTCCGCACTAGTTACTGGTTTTGAAAAATTCGTTTTATGCCACAAAAGCCACAATTCTAAAGCAATATTTGAATATCCAAGTAACAATTTCCCTTTTTTATCATATTTTTTTATTTTTTTAAATTCCTTTAATTTCGCTTCAAATCGATTTCGATGTTCCTTACGCGCAGATTCCTTATCAATGATATAAAACCAGTCTTTTCCATAAATTCCTCGTATTGATTTTACTGTTTTAGAGATGTGTATACTTGAAGAAGTGTTAAATTTGACATTCATACAACGTTCTTCTGTGTTGTTGATTAGCTCTTGAAGTTTTTCAAAGTATGCAACTTCCGATTCCCCATCACATATTACCTCTGCTGTATACAACTCCCTTCTCATGTTTAGTGACGTTCTCCCATCTCTTTAATATTAAAATCTTCATTATTTATAAGTTTTTCTATAATAGGGCTTAAATCGACATTTCTAATAGCACCATAACGATCGATAAAATAATTTTTCATATAGTCCGCACCTTTCCTAACCCTTTTATTACAAGGTAATGAAAAATCAGATAATGAATAATGTGTACTAAAGCCTTTATCATCACGTTCAACGAACTTTATCTCATCCCGTCTAAACAAAGCTGAATTTAAAAATATCGGATTGTGCGTATTAAATATTAATTGAGCTTTATTAATATTTATTTCATCATTATGAAAAATATTTATAATATTCATAATAATCATCGGATGCAATGAGTTGTCAAACTCATCCACCACAAGAGTTCCACCATGTTTTAGTGCTGTAATAATAGGAAATAATATATTAATGAATTTCAAAGTTCCCAATGATTCAATAAAGTCAGCGCGAATTATAGAACCTTTATCCCCATTTTGAAATACAGAACTCAAAATTAGATTCTTTTCATCATCACATACATAGCCGATATGATTTGATGTAATTCCTAATTCCTGTGCTGCTTCATCAATAAAACCAAGAATATTTAAAGTATCTTTTTTAAAGTCATAACTGCTTGGAGCAATGTCTGATCTAAAAGTATTCGCATCATATATAACATTGAACTTATCAGCAAACCAGTCCATTATAATATTTGCAAACTTTTGACTTATAATAGATTTAAATCCATTAGTTAAAAATAAATCTTTAGTATTCAGACTATCATTTGCTAATAATGATATCATGTTTGCATTTTTTAATACCATTGGAGAAATATATCGTTTAAACCTGTTAATGCCATCACAAATTCTTATTTGATTCTCATTGCGTTCAAAAATAGGCTTTTCATTTATTAGCAATTTTTCCCCAACAATCTTTCTCTCATCTGACATATTGTTTAAAAAATCGCCAACACAGATTTTTAAATTGTAATCAAAAATAAAAGATTGCTCAATAAATGCAATAGAAAATTCTATTGGAATGACCTCTCTTGTAACATCATTAGGTATGAGTTCAAGTATATTAGCTGCATAATTTTTTGTCTTTTGTTCACTATTATTAATATGTCCTCGAACAATAATTTGTTTTAAGACATCCATTGCACCAATAATATTTGATTTACCTGCTGCATTTGCACCATAAATTACAGCTGAAGACAAAGCCTTTCCACATTTAGTTTTGAGAACGCTATACTCAATATCTTTTTGTTTGGGTGCCGGTTCCATTGAAAATATCATTTCATCATAAAATGATTTATAATTTTTAATTTTAAATTTTAGTAACATTTTTAACCTCATTTTGCACTTTTTTTGCAAAATCACTAGTATTATATATTACTATATAAAAAAAAGCAAGTTAGAAAACAAGACAAGAGACCAATATAAAATACATTGGTCTCTTAAAATATACTCTTTATCAACTATTTTTTACATTGAAACTCTATCTTTGATTTCTTCCATCTTGTGATCTGCGAGTCTTGAATCCCCCTTAACTCTTGAATATGCAAGATACCCATTCATTCTTTCAATCTTGGTTAAGTTCTTTGAACCGCACTTAGGACAAACATCCATATTCAATTCTTGGTGACCGCAATCATCACAATATGATAGAGAAAGGTTTACGCCTTCATAAAATCCCATATCCATTGCTCTGTTGATAAGCGTTTCAACTGCTTCTGTATTATAATCAATCGGATATTTTACGTATTGGATTTTGCCGCCATTGAACAAATCCCAGAATCTCTTTTCCAAATCTTGTTTTTCGATAGGTCCAATTTGTTCTGAAACGTGGCAGTGGAAAGAGTTTGAAACATACGGTTTATCAGAAACATTTGCAACAATTCCGTATTTCTTTCTGAATTGTTTAACCTGCAAACCGCAAAGATTTTCTGCAGGTGTTCCATAAATCGCATAAAGAATTCCATCTTCTTTCTTGTATTCTTGAGTTTTCTTGTTAATGTATTCCATAACCTCAAGAGCAAACTGACCGTCTTCTACAAGAGATTTTCCGTTATAAACTTCTTGCAACTCGTTCAATGCTGTGATGCCGAATGACGCTGTAGAAGATTTAAGAACAGGTCTGATTTTATCATGGATTCCCAAATGACCGCCCAAGAAACCGCCTTCGCAGAATGCAAGCGGGTTTACTGAAGCTTTCATTTCGCCCAAGTAATCATAAGTTCTGATGTGAAGTTGTCTGATTAATTCAAGATAGTAATCAAGAACTTCATAGAAATCTTTGCTTTCCTTCTTAGCCTTAGCATAAATCATCGGTAAGTGAAGGCTGATAGCACCGATGTTGAAACGACCTACAAATACCGGAGTATCGTTTTCATCAGCAGGCTCCATACCTCCTCTTTCAAACCAAGGTGAAAGGAATGCTCTGCAACCCATAGGTGAAACAACTTTTCCGTATTTTTTGTACATTGAAGCAACATAGCCTTCGCCGGTCAATGATAACCAGTCAGGATACATTGTTTTCTTAGAACATTCTACACCGGCTTTGAATAAATCTTCGTTAACTTTGCCTTCTCCGTGAAGATTTTTGTCATACAAGAAAACTATTTTAGGGAACAATACAGGTTTTTTGTTACCTTTCTTACCCTGACCACCCATTCTGATTTTCAACATAGCCAAAGTAGCCATTTTTTCGTACTCTTCAGTACCCAAACCTGTTGTTACTGTAATGAACGGATAGTCACCTCTTGAGGATGCTACTGTGTTAAATTTGTATTCCCAACCTTGGAAACCTTGTTCAAAATCTTTTTGAACATCTGCAATTGCAGCTTCTCTCGCCTTTTCAAAGGACAAACCTAAGCATAAATACTTGTTATTCTGTCTTTCGTATGTTTTTGCAGCATAAGGAGCAAGGATTTTGTCAACTTCCGGTACGGTAAAACCGCCGTACTGTTGGCTTGCAGCTGCCATTACGATATCACCGATTACGTCAAACGCAACATCAAGTGATTTTGGTTCGTTGTACCAGAGGTTACCCATTTCAAATCCGCCCTTAAGCACTGATGCGACATCAAATAAACAACAGTTCATTGTGTCACGTCTTGCAGACATATCGTGGATATAAATATAACCGTCTCTGATAGCTTGAAGTTCATCTACTGTTAAGAAGAACTTTTTGTATAATTCTTTGTTAAGTTCGTTAAAAATCAAAGAACGTTTTGTTGAAACAAGTGTAGAATCGGCATTGGCGTTTTCTTTATCACCAATGTACATAATTCTTTGAGATTCCTGATAAACTTTGTCTAGCATATGTACGAAATCCTGTTTATAATTTCTGTAGTTTCTGTAGCTTTGTGCAACACTTGGGTAAAGGTGTTCAAGAGCACCTTCAACAAGGTTGTGCATATCAGCGATAGAAACCTCTTGTTTATTCATTCTTATAATATTATTATCTACAAAATCACATATTTCTTGCAAGTCCTCGTCAGTCAATTGTACGAGAGCTCTTGTAGCTGATTTTTTTACCGCATTGATAATTTTCTTGTTGTCGAACGGTTCAGAAGTTCCGTCTTTCTTGATAACAGAAATAGCTCTAACCTTGATTGGAGTTATTTGTGCAGTCTTAGGAGCTTCCAGTTTAGAAACCTGGGAAACAAACTCACCATTTGGTGCTGATGTACCCTTGATAACATCTGTAGCTACTTTCGATGAGGCAAATTCTACTATATTTCTTTCCTTATTCAAACTGTTTTGCATATTGACTTACGACCTCCTAATTTAACAACGTAAGGCTAGCTATTTCTATTTCGAATTATAATTTATAACTATCCTTTAATAAGAGAATAACATTCTCTTCCCCAAATCTAATCCTATATTTAAATGATAATTCAAACACTGATTTATATCAACAAATTCACAAAACGTCACAATCCCCGAAAGTCAGTAAAATCAACAACTTTACGTTTCGCAACATTGTTAAAATTGTTAAAATTTTTGCATGAAAACATGTTGTAAATCCTATTGACAAAAGCTGTATGTCACAACAATTATTAATCGGACACTAATGAGATAAAAACAATCATAGGCATGGGGGTAAATATATTTTAAAATTGTCGTCCTGAATTTATTTCAGGACCTTACAGGTTTGTAGTTTACACTAACCAGTCAAAATATTTACCTCTGCTGAAACCAGTTCAGCATGACAGAGGAAATTATTCCTTCTCCCCTCGGGAGAAGGTTAGGATGAGGGGTTAGTTGATATATTTACCCCCTTAACATTTCTTTACAAACACAATCAAAAAAGGCAATTATTTTATACTTATATACTTTATATATATGTAAGAGCTATTCAAGAGAGAGATAAAAAGATGTCAACTACTTATTCAGCAATCGAAAGAAATAAAAAACCGGCAGGTTCTATTGAAATCCCTGAAGATTTTCAATGCTTCTATCTTAATAAACAAGACCGTCAAATGAGATTCAACAATGGCGGTGACCCTATTTATGCTATCTTCGATAAAATCGACGAAAGACCTCTCTCTAAAATTGCTAAAGATTTCGTTCGCGAACTCAAAGACGATTCTATCAGATTTATCTCTACTCTTTTAAAATAGTAATGAAGATACACAATCATTCTGAGCGTATGCGAAGGATGACGGGGGTAAATTATCTCCAAAATTCTTGGTCACTTATTCACTTGATCACTTGGTCACAATATCACGCCAAACTAGTAATTTTACCTACCAAACTTACACATTCTTCAAATGTTTTATCTCTAATTTTGGCTCGAGAACAATTGAAATAACATCAACTCTCATCTTCTTACATACGGGGTTTTCTTGAGAATAAAGAAAAGCCCCTTTTCTAATATTTTCGTATTTAGATTTTGTAATAGCTTCCAGAGGGCTTCCGCACGCATTGTTTTTACGGGTCTTAACTTCACAGAATACTAGCGTGTCGCGGTCTTGTGCGATAATATCAATTTCGCAATATCTTGAAAAATGTTTGTTGGTTTCAAGGATTTTATATCCTTGTTTGACCAAGAATTCTTGTGCAAGTTGTTCGCCGCGCCTGCCGGTTGTAATGTTACTCATATATGAAGTTTAACATAAAACTGCAAATCACGCATTTGGCTTGTTCGCGCTGAACTCGATAAAGTGCTTCGCACTTGGAGGTCAAGCCATACTGTCATCGCAACTAATAGAGAAGAGTCGAGTCTCAGTAAGTTAAAAAGGACTAGATATATCTAGTTCTTTTTAACAGCGGGAGACAAGACTGTCTTGACCTGTTCGCGTTAAACGTGTCTACGTGTTTTGCCTTCGTGATTTTATCACTTGGCAAACACACTCCGCACTCTGCTCACAGGTCGCTCGAACTCAAAATAAGTTCTCTCCTCTGTCATCGCAACTAATAGAAAAGAGCCACATAAGTGGCTCTTTTCTATTAGCGGGAGACGAGACTCGAACTCGCGACCTCTTCCTTGGGAAGGAAGCATTCTACCACTGAACTACGCCCGCATATACCTTAATTATACTACCGGATTCAATAATGTAAATAACGTTTTAGCTCAAAGTTCCCACACATATAACTATATTAACTTTTGTAACAAATCATTGTCAAACTCTAAAGTTTTTTGAAAAAATGCCGTTATCTCTCATGTGTAAAGGCGTAAAATTAAGGAAAGAAGATTTAAAATGACAGACATCAACAAATTCTCATTGGGAAAAGACGGAAAACTGGGTGAAATAGATTTTAGCAAGATTAAAAGCGGGTTGAAAGGCTCAGAACTTATCAAGGATAATGAGAAATTGAAGTCTATTTTTAGTCGTATAGATAAAAACGGTGATGGAAAGTTGGATAGGACAGAATTGGACTCCCTCCAAGAATTGCTCGCTGAATTGAGCGGGGATGATAATCTTTCTATGAAAGAAGCCAAAAAGCTTGAAGACGAAGACGGCAAACTCGGACGCGGCGGGGCGAAACTTTTGATGGAGCTTCTGAACAAGATGTCAGAAGCTGCAAAAGCTCAAGGAATTAAAAATGTCGAAACCAGCACGGGGGTGGGGATAGAGGTTGTTACGTATGAAGACGGACATACGGAAGAGGTTTTTGAAGACGGTTCAGTAATTACAACTGTTAAAAATGGTGACAAAACAACAAAAACACATAAAGATAAAGATGGAAATCTTTTGAACGAAACTGTTATAGAAGACGGGGTTGAAACAAAAACAAGTTATGCTGACGGGAAAAAGGTGAAAGAGGTTCAAACAAAAGAAAATTCTGTTGAGACAACGAACTATGATTCTGAGGGGAATCCGAAGGACAAGACCGTAACTGATAAAGAATCAGGAGTAGTTGACAGTTATGAATATAAAAACGGCGAATTTGTTTTGAAGAAAAGAGTTGATTCCAAAAACAATTCAGAAACTGTTTATGACGGAGACAAGGAAACAACTACTCAAACAAGTGATGATACTAAAACTGTTACTGTTAAAGAAAACGGTGAACTCGTAAGAGCTACAAGCACAAGAAAAAATGAAAACAACGAAACAGAAAGAACTGATACAACATACAACGGTGACGATTATATCGAAAACTTTTATGTAGATGATACCGTAAGACGTCAGAAAAAAGTTGTCGACGGAAAAGAATATGAAGTTCATTATGATGCGAACGGCAACACAGAAGGTGTTGTTGTACAAAACGGTGAAAGCATCGCCTTGATTGCGAAACGCTTTGGCTGTTCGGTTGAAGATTTGATAAAAGTTAATGCATCAAAAATTCGTGGAAAACACCCAAAAGTATATTTTGTTGTAGGTGAAGAGATAAAAATCCCGGGACAAATGGACGCGGAAGATTATGCAAAGATACAAGCCGGCAGAAAATCAAAAGCTGAAGCTGTTGGTGATTACAAAGATTATATTGCACGCATTGAAGAAGAAAAAAGAATAAAAGCCGAACAAGAAGCTGCAGAAGCTCAAAGAAAAGCTGACGAAGTAGCTGCGCAAAAAAAACAAGAACAAAAAAAAGAGGCAAGAGCTGTTGCCCAAGAACTCCATGATGCTATTGATGAGGAACACCATGCCATTGGACAATCTCGTTTTCAAACTGCATTAAGGCGTGTCAATAAGGATAATATAGTTGATGTTTTAAAAGCATATAAAGAGATTAGTCCTGATTTATCTCTTGTCAAGTTTATAGGACAGGAATTTTCAGCTCCTACAATTAGAAAAGATGCTGTTGAGTATTTAGCAAAAACTTTATACCAAAAGGGAATCGAAGTTGGTGTAAATAAAGAAGAACTCGATAAGTTGCTCGCTGAATTTAAGGCAGAAGCAAAGTATCAATATATTACAAAGGTTGGAAAAGTTGACAGTGCTAAATTGGAAACTATTCTTGATGCAATGTTAGGTTCAGTTATTGCTAAAATGCAAGACGCGGAAGAAATCAGTGATGAAGAAGCAATTGCACAGACTGCAGAAATGGCGCAGGGGGACAGTGCACAAGCGAAAAGTGATTTTGATACTGCCCGTGAGGGAGAACATTGGATTGCCAAAAGTTCCGATTGGGTTTGTGGTCTGTTCGGATGTAAGACTATTGGCGAGATGAGAGAAAAAGTCGGTAAGCATGCTGATGAAATAGAGAAACTGGCTAATGCCAAAGACGAAGTCGAATTCAAAAAAATCTTTAAAGAAGTTTTCGGTGTTGAATTTGATAAACAAAAAATTGCCGCATATAACACTGCAGTCGAGAATTACACCCAAGCATATGGGTATAAGAGTATGATTGAATCTGTGGATACATTAATTCTACAAGGTAGAACCCTTTCTGCGGGTGAATTTAGAGATTTAATAAAAGAAAAATTTGGCTATACTGATGATGAAATTAACCAATTTATTGCGGCAGTTGGTAGTGATAGTGGCGATTTGAAAGAAGCTTTAACGAATGCATTGCAGTTATTAAAAAATACATTCCAAGATAATTATAATAGTATAACGAAGGGTTCTTCTCTTGAAGATATGGCACAAGATATTGAACTTATTAAAAAAGGTGTATTTGGTACAAATGACATTGTAAAAGAAGTAGGTATATTTAATAACAATATGCAACTAACTGAAGCTATTGGTACAGGCTCGCTTGAAATTTTGGCTACAGTTGCACTTGCCTTTATTCCGGGAGGTCAAGCTGCTGCAGGAGTTCGAATAACAGCTATGGTAGCTAAATACGGCAAATTGGCGGTTACTTTGACAAGGGCTGCGCAGACTGCTGTTCAGGCAGGTATTGCAACATACGCGGTATTGAAATCTGACGGACGAAGTGTGGACGAAATTAAAGAACATGTCAAGACAAACATGGCATTTGCAGCAGGTGGTGTTTGTAGTGCTGCTATTGCTGGCAGGCTGGCTCCCATAGTTGCTAAGACATTCAAGATTTCTGGCAATGTCGCAAAAGAAGTTCTTGAAGACGCTGCCGATATGATGGCATCGTATGTGACAAGCAAAGGTTTGGGTATGGAATATGGTAAGACCGATGCCGGAGTTGACATGTTTATGAACTTCTTAATGGCCAGACTTGCGCATGTACAAATTGGCGGCAAAGGTGTTAAGGCCGGAAATGTTCCGAATAAACCGAATGTTGCGGGTGAGCTTCCTGAACATCAGTCCACCACAAAAACACTTGATAAAGCAACCTCTAGCGGTACGGCTCATCCAAGCGAAGTTAGAATTGGGACTAAGAAAGCTGCTGATATTAAGAACGAAGTCGAAGAAATGCTTAAGAACTCTGATGTTTCCCCTGAAGAGTTGGCAAGAGTTCGTCATGAAGTCGGAGCTATCCAAGACAGAGAAATGCGCCGCGGTTTGCTCAGAAAAATTGATGAAGCAGCGTCAAAACTTGACCCGAGTGCGAAGGCAACGTTTGATGCGGCAAGAAAAGCTAACAATAAAGCTGATGTTGACCACATCTTTGAAAGACATAATGAGTTGAAAAACAGTGATATGCGCGTTTTGAACGAGTATATCAAATCAACTGATGATATAGAAGCTCTTAAGGAGTTGAGAACAAAACTTCAAACCAAGGAACACGAATTCGGCGGTGTTACACAAAGTTACAAAACCCTATATGAATCTATTGATAACAGGATTAAGAGCTTAGAAGTCAAAGTTCATCATTCTGCCGAAAAGAAAGTCGGCGAAGCTCCTGATGCTGCGCAAGCTCCAAAAGCTGAGAAAAAAGCCGAGACTCCTAATGCCGAAGAAACCCCGAAGGCGGAAGAAGCACCTAAAGCTGAGAAAAAGGCAGACGCTTCTAAAGCAGAAACTGCTCCGAAGACTGAAAAAACTTCTGAAACGAAGAACACTACATCAAGCGCAGAAGAGCTTGGAATAAAACTCGGTAAAAAGCTTGCAAGGAGCTACTATGCTGTTATAAAAGCTATCGAAAATATGGTGAGTGTGGCGGATTATAAAAAAATCTACAAACGTATTGGCGTTAAGTTCAAAAACCATATGGATGTCGCTAAGGATTTGTGGAACAGATTGAAGCTCAGAGCAAAAGAATTAGGGCTTAAAGTTGAAAAACAATTTGATGATATAAAAACTAAGGGAGCAAAAAAATCAAATATTGAAGCAAAATACAGAAGAAGATCTGATGAATTCATCCCTGATGAATTAGTAAGAAATGCCGGTAATGGCGGAAAGCCTATTAATGAAAACTATGTAAAAGCGTCAAAAGATTTAAGAGAACACTATAACCGTGCTATTGCAAATGGCACATATGCAGATTCATTTGAAAATTATGTACAAACAATAATCCAAGGACATAAAGTAGCATATGGTGGTTTTGATGGAAAACATACTTGGTATAATACCGTAGGTCAAGGTTCTATTGATGTTAACCCTGGAAAAATTAGAGGAGATGGTACTCTATACAGTAATAGAACCCGAGAAGGACAAATCGTTGAAGGTATTGCTAGAAAATACGGTGATAAATACAGTACAAGGGGTGTTTCTCAAGTAAAATTAGATGGTATTCCTGATGCAGCTTGCCCTGTCAATAAAGGTACCGAACACATATATCCTGATGGGAGATATATGCATAAGTATTTTGAACAAATGCAAAGAACTGCAAAAGAAGCAATAGAATTAATTGAAAAAGGAGCTGCGCAAGATAAAATTCTTGCAAAATTGGCTGAGCATTATCAATACGCGGCTAATGCTCGACCTTTTGGGCAGATAAACAACTCTTTGTTTATGAATGAGATTAATACCCTGTTACAAAAAGCAGGAATGAAACCAATGCCACACGGGATTTTAGACCATGTTGCACAACGTATGCAGCCGGAAGCATTTAAAAAATATTTTATTGATGAATATAAGAAAACCGCACTGGATGCCCCTTCGCAAGCAAAGACAGGTAGTGAACAAAAAGCTAATTCCGAATTTAACAAAAGAGGTCAGTTGAATTCCAGCGAATGCAGTTTCTACAATTTTGATGATTTGAAATATAAAATGGCGGATAAATTCAATTTATTTAGCCAAAATACACAAGATAGAATTTTGCAAGATTTAGCAACAAAAGGTCGTTGCAGACTCCAGAAAAACGGGGTTGAATACCAGTTTACAGTTAATAATGGTCGTGTAAGACTCGAAGAATTTGATATTAACGCAAAATATGATATTAAACAAAGTCGCATAGATGAATACACAACTCAAAAAACTTATAATATTGAAGATGTTGACGATATATACTTTGCAATTTCAGACGAATTAGATTTATTCAGTTCAGAAACACAAAATTATATCATGGCAAGTTTATCTGGTGGTCAGGGCTGTGTTCTGCGTAAATATGGCATACAATTTGAGTTCAAAATTGACAGAAGTGGTAAGATAACTGTGTCAGAGTTTGAATACGAGAGATTTCAAAATGCCGGATATTATCAGCGTTCAAATGCAAACCAAGGTGCGAACGGAAGTCAAAGCGCAAGTTCAGCTGACGACGCTCAAAATTACAGCAGAAATATGAAACCTGAAACTCGTCAGGCAATTGAAGATTTGAAAGACAAAATCAGAAATAATAATGTTTCAATCAGCGAATTGGAAAAGAAGGTGGATAGACTTAACGATGAACTTAAGAAAAAATTTGTACTTCCGCCAACTCAGGTTAAAGAATACAAGGCAATTTTGGGACTTCCTGAAAATGCAGAAGTCACTGCAAGCAGCTTAAAAGCAGCTTATGGGAAAGCAGCGTTTAAGGCACATTCGGATTATGGCGGTAGCGGTGGTGAAGCAATTGCCAAGATAGATGAAGCATATAAAGCCCTTAAAAAACACTATGGATTTGAGGGTGTTAATAAAGCCAAGATTGAAAGTGAAATAGCAGACACTCAACAGGCGATTGAGGAGCGCAAAAAAGAAATCGCTGAATATGAAGATAAAATAAATCAGTTGATGAATGAGTAATACTAAGGGTGCTATAAATCTTTGATTTATAGCACCTATTTGTACTCGTTATTCCGAGTGTATGCGAAGGGGGTAAATATTGTCGTCCTGAATTTATTTCAGGACCTTATCAATATGGCATGTGACTACAAACTGGTAGGATGCTGAAACAAGTTCAGCATGACAAGGAATTTGTGGTCATTCAGAGCGAAGCGAAGAATCGTAGGATAAAGCGAATGTTGACCCCGCCCCCTAGCCCCTGTCTTGGATTATTCGGGTTCTCGTCGGAGTTTTTATGCTCGACTTCCCAATCTGTTGTTCTTATGCCAGTCCGGAATATTTACCCCCGTCCAACTCGACCTTACGGGCTAGGCTTTGCCGTCGCCCTACCGAAAATCCGCCTCCCTCAAGGGGCGGGGGAATGTGACCAACCCCCTACCCAAATAATTAATTTTTCCTTAATATTTGGACTAAAATTGAAAAATTAGGATATAAATATATATGTAAAGAAATAGGAGGATTATATTATGGCACTAAAACCATTGGCAGACAGAATTGTTATCAAAGTTATTGAAGATACAGAACAAACTTCCGGTGGAATTTTTATTCCTGACAGCGCAAAAGAAAAACCACAAAAAGGTGAAGTAGTTGCAGTTGGTGAAGGAAAGACTAACGACAAGGGCGAAAAAGAACCTATAGAAGTAAAAGTGGGTGATATCGTTCTTTACGCTAAATATGCCGGCACAGATATTAAAATGGATGGCGTTGAATACAAAATACTATCTGTTAAGGATGCGCTAGCGGTAGTGGAATAGTAAGTTAATAAGAGCTAAGTTAATAAGTTAATAGGAGGTTGCATGCATCATAGAGACTTAGAAGCTTGGAAAGAATCTTTAGAATTCGTAACAGAGATATATAACATAACAAAGTCATTCCCAAAAGAAGATTTGTGGGGACTTACATCTCAGTTAAGAAGGGCATCAATATCTGTTCCGTCTAATATTGCAGAAGGATGTGGACGCTCAACAGCTAAAGAAACTTCTAGATTTATAGATATTGCACTTGGCTCAATAGCTGAAGTTGAAACACAACTATTGATTGCACAAAACTTAGGATATATTGATGCAAGTGAGATGTTACAAAAATTGTCAAAGATAAATGCACTTACTCAAGGCATAAGGAATTACCTAAAAAAGATTATATAAATTTCTTATTAACTTATTCGCCTATTAACTTATTAACTAGTAAAAAATAAAGGAGAACATATAATGGCTAAAAAAATAGTTTTTGAAGAAGAGGCTAGAAAATCCCTTCTTAAAGGTATTGATGCAGTTGCAGATGCTGTTAAGGTTACACTTGGACCTAAAGGCAGAAACGTAATTTTACAAAAGAAATTCGGCGCACCTCAAATCGTTAACGATGGCGTTACAATTGCGAAAGAAATTGAGCTTCAAGACGGTTTGGAGAATGCGGGCGCACAACTTCTTAAAGAAGTTTCATCAAAGACAAACGACGTAGCAGGTGACGGTACAACAACCGCTTCCGTACTTGCGCAAGCAATTGTTAGAGAAGGTTTGAGAAACCTTACTGCAGGTGCTAACCCTATGTCTATGAAACGTGGTATTGATAAAGCAGTTGAAATTGCTATCAACAAGGTTAAAGAATTATCAAGACCTGTTAATACAAAAGAAGAAATCGCACAAGTTGCAGGTATTTCTGCAGGTAACAACTCAGAAATCGGTGAACTTATTGCAGAAGCTATGGAAAAAGTTGGTCACGACGGTGTTATCACTGTTGAAGAAAGCAAATCTTTCGGTACAAACTTGAAGGTTGTTGAAGGTATGCAATTTGACAAAGGTTACATTTCACCTTACTTTGTAACTGACCCTGAAAGAATGGAGGCTGTTCTTGAAGATGCTTATGTACTTTGTGTAAACAAGAAAATCAACTTGATTGCAGATTTAGTACCTGTTCTTGAACAAGTTGCCCGTGACGGTCGTTCATTGTTACTTATCGCAGAAGACGTTGAAGGCGAAGCTCTCGCAACATTGGTTGTAAACACAATGAGAAAAGTTTTGAGAGCTGTAGCAGTTAAAGCTCCGGGATTTGGCGACAGAAGAAAAGCTATGCTTGAAGATATCGCTATTCTTACAGGCGGTCAAATGTTTACTGAAGAACTTGGTATCAAGCTCGAAAATATTACAACAGCTATGATGGGTGTTGCAAAACGTGTAACGGTTACTAAGGATGAAACAACTATCGTTGTTGGCGAAGAAACCAAAGAAGCTGTTAAAGAACGTGTTGCTTTGATTAAGAAACAAATCGAAGCTTCTGATAGCGAATACGATAAAGAAAAATTGCAAGAACGTATGGCTAAATTGTCAGGCGGTGTTGCAGTTATCGAAGTCGGTGCTGCTACAGAAATCGAACTTAAAGAAAGAAAATTAAGAATTGAAGATGCTTTGAACGCAACAAGAGCTGCTAACGAAGAAGGTATCGTTCCTGGTGGTGGTGTTGCACTTATCAGAGTTCAACAAGAGTTGGAATCAAAACTTGGAACATTGAACTTTGAATCTGATGATGAAAAGAGCGGATTCAAGATTTTGACAGCTGCACTTGATGTACCTCTTCGTTCAATCGCTTCTAACGCAGGCGCGAAAGCTGATGTAGTTGTTGATTGTGTAAGAGCTGAAAAGGGTGCATACGGTTATGATGCTTTGCTCGACAGATATACAGATATGTTCGCGGCAGGTATTGTTGACCCTGCTAAGGTTACAAGAAGCGCGTTAGAAAACGCAGCATCTGTAGGCTCAATGTTGTTAACAACTCAAGCTGCTGTAGTTGATATTCCGGAAGAAACAAAAGCTCCGGATATGTCAGCAATGGCCGGCATGGGCGGAATGGGAGGCTTTTAGCCGGTGTGAAGTCTGAATTTGGCGTTGCGTAGGCAACGGCAAACTGAAGACGGAACGCTACGATTGCGACGTAGAAATCTCTGATTTCACAGGAGCATGTGCTACGCACGTAATCAATAAACAAAGTAGGATGCGGTAAATCTTCGATTTACCGCATCTTTTTAACTAAAATCTGCAAAGCTCGGAAACTGTCGTATCCGGTTTCTCAGCCAAAATTATCAGGGTATCAAGCGCAGGTTTTGAAAACGCAACCTCAATCTTACCCATAAAATTCAGCGAAATTCCGGCTTTATCCGCAAGCTCTTGTTGAGTAAGCCCCATTTTTTTACGCTGCTTTTTTATATTATTACCTAACGCTTTATAGAAGTTCTCGTTCATTACGTACAGTTTAAACGTAAATTTTTGTCAAATAGACGTACGTCTAATACGTAAATGCAATATAAGATTTTACAGTTGAAGTTTTATGAGGATTTGAAAATAAAAATATTATTAAAAATTCGCGAATTATTGGTTTGAACGTTAGCGGGAATAGTGTTCACTACGGAACAAGCTCTTACTTATTTATGCGACAGATTTTTGCATCTCAAACGTTAAGAGTCTAAAGATGAGTTATACAAACGATAATATTTTTCTAAAATTTCAAAATTCCAACTACAGTCTTTGTTCATACAATTTTTGACAAGTAAATTCCAGCTGGCAGGGTTGTTTTGGCATACCCCGAGAGCTTTCATTGTTGTTGTGAGGAAAAGTTCGTTATTATCGGTTTCGGTTAAAAGGGTTGTTTTTGTTTTGAATCCGCAACCGTTAGCAATATCATCAAAAATATCAGGAATTGTATCGTTCAGAATTCCGCTTCTTGATGCTATCGGAACACAGCCGTAGTGCATCGCAAGGTAGTGTTCAATCGTGGTCATATTTGTTCTTCGAGGAATTAAAATCATATCCGCTGCCGCGAGAAATTTCGGAAGGTTTATTTCTCCGTCAATAAACACCCAACGGCCGTTAAGGTATCTGTTTTTGGATAAAAATTCAATCCAAGATTTTACAAAATTAACCTTCATTCCGTCTTTTATTGAGATAATTATTTGAACATTTTTATGTAATTCAAAAAGTTTTAATATCGTGTTAAAAAGAATATCCACTCCGTTTGCAAAGATTTCGTTGCTGATATTTGCAAACATCAATGGTGCTTCGTAGAAGGAATCCAAGCTTCCTGCTACTTTGCTGTCAGTGTTGTTGAAAAGGGTTGGGTCAACAAATCCGGTTTTTATTCGGTCAGAATTGAACTCTTTAATCAAGGCAGATTTATTTTTACGGCGTTCTTCTCGGAAGTTTTCGTTGTCAAAAGATTGATATATCCCGCGTGTACCGCTCGTCGGGTATTTGTCCGTATTTATTCCGTATGAAATATATCCGCTCTTATTATGCGTTTTCACCAAAAGTTTGAACATTTCGCCCGACAAATCAGGGTTCGTGAAAATTTCCTTATAATATGTTTTTGAGGTTGTAACCCAAAGACTGCAACGTTTTATGGAATAAGCCATAATATTGTAGTATTGTTTATCTTCAAGTGCAATCAGAGGGAAAAGCTGCAAAACACGTGCATTGAGCCTGTTAAAGATTGTGTTTTCTTCAATGTCTTCGCCCTTGTCGATGTATTTGCGAAATTTTAAATAATTTTTGTAGACAAATTTCAGACAATCTTTCATCTGATAAAAACGTTTTGTATTGTGGAGTTTGAATAATGCTGCCACACATTTTTTTACCACAGAATCTTTGCAAATTTTATTCATAGCTCGTTTGTCAGCAAGATTTATTGCAGCCCAAAAAGCTTCCTGTTTTGCCATATTTATCTGGATAAAATCTTTTACTGTTTGAATAACTTTAACCGGATACGGAAGTTTGTTTTCAAACTCTGCGCCAAGGAAAAACGGAATATTTTCACAATGAACTATATCGGGTCTGAAATTTTCTTTGTTATTAAAAAGTAATCTTTTTATACAAATACGAGCAGATTTTATGAATGGTGCAATGTTTTGAATTTTAGAAATTTCCGCAATATCTTTTGAATACGAAAACGCAGGCGAATAAAGTCCGTAGATAGGTATGTTCAACTTGTTTTTCGGGAACTTGTACAAGACAGTATTCACCGTTCTGTTTTGAAGAAAGAACTCAAAACTTATGGAAGCTTTCTCAAGTGTCAAAGTTTGGTTTTCGACTTCAAGCGTAAGTTTTTTGTTGTGTTCAATATCTTCTCTGTTCAACCCCATAATCGGAATAAGGATTCTTATATCTATATCAGGGTATTGTTTTCGCATTTGCTCAATATATTCAATTGGCGAATCTTCACGCATAGAGCCGTTTGAAAACGGCGGACATTCAAGAGTCAGAAAAATAACGTTTGTGAAATTTTTCTGCATTTTTTCTCTCAGAGCCAGCGAGAATTTCTTCCTGACGAGACGAAAATAAGTTTTGGCAAGATAAATCAAATCCACATTATCGTGTTGAATTTTATCAAAGTCAACCGAATCCTGATTAAAGATATAATCAAGTTCTTCGGAATGCGCTTCTGTCTCAAATTTTCTTGTTTCAAAATTACTCATCTAAAGCAATTCTAAACGATGCGCTATAATTAATCAACATACATAGGATGTATATGTTGACTTAATTAAGCTTTTTTTATTGATTGTCCTTTTTTCTTCTTATTTAACTCTTTTCATTTTCTTTTCTTTATTGCGAGCAAAGAAAAGAAAATGAAACAAAAGAAAAGAAACGACGCATTGTTTTCAACAACCTTCGGTTGTGGTAACAGGCGGGCAAGCCCGCACGTTCACGCTCGCTAAAAAACGCTCGCGGTGCATCCTTCGAAAGTCCGTCCATAACGGAGTGAGTAATCAATGTTAATGAGCCAACAACAAAGCAGGTGCTGTTTGAACGTAGTGAGTTCACCTGCTCAGGGTGAATTTTACAATTGATTAACGAACGCAGTTCCGGACGGAGAGTTTCTTTGCGCCGCGTTTCTTTGCGGTCAAAGAAATGCGGCTATGAATTTACACCAAAACAGTTTTTGTATTTAAAAACTTTTTGGTATAAAATCAGTTTATGAACTAAAGGAGAAGTCTTTATGATAATGATTGCGGTAGCGATTTTGATAAGTATGGTTTTATGCCTGCTTTTTGGTGTTCCGTATATAGATTTTTTGAGAAAGAAAACAATCGGTCAATATATTTTGGATGTTGCGCCGGAGGCTCATGCTAAAAAAGCCGGAACGCCGACTACCGGCGGAGTTTTTATTATCGCAGCAATAATTATTTCTTCTGTGATAACACTTTTTATGGCTGAAAAAATGGATAATTCAGCTTTAATAATTTTAATAACGTTGTTTTTCATGGCACTTGCAGGATTTCAAGACGATTATTTGAAAATCAAAGGTCACGAAAACAGAGGTTTAAGCCCGCGCGGAAAACTTTTGCGTCAAATCTTGATTGCATTAATTCCGACATTCTATGCAATGCAAAACTATGGCACAGTTTTAACATTGGGCTCATATAGTTTTGATATCGGAATTTTATACCCGATTTTGGCTGTGTTTGTTGTTACAGGTGCATCTAATGCTTATAACTTGACTGACGGATTAGACGGTTTGGCAGCATCTGTCGGAATCCCTGCGTTCTTAGCTTGCGGGGCTATTTCTTATATAAGCGGACATCAGGTTGTTGCAATTGTTTGCGCATCAGTAATCGGTGCATCAATCGGATTTTTGAAATACAACAAACCGAAAGCCCAAGTATTTATGGGTGACACAGGTTCTTTGGCTTTGGGTGGTTTGTTGGGAACTTTGGCTGTGTTAGGAAGATGCGAACTCTTACTCGCAATCTTCGGCGGTGTTTTTGTAATGGAAACTCTTTCTGTTATTTTGCAAGTAACAAGCTATAAACTAACCGGTAAGCGCATTTTCAAAATGTCCCCTATTCACCATCATTTTGAACTCTGTGGTCATAGCGAACCGAGAATTGTAAAAGAGTTTACTCTCGTATCTCTAATCTTTGCGGCGATTTCAGTCAGCGTGTACGTTATTCTTTTATAAGAAGGCATTAATATGAAAAAAGTACTTATTTTAGGTTTATCAAAAAGCGGAATTTCTGCAGCAAAATATCTTGTTGGAACCGGAGAATACAATGTTTACTTAACAGAGTCAAAGAGTGATGTTGATAAAGCACTGGTTGAAGAATTAAAATCAATCGGCGTGAAGATAGAGTTTGGCAGACATAGCGACGAGTTTATTGAAGGTGCAGATTTTGCGGTAACAAGTCCGGGAATTCCACCGAGGTCTGAGATTTTTAAGAAATTAAACGAGAGAAATATCACGATAATTTCCGAAGTCGAACTTGCTTACAGAAACACAAGCACTCCGTTTATCGCAATTACCGGAACGAACGGCAAAACGACGACAACTGCACTTGTTTCTCATATTTTGGAGAAGGATTTTAAAGCACCTTATTGCGGGAATATCGGAGTTCCGCCAACATCTTTGATTAACGAAAAGAATGATTACCTTGTTTGTGAAATCAGTTCTTATCAGGCTCAAATGACTGTGGATTTTAAACCGTTTATTTCTTGTTGGACAAACTTTACGCCTGATCATATTGATTGGCACGAAGGTTTGGAAAATTATTTTAAGGCGAAAGCTAAGTTATTCTTGGGCAAACAAGCACCTAAGTATGCAATTTTGAACGCTAAAGACGAAAGACTTGCAAAATTCGGTGCAGAATGTAAAGACACAAAAGTTGTTTGGTTTGATAGAGAAGACGCACCGGATACGACTTATATTAAGGATGATGCCATTTGGTTTAAGTCAAATAATGTCGCGGAAAAAATTATTGATATCAAGGATTGTCCGCTTGTAGGTCACCACAATTACCAAAACATAATGTGCGGTATTATTTGCGCTAAACTTTGCGGGATGAAGAGTTCTGATATTCGAGAAAGAATAACCTCTTTTAAAGCTCCTGAACACAGACTGGAAAAAGTTCGCGTAATGGACGGAATGACTTTTTATAACGATTCTAAAGCTACAAACCCTGAAGCTTCAATTGTTGCAATTGACTCGTTCAACGGAGTGGATGTAGCTTTGATTCTCGGCGGAAGAGATAAAAACACTGATTTAACCGAGATGTGCCACTCAATCAATAAGCACATAAAAACAGTTCTTTTGATTGGTGAGGCGACTGAAAGATTTGAAGAAAATCTTCGAAAAAATGGTTTTGATAATATAATAAAAGAAGGTTCTATGGAAAGCGCGATTGATAAAGCAATTTCCTTAAAGCCGGACGTAGTATTGCTTTCACCGGCATGCGCAAGTTTTGATATGTTCAAGAGTTACGAACACAGAGGAGATGTATTTAAAAACTATGTCTTATCAAAGTAATGAATTCCAAAACGATAAAACGAGTACTCAAAATATGCAGTCAGACAGACCGCTCCTTATTGCCGTGATTTTTCTTGTAGTTATCGGCTTAATGGCTATTTTTTCTGCAAGTGCGCCAAAATGTATAGATATGGGCGTAAATCCGATGAAATTTTTGGGGCAGCAACTTTTGGGAGTTATTGCAGGTTTTATCGGTTTGAAGCTTTTGTCTAATTTTCATTACAAAAAGTTGATGACGTACACTCTTCCTTTCGCATTCTTTGTAATCTTTATGCTCATAATGGTTAAGGTTGCCGGAGTCACAGTTAACGGTGCGCAGAGATGGATAAATATCGGTCCTTTGAGTTTGCAGCCGTCTGAGTTTGCAAAACCGGCAGTTGTAATGCTTCTTGCCGGAGTATTTTACAGAAACACGGAATTAATGGACAATAACAAAATAACCACCGCTTTTATTCCGATATTGATAATGCTTGCGTTTATATATATGCAGCCAAACTTGAGTATGCTATTACTGCTTTTGTTTACATCTGTTGCAATATATTTGTGCGCAGGCGGTTCAGTACAATTAATCGGCTGGAGTGCAATGGCATTTATTCCGCTATTACTTCTCAAAGGTTTGAGAGGATACCAGTCTTCAAGAATTACGACTTGGTTACATCCTGATGCTGATCCGTTGGGTGCGGGTTATAACATTATACAATCTCTTGTTGCATTCGCGTCAGGCGGATTATACGGAGTTGGTTACGGAAGTTCAAAACAAAAACTAGCATGGCTTCCTGAGGCGCATACAGACTTTATTTATGCTGTAATCGGTGAAGAACACGGATTTATCGGCTGTTTGTTAATAATTTGTTTATTCTGGACTATTTTGCAAAGAGGTTTTATTATCGCGTCAAAATGTCAGGATATGTACGGGAAATTACTTGCCCTCGGATTGACTTTCTCAATCTGTTTCCAAGGATTTTTGAATATGTGGGTTGCAAGCTCTTTTGTACCTGCAACAGGTGTTCCGATGCCATTTATCAGTTACGGCGGTTCTTCCGTTATGGTATCATTATGGATGGTCGGAATTTTATTGAATATCTCAAAAGATAACGTGAAAAGGATAAGGAATTACACGAATGTCAGAAATATCTAAAAAGACCTACTTCGTTACAGGCGGAGGAACAGGCGGACACATTTACCCTGCAATGGCTGTTGCAGATGCTCTGAATGTTGATTCAAAAGTTTATTATGTCGGAAATAAAAAGAATATGGAATTTGAACTTGTTTCTAAAAAAGATTACAAGTTTTTGCACGTAAGTATAAAAGGTATGCCGAGAGCTTTATCTCCAAAGTTTTTCGTGTGGGGAATGAAGCTTGTTAAGGCAATTTTGCGCTCAGTCAGATACATAAAAAAATATAAACCTGATGCAGTCTTTGCAACAGGCGGATATGTTTCTGCACCGATGATTTTTGCCTGTATTATTACCAAAACACCTTATATGATGCACGATTGCGATGCAATGCCGGGGCTTGTTTCAAGAAGACTCTCCAAGCGGGCAAAGTATGTAACTTTGGCATTCGAAAAAGCAAAGAGATATATTCCGAATAAACACACGGTTATTACAGGTAACCCGATTAGAAAAGGATTTGAAATTCTTACAAAAGAAGAAGCTCGCAGAAATTTAGGACTTGAAAACAAAGTTACGCTCTGCATAATGGGCGGCTCTCAAGGCGCGAAAACTATTAATAACACTGCCGTTGAACTTTTGAAAGAGTTTTCTCAGGTTAACGGAATGCAGATAATTTTCCAAACAGGAAAAAGAAATTATAATGACGTTGTTGAACAGCTTAAACTTGTGTATCCTGCTTGGGAGCAAGATAAGAATTTGATAGTTAAGGCGTATTTTGAAGATATGATTACACCTTTAAAAGCGAGTGATATTGTGCTTTCACGTGCCGGTTCTTTGAGTTTATCAGAAATATGCGCGTCAGGTGCAGCTCCGATTTTGGTTCCGTATCCTTATGCGGCAGCAAACCACCAAAGAATTAATGCAAGATGTTTATTGGATTTGGGTGCTTGCGTATATATTGAGGACAAAGAACTTGAACCTAATAAGCTGCGTGAAATAGTTCTTAGTTTACTGGACAATCCGATAAAAATGGATTATTTACAGCAAAATTCTTCACATCTGGCGAAGTTTGATGCAACAGAGAGAATTGTTGAACTGCTCAAATCTCTCTAAAATAGGATGAATAAACGAGGTGGGAAGTTTTCAACTTCCCGCCTCGTTTCATATAATCTTCTAAAAACTAACCTTCAAGAATTTGTCTAACAAGTTCGTTAACTGTTTTAGGGTTAGCTCTTCCTTTTGTTTCTTTCATAACCTGACCTACGAAGAATCCGAGCAAGTTATTTTTACCGTTCTTGTATGCTTCAACTTCGTTAGGATGTGCGCTGATAACCTTTTCAACAATTGATTTGATTGCACCTTCATCGGAAATCTGGCTCAAACCTTTGCGTTCAATGACATCAGATGCTTTTTCACCCTTGGTAATCATATCTTCAACAAGGATTTGTTTACCGATATTGTTAGAAATAGTTCCCTTTTCAATCAGACCGATTAATTCAACCAAGTTTGCAGGAGTCAATTTTGTATCAGTAATCTCAACCTTGTTTTCCTTCAAATATGCTGCAATTTCACCCATAATGAAGTTTACGGCAGTCTTAGAATTTCCGCCGAGGTTCACAACTTCATCAAAGAACAGCGCTAAAGGCATTTGTTCAACGATTACGCAAGCATCGTATTCGCTCAAGCCCAAAGACATATATCTTTGACGTTTAGCCTCAGGAAGTTCAGGCATCTTAGCACGAATTTCTTCAACCCATTCTCTTGAAATTTCGAGCGGCATCAAATCAGGCTCAGGAAAATATCTGTAATCGTGAGCATCTTCTTTACCTCTCATAGAGCGAGTTTCTTTCAAGCTGTCATCCCAAAGTCTTGTTTCTTGAACAACTTCACCGCCTTCTTCAACAATTTCAATTTGTCTGTCAATTTCGTATTCAATTGCTCTTTGCAATGCTGAGAAGCTGTTTACATTCTTAATTTCAGCTCTTGTACCAAATTCTTTAGAACCTTTTGGCATAATAGAAATGTTCGCATCACATCTCATAGAACCTTCTTCAAGGTTACCGTCGCAAACTCCGAGGTAGCGTACGATATCACGAAGTTCTTCCATGTAATTACGAGCTTCTTCACTTGAACGCATATCCGGCTCAGAAACGATTTCCAAAAGCGGAGTTCCTGCTCTGTTCAAGTCAACGAGCGAATATGTAGAACCGTTAATACCTGCAGCACCTGCGTGTACAAGTTTACCCGCATCTTCTTCCAAGTGAGCACGTGTGATACCGATTCTCTTACCTTTGACATTAACCCAACCGTTTACACAAATCGGTTCGTCATACTGAGAAATCTGGTATCCTTTCGGAAGATCCGGATAGAAATATTGTTTTCTGTCAAACTTACATCTTGACGGAATTTCACAGTTTAGAGCAAGCCCCAAAAGAATACCCATATTAACACATTCTTTGTTCAATACAGGCAAAACCCCCGGCATACCAAGCGTAATCGGGCTTATTTGAGTGTTTTGCTCGTTCCCGAATTCTGTTGAATCCGGCGCAAATATTTTTGATTTGGTTTTGAGTTGCGCGTGAACTTCCAAACCAATAACAACTTCATACTTTTCTCTTAAATCTTCCATATTAAAAAACCTCGTTATCATTTTTCTTAATTTTAACATAAAAAAGGAGGATGCGAAAAAATCTACAAAAACGACTGTTTTTGAGATTTTTTAAATCCGACCTTAGGTGTGTGAGCTAAAGGTCGTGTGCGGGATAGCACACAACCTTTAGCGACACCGTTCCACAGAGTCTGCGAGAAAATACACATTTCTCGCAGACTCTATTGAACCCCATAAATGAGTGCTTCAACCTGTTTATGCGGAAGTGTAAACTCCTCCATTGAACGCATAAGCTCCGCGTTGGTATCAGCCTCGACAAAATGTCCGCCTGTCACATCCGCCGTGCATTTGAGCTGTGCTAAATCCTCGGAATCATGAACATTGAAAGCTATCACATCAATTTTTATGTCTTTGCGTGTCTTAACCAGTTCTATTGAATAATCGCAAGGGCTTTCGTCACAATTTTCTCCGCCGTCCGTGAGCAAAATAATATGTTTCACTCCGTCCATGCCGGCGAAATCTTTTTTTACAGCTTGTTTGAGTGAGTATGTAATCGGTGTCATTCCTCGAGGTCGAAGTTTTGAAATTGCTCTATTAATCGTTTCAGAATTGTTTTCGCGCAGCGGAACTAAGAGTTCTGAACTTCTGCACGCGTTATATGCAATTACATTGCAAGTGTGTCCGTAAACCCTTATGCCAACCTTTGTTTCCGGAGAAATCTGCGGTAAAACTTCTGCCATCATCGCTTTGACCAAATTAACTTTTGTTTTATGTTCAAGATATTCCCCCATACTGTTGGAAAAATCCACTACAAACAAAAGCTTGTCCCCGCTTTGCCGGTAAGAATAATCCTCGGGAGTATAGACTTCATACGCAAAAACAGGTATTATGCAGGCTAAAAGCAATAAAAATCGCAGTTTATTCATACCCCATGTTTTCCTGATATTTGCTCTATGAACATTCCACAATTGACCTAGCTTTGCGACTGATATATGATTTTTGTATTATGAATTACGATATTAAGAATGCTGAAAAAAGTTTAGAAAAAGAATTTGAAGGGGTGAATGAGATAAGAGACCTCAATCAACGCAAGGTTTTGAAAGCTTTTGTTGATAACAAAGTCGCGCCTGAACATTTTTATACCGTTTCAGGATATGGTCATGATGATTTGGGACGCGAAGTTTTGGACAAGGTTTTTGCGCAAGTTTTTTGCACAGAAAAGGCTTTGGTGAGAATACATTTTGCGTCAGGCACACATACTCTTGCTTGCGCTTTGTTTGGCAATCTTAAGTATGGTGACAAGCTCCTTTCCGTCGCCGGAGAGCCTTATGACACAATGCAGGAGGTAATTGGAACAGCGGGAGATGATGAAACAAAACGTGCTTCACTAATCGGACAGGGCGTATTATATGATGAAGTTCCGCTTTTAAACGGAATGGACGTGGATTTTGCGGAATTGGAACGCAGAGTGGGTGATACTACTACAATGGTTTTGATTCAGCGCTCAAAAGGATATTCAACAAGAAAATCGCTTTCAATTGAAACGATTGAGAAGATTTGCAAGATTGTTAAATCTAAAAATCCTGATTGTATATGCTTTGTGGACAATTGCTACGGAGAATTTGTTGATTCTAAAGAGCCTACTGAGGTTGGTGCTGATTTAATGGCAGGTTCTTTGATTAAAAACCCCGGAGGCGGAATTGTTGAAGCAGGCGGATACATTGCAGGAAAAGAATTGTACGTTGAAAGGGCTGCAAACAGATTAACTGCTCCGGGGATTGGCTCTGAGGGCGGAGCGATGTTTAATCAGCACAGATTAATTTTCCAAGGTTTGTTTATGGCACCTTCGATTGTTTCTGAGGCGGTTAAGGGCGCAATTTTGGCAGCAAAGGTATTTGAAGATATCGGATTTAATTCTAGTCCAAGACATGACGAGAAGAGGACGGATATTATTCAGAACATTATTTTCGGAAAACCTGAACATTTGGAGCAATTCTGCAGGACGATTCAGTCTTTATCTCCTGTTAACGGGTATGTAACACCGATTCCTGAGTATATTCCGGGGTATGAGGATCAGGTCATTATGGCAGGCGGAACATTTATTGAGGGGTCTACTATTGAGCTTTCGGCAGACGGACCAATGCGTGAGCCGTATGTAGCTTATATGCAGGGCGGATTGAACTATGCGCATGTAAAGATATGTCTGGAAGAAATGGTTAAAAAATTATAAAAAATAACGTGTGACGCAAAAACCCCTTTACAAAAAAAAATCATCATGTAGAATAATTAATGTGGTTGGACAAAACCGACCGCGCCCACAAAAGGTGGGGGATTAGCTCAATTGGTAGAGCACCTGCTTTGCACGCAGGGGGTTAGGAGTTCGAGTCTCCTATTCTCCAAATAAAATACAGGATGACGAAAGTTGTCCTGTATTTTATTTTGTAGGGGTAGGGCTGACGAGAACTCCCAATGTACAATAGTACATTTCAAAGGTATAACTAGACATGCAAAATAATAATGTCTGACACGCAAAATAATAAATTTTAAATTTAACCCTTTTTAGGGGAAAT
>CAKVLI010000016.1 GCA_934757155.1 uncultured Candidatus Melainabacteria bacterium | reverse complement strand
GGTTTTGAGGAAATGACCTTGCCACTGAAAAATAGTATTGATAGAGTTACCGCATATCTAAATATGTTTACCGTGAAAAAAGATTTCATCGGTTATCGCGGAGACAAAAGTTTTAATATTTTGTCAGGGGTGAAAGTTGATGGTACAACACTCAGTTTAGCAGAAGTTTTTGAAGATGTTAGCAAACAATTTAAAAATAAATTTGATAACAATTTATTTGATGCAAGCGATGTGCAGTTATTTGTTGAAAGATTTTTGCTCGGCAAGGATGTCATTCAGCCCCGCTTTATGTCAATAGGAATGACAGAAAGTGCAATACAGGATTATGCAAAGAAAATAAAATGGAAAATTACTATTCCAAAAGGAACAAAAGGAGCGTCCATTGAAAGTTTTAACGTAGAAAGATTGAATGAGGCAGAATTTTTGGGACAAAGAAATGGGGTTTTAACAATAAAAAAGGCTCATTATAACCCAAAAGATGATATGTGGTACTTTGATGCATTTTTAGGACAAAATCCGGTTGACGAAATAATAGTGAATTGTTAAAATACAGGAAAGGAAAATAAAAATGAAAGTCGAATTGACACCAACAATAACAAATCAAAAATTGAATTTACTGACTAAGGTAAAACGCTTTTTCTTGGGAAAAACAAAACCAATACCAAATGATACATTTGAAAAGAAAGCCGCAGCGAAAGCTGAAATGGAAGCATACGAAAAGAGAAGAATAGTGTCACGTAAACATCCGAACTGGTGTGATGCTCCGGAAGACGGATATAGAAATAATACTATTGCTAGAACAAGATGCTATTATCCTGAAGACATTGAAAAAATGAAGTCTATGACCGAAGACGAGGCTATGAGATATTCAATTGAATTAGATAAGGCTAAAAAATATTATTATAAAGAGTCTCTGACCAAGCAAGAGTTTGAAGATTTTATGCATTCATTGGGATTAGATCCGGAAAAATATTATATAAGAGATAACAAATGAAAATTGAGCTGACACCAACAATAACAAATCAGAAAGTAAATTTACTGACAAAAGTAAAACGCTTTTTGCTGGCAAAGACAAAACCTATACCAAATGATACATTTGAAAAGAAAGCCGCAGCGAAAGCAGAAATGGAAGCGTATAGTAAAAGAAGAATAGTATCGCGTAAACATCCAAACTGGTGTGATGCTCCGGAAGATGGATACAGAAATAATACTATAGCGGAAACAGTATGCTATTATCCTGAAGACATCAAGAAAATGGAGTCTATGACCGAAGATGAGGCTATGAGATATTCAATTGAATTAGATAAGGCTAAGAAGTATTATTATAAAGAGCCTCTGACAAAGAAAGAGTTCGAAGAAGATATGAGATCATTCGGCATAGATCCAGAACGATTCTATATAAGAGATAATAAATGAAAATTGAGCCGATAACGACAATAACAAATCAGAAAGTGAATTTACTGACTAAGGTAAAACGCTTTTTGCTAGCAAAGACAAAACCTATACCAAATGATACATTTGAAAAGAAAGCCGCAGCTAAAGCGGAAATGGAAGCATACAACAAAAGAAGAATTGTATCGCGTAAACATCCAAATTGGTGTGATGCTCCAGAGGATGGATATTGGAACAATACCGTTGCTGAACGTGTTTTCTATTATCCTGAAGATATCAAGAAAATGGAGTCTATGACCGAAGATGAAGCTATGAAATATAGAATTGAACTGGATAAAGCTAAAAAGTATTATTATGATGACAACTATCATGTAGATACTCCAACCTTGGATAGGGTGACCAAAGAATATGGCGTTGATTTGAGCAAGTTTGTTATAAAGGAAAATAAATGAAAGTCGAATTGACACCAACTATAACAAATCAAAAAGTGTAACTATAAAATACTACAGAATACCACAAGTTTTAATCAAAAACCACAACCTTAGTACGGACGTTCTTCGTGCTTTTTGAAATCATACGTTCCAGGAAACGCATCAACACCGGTAGATTTTCTTGTAATATAATATTGAATTTTTGGAATGATTGTTGACAAGAATAAGGCTGCAACAGCAAAACCTGATGCGAAATTGAGTGCGCTGAATATGACATTTTTGCTATGGAATTTGTCAATTGCTTTTTTGTTAATTTTGCCGTCTTTAGCACTCTTACACAATTGTTCAACAAATTCTTCCATTTCTCTTTTGAATTTTCTTATTCTTGAATCAGAAACATATCTGAATTCATCTGTGCAAGCACCTTCTGTAAACTCCTCAATTGCTTTTTTGAGGAATTTAGGGTCATTTATTTCTGCAACATTTATCGCATCAATTAATTGTTGTTTTGTAATGACTGCTTCGCCCATTTTTTCAGGTTGAAGTTTCGCCATCTCACGAATTCTATCCATTAATTTTGAATCTTTAGCAAAACGTTCTAACTGCTCCAAATCTTTAACTTTTGCAACTTGCAAAGGCTCTGCCTTTGTTTTTCTAAACTTGCTCATTAGTTTTTGGAAAGATGAGAGGCTGCCTGATTCAAATTTAACATCATTAGGTAATTTGATTTCATAAGCATTTTTGCCGAGCATAGCTTTTTTGAAATCCTCAACATTCATTTCACCGCCATTTTTAGTGATAAATTCATTCAAATATTCTGTCAACGTACCAGCACTACCCGGATTTAATCTTGAAAATTTGCCGGTTTCCGCAAAGTTCATTAAATCAATAACATGACCCTGTGCCCACATATAGAAATAGATTGAGCCCAAGTCTCTAAATAAGATTTCTCTTCTTTCTTCGCCGCTTCTTGCATTCAATGCCCTTCCGCCGGCAATACCCAAGTCGGTTGAAAGAAGTTTACCGGTATTAGTATTCTCAATTGCATTTGTAAACGCGTTCAAAGCAGCCATCCCGCCTTTGAAGGAAGGATTTGCTGACTCAACATTATTCTCAGAAAGCTCCAATTTATCGTTTGAGTGAAGTATTTCTTCATCATGTTCATGTTTATTATGTCTTATGGTATTAGTTATATAGTGATTGACTTTAGGTACAACAAAACCTATAAACAGGTTGGCTATTAAAATACTTGATAACACTTTTGCACCCTTCATAAGTGCAACCTGACCTTCAGAGAAGCCTTTAGGTGCAACCTTTTTCATAAAGTTTTGAAAAGGTGTTCTCAAAACTTTATCAGTACCGACATCAAAGTTATTAGCAGATTTAAGCACCTTCTTAAGAATGTTGTCACCCAAATTGTTAAGAACCTTCACGCCCCATAACCAAACTATTGAACCTGTAATTTCTTCCAAAAATCTCTCTCTAGCTTCATCCCCTTTCCCTCTCTTGTATGCTTGAAGAGTTCTGCCACCGACAACAGTAGCCTCCAGCGCAACGACAGGTGCCAAAGCATCCTTCTTAGTCATCGCTGTTATAAACTTTGAGAATCTATTGCTATTTGAAACGGGATTCAATTTTAATACCTTTCACGTTCGGCTAATTAGTTAATGTTCGTGAATTCCTACTTTTGCTAATTCTATCGAAAAATGTTACAAAAGTAAAAAAATGTTTACAATTCGGTCTAAATATTTTACATATACTTGTTTTTAGTTTTTGTTTTATTTATGATTATACTAAATGTATACGTAGTCAAAATATAAGGAATAGCAAAAATGAATCCTATTATTAGTAATTTAGAAAAGGAATACACAACAAGAGAATTACCTGATATGAACCCGGGTGACACTGTTAAGGTATTCTGCAGAATTGTGGAAGGTAATAAAGAAAGAATACAGGCTTACGAAGGCGCAATCATCGCTGAACACGGCTCAGGAATTAACAAAACTATTACTGTTAGAAAAGTATTCCAAGGTGTTGGTGTTGAACGTGTATTTTTAGTATACTCTCCACGTATCGAAAAAATTCAAGTTCTTAGAAAAGGTGATGTAAAACGTGCTAAGTTGTACTACTTGAGAGAACGTTCAGGTAAAGCAACTCGTATTAAGGAAAAAATTGAAAAAAGATAAGCTGCACATTCACTGGTACCCAGGTCACATAGCGAAGGCGGAACGTCAGCTAAAAGAACAACTGAATTTGGTTGATGTGGTGATTGAGGTGCGTGATGCAAGATTACCTTTAAGCAGTAGTTATGCAGACATAGAGAAGCTCTTGGGTGAAAAACCAAGGCTTCTCTTGTTGAATAAAGCCGATTTAGCAGACAAAAGGTATTTAAAAAACTGGGCAGAATATCTTAATAAAACCACCGACTGTAAAGTTATACTGACAGAAGCGAAGGGTTCAAAGGACCTTGCTTCTGTTATTAAGTCTGCAGTAGAATTGAGCGAGCCAAAAATTCAGGCGCTTATGGCAAAAGGCTTATTAAGACGTGCAGCGAGAGCAATGGTTGTTGGCATGCCAAATGTCGGAAAATCCAGCGTTATAAATAAACTTACAAAATCCTCTAAAACCAAAGTCGGTGCAAAAGCTGGTGTCACAAGACAACAGCAATGGGTTAGAATTAACCCTAAATTAGATTTATTAGATACTCCGGGGATTATACCGACTCGTCAAGACGATCAGCTTCAGGCAGTTAAGCTTGCATTTGTGAGCTCTGTATCAGAGAATGCGTACTCCCCTGAGCCTGTAGCATCTGCCCTTTTGGAATTATTATCAGAAGGTGAATACAAAAATCAGGTTTGTGAGTATTACAAAGTCGAAGAGCTTTCTCTTGGAAACATTGCGGTTTCAAGAAATTGGCTGAGAAAAGGAAACGACCCTGACTATGAAAGAACAGCCATTTATGTACTTAAAGATTTCCGTGACGGTCGTTTGGGGCAATTTATACTGGATGAGATGCCTGTATGAAAAGATGCCATTGGGTAGATGAAAAGTCTGACATATATGTAAAATACCACGATAAGGAGTGGGGCGAACCTAAACATGACGACAAAGAATTGTTTGAACTTCTTATTCTTGAAGGTTTTCAAGCAGGTTTATCATGGATTACGGTATTAAAGAAAAGAGAAGCTTTTAGAAAAGCGTTTGACAATTTCAACTATAACAAGGTCGCAAAATATAGTGAGAACAGGGTCGAAAAGTTATTACAAAATGCTGATATAATCAGAAGTCGAAGTAAAATTAATTCTGCGATAAATAACGCAAAAATATTTATAGAAATCCAAAAAGAGTTTGGAAGCTTTTCAAAATATATCTGGAGTTTTACGAATGATAAAGTTATCTACAGTAAATCGGATGAAGTTCTTGTAAGCACTCCTTTATCAGATGCTATTTCAAAAGATTTAAAACGCAGAGGAATGAAATACGTCGGAACTGTAATTATTTATTCTTATCTGCAGGCAATCGGAGTCGTAAACGACCACGAAAAAGGGTGTTTTAAGCGAGTATAATACAAACCGCACCAATTGCCATTACAGAAGCACCAATTAATTTCCGTAGAATTTGTCCTTCTTTAAAAGTTGCTGCACCAACAATTACACTCAAAATAGTTGAAAGCTGAAAGAGAGCAAGGGCGTATGCAACATTCATTTTTGAAAATACGTAGTTTGTTGAATATTGCATTATAGCGACAAGCACAATCAAACAAAGTTGAAATTTAAAGTTTTCCTGCTTAATAGAGATTTTGTGTCCTGAAAATAAAGCAAAAATAAGCGCAAAAATAAGTCCTGCAGCTGTCCAATATAGAAAACAAGATTGAATATTTGATAATAATATTATTTTCTTTATAAAAATTGCTTCTGATGCGGAAAAAATGAGAGCAAGCACACGAAATGCAAAAGCTTTTGATAATAAAAATTTTGTGGATGTTAGAACAAATGTTCCGAATATGATTAATAAAATCCCAAAAGTTGCTTGAATATCAGGAGTTTCGCCTAGCAAAATAATTCCTAAAATAAGTGCAACTACTGGCTTGTATGAATTAATCGGTGCAACACTTGATAATTCTCCACAAGAGAGAGCCTTTATTATAAAATAGTTTCCCAAAGCACCTAAAACTCCCATTATTATAATATTTGTCAAAATCTCAGTTGTAAAAATAGGGTTTGGGCAAACTAAAATCCCAATTAAAACTAATCCTAAATAGGTATAAAAATTAATAACAGAAGGTTTTTCACCATTGTTTGTTAATATCTTTTGAAAAACATTCAAATATGTATTTGAAAAAATTCTGGAAATTACACCAAGTATTATATAAAACATACGACAATTGTATCATAATCAATTGCGCAAGCATAAAAAAAACCACTCGGTGTGTGTCGAGTGGGTTTTGTTTTCTGCATCCTAATGGTCTTTTTAGTGTTTATTATCTAGGAGTTTATATGATTTTTGGGGGTTTGTTTTACTATTTAGTGTTTCGGCTACACTTAAAGTGTGTATTTATATTATTGCACATAAGAAATTTATGTCAAGAGTTATATCGTTTCAAAGTTTACAATTATTTACAAATAAGCAAAACCCTGTATGAACAGGGCTTTGCTTATAAAGTGTACAAAATACATTTGACTGGCTATTCGTCTAATGATTGATATCCTGATTTATGTGATTTTAACAAAACACCTCGTTTAGATGTTTGAATAAAATCAATCATTTTCTCAATGTATTCGTTCATCGGAATTTCAGCTTTAATTTTTTCAATTGCTTGAGAAGTGTTATACTCTTCAGAAATCAATAACTTGAACGCTTCATTAGTTGCAGTTCTGATTTCTTGAGAAACCCCTCTTCTCTTCATCGCAATTACGTTAAGTCCTCTTGGAACAGGAGGTCTGCCTTCACCTTTTGAGTAAGGAAGGATATCTTGACGTGAAGCAGAAAATCCGCTGATGATTGCCATATCACCAATTCTGATATTTTGGTGGAATACGCTCATACCGCCAACGAATGCGCCAAATCCAACGTGAACATGACCGCCCAAAGTTACTAAGTTTGCAAGAATAACTTGGTCAGCAAGCACGCAGTTGTGAGCCACGTGAGAACCAACCATCAATAAGCATTTGTTACCGATTCTTGTTGTAAAATCTCCACATGCAGCGCCTCTGTGAATTGTTACATTTTCTTTGATAATAGTTTCGTTACCTATAACAACTTTGGTTGCCTCACCTTTGTAACCCAAATCTTGAGGTTCGGAACCGATTGTTGAAAACGGTGATATAGTACAATTTTCACCAATTTCAGCAAACTCAATATATGCGTTTGCAATAACACGTGTACCTTTTCCAATAGTAACACCTTCGCCGATTACAACGTTAGGTCCGATAGTTACACCTTCTGCAATTTGTGCAGAAGGATGAATAACCGCAGACGGATGAATTGATGTTTTTTCCAAAACTGATGAATTATTTGTCATTCTCTTTCTCCATAATAAATTAACTACTCTTCAAGTATAGTATAAAAAAATCTCTAAACCTGAAATCCTTATATAATCTTTATATTACTTGACCAGTCCCGGTTCAGCGTCAGAGCCGGTTACTTTTTTACGAAGAATGAATGTCGCTTTAGGTAACGCAACGGCCAATAAAAAGCTGCTTAGAGCAACATTTGCAAGAATATTACCGGATTTTACTCTTAGAGCTTTCTTTGCAAATGAGTCTACGTTTCCTGTTTCTTTCGCTTGTTTAGCAAATTTTTCAATTTCTTTTTTTAGATTAAGAATTTTGTCTTCGTTTACAAATGCGCGCGGGTCGCGGATTTCGTTGTCCAAATATCTTATTCCGCAGAACTTTTCAGCGTATTTTGAGAATTGTGATTTCGGGTTTTTATCCAAAAATTCAATAACATCTTTCTCCGGCATTTTTAAAGAATTATTTTTTATAGACTCTAAAAATTCTTTGTCATTTAAAATTTTCGGGTCAAGGTTAACGTTAGTATTAAACAATTTTCCGGAAGCTTTATCAAAAAATGCTGCAATCCACCAAGGTGCAACGAAGTTCAAAAACATCATACCTGCCATTTTGAAGCCCATTTCAAGTTTTTCGTATTTGTTTCTGGCAGTTGCAACACGACCGACTGTCAAACCGCCGTCAGTCACAGCCATTTTGTTCACTGTGGACATATTGGCAAGAGTAGATACTGCCCCTTTAAAAGAGATATTTTGTCCGCCTGTATCTTTTTGTGAGGTTAAAGCTTGTTTTTCTGCCTGATTTTTTCTTAGCTTAGCAGTCAGTGCAAAATTCATCTTAGGTAAACAATATCCCATCAATAAAACAGGTATAGCAGTTGAAAGAAGAAATTTTCCTGCAAGAAGTCTTTCAAATGTTTTTTTGTTTTTCAAAACTTTTTCCATCTCTTTGACTTCATTCGGTGCAATCTCTTTAAACTTTTCGATATTCTTTTGCATTCCCTGCTTTGCGTCTTCTTTGAATAAAGAAGGATTGATATTGGGATTGTAACCCAATTTTTCAATACCTTTATTGCAAAGATAGTCCATTAAAGGAATCCCGCCCAACCAAATAGCAGAAGTTCCATATTCATCAATCAAACGCTCACGGACAGCATTTTTAGCCATCTGTTTTGAATCTTTCATGTTTTGCGAATAAGTCATCGCAACTTTTGAAGGGATTTCTATTCCGCAATCCCTTACGAGCAAAGGCCAAACTCCGGCATTATTACCTACAGCTGATATTATATTTACTAGTGTCATTTAAATTTTCTCCTTTTATTGACTCTTATACTTTCTCTTAATTATCCCGAAAGAGCCTTATTAAGGAGTTTATAGAAGAAAAGTCAACAAAACTCCGAGCCCCTTCGGGTTCAGATGTGAATGTTGATGATGTCTTCTAATATTAATCATTAATCTTTTCCTTTGCTCACTGATTTTAACATAGGGTAAACCAATTGTAAAGACTACACTTTTTTGAGAATTACAACCGAATTCGGAGCAAGGTTAAGATCTTGCGATGACGAATTAATAAGTTTTCCTGTGTTTACAAAATTAAAACCGCCATACTCTTTTTTGTCACTATTAAATATCTCTTGCCAATTACCCTCAGGAAATCCCGTAATATAGTAAGAATCCGAATGGAACTCCTCTCCAAAGTGTTTGAGAACAAGGATTTCTTCATCGCCATATTTTAGGTGATGTGTGTGTACCTTATGGACTGTATCTTTATACGTGTTAATTATGTTTCCTTTTAACAACGCATCCGAACTTTTGACAAGTTTACTCAAATCTTTTGAGAAATTGAGCATTTGAACAGAATACGTATTATCGCTCGGAATAACACTTCCGATTACAGATTGAGGACGAGCAAATTTTTCTAACGTGTCATAACCTTTTTCTGCAAGAATTGATTTTAAATAATTCGGGTCATTTGCTCTTCTGTATTCATCGCTAGAGAATTCTCTAAAGAATTTGAAATATGAAAGCTTCATATCGTCATCCCCTTGAAAATACATTTTTGGTCCCGGAATTGTCATTACAGTTGCAAACGCAAGTTTTTGCTTAGCCTTAGCAATATTAAACGCTCTCTCAAACCCGCTTGCAGAAATATGTTTTCTGTCATTTAATCCCATTTCTTTTGCCATACGGTGTAATTCTTCAGGTGACATCTGTTCTAGCTTTCCTGTCGCATACAATTCCGTCAATTTTTGAGCTATATGCGCAGTTCGCTGTCCTTTTTCGGCATCAGAGTTTCCGTCAACTTTATAGAACAATCCCATTTCTGATGCAACAATTTTGGGAATAAGTCTTGTTCCGTCACAGTTTCCAATTTCATCGTGGCTCATTACAAATTTAACTCTATGCTGCGAATTTCTAATTTTTTCATCTAATCTATCAAGATTCAAATACCGTGGCATAATTACTGCGTCTTTAAGTTCATGCATAAAAGGAAAATCCCACTCGCTATCAAAACCTATATTGTCCGGATAAGTCATCCACCCTTTTGTTGCAATATTATCCACACTCTGGTCAATCATTTCCAACATGTTTTCGTGTGTCATTGGCTGAACTTGATATGCGGTAACAGAAGCTTGGTTTTCTCGTCCGTCTTCTGCAATGATAAATGTTTGCGGATTATGGTGGTTAACCTCAGCCACAATTTGCTTCAAAAGATAATCTGAGTCACAGAATTTTGTCATATCCAGTCTTAATCCATCAACTTTGAATTCATTAACCCACCATAAAGCAGCATTTGTCATCCAATCACGGACATAACGATTGTCTTTACCTTCGTAGTTAATAGCGTTACCAAAAGCATTCGGTCCTTTCAGATACGGACCTGACTCTTTTAAATCACAACCGTCCGGACCCACATGGTTTGGAACCATATCCATGATAACGTTCAGTCCTCTGCCATGAATGTAATCTATAAGCTCTTTAAGCTTATTTGGGTCTCCCATTTTTTCGTTTACCGCAAATTTATCCACACCGTCATAGCCCCATTGAAGAGAAAACGTATTTTCTACAGGCATGATTTCAATAGCGGTTGCGATACCTCTATCCACAATATCATCGATATGAGCTCTTGCTTTTTCAAAAGTACCTTCCTGAGATAGAGTCGGAATATTAACTTCCTCTATAATTAAATTTTCAAGACCTCTCATCGGTTCATTTGGTTTTCTGACAATTCTGTTTGGGCTGTCATTCCAAGCTGTGTTTCTCCAATCATAACCGTTTGGGTCATATATTTCACTCCAACCGTTTATATCAGGCTGTTTTTTTGCATAAGCGTCTTTCACGATATTGAATTTGCCATCCTGAGTCTGCACAATAAATCTGTATGAAGAGTTCTCTTTTGTATCAATATTATCGACCTCAAAGACACCATCGCCTTTATTGTTCATAGGATAAATTGTTGTTGCATCATCTTGAGTTGAAACTTCACCCAACCCAAAAGCCGCACCCTGTATAAACAATAGTTTCACAATGCGGTCTTTAATATTACCGAATTTTCTACCGGAATCCTTTGCCAATTCTACAAACACATTTTTTGCATCTTTAAATGTGAACATCTTGAAATTAGCTTTGCCGGTTTCTTTTACAAAATTCGCACCCCAACTCACATGCTCCGCCCAATTTCTTTTAAAATTCGGATTATAAGTATAAGCCTTTGGCACATTGTAATCAGTCCCAATTCTCATTCACACACATCTCCCCTAAATAATATGATGTTTTATTTTTCTGAAAAGTACCCGAAATTTTTCAGGACTTTGTCTTTTTTTCTCCAATCCTTCTCTATTTTTACTTCAAGAGAAAGGAACACTTTTTTCTCTGTTATGTCTTCCAGTTCAAGTCTTGCTTGCGTTCCGATAGTCTTTAACAGTCCCCCGCCTTTTCCTATCAGAATCCCCTTTTGGCTTTTTTGCTCGCAATATATTGTTGCATAAATTCTGTCGATATCTTCTGCTTCTTCATACTTATCAATCGTTATCGCAACTGAATGCGGAATCTCTTCTTTAGTATTCAAAAGGATTTTCTCACGGATAATTTCTTCTGCAACAGAACGCATTGTTTCTTCTGTTACAACATCATCAGGATATAATTTTTCACCATCAGGAAGCTTTTTGAATATATTAGTAAGTAAAGTATCTTTATTTCTTCCGGTCTTCGCAGAAATTCTAATTACAGGAATATTTTCTTCAAACAAAAGTTTATAAGACATAAGATTTTCTTCGATTTTTTGTTGGTTTTTAATTTTATCAACCTTGTTCATAACAAGAATCACAGGAATTTTTGTTTCTTTCAAAAGATTTTCTGCAATCCACTTGTCACCTTTTCCTGCCGGTTCCGAACCGTCAACAAGGAACAGAATTAAATCTGCATCAGGCACTGCGAATTTGGCTTCATCCATGAGAAATTCACCTAATTTATTCAAAGGGCGGTGAACTCCCGGGGTGTCCACAAAAATTACCTGCCCGCGGTCTTCTGTTAAAATCCCTTTAATTCTCTTACGGGTTGTTTGAGCCTTGTCTGTCGCAATGACAATCTTTTGCCCCAAAATCTGGTTTAAAAGGGTAGATTTTCCGACATTCGGTCGTCCTAAAATTGTTACAAAACCACACTTCATAGGCATAGTGTACCATAAAAATACACCTTGTCGCGAACTTAATATTTCTTAACAAAATAAGCAATTTCTGTAAGAATAATTACTTTATATATCTAAGAGGAAAAAATTAAGGGAAAATTATGGGACCGAATCTATCAATAGGACAATTTGATTATTCTGAAAAACCTTGGCTTAGACCAACAATGCCTAATTTTGATTTTAGCACTCAATGGTCAATGCCGATATTTAATTTTGCAACATCCAATAGTACCTCTAACACTAAATACGAGAGTTTTGAAGATAGAAAAGCTCGTTTGGCAAAACAAAGAGAAGCAATTGCCGAGTATACAAAGATAAAAGAAGACGGAACTAAAGCTGTTGAGGAAATCAACGCTCAAGTTAAAGAAATAGAAAACGGAAAACAAAAAGACGGTTCAAGTAAAATCGAAGATAAAACAAAACTTAAAGATGTTTCATTCTGGAAAAAAGCCGGCAAAGTCGGAATGGGAATGCTGACAGGGACAATAAACGTCGCAAAAGCTCTTGTCGGATTTGATAAAGACGGGAAATGGAATTGGAAAAAATGTCTCAAAAATGTTGCAATTGCAGCCGGAGTTACCGCTCTTTGTGTATTTGCAGCACCAATTGGTGCAGGAGTTGCAGCCGCGCTTGGTGGTGGCGCAATTGCATCAGCAGTTGGAGCAGCTGTTGCCGCAACACCGACAGTTTTGGCATATGCCGGTTTAGCTGCCGGAGTCGCAGGCACCGGAAAGGGCATATACAAAGCTTGTAAAGCCGAAACAATGCAAGAGCTTGAAAATGCATCACAAGAAATTGGCAGCGGAGTTACTATTGCAATAGCATCAAGAGCCGGACTCAAGAAAATGTCAGCAGCAGGGGGATACACAAAGGCTGATGGCGGATTGTGGGGACTTAAAAATGTATTCGTTAACCCTTGGAAAGCGTCTCATACAAACTTCACAACAGCGCAACAAGTTATGAATTCTGCAGGTGGCGGAATGAGAGGTTTAGGTAAAAGCTTTAAATCCACCTATACAACCGCTAAGAACAGGCCAATTGACGAAGCTAAGAATCAATTTGAAACACAGAAAAATAAATATGTAACAGATCTTCGACAAAAAATCTATGACTCTTATACAAAATACAACAATTCAACAGGCTCCGAAAAACAGTTGGCAAAAGCTGAATTAGAAGCAATGATAAAGAACTATGCCAAACTTACAAATGCTAAAACTAAAGTTGATTGGCAAGGTATTAAAGCCGAAAACAAAAGACTCGGATTTTTTGATAAACGCAAATTATCAGCTGATGAAAAAGCTATCTATAAATCTGTAAGAAAAATTAATAAAAACTACAACAAAACAGCATCCGAATTGAAATCTATGAGATTCAAATCTATGAGAAAAATGCTCGGTAACAATCGTTATGCTCAAGATACACACGAATTTGGAATGGATAAAACAAGTTGGTTAAGCGGAATTCAGAACCAATTTAATTGTATCCGTTATGGAATTCCAAAACTTACATTTGGCAGAGCATTTAACCTCGGATTTATTGCGCTCGACCCTTGGTGGGCAATAATAGGACCTGCACAAAGCTTAACAGGAAGTCCGTTTGGAATTTCAAACGCGATTGCGCAAAGCATAGACCCTATACACGAATTTAGCGGACAACATATTTCTGCAGAACAGGTTGATTCAACTATTGCAGAACTGAATACTCAAAAAGAACAAATCCAAAAAGAAATCGGCAAAGTTGATACTAAGTTAAGAGAATTAAGTGCTTAATACACTCATCTCACAGTCTTTGCAGTTGAATTTCAGCGGAAATTTTTTGCCGTACTCATCTTTTAGCACCAGTTTTTGAGGAGATTTGCACATATTTAGTGCATATTTAATACAATGTTTGCACCTCATTACTTCAACTTGTCTTGCAGGCTGTTTGGATTCAAAAGAGGACTCCAATACTCCAGCTCCGCATTTTTGGTAAAATTCCTCAGCAGATTTATTATGGATATTGGCTCTATAATCCACTTTATCGGTGTAATATTTTGCATAATTCATCTGCTTTTGTTTATGTTTGTTGTTATTATAAGTTTCTATCCTTGCCTCCATAAGCTTTTCTAACAAATCTCGTCTGAGTTTATTGATTTCGCTTACAGGTAAAAACGGGAGTTCAGAATCAATATTTATTTTTTTGACATAAAAATCACTCTCGCCGGTCTTTGAAAATTGGTTTTTAAAATTTTCCCTGATTTTTTCAGGATTATTAGCTTTTTCACCTTTTGGAAGAGGATAAAATACAGAAACATTGTCCTCGTCAGTTATTTTAATGAGGTCGTTTTTGATTTCGATATTTACCCCAATTTGACGTTTTACAGGGAGTTTTAGAAGTTTTTCAAACTCAAAATCAAGGTTTCTAAATAATTCATCTCCCTTTTTCAAGTTGACTGATTTATTCGGATAAATCCAGCCGTCAACAACCTTGTTCACAAGGAAACCTTCTCCTTTGAAATAAATTCCGTCTTGCGAGTGCAATTCTTTATTTGTACGAATTTTAAAACAGTTTTGTTTGACCTCTGTTATTTCACCAATAAATTCGCCTTTGGATTTTGCTGATTCAAAGTTAAAACAATCAGTTCTGCCTTTTAAGAAATATTCCGTAAACCCTCTGTTAAAGCTTTTCTCAGGATTAGGTTCAAAGGGATAAATGCTTTTACCGGAAGAAGTTTTACTCCTGAGCTTTTGCGCATAATATGCAGTAATATTTTTTACATATTCAATATCTTTCAATCTGCCTTCAATTTTAAAGGAAATTACTCCCGCATCTTGCATTTCTTTTAAAAGGTTTGATGCGTTAAAATCTTTTAAACATAAAGCTCTGATATTTTTTTTGATAACCTTGCCGTCCTCTGTTTCTACAGAATAAAGTTTTCGGCATGGTTGAGCGCATTCACCGCGGTTTGCAGACCTTCCGCCAATATATTGGCTCAAATAGCATTGACCGCTCATTGATACGCAAAGCGCACCGTGTACAAAGCTTTCCAATTCAAGATTTGGGTTTTGTTCATGAATATTTTTTATCTGCTCTAAAGAGAGCTCTCTTGCAAGGATTACGCGAGAAACTCCTATATCATTGAAGAATTTAACCTTTTCAGGTTTATAGTTGTCGCATTGTGTACTCATATGAATAGGAATATCAAGTTTAAGTTTTATAAGCTCGTTTAATAGTCCCAAATCTTGAATAATAACCCCGTCCGCACCGATTTCATCAAGTTTTTTGACCATATCAACTGCCTCAGGAAGTTCTTTATCGGTCAAAATCGTATTTAGGGTTATATAAACCTTTGCCCAAAATTTGTGAGCATAATCAATGACATCTTTGATATCTTCAAGTGAATTCGGAACAGCTTTTCTTGCTCCAAAGGCGGGTGCGCCAATATAAACCGCGTCAGCTCCGCAGTCAACTGCAGCCATAGCAGTCACTCTGTCTTTAGCAGGAGAAAGAAGTTCTACAAAACCTTTTTGCACACCGTTATCTCCCTACATACGAGGCATTCCGCCACCGAACATATTTTTCAGGAATGAGAATATTCCGGCACCATTTTCGGCTCTGTCCTGGAATTTTTCGTAATTGTCAGTCACAAAGCTGTTTCTCGGGTCAGCTTCTTTAAGCCTGTCCATATATTCCATTGCGCCTGTGTAGTCTCCGATTGAATCTCTGAAAATAGCAAGTTTTTTGAGCGCATTCGCATTTTTCGGTTCAATATCAACAAGTTTTTCGTAAAATTCGCAAGCCTTTGTTTGGTCTTTCAATCCCTCTAAAAGCACTGCAATCGTTTCAATAAGCTCTGTATTTTTGTCATCATATTGATATGCAATAAGATACTCGTTCAAAGCAACTTCTTTTTCGCCCTTGAGAACATTGAATTTACCCCAGTTAACATGCTCATTGAATGAATCACCTTCAGCTTCGTAAATCAAAGCTCTCATTTGGTAAATAAGCGGTGAATTCGGGTCGAGCTTTGCATACTCGTCAATTTCTTTGAAAGCTTCATCTTTTTCGCCCTTTTGGAAATAATACTGAGCCAATAAAGAATGAATTATTTTTTCGTTTTTGTAATCATCTTTTACTCTGTTCAATATTTCAAAAGCTTCATCATTTCTACCCAAATCCATCAATGCTCTTGCCTTGGTAAGATCGTGTTTTGTAAGTTCTAAAGCCTTATCCGGACGAGAAGCTCTAATATAATACCCTGCAAGAATTTCTTCAAAATTCTCAAAATGGTTTTCAGTTCTACCTCTTTCAAGAATTGAGATTGAAGCTGAAATTCCGTCCGTTTTTTCATAAAGTTCAGCAAGCTTTAAGAACACTACAGGATTTTTGTCGTCAAAATCCGCAATTCTCAAGTATTCATCGATTGCTTCTTGGTACTTTTCTTGTCCTTCACAAAGCCCTGCAAGCAAATATCTTGCAGGCAAAGCCTCAGCCGGCTCTTTAGCGTGGTCGATAGCTTTTTTGTAATCACTTTTTGCGTGACTGAAAAGTTGTTGCAATGAATGCAAATTTCCTCTCAAAAGATAGTATTTGAACTTATCTTCATTATAGAACAAGTCAATTAATTGCTCATGAGCAAGAATATTAGGCGGGTCAATTTCCAAAATTTTGCCATAATAAACCTTTGCTTCATCTTTTCTATCAAGAATCAAGGCAATGTGTGCAAGCTTGGTCAAAAGTTCAATATCCCCTTGTTTATGAGGAAGCTCTTTTTTGTACTCCGCGTAGGCTTCTTCGTATTTTTCATCTTGTTCAAGTTGTTCTGCTAATTTCATTACAATCTCCTGTATTGTTTCAGTTAAACTTATTTTGCGCGGTTGCAAGTCCTTCTCTGAAATAGCAACCAATGCCTTCTTTTGCTTTTGTTAATGTTGTTTTAAGAATTTCTAACTCTTCTTTTGAAAAGTTTTGTAGTACAAAAACCTCTGATGGAATGCTCGGTTGAGGCCCGATTCCGATTTTAAGTCTGGCAATATCTTGCGTGCCGACATGTTTGATAACTGATTTTATCCCGTTATGCCCGCCGTCAGAACCGTTTGCACGGAAACGCATTCTGCCTAATTCAAGACTCAAATCATCATAAACTATCAAAATATCTTCAATCGCAATTTTATAATAATCCATAACTGCGCGAACCGCCTCGCCCGACAGGTTCATAAATGTAGTCGGTTTTATAATAAGGTAATCGTCATACCCGTTTCTTAAATTAGTCATAAAGCATTTTAATCTGGAGTTTTCGCGAAAAGTAAGATTTTCATTCACAGCAATACTGTCTGCCAGCATAAAGCCGACATTATGTCTTGTAAAAACGTATTTTTCGCCAATATTTCCCAGTCCTACGATTAATTTCATTATCTAAACCTACGCATATTTTTCATCATTTGATGCATTGATAACTTTCCTGCACCTTGAGCTCCGAGTTTCCCGCCAAGTTTGCCGAGATTAGACTTCAAATCAGACATACCCTTCATCATTTTTCGCATTTGCTCAAACTGGTTAATATATAAATTTATATCGTGTATAGGTATACCTGAACCTGCAGAAATCCTTCTCTTGCGCGAAGTGTTCATTAATTCCGGATGTTCACGTTCTTCCGGAGTCATAGATTGAATAAATACTTCAATTCTCTTGAACTGTTTTTCACCCTCGTGAGAAATCATCTGTCTGTCATCTTTAGACATTTTAAGCCCCGGAAGCATACCCAGTAATTGCTCCATAGAACCAAACATTTTCATCTGAGATTGCATTTTAAGAAAATCATTGAAAGAAAATTCGGCTTTCGCCATTTTCTTTTCCATCTCTTTCGCGGTCTTTTCGTCAAAAACCTCCTGCGCACGCTCAACTAAGGATACAATATCGCCCATTCCCAAAATTCTGTCCGCCATTCTCTGCGGATAAAAATCTTCAAGAGCGTTTAGTTTTTCTCCGGTACCCGTGAGTTTTATAGGTTTTCCGGTACAGTACGCGATACTTAGAGCGGCACCACCTCTGGAGTCGCCGTCCAATTTGGTTAAAACAAGACCCGTAATTCCGAGCTGAGCATCAAAGTTTTCCGCGACATTTACGGATTCTTGACCGGTCATAGAGTCTATTACCAATAGTTTTTCGGTCGGATGAAAAATTCTGTCTATCAAAAGAAGTTCTGCCATCATATCCGTATCAATTTGAAGTCTGCCGGCTGTATCCAAAATCAGGGTATTAAACCCTTTTTCTTTAGCATAAGAAATCGCATTTTTCACGATAGATTGAACATCTTTAGACTCTTCTTCCGCGTATACTTCAATTTCGGATTGAGTACCCAATGCCTTTAATTGAGTTATTGCAGCAGGTCTATAAACGTCACAAGCCACTAATAAAGGGTTTCTACCCTCTTTTTTGAGCTTGATTGCAAGTTTTGCTGAAGATGTAGTTTTACCACTACCTTGCAACCCAAGCATCATTATTAAATTCGGATTTCCTGAAAAATCGAGCGGAGATAAGTCTTTACCTAACAAATTTACAAGTTCATCGTGTACAATTTTTACCAATTGTTGAGAAGGATTAACCCCTCTGACAACATCTTCACCTTCTGCGCGATCTTTTATAGATGAAATAAAAGACTTAACAACACGCAAGTTTACATCCGCTTCAAGCAACGCTCTTCTGATTTCTCTTAAAGCATCTTGCATATTTTCCTGAGTCAATTCGCTTTGACCGGAAGTTTTTGCAATTATATCCTGTAATTTATCTGATAACGACTCAAACATATTTACCCCTTATAAAATGTACAAACAGCAAATTGTACTCTTTAAGGGTATCATAAACATGTATTATTTTTAACCAAAGATACCAAAGGTTCTTTCAATGTTGTCATCTCTAACGCTCTCAACGCCCTGTATCATTTGGTTGATAGCAGATAATTCTGTCTGCAAGTCTTGCAGTCTTAAATCAATCGCAGATTCTTTTTCATTAATAATGCTCTTTTTACGTTCGTATTCAATTTGCGCATCATTTGCAACATCATTATCACGAACAGATACAACGTGAGCATTGTTAGATGCTATATCAGTGTCATAATCGTTATCCCAAGTAAATTCTTTTTTCTGTGTATCATAGGTTTGGGTTCTATCCACAGTAGTTAAAGTGTAGGTATTGTTTTGCAACATTTGGTTCAAATAACCGGTGTCACTGACGCTGCTATTATGAGTCCAACCTTTTTCCGCAATTGTAGAGAATATTGCGTCATAAAATTGAATTTGTCTTTCTTGATCCGCAGTAAGTGCTTCGCTTTTTGCATTCAATGAATTTGCATACTGACTTTCTGCAGCATCATACGCTTTTTGCCAATTTTCATTTTCGATTTGCCAATCTTTGTAAGAATCCGAATCAACATCATACCAAAGATAAGTGTCATCACCACTATGTGCGTTTACACCGGTTGCACCGCCTTTAGTTGCATATTCCGCCAATATTTCATCTATCATAGTTTTTACATCAAGTTTGTACTCGCTTGATGTACCTTTTAGCATACCTGCGGAATTGCTTAAATCAGTTCCGTTTTCAATAAAATTATGATATTCATCTTTTTTGGAATCGACAGCTTTTTCAAACTTGTCTTTGTCATCAACAAAATATTTTCCCAGTGTATTTTTAATGTTATTGAATATACTTGTTAAATTACTTTTTGCGTTTGCACCTGAACCGATAGTAATTGTGCCACCTTTGCTATATGCTTCAGCGTAAGTTGAGCCTTTTGAAAATTTCAAATTGCTAACGCCCGTGCCATTTCCCATTTTGCCTAAAAGAGTCGGCAAAGAAGACCTTTCAAATCTGTCCAAAGAAGGTTTCTTTTTTGATAAAGTATCTAAAGTTGATTTGCTTTCAATAATAGATTTTGAAGATGATTCATATCCTTCTATTACAGAAGCGTCAACACCCGTCAACTCAGACAAAACTTGAGTTCTTACACTTGCCCAATCTCCGTTTGGCGCACCGCTTTCTGAAATCATTTCCGCATATTTTTGATATTTGTCATCCACAACAACTCTGCCGCTTTCACTGGTAATCATATACGGAGTGTATTGGTTTGCTGCACTTGGTGACATTAAATTATTGTAACTTAAATCTACAGAGGAAACTCCGGAGTTATTTGTCCACTTAAATACTTTTGTATTCAAGGCATTTTGATAATCTGACGTAATGTTTCTCATATCCCTTTGGAGCGCAACTTTTTTGTTTGACAATCGCATAGTTTGTAGCTCATTGTCATGTTTTCTACTGGTGAGAGCCAGTAATCTAACTTGTGATGCTGCCATTCCCATAGGTGTTTACGTCTTTCCTTTATAGTTTTCCCTTGTTATTATGTATTACGGCATTTTTTAGTGAAAACTTTAGCTTTTAGCAGAAATTGTTACAAAACTTAATGAAAAATTTTTCAATGGTTAAAGAAGACTTGGACTAAAGGTATTACCTTTTTCCGATTAATATTTTTGCGATTGTGCCTAATTAATATTCATGCTAATATCCAAACACAAGGAGTATTTCATGCGCGTAAATCCAATATCACAACAAAATAATCAATCTTTTAGAGCTGTTAATATGAAGTATTATAAGCAAGCTGTTGAAGAAATTCGTTGTACAAAAAATGTAACTATTGACTGGATGAGTCGTCTTAGATATGACATTTGCGCAAAAAAAATTCCTGCTCAGGATGGAATAGAAACTCTACTTGCTGTCAAAAGATTGATAACAGAACGTAACGATGGCATTACTCAAGATTTAGAATTTTATAAAAATATGCTAAAAACTATCTAACTAATGGTTCTGGTGACAACAGCACACAATATTACACCTAAAGTTGTTCCAAATGGAAATTTATGCTAATATCCAAACACAAGGAGTATTTCATGCGTGTAAATCCAGTATCTCAACAAAATAATCAATCTTTTAAAGCTATTAATATGAAGTATTATAAGCAAGCTGTTAAATGGCTGGATGCATGTGGCTGGGTCTCAAATGATATCTACTGTCGTTTAAGATATGACATTATGCTATGGAAAGAAATCCCAGTGCAAGATGGTATTGATACGTTAAATGCAATTAAAAGATTATTTAAACATACTGATAGTATGCTTGAAAGAGATTTGAAAAATTACAATAACATGCTTAAAGAAAATAAACCTAACCAATAGCTTTGGCGACAGCGGCACTCAGTATTGCACCTAAACTTGTTCCAATGAGAGAACCAACGGGACCGACAAAAGAACCGGCTGCACCGCAAATGCCGGTTATAATAGCAGATGTACTCCATCTAGCAGCAGCTTTCCCGATTTCAGTTGCAGTGTCTTTGCCTTTTTTGATTTCGTGACATGCATTGATACCCTCGAGTCCACCATAAACAGAAAGTCCAATAACGGGTGTTCTTGTCATAACTCTCGCAGTGAATTTATTCAAACTACTACATCCACAAAATTTATACGCTCTTACAAAAGCTTTGTTATTATTTGTAAAGGTAATATCCTTTATTGGAGTAAGTACAACATTAGATTTTAACTCTAATAGTTTTAAAATATAATTCCCGAATTTAGTTTCCACCAAACTTTTGTCATGATTAACCAACCACAGTTTTGCTCTTTTTAATTTCGCCTTTTGTTTAAACGGATTCATAACATTATGCAAAAGAGTTCCCCTAAAGAACGAAAACGGGTGTTGATATTCTTTGTAATTATATGGTGCTTTATATGTTGTACCTGTCATCATTGATTGTATTTGCTTATATGCTTCAAACACATCGCGCAATTCTTCCGGACCGTTAAGAGCAGCCAGCGAACCCAAAATACCCGCACTCAAAAAGTTTTTATCCTCCATTTTTTCAGGCACACTATTCAATTTGCCCACAACAGGCAATCCCTCAAAAACTACAGGATGATGAAATTCACTTAGTTTCTCGGAGTGATTCTCCCTCCCCTCTGTATTGATATCCGGAGCTGAAAGTGGTTGTGAATGAGTCACATTGACAGTTCGTTCTGGGGTTTGAGCATTAAAAACAGAGTGTTCCTTGACATCACTCGTCTGTACGCCCGATAAATATTTTGTCACAATCGGGGCATATACTTCTGCGGTTGGTGTGAAATAATTAATTACACTCCGCATATCTTGAGCTATGCCTGCAAAATCATTATTTGCACACACTTTATTTATATAATTGTACATTCATAACCTTTTGTAGTAACACTTCACATATAAACAAAGTTATTTTTACACAGAAAATTGCTCAAATTAGTTTAATAAAAGTATATTTTGTTACATAGGTTAACAATCAATTTCATTCATAAGATTACTCGCAAAAATAAATAAACTATTCGGATGATTTACAACAAAAATCACTAAAGTTTAAATTTCTTTTGACGAGTAATTAAATATACGTTTTAAAATTAATACAATTTGCTCGGAGAATATATGACGGAACAGACAATTACCCCAATGTTAACTTCATTCGATTGTGCGGATGGAATACTAGAAGAAGCTCGTGCTGCACATGAGAAATATTTGATAAAACAGCAAGATGCCGATTTGGAAAAAGCAATTGAATGCTATGTAGACGCAATAAAAACAAATCCAATGCTTTCCGAGTCGTATTACAGACTTGCAAGTTTATTGTTATTGAAAGGTCAAATTTCCGTCGATGGCGCACTTGAGCAGTGCAAAACAGCTTTGAGCTTAGAGCCAAACAACCCGAATGCGCATATATATACAGGATATTTTCAATGTTTAAACGCAAATTACGATGAAGCAGAAAAGGAATTCGCTCTCGCAATTTCAAATTCCGGCATGAATTCGGCAAGACCTCGTTTGTTCTTGTCAAAAGTTTTGTTAAATAGGCTAAAAGCTCACTCGTCTGTGAAAGACGCAGTTAAGTTCCTGTATTATTTCTTGTCCGGAAGCATGATGATTATGTGGGATTGTCCGTCTTTAAAAATGTTCTACAAATTTCTTGCCAATGATTTTTCTGTATTTTCTTACAAAACTCTCGGCGAAACATTTGAAAAAATGAAATTATTCCCGTCTGCACTTGAAGCTTATTCAAAAGGTTTGGAAAAAACTTCGCAAGGAAATTTGTTCTACCAAAAAATGGGTGATTTGTCATTGGAATGCAATGACATCGAAGCAAGCATTGAGTGCTACAAAAAAGCTTATGAAACGAATCCTTCTGATAGAGAGGTTTTGATTAAGCTTGCGACAATTAACCAAACCTATCATCCGGAGAATGTTGATTTAACAATTGATTATTACAATTCGTTATTGGAATTTGGTATTGATTTGGACAAAATCTATTACGAATTGGGTCACTTATACATTGCTAAATCAGACAAAATTCATGCAGTTTCAGCATTTAAACTTGCTGAAGAACTAAATCCTGAAAATCCATACTATAACAATTCACTTGCTTACGCTTACGTTAAAGCAGAACTTTATGATGATGCGATTGAATACTACCAAAGAGCAATCAAACTAAATCCTGATTCTGAATGGACTTCTATTGTTTGCCATGCTCTCGGTGCAATTTACGCTGAAATCAAAGAAAACTACGAAGCTGCAGAAGCAACTTTCAATGCAGGCATGGTACTTGACCCTAATAATGTTGATATTCAACTTGCTTTAGGCGATTTATTTATGTCACAAAATGATTTAGACAAAGCAATCAAAACCTACTGTGATGCAATTGCAGTTGATCCGTTGAACTATTTGACATATGCAAAAACCGGTCTTGCATTGTGGGAAAAAGATTATTTGGAAGAATCTGTTGTAGCGTTCCACAAATCAATTGAACTAAATCCTGATTTTGAAATCGCTCAAAATAACTTGGGTGTGGTTTATCTTGACGGTTATGGCGAACCTAAAAATTCTGTTGATTATTTTAAAAATGCTATAAACATTAATCCAAACTATACTCTCGCATACTTCAACCTTGCAAGAGCATATCAAGCAATTGGTGACAAAGCGTTGGCTGCAGAGTATTACCAAATGACATTAGATTTGAATAAAATTACGGAAGAATTGTCGGACAAAGATATCCGAAGCAGATTGTTTAAATTATTTGAGTAATTCGTGAGCCGAATCAACAACTTCATGTACCGGTGGAAGATTATCTTCTCCCTGTTCTGTTGTAAACCATATCAAATACTCGATATTTCCGGCAGGTCCTTTAATTGAGGAGAATGTCAAACCTTGGATTGTGTAACCCAAACCCTTGACACAATTAATGACGTTTTCAATAACCATTTTGTGAGTATTTTTATCCCGAACAACTCCACCCTTTTCCACAAGTTCTTTCCCGGCTTCAAACTGCGGTTTTATAAGACATATCATTTCATGCCCGTCAGGATTGAGCAAAGTCTTTAAATTAGGCAGAATTTTTTCTAACGAAATAAACGATAAATCTGAAACCAAAAGTGTTGCAGATTCATCTCCTTCTGTATAAATATCTTCCCAAACACAAGTCCTAAGGTTTGTTTTTTCAATAACTTTAACATGCTCAGAACTTCTTATTTTCCAATCCAACTGACCATAACCGACATCAGCTGCGTATACGAATTTTGCACCATTTTGGAGCAAACAATCAGTAAATCCGCCTGTAGAAGCTCCCGCATCAAGACAAACTCGTCCTTCAACGTTAATATCAAAGCTCTCTAACGCTTTTTTAAGTTTAAAACCGCCTCGAGATACAAAAGGCATGCTCTTGATTACAAAATCATATTCTTTTTCAGGGTTAATCTGAAACCCTGCTTTAGTGATAACTTCTGTTCCTATTTTGACATTTCCCGCCAAAATTGCAGCAGCTGCTTTGCTTTTTGTTTCAAAATACCCTAAATCAACTAATATTTTATCTAAACGTTCCTTCTTCATATTCCGAAAAATTCCTCTGCGTTACGGGTTGTAATATCAATTAATTCAGCCGTCGGCATCTCTTTGATATTCGCAATTTCCTCTGCCACATATTTAACATATTCCGGCTTATTTGGTTTACCTCTAAACGGTACCGGTGTTAAATATGGTGAATCCGTTTCCAGAACCAAGTGAGAAAGCGGAATTTCTTTTGTCACATCTTTGATTTTTTGTGCGTTTTTAAAGGTTACGACTCCACCAATCGCAATCATCCAACCTTCTTTGACGCATTCTCTCATATATTCTACGCTACCTGAGAAACAGTGATACAAAACCTTAGAACCCTTATTTTCAGCCTTTAATATATCGAAAGTATCTTTATGCGCTTCTCTATTATGCACGACAATCGGCAAGTTGAGTTTGTTCGCCAGATGGATTTGTTTCGCAAAAATCTCTTTTTGTAAATCATTAAAACTTGTATCCCAATAATAATCCAGCCCGATTTCTCCAACAGCGACAACTTTAGGATTTTTTGCACGTTCAATCATTCTGTTTTCAATTTCATCAGAATATGTTCTAGCCTCTGACGGAAAAATCCCAACCATTGCAAAAACATTTTCGTTATCATTTGCTATTTGGATAACTTTATCCATAGTCTTTTCTTCAACAGACGGAATTACAATCTTTTCGACACCTGTACAATCAACATTGTCCAACATATCCAAATGAGCGTGTGTATCTATTAAATAATCTTTCATAACTATGATTATATCACGCTAATAACAGATGAGGTCGTATTCGCAAGGACACTTGTCATGTTTGGGAGTATATTCTTCCGCATCAATCAAAGATTCTGCGCTTAAAAGTTTTGTTTCGTATTCTTTAATTAACTGCTCAGTTAATTCAATAACAACATCTTTTTTCTGCCTCAAATCCAAATACACAAACGCAATTTTATCTGTATTGAAGAATTTTCTAACCGCTAAAATATAAACAATCGTTTGAAAATCATATACAGCCTTCTTCGGTGCTGAACCGGTTTTATAATCTAATATATAATACTTATCATCTTCATCTTTAACCAAAGCATCCAAACGTCCGCCAAAGAAGTGACTTCCAAGTTTCACCGCAAGATTGTATTCTGTGTTAACACACTCAAAACCAAAGTATTTCGTACTTTTTAGATAATTCCACAGTTCACATTCATGCGCATTCAAAGATTTTTCCATCTTATCAATATTTTCTTTTCTTAAATAATAAGACGCTAAAGCATGGATATTTTTACCTGTTTCGAAAACTGTATCGTCAACCGGCATTGAAATATTTTTTACGTAACGAAAATAGAACTTCTTAGGACAAAGTTCATAAGTTTTGAGCATGTTAGGTGAAATTATTCCGTCCATATTTAACCTATCAAATATGTGTAATTAGGATTATTCTTCAAAGTTTCTTTAATCTTGTCAAAAGTTAACAAACCTTCTGTTGCACCGAATTCAGATACAACAGAAGATGCATTGACTGATGCATACATCAAAGCGGTCCCAATATCAACGCCGTCCTTCATAATCGTAGCGCAGAAAGTTGATGCAAAAGAATCGCCCGCGCCAAGTGTTGAAACAACTGTTGATGGGAATGGTTCACAGAAATAATATTTATCTCCGTCATAAGCATAAGCACCATGCCCGCCGTCTGTTATAACTATTGTTTGATAATCTTTAACCTTTAAGGTTGATAACATTTGTTTAATATCTCTATGTATAATTTCATGAGAAAATTTTTCGGTTTTAGTATCAGGGCGAACTTGAATTCCGGTCGTCATGGACGCTTCTTCTTTGTTCATAACAACATAATGCGCTGATTCCAAAATCTTTTTAATATGTTCAAACCCTCTTTTAATGCTTGTTGTACCCGCATTAAAACAGATTTTAACATTGTTTTTATGAGCAAAATCAATAATCGGTTCAATAACTTTATTAGAATTACCGTTCAATGGCGCAACATAGATTAAATCAGCATCTTCTATCGCATCAAAATCAATTTCTTCTTCCAATATATTAGCATTTGCCCCTCTGTGAGCCAAAACAGTTCTATCTCCCTGAAAACTTACCAAAATTATGGAAAAACCGGTTGAAGTGTCTTCTTTTTGAATAATATGTTCAAGGCTGACATTCTGTCTTTTGAAGAAATCCAGAATGCCTTCTGAATAAACATCCTTACCTATCTTAAATATAGCTGAGGTTTCAAAACCCAAGTTTCCGAAGTTGCATGCCGTATTAACCCCGCCCCCGCCGACATTAGACGAAAATGTTGTTATATCTATTTTTGCTCCATATGGGTAACTCATGAAGTCTGAATTTTTATTTTTAGAACAAACCGAAACAATATTTGCATCGTCACATTCGACAAAAACATCCATTGTTGCACTTCCGATTGTTATAACTTTTGCCATAATGCTCTCCTTATATTTCTTAATATTATTGTATTACAAAGATACATCCTCTGTTAAATGTAAATAAATGTAAAAATATAAAAAACGCATGGTGTAATTTTTATAGAGTTCATCTATAATGTTTGTATACAAGGGTATGTGAGATATATATAAACTCGTTGAGAGAAGAGAGTTTCTGGATTAGGGATTTTATAGAGTCTCATTATTAAATAAGATTAAGGGATTTATATGTAACAAGTTCTGCTTGTTAGGAAAGGTTTAGAGAAGATGGCTCTTACAATTAACACAAACGTTTCGTCATTGATTGCGCAAAGAAACTTGAACAGTGCAACGACAAAAGTAAATTCTTCTATTGAAAGAATGACAACAGGTTTCAAAATTAACCACGCGTCCGATAATGCTGCAGGTTATTCAATTTCAGATATGTGGGTTACTCAGTTAGGATCACTGGACGTAGCTGCTGATAACGCTGCAACAGGTGCAGATATGTTGACTACAGCTGAAGAAACGTATTCATTGTTAACAAGCCACCTTCAGCGTGTTAGAGATTTGACAGAACAAGCTGCCAATGGAACATATGGTTCTCAATCGTTGAAAGCTATTCAATCAGAAATCCACGCGAGATTACAAGAAGTTAACCGTATTTCTGCAAACTCAGAATTTAACGGTATTAAGTTAATGGCATACGATATGAACAATGCTGATAACAACAAAGAAGTCGGGATGACAGAACGCGGGGTTGATTTGCAAGTTGGACTTTACGCAAACGAATACAGCAGAATTAACCTTAAGGTTGATTTGTTCGCAAACGCAAGCGTAAGCGGTTTGTTCAAGGGAATGACCAAAACTTCTGAAAGTGGAAAGACTCTTGCAAATTTGCTAACAGCAGCTGGTGGTGATATCAATAAGTTAGGTGATGATGAAAACCTTCAAGCATTCGCTGCCGCTTGTTCAGGTCTTGTTTACGACAAAACAAAAGGCTTGACACTTCAAACCGGCAAAGAGTTTGGTGCTAAAGAAATGTTAGCATTCGTGGACTCAGCGATTAACGAAATTTCAGACAGAGTTACTAACATAGGTGCTGCTCAGAACAGAGTTCAGTCTGCTATCTCAGCGCTTGATGTTCAGTCTCAAAACTTGACTTCATCACTATCTACACTTAGAGATACTGACGTTGCAAGTGAGTCTTCAAACTTTATTCAGGCTCAGATTTTACAACAGGCTTCTGCAACATTGTTAGCAACAGCTAACCAAGCTCCAAGCCTCGCTCTGAACTTGATTTAGTAAATAAATTTTAATTTGTTGTTGATTGGGATATGTACTTATATGTGGGATTGATTTCTGTCAATCCCTTTTTATTGTGTGCTACGCACGTAAACCGAGAGACGGAAGACAGGGGTAAAATCCACCAATTGGTATAATACCTACAGGTCTTACTTTTGAACAAACTACAAGCTTGATTTGATAGTCGATAGCTACGCCGGAGTGAAGCCTGAATTTGACGTCGAGGAGTCGACGGCAAACTAAAGGCGAAACTTTACGATACCGCCGTTGCGTAGCGAACAAATCTTTGATTTGACAGGCGGTGGTGCTACGCACGTAGATATTTGGGCGGAAGACAATGGATGTGACGACAAGACTAATGTGAAACTTATGCTCGCTATTGTGCAAAGCACACGCTTGCAGGGGGTGTCGTCATTCTGAGGCTTTAGCCGAAGAATCGCAGGGTTAGATAAGATAAACGCCAAGACCTTGCGATCCTTCTCATACGCTCAGGATGACGAACACAAATTATGTCCAAAAGTTTAACCCTTTACCCATAAGGACAACAGGCTAGTAGTCATAACCTACCAACAAAATACATTTACCCCCTGAGGGCATTTTCAAGGGCCTTTTCCAGCACTTCAATTTTTGATTCCAAAACTTTTACTCTTGAAGAGGATTCTAAAGATTGAACAGATTCTTTTTCCAATTCACGTTTGTAAGAATTGAGTTTTGATGTTTTGATTTTTAGGGCAAACATCATTAAAACTGTACCAAATAGAAACCCTGCAAAAAATATTAAAATGTATAAAATATGCGTATTCATAACCACATTGTACAATAAAAACTGAGTTTATGGTAGAATTTAGTTAAGGAATCCAACTGAATGGGTGATGAAGATAAACAATTTGATGCCACCCCCCAGAAGCTTGAGAGAGCGAGAAAAGAGGGACAGGTAGTAAAATCGAAGGATGTGACCACCGCACTATCCCTGCTTGTTATGTTTACTTTTATCTACGCACTGTCACCTTTTATTTGGCAATTGATTGTCGGATTGTTCAGGACATTGTACGAACAAATTCCGAATCATACTTTGGAGCAAATCGGCATAACTTATGTTCTCACTGTAACAATAATTCCTGCAGTTTTGATTATCGGCTCAATTCTTTTTGTCGCAGCTTTTGTGTCCATTTTGGGTGATTTTTTGCAAGTAGGTCCTCTTGTTGCAACCGCACCGTTAGTGCCAAAATTGGATAAACTCAATCCTACAAAATATTTTAAGAACTTGTTTCAGGTAAAAACTCTTTTTGAACTCGGGAAAAACATTGTAAAAGTTTTTATATTGGGACTTGTCGGTTGGACGGTTTATAGTGACCACTTAGAAGACATCCTTAGACTTGCTGCTATAGATAACAACTTTGCTGTAATGATAGAATTCGGAAAATTGATTGTTGAATTCATATACAAAGCTTGTATTGCGTTTTTAGTAATCGCTGCTGCCGATTATGGGGTTACAAAGTGGAAATTCTTAAAAGACCAGAAAATGTCATTCAAGGAAATCAAGGATGAATACAAGAACTCCGAAGGTGACCCGCACGTTAAAGCTGCCTTAAGGCAACGTCGTATGCAGATGTTACAGCGAGGAGCTATGGATTCTGTTCCTGATGCGGATTTCGTTGTAAGAAACCCTATACACGTGGCTTGCGCTATGAAATATGATGCAGAAACGATGCAGTCCCCTACTTTGACTGCGAAGGGAACAGAGCTTATTGCAAAACAGATTATTGAAATCGCTATCAAGCACAATGTTCCGGTCATTGATAACCCGCCTGTTGCACGTGCGCTTTTCAGAATGGTTGATTTAAACCAACAAATCCCCCCTGAATTATACAAAGCTGTTGCTGAAATATTACTATTTGTATACGGCTTGAAAAATAATCAAAATCAGGGTAATATAAAATAAGGTTAGTTTAATAAGAGAAGATGGATAATAAGACTTTAATCAAGCAATACGTGGGTATTGTACAGAAAATAGCGAAAGTAGAGCATAGGCGTATACCTAACCACATGATAGAATACGAAGAGCTGGTTAGTATAGGTATTATTGCTATACAAACTTTGATTAAAGGTAAAACAGAAGAACAGCTTGAACGTTATAATGAAGCTTATATCGGTACTGCTGTAAGATGGGCGATTCGTAACGAATTGAGACACCGTTATAAATGGTATACAATGAAGCATAAAACGGATGAAAATTCCGACGCTTATACCTCAGATGCAATTACCTCTGACACATCTTCTGAAGACGATATGGGATTCGCAATTTCTCCAAACAAGGTTCGAGAAGCTGTGTATGAAACAATTCTGTCTATTGACGGGCTGGCTGCTGCTGCAACTGACAATGCGTCCCCATTTGATTTTATTAAAGACCCTTCTGCCATGCCGGATGAGCAAGCAGAAATTGTTGAAATGAGTAAACTTATTAAACAGGCCATTGCGAAATTACCTCAAAAAGAACGTACCGTTGTTGAGTACAGATTTTACAGAAACATGCAAGCAAAAGATATTGCAACAATGGTCGGCTTATCCCCATCAAGAATTACAAGAATTATCCAATACTCATTAAACCAAATCAGAGAATATCTAAAATCACGCGGACGAGTAGATTATTAAGAATAATATTACACCTAACCCTTTCGATTCTTCGCTTTCGCTCAGAATGACGGGAGGTAAATTTCTTGGTCACCTGATTACTTGGTCACCAAAAACACACCAAGCTGGTAGTTTTTACCAACCCACTCTATACATTTACCCCTACTCCCCTCTGTAGGCGATAAGGATTCCACCGGGGACTTCTACAATTTCGTATTGGAACTCGTCGTCAGCATCCACTGCATCTATGAAGGTTTGAACTTTTTCGGCGTGTGAAATTATGTTATCCGCAATAATCAAAGCCTTTGGGGTAAGATGAGGTTTAACAAGTTCAAAGTATTTAACGTACTCGCGCTTGTTTGCATCGATAAATACTAAATCAAATTTTTCATCCTCGCTCAGGGCTTGAATACTCTCGCAGGCATCTCCTTGAATAGGTCTTACGATATCAAAAACTCCGCATTTCTTGAAATTTTCAATCGCGATACTTTGTCTTTTTTCGTAATATTCAATAGTCGTAAGTTTGCCGCCTGTTGTTTTGAGCGCTTTTGCTATCCATAGCCCTGAATATCCGTTTGAAGTACCAATTTCAAGCACACTTTGAATATTCATCATCTTAATAAATGTATTTATCAAAACACCTGTTTTTCTCGGAATATTCCAAAAATCTTTTTGCGTTTTTTCAAGTTCAGCCAGTGTTTCGGATGTAATTTCATCCATAATTATATCCATTTTTTAAATTCTCCCGCGCTAATTGAATAGCTTCACTTTGTTCGCAATAATAATATTTTTTATCGGAACATTCACTGAATATGTTTTCAATATCTTTCCTTTAGACAAATCAACAATGGTGTATTTGTTAGTTTTGATATCCGTAATTACACCCAGATTTGTGTCAGGAATTATATTAAATCCTGTAGAAAATCCGCCGGTATTCAAGTCAATTGTATCAAGCACCTTACCTGTAGCGGCATCAAGTTTTTGTAAACGGTTGTTTTGCGCACCCAGTACATAAATATTTCCACCATAAATGTGCATTGCAACAGGCTTGTTAACCGTTGTAAACTCGTTTGCTAAGCCAAGCGTCGTGTAATCGATTACAGCAATTCTGCTCTTTGTACGGCTTGAAAGATATAGCCTGTCGTTATAAAAAGCGATTGATGATACATTCGGGAATTTTCCGATATCTCTGAGTTCGTAATCCTTTTGAGTTTCAATTGCCCAGATTTCGTTTTTCAATTTGTCAACGTAGAACATTTTATCACCGCTCAAAAGCAGTTTTTCACAATATCCGTTCACCTTGATTTTTTGGATTAAAGTCATATTTTTTAAATCAATAACAAATATTGTTGATGCTGTAGGTGATGTTACATAAGCCTTGTCTCCCGCTTCGTTTATAACTATTTCCTCCGGATTAGAAGACAGGTTAATTTGTTTGATAAATCTTGAATCAGCAACAGAAATTACGTCAACAAAAGGTCTGTCGTAAGATGTTACTAACAAAAATTTTCCGTTAGAAACGGACTCAATATCTATCGGAATAGATTTTTGTGCCAAAGAATACTTAGGCGCACCTTGCGCGGGCTCTAACACTTGAATATTCTTTGAATAATTTGTTATCACATAAAGTGTTTTGTTCTTTAATTGTGAAATCAAGCCTTGATTATTTGGAACAGGCTCAGTTTCTGCAAGAAATTCCTCAAAACTTTCTTTCGAATTAAGTTTGATAATATCTTCGCTCTGAGTATCTATTTTAAGGTTACCGATAATTCCCTTTATGTTTTCAGGCAAAAGCAAACCGCTCGGAACAAGCATGTCCTGCGGGAGCAAACCTGTTCTTACCTGTAACGGCGGAGTTGTTTGATGAAGTACGGTTTTGTGACCATTTCCATCAGTTAAGACTCGCATCAATACAAAATCATTGTTAAAAATAATAATATCAGGTTTTTGGTTCAATTCCTTGTTCGCAGGGAAAGACTCTTTGACCTTCAATGTTTTTATATCGGAAAACAAAGAGGGAAATAGCGGAAGATAAATCGTGTTATCAGGCATAATAATAACGCCGTCGAAACGAATATCCGTTCCCGGAACTGTTTTGTTTATATAATCTCTAACCTCGTCAGGCACCTTAGCTGCAAATGCTGATGTGCAAGTGAGTACAATAATCCCAAGTAGCAAAATTAGTTTTTTCAAAATACTTCCTCCGAAACAATTTTACCACAATTATATTTATTTAAAAACCCCTTTTAACCTCTCTTTAACCCCCATATTGGAAGCTCGGTTTTTCTGAATTTCATAAAGTTTTTGATAAAGAGCTTTTTCTTCATTAGAGAGTTTTGCAGGAACCTTTACTTCAACCACAACAATATGTTCGCCTCTCATTGTCGGTTTAGAAATGTTCGGAACGCCAGCATTCTTAATTTTTACCACTTCTCCGTGCTGAATTCCCGCAGGAATAGTCACTTCGCGTTCTCCGTCAAGAGTTTTTATTGTAACCGTATCTCCTAAAGCTGCTTGAGCAGGAGAAATTTCCAGTTTTGTGAAAATATTTATTCCATCACGTTTAAAGTAAGCAGAAGGTTTTACATGAATGACGATATACAAATCACCCGCAACACCACCGTTTTTGCCCGCATCACCTTCGTGTGATAATCTCATCTTTGAGCCGTTATCTACACCTGCCGGAACTTTTATCTCAATTTTCTTTTCCACTTCTTTTGCCCCTTGACCTCGGCAATCCGGACACGGATCAGAAATCACAGTACCTTTACCGTGACAATGCGGACAAGTTACAATCTGAGTAAATTGACCTAAAACAGTTCTTGTAGTTTGCTGAACACTTCCTCTTCCGCCGCAATGTTGGCAAGTTTGAGGTTTTGCCCCCTCTTTTGCGCCCGTTCCTTTACAAGTCGGACAGGTTTCCAAATGGTCAATCTTAATTTCTTTGTTTATACCAAAAACGGCGTCCTCAAACTCGAGTTCAATATCAAGCCTTAAATCATCCCCGCGTTGAGGCGCATTCGGGTCACGCCTGCTTGAAGCCCCGCCAAAACCAAATCCGCCAAAGAATGAATTAAAGATTTCGTCCAAATCCCCAAAACCGCCCGCAAAAGGTCCTTGAGTATTAAATCCGGCATTTTTGAGTCCGTCTTCTCCAAACCTGTCATAAGTTGCGCGCTTCTCATCATCCATCAAGGTTTCATAAGCCTTGCCCAACTCTTTGAATTTTGCTTCTGCTTCCGGCGCTTTGTTAATATCCGGATGCCATTTTCTCGCCATTTTTCTGAAGGCACTTTTTATCTCGTCTTTTGAGGCGTTTTTATCCACCCCTAATATTTCATAATAATCACTCATTGCTATTCGTATTTTCCTTTATAATCCCGTCCTAACCCTCAGAAGTTGCGACATTAACCAAAGTTGGTCTCAAAACCTTATCCCCGAGTTTGTAACCCTTTTGTAATTCCGCAATAATCGTATGTTCAGGTTTGTCGCTTGTCGGAGTCTGCATTACGGCTTCGTGTAAATTCGGATCAAACTCCTCACCCTCGGCTTTAATCTCTTCTAAGCCAATTTTTGTCAAAACATCTTTGAAGTTTTTATAAGCAAGATTGAAACATTCTTTAACCTTCTCGCAATCTTCAACCGTCTCAATAGCTTTAGCACCACGGTCGAAATTGTCCAAAACTTCTATAAGCTTTTTAACTGTGTTTTCTGCACCATATTTGAGCAAGCTTTCACGCTCTTGTGCCTGACGTTTTCTGTAGTTATCAAAATCGGCTGCAAGACGGATATAATGGTTATTTAACTCATCATACTTTGCCTGTAGCGGATTAACTTCTTCCTTTACAGTCTCAGTTTCCTCTGCGGTTTCTTCTACATTTTCCTCTGCTTGAGTCTCTTCAACTTTTTGTTCTTCGTCTTTAGAAACTTCTGTATTATCAATGTTTACGTCGTTATTTCCCTTATTTTTTCCAAATGGATTTTCCATGATTAATCTCCCTTACAATATATTATATACAATAATTATACGTCTTCAAATCTAATAACGGGAGAATATTAACTTTTTCTTAAGATTTGGGGGTAGGGATAAATATATTTCCCCCCCCCCTCCACTTGACGGAAGACATAATAAGTGTTATACTGACTATATAAAGTAGCGATATATTTACCCTAATATTCCAAACGATTTTGGAGTATTGGATAC
>CAKVLI010000015.1 GCA_934757155.1 uncultured Candidatus Melainabacteria bacterium | reverse complement strand
AATGTAAGGGATTGGTCTGTGAGGCTACCAATTATCTGTCCTCCGGAGGGGTAAATGTATGGGGGTGGGTAGTTGCACTACCAGATAATTGTCCTTCGGAACAGGTGGGGGGAAAATATATCTGGTGGATAAGTGGTATTCCCCCCGCCCCTTGAGGGAGGGGGTTAGGGGGCGGGGTACAATGGGCTGAACGTTAAAATTACTCGCTTGATTTTCTGACGGTATGCCCTCCTTGGGGAGGATGGTATGGTGGTGGTTGGTCAAATATGTTTAATCCTGCGATTCTTCGCATAGGCCCAGAATGACATGAGAGGAGGGGATATTCAAAATTTATTAAAATGACTTACGAGCAAAGGTATTTATGCTATAATAATTGTAGGAATTTGGGGAGTGTTTGTATGTCTGAAAAGAAGACTTTGATTTTGATAGATGGTCACGCGCTGGCGTTTCGTCAGTATTATGCTTTGGAAAGAACCGGAATGAAGAATTCTGACAACCAGCCGACTTGGGCGGTTTACGGTTTTTTCAAGGCGATATTTGACCTGCTGGCTAAAATTAAACCGGATTTTATTGCGGTTGCGTTTGATGTGGGCAGACAAACTTTCCGTGTCGAAAAATATCAAGAATACAAAGCTAACCGCGAAGCCATGCCGGATACTTTAAGATGCCAAATCGGCACAATTGTAGAAGGTTTGCAGGCTTTTGATATTCCAATTTACACAAAAGAAGGCTTTGAAGCGGATGACGTAATCGGAACAATCTCAAAAATTGCTTCAGAGAGCGGGAACAACACACTTATTCTAACCGGTGATCAAGACAGTTTTCAACTCATTGACAAGGACGGAACGGTCAAAGTTCTTATCCCGACTAAAGGTGAGCTTTTGGAATACGATTGGAATCGAGTTTATGAAAAACTGGGTGTTTACCCTGACCAAATTACTGATTACAAAGGTTTGCGCGGTGATACCTCCGACAACATTCCGGGGATAAGAGGAATTGGCGAAAAAACGGCTCAAAAACTTCTTAACAGATATCCGCACCTCGAAGAACTTTTGGCTGATTGTGATAATATTCCGGAAAAAGCTGTCAAAGAAAAAATTTGCACCCAAAAAGATATTGCGATTTTGTCAAAAGATTTGGCTACGATTATACGAGATGTTGATGTGAACTTCGATATAAATTCTGCAACAGTCACTTTGCCTAAACTCGAGAAGGTTTCTGAGTTTTTAAGAAGGATGCAATTCTATACTTTTATCAAAAATATTGATAAAATCTTGTCTTCTTTCAATTCTGACGAAGTTCCGGCAGGCGAGAATCTGAGCCTTTTTGCTCAGCCGCAAGTAGGTGCACAGCAAAATCTCTTTACCCAAGCTATTCGTCAAACCGTTGATGATAATAATTTTGAGTTTGTTTACGCGGACGAAAATTCTGTAAACGTAATCCTTAAATCCGAAAGAATCGGTATAAGATTTTCTCAAAAAGAAGGTAAAATAACGGGGTGCGCTATCTCAAACGGAAAAAATTATTATTTCAGAGAAAATTTAATCCCTGCGCTCAAACCAATTATTGAAAACGAGAATATTAAAAAAGTCGGTTATGATTCAAAGTCCGACTACCACTTGCTTTTGAATAACGGATTTTCGCCAAAAGGTTTGGAATATGATGTTTTGCTATCAAGCTACGTGAAAGACCCAAACCGTAAACACACGCTTGACGCGCAAGCACTGGATTTTCTAAACCATATTATGTCATCAGTTGATGATTCAGAACGTTATTTGGCGGATGAAGCCTATACGGTACTGAAGCTCTATGACTACTGGCAAGGTGCTTTGGACGAAAAAGAACAAAAACTTGTTCGCGAAGTAGAAATTCCGCTTACTCTTGTGCTTGCTAAAATGGAGCATAGTGGGGTTGCGATTGATTGCGAGTATTTAAAAGAACTCTCCTCTTATATGACGGAAAAGCTTGCAGAGCTTGAAGATATAATCTTCCAGCTTGCGGGAGAACCTTTTAATATCAATTCGCCAAAACAAGTAGCGGAAGTGCTTTTTGACAAATTAGAAATCAAATCTAAGAAGAAAAAATCGCGTTCTACAGGCGCAGAAGTTTTAGAGGAATTGTCCGACGAGTACGAAATTTGCGGATATATTTTGGAGCACAGAAAATTCTCTAAACTCAAATCCACTTACACAGATGTTTTGCCGACTTTGATTAGTAAACGCGATGGAAGAATTCACACGACTTACAATCAAGCACTGACAGTTACGGGAAGACTCTCATCATCCAATCCGAACTTGCAGAATATTCCGATAAGAACCGAGGAGGGAAACAAAATCCGCTCTGCCTTTTGTGCGGAAGATAAAGAAAAATCTTTGATACTTTCTGCTGATTATTCACAGATAGAATTGAGATTGCTCGCTCACGTCTCAGGGGACGAAAACCTTATCCACGCGTTCAAATCAGGTGAAGATGTCCACACAATGACCGCTTCAAAAGTGTTCGGAGTTGATTTAAAAGACGTTACAAAAGATATGCGGCGCAAAGCAAAAGCTGTAAACTTCGGTATTGTTTACGGTCAGTCAAAATACGGTTTGGCAAAAAGTATCGGAATTTCAAACGCTGAAGCGCAAGAGTTTATCGATAAATACTTTGAACACTATCCGAAGGTTAAAGAATATATGACAAACGAGGTTCAGTTCGTAAATGAACACGGTTACGTGGAAACAATGTTTGGTCGTAAACGTTATTTAGCCTCAGAACTCGCAAGTCCGAATTATCAAATCCGCGAGTTCGCTCAAAGGGCAGCGATAAACCAACCTCTTCAAGGTTCAGCAGCTGACCTTATAAAAATGGCGATGATTGAGGTTCAAAGAAGACTTGAAGAAAAAGAGCTTAAAACCAAAATGATTATGCAGGTGCACGACGAACTTGTGTTTGAAGTTCCGAAAGAAGAACTTGAAACAGTAAAAGAGCTTGTTCTCGATGCAATGGAGCTTAACCAACCGCTCCGAGTACCACTTGAATTAGATATCAATTGTGGTTCAAGCTGGCGAGAGGGGTAGGGGTAAATGTATTCGGCTTGACGTGTAACTACAAGCTCATTGTCACAAAAGGGGTGGGAATATATTTAGCGGGTTGGCTGTAGCTACTACCCCTTGATGACGCTGTCGCAAATATTTGTTTGCGGAACGTAGTTGTATTCGTTTATAGAAACGTTATTGATTATGTTTGAACGTTTTTTGCGGAAAAGCATATCAATAAACGCTTCAAGACGAGTGATAAATCCTGCTTCGCCTGTGTGTTCGTCAATTGTGAGTGACAAAATCGGTTTGTTGAACTCTTTTGCTTTTCTTGTGATTCTTTCAATCATCAATGAATCAGGACCGCAGCCAAAAGCGTTCAGAGTGATTATACCGTCGATTTTGTTATCTTTCAAATAATGTCCGGCTGTGCCTGTCATTTCGTATTCATTTGCCCAGTAACGGTGCTGTCCAAGAGATGCAATACCTTCCTCCATCTGCTCATCAGTCAATTGAAGAGAAGTGAACACCTTAACATCCATTTTTTCGAGCTTTTCAAATATTTTCATACAAGCTCTTTCGTCGTAGATATTGTACCCGTGTGAAACAAGCGCAACATTAATCGGCGCTGAGTCTGTTTGTTCTTCAATAAGAACCTTTCCGCTCAATGCGTAGTGAAGAGCTTTTTTGTAGCTCATACCGGAACGAGCCATTACCATAAAGTTGTTATAAACTCTCCAACCTTGTTTTGAAGCCTTTTTGATTTCGTCCATATTAGTAATTCCGAAAGGTCTTACAGCTTCTTCTAAAAACGTATATAAACCTTGGTTCTTAGCTGATTTATCCAATGTTGCTTCAATAAGTCTGAAATCGCCTTTCACAACGTTTCTGACCAAATCCGGCAACCCTCTGATTTTTGAGCAGTTGTAAATCTTTGGTGCAACAGACTGCAAAGACGGAACAAATATGTTTGAAACACCTTTTTTCAAGAGGTTCAAAATATGTCCCAAATAAATCTTTATAGGCAGGCAAGTCTCGGTCACAACAAGTGCGGAACCTTCTGACATAGTCTGTTTTGTAGTAGGGTCGGATAAAACAATCTTAAACCCTAAGCTTGTGAAAAATCCGTACCAAAACGGATAGTTGTTATAAAAAGACATTCCACGCGGAATACCGATTACCAAATCACTCATATTTTCTGCTGCCATTTAATATTTCCTTAAAAAATCGATTTTAACAACTTTAATAATAGCGCGAAGAATTCTTTTTGTCCACAAGTTCAACATTATGCTATAATCAAGGAATGAAGATATTAGGAATAGACCCCGGCATGGCAATCGTCGGTTACGGAATGATCGATGTCGAGGGAGATAATATAGAATTAATTACATCAGGTTCAATCCAGACAGACAAAAAATTAGACGATTCAAAACGTCTGCTTGAGATTTATAACGATTTATCCGTAATTGTTGAAAAATATCAGCCGGATTGCGCGTCTGTCGAACAACTGTTTTTCTTTAAAAACCAAAAAACGATTATACCTGTTGCGGAGGCGCGCGGGGTTATACTTACGGTTCTAGAAAAATTCGGCATTCCAACATACAGCTACACTCCAATGGAAGTAAAGCAAGTTCTGACAGGTTACGGGCGTGCCGAGAAAAAAGAAGTGGACAGAATGGTTCACCTGACTCTGCAAACAGACAAGCTCCCAAAACTCGATGACACAGTCGACGCAATCGCGATAGCAATATGCCACTCCCGAGGGGTGGGGGGGTAAATGTAATTGGCTGGTTGGTGGAACTACCAGTTTGAAGTGTTTTAGGGTAAAGGGGTAAATGTATTTGGGCTTGTGGGTGGTGACTACAAGTTTGGCGTATTTGAGTAATCAAGTGACTAGATGAACAAGTGACCAAGAAATTTACTTCCGTCATCCTGAGCGTAAGCGAAGGATCGCAGGATAAAGCATTTTGAGGTAGAACCCCCAATCTATAGTCTAAGCCGTTTTGTGGTTAAGCCCTTTTATCAAGTCATCAATCATTTCTTGCATTGTTAGTAGTCCTCTACTAATATAAGATTCTGCTTTTTCGTATATTTTTTGTTTCGTTTTAAGCAAGTTGTCAGGGGCAAGCTTATAATCAGACATTAGTCTGGAATTGAGCTTTTCGTACGCTTTCTCTATAATTTCTTCTTCAGTGGATGTTAATTCACTTCCATGGGCAGTTTTTTGTAAAACTTTTAAAGCTTTTTTATTTAATCCCTCAGCTTCACTGCAACTGATTGCCATTTCAATTGTTGACTCTTGTTTATTAATATCTGTTATACCTTGCCTTTTTAGCAGATTAATCATTTTAGAATAATTAGAAGGAAAGTAATCTTTAACGGTTACAGTCGGTTGTCCCAGTAGTCTTTTTATTTCTGTTTCAATCTCATAAGCAGCCACTTCTAATGCGTTCTCATAGTATTTCTTCTGTTCGCAATATTTTGAGCCGACTGCTGTGTATTCTCGAAAAGCTTTGCTCCATTTTTTTACATCAAATCCTTCAAGACTAACATCTCTGCTCAAAGCTTCATAGGCTTTAGTATTAATATTTATAGATTTATCGAGATCAAGCAATCCTGCCTTAATCAATGCCTTATTTAGAAGATTAGATTCCATTAATTTTTTTGTATAAGCTTTAAATTGTTCAGTTCCAAGTGCTTTATACAATTTTACAAATTTATCCATGTGATCCAGTTCATGATACAAAACAGGAATTAGTTTCTCTATTTTGAGATTTGAAATTTCTTTACCAATATTCAATGTACAACTATGAGGATCAAAACCGGCAGCAATTAAATCTTCCTGTAACATAAAACCAAGAGGTTTAACTTCAAATGCGCTTGGATTTTTATATCCCATTTTGCTTAATATTTCATCTTTTATTTTTTTTATGGTTTCTGTTTTGTTCTTTCCTCTTATTTTAGTCAATGATTTGACAAAAGTTTCACTAAAAGGGGATGTTTTTGAAAAAGTAACCATATCATAATCTAAGCTGGGTGCAAGCTTTAAGCCTTCAATACTCATACCTTTTGCCATGTCTTTGGTAAATAGTATATTAGATTTTCCCGATGCTTTAGCATATTTAGCACACTGTTCTGCAAGTGTTAAGCCTAACTTTTGTATCCCCATATAAAATTCCTTAATATCTATCTCCTGTATTTTAATAAAGTATTTTATTTCCTAAAAATTGCTTGTTATGTTTCTATTTGTAACAAAATATGTTTGCAAGGTAAAAGAAATGAGAAATTCGTATGTTATAGTTCGTGAAGGTAAACAAAAAAAGTCGCACTTTGGATTTTCCAAAGTGCGACTTCATAGTTATCTTTTCAAGATTGATTAGTCATCAGCGTGACCGGCTGTTCCTAATACATCTCTCATTTTGTGCATAACCATTTCTTTAACGGCTGTTCTACCTGGTCCCATGTATTCACGTGGGTCAAATTTTTCAGGGTGTTCAACAAAGAACTCTCTGATTGTAGAAGTCATTGCCAATCTCAAGTCTGTATCGATATTGATTTTAGCAACACCGTGTTTAGAAGCGTAGTTAAGCATTTCTTCAGGAACACCTTGTGCATCAGGAAGGTTTCCGCCGTATTTATTACATTTAGCAACAAATTCTTTTGGAACTGATGATGAACCGTGAAGAACGATTGGGTAATCACCGAAACCAGCTTCTTTAAGAGCAGCTTTGATTTCAGCCAATCTTTCGAAGTCTAATTTAGCTTCACCTTTGAATTTGTAAGCACCATGTGAAGTACCGATAGCGATTGCTAATGAATCACAACCTGTTTGTTTAACAAATTCAACTGCTTCGTGAACGTTAGTATATTTAGCATCTTTGTCAGAAACTTTAACGTCATCTTCAACACCGGCAAGTTTACCGAGTTCAGCTTCAACTGAAACTCCTCTTTCGTGAGCGTATTCAACAACTTTCTTAGTTACTGCTACGTTTTCTTCGAATGGGAATCTTGAACCATCGATCATAACTGATGAGAAACCGCCATCGATACAAGCTTTACAGATTTCGAAATCAGCACCGTGATCTAAGTGAAGTGCTATAGGAACTGTAGTTGTAGCCAAAGCTGCTTCAACCAATTTAATCAAATATGTTTGGTTAGCATATTTTCTTGCACCTGCTGAAACTTGCAAAATGATTGGTGAACGAGTTTCTTCAGCGGCTTCTGCAATACCTTGCAAAATTTCCATGTTGTTAACATTGTAAGCACCAATAGCGTAACCGCCTGCGAGTGCTTTTTTGAACATCTCTTGTGTTCCGACTAATTTTCTTTCACTCATGTGAGTTCTCCTTCTTTGTATCCTCAGGGATTAATATTCCCTCATTACCCCTTTAAAATATTACAAAGACAAGTAAAATTCAAGGCGGTTAAATTTAGTACCAAATTTCCGTTGAAAAGCTTATTGTTTTGTGATTTAATCATAGTATGAGAGATTTAAAGCTTGTAAACGGAATTAATACTTGTATAAAAAGAAATTCAAATACTCCTAGAACGGCTTTGTGTTTGAATTTATCGATTAATAAACCCGAAAAATACGCAGGTGAGTACTTACTCATGTCAAGACTCTTGATGAAAGGTACTAAAAAGTACTCATCCGAAGAGTTATCAGCGATTTTGGACGAGAATGCAATCAGTTTGACTACTGAGATGAAATTTGATTATTTGCGTTTGAAATTTGTTTGCTTGAACGAGGATTTCGAATACGCATTGTCAATTCTTTCTGATATTATCAAAAATTCAACTTTCGCAGAAATTGAGAAAGAAAGAACCCTTCTAAAGGGTGAGCTTATGGCAGAGTTGGATTCAGCTCGTGTGAAAGTTTCAGACCTGTTTACAAGAACAATTTTCAAAAATCATTTTTACGGACATTGTTACACAAATATTTTGAATGAGATTGATAACGTAACTCCGGAAAGTGTTAAAAATGCGTATGATGAGATTTTAAGAACTTCTAACAAAACTTTGGTTTTAGTTGGAGATATTGATGACAATTATGCCGAAAATCTTTTAAACAAATATTTAGGCGAATTGCCAAAATCCGAAGGGGTAAATCTTGTGGGGGTAAATCCCGAGGGGGTAAATCCCGAAATTTCAAAACCTGATGCTTTAAAAAATGAGTATGCCGAATTAATTAAAGAGGACGCTCAGCAGGCTCAAATCTTGCAAGGTTGGCTTGTTCCAACTATCGGAAGCGATGATTATGCATGCTTAAAACTTCTGAATATTATTCTCGGTGCAAGCGGTCTTTCTTCAAGACTATTCCTTGAACTAAGAGAGAAAAAAGGTTTGGCATATACGGTTCGAACTTCTTGCGAAAGTTTTTCAAAATGTGCTGTGTTTAGTATTTATATCGGAACAGAGCCTTCTAATATAGAAACTTCAATAGCGGGCTTTAAAGAAGAAATTGAAAAGATTAAAAATATTGAGGTCGGTGAAGAAGAATTACATAATGCAAAAAATAACCTTATCGGCAAAATGCAGTTCTTGACAGAAACAAACTCTCAACAGGCTAATTTAATGGCGTATTATTCAATCAACGGCAAACCTTTTGATTATCAGAATGCACTCATTGATGCAGTCAGAGCGGTTACCCCGGCACAGCTTAAGGAGTGTGCGAATAAATACTTTACGGATGATTTTGTATTGGCGGTCTTGAAACCATAGGTGCTTGAACGAATGGAACTCATAGGAAATTTAAATCGTCCAAAGGTATTAGTTATTGGGGTTTTTCACGGTGATGAACCTCAAGGCAAGTTTTTGATAGAAAAATATTATGAAACTCACAAAAATACAAACTTGTTACTTTTGCCTTGTCTTAATGAAACTGGATATCAAAAAGGAACAAGAAAAAATTCAAACGGTGTGGATTTGAATAGGAATTTTCCTACAAAAAATTGGGAACTCACGAATATCGAGGATGATTATTTCGGCGGAAATTCTCCGGCGAGCGAAGAAGAAACTAAGTTCGTTGTTAATGTCGTAGAAAAGTACTCACCTAAGCTTATATTAACACTTCATGCGCCATACAAAATCGTAAACTATGATGGTGGTGAGGATGCGAGGGTGATTTCTGAAAAGATTTCTGGTATAATTGGGTATCCCGTTGAAAAAAATATCGGTTATCCGACGCCGGGAAGTTTCGGAACGTGGGCGGGAATTGAAAGAAAAATTCCTACCATAACTTTGGAATTAGATGAAACAGTGGATGTGGAGAAATTGGTAGAACCTGTATTTAAGGTTTTTGAAATGCTTGAGGCAGAATATGGAAAAGATTAGAGAAATAGTTAAGGAAAATGATTTAAAACACATTGCAATTATTATGGATGGTAACAGACGCTGGGCAGAAAAACGTAACTTGCCTTCAGCAGTCGGACATAAAAAAGGTGTCGAGGCATTGAAGCGTACAATGCGCGCGTGTGATGATTTCGGAATAAAATACCTTACTGTGTATGCCTTTTCAACCGAGAATTGGAATCGTAAACCGGAAGAAGTTAACTTCTTGATGAATCTTCTCGGTGTGACTCTCCAAAACGAATTGAAGGAAATGCACGAAAACAATGTGGTAATTTCTTTCATCGGTGATATTACTCAACTAAGCAGTAAGTTGCAAAAAATTCTTAAAAAATCAGTCGAGACTACTAAAAATAACACAGGAGTTCATTTGCAGATAGCTTTCAATTACGGTTCCCGTGCAGAGATTGTACGTGCGGTAAAAGAGATTGTGAATGAAGGTATAACTGATATTACAGAAGAAACGATTACTAATCATCTTTATACAAAGGATATTCCGGATCCGGATTTGTTGATAAGAACCGGCGGAGAGATGAGAATTTCTAACTATTTGTTATGGCAGATTGCGTACTCGGAAATTCTTGTTCTTGATACATTCTGGCCTGATTTCGACAAAGAATTGCTAACCCAATGTGTGTTGGAATTTAATCACAGAAACAGAAGGTTTGGTGTATAAACTAATATTTTTTACCGACTAAATTGTTGTGGGTTTTAGTTTCAATCTCATCATTAATCGGTTCGAGCTTTGTGTTTAGAGCCAGTTCAAGCATATAATCCGCAAAATGTACATTCTTCGGTAAGAATGAGCCGTGCATATAAGTTCCAAAAACATTTTTAAATCTTGCACCTTCGGTTTTGTCAACGCCGTTATTTCCGTTTCCGACAACCATTTCCCCGATAGGCTTTGTATCCCCTTGAAGATAAGTGAGCCCGCTGTGGTTTTCAAACCCTACAAGCGTGTTTGGTGTTACCAAATCTGTTTCCACGGTGACATTTCCTATAAACCTTTTATCTCCCGCAACTGTATATGCGTCTAAAAGGCTGATTCCTTGCAGACGTTCTCCATTGTGAGGCTGATAATAATGCCCCATTAACTGGTAACCGCCGCAAATACCCAAAAATACTGCACCTCTGTCGCGCTCTACTGTGAGAAAATCTTTATGTTTTTGGAGTTCTTTAGAAACCTCAATTTGTTGTAAATCTTGTCCACCGCCCATAAAATAGATGTCGTGTTCTCCAATGCTGTCACCTACATCAATTTCGTCTATCTGAACTTCAATCCCTCGCCATTCACATCTTTTTTTTAATGTGAGAATGTTTCCGCCATCACCGTATATGTTTAACAATTTGGGATATAAGTGAGCTATTTTTAACATTATATAACCAGCTCCTTTAATACTTTTGCGGATTTTTGTTTTTTATTAGTGTGAATTCTTATGTATTCATCTAACAAATTGAAACATACATCACATACTTTTTCTGTAGCTTTTCTGTCATAATCGCTTTTGTAATCAAAATCAAACTGTAACATCGCTTGCAGAAAATCTCTGATTTTGTAATTCATCCTGAGTTTGACCCCCAGAGTTTCATTGCATTCTTTGCAAATAATTCCGCCCATGCTTGAAGAGAAATACATATCTTCATTCAAAACCTGTTCTCTGCAGCAAAGACAAGAGTCAAGCTCTACGCAGAAGCCCATAATGAGTAAGATTTTCAACTGGAACTTAATAACCGCAATTAAGGCATCTTTTTTATCAGCAGCTTCTGAAATCCTGTTTAAGGCTTTATATAACAGCTCATAAATTTCGGCTGATGCTGACTCCGAGCCTTCTCCAAAGTTCATTACAAGCTCGGAAATGTAGGAAGATAGCATCAATTTATTGATATCTTCTCTGGATTTTCTAAAATTATTCAAGGTTTGAGCTTGAACAACCGTGTCCATAGATTTTCCTTTAAGCAATTGCAAAGTGTTAGCTACCAACAAATCCATTCTTGCACCGAGTTTACTTGTAGGCTTTTTTATACCCTTTGCAACGCCTCTGATGAGACCGTTGTCTTTTGAGTACATTACGATTATTTTGTCTGCATCATTCAGGTTATAGGATTTTAAATTAATAGCATTTGTTACGTAGTTACTCTTCATAGTATGCTTTTGTTCCTTGATATGCGCCTTTGAAGATTTGTTCCAATCCATATGTATCGTTAGAACATTCTAAAGCTTCTTTTTCTGTTACAAGTCCTTGATCCTGAAGCCCTGCAAGAGATGCGTTCATTGAAAGCATGTTATCAATACCATTTTCTTGAAGAAGTGTATAAATTTCCTCAACCTGATCTTTACTGATATAATCCTTAACCGTAGGTGTTACAACCATAATTTCACAAGCAGGGTATCTTGAATCATTCTTTTGGGAATAAACTAATTTTTGAGCAATTGTTGCACGCAAAGTTTCGGATAACTGTTTTCTGATTAGATAACGGTTAGCTTCATCAAACATATTGACGATTCTGTTAATTGTTTGAATAGCGTCATTTGTGTGCAATGTCGACAATACCAAGTGACCTGTCTCGGAGGCTTTAAGCGCAGCTGTCATAGTTTCTTTGTCTCTGATTTCACCGATAAATATTACGTCAGGGTCTTGTCTTAGGGCATATTTAATACCGTCCGAGAAATTAGCGGTATCAACTCCGATTTGTCTTTGTGAAATAATGCTTTTTTGGCAGTTAAACACATATTCAACCGGATCTTCAATTGTTACAACGTGTTTTTCAGAGGTCAAATTAATTTCATTTATCAAAGAGGCAATTGTTGTAGATTTTCCGCTGCCGGTAGGACCTGTAACAAGGATAATACCGTTTTGATACTGAATAATGGATGATAATATATCCGGAAGGTGCAAGTCTGTCAAAGTCGGGATATCATATGTAATATTTCTTATAACTAAAGCCGGCATACCGAGCTGTCTGTTATAGTTAACTCTGAACCTTGAGCAACCTTTGATTTCGTACATGAAATCAACATCTCGTTTGGTAAGAATCTCATCCCTGATGACTGTAGGAACAATACTCAAGATTGCCATATCCAAGTCTTCTTTTGTCAAAGGTGCTCCGGCAGTTCTTTTTATAAAACCGTTTACCCTAATGTGTGGTGGAAGTCCTACCATCAAGTGTTCATCTGACGCACCTGTGGCAACAGCTTTTCTCAAAAAATGTATTATATTAAATTCATCCGGCATTCTAAATCTCCCCCTTTTTTCAATGATATCATCAAACAGGTGTTTTGACAAAGAACTTTATAAAAGTTAAAAAATGGCTATAGCAAAGCAAATTAGTCTGATTTATAGGATGAAACTTTTATTTGTTCCATGTTTGTTTTATCATGCTCGTATGAATTTAGATGCCGTAATAGATAGCGCGTTAGCACCAATAGCTGACAAAGTATCGGGTTTTATCTTTTCTTATGTCACAATAGGCGGAGTAAAAGTCGAATTTCTTGTTGCGCTTTTGATTACCGCTGCAATATATTTCACTATAAGAACCGGTTTTATCGGTTTTTGGGGATTTAAACACGCTGTAAAATTAATTACCAATAAATATAAACACCAAACAAACGGATATCAACGTAAGAAAAAAGGAGAATTATCTTCTTTTCAAGCTTTGAGTGCAACTATTTCCGCTTCGGCCGGAATCGGTAATGTTGCAGGTTCTGCAGCAGCTGTCTCAATAGGCGGTCCCGGGGTTATTTTCTGGATGATTATTGCAGGGCTGTTTTCAATGGCTCTGAAATTTTCTGAGGTTCTTCTTGGAGTAAAATTCCGTCATACAAATCCGGACGGAACGGTTTCTGGCGGTCCGATGTATTATATACCGATTGCGTTTAAGGGAAAATTCTCAGAAAATTTCGGTAAAATTTTATCAAAAACTTATGCCGTATGTTGCATTTTTGCAATGATAGGCGGTTGGAATTTGTTTCAAATAAATGCTATGACCGCTCAATTTACGGAAGTCACAGGCGGAAATAACAGTATTTTCGCGGATAACGGCTGGATACTCGGTACGATTGTAGCGGTGATTACGTGGTTTACAATTATCGGTGGTATTAAGGCTATAGGGAAATTTACTTCGAAAGTTACTCCGGTTATGTGTTCACTTTACGTATTGAGTGCACTTTTGGTTTGTATTGTAAATATTCATCATTTACCAGAAACATTTGTTCTGATTATAAAAGAAGCATTCTCTCCACGTGCAATGGCGGGTGGAGCGTTTGCATGCTTGTTGTGGGGATTCAGACGAGCTATGTTTGCTAACGAATCAGGTCTAGGTACTGCACCGATTGCGTTTTCTGCCGTAAATACCAACAAACCGGTTGCGCAAGCATTTATTTCAATGCTTCAACCGTTTGTGGATACAGTTATAGTTGGTGTTGCAACAGCGTTTGTAATTGTTGTTTCAAAGGCTTATTTGACAGTTGACGGAATTGCAGGTATTGAACTTACTTCAAAAGCATTTGGAACAATTTGCCCTTACTATCCGATACTTTTGACTGTAATGGCAAGCTGTTTTGTTTTATCTACTATGCTTTGCGGTTCGTATTACGGTTTGAAGGCTTGGAACTTCTTGTTCGGAGAAGGCAAAGCTAAAACAAGAGTTTTTCAGGCGTTGTATTGTATTTGTATAATCGCAGGTTCAGCGATGAACTTCCAGAGTATAATTAACCTTTCTGATGCTGTTACGTTGTTCCTTGCAGTACCTAATTTAATTGCTGTATTTATGCTCTCAAATGTGGTTATTAAGGAATTGAAACGATATTCTGCCAAGTATCACGTCGGGGAAAAATTCGTTAAGTATTTATAAAATCTTTACTTGCGGGCGATTTATTAATATTGTAAAATACCGTTACAAGGCGGAGGTATTTTATGCCGAAAATTTATTTTGTAGATGTTACAAACCGTGATGGGGTTCAAACTTCAAGATTAGGTCTTGCGAAACTCCAGAAAACAATAATTAACCTGATGTTAGATAATATGGGAATTACTCAATCAGAGTTTGGATTCCCGACAACAATGCACGAGTTGAATTACTTAAATGCTAATTTGGAGCTTGTACAGCGTGGTGTTATTCGCAGAACAAAACTTTCCGGATGGATGAGAGCGATTGCATCGGATGTAGAAAAATCATTTACGAATTGTCCGCTTTTGAAAAATTGCAATCTTTCGCAATCAACTTCACATCAAATGATTCAGGGTAAATACTCAGGTAAAAAGACTCCGGAAGATATTATCAATATGACTTGTGAAGCTGTTGAGTGTGCGGTGGATAAAGGTGCGGAAATTATCGGTGTAAACGCAGAAGACGCTTCGAGAAGTGATTTAGAATATCTCGTACGACTTGCTCGTGAAGTTAAACGTCGCGGTGCATACAGGTTTCGATACTGTGATACTTTAGGGTATGAAGATCCACAAACTACTTATGACAGAATTTATCATCTTGCAAAAGCTACGCAAATGCCTATTGAGATGCATTTTCACAATGACTTAGGGATGGCGGTTGCTTGTTCGGTTATGGGTGCAAAAGCTGCTGTTGATGCCGGTGTTGACGCATATATTAATACTGCAATTAACGGTATGGGAGAACGTGCCGGAAACGCTGATTTAGTGTCTTGTCTCCTTGCGGTACTTAAATCTGCAGGGTTTAGGGGCAAATATCAAGTAGATGAGAAAATAGACCTGTCAAAGGCTTGGAAATTGGCTAAATATACTGCGTATGCCTTTGGGTTGCCTATTCCGATGAATCAACCGGCTGTCGGAGATAACGCTTTTGCTCACGAATCTGGTATTCATGCTGATGGTGCTTTAAAGGACAGAAGAAATTATGAATTATATGACTTTGAAGAACTGGGACGTGGAGAACCTGAAATCATTGAAACAGGCAGAATGATTACAACCGGTGAATACGGCGGTATTAAAGGGTTTAGAAATGTTTATAACAAGCTTGAAATTGAGTTTAAGGATGAAAACGAGGCTCGCAACATTTTGGAATTAGCACGTTATGCAAACGTACATACTCAAAAACCTCTAACAGAAAGTGAACTGAAATTTATTTACCACTATCCTGATATAGCTGCGAAAATAATGACAGTATCTCCTTTCTATAATCCGGAAGGTGAATTGGAAAAGAGGTTGCAAAGAGGCGATTTGGCAATGCCTCATCATATTATCTAGTTATAAAAAAGGACTTTCTTCAAGAAAGTCCTTTTTAGTCTTAGTTAGCACCGCAAACGCTAAACTCATCAATAAGTATCGCGTAGACAGTCTCACCTTTTTTAGCTTTATAGTGGCATCCAGGGGTTATTAATCCGACTAACAAACCGACTCCGCAGCCGACCGGAATACCAACAGCCAGACCTGTACCGATTTTAGCAGGGTTCGGAATGAATGCAAAACCTACTCCGGCTCCTGCGCCTGCAATACCCAGTGTAATTGTAGATAAGAACAATTTGCCTGCTGTGGTCCAAGGACCTTCTTTAAGTTTGCAATCCTTGGTGAACGGCTTTGCTTTAATATCTATGCAGCTGTTATCAGGAAGAACAATCTTTCTGAATACCAAATCAACCCGAGCATTTTTGTTGAAAACTTTTGGTCTTTGGATATTGATAATTTCTGCAACAATTTTTGAGCCGCAAGGAAGAATTAGAGTGCCTTCTCTTGTGTATAGAGCTTGTGGAACGACAAAGTTTACCATTTCGCCTGCTTGGTGGCATTTTGAGAAGAATTTTTCGTCAAATGCAAATTCAAGAACATTTCCTTTTTCAACAGTTCTTTTTACGTTTGTAATTGTAACAATGTTACATGGTGCTTTTTTATGAACATCTAAGTGTTCAATTCTGCTGTTAGTGTCGCAACATTCCGCAATAGCAGGAATTGTATTTAGTGAAACCAGTGACAGAATTGAAAATAACGCAACAACTTTCTTAAACATATCCAAACTCCTTTTCTGTATTTTTCGCCCCCAGTATAACAAACTGCATTACTTTTTTCAATCCTTTATACTATAATTATAAGGTATCGGATTAAGGAGAGATAAATGCTAAAATATTTTTCAGGCTCATATTTGGTAATGATATTGGGGGTTATTGCTGCATACCTGTGGGGCGAACATGTTCATGGCGGAACCGGTTGGGCTTGTGTCTTTATTGCTCTTGTTTTGGCTGTTTTGGAGATAAGTTTGTCCTTTGATAATGCTGTAGTAAACGCCATGAAGCTTGAAGGAATGTCCGAAAAATGGCGTCACAGATTTATAACTTGGGGTATTCTTATTGCTGTTTTCGGGATGAGATTTCTATTTCCTCTAGCAGTTGTGGCAATTTTTGCGCAGCTCAATTTGCTAACAGTTTTGAATATGGCATTGAATGATGTTCATCAATATACTCACTACTTGGAATTAACTCATGCGCCGATTGTTACATTTGGTGGTACATTTCTTATGATGTTATTCTTGAACTACTTTATTGAAGAGAAAAAAGAGGTGCATTGGATTCCGTTTATTGAGCATAAAATGCAAGCATTTTCAAGGATAAAAGGAATTTGTACGATTACAACACTATGCGCTCTCGCTGTATTATTGGTCGAAATACCGGTAGATTTGAGACAAAGTGTTTTAACTTCGGGTTTATCTGGTATTGTGATTTATCTTGTAATTGACGGATTATCAAAATGGCTTGAAAAACGTCAAGAAGAGCGAGCAAAATTGTGTGCAGATACCGTAAAGTGTTCAGGACTTGTAGGGTTTTTATATTTAGAACTTATTGATGCGTCTTTTTCTTTAGACGGTGTTCTTGGTGCGTTTGCATTAAGTAAAGACATTATGATAATTACAATAGGGCTGTTTATTGGTGCGATGTTTGTACGTTCACTTACTATTATGTTAGTTGAGAAAAAGACTTTGAATCAGTATTTATATTTGGAACACGGTGCTCATTGGGCAATCGGAGTGCTTGCTGTATTGATGTTTGTGTCAACTGTAAGAGAAGTGCCGGAAGTCATTACCGGATTGTTAGGATTCTTGATTATTTTGAGTGCGTTTATTTGCTCTCTTGTTCATAACAGGAAAGGTGCTTAGGTTTGGAACTTAAAGACAAAAATCTTTATTACGTTGGAGGTGTTGTTAGGGATGAAATCCTTAACGCGCCTAGTTTTGATATTGATTATTGTTATGAAGGTAATGCTATCGAATTTGCTCAAAATCTCAATGTTATAAAAACTAATCCGGATTTTGGCACAGTAAGAGTTTTGTATGAGGGAAAAGAAATTGATATAGCTTCCACTAGAGAAGAGAGTTATCCGCGAGCAGGTCATTTGCCCGTTGTGTCAAAAATCGGCTGCCAGCTCAAAGATGACTTGAAACGCAGGGATTTTACAATCAATGCAATGGCAAAGAACACATTGTCCGGTAAAATAGTAGATTATTTTAACGGTTTAGAGGATATTAAAAACAAGAAACTGAGAATTTTACACGAGCAAAGCTTTATTGATGATCCGACAAGAATAATTCGCGGTTTGAAATTCTCTGTAAGATTTGGATTTGAATTAGAGGAAAAAACTCGTGAACTTCAAGAAGAATATCTCAACAATATAAATTATGATATGAGTTATCACAGAGTGAAGAAAGAATTAAAGGAAACTTTCAATATAAATAAGCAGCTTGCATATACTAAATTCATTGAGCAGGAAATTTATAAACTGTTGGGCGAAGGGCAAATAATTCCTGTATTAAAAGCTGAACAACAAGCTTTTATTGAAGAATTTAAACCAAAACATATTTGGTTAGTTTATTTGGGAATGTTCAATCTGGAAAAACTCGGCTTAACGGCTGATGAAGCTGAGATAATTAACTCATATAATCATATAAAGGGGCAAATAGTTTCGACAGAATACGAAGCTTACAAGCTGTTTTGCGGAATACCTATAGAGTGTGTTATGCTTTATGGTTTGAGTGAAAACTATGAAGTAGCGTATAATTACCTAAAGATTCTTCGTCATATAAAAATTAAAACAACAGGTGTTGAACTCAAAAAGTTAGGTATACCTGAGGGGAAAAAATACAAAGAGATTTTCGATTATCTGCTTGAAGAAAAATTGAAGAATAAAAATCTGACATCTGAGGAGGAGTTGGATTTAGTGAGGGCTAAATTTGTTTAATATAATTAAAAGAATTTTTACCTACAAATTTCATATAAGGGGACTCTTCAATCCGTTTATAGGGTTCCAGATAAATGCTATGGGAAATTATTTGGGAGTAAATGAATTGAAAAGAGAAGTTCCGGTAATTGTTTCTTTGACTTCATATAGAGAACGGTTTAAGGATTTGCCAAAAACTTTATACTCACTTCTAAACCAATCTTTGAAGCCGGATAGAATTATTCTGTGGCTTGATGAAGATTCCGAGTGTCTTAATTCTCTTCCATATGAGCTAACGTGTTTTATTAAAAACGGATTGGAGATTAGATTTAGAAAAGATATCGGACCTTATACGAAAGCCATTTATGCTTTTGAAGAGTGTCCAAATTCAATCATTGTAACGGCTGATGATGATATTTATTATCAAAACGACTGGCTAAAAAGGTTGTATTTGTCTTATATTTCTCATCCTGAAGACATTCAGGTACACCGCGCGCATAAGGTTTTGACTGAAAACGGAAAACTTTTACCGTATGAAAAATGGGAGAAGCAATATAACGAAGAAAGGTGTGGGTATGACCTCTTTTTAACAGGTGTTGGCGGAGTGCTTTACCCACCAAATTGTTTTTCTAAAGAAGTTTTGAGAGAAGATGTATTTCTCAAAAACTCACCTAATGCTGATGACGTTTGGTTTTGGACTATGGCATTAACTCATGGTTGCAAAATCAGAGTTGTGCAAAACCATTATAAGACATTGATTTGCACTAACTTTTTGAGTCAGTTATTTAGTAATAATCTGTACAAGAAGAATAAAGCCGGCGGAAACGATGAGCAATTGAACAATCTCATGAAGTTTTATGGTAATAACATCATGAATAAGCTGGCATGAAAGCGGGATAATTTAAATGGTTAACTTAAGCGTCATAACTTTAACTTACAATAATTTGAAATATACAAAAAAGTTTATTGAAAGCTTGTATAAGTATACGAGCGACTTTGAGCTGATTATTGTTGATAATGGCTCGACTGACGGAACCGTGGATTATCTCAAAAATTTAGAAAACATAAAACTTATACTTAATGCAGAAAATGTCGGTTACTCAAAAGGAAATAATCAGGGGCTTGAAGTCGCAGAGGGCGAATACATTGGTTTTTTGAATAATGATATTCTACTTTCTCCGAATTGGTTTGAAAAGTGCGAAAAAGTCTTTGAAAAAGAAAATGCAGGATTTGTTTCTCCTGTACAGTTAAACCCACACTTTGACAAAGTTTCTGCTAAAAACTACTTGAAACGTTTTAAATCTAAAGACGGTTACCAAAAAACTTTTGATAATTGCGAGTTTGCTTGTTGTGTAACCAAACGTAGTGTTTTAGATAAAATCGGTAATTTTGATGAGAATTTCACACCAGCTTTTTGGGAAGATAATGATTTTAAATATCGTGCAATAGAGGCTGGTTATGATAATTATGTTGTGAATAGTGCCTGTTTTTTTCATTACGGTTCTGTAACATCAATAAGACACAATCAAAACTTTGAAAAAAATAGGAGATATTATTATGCGAAACATCAATTTGCTGAATACTTATCTATTTATGCCGATGAAAACTTTAGACTGAAAACGCAAAATGTTTTTTTTCAGAAATTTCCTTTTTGTGTTATACATGAATGGCATTTGTTTTCACAAAAACTTGTTCGTAACATAAAAAGGTTGTTTTATTAATGAATCTTCTTTTTGACTGTACAGAACTATCTTATTTTAATGAAAAATCCGGTCATCGCGCGGGAGTTTTTTACGTTGCTCTGAACCTTTTTAAAGCTCTTAAAAAGGCAGGAGTTAATATTACGTTTTATTGTGATTTTCGCAGGTATTATTTCATGAAAGATATTGAAGAATTTAAAGATATACCGATAGTAGAAGAACATTCTTTGATGAATAAATTCTTTGCGTATCTTCTTTACAAATCCGATAACCTGAATATTAGGATAAAGCATGCACTTTTGATTCTTTCGAGATTTTATGACAAATACATAAATCAAGCAAAGAAAGTTGACGTCAGTAATATTGAAAAGTTTGATGCGTATTTTTCGCCATTTACACCGCCCTCTAAAAATATTGAAGATGCTAGGATTAAAAAATTCAGGATGATTCATGATGTGATTCCGATTTTAGAAAAAGGTGTTTCAACTTCGCCTATTGATTGGCATTACAGAATTTACAGTACGATTAATAATAGAGATTTTTATCTGACAAATTCTGACTATACAAGAGTTGACGTTTTGAAACATTTTCCGTTTTTAAACCCGACTCATGTTAAAACAACGCTGTTAGCTGCGAATGAAAAGTTTTATCCGGATAAGAAAGACTCAGATAAGTACGTGTTTTCGCTCTGCACTCTAGGGAAACGTAAAAATCTTCTATTTGGAGTAAGAAACTTTTTTAAATTTATAGAAGAGAACAATATCAATGATTTAAAACTGGTACTGGGCGGGAGTGTTTGGAAGAAATTTGAGAAAGAGTTTGATGTAGAGTTGAATAAATACGATCGTTCTAAAATTGTGCTTGCGGGTTACATTGAAGAGGATGATTTGCGTCAATATTACTCTAATGCAATCTGTTTCATTTACCCGTCTTTGTACGAAGGTTTTGGTCTGCCTGTTCTTGAGGCTATGAAATGCGGCTGCCCTGTGATTACTTCTGACAGGTCATCTTTACCTGAGGTTATTGGTAATTGTGGTTTGATTATTAATCCGGAAGATGACAGTTCAATGGTTGAAGCTTTGAAAAAAATGTATTTTGATGAAGATTTTCGCAACCGGTGCGCTCAAAAGGGAATTGTTCGTTCGATGACTTTTAGCTGGGATAAATGCGCGAATGAAATTTTAAAGTTCATAAAAGACAATATTTAGTTCAATATCCTCTATTTATTTGATTACAAATCTTAACAAATCCTATAAACTAAGATAGTTAAATAGGGAGAGATATGGCTAAATCGAATTTAAAAGTTAAAAAATCGACAGCGAAAGCGAACTTAAAAGTCGTTGATGATAAGGTTGTCAAAACCACGTCATACAGCGATATTAATCTAAAAGATTGGCGTAATTACGAGCACATTAAGACTGATACTTTGTGGGAGTTCCCTACAAGATTGAAAGAGGGCGGACACTCTAATGAATATCACGGAAACTATATTCCGCAGATTGCTCAACAGGTGTACGAAAGATTTACCAAGAAAGACGATATCGTGCTTGATTTGTTCTTTGGTTCAGGTACTTCCGGTATAGAAGCTATCAATATGCACAGACGCTGCATCGGGGTTGAACTGAAAGAAGATTTAGCGGAATCTGTTTCTGAAAAATTCACTCCGAAACAATTGGTTACAGATGTAAATATTATCTGTGCTGATTCAACAAGCGAAATTGCTAAGGAAAAAATTAAAGCACGTTTAGATATTATGGGTAGAAAACAAGCTCAACTCTTGATGCTTCATCCGCCTTATGATGATATTATTAAGTTTTCCGATAAGAAAGAAGATTTGTCTAATTGTGCGACTACGGAAGAATTCTATGACTTATTCGAAAAAGTTGCTAAAAACGGTTATGACTTGCTTGAAAAAGGAAGATTTGCCTGCTTGATTATTGGTGACAAGTACGCAAATTCCCAACACATTCCTCTCGGCTTTGAATGTATGGCGAGAATGAATAAACTTGGCTTTATTACGAAGGCTATTATTATAAAAGACATGCAAGGTAATGAAAGAGCAAAAGGTAAAACTGCCAATCTTTGGAGATACAGAGCTTTGGCAGGTGGTTTCTACATTTTTAAACATGAATATGTAATGATATTCCAGAAAATATGATAAAAAATGTTCCAGGCGGCTTGATTGTCAAGCTAAAAATAGTTCCCAATTCATCAAAGAATGACATAATATTGGAAGACGGTTTTATAAAAGTTAAGGTCACCGCTCAACCGATAGAAAACAAAGCGAATAAGGCACTGATTGAGTTTCTTTCAAAGAGATTTAAAATTCCTAAATCAAATATTAAAATTCTTAAAGGTGAAACTTCGAAGGAAAAAACGGTGTTATTCAAAATTACAGATTCTGTAAAGTGCAGAGAAGTGATATCCGGATTGACAAAATAAATCAAAAACTATACTATTAAAACTATAAGATAAGAAGGTGCTCCATGAACAAGCGTTGGTATGACATTGATCCCACAGTAAGCTTAGCTGTCAGTTTAATGCGAAATGCAAGTATTATGACACAGTATAAATGTGCGGATTTTATCGTAATGAAATCTAAAGAACACGGAATTGATTTGTCTGAGAATATACTAACAGATGCTTTCAATTATGTTCTGAGACGTTGGTATGATACTGATCAAAAAATTGCTGAGTCTTTTGAATATTTAAAGCTTATGCCTCCGGAAGTTCAAAAAGAGGTTGCTTTAGATATTATTAACCTTCTTCAGGAGGAAGAGGTCTGTTAGATTTGCACAACATAACCAATCTGATTTTTAACCCTGCAGTAATTTCAATTATACTGCTTTGTGTGTTGTGTTTGAAAAAAGTAAATGTACTTCTGGCAATTATAATTTCAACTTTAACTGCCGGTATCATTTCCGGAATGAATGTCAAATCTGTTATGGACACTTTTATTTCTGGGATGGGAGGCAACTCTGAAACGGCTCTGAGTTATATTCTATTAGGCGCGTTTGCAGCGACAATGGCTCACTCAGGGTTTACTAATAAATTATCTGAAAAAATCACAAAGCTTATTTGTGGTAAAAAGTTCGTATTATTGCTAATTTTAACTCTTATTGCAATGGCTTCTCAAAACTTAGTCCCGATTCATATTGCGTTTATTCCAATAATTATTCCGCCGTTATTAAGTACAATGAACTCTCTAAAGCTTGATAGAAGGGCGGTTGCTTGTGCATTAGCATACGGTTTAAAAATGCCATATATTACAATTCCTGTAGGATTTGGACTTATTTTCCAAAACTTGATTGCTGATAATATGATTCAAAATGGAGTAAATATCCTGAGACAAGATGTTTGGAAATCAACATTTATTTTGGGTGTCGGAATGACAGTTGGATTGTTAATTGCGCTTTTTGTCACTTATAGAAAACCAAGAAGTTATGAAGACAAACCTTTGAATTTCGCAATGAATACTGAGCCTGTTGCATGTAGTAAATATACAGTTTGGGTTGTGATTTTAGCGGCTGTGTTAACCTTTGTTGTTCAATTGGTTACTCATTCTCTGCCGCTGGGTGCATTGGTGGGTTTGGGTGTTATTTTCTCATTGAAGGTTATACCTAAAAACAAAATGGATCATATGATGAATGAAGGTATTTACTTAATGGGTTATGTGGCATTTGTAATGCTTGTTGCAGCGGGTTTTGCGTCTGTTCTTAAGGAATCCGGGAGTATAGAAGCTCTCGTTTCTAATACAGTATCAATTATGCCACAGAATATTATTGCAATTTCTCTTGTAATTTTGCTCATTGGTTTGTTTATAACTATAGGTATCGGAACATCGTTTGGTACGATTCCGATTTTAGCGGTTTTGTTTGTTCCGATATGTGCAAAACTTGGTTTTAATACTCCTCAGATTGCAGTTTTACTTTCTGCAGCAGCCGCACTGGGCGATGCCGGCTCACCAGCTTCTGATACTACATTGGGTCCAACAGCCGGATTGAATGCAGATGGACAACATAACCATATTTATGATACCTGTATTCCAACATTTTTGCACTACAACATTGCTCTTATTGCATTTGCTCTTTTAGGAGTTTGGCTTTTGGGTTAATCTATTAACCGTTCAATCCGTAGTTGAAATCTTCTTGAATGTTTGAAGACAACATAGATTTAATAGATTCCATATAAGCGTTGATTTCTTCTAACTCAGCACTATCTGTTGTGATTTGAGCATTTATTTGTTCTTCCCAAGCTGTTAATTGATCCAATTCATCTTGATTAGCTGCCACGTATTTATCTATTTCAGCTTCAAAATCAGGAATCTCTGTATAATCCTTATACTTTGCTTGCAATTCCGGATCGTTATCATATAATTTTTTGAAATATTCTCTGGTGGATTTCTTCTGTGCAGACAACAAATTCTGAGCATCAGCTCTAGAACTTGTGCCAAGTGTTTTTTGAGCCTGCAAGTTGGTAATCTCGAGGTTAAGCTGGTTCTTTCTTAACGTATAGCTTAATAATGTTTCGTGTAAATTTGCGATTGCCATCTTAGTTCACCATCATTTTTAATCTTACATATATATAAAAACAAATAGTGAAACCGTATTTCAAGTTTATATATAATTGTTACAAAACTTTACAAACTATTTTATTAAAGCTTGAATTTCTTTAAAGTTCGGGTGTTTAGCGGTTTTTAATAATTCAAAAAGAGCGATTTCTGTTGTAGATATATGGACCCCGTTTTCCTCCATTCTTGAAATTCCCGCTCTGTATTCATTCTCAGAACGACTTCCGCAAGCATCTTTTATCAAATGAACTTCAAATCCGTTCTCAATAAAAGCAGCTGCAGTTTGGTGGACACAAATGTGCGTTTCTATTCCCATTAAAATTATTTGATTTCGTCCTGTCTTTTTTAGGGATGATAGCAAATTTAAATCAAAAAGTGCATTAAAAGAAGTTTTCTCATAAATTTCAGTTCTATCTTTGTTTAAGTTTTCTGCAATTGTATTAACAGTTGAGCCGAGACCTTTTGGATATTGTTCGGTTACATAAATAGGTAAATCCAAAATTGACGCTGCTTTTGAAATTATTTCAGATTTTTTCTCGACGCCTGCTTTGTTGAAAACTGCATTCAAAAGTTTTTCTTGAATATCTATAATTAAAACGATGCTATCTTCTTGATTAAGTATTGTCATTATTGTATCCTCTCTTGTATTCCAATATAAATTGTTCTAATAAATCTTCTAAAAGACCTGCTTCAAGCTCTTCCGGCTCTAAAACAATTCTTTTTGCATCAATGTTTTCTGAGTCCTTTTGATAAGTTATATCGATATTAATTTTCGAAAACCCAGGACTTGTAATTCTGAAACAACTGTTTGTGTGTTTACCTTTAATGTAAAAGGTTCCATATCCTTCTCCGGCACCTTGCTGTAGGGCAACTCCGGTTAATTTATCTGCATATTTTTGTTGTATTTGATAAAATACTGGTGTAATCACTTGCTCCAATTTTTTCCCGAATTCTTGTCTAAAGAGTTTAAAGTTAGAATATGAAGCTTCTTGGCTTTTTACCATACACAAACTGCTTACCGGATTAGATTTATTGTTTACGATATCTTTATCATAATTAACAGCTTCGTGGAGTTTATTTAAAGCCTCATTTACCAACTGTTGTCTTTTTTGCCCTAAGATTACGGACATGCCTGCGTATAATTTTTCCGGCATTTGAACAGATATTTTTTCCCATATGTTTTTTGCAGATTCCAGTTCTGTGTCAAACATCAGTAGAAAATATTTGTTGGGTGCATAATTCATTAATATATCATTTTTGCGGATATTGTTTAAAATTATTGTTTCAATAATATTTGGCTGCAAGAAAAATTTTGATTTTTCGTTTGGTGAAATCGCTGCAAAAACCGCTTTTTTGCTATTTTTGTCAATGTCATCCAATACTTTATCGAGAATATATTCGTAATCTATGTAAACTTCATTGTTTGGTGAAATAATATTATTTCTGACCAATACTTCGCGATATTGTTTGTTTTTTTCTAATAATGATGCAACTGTAAGTGCAGGAATCATTCTTGCTTGGAATTCCGAGTCAGGTGTAAGAACGGTTAAGTAGTCAAAAACTCCATTTTTATAACACTTCAGTTTATATTCTTCGTCCTCATTGTATGCGAAAATTATAGCAGGTGTGCCTTTAAGCAAGGTTAAAAGCTGGAGTGCTTTTTCGTTTGCACCTTCACTATTCACAATTAATACAGAATTTAAAAGCAAATGTAATTTTTCAGGTACTTCATCAAACGAAAACGTAAAAAGTTCATCGCTTTTCCGCAACAAAAGTTTCGCCCTTATATAGTCGAAAAAATCTTTATCATCGGAAATAAGAACAATTTTGTTAGCCATTTTTGAACCCGAATCTATGTTAATTCTGAAATCAAGACTTCGGATTTTTGTTTAATAGCTTGTCTCAAATCTTCAACGTCGTCAAGGTCGATGCCTAGAGTTTTTAAGAAATCTTTGTCTAACAAATTCGGATTAAAGTTTTCTTGCATAAGTTTGTCAACAGCGCAAACCAAGTTGCAAGGAACCGGAATTGAGGAAAGACTAGGATTGTGGTGATAAGAAATAATATTTGCCAACAAAATCGGCAATTGCCATCTCTTAGCCAATAGAGAGCCTGTTTTTACGTGGTCGGAATCAAAGTATTTCTTTTCTGCATCAAGAATATCAGCCCCATCAGCAACAGCTTCTACTACTTTGTTGTATAGTTTAGGATTTGTGCTGTGAAGAACAATCTTCCCTACGTCATGGATGAAACCCGCGATAAAAGCTTCGTCTGCGTCCATAATTTTGGTTAATTCAGCCAAATATTCACACCCTGCAGCAACTCTGATGGAATGTTTCCAAAGCTCTTTGTCGCCTTGGTTTGACATCATTGGTTTCATCGCAACTGCTACAATGATGTTTTTTACTTTAACCATGCCGAGTAAGGATAGGGCAATACTTATGGAACTGATTTGTTGTGAAAATCCGTAGTAAGCAGAATTTACCAATGCCAAAATTTTGATAGTCAATGATTGGTCGTACATAACCAAATCCCCGAGTTCTTTCATACTTACGGTCGGTTTTTTCATTACATTCAAGACCTTTACGATAACACTCGGCATTGCTTGAATGTCTTTTATATTATTTACCAGTTCAATTGTTTTATCCATACTTGCGCCTCTATATACTTACAAATTATATTATATCATACTTGAAGATGTTTTTTAATTGATAACATACTTCCGCTGGCTCCAAAAGCGGTTCCGATTAGAAGAAGCGAAATTATGACAATGTTTTGAGCGTATGCAGGCGGAGGAATTAAGAAGAATTTGTGAACATTCAATAATAATCCTTGAACCCAGTTGAGTGGTATTACGGCAATTATTGATGATACAAAACCGTAGAAAGCTCCCTGCATAACTAACGGGGTTTTAATATACCAGTTTGAAACACCCATCAATCGCATGATTTCTATTTCGTCTTTTCTGGATTGAATAACCAGTTGTATTGTATTGTTAATGATAGTTATTGTTAATGCTGCGGAAATAATTATTACAAAGAACATAGTTGTATTTACGACATGCGTTAACAACTGAATTTTCTTTGCAAGTTCGTCCGCGTAGCCCATATCTTCAACCCCTGACATCGGTCGTATTTGGTTAAATACTTCTGTAATATTATCAGGTTTATCTACTTTTACTCTAATTGTGTCCGGAAGAGGATTTGCCATGTCCTGCAGTCCCATTTCTTTCTTTAACCCTTTCCAAGACTCTTCTTTCGGGATTAAACGAACTTCTTTTACGTGTTTAATCTCACGAATTCTATCTTTTACGATGGAAGACTGCGCGTTAGATTTCAAGTACACTGAGATTTCCAAAACATTTCCCAACTCTCCTGCAAAGCTTGAGAGTGAAAGCGTGAAACGGAATAAAACCCCAAACAGTGTTAAGATTGCTGCCATAGTGGTTATGATAACAATGTTAATAACACCTGTTCTTTTGATGTCATTAACAGCCTCCATTACTATTCTGTAGGCTATACGCAGTTCGCAAAGCCAATCTTTAGGAATGTGTTTTTTTACCTGTCTTTTGAGCTGCTGCCTGCTATTGTCCATAAGTACCTGCCTGAATATCTCTTACAATTTCGCCTTTATCAAGAGTAAGAACTCTTTTTCTAAATCTGTCAACCAAGGTGTAATCGTGAGTCGATACGATTACTGTAATACCTCTTTGGTTAATTTGTTCAAGGATTTGCATAACCTCAAGGGAGTTTTTAGGGTCAAGGTTTCCTGTCGGTTCATCCGCAATTAATAATGGAGGACCGTTAACAAGAGCTCTTGCAATACTAACTCTCTGTTGTTCACCGCCTGATAGCTCTGACGGTTTTGCGTGCATTTTATCCAAAAGTCCAACGACTTTTAATGCTCCGGTAACTCTTGTTCTGATGTCAGAAGAGCTTATACCCAGTGTTCTGATAACGTATGCGATGTTATCGTAAACTGTTTGGTTTTGGAGCAATTTGTAATCCTGAAACACGATTCCCATACAACGTCTAAGGTTCGGAACTTTGTCGGAGGAAAGGTTTGCAATATTAATTCCACCGATTAATACCGTGCCTGTCGTCGGGGTTTCTTCCTTGTAGAGCATCTTCATTAAGGTGGATTTACCAGCACCTGATGCTCCGGTTATGAATACGAATTCACCTGACAAAATATCCAAATTGATATTTTTCAAAGCATAATTGTTTTTGTATTTTTTAGTTACAGATCTTAATTGAATCATTCGCCAATATCCTATTTACAATACCTTCGGCATCCAAACCGTAATGTTTTAACAATTCTTTTGGAGTACCGCTTTGACCAAATTTATCTTCCATGCCGACTCTCAATACTCTTGTCGGCAAGTTTTCGCTCAAGGCTTCACATACAGCAGAACCAATTCCGCCGTTGATAGAATGGTTTTCTACTGTTACGACAAATCCGGTTTTCTTTGCGCTGTTTATTATAGTATCTTTATCAAGAGGTTTAACGACAGGTAAACTTATTACTTCTGCGTTAATACCTTGTTCTTCAAGTATGTTTGCTGCCTTAACTGCTTCTGCCAGTATATCTCCGTTTGAAATTATGGTTAAATCAGAGCCTTCTTTTAATACGTAAGCCTTGTTTGGGTTGAATACATAATTTTCCGGATAAATATCAGGAAGGCTGTTTCTTGCAATTCGGATGTATACCGGTCCTTCGTGTGCGGCTGCGTATTCAAGTACTTGTTCGCATTCCCTGCAATCAGCCGGAACGATAACTGTCATGTTCGGAAGACCTCTCATAAGAGAAACATCTTCTAATGCTTGGTGAGTTGCACCGTCTTCTCCGACAGTAATTCCGCCGTGAGTACCGATTATTTTCACATTAGCTTTTTGGTAACAAACTGATGAACGGATTTGGTCGTAAGTTCTGCCTGTTACGAATACGGCAAAAGCAGCTGCAAAAGGAATTTTTCCTGTCAAAGACAGACCTGCTGCAGTTGTGATTAAATCTTGTTCAGCAATCCCTACATCAAAAAATCTTTCAGGATATGCAGTTGCAAAACGCTTTGTTTGAGTGGAACATGCTACATCTGCGTCCAGTACTATTATATTATTATATCTAGCTCCCAAATCTACGAGTTTGTTGCCAAAAGCTTCTCGTATCGGTTTTTTTGTATCGAAATCTATTGCAAGCATCAATACCCCCTCTTGAAAATTGTATCATAAAAGATAAATTGTGGAAAGTTGTAAATAATTCCATCCGGATTGCCGCGTCGCTACGCTCCTCGCAAAGACGCAAACTAGGCTACCTACCAGCCAAATCCATTTACCCCTGTCGTCCTGAATTTATTTCAGGACCTTAGTCCGAGGGCATGTGACTAAAGTTCTGAAACAAGTTCAGAATGACAAAGTGATTGTTCCTTCTCCTAGGGAGAGCGAATTTCCGTACGGACGACACGAGCAAAGCGAGTTAGTCCGGATAGCGAGAACATTGAGCTTGCTTGAACCAAAGGTTCTAAAGCGAAACTGTTCGAGCGTGGAGGAAATTCAAGACAAGGCTAGGATGAGGGTTTAGTTGTTATATTTACCCCCGGAAGTAGTCGCAAATAAGTTTTTCTTTTTTGGGGATGATTTGTTTGAATTTTTCCAGGATAGGGTTTTTATCAAGGTTTTCCAAATCTTTTTTAAGAATAGCTTTTTGTAGAATAAGAGAGTTATACAAATCCTCGCAGACAGAGTTGCCGGAGTATTGCAGATTCAACTTCTTAAGTTGTAATTCGATTTGTTGTATACGTTTTTTTAATAGTTGTTTGTTGTTCACAAAAGACCTCTTTGTATAGAATAAGGCTTTCAGATATTTTTTTCAATCAATCTTTTAGTTGAGATTTGCGCGACTCTAATGTTACAAAGTTGTAACAATTCCCCCTTTTTTAATAAAAATAGGTAAAATGGGATATATCTGTATCTGAAAGTATAAATTTTTGTAACAATTTTTTCTGAAACTCTAAAGTTTTTGAAAAATATGCCGTTAAACATGGAAATTGTAGGTTTGTTACATGAATTTAAAGAAAGGAGTAGACAAACTATGGGAATTAACTTTGATGGTGTAAATCCGGAGTCAAAAGCAAAGCTGGAAGGCATTGTTAAAGACGGAAAAATCACCAAGGAGGAGATGCAGGGTTTAACTGCTGCAGAAAAAGAAGCTCTGACAAATGCTTTTGGCGGAGAACTGCCATCGATTGGTGACAATTTTATTGTACCTTCGAAAGTAGAAGCTGAGGCTCCAAAAGAAAGCGTGCACAAAAAGAGCAAAAAACAAAATGGCTTTGCAAAAGCTTTAGGCGGAATTTCATTAGGTGCCGCAATAGGTGCTGCACTAGGTGCTGTTGTAGGTTCTATAGTTCCCGGCGGAGGTACTCTTGCCGGTGCAAAACTCGGTGCAATTATTGGTGCGGCTCTTACTGGGACAACAAGCTGTGTTGTTTATCAAGACCAAGATGTTTTGGTGCCGAACTATAAAAGTGACCCAATGGATGTAGTTGTTGCATATTTGGAAGGTATAAATAAATCATTGGACCAAATTGTACAAATTCTTCTTGAAAATAATCGTGATAACAAAGAAATAATCAATTATTTGAAAGCACAAGGCAAAACAATGACGCAAATCGTTGATTTGTTAGTGAATGCAGGGAAAAGTTTAGGTGATATATTTGCTGTTGTTTCTGACATGAAGCTCGAACAATCTGAACAAACAGAATTGATTAACAAAATTGTTAACGGAAATAAAGAAACAGCTAAATATCTTGAAGCTATCTTGAATGCGGTTAAGGATGGAAACAAGATTTCCGAAGGTAATCAAGAATTGTTGAAAAATATTCTTGATAAAATGGACGGCTTAGGAAAAGGTCAAGAAGGTATTCAAGACTCTCTTAACAAGCTGTTAGCGTTAGTTCAAGAATCAATTACTACAAACAAAGAAATTGGTAAGAATACCCAAGACCTTATTAACAAGGTTATTGAAGCTATCGGCAATATTAAAATTGAAGGTGGCGGCGGTACAGTTGGAGACAACTCAAAAGTACTTGCAGCTTTGGATAAGATTACCGAACTTCTTGAAAAATCAATTAAACAAGATAAAGATATTGGCGATAAGCAAGAAGCTCTGCTTACTCAGTTGATTGACCTTGTATCAAAAATTGGAGCAAAACTTGATGTTGACTTAAGTAGGCTTATTAAAGGTGTTGAAAAAGGCAATATCAAACTTGACGAAATCAAAACTCTTATTGCAGAATTGACAAAACTTGTTAATGAAGGCAATGAAAACAACAAGATTCTTGGTGATAAGATTCTTAAATACCTCGAAAAATTTGGTTATGATATGAATGCTAACTTCTCTGCAATATTGAATGCTATCAATAATATTGAAGCAGGCGGTGGTGACACATCATCAATCGTGGCATTGCTCGAAAAAGTTATTGATAATCAAGATAAGAACACAAAGGCTATTATTGAAGCAATGGGCAAAATCAAGCTTGAGGCCGGTGATGTTACAATCGACTTGTCTAAGATAGAAGATATGATGAAAGAACTTCTAAAACAAACAAGAGCTAATGGTGACAAACTGGATAGTTTGAATGTGACATTGGACGCCCTTAAAGCTTTGATTAAAACAAAATTTGATAAGGATGATAAAAGTTACGATAATATCGAAAACTTATTGAATGTAATTATTAAGAAAATGGGTGATAAAGATGACTCTGCAATTTCGGCAAAATTGGAGGATATTCTTGCTAAACTAGGAGAAATTCTGGAAGCAATTAAAGACCACAAGGTTACAGTTGATGTAACAGGTAAGGTAACTTGTGAATGTAACTGTGGCAAAAACCATGAAGGCATTATCGGTGATTTGAATAACCTGATGGGATAAGACAATTTCCATAGATTGTATATATGACGGCGGAAGTATTTATACTTCCGCCGTTGTGTTTAGTTTTTTGTTTATAGCCCTTTTCCTGCAAAGAAAAAGCACTTCGTCATTCTGAGGCTGTAGCCGAAGAATCGCAAGGTTAAGTAAGTGAAACGCCAAGTCCCTGCGATCCTTCGCATACGCTCAGGATGACTAAAATATTTCTCCCCCCCCCCTGACAATGACGACGAACCAGTAGTTCTACTTATAAACTAAATATATTTACCCCTTTACCCCCCCCCTGGTGATGCCGACAACCTAGTAGTCTCATCTACCAACTAAATACATTTACCCCTTGGGGTCGAGGAAATCACGGATTGCATCTCCGAGAAGATTGAATGACAGAACTGCTATGAAGATTAGCGCCCCCGGGGTAAGGAGCCAAGGTCGATATAGAATATTTGTAAACTCTTGTGCTTCTTTGAGCATGTTCCCCCAACTTGCGTCCGGTTGTTGGATTCCGAGTCCTAGGAAACTTAGTCCTGATTCGGCAAGGATGTAGGACGGAACAGAGAGTGTCATCGCGATTATCACGTAGCTTGTTGTTTGCGGAAGTATGTGTTTCAGAATAATTCTCATTTTTGAAGCGCCCATTGTTTTTTCAGCTAGGACGAAGTCTTCCTTCTTTATTGAAAGTACCATTCCGCGAACTACACGTGCAAATCCTGCCCAGCCTATGAGCGCTAGGATTATTACTATCAGGCAGAATCGCTGGACGCTTGTCATGCCGGAAGGAAGGATTGCTGCAAGTATTATCAGAAGATAAAAACTCGGGATTGCCATTATTGCTTCTGCAAATCTCATCATTAGGGTGTCAATTATTCCGCTGAAATACCCCGAGATTCCGCCGTAGAGTAAACCTATCGGGAAGACTATCAGAAGCGACAAAAATCCTACTGTCATGGAAATTCTTCCGCCGAACAGGAGTCTGGAGAACACATCTCGTCCGTTGATGTCTGTGCCTAAAAGATAGAGATTTCCGTCTGTTCCGAAAAGGTGTCTGTCGGATTTGATTATACCTAAGAATTTGTAGGATTCACCTTTTGCAAAGAGTTTTATGTAATGTTTTTGTGAACGGTCTTGCTTGTAGATTGTTTGCATCAAGGCCGGTTCGAATTCCCGAATGCAGTTATATGTATATGGTCGCGAAAGCTTCCCGTTTTCGTCTATTGTGTAAACTTTTGACGGTGGAGCGTAAGACATGTCTCGGTTTGAATATGTGTTTGAATATGGTGCAATAAAATCCGCAAACAGGATTAGCAAATAAAGCACTGCAAGCACTATGAAGGCTGATTTTGCGAATTTATCTTTGAAAATCTTTCTGAAAATTTCCATATTTAGCCCCCATTCCTAAGTCTTGGGTCAGTAATCATAAGCAGAATATCCGCCAATAAATTTCCGAGAATGAGCATTATTGTACCCATCATAAGTGATGCCATGACAAGGTTTATGTCGGATTTCATAACTGCTTCAAGAATAAGTCTTCCAAGTCCCGGATATTGAAAAACGTATTCGGTTAGGGCTGCACCGCTCAGAAGTCCTGCAAACTCAAATCCGAGTAGTGTTATCATAGGGTTTACAGCGTTTCTTAGTGCGTGTTTGAATATGACTTTTGTTTCACTAAGACCTTTCGCGCGAGCAAATTTTACGTAATCGCTATCCAGAACCTCAAGCATATTGGCTCTCATCTGACGCTGCAGACCTGAAAGAGAAATCGTGAATAACACAAGAGTCGGCAGTACAAGGTGTTTTGATATGTCACAAACTTTGCCTAAAAAAGACATCTCGGTGAAATTATAGCTGGTAAGCCCTCCGACAGGAAACCAGCCTGTTTTTACCGCAAAAATCAGCATAAGTATTGCGAAGAAAAACGATGGAATTGCCATTCCGATACTCGCTAATACGGTTAAAAGCCGGTCAAATGCAGAGCTTTTTTTGATAGCGGAGATGATTCCGAGCGGTATTCCGACTGACCATGTCATAAAAATTACCACGAGGGTGAGCAGAAGTGTGTTCGGAATTCTCTCTTTTAGTTTTACAGAAACCTTCTCTCCGGCGGATGTGTAACCAAAATCTCCTTTGACAAATGATTTTGCCCACGAAAAATACTGGACGTAAATTGGTTTGTCCAAATTAAGTCGTTTTATTTCTTTATTGAGTGTTTCTTGAGAAATCGACGGATTTAACCTTAATTCCGCGAGCGGGTCGATTGGCGAAAGCCTGATTATAAAGAAGCTTATAAGAGATACCAAAATTAATAACGGTATCGTCTGCAAAATTCTTTTAAGTATATATTTAAAAAACTTCACTATTTCTTGCTCCCGTCTATGTATATTTCATCAAGATTGTACACCAAACCGCTCAGAGCAGAAGGAAATATGTTTTTGAATTTCTTTCTGATAGCTGTAATTCTGATTGGAGAATACAGATATATAATTGGTTTTTGGTCGTAAATTATTGCTTGATATCTGTCATAAAGTGGTTTTCTTTCTTCAAATGTCAGCTTAAGCGCGCCTTGCTCAAATATCTCATCAAGCTCTTTTTCCCAAGGAAGTCTGTCGTCAATTTTGTAGTCTTGCGGACGTTGATTAAATATATGCAGCGGGCCTGTTGATTTCCAAACATTATTTCCGTCGTGCGGTTCAAGCGGAGAGCCTGTCAAACCCATTATCGCCATATCCCAGTCATTTGTGTTTGAAAGCTTGTTCACAAGTGAATTAAATTCAATTGGTTTGAAATTTACCTTCATCCCAAGCTCTTCCAAATCTTGTTTTATCATTACCCCGATTGCTTCGCGTTCGAGCGCACCGGCATTTGTGTATAAGTCAAACTCCACTCTGTTTCCGTCTTTGTCGTACAAAATTCCGTTTTTATTCTGAAAACCAGCTTTTTCAAGACATTCTTTTGAGACATTTATGTCAGCAGGATGTCCCTTTATATATTTATTGAGATATATTGAATTCAAACTTTCAGCTGTGAATAGCGGTTGTGCCACTCCTTGTGCAATATTTTGCACCATTCCTTTTCTGTCAACAGCCCAATCTATTGCCGCACGAAAATCTCTGTCCCCGAACCATTTTTGCTTAATTGGCGAAACATTCCATTTCCCGTCAGCGTTTTTGCGGTTATTGAGATTTATTATTAAGAAAAGAGTTCCTGTGTCAGGTCCGAGGTTGTACATTTTGTAATTGCTGTTTGCTTCTTTAAGCTTATATCGCGCAACATTTGACCCGCGAATTCCGAGAACATCAATCTCCCCTGCCTCGAATTTCAAAATCTCGTTATTCGTGTCACCAACTATTAGATACACTATTTTATCAAGATAAGGCAGCTGCTTGTTCTCTAGGTTAACTTTGTAATAGTTAGGATTTCGAACAAAAACGACTCTTTGCGCTGCAACATATTCTTTTAACTTGAACGCACCGTTAGAAACGATTTCTTTGGGTGGTGTATTAGGACTTAAAAATGCGTTAAAGACAGACTCACCCTTGTCTGAATAAGGTTTGAAATAATGTTTTGGCACAATCGGATAAGTTAGTTGTCTTAAAAACGGAGCAAACGGCTTTGATGTGGTGAACTTAATCGTATAATCGTCAATTTTTTCAAGCCTTGGAAGTTTCCCGTCAATCATCATTGCATCCATTGTCGCGGTATTTCCTAATCCCTTGAACACAACCTCATTATAAGTATACAGAACATCCTCTGCCGTAATCGGCATCCCGTCAGTCCATTTAACCCCTTTTCTCAGCTCTATAATATAGTCATTTCCGTTAATTGTGTAGTTTTTAGCTAACAGAGGTATTACTTTTCCGCTTCTGGCATCAGTTGTCAATAATCCGTCATAAAGCACCCCTGCCATAGCGGAAGATGTCGCGTCTTTTGTGTTACAAGGGTTGAACGTCTTAGGTCCTTCGCCAATGGTTGAAATAACCATTTCTCCCCCGAATTTTCCAACAGGCGCTTGCGATTGCAAATAATCAATTCCGTTTAAAACTATGTTCTTATTTTCTTTTGGAAATTCAATCCTATCAACTGTCGTATTTGTTACCGTTTTGGGTAAAGTTTCGGGAACATCCCTCCTTAAACAAAGTTTAACTAAAGCTCCCAATAGAATTATTATAAAAAACGATGACAAAAATTTCTTCATAAAAAAAGGATATCATACTTTTAATTCGTTGGTAAGTACATAGGTAGACAAGATTTGAAACGGTCTATTATTCCTCCTTTTTCGTCTTAAATGTAACGAAATGTAACAAAATGAAAGAAAAACCTAAAGTTTTGAAAAAAAATGCCGTAATAGAAAGTACAGGGA
>CAKVLI010000014.1 GCA_934757155.1 uncultured Candidatus Melainabacteria bacterium | reverse complement strand
CGCTCGAACCCAAGAACAAAGCTTCGCTTTATTGGGGTTCAAATCCATTACCCATAATAAAAACGGATAAGACAAAAGTCTATCCGTTTTTATACAGAGGGGATGGGATTCGAACCCACGGTGGAATTGCTCCCACACAACCTTTCCAAGATTGCACCTTAAACCTCTCGGACACCCCTCTTAGTGTTTACAAGGGTTTTAGTTTTTTGTGCTCATTTTGTGCTCAACGTTGCCCTTGTTTTCGCCCGACCTAAAGGTCATACACCCATTCTACAAGAATCATAAACGATTGTAAATACATCTCCTTCTTTGATTGTTGATTTTCTTATTTTGTGTTATATTGTAACCATAAGGAGAGTTTACCTGAAAAACGAAATCTGACTATTTGACTTTATCACATTCAGGACTAAAAATAATATAGACACAGACGAAGGTATTTAGATGAAGCTAATCAACAGAATGAAAATCTTTGAACAAAAGTACGTATTTTTGAGATGGGCAACAGGTGCAGAGTACGGAAAACTTGCCTATGTGGGTGAAGATTTTGTCGAGTTTAATATAATTGATGTTGATACTATGGAGTACCGCGAAACTGTTATTATAAACTCAGCATTGGTTCTCGAAGTCGTCTTTGGCGGCTCTGACATTTCCCGTATCGTTGCAGAAATATCCTCAATGCTTCCTGAAGGTGGGGGAAAATAATATATTTTAATCGTTTTTATGGCTCGCAAGTTAATTTGTGCTCGAATAGCAAAAAATATTTTTACAGGGTTTAAACCATGTGAAAAGGAGTCAGTTTTATGCAAATTGCCCCGATACAGTTTAATCTACGCAACAATTATAATGTTTCAAACTTACAGCAAAATCAGCCGAGTGCGCCTGTCGCAGATGCCGAACAAAATCTCATGAGCGTTCCGTTGAGAAATAACTATAACGTCAATGTTAATTTCAGAGCGTTCAGTGATCCAAACCGAATGGTTGCTGATATGGAATTTGAGAACTATTCTTCTGCAAGCAATTGGACAAAAAGACGTTATAGAAAACTTTATAAAGACTTCTACGAAAACAGATATATTGATAAATCACAACTTTTCAACCCTGAAAATGTTCAACTCCCTCTTCGCAGCGAAAAGGCGATGGACGAATTTATCAAAACTTCCAGAGTTTATTTGAAATACAAAGACCAACCGATTATATGTTTGGGTAGAAGCCCTAAGTGGTTTTTAAACGCTGCACTTTGGATGAAGGACGGTATTGATGACTATACCTTTGTTGCTTTTTCTAAGGCTTGGTATAAACCTGATTACCGCGGCGGGGTTAAATATGTGGAATCAGAAGCTCCGAATAAGAAAGAAATTCAAGCTTATAGAAAATATTTAAAAAGAGTTAAGGCAGATCCTCAAACTATCGTAGACAATATGGAGAAAACCGGTAAGAGAACCGTTATTACAGATTACATTTGTTCAGGTAAAGGTGCTTGCTCATTTTTGGATGTGATGTCAAATTATGCAAACGATTTGGGTATTTTGGACAAATTCGCAAAATCTATTCAGATAGTAGGTATCGGTTCAATGGAATATTTGGAGGAGCGTGACCCAGGCGCAGACGAAATTCTTGTTCCGAGAGTTCCTATGCCGCCATTGTTAAAACCTTATACACAAGACATTCCACAGGATTTTTATGATATGGATTATATGATGTTCAACGAAATGCTTTTGAACAAAAATACGAATGAATGTCGTTCAACATATTATCCTCACGAAGCGTGGACTGTATACAAGCCAGATACTTTCAAAACCGGCATGGTGAAAGATATGAAAAAGGTCAAGGCGAAGTTAAAAAATCTTAAGAATAATCAACAATACATGACTACTTTTACTCCTGCAATGTGCGATTATAGAAATCTTTTGAACTTTCGTATTTTAGACAGTCTTAGTGCACGTAAACTTTTGAAGGAAGTTCACCATACAAAATTCTAAGAACAATGCAAATGAGGAATTTTATTAACAATTGTTGAAAAAAGTTTTTTGTAATACAATTGTTTTGTAGTCACGAAGCGGTATCGTCTAGTGGTTAGGACGGGAGATTCTCATTCTCCAAACAGGGGTTCAATTCCCCTTACCGCCGCCAATAAAAAAGAGAGGCATCTTGCCTCTCTTTTTTATTGGTTACGCATAATAGAGGGTTGTTGAACCCCACAAGGCGAAGCCTTGTTAGGGGTTCAGCGCGAGTGAGCTGAGGGCGAAGTGTTTTTGCGAAAGACGAAGTCTTGAAACAAAACACGAAGACCCGTTAAACGCGAACGAGCAAGAGGATTCCCCTTACCGCCGAAAAAAGAGGTAGGCATTTATGCCTACCTCTTTTTCGATTAGTAAGGTTGAAAATTGAACCCTGCATCACAAAGTGACGCGGGGTTCGCCCCTCTCGAAAAACGATACTTAATCGTTTTTCTCGGCAGAGTCCTTACCGCCGCCAATAAAAAAGAGAGGCATTTTGCCTCTCTTTTATTCAACAATGGTAAATCTTTTTTCCTCAATTAACTTTGAGCTAAAATCAAGATATTCGTTTCCTTCTAATTGTTTGAGTTTTCTGGTATCTTTTTTTGAAAATTTTATGCGTTTACCAATTGCACAACAATATTCTTCAATTGGATCAGAGATACTATTTGGCAGTTTCCGAGGTTCCTCAAGACCATAAGGAAGAATTTTATCAAAAACATCTTTTGCTAAAGTTTTTAATTTAAATCCACCTCGTTTTAGTGTCAAAAAATCTTTTATTTTCTGAGTACAAGATATTTTTTGTATTGGTTGATATGTGGTGATTTTTGCGATTCTCATATCCATTCCTTCTGCTTTATTCTAACATTATTATAACATTTTTTCAACTATTGCATGATTGTTGCCCAAATATTCCATCGATGATTTTTTTATCATATTCAGCTTTTTTTATGAACATATTTGAATCTTTTTGAATTAATAACTCAGTTTCGGAATTCCGTTCTACATTATAACTTTCAATAAAAGAAGCCTTAGTTCCTTTTGGAACGTCAAGGTGCCACAAAACTTTTTGGGCATATTTTTGTGTATCTTCTGGAAGCATTGCAGTTGACATAAAACGTTCTTGTGGAACAATTTTTTTTATCATGAATTTGTTTATAAAGTTTTCAATGTCTTTTTCTTTTAATGAATTATTTTCAATTTTTATAGTCATTTCATCTAACATCTCTTTTAAAGTTTTACCATTATCTAATTTAACTTTATTAAATACCCAAAAATTACCTTCTCCTCTATAAGTTTTTAAGCTGGTTTTTGTAGATTGTTTTTCTAAAAATTTTTCAATTTGTTTGATATAATTGATTATTTTGGGAGTACCATCTTTAAAACTAATCGCTTGATTAATTTTTGTCGAATTATATTTATATTGCATTAGAGCAGGTATGACTTCATTTGGTCTATTAATAATACCATCTATACAGGTAGCCCACTCATCTTTTGACATGTTTTTAAAAAAATTAAGTTTGTTGGTTTTAGAAGTATTATGGAATTCGGTTTTTTCCAGATGCTTTAAGCTACGTATAAATAATGCAATTTTTTCAATATTGCGTATGCCATCTTTTTGGTCTAACCAAATGTTAATAAAATTACCATTGTGCGAGTTTATTAATTCGGTGATATCACGGTAATCACTATCCTTAAGTGGGTTACTCAAATCGACTGAGTGTTGCCATTTTTTGAAAGCTTTTTTAGATAGCAAACCTTCTAAGAATAGGGAAGTCTTTACTTTATACATTTCTTTTCTAAAATTGCCGCCACCAATTTGGTTGTTTGGAAAGAAGCGTTTGACATCATTAACCGTTAATATTATAGAATTGCGTTTAAATGTATCCAAAGCTGGTTTTAATTTAGTAATGTTTGATTCAAATATTGAAATCGTTTCTGGCTTTGTTATATATTTATTACCAGTTTTAGATACAAACAGATTTACTATGGGGTTTATATTATTTATTCTTACCAAAATTTAACCTATCTTAAATTATTAATAACTATATAAAAATTTGTTTTATACCAGAATTGCTAAAATGTTACAATTAATTTACAAATCTGTTTAATATATGAATAGATGTATAACTTTGTGTGGAGTAATATCTAAAAATAATGTGTGTGTACCCTCCAACCCTTTTTGACGCGGGGTTCGCCCCTCTCGAAAAACGATACTTAATCGTTTTTCTCGGCAGAGTCCTTACCGCCGCCAATAAAAAAGAGAGGCATTTTGCCTCTCTTTTTTATTGGTTACGCATAATATAGGGTTGTGCAACTCTTATAACAATCAAAAACCCTAGCGACTCTGCAAAAGCAGGACATACATCTAGGGTTATCCACCGATATGATAAACTACTATAAACTATTTTTCAACTGTGAAAAACTTTTTCTATCTATCTTTGCTTAGTATTTTCGGATTAATCTGTCCGTAGTATTCTACAGGAAGATACATGTCCGTTGAGTCTTTGGTGAAGATTTTACCCTCTCGGACTATTGCTTTGTGGTTTATATGTTCATTATCGTATTGATGTCGAACCTGAGGTATAAGTGTCGTTGTTTTCCCGTTATAAACCGGTATAAATGCGGTATATGAGCCGATAATTACCGACTCATCATTGCTTTCAGCTTTTTTATTTAAATAGTTTTCAAATTGCCCCATTGTCTTGTATGTTTCGGGACTAAGTAATAATGTATCTCTTCCATAAAATTTGTATGATGAATCATTTAGTATATCTGCAGATTTTTTTGACAATGAATCCACGGTTCTTTCAAGTCTTGAAGGCACCATATCCTTTGGCATTTCTACTAATGGTTTTCTTCCGCAGGAAGACGCTGCTGTTATTAAAGCTGATGCTGCAATACATGATGAAATTTTGTTAATTTTTATCATTAATCAAGATTCCTTCTATTGTTTATCTTTTGATACTAACCAACTTTTGAATTAAATTCATTTTACGCGGAAGTTTGTTGAAATCAGGAATTTCCGCTGTCATACAGTGAATTCCGCCCAGTCTGGTTGCGAGAATATTCATTATTGTATTCCCTTCTTTAAAACCATTGTGAGGAATTTCAAAAGCTTTTCCGTTCAAGTAGAACACTCCGTCGTGGTCACCTTTTTTCTCTCCGCCCGATACGAAGTAAATGTTCCCAATGTTTGGTGCAGCGGTTTTCAAATCTTCTTCAAACAATTCTTCTAAATACTCCAGCTCAGGCAAAGAGTGTTTTGTTGAATTTGTTATGAATGTTACTTTGTCTTCTTTATCTTTGAAAGCCAATGCGTTTATAAAGTTGATGTCTTCAGAATACCTTGCTCCGATTTTTATAGGAATGAAACCGCGCTCTTTCAATTTTTCACTGTAATCATTTTCGGCTATTCGAGGATTCATTCGTGCGTAATTGAGTTTTTTTCTCATTTTTTTATAAATCGGACTTCTCGGGAATTTTCTGTGCATCTTTTTCAAATTTTCAAGTGATTTTTCGTAATCGTTTACCAAAATATATGGATATCCGATTGGGCGTATGTATTCGTCAAGATCTCCAAAAAATTCCGGTATTTTAATTATATTTTCAGGCTCAACATCAAATAGTTTTACCCATTGCTCTGTTTTTGCCTCATCCCCGTATCTGTCAAAATTGCTGTCATCATAGATGGATTGTCTGTTTATTAAAAGCCATTTTTCACCGTCGTCATTGTAGCCGAGAAAATAGTTTCCGCCTCTCGGAGTGTTTCTTTGAGCAATAAGTTTATAGTAGCTAAGTTCTCCAAGTTTTTCTAAGACTTTTTCCTTCGCATTCCATAATAGGCTTTTACCGTATTTGTTTTCCACAAACGCTTTGTTGTCTTGCGCCCAAACGGAGAGTTCCTCATCTGGAGTTTTTCCCTGCAAAGTTTTGGCGATTTCTGTATTGTTTTCATTTACAAATACGTCAACCCCTTCTTTTTTACATATATCACTAATCTCTTTAAAAATTTCGCGCTCACCTTGCGAGGTCATACCTTGCATATAAATTCCTTTAAGCGGTATTGCATCATATCCGCGAAAGGATAAATTTGGATTTATCGATAAATTATTGTACATATCTTTTATAAAACTACTAAAAAAAATTTTTGCTTGCAATCTGTCTTGTTTACAAAAATTAATATCTGCTAGCTGTTTTGGTCTGTTTGATATACTATTGATTTGCAGATAGATATATCCCAAAATATGTGTTGTATTAGGAGGAAAAATGAAAATTAACGCAATTAACAGCATCGGCTACATGTCGAAAGCTAATTCGGTCACAGGTAACAGAGCCTCTTACCAAAATTATGCGACTCAACCTGTTGGAGATTCTGTAAGTTTTGCAGGCAAATCTGTATCACAAATTAAGGTTTCTTTAGAAAATGCTAAATTTGTTGCAAACAGCCTTTCAACTTCAACATCAGGTCACAGAGCTCCATATTTGAGCGAAAACTTTACAAAAGATATCGTTAAGTTGATTACTCTTGGTGTTGCAGGTTACGCGAGCGCACAAGCTCTTGAAAAAGGTGAACAACCTACTGTTCTTATCGGTGGTGATACAAGAAAAGCTACAAGAGAATCTTTACCGTTGATTAAAGATACTTTGCTTAAACAGGGCGTAAATGTTATTGAAATCGAAAAACCGGTTCCGACTCCGCTTTTGGCTTTGGCTGCAAAAGAAAAAAATGTTGACTTGGCAGTTTTGATGACTGCAAGCCACAACCCTTGGGAAGACGGTGGTTTTAACCTCGTTACCAAAGCCGGCGCAATCGCTCCTGCTAATGTAACACAAGAAGTTGCGAAATATATGGTAAATTATGCAGAAAAAGCTGATGCAAATTCTGTTATCAATGTTCTTGAAGATAAGAAAGCAACAGGAAAATTAACTGAACTTGATCCGTTCAATATGTACAAAAAAGCTCTTGATGATAGCGGTTTAATCAACTGGAAAAACATCAAAGATTCAGGTTTGACCGTTTATTATGACGGACTTCAGGGTACAGGTGAATATGTTGTTCCGCGTTTGTTGAAAACTTGCGGTATTGATTATGTTGATGTTAAATCACAAGGTCAAAAAGGTCCTAACCCGACTAACGAAAACTTGGGTATGTTAAAAGAAGAAATTTCAAAATCTACAAAACCTTTAACAATCGGTTTGGCAAACGACGGTGATGCTGACAGATTTGGTGTTGTAGATGAAAAAGGTAACTTTGTAAACGCAAACGACGTAATCCTTTTGACAGGGTATCATTTGGCTAAAAACAAAGGCTTGACAGGTGCAACAATTCGTTCACAAGCTACTTCAATGCAGTTGGACAAATTGGCTGACAATTTCGGACTTAAAAAATTCGAAACTCCTGTTGGTTTCAAGTATATTGCAGAAGATATTCTTGATTTGAGAAAAGAAGGCGAAGACATCCTTGTTGCGGGCGAAGAGTCAGGCGGGTTGACTGTTAATGGTCATATCCCTGAAAAAGACGGTGTTATGGCTATTTCTTTGATGATGGATTTAGTTGCAACAGAAGGCAAACCGCTTTCAGAAATCTTGAATGACGTAAAAGCAGGTTTGGGTGCATCTTATGCAATCAACAATTTCTCAAAGAGAATGACTGATGAAAGCGCTAAGAATGCGATTATGGCAAAGGTTGAAACTATGTATCATGACGCTATGGAAGGCAAAGTTGACTTCGGACCTGCTCATAAAATTGACGCTCAGAAAACTGCTGATTTGAGAGCAAGTATGGAAGCATACAGAAAAGGCGGTGACGGTTATAAATTTATTTTAACCGACGGTTCAAGTGTATTGATGCGTAAGAGCGGAACAGAACCTCTTGTAAAATGCTATATTGAAGCTACAGGCGAAAACGCAGAAGCTGCAAAGGCTAATTCAGAAGTTCTAAGAGCTCATATGGATGAATTCTTCGCATCATAGTATGTGAAAATTCTTATACAAAAAACACCGGCTTCACAGTCGGTGTTTTTTTAGCCCAAAATCAATAAAAAAGCTTGCCATATCTGTTTTTTTTTCGTATTATTGTAAAGCAAGGGGCAGGGAAAAGTGCATAATCCGAAAACATTCCTGAAACCTTTAAAACATTTGAAAAACAAAGAGGATAACAATGAGCGGACATTCAAAGTGGTCTACTATCAAGCATAAAAAGGCTAAAACAGATTCATTAAGAGCAGCAGAATTTCAGAAATTTTCAAGAGAAATTATTGTTGCATCAAAACTTGGCGGTGGTGATCCGGCGGGTAATTTCCGTTTGAGAACTGCTATTGAAAAAGCGAAAGCTGCTGGGCTTCCGAACGATAATATTAAACGTGCAATCGAAAAAGGATGTGGTGCAGGTAACAGCGAAAACTATGAAGAAATGACTTATGAAGGATACGCAGCAGGCGGTGTTGCGGTTGTTGTTGAGGCTATGACCGATAACAAAAACCGTACGGCAGGCGATATCAGAAGCTATTTCTCAAAATTCAACGGAAATCTTGGTGAAACAGGTTGTGTAGGTTGGATGTTTGATAAAAAAGGCTGCATTACGTTTGATGCCGATTCAGTCGATTATGAGGCTCTTTTTGAAGCTGCAATTAACCTTGATGCAGAAGATATTGTGGATGAAGATGGCGAATACAAGGTTTATACAACTGTGGCTAATCTTCAATCAATCGCAGAAGGTCTTGAGGCAGCGGGATTTAAGTCAACTTCTGCCGAATTTACAAGAATTCCACAAAACACGATTGAGGTTACTGACGAGAAGACCGCGACAAATATTATGCGACTTCTTAACAGATTGGAAGAACACGATGATGTTCAAAACGTATATGCAAACTTTGATATAGATGATGAACTAATGGAAAAAATTGACGCGTAGGGAGGAAATAACATTATGATGAACATGATGAATATGATGAAACAAGCTCAAAACATTCAGAAAAAGCTTATGGAAGCACAAGAAGAGCTTGCGAAAACAGATATTAACGGTGAAGCAGGAAACGGTTCCGTAAATGTTGTTTGTGACGGTAAAGGTATTTTTAAATCAATCAAACTTTCTGCAGAAGCTATCAATCCGGAAAATCCGTCATCAGTTTCACAAGATGATATTGAAATGCTTGAAGATTTGATTTCTTCTGCAATGAAAAATGCTACAGAAAAATCTCGTTCTGTTATGGAAGACAAGATGAAATCTGTTACAGGTGGAGTTAATATTCCGGGTCTAATGTAATGATTTATCCAAAGTCTATTGCAGCATTAATAGAACAATTTCAAAAATTTCCGTCCGTTGGTCCAAAGTCGGCTCAACGGATGGCTTTTCAGATACTTAAAATGCCTCTGAGCGAGGTTGAAAAATTTGCTAATACAATAGTAGAGGCAAAAAAACATACCTGTACTTGTGAGGTGTGTTTCAATATATCAACCCAAAGCCCTTGCGAGATCTGTGAATCTGCTAACAGGAACCGCTCTGTAATCTGTGTTGTTGCGGAGACAAAAGATCTTATTGCAATTGAAAAAACAAACGAATACAGAGGACTTTATCACGTTTTGCAAGGTTTAATTTCACCTATGGATGGAATCGGTGCGGAAGACATCAGAATAAAAGAGCTTTTAGCGCGTCTGACTGACGAAACCGTTCAAGAAGTTATTCTCGCGCTTTCACCTTCCGTGGAAGGTGAAGCGACAAGTCTTTATTTGACAAAATTAATCAAACCTTTTGGAATAAAAATTTCAAGAATTGCGTTTGGTTTGCCTGTCGGTGCGGATTTAGAGTACGCAGACGAGGTAACTTTAGCAAGAGCAATTGAAGGCAGAAGAGAATTATAATCCTACGTTACAGCAGGGCGGAATTGTGTCGTCGTCGTATTCAAACCCCTTGAATGCGCGAATTCCCATATATTTTGCATCTGCTCCGAGTTCTTCTTCTATTTTTAGGAGTCTGTTATATTTGCAGAGTCTTTCGGAACGTGAAAGTGAGCCGGTTTTTATAAGTCCTGAATTAACTCCGACTGCCAAATCAGCGATGAAGGTGTCTTCGGTTTCTCCTGAGCGGTGAGAAATTATGGTGGAGTAGCCGTTTTTCTGTGCCATCAAAATTGTGTCGAGGGTTTCGGATAAAGTTCCGATTTGGTTAGGTTTTATCAGAATGGAATTAGCCATATTTTTTCTAATCCCGCCGATTAAACGGTTTACGTTTGTTACAAACAAATCATCACCTACAAGCTGGCATTTTGAACCGAGTCTGCGGGTTAATTCTTGCCAGCCTAGTTCGTCATCTTCTGCCAAACCGTCTTCTATTGATATAATCGGATAATTCTGAACCAGTTTTTCAAGGTAATTTATCATATTTTCGCTTGTGAGCGAACGTTTTTCACCTTTGAGTTTGTACTTTGATAGCGAGCAAACTCCACCGGAACATTCGCCTTCTTCGTAAAGCTCGGATGCTGCGACATCAAGACAAATTTTGATAATATTTGTGTTGTACCCCGCTTTTTCAATTGCTTCAATAATGAATTCTATTGCTTCTTCTGTTGATGCCAGACTTGGCGCAAATCCACCTTCATCTCCGACTGTGGTCGGAAGATTTTTTTCATTGAGCAGTTTTTTCAAGGTTTGGAAAATCTCAGCTCCGGCTTTTATGGCTTCGGAAAAAGTTGAAACTCCGACCGGAGAAATCATAAACTCCTGAAAATCAAGATTGTTGTTTGCGTGCACTCCCCCGTTTAGAATATTCATCATCGGAGTGGGTAAAACAGTAGCATTAATTCCACCCAAATATCGATAAAGAGGTATGTTAAGAGCTTTTGCACTGACTCTCGCGCAAGCCAGTGAAACTGCTAAAATCGCGTTTGCACCGAGTGTGGACTTGTTGAAGGAGCCGTCCAGTTCAAGCATTATGTTATCAATATCTCTTTGAGCGGAAGCGTCTTCCCCTTCAAGGTTTTCGGCGATAACATCATTGATATTGGAAACGGCCTTTTCTACACTCTTACCGAAATAATTGTTTTGAATTTTATCACGAAGTTCAACTGCTTCAAAAATTCCTGTTGATGCTCCTGATGGAACAGCAGCAACGGCTTTCGTGCCGTCAACAAGTTCTATTTCTGCTTCGACGGTCGGATTTCCGCGGGAATCCAAGATTTGACGTGCTTCAATATTTTCGATTTCCAATATCATAATATTCTCCTTATTTACACAAGAAGTATATTAGATTATAAAAGCCGGGCTACCCCCTAGCGGGTATAAACTCTCGGTAATCTGACGCGGAGTCGGCAGGTCAGTTCATAATTGATTGTGTTCAAAAGCTCTGCCCAGAGGTCTAACGAGAGGTCTTTTTCGTCAAGCAAAGTTATTACATCTCCGACTTCTGCATCAATATCTTCGATATCGAACATCATCTGATCCATTGTGATATTCCCGATTTGGCGAACTTTTTTCCCGTTTAATTTTCCGTAAATTTTATTAGAAAGTCCTCTTGAAACTCCGTCTGCGTAACCGATAGGAATGGTTGCGACTCGGGTCGGTTCAAGTGCTATAAATTTGTGAGAATAACTTACACCTTCGCCCTCTTTGACCTCGTGGATGTTTGTTATTCTGCCTTTTAGGCTCATGATTTGTTTCAAATTCGGTTTATAATTGATGTTTTTCGGTAAATCCGGATAAAGCCCGTAGAGCGAAATCCCGACTCTCACCATATTTGACTCGATATCGTAAGCAAATGTTGCTGCGGTGTTTTGGATATGCAATAGCAATCCTGTTTTATCAATGTTATCAACCACGCTTTTCCATCTGCGGATTTGCTCTTCTGTCGGCAAGTCTTCTTCTGCTGCAGCAAGGTGTGTGAAAACACCTTCAAAATCTAAATAATCAGCTTTTCTTACTTGGTTTATAAATTCAACCCCGTGTTCTGAGCGCACGCCGATTCTGTTCATGCCGGTATCAATTTTTACGTGAACCTTGGTTTTTAAACCTGTTCTTTCATAAACCTCTTGGCAAGCTTTGAGGTGCGTGTCGTTGAAAATTGAAACCGCGATATCATTTTGAGCGGCGGATTCAAAAGCCCAAACTGGAACAGCGCCGACAACAAGAATAGGGCATTTTACTTTAACTGCGCGCAAATCCAAGCCCTCATCAATAGAGGAAACCCCGAGAGCGTCTACACCGGAAGCCAACATCGTTTGGGCGAGCATTGCTGCACCGTGTCCGTAAGCGTCAGCTTTTACAATCCCCATCATTTTTTTGTTCGCGGGAATTCCTTTTTTTATTTCGCGAATATTATGTGCAAGGTTTTCGAGATTAATCTCAACCCACGCATCCTTGTGAATATTAATGTTTGCTTGTCTGACGTTTTTCATTCTACTCTCTTTTCTGATGCCTAAATCATTTCGCCGTTTAGGTACCAAGTTCTTGCTCTTGTGATTTTTACGTTGATAAATTCGCCTGTAATATCTTTGTCATAAGGAATGTGGACGATTTTGTTATTGCGGGTTCTGCCTGTGATAACGTTTTTTCCTCTTTCCTTTTCGCTTTCAAATTTTTCAACAAGAACTTCCATTTCGCGTCCTACATATTTTTGATTAGATTTTAAACAACATTCGCGGTTGTGTTCATTCAATCTTGCAAGACGCTCCGTTTTAACATCTTCCGGAATATACAAATCAACCCATTTTGCGGCAACGGTTCTTTCTCGAGGAGAGTACGCTGCTGTGTTTGAGTAATCCAATTCAAGCTCTGTCATAGCTTTCAGCGTGTTTTCGAACTGTTCTTCAGTTTCTCCGGGGAAACCTGCGATAAAGTCGCTTGTGATTGTAACATCAGGAATACGTTTCCTAAGATTGTCGCAAATCTTTTTGTAGGTTGCGTAATCATATCTTCTGTTCATTTTTTTGAGGATATAATCGTCTCCTGATTGCATCGGAATATGGAAGTATTCGCAAACTTTATCCAATTCGATTACTGTATCAATAAGCTCTTCGGTGATATCAGTCAGATAGTTTGTAACAAAACGTATTCTAAAATTGCCTTCAAGCGCGTTTACTTCTCTTAAGAGTCTTGAAAGATTCCAACCTTCAAGGTCTTTTCCGTACGAGTCAACGTTTTGACCGAGGAGAGTAATTTCTTTGAACCCTTCTGAGAGCGCTTTTTTCGCTTCGTTAAGAATTAGTTCAGGCTTTCTTGAACGCTCGCGCCCCCTTGTATAAGGTACGATACAGTATGTGCAGAAGTTGTTGCAGCCTTCCATAATAGGTATCCAAGCGTTGATGCTTTTTACACGATTAATTTGAATATCGCTTTCTTCAAACGGTTTTTCTTCAGTTGAAACAATTCTTTCTCCGGCTTCAATACGTTTTACGAGGTTTGGAAGCTCGTAGAGTCTTTGAGTTCCGAGAACCAAATCTACGTATGGCGCACGTTTGAAGAGTTCTTTACCAGCTTGTTGAGCTACACAGCCTGCGAAAACTATTTTTAGGTCAGGCTTTTTCTTTTTCCATTTTCCCCAAACCCCGATTGCACTGTATGCCTTGTCCTCAGAAAGTTGTCTGATTGAACAAGTGTTAATAATCAGCATATCGGCTTCTTTCGGCTCTTTTGTTTCTGTGTAGCCAATGTGTTCGAGCATCCCGAACATTCTTTCGGCATCAGATTTGTTCATTTGGCAGCCGAGTGTTTCTATATATACCTTTTTCATTTTTATTTTCCTTGATTTCGGTTGTGTATTTTTTGAAACCTACCCGTTAAACGTCAAATTAGGTTGTCTTGCGGCAAGAGTTTCGTCCACCTTTTTAATAGGAGTGGTTTGAGGTGATTTCAAAACTTCTTCCGGATTTTCTTCGATTTCTTTTGCGATTTTAAGCATCGTATCTATGAAACTATCAAGCATTTCTTTTGATTCAGACTCGGTCGGCTCAATCATAATTGCTTCATGCACAATGAGCGGGAAATAAACCGTAGGCGGGTGACAATTTGAATCCATCAACCTTTTTGCAATGCCTAAAGTTGAAACACCTTGGTGATGTTGTTTTTCACCAGACAATACAAACTCGTGCATACAAGGCTCATCATAAGGTAAGTCATAAACACCTTTCAATTTTTCCTTGATATAATTTGCGTTCAAAACAGCGTCTGCGCTTGCGAGTTTAAGGTCTTTGCCCATCATAAGAATGTATGCGTAAGCTCTTACCAAAACTCCGAAGTTCCCGTAAAATCCGCGAACTTTGCCTATGGAGTGCTTAACATTGTATTCGCGTCTGTATTTGTCCCCTTCTTTAACGATAACAGGCGTTGGTAAAAAGTCTTTTAATTTTTCTACAACCCCGACTGGGCCTGCGCCGGGTCCTCCGCCGCCGTGAGGAGTAGCAAATGTTTTGTGAAGATTAAGGTGAACTACGTCAAATCCCATTAGTGCAGGGTTTGTCCAACCCATTATTGCATTGAAGTTTGCTCCGTCGTAGTAAAGCAGAGAGCCGTTTTCGTGCATCAGTTTTGAGATTTCCAAAACATTCTCTTCGAAAATACCGAGTGTGTTCGGGTTTGTCATCATAATTGCGGCTACGTTTTCATCAAGCAAAGCTTTTAGGGCTTCAACATCGACCTGACCTCTTTCGTTTGATTTAACTTCAACAATATCAAATCCGCACATTTTCGCGCTTGCTGGATTTGTGCCGTGAGCGGAATCAGGGATAATAACCTTTGTTCTGTGTTCGCCTTTTACTTCAAAATATTTTTTAACAATCATCATGCCGGTGAGTTCGCCGTGTGCGCCGGCAGCTGGTTGAAGTGTCATAGCGTCCATGCCTGTAATGTACTTCAGCTTTTCTTGCAAGTTGTACATAAGCTCTAAAGCACCTTGAGAATCTTCGTCAGACTGCATAGGGTGCAAGTTCGCAAAACCTTCTAATGAAGCCAACAACTCATTAACTTTCGGATTGTATTTCATTGTACAAGAACCTAATGGATAGAAACCTTTTTCAATACAAAAGTTTCTGTCTGAAAGATCCTTATAATGTCTTAAAACGTCTAATTCACTAAGTTGAGGTAATCCAATAGGTTCTTTTCTCAACAACTCTTGAGGTAGAAAATCTCCAAGCACTGACTCCTTATCACTCTGTGCATTCCCGACGTACTTATTCCCAACTCCCGTAGATTTTTCAAATATTGTTTTCATCAATTTGTTCCTGTTTCAATAACTCTTTTTTAATCTTTTCTAACGCATTTTGTATAATCCTCGAGATTCTCGACTGCGAGATGTTGAACTCCTCCGAGATATCTTTGAGTTTTTTATCGTAGAAATATTTAGCTTCAATCAAATCTTGTTCGCGTTGCGGTAGTTTTTTCATTACTTCGCAAATTCTTCTTTTTAATTCAAGGATTTCCGCTTTTTCTTCCGGAGTTCTTGAAGTGTCCTTAATCAAAGTAGGATTTTCGGCATCAGCCATTTCTTCTATGGACAAAATTGTTTTGTAAACTGCATCTTTAACCTGTTCTTGCTCCAAAGATTCCTGATTTTTCATAACGTACCATTTGTATCTTCTTCGCATTTCGTTTCTTATAGCCCATTTTACGGCTTTTGTAATATAAGATGAGTTGTAAACCTCTTTTGAAGCAGAGTTGTTTACAAGATAATATACCGTATAATTAGCGAGGTTAAGAACTTCTGAAAAGTCAATAAGTCCAAGGTTTGAGAATTTTTTGAATTCCACCTTAGATATTGTTTCGATTAAATCTTCATACTGAGAAAGATTATGCCGTCCTTCCCTCTCTTTATTAATAGTATCCAAATCTTTCATATTTTATAATATATCAGAAATAGATATGATTATCAAATAAATTAAAACTTTTTACATTCCTGTTAAAGCATGCTACAATTATAAGAAAGAAGAGGTTATTAAGATGAAAAGCTTTCGTTATATAAAATCAACAGTTTTGGTTATTTTGTGTGCAGTTGCACTTACCACAAGCAATATTTGTGTTGAAAAAGTTACAGCGCAAACGACTGCTGCGCCTGCTGTGGTTCAAACAAATTTGCCTGCGAATACGATTCAACCGCTCGCGATTGTAACCAATCCTACAAAATATTTAAACAAGACTGTTACAATGGTCGCAAGATTTGATAAATTCTCAACACTGGGACTTGATTACAAACCTGCATTCAAGTCTTCTGACGATTACATTTCATTTTTGATAAAGAGAGATGATACAAACTATGATATTCCGCTATCAGAGATGAAACTATTCTTAAAAAGAGATGTTGCGGAAAAATTCATTGACTTGAAAAGCAATGACGAAATATCAATTAACGGAACAGTTTTTTCTGATGCCCTCGGTGATACTTGGGTTGATGTAAAAGAACTTAAAATTATTAGGAAAGCACCTGAAAAGGACGGAGTTAAATAAATAATATGGATAATCTTGAAAAAGATAAATGCAAGGTATTTTTGACTGTACACGGGCATTTTTATCAACCACCGAGAGAAAATCCGTGGTTGGAAGCTATTGAACAGCAAGATAGCGCGTTGCCTTATCATGACTGGAACGAAAGAATTAATGCCGAATGTTACAATCCGAATTCCGTTTCAAAAATTGTTGATTCAAAGAACCAGATTTTGAATGTTGTAAATAACTATGAATATATGAGCTACAACTTCGGTCCGACTCTTCTTTCTTGGATGGAGGAGTTTGCACCGCTTGCTTATGAAAGAATTATAAAAGCTGATATTAACAGCAGAAAAATGCATGGCGGGCATGGTAATGCTATGGCTCAGGTTTATAACCATATGATTATGCCTCTTGCAAACGAAAGAGATAAGCAAACTCAGGTAAAATGGGGTATTAAGGATTTTGAATACCGTTTTGGACGTCAACCGGAAGGTATTTGGCTTGCAGAAACCGCTGTTGACGACGAAACATTGAGAGTCTTGGTTGAAAACGGAATTAAATTTACCGTTCTTTCTCCATATCAGGCTCAAAGAATTAGAAAAGAAGGCGAATCAACTTGGCAGGATGTAAGCTGGGGAAATATTGATCCTGCTCGCTCTTACAGATATTATATTAAATCTGCTCCGGGCAAATTTATTGATTTGTTTTTCTATGATGGCGCTATTTCCAAGTCTGTTGCGTTTGATGAATTATTGAAAGATGGTAACAAATTCGTAAACAGACTTAAAGACGGTATTTCAACTTTGAGGAATTATCCGCAATTGGTAAATATTGCAACAGATGGCGAAAGCTATGGTCACCACACAAAATTTGGTGATATGGCATTAGCTTACGCAATGAAGCTTAAAGTTAAAGACGCGGGGTTTATCGTCACAAACTATGCTGAATACCTTGAAAAATACAGAAGCAATTGGGAAGTAGAGATTAAACCTGTTTCTTCTTGGAGTTGTTTTCACGGTGTCGGCAGATGGTGCGAGGATTGCGGTTGCTCAACAGGCGGTCATCCGGGGTGGAACCAAAAATGGAGAAGACCTTTAAGAGATGCGCTTGATTATTTGAGAGATGAAACCGTTGCAATATACAAAAAATTTGGTAAAAAATATTTCATCAATCCTGATGAAGTAAGAAATAATTATATAAGCGTAATCTTGGATAGAAGTGATACAAGCGTAAAAGCGTTCCAAGAAGAGTATTTTATTCCTGAACTTGATGACGCGCAAAGAGTTCATGCGATGGAGCTTCTTGAAATTCAAAGACAAGCAATGCTTATGTACACAAGCTGCGGTTGGTTCTTCTCTGAGATTTCAGGTATAGAAACCGTTCAGATTATGAAATACGCAGCGCGCGTAATGCAGTTGGCAAAATCTTTTGTTAAAAAGGATTTGGAGCAAAAATTCCTTGAAATTCTTGAAGAAGCAAAAAGCAACCTTCCTGAATTTGGCACAGGAAAAGATGTTTACGAAAGATTTGTTAAACCTTCCGTTGTCACTGCAAAACAGATTGTAAGCCTTTGGGCAATTTCTTCTTTATATTCAGAAATTGAAGATGAAGAAAATGTTTATTGCTACAGAATTAAGAAGCAATCTTACAAACGTGTTGTAAAAGGTAATTCACAACTTGTAATCGGACATATTGAGGTTAAATCACAAGTTACACTTGAAAAATCAAACCTTGTATTTGCTCTGCTTCAATTCTCAGGCGGAGATTTCCACTGCGCGATTAAGGAATATTCTGATAGCTTTATGGATACAAGAAAAGAACTCATAAGAACTTATCTGGTATCACCTCTGACCGAGATTATCAGAGCGATTGACAATTATTTTGGCTCAGAATACTTTACGCTTAAGGATATCTTTATTGAAGAGAGAAGAAAAATTCTTCAAACAATGCTTAAGGGTAAGTTGCAAAACTTTGCAAACACCTATGAGTCAATGTACAACGAGGGTAAAGGCTCTATCTATCAGATGCAGAGTCTTGGACTTGAAATTCCGAATGAGTTCAAAATCGCGGCACAATACGTTCTTACAAAACAGTTTAACGAATTGTTTGTGGATTCAAAAGGTTTCTTGACGAACGATATCTTGCAACAGGGCTCAGATATTATCTTTGAGGCAAAAAGAATTGGTATTGAAATCGACAAGACTCCGACTGCGAAGATTTTCAGCAGAAAAATTGCGCAGAATGTCGGCAGATTGGCCTATGCGCTTGATATCCAGCAAGTGGATGCTACTCTTGAACTCTTGGATTGCATCGGCAAACTTGAACTCACGGTTGATATTGCGGAAGCTCAAAACTATTTCTTCGCAAAAATCGTTTCCAATATTGACGAATTGATTCAATCAATGAGCTGTGCTGCAGATAGAGAGCTTGTTACAATGCTGTTTGAAATAGGCGAAAACTTGAATATTAATATGGATTATTACAAGCAAATGTTTAATAAAGCATTGGTAGCAAAGAGATAGATATGCGCTCAGAACTAATCGGTATTGATAATAGCTGGATTGAAGGCGGTTTAGACCTTGATTTAATTGAGAAAGTTTTGGATGTTATCGCGGAAAAACGCAAAACAAAAGAAATTTTGCCGAGCCAGAATGATGTTTTGAACGCGATTAAACAAACGAGTTTGGATAATGTGAAAATCCTTATTATCGGACAAGACCCCTATCCGAGTGCTGAACACGCACACGGTTTGGCGTTTTCAAGTCTTTCTGATAAAACTCCGGCATCTTTAAGAAATATTTTTAAGAAGTTGGAAAAAGATTTCCCGAATTTGAAACACACTTCAAACACGCTCACCAATTGGACAAAGCAGGGTGTTTTGCTGTTGAACACTTCTTTAACCTTTGAGGACAAGGCTCCAAAAGTGTTGAAAGAGCATACTTTGCTCTGGAAACCTGTTATTGATAATATTTATCAAGTGCTTATAAATCGCGGAAAGACGCTTATTGTTTTTCGCTGGGGAGCGCACGCTCAAAAATCCGGAGAGGTTTTCGAGGGGAAAAAGAATATTTACGTAATGGATACGACTCATCCGTCCCCGCTATCTGCAAATAGAGGGTTTATGGAGTCGGATCATTTTCTGAAGTGCGCGGAAATCCTAAAAGATACACCGATTGACTGGAACACTTAGTCTTCCAAATATTTTTTTCCGACGAGTTCGTCCGGAAGGAATTGTTGATATACATCCGGCGCATCGTGTGAGTAAATGTAGCCTTCGCCGAATCCGTATTTTTTCGCGTCCTTGTAATGCGCATCTCTCAAATGCATTGGAGGCGGAAAATCCTTGCCTGACTCGATATCCATAAGCGCATTGTCAATCGCTAAACAGGCTTTGTTTGATTTTGGAGCTTTCGCAACGTATGCAACTGCGTTCGCAAGCGGAATTCTGCCTTCCGGAAGTCCGATTATTTCGACTGCTCTGTACGCATTAACTGCAATATTCATTGCGTTCGGGTCAGCCAAACCGACATCTTCTGCGGCGCAGACAATTAACCTGCGGGCAATAAATCTCGGGTCTTCGCCAGCTTCAATCATTTTTGCAAGATAATAAATTGCTGCATCCGGATCAGAACCTCTCAAGCTCTTTTGGAATGCGGATGCGCAGTCATAATGCTCTTGGATTGAGTATCTGGTATTTCGTTTCTGGGTAATACTTTCCAAAATTTCGACCGTCAATTGTCTTGAATCGTTCGTGAAATTGCTTGCAAAATATGAGTTTTCAACAAGGTTTAGCGCGGTTCTTGCGTCCCCTCGCGCGTTATTTACAATGAATTTTATAACATCTTCTTCGTACTGAATAGGTTGATAATTCTTTTCAAGATACTCAAACCCTCTGTTAATAATCTTTTCCATGCTAATGTCATTAATCGGATTGAGCCTAATGACCTGAACCCTTGATAATAGCGCAGGTACAACCTGAAACGAAGGATTTTCTGTCGTAGAGCCGATTAGAAAGAGCGTTCCGTTTTCAATATGCGGCAAAAGCGCGTCCTGTTGGGTTTTGGAATACCTGTGGATTTCATCTATGAAGAGAATTGTTTTTTGACCTGCTCTAAGTGCTTCTCTTGATTTTTCAACCGTTTCTTTAATTTCTTTAATACCGGAAGATACCGCTGAAAGCTCGATAAATTGCGCATTTACCTTGGTCGCGATTAATCTGGCGAGAGTGGTTTTTCCGCACCCGGGTGTTCCCCACAAAATCAATGAAAACAAGCGCTGTGTTTTCAAAAGATTTAATAGCGGCGAATTCGGCGCAACAACATTCGATTGCCCGAGAAAATCGTCCAGAGTTTTCGGGCGCATAATCTCAGCCAAAGGTATTTGTTTATTTGACTCCTCAAGTTGTGTGAATAAATCCATAGCAACATATTATCACGAAATCGCTATTTTTTGTCGATAATGTCGCTTACGGTTGTCTTGTTTTCTTTTTGAGCGTTTTGATAACGTTTTTTCGTTGTGTAAGTTGTCATTCCGGCGACGAAAAATCCCATAACCCCGATTGCGAAGAGATACGGAAGTCCGAAGATGCCGACTTTTTGCTTAACGAGGGATAAGTATTCTTTGTCGAAAGCAGTACCTTTTTCTTTCGCCAATTTTTCCGCAATCCCTTTTAACTCGTCAAACTTTGGTACAGAAAGATTTTTGTCTATCAAATCTTTGCATTTACCATTCTTGTACAACACCTTTTTGAACCCTTTTTCAACAAGCTCGCTGCCTGTGATTACATACATTGCGACTAACGGAAATCTCGTTGCTGTTTCTTTCAGGTTTTCTTTTCCTCTGTCAGCGGACGCGCCAAAATACCCCAAACCACCGATTAAAACGCAGTTTGTAAGTTGTCCTTTACTCAAAACAAGTCGTCCGTTTTGGTTGTTGAAATCCATTGAAAAATACTTGTTGAAGAAGTTTTGAGCCTTTGGTTTACCTTTGAACATTGCGCTTCCCGGAGCAACGACAAATTCGGAAACCTTTTGCAAAGCTTTTGAGTTCTTGCCTTTTGTTGCCAATAAGGTCGCCAAACCCAAACAACCCGCATAAAGTGACGCCGCTATACCGATGTGTTTTTTCGCGCTCTTCTCGACTTTTTTCTGATGCTTTTTGTCCTCTTCTTGGTGTTCCAAAGACGCGATATTCTTAAAATCACTTTTCTTGAACACTTTTAATGTCATCAAATTTTTTATATAGTTCAAAGAAAATTCTGTTAACGGAATCGCCATTGCAGCAAGTGATATTGCTGCTTTAACCGGAAGGATTTTTTTATTTTTGGCATTGTTTCCTTTTTGCAAAAGCTCAACCCCTGTTGTTGCGACATCTTTTTTCATCTTGTCGCTAAGGTTTTGTGAGAAAATTTTTCTGGCAACTCTCTCGCCTAAAATTGCCGGAACAAAGTATATGAGAGTTTCTTCCGAAATCTCTAAGAAGCAATTTTCTGCTAAATCCGCTTTACTGCGAGAGAAAACCGCTTTTGGGATAAGACAAGTTGTTACGTCCTGAACGAATCTTGACGTAGAAAGCCCCGCCGCTTGCTCTTGGTGTCTTACGAACTTCGCCGCAGGGCGGATTGTGCGTGGGAGTGAGTTAATAATATTGTTGTTATTTGATGACATAATTCCTATTCCTTAAAACCTGTAAAATTTCAAAATTGACTAACTTTAGAGGCTTTGTTAACAATTATTAACTCAGGTTAAAAAATAAGCAGACAAAACCTCTTGAGGCTCAGACTGCCTTAAAAAACTAAACAAACAGCGTCAGAAAGGCAGCCAAACTAGCTGCGCCACCACTGATTATTTAATTTTGAACAAATATTTAACATAGCAATATGATTATATCGAATCAAGGTGCTGTGTCAAGGGGGGGGTAAATATAGGGGGTTGGTAAAGGGGGTAAAGGGGTAAATGTATTTGGTTGGTGAGTGAAAACTACAAGCTTGTAATACCCTCCTTAGGGAGAAGGGTAGGGAGGTGGTTGGTTTATTCATCCTTTCTTGAATGATTAACCACCCCCTGTAGTCCCCCTCCCCAAGGGGGACATAGACCCCTCACCCTTAATTCCTCCCCCGGGGGAGGGATAATCTAATGTCCTCTCTCCTAGGGAGAGAGTTAGAGAGAGGGTTTAATTAATACATTTACCCCTCCCACCAAACCATTTCCCCTCTCCCCAAAAAATCAAAACGATGACAAATCCGATTTAATGGTTATAATATAGTTATGAGAAGATTTCTGTTATGTCTGATAGCTTTTTGTGTTATTCTGCCTTCGCAGGCGGCGTTTTGGAACAAAAAAGACAAAGCACTGGAAGCTGAGCTTCAAGGCAAAGGTTACGCAGGTACTTTGCCTGATTTGACGACCAAGTTTCAGAAGAAAGAGAACAGAGTTACAACCCCGATTTTCGAATCTCAAAACGGATTCAATGACCCGTCAGATTTGAAACCTGTGCCGAAAGACAACCCTGCGTTTATTGATATTATTCAGAAAAAAGATAGAACGTCTGCCTATGTTGTGGACGCAAACGAGATAATTCCGATGATGGAAAAGCTTATTGATTGTATCGAAGAAGAAGGTTCTGTACAACTCTTTGTTACTCGCGCAAACGTGCTTTCAATGAATCTTGACCACCTAGCGGAAAAATACTATGGTCAGCCGGAAAGCTACTATGAGTCTTTCAGAAAGCTTATGGAAATCAACGGTTATGTCAAAACTATCGCGACTCTCAGAAAAGAGGCTGTAACCTATCAACGCTACCTCGCATACCAAACAACGGGTTCAATCTATAACCCCGAGAATATCAACCGCCAACTCGAATACCTGAAAGAAGAACTTACTACCGCTATCCTCATGCTCAAGGGGTAAATGTAGGGGAAAATAGGTCAAAACTACTGGCTTGACGTCCTTCGGAATAGGGGTAGGGGTAAAGGGGTAAATGTATTTGGCTGGTGAGTGAGGACTACTAATTTGGCGTATTGCCCTCTCCAAGGGAGAGGGTAGGGTGAGGGTTGAATATTCTGTCATGCTGAAATAAATTCAGGACGACATGCTATTTTTACTTTACCCTTGCGATTCTTCGGCTAAAGCCTCAGAATGACGGGCATTTCCCTCCCTAGGGGGAGGGTGGCACGCAGTGACGGGAGAGGGTTTTGTTGCGACATAAATCAACCACCTCCCTAACTCTCCTCCCTAAGGAGGGAACTTAACCAACCAACCCCCTACATTTACCCCCGCCCATCCATGCCGAAGATGCCTTGCGAATCACCTCAAACCATGATACGATGTATATACTGGGGATTGAAGATGTAAATATTTGTAACGATTTTTTAAGTAAAGCGTTATTAATTTTCACGATGTGGAATTAAGTAATTAGATGGATCTGTAGTTAATAGCAGGGGTATGTTTTTGGAACGTCAAATGACAGATAATACAATGCTTGATGTGGCTCAAATTCCGCTCTCGCCGTGCTTTGCGGGGGGGGGGGGGCATCCTCTAATAGCTTGTCTGCGAACTATTTTGCGCCCTTTAATTCAAATGTCAACTACAACTACCCTAATAGTGGAGGTTACTCATTATGATTAGCCTCTCAACAGATATTGCAGACAAAATCCTTTTAGATAGCCTTAATTCTTCTCAATACGGAATCGGAAAGAGTCTTGAGAGATTGACTTCGGGCTTCAAACTCAACCACGCTGCGGACAATGCTGCAGGAATAAGTATTGTCACAAACCTCAATTCCAAAATCAGTTCGCTTTTGCAGGTTCAGGATAACACTAAAGACGGGGTTTCACTTTTATCGACCGCGCAGGGAGCTTTGGAAAACATTCAGGACAAACTCACCAGATTGCGTGAGCTTGCGACACAGGCTGCGAACGGAACCTATGGAGACAGGTCGTTGTCGGCTTTGCAGGAAGAGGCGGACGCTATTATTGCGCAGATTAAACAAATCCGCGAAAACACAGAGTTCAATGGTATGAAGCTGTTTTACAGACCGAATGAAAACGCGGCGAAAACGGCTATACAAAGACTTTCTAATGCAAAAATTAATTATTCAATCCCGGGGACGAATTCTCGTTCCCAATATAGTGCTGCCGTGCAGAATGCTGACGCGGCAGCTGTTTCTTTATATGACATTACCTCAGGCAATATAGAAGGCTCAGTGGATTTTAAAGGAGGTGAGACAAAGACAATAAATATTGACGGCGTGAACTACACTGTCAAAAACAGGCTATCAACTGTGCAGGATTTATCCTACTCAAAAGATGTTACAACTGGTGAGTTGACCTTTATTGGTAATAATTTCGACATCACAGGTCAAAAAGATGTCGCACATAATTTGATAATTACCGGTGCAAGTAATTACGTTTATACAGGTGACCTTGCAGACAAAGTGTTGATTCAGGGGCGTGGCAATCATGTTTATACCTATGGTGGAAATGATGAAGTTACAGGTGCTAAAACATACTCATCAAATTATATTTCTCTTGGTGATGGGGATGATATTTGTAATATTAATGCCGGTTCTACAACTGTCTTTGGCGGTGGTGGAAATGATACATTTAATGTTATCGCAGGTGGATCAAATACTATATTTGGTGAAGACGGAGATGATATTTTTAATGTATCCAAGTACAATAGTAGTAGCAAATTGTATGGACAAGCAGGTGAAGATACTTTTAATATAGCCGGCAATAACAACTATATCTATGGTGGTGAGGGTACAAATGCTATTACTGATACAGGTTCAGGTAACAAAAAGTTTGATGTCCCAGGTGCAGCGGGTTCAGCTTTTGATATGGCAGTCAAAGAAACAAAAACTATATCTATTGATGGAAAAGGGTATACTTTTTCAAATACTTCAGGTCAAGGAATAACTGTAGCGTACGAATTAGATTCTTCAGGTACGATACAGTTTTATACATCTAATTCCTTGTCTATAAAAGGAGAAGCTTCTGTTGCACATAATGTTATTCTTGGTGGCTCTATAGCATTCTATGGCGGTGATAAAAATGATACGATTGTTTGTATAGGGACTTCAAATACTATTCATGCCGGAGAGGGTGATAATAATATTACAATAACAGGTTGGTCGCACCTTTATACCGGAAATGGAAATAACACAGTTAAATGCTCAGGTGAATATAGTTCAGTAATCTTGGGAGACGGAAATAATGATGTGACAATTAATGGAACAAAGCAATCATATACATCTATTTCGTTCGGTGACGGTGATAACAATGTCAATATCGCAGGAAAGTTAGTAAAAGCGTCTCTTGCAGCAGGTTCTGGCACAAATACATTGAGCGGAGATTTTGAGGATTGTCTCATCTCTGGATTTCAAGATAGTGTAAATAACGCAGCGACAATTGCGCTTGACCCTAAATATGGTACCGAAAAATCAATTACGTTGAACGGAAAAGAATATAAAATTACAAAAACTCACTATAATACTTATAAACACAATGTCAACTATTCGGTTAACGACATAACAGGAGAAGTTAGTTTTGGTGGAACAAAATTAAAAATAACTTCTCAAAAGGATGTTTCGCATAATGTATCGATATATGGATACTACGTTCATTATTATGGTGGAGATGGTGCTGACAATATAAAAAACTATGCCGGATACGGACGTGTATCTGGTAGAAGTGGCGATGATAATATTATCTCGTATGGTGGAAGTTCCACTATTTATGGCGAGGATGGTAATGATTCGATAACAGCGAATAGTTATACTATTGTATATGGTGGTAATGGAGATGATACAATTACTATCAATGGTGCTAATAAGGGATATCCCGTTGATGGTGGTGCAGGTGACGATACATATTATTTAAACGAAGCTGCAAATGTCACTGACTCAGGCGGAAACAATGTGTTCTATGTCAATTCAGATAACTGCGAAATAACAGGTGCTGAAGGCGCAGACACTTTCTATATCTCAAGTAATAACAACACAATCTCAGGCGCAGGCGGGGATGATTACTTTGTCATTGACGGAAATAACAACACGATTGACGGCGGAACAGGCTCTAACTACTATATTGATAACGGCATAGGAAACACCAAAACCAACCTTGCAACAGACCCGAACAGCGGGAAACTTATCTTCAACACAAAAGACGAAGTGCTGACATTTACTGTAGGGAACAAAACTTATACGGTCAAGAACAACTTTGCGGGCAAAAATGAATTGAGTTATTACTACAACGCAAACACAAAGGTTATAACCCTCGTCGGAAGCAACTTGTTAATAGATTCTATCGCCAATCAAGCCAATAATCTATACTTGCGCGGAAGCAACAATATTCTGAACGGTTCGGATTTGGCTGACAGAATAACAATCGAGCAGGGCAGTGACAACGTAATAAACGGACTCGGCGGAAATGACACCCTCATAATGAATAGTGAGAACAACTCACTCTTAGGCGGTAACGGCGATGATACAATAATTCTGAACGCTTCTACAGACAAAGAGGTCTCCGGTGGTGCGGGTTCTGACATATTCAATATTATCTCCGACAACAACACCAATATTCTCGGCGGTGAAGGAAACAATATTTTCAACGTATCAGGCGAACAAAACGTTATCGGTATGGGGAACGGAAACAACAAGATTAACCTAAAAGCAGGCTCAAACCAAGTTACTGCGGGGAACGGAAATAACGACTTTTTGATAACGTCGGATTCAAATATTGTAACGGCGGGTTCCGGCGATAACTCACTTGCGCTCGAAGGTGATTCAAACAAGGTTACTGCGGATAAAATCTCCGGAAAGATTAATATTTATGGTGACAGCAACACAATAACAAACACCGCGGGCGAAAACGAAGTCACCATAAAAGGCAGCGGAAACTATTACACAGCCGAAAATGGCGATAACAAAATCAGCTTAATCGGGAATTCAAACAATCTTACAACCGGCGCAGGAAAAGATTCCGTAACCGTGCGCGGGGATAAAAACACAGTAAACACCGGTGACGGCGACGATGATTTCCTTGTCGGAAAAGGAAATTCAAACGTTCTCGACGGTGAAGGCGGTAGAAATACATTGATTGATAATGGGAAGAGCACCCAGTTTAACAATATTGTTGACATAACTCCGCGTCCGTTTGAGTTTGAAATAAAAGTCGGCGTTGGAAACGGCGCATCAAAGGTTATAAAGTCATCCATAAGCTTCAATCTCTACGATTTCGCTCTGGATTTGTCTTCTCGCGAAGGTGCGCTTGAGGCTCTGAGTGCGATTGATGATTTGATGAATACGGTTTCTGACCAGCTTGTAAATATCGGAACTTCTATCAGCAAGTTGGAATTTGCACTTGATGAGCAGTCAATCTTGTTCCAGAACCTTGTGTCCACCCGCTCAACCTTGCGTGATACTGATGTGGCGGAAGAAAGCTCAAATTTGATTAAGTACCAAATCTTGCAACAGGCTTCCGCCACTCTGATTTCGTCCACAAGGAATATAAGAGCGGAAAATGTCTTGGGATTGTTGAGAGGGCTGTAGTTGATTACCCCTCACCTAGCAGGAGAGGGATTAAAGGGTGAGGTGTCGATATTGTCAAATAGCAATATGATAAGCTGTCCCCTCATCCTAGCCTTCTCCCGAAGGGAGAAGGAACATGAAGTTTTTCCCTCTCCTTGAGGAGAGGGCTAGGGAGAGGTGTCGATATTCGGTTTACCTTGCGATTCTTCGGCTAAAGCCTCAGAATGACGGGCATTTCCCTCTCCATTGGAGAGGGTGGCACGTAGTGACGGGAGAGGGTTTTGTGCGATATAAATTAACCCCTCTCTCTAACTCTCTCCCTAGGAGAGAGGATATGAGCATTTGCCGCCCTCAAGGGGTGGGGGAACTTATCTTGATCACTCGGTCACTTGCTCACCTGATCACCAAACTAAGTTTGTTACATAATCTTAACACTCTTCTTGTATTTAAAATCTATCCATGCTATATTTAACCTTGTCGGACTACTAAAAGACGCTTTTTATGAGCAAAAATTAATTTAGCAAGCGACGAGTAGATGGTAAATATTAGGCAGCGCAAGGCTGTCACCTCTTTACCGCAACCTATAAAGGATTAAATTATGAATACAGATCCGATAGCAGATATGCTAACAAGAATCAGAAACGCTAACGTCGTTTCTCACCCATCAGTTGAAATGCCTTCTTCTAAGCTTAAAGTTGCTTTGGCTAAGCTTTTGAAGTCTGAAGGTTTTATCAACGATTACTCAGAAAGAGCTGAAGGACACTTTAAGTATCTTTCAATCGAACTCAAGTATGACGAAAACAACAAACCGGTTATCACTAACTTGAAAAGAGTTTCTAAACCCGGTTTGAGAAACTACTGCAAAGCTAAAAACCTTCCTCAAGTTTTGGGCGGTTTGGGTATTGCAATCGTTTCTACAAGCAAAGGACTTTTGACTGACCGTAAGGCTAGAAAAGAAAACCTCGGCGGCGAAATTTTATGCTATGTTTACTAATATTTCTTAGTATTAGTTGTTATCACTAGTCACAGGTGCAATTGACAGAAAAGCCTGTACAAAATTTAAAGGAGAATTAATATGTCACGTATTGGTAAAAAACCTATCGAAATTCCTTCAGGTGTTGAAGTAAAAATCGATGGTAATGTTATAACCGTTAAAGGTTCTAAAGGTACTGAATCTGTTGAGTTCAGAGATGAAGTTAAGGTTTCTGTTGCAGACAACCACATCATCGTTGAACCAAACTCAGATGACAGAAAAACTAATGCCCTTCACGGTTTGTTCAGAACTCTTATCGCTAACGCTGTTAAAGGTGTTCACGATGGATTCGAAAAGAAACTTGAAATCGTTGGTGTAGGTTACCGTGCTGCTATGGAAGGTTCTAACCTTAACATGGCTCTTGGCTACTCTCACCCGGTTATTATCGTTCCGCCGGAAGGTATTAAATTGAGTGTTGAAGCTAACACCAAAATCACTGTTCAAGGTTCTAACAAACAAACAGTCGGCGATGTTGCAGCTTTCATCAGAAGCAAACGTCCTCCTGAAGTTTACAAAGGAAAAGGTGTTAAATACGAAGGCGAACACATCAGACGTAAAGCTGGTAAAGCCGGTAAAAAATAGTGCTACGCACGTAAACCGTTGGGCGGAACACATAAGTAAAATCTACAAAATGGTATTGGACTTACAGGTGTTCCTTCTGAATGGATTACAAGTCGGAAGCCTAGCCTAGGAGCTACGCACATGAATGCATATGAATTCAAATTATATGTGTTCAGGATGCTAAAGTTACTGATATTAAAGCCCGCATAAATCCTTGAGTGGTATCAAGCAGATTTGGGTAAATGAAAGGAAAAACCAAAATGATTAAACAAGAAATTAGAAAACCAAAAGTTCAAAAAAGACACCAGTCTATCAGAGTTAAGTTGGCAGGTACAACGGAATTCCCTAGATTGGCTGTTTATAGAAGTACAAAACACATCTATGCTCAATTGATTGATGATGAAAAACATGTAACAATTTGTTCAGCATCTTCTGTTGACAAAGATCTTAAAGAAAAATTAGCTCACGGCGGTAACATCGACGCTGCTAAAGTTGTTGGTGAAGCTATTGCTAAGAAAGCTCTTAAAGCAGGTATTGAATCTGTTGTATTCGACAGAGGCGGATTCCTTTACCACGGAAGAGTTGCAGCTCTTGCTGATGCAGCCAGAGAAGCCGGTTTGAACTTCTAGGATTTTTAAACTAAAAGGCAAATTATGAAGGGCGGTTTTGACAAAGTCAAAACCGCCCCTTTTTTATTGAAAAGCCCTCTCCTAGCAGGAGAGGGTTAGGGTGAGGTGTTAATTCTTGCTTTACCCTGCGATTCTTCGGTTAAAACCTCAGAATGACGAAAGTTATCAGTCATCCTGTATGGAAGCGAAGTAATCCAGTCGCCAAGCTAGTAGTCTCCACCAACCCGCCCAATACATTTACCCCCTCCCTTTTTTCGAAGGATGTTAAGCCTGTAGTTTTCACCAGCCAGACCTATATATTTACCCCTCCCCCCCTGAAAACGTCAAGTTAGTAGTCCCTGCCTACAACCCCTATATATTTACCCCTATACATTTACCCCTATTTTTGGTAAAATATCCTTGAGGGCGAAATAGTATGGTTAGAAAAAATATATATGTATCGTTATTGATTATGTGCGCATTAGCTTCCCTGCAATCAGTCGAAGCTAAGATGACAAAAGAGGCTCACGCTTTGTATCAGCAGGCATGTGCGTATGAGTATAAGAGTGATTACAACTCAGCAATCAAGATTATTCAGCAGGCACTTGATATAAACGGCGAAGACGCGATGCTTTATACAAAAATCGCGGGATTGTATTCTGATGTCGGAAACTATGAAGAAGCACTATCAGCTTACAAGAAAGCTGTGAAAATCAGACCAAATGATGCTTTTATTTATATAAGCATGGGTAATATTCTCCAAACAATGGGGGATTACGAAAACGCGTATAACTCATTCAAACAGGCTCAAGAGATTTATCCTGAGTACAAATACAACTACCTTAACCTTGCAAACGTAGAGTATTTCAGAAAGAATTACAAAAATGCGACCGAAAACTATAATGCGTTTTTGAGCGCGTATCCTGACCATATGGAAGCAAGCGAAAACTTGGCAGATGTCTATTTGTTGTCTAATCAGCCTGATAAAGCTTGTGAGATTTATTCAAACATTTACAAAAAATTTCCGTCAGCCTTCACTGAATATGAAAAATACGGTATGGCTTTGTATGAAACAAAACAATACCAAGCTGCGGCAGAAATGCTTGAAAAAGCCCTTGATAATGATGAAGACAGCGTTACAATAAACGCTAAATTGGCGCTTTCTTACCAAAACATGGGTGAAAATGATAAAGCTTTGGCAAAATTCAAAAAGACATTTGAACTCAACCCTCAACTTGCAGTTTTGAGATTTGATTACGCGAACCTTCTCGGAAACATGGGCGAAAACGAAAAGGCAATCGAGCAGTACAAAGAATATATTGCAGCTTATCCTGATGACGCGGATGCTTACAGAAACTTGGGGCTTGTGTATAAGAAAATGGATAACAATGATTTGGCTTTGTTTAATTTTGAAAAAGCATACTCCAAGGATTCTTCAAACGTAGAAACCAAGAAGGAATTGGCGCTTTGTTATCACAAGAAACAAGACTATGTAAATGCGCTTAAATACTATAACTTTGCATTGAAATCAGAACCTGATAATCCTGAACTCTTGGCAAATAAAGCTTTGACATTGCATGCGATGAATAATTATGTAGCGGCAATTGAGTTGTACAAAGAGCTTTTGGAAAAACAGCCTAATGAAAGAATTGAAAAGAACTTGACTGCAGCTTCTATTGCTTACGGCTATGATTTGTACGAAAAACAGGATTACGGTCAGGCTATTTTGTATTTTGAGGATGCAATCGATTTGAATGACAAAGAAGCTTCCGCATATTTTGGTTACGCAAGAGCTAACGCAAAAATGGGATGTACCGATGTTGCACTCGCAAGTTACGAAAAAGCTGCGTCACTCGCTCCTGGGAATGCTGATTACGCAAGAGAATTGAACACTTTTAGAACCGAATACAAAGATGTTATCAAAAAATCTGTAGCTGAAACAATTAAGGAAAATGAGCCTAACTTGAATTATGTGATTTCAAATTCTACAGAAGGCACAAAAACGACTCCTGCTGTAAATGAACAGGCTACAACTTATGACATTTTGATTAAAAAAGGGGATGACGCGTACAGACAGCAAAAGTATGAAGAAGCAATCGATTTTTATACCAAAGCGGTTGTGTTCACTCCTGCAGATAAAGTTACGATGCTGAAAATAGCTAATATTTATAAGCTTTTGGGTAACAATGCAAAGGCGATGGGATTTTATGATAAAATAATCGCGTTGGATTCAAATAATACGGATGCTTATTTCAACAAAGGTTTGGTTTACGCAAACCAAAAGAATTATGATGAGAGCATAAAATGTTTTGAAAAGGTTATCGAACTTTCTCCAAATTATCCTTATGCGTATTATTCTTTAGGTTTGGCGTATGAACAAAAAAATATTATCGAAAAAGCGCTTGAGTACTATTATTTGTACACGGGGATTGAAACCGATGAAAAAATGCTGAGCGTGGTTAATCAGAAAATTAAACAGCTTGAAGGCACAAACGGAAAGAAGTAGATGAGAAAATTTAAACTTTTTTTGATTTTTCTTTTCTCCTCTGTGTTGCTTTCAGCGTGTGTGTACGATAGAGGAATAATTCTTTTTAATACTCAGCCTGTGACGAAGGAAAACGCGCTTTCTGACGCGAAAGTTTTTTCTGTTGGTCAGCGTGTGTATTATCTTTTTATCGCGCCAAAGCGGATGGAAAACAAATTTGTTCGTGTGCAGGTTTTTAAAATGGTTGAAAACGCACCTTGGGGCGGAAACGAGGTCGTGAGAACAAAAGATTATAGACTGATGAAGGACGAGAGATATTATCATTCGGATTATTTTACGTTTCACGAGTCCGGCAGGTATGTAATGCAAGTTTTTTCAATGGACGACTTACAGCATCCGCTATCAATTGGGGACTTCTATGTAAGGTAAATTTATAGTATAATCTTGTGGTAACAGGAGGATGTATGAGCGAGATTTGTAAAAACTGGACTGAGTGGTTGAAGAAAAACCGTTTTGCGGGACAAACCCCTGAAATGATTGAACAGACTACAAAATGGCTTGAAGCTGTTAGAGATGTTATCCTTGTTTATGCGGAAATTAAGCCTTATGAAACAGTCATCGATATTGGCTGCGGAACAGGCTTGCTTGCATTCAAGGCTCTTGAGATGCAGGATTGCCAAGGCAAAGTCATTTTTTCTGATAAATTTCAAGATTGTTTGGATGATTGTAAGAAAATTCTGGATGAAGCAGGCATTACAAGCGGTTATGAGATGTTGTTGTCTCCGGCAGAACACATTGCGTTACCTGAAAGCTCAGTACACAAAGCTTTGATGCGTTCGGTTCTTGTTCATATAGTGAACAAGCAACAGACAATTAGTGAAGTGTACAGAATTCTTAAACCGGGCGGAAAATTCTGTGCGTTTGAACCGGTAATTCGTTCAAATACTCGTTATTGGGAAATTCTTGATCCGATGTATGTAGAAAAATATGAAGATTTTAAACGTGTTGAAAACGAAATTATGAGCAATCCGCTGGATTCTCTTTGCAATTTTGACGAAGAAACTTTGAAGATGAATCTTGATATCGCAGGATTTTCTGACCCTGATGTGAAGGTGCAGGATGTGCGTTCAAAATATGTGGTTCAGCCGAATATGGTAGGAGAATGGTTTACAAATCCGCCATCACCAAATCAACCGTCTACAAAAGAAAGATTTTTGAAATATTTTGACGAAGCTACGGTTAACAAATATATGCAGGATGTTCAAAATTATTTGACAGGCAGAGAAATCAGTCTCAAATCTAACGCAGTATTTATTAACGCAACTAAATAAGAAGGTATAAAAATGGAAAAACAAACAGCAATAATAATTCCGGCAAGATATGGTTCTTCAAGATTAGAAGGTAAACCGCTTTTGAAGGCGAATGGCAAACCTATTATTCAATGGGTTTGGGAGAAGGCGTCAAAAGTTCCTTTGGTAGACAGAGTTATTGTTGCGACTGATGATGAAAGAATTTTTAATGCTTGTAAAGAGTTTGGTGCCGAAGTTGAGATGACTTCAACCGAACACAAAAGCGGCAGCGACAGAATTGCAGAAGTTGCATCAAGACACCCTGAAATTGGTTATATAATCAATCTTCAAGGGGATGAGCCTTTGATTGAACAGTCAAACATTGAGCTTGTAATCAAGGGCGTGAAGTTTGATGAGCAAGCTGATATTTCTACTTTGGTAAGAGAAATCAAGGACGAGGATGAAGTTAATAACCCTAACCTTGTGAAATGTGTTTTTGACCTGAATGGTTATGCAATGTATTTTTCTCGCTCAAAAATACCTTATGAAAGAAATGTTAATAAAGGCGAATGGAAATTCTACGGTCATTTAGGCATATACGGATATAAACGAGAGGCTTTGTTTAAGATGACAGGACTGGCGCAAGCACCTTATGAAAAAGCTGAAAGCCTTGAACAGTTAAGAGCTTTGCAAAACGGAATGAAAATCAAAGTTGCTGTAGTCGACAATGTTCCGGTCGGAATTGATACGATTGAAGATTTTGAAAAATTTAAGGCTATGGTTGAAAAATAATGAACTTGAAGACCGAAATTACCAAAATACATTACGACAAAAATGTCAAGGGATTGTTTTTTGATTTCTTGAAGTTTTGTTCGTTGTTTTATGCAATCGGCAGCGGTTTTAAGAATTTTTTATATGATAAAAAATTTTTAAAACCGACTAAAGTCGATGCGTACGTAATTTCAGTCGGAAATTTAACTACGGGCGGAGTCGGCAAAACTCCGATTGTTGCAGAGCTTGCAAGATATTTTGTAGACAAAGGCGAGCGCGTTGCGATAATTTCTCGTGGGTATGGCGGGAAGCTTAATAACAAAAAAGTTAATGTGATTTCTGACGGAATAAATTTGTACTATAAAGCTGATATGGCAGGAGATGAACCTTATTGGCTTGCGGTTAATCTTAATATGTGCGCAGTTCTTACTTGTGCAAATAGGGTTAAGGCTGCAAAATATGCGATTAAAGAGTTGGGTGTTACTAAGATTATTCTTGATGACGGATTTCAGCACAGAAAAATTTATCGCGATTTGGATATTGTGTTAGCTGATTCAGAAAAAATGTTCGGAAATGAGAATCTTCTGCCTGCAGGTCCTTTGAGAGAAGGTTTGGAAGGGTTTAATCGTATTGATAAACTTGTAATCGTAAGTAAGAATGTCGACCATACAAGAGCAGAAAAGTTAGCTAAAATTATGGCAAAAAAGCAGGGGCTTGATGTAACTGTGGCAAAAGTCGAGCCGGATTATGTTTACAATATAATTTCGGGTGAACATTTGAAAAAAGGTGCTGATATTACTGCACTATCAGCGATTGGTCAGCCTGAACAATTTTATAACTTTCTAAAAAATGATTACAAAATAAAAGAGAAAATAAGTTTTGATGACCATCATCAATATGTCAAAGAAGACATTAAAGATATTGAAGGCGTTATCGTTACCACGGAAAAAGACGCGGTAAAACTTGCGCTCCTGGGGTTTACCAATATTTATGCTTTGAAACTTAAAACAGTTATTGATGTGGAAAAATTGTGCTATACTGGAGAGTAGATAAAGCAGTCGGATAATCGCGCCCTTTGGGTGAGGAAAGTCCGTGCATCCAAGGACAGACCGCCGAAGAAACTTCGGGCAGCGTGAGCTGGCGGATAGGACCACAGAAATTATACTGCTAACCGCTTTTTTTAAAGTAGGAGCGATGGTGCAACGGTGAGTTAAGAGCTTCACCAGCGATATCGGAAGGTATCGGCTAGGCAACCCCCGGTCGGATGCAAGATTAAGTCGGACGTTATGAGGTGTCCGCCCAGTCCGGAAAAAATCGCTAGAGATTATGAGTAATCATAATACCAGATAGATGATTATCTAAAACAGAACACGGCTTACGGGCTGCTTTATCTTTTTATTACAAACGGGGCGATTTGCAGAATGCAAATCGCCCCGTTTAATTCCCTTTTTATAATTAAACCGTTGCCATTTTTTCTTGAAGAGAATGAGCGGATTCTTCATATCCTGCTCTTCCCATAAGAGCGTAGGTGTAATTTTTCGCTTGCTCAACCCCCGGTTGATTGAAGGTATTTATGTTATACAATTCACCGGCGATAGCTGTTTGAACTTCAAGCATATAAAGCAATTGTGCTACGTTGTATTCGTCCACTTTTTCTAAGGTAATTGTCAATGTCGGACGAGAGTAATCAGAAAGAGCTACTCTTGTTGAATCAGCTTCTGCATTGATTAAGTCATTGATAGTTTTACCGCCCAAGTATCCGACTCCTGTGTATTCGAAAATCTTAGGAATTTCGAGTGTTGTATCAAAGTTTTCGACACGGATAAATGTGATAACTTTGTCATTAGGTCCTTCGTTATACAACTGAATTTGTGAGTGCTGGTCAGTTGCGCCGAGAGCCTTGATTGGAGTAGGTCCAACGTTAACTTTTTCACCATTATTGTTAACTTCTTTTCCGAGAGATTCTGCCCACAATTGAACATACCAGTCAGAAACATATTTTAATCTGCTTGAATAAGGCATCATAACTGAGAGATTTTTGCCTTTTTTTGTATCCATTAAGTATTGAATTAAAGCACCTTGAGCAGCGATATTTTCGTTAATATCAGTATTTTTGAGTGCCAAATCCATATCTTTGATACCGTTCATAATTTGGTCAATATCAAGACCGACGAGAGCAAACGGTACAAGACCGACAGCAGAGAATACAGAAAATCTTCCGCCTACATCGTCAGGAACTACGAAGGTTTTGTAGCCTTCTTGATCAGCGAGTTGTCTTAAAATGCCTGTTTTTTTATCGGTAGTTGCTACAAAATTCTTTCTGTAGTCGCTTCCTAACTCTTTTTCCATAAGGTCTTTGATTATCATATATTGAGACATTGTCTCAGCGGTTGAGCCTGATTTTGTAATAACGTTAACAAGAGTTCTTTTTAAATCAAGAACTTGCAAAAGTCCGTTAATAGTATCAGGGTCAATGTTATCGAGGAAGAAAATTCTGGGAAGTCCGTTTCTTTGTTCAGGAGTCAAAAGGTTCCAGTAAGGTTTAAGTAATGCTTCTGTTACTGCAATTCCGCCGAGAGCCGAACCGCCGATTCCGAGAACCAATACGTTATCAAATCTGCCTTCTACCATAGATGCGAATTCTTTAACGTACCATACGGTTTCTTCGTTATAGCCCAAATTCATCCACTGCAGCCATTGTCCGGGTTTGTCTTTTCTCTGATTTAAGCTTGCGATAATCTTTGTGATTGTTTCTTTGTATGACGCAAACTCTTCGGAAATATTCAATCCGTTGTCGCTTCCGATAATCATTGAATCGGCATTTTTGTAGTTGAATTTAAGCATGCTTTTTCTAACCTTTCTTCCTTTAATAAAAAACGATATCCTTATATATTAATTGTACTATTAACAATTATAATTTCAAGGACTCGACAATTAGTAGTGACGTAATCTACAGGGTAATTCTTGCAAAATTTTTTTTGTGGTACAATGCGCTTATGCAAAGGTTTCTTAAATTTGTATTTATGTTTATAGCACTTGTGGCGACTCTGTGGGCGACGCCTCAAGAAGTGTACAATTACGACATACAACCTGTTAATTATATTCAAAATGACTATCAAAAAGTTGTTTTGGTTTCAAATACATTAAGAACAAACGATGCAATTTCAAACCCTGAAGACGGAAATTCAGGTTTGTTTATCGGCGAAAATCATTTTTCTACAGTTGATTTTTTGCAAAATCATAATTTTACTAATAATTCATCCCGACAATATCGGGACTCCATTCATAAATTATCAACCGACAACGAAAGGATTCTTTCTATAAGAGCTCCTTAGCTATGTATTATTTGGGGTAATTAAGAATACATAGTTAAATAAAGGAGAATGAGATGGACTTAACGTTACTAAAAGACGGTCTTATCGTTATGGTTATCGGTATGGGAACTGTTTATTTATTTCTGACGGTTATGATATGGGTAATGAATTTAAACAATCATGTGATGAAATTCATAAACAAATTCTGTCCGGAAGAAGTTCCGGCTGAGAAAAAGCCTGTAAAAAAATCTTTAGGAAACGATGAAGAAATCGCACTTGCTATCGCTTGCGCTCTCAAAATTGCAGGCAAGCACGCTGCATAACTTATAGGAGAAATTTATTATGATGAATAATGAAAAAACTGCTGACAATAACAGCTACCTTCAAGAATCTCACGGTACCGGTGTATTAAGCACAATGATATTTATGCTTGCAGTAATTATGGTGATGATTATTTTGAAGCACTATATAGGTTAGATAAGGAGAGGGGCGG
>CAKVLI010000013.1 GCA_934757155.1 uncultured Candidatus Melainabacteria bacterium | reverse complement strand
CAATAGTGGATTTTTGCTGAATACTAAACTGTGCCATCTCACGCCTTTATACTAACCGTATGACACATGTATCGGCACAATCCGCACAAAACTTTAGGGTTTGGGAAGAAATTGTTACAAAAATTCACATAGTCCTAATTGTAAATTTTTGTAACTAACTAGCAAAATTATATCTTTAGGGGTTATATTATCCTATGAGGATATTTATAATTGGTTAATATCCAACATGAGGTCTAAAAAGTGGTAGATAACAGGTCAGCAGGATTTTATGGAATCGGCGGCGCTTTCAATTTCAAAAGCGGCGATGCGTCCGGTACTGCAGCAAAAATGAGTCAGGAAAAATATGGCTCGGAAGCTATGTACCTTCCGCCTGTGGAAGGAGAGGAAGAAGGCGAAAACATGTATAATCAGCCTTTTGTAGACCGCAGTGCGCTATTAAGAGCAACACTTAATTCGCTCGCAATGACCAATGTTGCATCAGTTTTGAACTCGAAGAAACACAAAAAATCTCTTTCCCCGCTTGATAAAGAGGATGAGGAAGAAGAGGAAAAAGAGGAAGAAGAAATAAAACGTCTTGAAGATGTTTTTCGTGAAGATAATTAAATATTCCCCGATTTTGCTATTTTTTATTCCGGTTTTGTGATATAATTCCTATTACAGGCGAGGGGTGGAGTTTAATGTCAAAAGAAGCAAAAAAGCCTGCAAGTAAGCAGACTGCTCGTGAACAAAAGTTTTTTAATAATTGGAGAAGTTCTTTCCAATTTTTGATTACCCATATTTGCTACATGATTAGATTTAGGCTTGTATACAGGCTTGAAGTTCAGGGGCGTGAAAATATTCCTGAAAATAATGACTACATCGTGGCTGCAAACCACCTTTCAACGCTTGATCCACCGTTAGTTTGTTCAGTTATGAAACGACCGCTTGCGTATATGGCAAAAAAAGAGCTTTTTGAAAATCTGTTTATGCGTTGGTGGTTAAACTGGCTAGGTGCATTTGCTGTCGACCGTGAAAAACTTGGGGTTTCCACTATAAAAACGGTTATGACTATTAAAAAAACCGGCTGGGTTCTTGGAATTTTCCCTCAAGGAACGCGTCAGGAGCCTGGGTGTGTAAGCAATATTACAAAAGGTTTTGCGTCACTTGCCAAGACTACTAAATGTGGGATTTTGCCTGTTGGGATTATAGGTACGCAGGATGCGAAAAGCTTACCTTTTAGCGGAAAAATTATTGTAAAAATCGGGAAATTGATTCCTTATTCAGATAATGTGGATGATATGGTTCAAAAATGGGGCGATGCGATTGCAGAGCTAACAGGGTTCAGGTACGAACCGGTAGTTGTTTAAGATAAGCGGAAAGAAGATATGAAAAAGAATTACAACAAGCGTACTGAAAAAGACTATGGATTTTGGAGAACATTATTTTACGACTTATTTGTTCTTTGTGTAGTTAAACCTGTAACAAAATACATGTACAATATCAAAATTGAAGGCCGCGAAAACGTTCCGGAAGGTTCTCGTGTAATTTATGCCGGAAACCATGTTTCATACATTGACCCTCCGCTCGTTACTCTTGCTGTGCAAAAACATGTTGCATATATGGCAAAAAAGGAGTTGTTTGAAGACAAAAACAAATTGTTGAGATTTCTTGTACATACTCTTGGTGCTTTTGCTGTAAATCGTGAGAAACCTGAACTCGCGACTTTTAAAACGGTAAAAGCAGTATTTAATACAAGTTGGTCTTTGGGTATTTTCCCGCAAGGAAAGATTATTAAAGAGCCTGTTATTGAAAATATTACAAAAGGTTTTGTGCTGTTTGCAAAGAAATTTCAGGCGGACATTGTGCCTGTAGCAATATGCGGTTTTGACGGATATGCAAAAAAATTAGGTGAAAAGCACGTTACGGTGAAAATCGGTAAGCCTATCTCGTACACTCTTGGTGAGGATGAAATCGTGAGTGAATGGGCTATACAAATATCGGAATTTACGGGATTTGAAAATCGAGTTGGGATTGCTCAAAAAGAAAATTGCCCGACAGGTGCTTAACTATTCGTTACATAGAGGGATGTGACAGGCAATTTTTGCGGTTATTTTGTTTTTATATAAGTGTGTGTAGGAAAATTTATCGATGAAAATTTTTGCAATTGACAGTTTAAGCAGAATTAAATCTGCTCCAAAGGAAGCGAAGAAAGCTTCATACCAGCCTAGCTTCGGACTTAAAATGGCTGCGCCGTTGGCGTCGGATACTGTTGCATTTGGTACGGTAGCGAAGCTTGTGCCGAGTTATAAGGTAGCAAAAAGACAAAGATATTTTAGACCTGCTTGTAATACGGTTATGGATTTTATGGAGGATGCATACAAAAAGGATGCCAAAGGAAGACTAAATACTGCTGCAGCAAGTTTCCTTGATACTATAGAGGTAATTGCCAATAGTTTAAAAGATAAAGGGGTGTCTTTTGATAGAGAATATGCACAAAAAAATGCCGTGAAATCAGCAAAATCATATTCTTCAAAAATTAAACGTTCAGGTAGTTTTGAGGTTTTGGACAAAATCAGAACGACCCTTTATGTCGAAAATCCATATGACATATCCTTGTTGTTGGATGAAATATTGCCTGAGATGGAAAAACGCGGTTACGTTCTTTCCAATAATTATACAAGTTTGAGTACATTGCAACAAAAAGGATATGATAAGGCGACACCTGCAGAGATTCTTGCAGGTAAAAAACTTATGCCGGATATTGATATCAGATTAGACGAGGCGCAAATAAACGGCAATATTACGCAATATCCTTATGCTCTCGGAAAACGCGCAAAATCAGGATATGAAGATATTCAAATGAGATTTATTGACAAGAAGTATGATAAGGACAAAAATCCTATTCAACACGAATTGCTGATTCTATTTGGACCAAACTATGCTGCTGCAAAGCACATTGAATCTGAAAAAATATATACGCCAATTAGGGAATATGATGAGTTACTTTACAAAAATTATTTGAAGAAAAGTACAAATCCATCTCGCTTAGTTGCACGTCATATCGATTTAATCAGTAAAATGTTCAGAGGCAAAATATCAGAAAAATTGTACGAAAACGCCAAAAATAAAGACTTTTATAAGATTGCTGACGAAATTTCTATAAACGTAAAAGACGAAGATATTACTACTTTTCAAACATATTCAGCCGATCTTTTTAACGAATTACGTGCTTGTTACTCTGAATTGAGAAAACAAAATAAAGGTAATACTGAATTGTTAGCTGAAATCAACAGGGCAGCAAAAAAAGATGAAAAATTACTAAGTGCAAATTATATGACTTTGCAAAATACTTTGGAGTATTTTAAATCCGGAGCCTACAAGAAAGACTTACAAGTTTAGTGAGATGTTTTCTTTCTGTGCGGATGAGATTTCTTTTGGTTTTTGCGATTTGATTGCCCTGAGGACTGACCGTATGATGTCTGAACACGTTTAACGCTGTAGACATCCGGTAGAGCCTGCAAGGAGGTCATAACTTTTCTCAGGGTTTCAATGTTATCAAGTTCAATTCCGAGTTCAATAATACCGAGTTTGTTGTTTTTAGATTTAACATTTGCATAAGTGATGTTGGTGTTGTTGTCGGAGACAACGCCGATAACATCTTTTAACAAGCCCATTTTTTCAGCGGTTTCAATACGAATGGTGGTACTGTAAGTCTTGTTAATATTGTTACCGGACCATTTTATGTCAAGCAGTCTTTCTGGCGGAACATCATCAAGAGTTTTGCAATCGAGTCTGTGAATGCTAACACCTTTAGAACGTGTAACTACACCGACAATTGGTTCTCCGGGGATTGGTGAACAACATCTTGCAAACGAATACAAAAGTCCTTCCAACCCGATAATATCTTTTTCCGAAGCTTTTTTAGGTCTGTGTTGAAATTCAGTTTCTTCCGTTTCCGGTTTTTGCGGTTTTTTAAGCTTGTTTACAATCTTATTGATAGTTGTTTCGCCGTAACCCAATGCTGCGAACAGGTCGTCAGCACTTACGTAATTCATTTGTTTAGCGACTTTGTCGAACTCTCCATTTTTAACGTATTCGTCAAAAATAGTCTTAGAAAGCTCGTGTTCAAGGTTAGCTTTACCGATTTCAATATGGTCTTCACGTTTGTTTTTCTTATACCATTGACGTATTTTTGATGCGGCTTGTTTTGTAACAACAAAGTTCAACCAATCCAATCTTGGAGCAGCAACTTTCGAGGTCATAATCTCAACAATGTCACCGTTTTTGAGTTTTGTATCAAGCTGCGCAATACGTCCGTTGATGAGTGCACCCACTGTTTTATGTCCGACATCAGAGTGGATACGGTATGCAAAGTCAACAGGAGTCGCATTTTGTGGTAAATCAATGACATCTCCCCCAGGGGTGAATGCAAATACTTGATCTGAGAAAATATCCAATTTTACGGAATTAACGTAATCCTCTGCATTTTTAGTCTCTTTGGTGTATTCAACGAGTTTGCGCATCCATGAGAACTTGATATCGCTAGCGGAATCAGCCTTTTTAGAGCCTCTTTCCTTATATCTCCAATGCGCCGCGATACCATATTCAGCGATTTCGTGCATTTCCCAGGTTCTAATTTGAACTTCAAGCGGTTTTTGTCTTGGACCGATTACCGATGTGTGAAGGGATTGATACATGTTTCCCTTTGGCATTGCGATATAGTCCTTAAATCTACCCGGAATCGGTTTAAACTGCGAGTGAATAAGCCCCAAAACTTCGTAGCACTCTTTTTCTGTATCAACGATTACACGGACTGCTGTGATGTCATAAAGGTCATGGAATGCGACATTCAGACGTTCCATTTTCTTATAAATACTGTAATAATGCTTGGCTCTACCAGTGATAGTTGCATTTATTCCGCTTGTTTTAACATCTTTGGAAATTTTTTCGATAAGGAGTTTAACCGCTAAATCACGCTCAGCCTTCTTTTGAGAAACGAGTTGAGCGATTTCGTAATACTTATCCGGATGAAGATATTTGAGTGACAAATCTTCAAGCTCTGCCTTAATTTTACCGACACCGAGTCGGTTAGCAAGCGGTGCAAATATATCCAGAGTTTCTTGCGCGATTTTCTTTTGCTTTTGAGCAGTCATATAGTTCAGAGTTCGCATATTATGCAATCTGTCTGCAAGCTTAAGTAAAATAATTCTTACATCGCTTGCCATTGCAATAAACATTCTGCGGAAATTCTCCGCCTGACGCTCTTCTGTGGATTTAAACTGCAATTTGCTTAGTTTTGTTACGCCTTGTACGAGGTTCAAGACATCATCTCCGAATAATTCTTGAATTTCTTCGGGTTTTGTGTCGGTATCTTCAAGAATATCGTGCAAAAATCCTGCCATAAGTGTGTGTTTATCGGCTCTTAATCCGATAAGGATTTTTGCAACCTCCATTGGGTGAATAATATACGGTTCTTCTGAGATTCTATATTGACCGGAATGCAGCCTTTTTGCGAACTCAAAAGCTTTTTCAAGTTCGGTAATATCTTCTTCTGTGTAGTGTTCTTCTACAAGCAGCGCTCTTATCTCGTCAAAATTAATCTCGTATTTTTCCATAATATAGTTATCATAGTTTTTTTTTACAAAATTTTCAATACCAAACGCCGAAATTTAGGTCAAATTGTGGATAAGGCGCTATTCTTTTATTCCGCCTTCGGCAGGATTGTTGATTAAATATTTTTTGCCAACTAAGAATACGATGATTACAGGGACTGAACAAATGCAAGAGCAAGCCATCAACTCTCCCCAAAGAGTCAGTTCTCTTAAAGAACCTTTGAAAATACTCAATCCGACAGCCAGAGTTCGCATACTATCAGTGTTTGTAATGATAAGTGGCCACATGAAACTGTTCCAATTGGTTACGAAGGTGAACACTGCAAGTGTAGCAATTGCCGGCATGGCGCAAGGCAAAGCTACCTTGAAGAAGGTTTGAACAGGGGTGCAACCGTCGAGTTTTGATGCGTCTTCCAATTCCTTGGAGAAGGTTAAAAAATACTGGCGCATTAAAAATACTCCGAAACCGCCAAAAATTGCGGGTACAATTAAAGCTTGATAGGTGTTTATCCAGCCCAATTTGCTCATAAGGTAGAATAATGGAACAATATTGACCTGTGGCGGAACCATCATTGTTAGAATGATTATGAAAAATAATATGTCCGAACCCTTGAATTTGAGCCTTGCAAATCCGTATCCGGCAAGGGCTGAAATTAATACTTGTCCCAGAGTCGCACACAGAGTAACAATAAGGCTGTTCAAAAAGTATCTGACAACAGGGATTGCGTGGAATATGTTTTTATAAGCACAAAACGTGAGGTTGATGTTTTTATAATCAGTAAAAATATTTTCGTTCCCGCTAAGTGAGATTAAAAACATTGCAAAAAACGGCAAAAGCATTGTGAGCGCTGTTAAAATAAGAATTGTGTAAAGAAAAAATCTTTTCATAAGATTATTTTAGTATAAATTTAAACAATAAAAAAGAAGTTCGGCAGAGCTTATTTGGCGTCATAAATTAACCAAATATCTTTTTCCAATCAGCAACTTTTTCCATAACCTGTTTAGTATAATTTTTCATTTCTTCTTTTGAAATCACTATCGGAAATGCAGGTTCTGTGAAGTTCTCCGGTGTGTTCGTTTTTTCAACATTCTTAGAAAGTTGTTTTAAATTTTTTAGTTGTCTTGGAATTCTGACGTTGTTTACTTGTTGAATTTTCATTTAAAATTATCCCATGTTGATATGTTATATGAACAAAAAAGACCCCTTAAGGGGTCTTTTTTAAAATGGTCGGGATGACACGATTCGAACGTGCGACCCCCTCGTCCCAAGCGAGGTGCGCTACCAAACTGCGCCACATCCCGATATTCAGTTTTCAATTCTTGGTTTGTAGCGCACCTACGGTGCTACCTCTCCTCGAACGTGACATTTAGTCACCTTCTCGTCGGCAGAGTCAAACTGCGCCACATCCCGATGCCAAGTTTCAGTCTTCTAGTGATGCAGTTTGGTAGAATTTCTTCTATACGGCTCGCAGAAGCTTTGCTTCCTGACTCGCCTCCCTCCATTCATAACGATACTTAATCGTTCTGAACGGAGTCCTTGCCACATCCCGATATTCAGTTGTCAACTCGCGAAAATATCACGAGGGTCTGAGGTTATCGTACTGTAAACAAAAAATTAAATCAAGTATCTAATCTGATTTTATTGTATAATATAATCGCTATGACAAATCTGTTAACCAAAACATCAAATCCTGATACAGCAGACAAAACCTCTCTTACTTGTGCGCATGCGCTTGTTGAGGCTTTAACTGAGGCTGGGATTGACAGTATATTCGGTTATCCGGGTGCGGCTGTTTTGAGTGTGTATAATGAACTCGCTAAAACAGAAAAAATCAGACACGTTCTTGTTCGTCATGAGCAGGCGGCTGTCCATGCTGCCGAAGGTTATGCTCGAGTGAGCGGTAAAGTCGGGGTTGTGCTTGTAACTTCAGGTCCTGGGTTTACCAACACAATAACAGGTATTGCGAACGCTTACGCAGACTCTACTCCGCTTGTTGTACTTGCAGGCGATGTTCCGGCAGGGAGATCTGACTCGAAGGTTTTTCAAAAAGTCGACATCCTTTCTATGACAAAAACTTGTTCTAAAAAGAATTACTTATTGTCAGCAAAAGATGACATTAAACAAGTTATTAAAGAGGCGATTGAAATTGCATCTTCAGGGCAAAAAGGTCCTGTTGTGATTGCGCTTCCGAGAAATATATTGGAGTCAAAATATATCCAAAGACCTGAAAAAGAATTGCATAACAAAAAATTACCTGTGATTTCTGAATACGATTACGAAAAAGTTTGCAGGTTAATCCAAAGAGCGAGATCTCCGCTTTTATTGTTAGGAGCGGGTGCGAGTGATGCGGTTGAAAATATCAAAGAATTTGTATTTAAAACGCGTATTCCTGTAATTTCAACCCTTATGGGAATAGGTGTTTATCCGTCAAAGGATGAAATGTATCTCGGTATGATTGGTATAAACGGTACATATTCAGCGAATACTGCTCTGAATTCTGCGGATTTAATTCTTGCGCTCGGGGTAAGTTTTTCTGACCGCTCAACTTGCAAAAGTGTTGATTTTGCTCCGCACGCGAAAATCATTAATGTAAATATAAAAAAAATCCACGGGAACTTTGAGCTTGAATTAAATTCTTCTGTAAACACATTTTTATCAGGCTTGTTGTCACGTTTGAATATTACAATAACCTATCCTGATTGGAATAACAAAGTGATGCTTTTGAAAGAGGAAAACGTTTCAAGAGAAACAAACTCAACCTGTCTTCGCTCATCAAACGTGTTGGAAACGATTTATGAATATACAAAAAACTACGAACCGCTTGTTGTAACCGATGTAGGGCAGCATCAAATGTTAACGGCACAGTTTTTTAATTTTACAAAACCTAAGAAATTTATAACTTCAGGTGGTTTGGGAACAATGGGCTTCGGACTTCCTGCCTCAATCGGGGCATATATTGCAAACCCGAATAACCTTGTCTTAAATATCACAGGAGATGGGTCTTTCCAAATGAATTTGCAAGAACTTGCGACTTGCCGTGAACACAAAATTCCTGTAAAAATCATTATTATGAATAACGGTTATCTTGGAATGGTTCGACAAATGCAGGAAAAAATTTATGACAGACGATATCAAGTTGAGATGATTAACCCTGATTTTACAAAGATTGCGGAAGCGTACGACCTGTTTGCGGTGAGAGTCAAAACTCACGACGAGCTAATCCCTGCGCTTGAAAAAGCTATAGCGCACGATGGTACGGCGATTATTGATATTGATATTGACTCATTTGAAGAAATATAAATAAAAAACGGCTCATTGGTGTTGAGCCGTTTTTTTCCCTAATTATTTCCCTATTTTCCTTTTTCCGCTTGGTGGAGATGTTCGAAGAACATTTCACAAAAACTTTTGTCGCTGCAATTTTAATCCAACAAAGCTTCTAAAATTGCTGCATTCTTGTTTGCAAGAGTTGATGATTTAACCCTGCTTTTGTACATGTAGCTTCTGAGAGCTTCCCTGATTAATTCTGATCTTGTGCGGTTTTCTCCTTCTGCTACTTGATCGATTCTACTTAAAAATTCTTCCGGCATGGAAATTAAGACTCTTGCCATATATTTCTCCTTTACTGTATATATAACGCTTTTTGATATCCTGTATATATATAAAGTAGTAAACAGAAAAAAAATTGCTTTTTTTATTTCTTTTTGTTAAGAAATGTTAATAAAAATCCCCGATATCTAATGACGTCGGGGATTTTACAATTTTCAACTTGAACGAATTAGAAGATAATTGTTAATTCTTCATCAGGATTCAAGCTAGAATCGTTAGTTGTGTTAGGAACGATGATGTATTTGCATTCATCAACGAATTCATAAAGAACACCGAAGGTTCCGCTTACAGCTAACTTAGTGATGTTGTAAACACCTTTACCAACAGTGATAACGCTACTTCCAACACTCTTCAAGCCTTTTAGAGGGTGTAAAGATGCTGTATCAGCAAACGCATCTGACCAGTTTCCGCAGAATTCTTCTGCACCGTTAGACACAACTTCTGCTGTTCCTGCAACTGATCTTCCTGCAACACCTGCAACTCTGCCAGTGATTGAGAATGGAGCGCCCAATAATCTTGAAACGATATTAGGGTTCTTCATTACGTCAACTTGTGCGCTTGAAAGCTGTTTAGGGAAGTTAGCGCTGTTGTCGCCATTTTTGATTGTATCGAATTGAACTTCAAGGTAACCAGGGTTCTTAACACCAGGTCTTGAAACTGATACAACTTCACCTTTAACAGTTGAACCTGCAGGGAAGCAAACTCCGTTAAGAGTTACGTCTTGGGTAGTTTTAGCAGTGAAGGTATCACCTACTGTAGATGTTCTTGCGCTTAATCTTTCAGACAATTTGATTTTTACAGCAACAGGTTCGTATTTTGTTGCACATCCGATTGCGCCGTTTGAAAGGTCAATCTGGAAGTTTCTCTTCATTGCTGCCAAGAAATAAGCAACTTGTTCTTTTGACAAGTATTCATCATTGATAACTTTGTCTGTATCAGGTACAGCATTCAACAAGCCTGAAGCAACAACTTCGTTTGTAGCAGCATAAGCCCATTGAGGAACGTGCTTAATAGTTTGTCCGTTAAGAGTTGGAACTGCTGTTGCACTTGCATCAACCTTCATAAGTTTAGCAAACGTACAGAAAACTTCCGCTTTTGTGATTGCTTTATCAGGTTTGAATGTTGAATCAGGATAACCAATCATAACATCTGCTGTCAAAGCTCTTTCAATTTCAGTTTTTGCCCAATATGAATCAGCTAAGTCAGTATATTTTGATGAATCACCTTTAGTAAGACCTAAGCCTTCAGAAATTAAGTAAGCCAATTCTGAACGCAATACAGGCATTTTAGGATCATAGATTGCGCCTCTTTTTTGATCCATTTTCGCTTGCATATCGCTCAACATTTGTTTAGCGCAACGTCCTACTACAACGTTTTGTTTTTTGTCAATTGTTTTAACTTGACATGGTTTGTAAACCTTACCACCTACGATAACATCGTTTTCAGCTGTAACAAGGGAGTGACCTTGTGAACCGAAAAGAGTCGGATGTGCATAAGCTTGAATTGAATCATCAGCCATTGCTACACCAGCAGTCATACATAGTACACTTACTGCCACAAATAGTTCTTTTGAAACTTTCATACTTCTCCTTTCTTATCCTTTTTTAAAAAGGGTTAAACTTCCATACTACTATACCATAAAATTCTATTTTTTGCGCTTTTGCAAAAGATATGCTTGAGCATAGCAAAAATCTTCTCTAAATCCAATTTTTCTGTACATTTTTAATGCTTTATAGTTGTTGGTTTCAGTAGTTACGTTAACTTCCGAAAATTCACGTTTGCCAAGTTTTGTCCAATCAACAATCATTTTAATAGTTCTATTAAGCAACAACTCTGAAAGACCATGTCCGCGGTGATTTTTTTCAATTGCAACCAACGGAACGTTGGCAATCTTACCGCCTGTGACGTTAGCAAATACAATTCCGCAAGGTGTATCGTTGTATAAAAGAACGGAAGTTGCTTCCGGTAAAAATTCGCCGTAAATATTTTCAACAATTTTGTTTATTATATCGATTGTGCCTTCGATTGACTTAAATCTTGTGTCGTATATGGCGTCAGATGTGTCTCTGAAGGATTCGTGTATAACTCTGATTATATCATCACGATATGTATCAGAATAGCTTACGATTTTGTATTCATCTGATTTTTCAGGCAGTTTCATGTTTTCCAAGATTCTTTCTGATGAAGCATTGCCCATTAAAAATCTTAAAACTGCGAGTCCTACGAATTTAAATCCGAATCTTGCCAAATCAGCCGTAAATATTGATTGATGCCCTATCATAGGATAAGATACGACTTTTTGCTGTCTTTCTGCTTCTGTAAGTTCAAGGAATTTTTCAACAAGCAATTTGATTTTAGTCGTTTCATCTTCTGTTCCGAGACAGTGAATTAAATTTAGTTCAATTGATTCGGAAATAGAAGTTGTATAAACCAAAAATGCAGTTGGTATCAAGTTTTCCTTGAGTACAATGCACTTCAAGTAATCTTTTTCAACAGCACCGATAAACTCTTCATAAGGAAGAGGCTCAAGTTCAAACTTGTATTCGCTTACAGCTTTTGATTTGAAATCGTTGTAAACTCCTTTAAAGATTTTAAAAGTACTTCCATTCAGTAGTTCTACTTCATAATTTGTTTCCGCCATAAAACTTCCTTTACATTAGATGGTGCATTTTTTCACATTTTGTTTTTATGTATCGTTCGTTGTATTTATTAACTTCCGATTTTATATTGATATTCTCGTGAATTGTGAGTCCGTAACCTTTTAGTCCGATTATTTTTTTAGGGTTGTTAGTGATAAGGTTGAAATTATTGAACCCTAAATCCAAAATAATCTGTGCGCCGACTCCGTAATTTCTTAAATCAGGTGCAAAACCCAGAGACATATTTGCTTCCACTGTATCTTGCCCTTGCTCTTGGAGCTTGTAAGCTTTGAGCTTGTTAACAAGTCCGATTCCTCTGCCTTCGTGATCTCTCAGGTAGATTACAGCTCCTTTTCCGTATTCTTGAATCATTTCAAGAGCTTTATGCAATTGCCAATTGCAGTCGCATTTGAGGCTATGAAAAATATCGCCTGTCAGACATTCGCTGTGAACTCTGATGAGCGGGATTTTATCTGAGCCGTCATCTTTAGCCAAAGCCACATGTTCGCAACCGGAAATTGTATCAGTGTATCCGATTATATTGAAATCACCGAATTGTGTTGGTAAAAATACTTCAACTTCTCTTTTTACAAATCTTTCTTTTTTGAGTCTGTAAGCAATCAAATCTGCTACGGTAATGAATTTTATTCCGTGCTTTTTGGCAAATTCACTCAACTCATCTCTTCTCATCATCTTGCCGTCTTCCGCAAGAATTTCGCACATAACACCGGCTGGTCTGTGACCGCTCAATATTGCAAGGTCAACTGTCGCTTCCGTATGTCCGCAGCGTTTGAGAACTCCGCCTTTTTTAGAAACGCAAGGGAACATGTGCCCCGGACGTCTTAAATCGGAAGGAACTGCATCAGGTGCAATCGCAACTTCAACAGTTTTTGCTCTGTCATAAGCTGAAATCCCTGTAGTGACACCAAATTTTGGGTGTGCATCAATGCTCAAAGAAAATGCTGTTTGCATACTCTCAGTGTTCTTTTGAACCATTTGTGGCAAATCGAGTCTTTCTGCAATGTCTGAAGATATTGCGAGGCAAACAAGTCCGCGGCATTCTTTTGTCATAAAGTTAATGAATTCCGGAGTCACAGCTTGGGCTGAAATGATTAAATCACCTTCGTTCTCTCTGTCCTCATCGTCAGCAACAATAAGAGGTTTTCCGTTTTTAAAATCCTCTAATGCTTCTTCTATTGAACTGAAATGATTTATGTGTTCCATCGTGTCCTTTATCTACGGTTTGAAATTTGTTTGTGAAAGTTGTGTTAATCTAAAAAACCGTTCTCTTGCAGCAGGGCTAAATTTATCCCTGACTTATTATCTCTCGTTGATAAAAATTTTTCAACATATCTTGCCAAAACATCGGTTTCAATGTTTACAAAATCTCCTGATTGCAGGTATTTTAGATTAGTGTTTTCAAATGTATGAGGGATTATAGCTACTTTTACGGTATTGTCCTTAACTTCTGCAATTGTTAAGCTAATCCCGTTAATCGCAATTGAACCTTTGTGTACAGTGTATTTGGAAATGTTTTCCGGTAATGAAAACTCAAGGTTATAAAAGCTTCCGGCTTTTTTGCTACCCAAAAACTTCCCTACTCCGTCAATATGCCCTGAAACGATATGTCCGCCGAGTCTCCCGTTTACCGGAAGTGCGCGTTCAAGATTGACAGAATCACCATTGGATAGTTTGTCTAAAGTCGTAACGTCAAACGTTTCGGGCGAAATGTCCGCGCTATAGCCGTCAGAAAAAATTTCTGTTACAGTTAAACACACACCATTCACCGCGATACTGTCCCCGAGTTTGATATCATCAAGAACAGTTTTACACTCAATAGTTACTCTATCCTTTGTGATTTTTCGGATTTTCGCAAGTTCTTCTATAATACCCGTAAACATGGCTCAATTATATCATGAAATTTGACCAAAATTAAACATTTACTTCGGTTTTGTCAAAAATGTTTACGAAATCAAATTTAGTAGTATCGAAAACCCCCTTGTCCGTGATTTTTAATTCAGGAATTACAGGAAGTGATAGGAATCCCATTGTCATGAACGGATCTTCCAATGTACAGCCGATAGAATGTGCTGCATTATTCAATTCTTCGCATTTGTCTACAACGTATTCAAATTTTTCGTTTGACATAAGTCCCGCAATCGGTAGAGGAAGCTTTGAAAGCACTTGTCCATTGCTTACAACAACCTTGCCGCCTTGAGTTTTAACCAATTCGACCGCCGCAATATACATATCTTCGTCATTTGTTCCGACAACAATCATGTTGTGTGAATCGTGGGCTACGGTAGACGCGATTGCACCGTTTTTGATATTAAATCCTTTTACAAAACCTTTGCCGATATTACCTGTTGCGCGGTGTCTTTCGATTACACAGATTTTCAAAGTGTCCGTATCAACATTGCTTACAGCGTTTCCATTTTCGACTTTGATTTTTGAAATTGTAGATTTTGTCACAAGTTGATGCGGAATAATTTCAATAGTTCTAGTGGTGTCAGACAGAGCATTAATGCGGAAATCATCTCTTTCAATCCATTTGACGTTTACAGAACCACGGACGGACGGAACTTCTGCTTCTTCAAAATTAACGGTCAATCCGCCATTTTCGTATACTGTTTTTCCACCTTTTATTACCATATCAGGTTTGAAGGTTTTTAAATCAGGCAGGATTAATAAATCTGCTTTATACCCAGGAGCAACTGCGCCCAAATCCTTGAGTCCGAAGTATTCAGCCGTGTTCAAACTTGCGCACTGAACAGCTTTAATCGGGTCAACGCCAGCTTCTACGGAGCGGCGAACCATTCCGTTTATGTGTTCTTTTAAATCTGAAGGATGTCTGTCATCGGTTACAAACAGGCATTTTCTTGTGTTGCAATTTTTCAAAACAGGGATTAATGCGTTCAAATCCTTTGCCGCAGTACCTTCTCTAATCATAAGATACATGCCGAGTCGAAGTTTTTCAATTGCTTCATTAGGTGTTGTACATTCGTGGTCAGATTTTACACCACTTGCAATATATGCGCACAAATCTTTGTTGGAAAGCATTGGTGCGTGTCCATCGATACGTTTATCTTTTTGTTTTGCAAGCTCTAATTTTGCCATAACGTTTTTGTCGAGGTTCAAAACTCCGGGGAAATTCATCATTTCCGCGATACCGAGAACCCAAGGTTTGTCGATTAAAAGTGACAAATCGTAACTGTTTAAATCAAAACCTGAAGTTTCAAACGGAGTCGCCGGAACACAAGACGGAAGCATTGTGTAAACGTCCATGGGAAGGTTTTTCACCGCTTCGTGCATAAAACTTATGCCGTGCAAACCGAATACGTTCGCAATTTCATGAGGGTCAATTATAACTGTTGTCGTGCCTGCCGGGAGAACGGCTTTTGCAAACTCTTTCGGAAGCATCATTGAACTTTCCAAATGTACGTGTCCGTCAATAAAAGAAGGAGTTACAAATGCACCGTTTATATTGATTTCCTTTTCGCCGTGGTAATTCTCGCCTATTCCTGCGATAATTCCGTCAGCAATCGCGATATCAGCTTCGTGGATTTCTTCCGATAGCACATTTACGATATTAGCGTTTTTTATAACGAAATCTGCTTTTTCTAATCCTCTTGCAACATTTATAATTCTTCTCTGTGACATAATTACCTCTATAAAATTTCCGGAAGATATTCTAAAAGCTTACTCAAATCCCCATTTTCTAGGACTTTTTCTATAATTTCCTTGTAGCTTTTTGCATTATCAGTCTTCAACCCTTCAGGAAGTTTGATATCAGAATTGAGTTCGCTTTCCGTAAATCCTTTGTTTAAAACTAAGAAATTTTCGTAAGTTTCAAGAAGCTTACGGAGATTTTTGTCAAAACTGAAATTTTCAGAAAGAAAATATTGCATATCCTTCGGAAAAAGTTCTTCAAACTTAAGCATATATTGTGTTTCAGAAATATTTTCCTCTTCATTATAAGGCTTTCCGAAACAATGGTTTGATAATATTTTTTGTTCCGGCTGGGTTGTTACATAAGCTGCCCACATCAAACAGCCGGCATAAAAACCTAAGTTGTTATAAAATACATTAAGGATTTTTTTGTGTAACTGTCTGAAACGCATCTTTTTCTGGGACAAATTTTTGAATTTGTTTATATCAAAATAAAGATATTCAACAGTTCCACGGAATGCGAGAATATATGGCGCAAATCCCGGATCAAACTCTAAGCCTTCATAAGTTGTGGTCATAATTTACTCCTCAAAAGTCCTTTATGACATTTTAGTAGAAGGCTTGATTTAAGTCAATCCTGAGAATCCGGAGGATATAAAATCTTACTTCAATACTGTTGCGACAATATGCTCAGGAGTTATATCAAGACAAGAAAGCTCTTCGCACGTAGTTTGACGTTTTTCCCACAGGCATGGACGCAAAGGACAAGCGCAATCCGCTTTGATTGCGGTTACCATATCGTTCTGCGGAATGAGTTTTTTGTCATCTGTAGAGCCAAAAATGACGTAAGTTCTAACTCCCAAAGCAACTGCGATATGCAAAGGTGCAGAATCTGAACACAAAAATTTTTCTGCACTTGAGATTAACTCTGCTAATTCCTTCAAATTCTTGGTTTTGCCGTACATATTCTCATATTTTTCTTGTGGCACAAGGGATTGTATTGTTTTAATAACCTCTTTGTCATCAGGTCCGCCTGCAAGAATTACCTTCTTTCCGGTATCAGCAAGTTCTTCAACGACTTTTGCCCACTTTTGGGCAGGTATAGTCTTAATCATACCCTTTGTAACGCTGATTTTACTAACCCCTGGGTGGATTAGAACCGAATTTGGGATTAACGGTTTCTTATTGATACTGAGAACCGGCAGTTCTGTTTCAATATCAGTAATGCTTTTAGCTAATTCGTGATACATTTGCACTGCGTAGCGGTTTTTGTTCAAATCGACAGCTTTGGTTAAAAGTATTTGGCTTAATTTTCCTGTGTTATAGCCGTATTTTTCTTTGATAAATGTCATAAAAAGGAAAATTGAGATAAATTTGTTTGAACCGGACGAAATTACGATATCAAATCTTTTGCGCCAAATTTTGATAAGCAGTTTGAATAGCTCAAAATACTTGCGTTTGCCTTTGATGTTTGCGTACAAGGTGTGGTTTATAACCTCTGTCAAACTCACAATACCACGGCTTCTTCGCTCAAGCGCGAGAGTTATATCCGCGTCAGGAAACTGTTTTTTTACTGATAAAATGGTCGGTAGAAACAAAATTTCATCTCCGAGTCCGCCAAAGTTTATAAAAAGTATTTTTTTGTTATTTTTCATAATTCTTTATCCTGTCAATAATATCTGTTATTGGCTTTTCCCAACTTATCGGGTCAATTTGTTTAAATATTTCAACGCTTTTATACCACGGAGTTGTTTTTGTGTCCTCAAACCATCTCCAATCAGAAACGTAAGGTAACATAAGCAGGGTTTTTATGCCCAATGCTCCTGCAAGATGTGCTACTGCCGTATCTACGCTTACGACTATGTCCATTGATTTTAAGGCTCTTGCCGTGTCTTCAAAATCCTTAAAATCTTTTGCTAAGTTTATCATTTGCGTGTATTTTTCGTTTCCGCCCAAAGTGTCATCTACCTGAAAGGAATATATTTGAGCATTTTCCAGGTTTAACAGCGGTTCAAGCAGTTTTATGTTAATTGTTCGGTTAATCATTGTTCTAATTCCGGCTGAACCGGCTTCCCAACATAATCCTACTTTAAGTTTTGGTGATGCAATTTCTGCTGTGTCTGCGTTAAGATAACATTCAGCAAACGGAATATGCTCGAAATCTATATTTAAAGCGTATGCTAAATCTGTAATTCTAATAGATTGCATGTTTGGGTCAATTTCTTCGTGGGAAATAAATTCAATTTCAGGATAATTCTTTTTAAACAATTCTGTTAAAGATTTGTGTGTTGAGACGTAAAGCTTTTCGGTTCTTTCTTTCAAAAACGGAAGGTATCTTATGAATTGAATATGGTCGCCAAAACCTTGATCGCAAAGTACAACAACACTGTTTTCAAACTTTTGTCCGATTTTCCACGGGTTGTTTGTTCGTTTGTTTATTGGGGTTTCACGTACAAAGAAGTTTTTGTATCCTTCTTTAAATTTCTTCTGCTTGAGTTGGCACATTCCGAATGACACCAAGGTATCTGTGTCGTTTGGAAATTCTTCAAGCATTTTGTTGTAATTTTCTTCTGCTTGTTTGTAATCTCCTTGTTTTTGATAGCTTACTGCAATATTGTAATAAGCGTCTTTTCTGCCCAAATTCAGTGCTATTTTGTAGCACTCGCAAGCTTGTTTGTCGTTTGAATAAATAAGCTCTTTCAAAAAGCCTAAATGAAACCACAAAGCAGGTGTTTCGTAATGTTCTTTGAGGTATTCAACGCAAATTTTTTCTGCTTCAAAAAGCTTTCCGCATTGTGTATAAGATTTAACCATATTCAAGATAGAATTTGGATTTTGAGGATATAACTTATACATCTTTTCAGAAAGCTCAATCGCTTTTGAATAGTCTTTTGTATGGAAAAGGCTCAAAATCAATTTGTCATAAACATCTGCGCTATCACCCAATTCAAGTGCATGTTCAAGTATTGGAACGGCATTTGCGTATTCTTGCCTTTCAAACTCACAAAATCCTAAAGCAGAAACAGTACCCAAAGTTTCAGAGATTTCGCAGGCTTCTTTCAAGTATTTGCTTGCCCGTTCAAAATCTCTGATATTTACATAAAACAAGCCAACAAAAGAGAGCAGTGTCGCGTTTTCAGGCTCACTCTTCAGCAGGTCTGAATAAATCTTTTCAGCCTCTTTGAAATGTCCACTCTGTGTTAGCGCAATGGCTTTATTTAAGGTTTCAATATCAATCATAATCCCAGACCGGATAGAAATCCGCAGACAACTCCTTGTAAAATTTGAAGTAAAAGAATTGCTACAATCGGTGAAATGTCAAGCATTCCGCCAATCGGAGGAATTATTCCTCTGAAAATATTCAAAAACGGATCAGTTATTGAACGTACCCATTGAAAAGGCTGCTGATCCCAATCAATATTAGGAATCCAAGTCAAGAATATTCTTATAATTATTAAAATGTAATAGAAATAAAACAGCAGACTTACAAGTCTTGATATTGAAATCGTTGTATTACCCATTTTTTACCTCAATTATAGTTGAGAATTCTTTCTTGTGTTAGCACATTCACAATTTGTGTTATCTGCAGGAATTCTTTCAATCATTGTGAATAAAAGTTTTTTCAAGTTATCAAGATTGTTATTGAATACCTGAATTACTTCGTGGTGTGAAACTGGCGGTACATCGCCGACAAGACCTGCGTCGTAGTCTGTGATTAAAGAAATATTCAAAGGACACATATCCATTTCTTTAACAAGGTAAGCTTCCGGAAATGCCGTCATGTTGATGACTTCCCAGCCCTGACTTGTAAAGAACTTTGACTCAGCCTTGGTAGAGAATCTAGGACCGTTGATTACAACAACCGTACCTGTTTCGTGAACAGTTATTTCCAATTCTTTCGCTGTATCAATTGCAAGTTTTCTCAATTCCGGACAATAAGTTTCCGCTGCTGACGGGTGGGTTACAATCGGACCTTCAAAGAAGGTTGTTTTTCTGCTGTCAGTCCAATCTACAAATTGATCGCAGATTACGAAGTGACCGGGTGCAACATGTTTTTGCAAACTTCCTGCTGCGCAAGGTGAAATAACGCGTTTGCAGCCAACTTCTTTCATTGCCCAAACATTTGCACGGTAGTTAATCAAATGCGGTAAAATCGTATGGCTTCTTCCGTGACGTGGCATAAATGCAACTTTATGCTCGCCGATTTTGCCGATAAACAAACTGTCAGATGGCATTCCGTAAGGTGTTTCAATCTTAACTTCCTTAATGTCTTCAAGAAATTTATAAAATCCTGAACCGCCAAAAACGCCAATGTCTGCTAATTTTTCCATTTGATTAATCCTTTCTTTATCTCTTTTCGCTCATTTTATCATGAAATCATGTTGTTGTGAATATTTGTCATTTTCTTTCTTCTTGCCTTGCAAATAAGAAAAAAGAAAAGAACAAACAAATAGTTATCGGTGCGCAAGTATGCGCACCCTACTCGTTACTCATAAAAAAGAAAAAATTCTTACATTATATAATTCTTCACAGACGGAATTTTTACACAATTATCAAGATATTCTATTGTTGAAATCTTTTCGTTATAAAGATATTTAATAAAGTTCAGATACGAAATATCAAAAGAGCTTAGAAGAATATTTATCTCAAACCCTTCTGAACAGAAAGGTTCGTAATCGTATACAACATAGCTGTTGTATTTACTTTTCCATTCTTTACGTTCTATGCGGCAATTATTTTCCTCGGCGATATCTTCCACCCAGTTTACAATGTCTTTATTAATATTTTTTATTTCCAAGTATTTATTCTGAAAATTTTCCATAACAATATCTCCAATAGGGAAATTTTTCACCCCTAAAGAAATTGTAATTTGTTATGCAACGACATAAATCACCATTTCGTCTAGTTTTTCAAGGCATAAAATGTTTTTCTAATTCTTAATCTCGGCTAGATAATTTATATAATTCTCGGCAGCACTCATCTCACTATATTCCAGAGCAGTATTGTAAGCATTTTCTAAAATTTTATTTTTATCCTCATAAGAGAGAATTCTGTTTAAAACCTCATCGACATCATCACACAAAAAGCCGTTCACGCCATCTTCAATTATCCCGTCGATTCCGTCTCCTCTGCGACAGACAGTTATACAACCCGATGCCAAGGCTTCAAGGTAAACCATTCCGAAGGTTTCGTTCACACTCGGCAGAATAAAGATATCTGAATTTTTCATCTTTTCAATAACTTTGTCGTGCGGAATTTGCCCCGTAAAAATCGGCTTATCAGAAAGTTTGCGCAAATTTTCTTTACCTTCCCCTATAACAGTGAGTTCTATATTTTCAAACTTGTCGCAAGCTTTGATAACTTTATCTATATTTTTACGTTTAATGAACTTTCCGCATGTCAAAACTTTTATTTTTTTATTGTTTGACCACGTTCTTAAAACAGCTCCGTCAACTCCCGAATAAGCAGTAAAGGTTTTATTTTCAAACTCAGGATAAAGTTTCAGGAATTTCTTTTTCAAAACATCTGACCTCGCCGCAATCCTGTTTGCATGCCGATAAGCCTTCTCCAATCGCGGTTTAAAATGCAATTTATAAAGAGGCTTTGTCAGAACTTCGATATCAGAAACATGAACAGCAGCTACAAATGGTAGCCCTAACTTGTCCGCAAAAAGTATTCCTGAAGGCATATGCGCTACAACAATATCTGGATTAAATTCAGTTTTTATCTTGTTTTTGACATTTCCCCAAAACGGGAAGAAATAGTTTATATTCTCAACATCACCATAAATTCCACTCTTGTAGAAAGGTTTCCAGCGCAGAAAAGAATTCAAAAGGAAGTTCGGCTTAATAACTCTGACTTCGTGTCCCATTTGTTTCCAACATTTGACAAAATTATAAATCGTCCGCGGAGTCCCTTTTTCATTTTCTGATACGGGATATAAATCTGTCACAACAAGAATTTTCATACCTTAATCCGTATACTTGCCCCTTTCAAAGCATAAAATATTAATTAATGAAAATATCATAACAACCACCAACAAAACAACCGCAAGGGCTGAGGCATAACCCAAATCAAGATTTTCAAACGCGCGCTCATAAATATAATAAACAATCGTTTTAGAAGAATTAAGCGGCCCGCCTTTTGTCATAACATAGATTTCCGCAAAGACCTTCATCGCAGAGATTGTACTAATGGTCGAAACAAGTGCGATTGTCGGCATTATGTGCGGAATAGTTACAGTAAAATGTTTCTGCCAAAAGTTTGCACCGTCTATATCGCAAGCTTCGTATAAATCTTGCGGGACACTCATTAATGATGCAAGATAAATCATCATATAATACCCAACCCCTTTCCAAACGGTTACAATGGCAACAGAGAACAGTGCCCATTGTGTATCTGTCAACCAACCGATGGGATTCAGGTGCAAAAGTGAAAGCAGGTAATTCAAAATACCTTGGTTAGCATAAAGCCACTTGAAAGCAATTGCCGCGACAACGATTGAAACAATTACCGGAAGATAAATTATGATTTTATACAACGTAATCCCGCGTATTTTTTGGTTAATAAGAATCGCAACCAAAAGCGGAAATGTTACCAAAAACGGAACTGCAATCACAAGATACATAAAAGTATTAAACATAACCTTGTAGAAAACAGGTTCTTTAAAGAGTTTCACATAATTATCAAGTCCGTTAAAAACAGGGTTATAAATGCTTGATGAGTAATCAAAAAAACTCAGATAAAAAGTTTGAAAAAACGGAATAAAGAAAAACACAATTAACACTGCAGCAGCAGGCAATATAAACAAATAAGGCGTGTATTTCCTGTAATAATTCATAAGCTGATTATATCACCTGTTCGAGCCTATTGCAATTTACGTTTTAATTCGTATTTCACATTGCTCAAAGGCCCGTTGTTTGGAGTCCTCAATGTATGATAATAGTTTTTCCCGTAAACAAACGGATATTTAGGAATCCAACCCAGCTTCATAAAGATTGTAACTGTGTCTGCACCTTTAGAAAGCATAAGTTCGTCAATCGTTTCTTCATGCGCAGGAGAAATCGAAGAAAACAGTTTTAATATATAATCCGTACCCGTTACAACAGAATATCCTGCCGCTGTTGCAGGTTTTGTAACCCATTCTGTTACAGAAAAGTTTTCATCCCCTTTGATATCGCGAATATTTTCCGGAAGTTCAAGCGTTTCACCCGTTTTCTGTTCAATTTCGTACCAAGTACCGTCGTTATTAATCATAATAACATTGGGTTTTGGCATATAAATATCCGTGAATTTATTTTCAAGTACGACTTCACCGGTATTTTTTATAACGCCATATCTGTAGTTTTTACAAGTCAAAAACATTCCGCCGAAAAGTAAGTCGATTGAAGAATATTCATGCGGAAGAATTTGCTGTCCTTTTTCGTCATAAAGTCCGTATTTGTTCACGTTCCCTATTTTCAAAAATCTGCCCAAAATTCGTTCTGCTATATAATATTTTGTAGGAACTAAAACGTTACCTTCTGAATCTATAAGACCGAATTTGCCGTGTTTTTGGACAATGTAAGAGGATTCACCAAGAAGAATCATTTTTTTGTAAACCGGTTTTACTATAATTTCTCCTTGCAAATTCTTCAGTCCAAAATTTCCGTTTTCGTTAAAGATTGTTAAACCCTCAGCCGCAAAACAAATATTTGAAAATAATAACATTATTAATACAAGAACAAACCTCTTCATAACAACATAATAGCATAGAATTATGATATGATATTTTTATGAAAAAGAGAACTTTTATTATTTCAATTTTAATATTTTTTATCGCACTTATAACCTTGTATTTGTGCGTAATTCCTGCAATTTTTTCTAACGAGAAATTTGTCAACAATTTGCTTTCATCTATGAAAATAAAGGTTGAGAGTCCAGAATTGAGAACGTATTTAGTACCAAAAATTTCTCTGAACGTCAAAAAAATTGAGATAGAAAACGCACTTGAAGTAAAAAATCTTGATACAGAAATTTCGTTCAAGGTTAAGAAAATCATTGTAAACAGACTACTTGCCGAATATGTTTTTGCAGATGTGGACAAGCTTTCAACACTTTTTCCTGCCTCAAAGGGTGAAAGCAAAAAAAGCAAAATTCAGCTTGATTTATATGATTCCATTTTGGGATTAAAAGAAAGCAAGATTTTATATTCACTCGATAAAAACACCAAATTTCAGATTTCATCCTCCGCGTTTGTGGATAACACAAGAAAAGAGTTTCGTCCTGTTCACTTTGATATAGACGCAAAGATTATCAAACCCAATAAAACGTTATCCGTCGGCATCAAAGACAAGAACAAGGTTTATATCCAGAACAAAAGCTTGAACATCAAAGATTGCGTGTTTGACATAAACAAGTCTCACGTTGTGATTAACGCTTACGCATCTCGCAAAAAAGGAATAAACCTGAATTTATCCTCAAAGAATTTTAGAATTGAAGATGTTTACGACATTGTGGACTCAAATCTTATTGTAGCAAACGGTCACGAAATGCTTGCGTTTTTCAAAGATATGAGCGGAAACTTTGATTTTGACCTGAATATGACAAAGAAAGATATGTCAGGTAAAGTTAGGTTGAATAAATTTTCAACAAAGATTATTCCTGTAAACAACCTGCCTTTAACCCTCACAAAAGGCGAAGCTGTTATTGGCAAACGAGATATTTATCTTAAAAATATTGAAGGTTTTTACGGCAAAAATCCTGATAACAAACTCACATCAGAAGGCGAAATCAAAGACTACACAAAATCTTGCGCCTCAAATATCGTAATCAAAACCGCAGTAAATGACGAGTTTACAAAGGATTATCTATCTCCGATTGCGGGAATTCCTTTGAAAGTAGTCGGAAAAGCAGGAACAAGAATAATCGTCAGAACTTTGTACGACAATATTGATATTGAATGGGCTTCCAGACTCGCAAAAGGCAGTGACATTCTTGTTGACGGCGCGTCTTTAACTCCTGTTGGATATGACAGAGCAGTAAATTCATTGATGCATTTTAAAAACAACATTCTTGATATCGAAAAAATCGACTACTTTATCGCCGAAACCATTAACAAGGATTCTAAAATAAAACCAATTCTATCGCTTCACGGAAAAGTTGATTGTAATGAATCAGTCCCCGTTGTAAGGATTTTCGGATTCAATATTCCGCGTCCGCTTCCGAGTGAATTTCTGAACCTTTTTGCAGGTCAAAAAATGTTCAAAGGCGGAACTTTCTATGGCGATATTACATATTTGAATTTTCATGATTTGCCTAAAATAAAGGGAAATATCCATGCAGAAAAAATTAGAATCCCTTCTCAAAAAATATTTATAAAAGAAGGTAAATTCTTCACGGATAAAGAAACTATCCATGCTGTTGCAAACGGCAGATTTAAACGTTCAAACTTTGAATTTACGGGTGATGTTCTTAACGAAATGAGATTGCCTATAGTCATCAAAAACGTAGAATTTTCTCTGGATAAGGTTGATGTTGAAAAACTTATGGATTCTATGACTCAAACTCAAACCCCTGCGCCGGCACCTGCAAAAGATGATGAAGAGGATGGTGCGGTAGATTTTGATATCAGCAACTTAATTGTCGAAAAATGCGTATTCAAACTAAAAGAAGGCAAATACAAAGACATTGATTTCGGGAACTTGAACGCAAACCTCACACTTGATAAAAACAGCGTTTTAGAAATCAAAGCTCGCAAATTCAATATCGCAGAAGGAATTTCTTCACTCAAAGTTCTGTGTGATTTAAAGAAACAAAAATATGAACTCAAACTTGGCGTAAAAGACGTTGATTCCGAAAAAATGTCCGCAGCACTTCTCAACATAACACGAGAAATTTCCGGTAAAGCAAGCGGATTTATTGAACTTAATACCGACAGCACAGGCAAACTCAACGGTCTGGTGAAGTTTAACGTAAAAGATGGAACTATTCAAAAAATGGGACTCATTGAATACTTGCTTAAATTTGTAGCATTGTTCCGAAACCCGCTTGTAATGATTAGTCCAAGCACAATCGGTGATATCGTAAATATTCCGGAAGGTAAATTTAACAGCATAAATGGCGAACTTTATATCAAAAATAACTGCATTGAACTTTTGAAAATCAAATCTGCGTCACCGCAATTAAGCGCTTACATAGTCGGATGTTACAATCTTGAAAACAGTGATGCGATTTTGAGAATTTATACAAAATTTTCAAACAAAAACAAGGGTTTTGGCGGATTTTTGAGAAATATTTCTCTGAACAGTCTTGCAAACAGAATACCTTTAAGCAGCCGCTCAGACGAGCATTATTACTCATCAGAACTGGCGAACCTTCCACCTATTGAGGCGGACGAAAAAGACTGTCAAATATTCCTTACCAAAGTTGATGGCGATATTGAACACAATAATTTTATCTCTTCTTTGAAAAAAATTAAGTAGTATAATATTGTTATAGATTTTTGAAGGGAAGGTTATTAATATGGTAAACAAACTTATTAAAGAAGACACTAAAATGTTCTTAACCGGAAATGAAGTGCTTGCTTATGCTGCAAACTCTGCAGAAGCTGATTTTATGTATGGTTATCCGATTACACCTCAAAACGAAATTATGCATACTTGGTGTAAACTTTTACCAAAAACAGAAGCCGGATTTTTGCAGACAGAAGACGAAATTTCTGCAGGCTTTTCAACAATAGGTGGAATTCTTGCAGGTAAAAGAGCCTTCACTGCAACAGCAGGACCGGGAAATGTTATTATGCAAGATGCCCAATCTATGGCAGAGATGATGAGAATACCGTTTGTTTGTGCCGTTATGCAAAGAGGCGGACCTTCCACTGCAACAGTTATTTACGCCCAACAAGAAACTCGTCTGACTTGCTACGGCGGAAATGGCGAAGGCTTCAGAATAGTTTATTCAACAGCAGGTCACCAAGACTTGTATGATTATATGATTAAAGCGTTCAACACAGCGTGGAAATACAGATTCCCAACCTATGTTCTCGCAGACGGTTACCAAGGAAAGATGAGAGAACCGGTACTTCTTTATGATCCGGCATCTCGTGGAATAAAAATGGTTCCGACCACGAAATCTCTTCTTGCAGAAGGTCAAATCGGAATCGACAGAAAATCTGCTCACCTCAGAAACACTTACAATATGGAAGAAGAACTTATGGAAGTTCTTGAAGGCTACAAAGCAGACTATGAAAAGATGTCAGAAGAAGTTGCAGAGTGGGAAGAATACAAAGCTAATGATGCAGAAATTCTTGTAATTGCACACGGTATCGTTGCTCGTTCCGCAAGAACAGCTATTGATGAACTTCGTGAAAAAGGAATCAAAGCAGGTTTGTTCAGGCCGATTACTATCAGACCTCTTGCCGTAAAACCTTTGAGAGAAGCTGTTAAACGCGCAAAACATCTTCTTTTCACAGAATCTGCAAACGGACAGCTTGCACAAATGGTTCTTGAAAAGATTTACGGACTTACAACTCCATATTCAACGCTGTTTAAAATGGGCGTTGGCGTAACCGGAGATGACATTGTCGGAAAAGTAGAAAACATAATTAAGGAGGTAATGTAAAATGAGTGAACTATTAAATCTTCCTCCAAACCTACCAAAATCACAAAACGCAGAAGTGGGCGCAAGTAAATTCTGCCCTGGATGCGGTCATGGTATAACTTTAAAAGCATTAGAAAGTGCAATAGATGAACTCGGTATTCAACAAAAAACTGTTTTTGGTTGCGATATCGGATGTTCTCTGTTAGCTTGGAACTATCTTGATGTGGATACAGTTCAAACCCACCACGGGAGGACAACTCCTGTAATTTACGGGTTCACAAGAGCAAACCCTGATGCAATCGGAATTGCATATATGGGTGACGGCGGCGGACTTGCAATCGGTGCACAGCACTTAGTAAACTCAACCGTTCGTGGTGAAAGAATGATGATTGTAGTTGTTAACAACACAAACTACGGTATGACAGGCGGTCAAATGTCGCCGACTACAATGCCGGGACAAAAAACCGAAACAACTCCTTACGGAAGAGATTGTTCTGTTACAGGCAGACCTGCAAAAGCTGCAGAAATGGTTGCGGCGATAGCTGACCCTGCAAAATCTTTTGTTGCACGTTCTTCTGTTTCAAACTTTATGAAACTGAAATCAACATTCAAAAAAGCTCTAACAAATGTTCAAAACGGCGGATTTTCTTTTGTTGAAGTACTTTCAATTTGTCCTTTGAACTGGAGAACAAACAATTTTGATACATTCGGAAGATTACAGCAAATGGAAGACTTTTTTGAAGTTAAAGAATTTTTAACACCGGAGGAGGCATAATATGAGCAGAACAAAAATAGTTTTAGCCGGAGAAGGCGGACAAGGCGTTCAATCAATTGCAAAAATCTTAGTTGAAGCAGGTTATGAAGCTGGAAAACAAGTCTTATATATTCCAAACTTTGGCGTAGAACAAAGAGGCGGAGTTTCAATTGCATTCTGCCAAATCGCTGACGAAAGAATCGGCGAGCCCCGTTACTCAAAAGGAGATATTGTAATAATGCTTTCTGATAGAGCAATCGACAGATGCTCAACCTACGTTGATAAAAATTCTGTCGTAGTTTACGACACCTCTGTTTGCACCAAAAAGCCGGAATGTCCTTGCAAAGAGCTAATCGGAATTGACGCTAACAAAATTGCGAACGAACAATTGAGCGCAAGAGTATTTAATATAATTATTTTGGGTGTATTGCTTGGTGCAACACATGTTCTTGAATTAAGCGACATCAAAAATGCTATGGAAAAAGCTCTCGGCAAAAAATTTGATGCTAAGCCCGAATTAAGAGAACTTAACTACAAAGCTCTCGAAATGGGTATGAAAATAATTGAAAATAAGGCAGGTGTATAATGACTGAAAAAAAATACAGAGGATATAAAATCGAAGGTGTAGGCAAGGGTAAAGCAGACTATTACGTATACACAGACCTGTGCAAAGGCTGCGGTTTATGTATCGCAAAATGCCCGATGAATAAAGCCGGTAAAAACTGCCTTCAATGGTCAAAAGAAGTAGGACTTTACCAAACTCCTGCTGTTGCGCCTGACCCTGAAATATGTATCGCCTGCGGAGCTTGCGCAATGACTTGTCCGGATAGCGCAATAAGAATTGAGCGCAAAGCGTAATTATTTTTCATAAAAAAATCAGGGGCGAAACATTTGTTTCGCCCCTGATTTCTATCTAAATCTAAACTGCAGCTTTTGCAGCAAGTTTCTTTTCTTCCCAAATATCAACAAGTGTTGAGCAGAAGAAGATACTTGAATAAGTACCAATTGCAATACCAAGAATCATTGCAAATACAAAGTCTTTGGTAGTAACGCCGCCGAAGAAATATAAAGCAGCCAATGTAATCAAAGTTGTTAAAGAAGTGTTGATACTTCTTGCAAGAGTTTGATTAATACTTGCGTTCATGATTTCACCGAAAGACATTTTCTTAGAGTAGTATTTCAGGTTTTCTCTCACACGGTCAAATACAACGATTGTATCGTGTACAGAGAAACCGATTACTGTAAGAAGTGCAGTTACGAAGAGTGCGTCAATCTGAACCCCGTAAACAAGTCCTAAAATTGAAAACACACCTACTACAAAGATTGTATCGTGAACCAAACCCAAGATTGCAGCCAATGCATAATCGAACTGGAACCTAAAGGTCAAGTAAGCGATAATTCCCAAAAGTGCTAAAGATAACGCGATTAGTGAATTTTGAAACAATTCTTTACCCAAAGTAGGTCCGACTGATGACACTTGAACCAATTGAGAATCGCCAAAGTCTTTATTTACAATATTAGTAATATTTGCTAAATCAGAAGAACCTTCTGAGATGAATTTTGTTCTTATAGCCAAAATCGCTTTCAAGTCCTTGCTTTCTTTAGAATTAACATTGATTATCTGCAAAGAAGGGTTTTCAATCCCGCCTTTTTCTAAATCTTCACGAACTTCTGCAAGCTTGTCATTTGTGATATCTTGCTTAACTCCATACTGAATGGTTGTACCGCCTGTGTAGTCAATACCGACTCTCAAAGGTGTATGTGTATCATAAGTTGCAGCTGAATAAAACATTGCTAACACACCCGGAAGAAGCAATACTGCAGAAATTGCCAAACATAAAAATCTGTATTTTACTATATTTAATCTCATTATTACCTCTTTCTAGTCCAAGATACCGAACTTAGCTTTTTCACGTTTTGTTTCCATTACGGTATAACCTTCGCCGATTTCGTCAGCTCTCAAGCCAAACCATTCAGGGTGTTTCAAGTTACCAGTACCAAATGCTAAGTGCATAAAGTTTTTAGTAATTGTAATAGCACTGAACATTGAAACAATAACACCGATTGCAAGAGTTAATGCAAACCCTCTGACAATACTTGTTCCGCAACAATAAAGAATTGCGCAAGTAATAATTGTTGTCATATTTGAGTCCAAAATACTTGTGAACGCTCTATCAAAACCTGAATTAATCGCCGTGAACAATGTTCTTCCGGCTTTCAATTCTTCTTTTGTTCTTTCGAAAATCAAGATGTTCGCATCAACAGCCATACCGATTGAAAGAATAAAACCTGCAATACCTGCTAAAGTCAAAGTAACAGGAATAGCTTTGAATAAAGCAAATAGGATTAAGCCATATATAATCAATGCGATATCTGCAATAATTCCCGGAGCTCTGTAATATGCAACCATGAATAACATTACAAAGCCTAAGCCAATTGCACCCGCGATTTTTGATTTTTGGATACTGTCAGCACCAAGAGTAGGTCCGACTGTATTTTCTTCAATAATTTTTGCCGGAATAGGAAGTGCGCCCGCTTTAAGAAGATCAACCATTTTCTTAGCTTCTTCATAAGCAAAACCTGTGTCACCGCCGGAAATTTGAGCTCTGCCGCCATTAATAGGTTCTCTGATAACCGGTGCTGATTGAAGTTCACCATTGAAGAATATTGCCATTTGTTGACCAACAAGTTCTTTGGTTAAAGTAGCAAACTTCTTAGTTCCTGCGTCATTGAATTCCAAATCAACAACCCATTGACCGTTTTGAGAATTTGTACTCAAATTTGCATCTTTAAGATCGTTTCCTGTCAAACCTGTTGCTTCCCATTGTTGTATACCATCTTTGATAACAGGTCTTCTGAAATCAAGTTCAGCAGTTTCACCCAAGAAAGCCTTTGCTTGTTCCAAATCTGATACATCAGGAATTTCGACAACAAGTCTTCTGTCGCCCGCTCTTTGAACAACGGTTTCGGAAACGCCTAATTTATTAACTCTGTTTTCAATTGCAAACTTCAAACTGGACATCATATCCGGAGTAATTTGTGCAATAGTTTTAGTAGTTTGAGCTTCCAATACAAGTCTTGAACCTCCGACGAGGTCAAGTCCGAGTTTTGTAGGTTTTACGCAAATTGTCCATATTGACGCAATGACAATAAGTACAATTGCCCAAAACATAATTAATTTGTTCTTCATCTATATACCCCTTATAATCTATATTTATATCTTAACAAAAAAACAAAAATTGAACTTGCCCTACAGGCTAGATAGAATCAAGTGCAAATATCAATTCTGTTTTTTCTGCTTTTGTCAAACCTACAAGCGGACATCTTACATACTCATCAATTAATCCTTTATATGCAAGCGCAGCCTTCACAGGAACAGGGTTTGGAGCCATAAACAATTTTTTGAAAATCGGATACAATTTCATATGCATATTTCTTGCTGTCATAGCATCACCTGTTTTATAGTTTCTAATCATTGATTTGATTTCTTTTCCGAAAAGATGTGATGCAACTGAGACAACACCATGCGCACCCAATGAAAGCATTGGAAGCGTTAAGCTGTCATCTCCTGAATATATTGCAAAATCAGAAGGGCATGCCATTTTCAATTCTGTAAGCATATCCATATCTGCGCAGCTTTGTTTCAACGCAACAATGTTTTCGTATTTTCTTGAAAGTGTTTTAACTGTATCTACAGACATATTCACACCGGTTCTTGACGGAATGTTATATAAAAATACAGGTAAATCAACGGCTTCCGCTACAGCTGAAAAGTGTTCAATAATACCACTTTGAGACGGTTTATTGTAATAAGGAACTACAGATAAAATTGCGTCTGCACCTTCTTTTTCGGCCCTTTTTGCTAAGGCTACCGCTGTTTCTGTTGAATTTGAGCCAGTTCCCATAATAACTTTTGCCTGATTTCTAACCGCACGTTTTGCACTGCTCAAAATTTCAAATTCTTCATCATGAGTTAACGTCGGAGATTCTCCTGTTGTTGCAGTCACAAGAAGTGCGTCTGAGCCTGTGTTAATTAACTGGTAAGCAAGAGCTTCAAGTTTTTCGTAGTCAACTTCCAATTTTTCATTAAACGGTGTGACCATCGCTGTGATTACTTCGCCTGCATCATATCTCATATTTTTACTCCTCTTTGTCTGTTATATCTTACTCCAAACACGAATATTGTTAAATCTCGTAAAATTCATGCGCTTCAAAAGTATCGTCATCTTGTTGAAAAATACCTAATTGAGATGTGCCATATCTGTGATACGCATTATATTTATAACGCCAAACCGTGTCAGCCATCGTAACTATTTTATTAATAAATTGAAGCGCGATAAGCTTGTTCAATTTTTTTGTTTCTTCCTCAACATTTTCTCCAAAAATTTGAACACAAACCACATAATTCAACGGCGTATCGGACTTGATAAGTTTGAAAAATTCTTCCAAAATCTGGTCAACTCTTTCAAAGCTATCAAATGAATACAAGTAGCCATTCTCGTAATTTTCAGGAATAATTCCGGTTCTTCCGACCAAAAATTTAGTCAACAACCTGTTCTGTTCATCCAAATCTACATGCTGTTCTCTGTGTGCATATTTTTTCTTTAATGATGTGGAAATATATATTTTATATTCTTTTATTCTTTTTTGTCCAACGGTCATTACAGCATCCATTTCAGAATTCATAGTATCCTCGACCATTTTTTTGTACGCGCGTCTGCTATCACCATAAACTTCTTCAAGCCAAGCTAAAGCACACAAGCATAAATGTGCAATATAATAAATCAAAAGATATAATAAAACTGCAATAAAATATTTATACTCAAACACGGCGCCCAAAAGGGTTACTGATTCCTTAGAAATTGATTTTCCCGTCTCAACAAAACCTTCCAAGAAGGGGGTATATAAAGTTAGCCAACTCCATTGGGCGTTTGTAATATTTTGTATCCAATATAAAAGAAGCAATAATATTGAAAACAACATTGCAATTTGTACAAATTGCGCACAATTTTTTAAAAAATCAAACGTTTTTAGCACAAATTTATGCATTCATTAATCTCCTAAATAAATATTATCTATAAGTCTTACTCCCTCTACTCTGCAAGCAATAAGTGCAATAGTATTGTCATCCGCTTTTTCTTTATCTTCCAACGTATCTCTGTCAAGGATTTCAAGGTATTCCATGTCGTGTTTGTCAGTAAGATACGCATATGCAGTTTCTTTCAACGCGCCTACATCAGTTATACCTTTTTTATAACAAGCTTTAATGTTATTCAAAATCTTGCTCAAAACAAGCGCGTCTTTTTTCCCTTCATCTGAAAGATACTTGTTTCTTGAACTTAATGCAAGTCCGGATTCCTCTCTTACAATCGGACATTGAGTAATTTCAACCGGAACATTTAAGTCTTTAACCATTTTTCTAATAACTACAACCTGTTGAGCGTCTTTTTGTCCGAAGAAAGCTTTATCAGGCTGTACAATGTTGAACAATTTCAAAACAACCGTGCAAACCCCGTCAAAGTGACCTACTCTTGTTTTTCCGCAAAGCTTATTTACATAGAAAAACGGCGGACAAACATAAGTCAAAGTGTCGTTAGAAAGTCTATTCCCCAAAATCTCTTCCGGCTTGGCGTCAGAACTACCCTCTGGTTTACATTTACCCCCCCCATTATACATTTCAGCAGGCGACGGCGCAAAAACTATATCAACACCTTCACCGTTACAGAGTTTTTCATCTGCATCCAATGTTCTCGGGTATTTATCAAAATCTTCTGATGGTCCAAACTGAATAGGGTTAACAAAAACTGACACAACCACTTTGTCAGCATTTGCTTTAGCCTTCTTTATCAAGCTCAAATGCCCTGCGTGCAAAGCACCCATCGTCGGTACAAGCCCGACTGTCAAACCTTGTTTCTTCCACTCTTTTACCTTAGCTCTCAATTCTTCTATAGTTTTAACCAACATTTAATTTAATCCTCTCTTCCATTTTCAACTCGAAAGACTCATTATCAGAAGGAAAAACTCCTGACTTAACTTCTTCTGAATATTTTTTGACTCCTTCAAGCAAAACATCATGAATATTAACAAATTTTTTAACAAATTTCGGAGTAAAATCCGTAAACTTGCCCGTAATATCATCTGTGACAACAATTTGCCCGTCACATCCGACACCTGCACCAATCCCAATCGTAGGAATTTTCAAATTATCGGTTATATATCGCGCACTTTCTGCCGGCATAAGTTCAAGAACAACTGCAAACGCTCCTGCTTCTTCAAGTTTTTTAGCACATTCGAGAATTTTTTCGATATTACCAGCCGTTTTACCCTGAATTTTGTGTCCGCCGATTGTGTTCATTAATTGCGGAGTAAACCCTAAGTGACCCAGAACAGGAATTCCGGTTTCAACACATCTTTTAACAAGATTTAAAATATGTTCGTTACACCCTTCAAGTTTCACGGCATTTGCGCCCGCTTTAATCATTTTAGACGCGTTTTCAAGCCCTTGTTCAACAGAAAGATTGTAGCTCATAAACGGCATGTCACCGACTATAAAAGAGTTTTTTGCCCCTCTTGAAACAGCTTTTACGAATATCAACATCTCATCAATCGTAATATTGTAGGTATTTTCGTACCCCAAAGCCACCATTGCAAGAGAATCTCCGACAAGAATTCCGTCAACATCCGCTTCTTCCAACACTTTCGCCGTAGAATAATCGTACGCCGTAAGCATTGCTATCTTTTCACCACTGTCTTTAAGTCTTTGAAATGTTGTAACGTTCTTCATATCAATCTCTTATCTTTTAATAGCTTTTCTGTACCAGTAATACACCGCTCTTGCGACCCTGTGTGAAGAGTGTCTTACAAGCCCTTCTTTGTTTTCCTGCAGAAGTTTTTGTGAAACAACAGTAACTCCTGTAGGTGCAAGATTTTCCATATCCAATCTTACAGGGAAAGAGCCATTCTTCGCATACCTTTCGGAAATATTTGCCGGAAGAGAATCATTAACAAGCACTGCATCAATAATTTTCCTGCCGTTTGCATGGTTCAAAAGCGCATTTACGTGGCTTGCAACAGAATAATTATCAGTTTCTCCGGGTTGGGTCATGATATTGCAAACATAAATTTTCTTAGCAGTAGATTGCATAATAGCATCTACAATTCCAGATACGAGAAGGTTCGGAATAACACTCGTATACAAACTTCCCGGTCCGAGGATAATTAAATCCGCATTAGCAATCGCAGCCAAAACTTCAGGCAAAGCCTTACAGTTTGCAGGTTCAGTGAAAAGTCTTTTAATTCTTTTATGTGCTTCCGGAATATTTGACTCACCCTTAACAATAGTGCCGTCTTCAAACTCTGCAGCAAGCTTCATATCATCTAAAGTTGCGGGTAAAACCACCCCTCTGATATTTAAAACATTCGAAGATTCTTTCACCGCTTTAACCATGTTGCCTGTGATTGCGCAAAGAGCAGTAAGGAAAAGGTTTCCGAAACTGTGTCCTTCAATACCTTCGCCTTTTCTGAAACGGTATTGGAACAGTTTTGTAATCAAATCTTCATCGTCAGCCAACGCTGCAATACAGTTTCTGATATCACCCGGAGGAAGAATGCCCAACTCTTCTCTCAATCTTCCTGAACTTCCGCCGTCATCACCAACCGTAACAACAGCTGTGATATTGTTAGTATATTTTTTAATACCTTTAAGAAGCATTGATAAACCTGTGCCACCGCCAATTGCAACGATTTTAGCACCTTTATTGAGTTTGCTTCTTCTGTAAAGTTTTTCTAAAAGTGAATTATTGCCTTTTGATGAGTCCATATCCATAATAGAAAGCGTTGTTTTTTTCCAACCTTTAAAGAATATAGCAGAACCAATCAAGATAAATATTGCTGCCAAAATATTTGAAGGCAAAACAAGCGCAGCTTTTCTGATTAATTCCATTGTCATATATATCGGTCTGATGTCAGCTAAAATCATAAATCCGAGAACTATCAATATTGAACCCAAAAATATCAAGAATAACCATCTTTTAACGTTCAACCCCGGAATCAGCCAGCCTACATCTTTTGCAACTTTTACATTATTTTTAAAATCAAACATAACTAATCTACCCATCCTGAAATCTTAGCATTATTGTAATTAACAGGAGCCGGAATGATATTTTCTCTTGCCTGCTTAATCAACTCTAACGAATTTTTGTACTTGTTAGAAAAATGTATTGTATCAACTTCTGCATAACTCATACCGCCCAAATTGTTTCTGATTTGAGATGTATGAAGAAGATGTTGAAATCTCTTTATCAATTCATAATTATTTGTATTATCATCTTTTGAATAATCAACCGTTAAATCAGGGTTATAGGTTTTTTCAAGGCAAATTTCTCTCGCCACTTGAATCCCTGTTTCTTCTGCAACTCTTTCTGCAATATCACCTGCCGGAGCATAATATACAAGCCATTCAGAACATTTTTTTATTGCTCTTGCCAAAGATGAAGAAAAGTCATAACTTTCGCCCGCCATTTTGTACATTGCGCCATGAGGTCTAACGTGTTCAATGCTCAAACCGTAAGCTTTTGCAAATGACATCAGTGCCCCAACTTGGTAAACAACAAGAGCTTCAAGCTCTTCTTCCTTCAATTCAACAGGTCTGTAACCAAAACCTTGGATATCGTTAAATCCAATGTGAGCACCGATTGCAATATTTTTTTCTTTAGCTTTTAAAAGCGCGTCCTTTATTGTAACCGGATCACCTGCGTGAAAACCGCAAGAAACATTGACTGAACTTACATAATCAAGCAATTCAAACTCAACATTGTTTTTGTAAATTCCGTATGCTTGCGCCAAATCGCAGTTGAAATCTATATTTTTAATCGATTTTCTCTCTAAAACTTCTTGCATTTTTATCTCCTAAAAACAACTTTTGCTATAAAAAAATTATACATCCTAAAGGCAATAATAAAAGAGGGAAGGTTAAATTTATTTCCCTATACAAAAATGTTCAAAAATATTATCCAAAATATCATCCGTAATCAACTCACCGGTAAGTTCATCAAGCGCAAGAATCGCAGACTTAACATCAATAGAAATCAAGTCTTGAAGCTCTTTTAATTGTGCTGCCAAGAGAGCCTGTTCAAGCGCAGTTTTTGCCCTCGCAAGACAAACTTGTTGGCGTGAGTTTGTGACAAATTCCAAATCGTCAGGCTCAATATCGCAAACCTCATCGGTTATACGCTTTTTCAATTCCTTAATTCCTTCGCCTGTTTTCGCGGAAATATAATGCACGCCTTCAACTCTTTCCGTTGTTAAATCACACTTGTTAGCGATTACAATATGTTTCTTTGTTTCTGCAAGGTCAAGAATTTCTTGATCATCCTTTTTAATCCCTTGTTCAGCATCATAAACGAAGATAACTAAATCAGCGTCCTCAATGGATTGTCTTGAATATTCAATCCCGATTTTTTCCACCTTGGAAACATCCTCATCCCCGCGAATTCCCGCCGTATCAATCAGAGTAACAGGCACTCCCAAATCAAGAGTTTCTCTCAAAACATCACGCGTTGTTCCGGCAATATCCGTAACTATCGCCCTATCAAGACTCAAAAGCGCATTAAAAAGCGATGATTTTCCGACATTAGGTTTTCCGGCAATCGTGACCGAAATCCCTTGACGCATAATGTTTGAAGTGTCAGCATTCGCCAAAACAGAATCAATATTTGCGATTATGCTATCAAACCTTTCTATCAAATAAGAATATTCAGGCTCTTTGACATCCTCAGGAAAATCAATTCCCGCAGTTATCTTAGAGAGAACCTCAAAAATATCGTTTCTTATATCGTTAATTTTTTCCTTCAAAACTCCTGCCAAGTTTTTGACAGAAACCTTTGCGAAATCTCTGGTTTTGGCATGAATCAAATCCGCAACGGCTTCTGCCTGAGATAAATCCATTCTTTTATTCAAAAACGCACGCTTGGTAAACTCTCCGCGTTCAGCCATACGCGCACCTTTCGATAAAACAAGGTTTAGAATGTTTTTAACAACATTTGCTCCCCCATGGCACTGGATTTCAATAACATTTTCACCTGTATAACTATGCGGTGCAAAGAACGGAAGCACGAGGACTTCATCCAATTTATTCTTGGAATCATCCACAATCCAGCCATGATTGAACTTTTGAGGCTCAAATGTCGGATTTGTAAATATTTTTTCAGCAATTTCAAAAGCTTTATCGCCAGAAATTCTTATAACACCTACTCCGCCCATACCAATCGGAGTTGCAACCGCAGCTATCGTATCAAATTCTTCGTTTATGTTCATAGAACAATTATACTTATAACTTACGAACTACGCAACACTTGCAAGAAGAAGGTTAATTTCAGAAACCAAATCCTCGTTTGAGGTCTTAACCGCATTAACCATAGCCTTTTTAAGGAGAGCTTTTGCCTTATTCGGACTGTTGAACTGAATCATAAGCTCAGCTGCAGACTTATAATTTTGCGCAATATCTTCTAATGCATTAGTTTTTTCGTAATTCTTAACCGCTTCTGCGTAATATTTCAAAGCTTTGTCATTTTTTCTAAACTGAACGCACGCGTCAGCAGTGTTTGACAAAACATAACCCTTCATATTATCATCCGCTGTTTGTTCGATAAGCTTGCGAGCTACATCATAGTATTCAAAAGCGTTTTCGTCATATTTATCAGTAAAAATATTCGCAACTCTTGTCAAAGAGTCTGATTGACCGATTAAATCATCACTTTTACCAGCATAAGAAATTGAAGTTATATAATGATTAAGAGCAGGCTCAACTTGATTTACGTCATCATAAATCTGAGCCATAGAAAAATGCGCTCTTGATTTAACATTTGTGTCCGTTGTGTACTGCAAAGACTTGTTATAACTATTCAAAGCCTGAACTACAAAATCATTATCATCATAGATTTTACCGATTTCAAGACAAATTCTTGATTGAGTCTCAGAGTCTTTTAACTCACTTGCACGGTTGAAAGCCTCTTTAAAAATTGCCATAGCTTTTTGCGGATTGTTTGAAAAAGCGTGTTTTTTAGCTTCCATAAACAACGATTTAAGTCGCGTATCTTGCGGAACAATTGTTATGTTCGGTTTTGTAGAAATCTTTGCTTGCGCTTGGACAAATTCTTGTTCTTCAGCTTCAGTGGTATTGTATTTTTCAAGCTCAATAACACCTTCTTCGCTAACTGCAGCTGGTTGAACAGTTTCAACCGATTGTGGAGCCGGTTCTTCGGTTTTTGGAGTTGGCGCAGGTCTTTTTGCAGGTTCATCAGGGAATTTTACGAGGAAGTTCGGGTTGATTTCTTCTTCGTTGTAGCTGTAGTTTATGCGCTGTAAAAAGAGCGCATCAAGCCAATTTTGAACAACCTTGGATTCTTTATTCAAGGTTTCTGAAATATATCTATCTAACAAAGACGCAGCAATTTTCAAATTGCTTTGGATTAAATTAACTTGGGGTTTTGCTTCATGAACTTGTTGTTCAACAATTTTAAGATATCTGTTAACTTCTGCTTCAATATCTTCAGGAGTAGCAATTGCTTTTATTGTATTTCTGAAATCTTTAAGAATCTGGGCAATATTGACTTTGTTACTTCTTTGAGCAGGTCTGACAGGTGCTTGAGCCGGAGCCTCTTGCTGAATAGGTTGATATCCTGCCTGCATAGCTTGATATTGCTGTGGATTAATCTGATGAGTTTGATAAGCCATAGCGGAGGAAGGAGTTTGAATTGGTTGATAACCTGCAGGGTATGGATTTTGAGCAGGAGAATAAATCTGCGCTCTTGGAACTCCCTGTTGTTGAACATCTTCAACACGTCCGCGCGCAACTACCTGACGATTTTGTTGACCGCCCTGTTGCTCTTGCCCATTGGAATTATGACCGTCCTTGTCAGCACCGTCACTACCTGCGTTATAGTTGCCAGTTCCCCTTTGTGGATAGGGTTTCGGGCGTATTGTGTTCATTGTGTTAAACAAATTTTACCGTCCTTCCTTAAAGAATATCGGTACTTTTACGTGTTTTCTTGACTGATTATGAAAAATATCATCCATTCGTATGATATTTGTATAATGATAATTTTCATGAAGTCATGGTTAGCATTTTGACGAACACATTTGGTAATAAAAAATATCTTCACGCGAAAAACATGTAACAAAATGATAATTTTGTTACATGTTTTGTAATAGATAATGTATATAACGACATTTTTTTGTAAAACTTTAATTTATTCGGACAAATATTTACAAAAATTTACATTGTTATAAGTAGAAGGAATTCAAACTTTCATCAATCATATCCTGATTAATTCCTATATATCGCAGTGTTACACTTGGGTTAGAATGGTTGAATATGCACTGAAGTAAAGCAATATCGTGATTTTTTTGATAAAAATGATACCCAAATGTTTTTCTGAGAGTGTGTGTACCGATTTTTGATGTAATTTCTACTTTCTCACAAACATTTCGCAAAATTCTATAGGCTTGAACTCTGCTAATGTGGTTATTACCGCGTTGACTGGTAAACAACCATTCTTCAGACTTTCTGTTCTTAACATAATCTTGTAGTTCAGATTTAAAAGAGTTAGTAATCGGAAAGCGCTTATATTTCCCTGTTTTTTGCTCAATTAATTCAATATAACTTTTGTTTTTTACATCCTGAACTTTTAATTTTAAAATATCGGAAATTCTCAGTCCACTGTTTATTCCTAATAAAAACAACAAATAATTTCTGTAGTTATTCTTTCTTAAAATATCTTTCACAACATCAATTTTTGCTCTATCTCTAATCGGTTCAACACTTGTCATTTGCGATTTCTCCTTTTCCTTTTAATTTGATTAAAAACATGTAACAAAATTATCATTTTGTTACACATAAAAGAAAGGTAAGATTATGGAGTACAGTCAAATTTATTCAGCGGTTTCGGGTTTGAAGACCGATGAAGAAGAAAGTTTAAAAAAGGTTAATGAGATTGTAAACAACCTCGAAAAATTTCGAAATCCTAATGATGTAAAAAAATTTTTAGCCGAAAAATACCATTTGGAAGATGGTACTCGCAAGTTTTATATTTCTAATACAGTTCCGGTTTCAGTTGATGAAACGGAAAAACTACTGTCAATAGAAATAAACGTGGCAGATAATCATATCATTTATAACTACAGTAAAGGAGTATAGAAATGTTACGACCAGATTTGAACAATCCAAGACTAGGTTTTAAGTTTGACCGTCCTGAACTTAAAATTAAGGACGGCGGTGAAGATGAAGCCATATTAGTTACACACTCATCATCTTTGCCCACAGTAACTATTGATACCATTCGTGAAAAATTAAAGAATGGAGATTTAAGTGCTTTAGCCGATTTAGATTCACTAAAATGCCCGTATGAAAAGATTGAAAAAGACGGTGGTTACACCATCGAATTCACATATGACGGCGCTAAATACACAATCACTTACTTTGGAGAAACCAAAGACCCCGGAAAAGCGGAAGACCCGGATGTAACTCCGCCGAAAGACGAATCTACTCCGCCGGAAGAGCCTGAAACAAATCCTGAACGTCCGGTTGTTACAACTCCACCGGAAGATCCAGTTGATAAAACTCCACCGGAAGGTGATGGCGGCAGCAAAGAAGCAACCGAAGAAGAACAAATTAAAGCCCTCGAAGGAACACTAATCGAGTTGGCTGCAATATATACAGATACAACAGGCAAACGATATGTAGTTGTCAAAGAAAAGAATATTACAGGTAACAGAGAAACCGAAAGAATTTTTATTCAAACCGAAGAAGGCTTGAAAGAAGTCAAAAATGCTGAAATTAAAGACGGCAAACTTGTTGCCAAAGAAGGCTTGGAAATTGAAATTAGCGACACTATTACAAAAGCAGCTG
>CAKVLI010000012.1 GCA_934757155.1 uncultured Candidatus Melainabacteria bacterium | reverse complement strand
ATGTCACGTTTTCTGAGAGGTGGTAGACACGCCAACGAGCGAAGCTCGTTTATGACAATTGAATATGGGCATGTGGTACTCTGCCGAAGAAAAGGTGACTAAATGTCACGTTTTCTGAGAGGTGGTAGACACGCCAACGAGCGAAGCTCGTTTATGACAATTGAATATGGGCATGTGGTGGAATGGTAGACACGCTAGTCTTAGGAACTAGTGCGAAAGCGTGGGAGTTCGAGTCTCTTCATGCCCAAATAAAAGGAAGTACTGGAAAGTACTTCTTTTTTATTTGGTGTATTTAGCAGCGAGACTCCCCTGAGGGAGTTCGGCGGATTTACGTACGGACGACACGAACAACGTGAGTTAGTTCGGATAGCGAGGAAACTGAGCTTACTAGAACCGAAGGTTCGATAGCGAAGCTTTCCGAGCGTGGAGTAAATCCAAGAGAAGTCTCTTCATCTCCAGATAAAAAGAACACATCGCTACAGTTTGCCATTTAATGTTATAATTGAGAATAAAGGTCAGTTTAATTTCAAAATAAAATTGCGAAAGTATATGAAAAAGAAGTTTTTATTAACATTATTTACTGTTATTTGTGTATCGACAAGCGTTTTTGCTGTTAATTATGAAGATAAATTTTATTCTCTAAAAATGTCATATCAATCTGATAATATCAATGGCGAAGAAACTTTGGATGATTTTGCGAAGAATTATAAGTGTAATTTAAGAACGTTACCTGAAATAACTACATATTATAACCGCAGACACCAGTTTGGAAATCTAATTAAGATTTATACAACGTGCATCAATGATTATCCAGAAGCAGAAAACTTATATAATAATCGTGGTAATGCATATAAAATGTTAAAAAAATATGATGATGCGCTTGCTGATTATGACAAGGCTATATCATTAAATCCCAAATACATATCACCTTATAATGGAAAAATATCTCTATACATCTTAAAAGGTGAACTAGATGAAGCTATTGCTATTTCTGACAAGATAGTAGAAGGTAAAACTAAATCACATCACTTTTATTGCCTAAGAGGTCAAATATATTATTTAATGGATAATTATAAGGAAGCATTAAACAATTTTAATTTAGCAATAAAATATGCACCAAAACAGGATAATACCTCATTTTATTATCGAGGAAACATTCATATGTTAAATGGAAATTATAGACTCGCAATAAGGGATTATAGGAAGTGTCTTAAATGTTATCAATATCTGATAAAAAATAATATTCTCATTACAGATGATATATTGGGGGATGTGTATTTCAATTTGGGAAAGGCATACATACAAATAGGCGAAAATGACAATGCATATGTTTATTTAATTTGTGCTGCAAAATACTATAAAACATGTAAAAATGAAACGATGTTACAAGAAGTAAGAGAAATAATCATTGATTTGTATGGCACCGAATTTTATGAATTATAATAATCTCTGCCATAGCAAAAATATTTTTTCACGAGTTTTGGTGTAGAAAAGGAGTATTGCTATGGCTTTAATATCAAATCAACCTACTTTGACAAGAAGAATTTGTAATGGCGGATGGACGCAGTTTGGAAATATAAAAAGAGAACCCGACAAAAGAACTACACAACAACTATTGGAGAATATTGATTATTTCGCACAAAAATTTCCTGAAGTAGCTAAATTCAAAAATGAATTAAAGTCTATGAACCCGAAACATCTCGGCTTGGTTTCTGATGTATGTGAACTTGCAAATACTCATGAACTTGTAAACAAAAGAATTGATATTAAAAAAATTGGAGCAGAGAACAAGAACTTTTTCCAATTCTTAATGGAAAAACTCCCTAAGGTTTCAAAGGAAAATCCGGAGGCGATTGAATTATCACAAGCTATTATTGATAACTCTGACACAATTGCATCAAAATACGCATTAGCGTCAATCTCACCTTTGTATGATTGCAAAGAAGCCGCATCTTATATGAAAGCAACAGCGCCATTAGTGGGTAATATTGCTGATTCAACCCTTAAAGGCGGATTTTTGATGGATTTTTCTAAAGAAAGAAGTTTCGCAGACGGAATAAAGAGTTTTATCTCACCTGACGTTCAGTTAGAAAAATTACAAGTTTTACCGGAAGTAATCAAAGCTGCGGAGAAAGCAAAAACTACTTGCGAAATTAACACTTTCCCATTTTTGACTAACAAAACTCCTATTAGTAAAATCTCTGAAAACTTGGATACCTTCAAGCAACTGGATGAGCATTTAGACGGAAAGACATTTAATCTTACAGAGTTCTTGGATAATAATACGAACCTGTTTGCAAAATAATTTTGTATCTCATATTAATTATTAAGTTTTGTAACAATTAATATCAATCCTGAAATCGTCTGAATTTTGAACACTTTATATATTTGTAAGAGTAAGACGAAAGATATTAAGATGACATTTACTAATTACAATATGATGAATATGTATAATACCGGCTTTGGCAGTTATAACAGCTGCAGCGGTTTTGGTAATGTCGGATTCGGTGGTATAGGAAATATCTTTAGTGGTTATGGCTTGAATAATATTTTTTATAACAGCTGTAACGGGACTTATAATTATAATGCTATGGCTGGTTTTGCGCTCGGGAATGTTCTTATGCAAATTGGCGGTAATGTTCTGAACCAGTTTATTGCGTACAAACAAGAAACTTCTACAAAAAATGTAGAAGCTGACCTTAAAGGTTTGAATAAACAAATAAATGCAAGTGTACAAAAACTTGGCTGTGACAGTGTTGAAGAGGCTTTGTCTTATGATATAGACGAAGATCCTGCCGGTCAAAGAGTTGCAACTTTGAATAATGAACTAAATGACAAAAAAGAATCGCTTAGTAACTATGAAGCAAAAGATGTATACAGAATGATAATGGAAAAATATGAAAATGCAGAAAAAAAAGATCCTCAACCGAACGACATTGATCAGCTAAAAGCTGACGCCGAGGCTGCAAAAAAAGCTTTAAGTGACAAAGAAAATTTAGAAAAAGAAATCAAAAAATTAGAAGAAACAACTATTCCTGCTGCAGAAAAAGCTAAAAATGCCAGAGAAACAGAAATTGATAAAGTCCAAAGTAGTCTTAGAGAACTTGTTTCACAGCGCGATGAACTGCAAGGAGTTCAGAACGAACAAATTCTTGATAAAGCTAATGGAAATAAATTCAATAGGGTTAGCACAACTGAATTGAATGACAAGTTTGCGCAAGCAGAAGACGGTTCATATAGCACAAAAGCTGAGGCTAGTTTTACTAAACGTGATTTCTTCAGAGCAGTAAAAGAATATCAAACAGCAAGTAGTGATAAGAAGAAAGAATGGAAAAATAAAATTAAATTAATTTATGATAATATGTCCGGTGACGAAAAGAGCGCGAAAATAGTTGAAGCGTTTGATTTGATTTATCCGGAGAACAAGAAATCGTAAGAAATTCTCCCTATATTAAGTTTTGTAACAAAAATATCCGATAGTGAAATCGGATATTTTTTTATGACTTTATATATATGTAAGATAACACAAGGATAAGAAGATGGGTGCAATTTCAGACGGAAGTGCAAAAATTTATACATTAAGAAACGGCGAGCAAATTGATGTAGCCAAAGAAAATCGTTTGCGCGGTGCATCCAGTCATTCTTTATTAGGATTAACTTTAGCACAGCTCGGACCTAGTATTTTCATGAAGGTTGCAAGTCACACTGCTGCTAAAATTGAGAACAAGTCAAAAAATGTTACCACAGAAGAAGCAAAAGAAGAAACTTTGAAAGAGCTTCAAAAAGAGCGTCACGTGTTGATGGAACAAATTGGTGCGAAAGAAACTACAGAATTTAATACAATTCAAGACGATAAGCTTAATGAAATAAAATCTCTTAAAGATGAAGCAGATAGCGAAATTCAGACGAAAAACTCTGAAATTACAGGTTTGCAAGGTGAACTCGGAAGCTTGCAGGATGCTTTGACTGCAAAGTTAGGCGAACTGCAAGGTGCATCCGAAGAGGATAAAGCGGGTATTCAAGCAGAAGTTGAAAAATTAAAATCAGATATAACGGCTAAAGAAAAGGAAATTGAGACTGCTCAAAAAGAAGCTAATACTTTGACGGCAGACTACGAAAAACAAATTAATGCTCTTGGAAAAGAGTACAACAAATTGAGTAACAAAATGCAGCAAGTGCTTGATTTGGATCGTCAAATCAGTGATATGGAAGATGGCGGGGTAAAGTCAAAAACAGGTGATTTAAAAATATTTAGCAAGGCTGCGGACGCTTACAGAAAAGCAATGAAAAATCCTAATGATGAAAAAGGCTTGAAAGAAGCAGCTAAAGAATTAAAAGATACCTATGAAGACTTGGGCGATAATGTTACACCATCAATAACAAAATTGTACGAATTATATAGCGGCGATATTGAGAAGATACTGAAAGACCAAAACGCATAGAAAATATTTAGAAATAAAAAATCCGTCCAACCGGACGGATTTTTTATTAACCTCTGATATTAAGTTCTTTGATAAGGCTTCTGTAACCTTCAAGATTTTTCTCTTTAAGGTAAGAAAGAAGTCTTTTTCTTTTACCAACCATCATCAAAAGACCACGTTTTGTAGCGAAGTCTTTCTTGTTAGCTTTCATGTGTTCTGTTAATTCAGAAATTTTTTGGGTCAACATAGCGATTTGAACTTCTGCAGAACCGGTGTCCTTAGCAGTTGCTCCAAATTTTTCTATGATTTCCTGTTTGTTTTTTAGGTTCATACTGTTTTTCCTTTTTGTTTGGAACGTCTGTACTTGTTATCGACTACAAGTCTTTCGGCTCCGATGTGAGTGTCATATTGGCGTAAGCACTCTACACGGGTAAATTTACTATAAACAATAAGTTAAATCAAGTGTTTGTTAACCAAAATTTACCCTTTTATGTATTTTATTATCTACCCTGAGGGACTTTAATCTCTTCAAGGTTTCTGATTTGCTCAAATTCTGCTGATTGGTCCTGAGACGGTGTAGCTTCGGGTTCAGAGTTAACGGTCTGTTCATCGGCTTGAGAGTCTGTATTATCAGCTTCTTCCTCTGTATCGTCTGCATCCTCTTCGTCATCCTCGTCATCGGCTTGTTCAGAATCCTCGTCGTTAGACTTTATATCAGCATCCGTGTTATCTCCGGGAACGATTATTTCCTGCTGATTTTGTGTGGTCTCATCTGACGGCAAATATTGAAAAGCACGCCATACGACCAATGCGAAAACAAGACATATAAGCAGTAATATTCCCATAAATTTCATACTTCTTACATCAAATTTATCCATTTTTTAGCTCCAACTTATTACGATTTAATTCTACACCAAAAGCAAACATTGCGAAATCATATTTTACCGGATCCTCAGGACAAAACTCTCTGAGTCTCTCTGTAAGCTCAATTACAGCTTTGAAGTCATTACTTTTTCTCTGCAGCAATCCCATTTCTCTGGAAATTCTTGCGACATGGACGTCAAGTGGGATTAATAGGGCTTTTGGCTGCATAAAGTCCCAAATTCCCAAATCTACAGGCGGTTTCCTTACCATCCATCTTAAAAACATGTTCATCCTCTTCATTGCACCGCCGTTAGCAGGGTTTGGTATCATATGATAAAACCCTTGTCCGACAGTCTTTGGCGCACGAGAATAAAAATAATCCACAACAGTTTGAAAAAATTTTGTGTAGTCATCCGCATTTTGCCAACTGTATTCAAATAGTTCCTCTAAACCTTTACTTTTGTTATACAGTTGACTCAATATCTCGAAAATCGGAATTATGTCACTCTCTTTAGAAAATCTGTACTCCACACCTTTTAGGGAAGAGAAATCCCCGTTTTTAACAAATCCTGTGACATCTCCGTTTGCTTTGGATAAAATCTCATCAAGTTTTTTGATAAAGACTTTTCTGTTTCCGTAAGCGAACAAAGACGCGACAAATCCGGCAAGCTCCGAATCCGATTTAACCTTGTATTTGTGCATAAACTGAATCGGGTCATCTTTGATAAACTCAGGTGTTTCGTATTTTTTAACTAATTTATCCAGTTCTGTTTTCGTAATCATTTTGTTCTGATTCTCTCAAAAAAATCCCTCAAGATTTTATCGCACTCTTCTTCCTCAATACCACCATACACTTTTATTTTGGATTTAGCAATCTCTTTCAAATTTACTTTTGACTCAATTCCCCCATATTGTGGGTTGTATGAACCAAAATACAAAGTTTTTATCCCCGATTGCAAAATCGCCCACGCACACATCGGACAAGGTTCTAAAGTCACATACATTTCACAATCAGTCAACCTTGAAGTGTTCAAAACCTTCTGTGCGTCTTTTATCGCAAGGATTTCCGCATGCGCAGTCACATCATCATCAAGCTCTCGTCTGTTATGCGCAGAGGAAACTACCTCGCCGTCTTTTTTGATTATACACCCGACAGGTACATCAATATTACATTTTAAAGCTTCTTCAATTGCTGATTTCATAGCGTTTAGTTATCTAAATAGTAATGGTACATTTTGGAATAATTCTCACACATAGCTTTTATGCTATCGTCCCAAATGCCATTGGCTTCAAAGAATTTTTTGTATCCATACTTATCCAATAAATGTTGTCTTACTTGTGGTCTCTTAAATGAATCCAGTTCTCTGTATTCGTTTAATGTCATACCAACATCTATAGCTTTTTGTCTTTGGAACTCTTTCACCGGTCTTGAACCCACCGCATTTTTAGGCGCTCTGTACTCTGCGGCGATTTTGTTGAAGTCTGCAACTGCGCTTGAATCATTCGCCAATTGGGTCGTATTGAAAATATCACGATATGCAAGGGAATCCAGTTTTGATGTTTTAACAACACTATTAGGCAAATTATATAACTCGTAGTATTCATTTGCTGTTTTGTTGTTATGTTTGCAATATACATCTATTGCATCATTAACAGAAAAACAAGATGTTAGTGACATTGCACCCGCCACACTCATTGGTAAAAATGTCTTCAACGATACTTTCATATCCTACTCCTTTATGTACTTATATAAAACTAAACCTTACTGCCTTCACCCCAGATTTCATCATCATAATAGCCGAGTTCCAAATGACCGAGGATAACCGTATCCCCGTTTTTAAGCCCGTGTTTATGCAGAACATCAAACACACCCATACTTTTCATAATATTTTGGAGTCTTACAACCTGCTCGGTATTTCTCGCATCAGTTACCTTTGCCAAACGGTTGATTTTACCGCCTGAAATTACATACGCATCCTTAGCAACTTTTATAACCTCAAAACTGCTGTCATCATTATCATAAGCAGCCAAGTCTTCTTCAATATCAATATCAGAAACAGGTTTCGGAATTTCATCCACTTTCTGTGCCACAAAATAAAGCAGCTCGTCCAAGCCCTGTTTTGTAACCGCAGAAATTGCAAAAACATCCTTAGAATATTTGCCAAACTCTTTTTTATAGTTATCTAAAGTCTCTTCATTAATCGCATCAATTTTGTTCAAAACCAAAATTTGATACAGATTTGCAAGTCCTTCTGAATGTTTTCTGAGTTCCTCGTTGATGATTTCGTAATTCTTCACTGGGTTTTCAGAGGTCAAATCCACAATATGAATCAAGAATCTGCATCTTTCCACGTGGCGCAAAAATTCGTGTCCCAAACCTGCACCCGCAGATGCGCCCTCAATCAACCCCGGAATATCAGCAATAACATATGTCCCGCCGTCAGGTTTCTTTACAACACCCAAGTTCGGCACAAGAGTTGTAAACGGATAATCCGCAATCTTCGGTTTTGCAGAACTTACAGAGCTGATAAACGTTGATTTGCCCGCATTTGGCATGCCCAAAAGCCCGATATCCGCAATTAATTTCAATTCCAGTTCTAAAACTCTTTCAATCCCCGGTTCGCCGGGTTCGCAGAACTGCGGAGCTCGTTTCTGTGCTGTAGCAAAACGCGCGTTTCCTCTTCCGCCTCTTCCGCCTTTTGCAACCAATACCTTTTGCTCAGGTTCGGTTATATCAGCAATTACTTTACCTGTCTTAGAATCCCGAACCAAAGTACCCAAAGGAACTCTAATGAACATATCCTTAGCACAAGCTCCGTGCATACCTTTAATCCCGCCATTTTCACCGGAAGGTGCTTTATAAACAGATTTTATCTTAAAGTCCAAAAGAGTAGACATATTCTCGTCAGCCACAAAATAAATATCACCGCCGCGACCGCCGTCACCACCTGCAGGACCGCCTTTGTCTACATATTTTTCACGTCGCCAAGCTACCATGCCGTTTCCGCCATGACCTGACACTACTCTTATTTTTGCTTTATCAAGAAATTTCATTTTTTACAACCTTTTGGCGGGTGACATTCCATTTGACTACTAAGTTGTTTATGTTCTTCCAAGTCACCCTTTGGAACGAATTACGAGTTATTCACAACCCTTGAATTTATCCTTTGGGCGGGTGATACCAGAAGTTTTTATATTTACCCCTGCCCCTGTTGCCACTCGTATGTTGTCGTACTATAATGCTACTATGAACAAGCTTAAAAATACATTATTCAGTAACAAACCTGTTACAATCGATAAAAATTCAATCATAATGGCGTTGGAATCCAGCTGTGACGAAACAGCCTGTGCTATTGTTAGAGGCGGACGAGAAGTACTTGCAAATGTCGTAGCCTCTCAAATAAAAATTCATGAGGCTTACGGCGGTGTTATTCCGGAAATCGCGGCAAGAGAACATTTAGAGGCTGTTAACGTAGTCGTTGACGAAGCTTTTAAGCAAGCAAACATTAAGCCGGAAGAGATAACTGCTTTTGCCGGTACTGTTGGTCCTGGGCTTGTAGGTTGTCTCTTGGTCGGTTTGAATGCGGCTAAATCATTAGCTTTAGCTTATGACAAACCATTCATTGGGATAAACCACTTGAATGCACATATTGCCGCAAACTTTATTGACACACAGCTTGAGCCGCCGTTTATCGCGCTATTGGTAAGTGGAGGTCATACTCAGATTATTGACGTCAAATCATATTCTGAGCAGGAAATTATTGGCGAAACGATTGATGATGCAGTCGGAGAAGCTTATGACAAAGTTGCCAGATTAATCGGGCTTCCATACCCCGGAGGACCTAAGCTTGATAAAATGGCACAGGAAGGTAATCCACACGCATTTAAACTACCGGAAGCAAAAGTCGGGGAATATGATTTTAGCTTTAGCGGACTCAAAACAGCAACTTTAAGATTAGTTAAAAGCTTTGACGGAAAAGAACTTCCGGTCAAAGACATCTGTGCAAGCTTTCAGGAATGTGTTTCAGAAACCCTTGTGAAAAAAGTTTTGCACGCAGCAGAAGTAAGAGGTTACAAGCAAATTGTTCTCGCAGGCGGTGTTGCGGCAAACTCGGAAATCAGAAGAAAAATATTTGCTCTCAAAGACAAAGGGTACGATGTTTATGCACCACAGATGAAATATTGTACTGATAACGCGTCTATGGTTGCAAGCGCAGCATTTTTCTTTGATAAAACATTTGATAACATTGATGTCGAAGTATTTTCAAGAGCTTAGCCGATTATAGCATCAACAACTTCTCTGAAAGCTCCGTCACCGCTCGGGGTGTCGGTTATTTGAATGCCTTCAATTTCTCTGACTTTTTTAACGGCAGTCGGGACAGTTACTGCATATTTTGCTTTACATAAAGAGTCGTAATCATTGACGTCATCGCCAATATAGACGTATTCATCCTCGTTCAAATTGTATTTTTCTATAATAGCATTCAACACTTCAAGTTTTTGTCTTATACCTTGATGCACTTCTTCTATTTGGAATTTTTTAGCCAAAATTTCAATCGCAGAATTTGTTTCGCCGGAAATTATACCGATTTTATACCCGTTTTTTCTCAAAAGAGAAAACGCCATAACATCTTTGAAATTGAGTTTGCGTGACATATCACCATTTGCGGCAATGTAAACGCAATTATCCGTCACAATTCCGTCAAAATCAGTTATAACCATTTTTATTGTTTTAGGAAATTTCAGCATTACACTTATACCCTTCTCAGCTTTTCAATAATAGGGAGTTCTCTCGGGTAAACAATCTTTTTGCCGTCGCCTAAAAGTACGGGGGTTTGTCTTATATCACGCACCATATGATAGAGACCTGCCATTTCAAGGCTCGCAGCCTGATCTGAACCCCAATTCGTTCTATCAAGCGTAATATGTCTTTCAACAGAATTTGCACCCAAAGCTACAGCCAAAACGGAAGGAGTTACTCCTCTTTCGTGACCGGAATATCCTATCGGACAATCAAATTCTTTTTTGAAGGTTTCAATAACTCTCAAATTCATCTCCTCAGCGTTGGAAGGATAAGTTGATGTGCAATGATAAATAATCAAATTATCTTCGCCTAAAATCGAAACCGCATGACGAATTTCTTCCATACTACTCATGCCGGTTGAGAGCAGAATTGGTTTGCCTTTGGATTTTGTATATTTTAGCAAATTGTCATCAGTTAATGAAGCTGACGCTATTTTGTAGCAAGGAATGTCAAATTTCTCCATAAAATCAACAGAGCCTTCGTCCCAACAGGATGCGAACCAAATTATGCCTTTTTCTTTGCAATACCCATCAATTTCTTTGTACTCATCATAGCCAAACTCAAGACCGCGTTTCAAATCACCGTTTGTATTGCCAAAAACACTTTTGCGCTCTTTTGCAAGTTCTTCCTTTGTATAAACAATATCAACCGTTCGTTTTTGGAACTTAACTGCATCGCAACCGGTTGTAATAGCTATATCAATCATTTTTTTTGCAAAATTAACGGAGCCGTTATGATTAATCCCGATTTCTGCAATAATAAAGCAAGGATAACCATCCCCGACAATTTTGTCAGCAATTTTTACACACTTAGACATTTTCTCTCCCATATACTACAAATATTTTTTATACAAAGCAAAGTCATCTGGATCAACCATATGTTCGTTTGAAGTTTTATCTTCCGGCTCTTCCGGTACGCTGTTTTGCTGTGTAAATAATGAATCTATAACGTCTTCCGGTCTTTCTTCTTCCATATTTACTTCTTCTGTAAAGGAAGTTTCATCCGGTTCGTTTTGCATTTCTTCCTCCAACTTTTTATGAGATTTTGTGACCATTTTTGAAAAACCGATTGAAGGGATTTCTATTTTAGGTATCTCAATTTTTGGAATCTTAATATTCGGAATTTCAATTTTTGAATACTCTCCGTCGAAATCACCCTCTTCGGATGAACCCAAATCCTTGATAAGTTGTATTGCGCCTTGAGATGCACCGATTAACATTCTCTTGCCGTCAAGTTCGACTACATGCAAAGTCTTGTTGTTTCCGAGCTGGGTAGTTGAAATAACGGAAACATGAGATTTTGCAAAATCTCCCTGCTGACGTTTAAGGGTATTAAAACCGACTCTGTTAAGCTTTGCGTATAAAATCCCTGTAAGATATATTAACAAAACAACAAAAGCCAGAGAAAGAACAACAGATATAATATTTGGTTCTCCGCCTACAGATTGCGCACCGCCCAGAATAGAAGAAGTATTACCTGCACCTGAAACGGTTGATGCTGCAGCCGGTTGAACTGCATACGCAAGCGGATCCGGCAAATCAGGAAGCACGTCAAATTTATCCACAGCCCAACATGCTGATGCATTGAGCATACAGAAAACTCCCGTAAAATATCCTATAATCTTATTCATATTTATAACTACCCTGATTTCTGCTATAATTATACCATGAAAATTTAAAATAGGACCACAAGCCATGCCATCCAAAATTTTAGATATTGTGTGCAACGAGTATTCTGCAATCATAATGACGATTTTGAACCTTTTTATTCTTATAGTTTTGTCTTCACTTTTTATTTTTGTGCGAAGTTCTAAAAAGAAGTGGAACAAATTGAACGATTATTTGGAAGATGTTACAAAAACAGTTAACTCGATTCGTTACGGAAACCTTTCTAAAAAGATTAACAAAATGGATTTTCCTGATATTGAAAACCTTACAGATAGCTTAAACAGAATGATTGAGAGTTTACATGACCGTGAAACAATGGTTGTTGAGTATCAAAATGATTTAACAAGGCAGAATAAGTTTTTGGAAGCAGTTATCAATTCCCTCTCCGACGGTTTACTTGCGGCAGACTCTGACGGAACTATTTATAGAGCTACAGCAAAAATTGCGGAATGGTTTGGGGTTGACGGCAAAAATCTTGTCGGACGCAATCTCAATGAATTTGTAAAAATTCCTCTTAGCAAACCTGTGCAAGCATTGAATAATGACGAAGTTGTTATATTAGGGAACAAAGTTTCTAATTTTGTCGCAAGTTCAGTTGAATTAAAGTTAGACGAGCATAAACAAAGATATGTTGTTATTATAAAAGATATTACTGACCAAAAGGAATTGGAAACCGTAAAAGAGGATTTTGTCGCAACTCTTACTCACGATTTGAAAGTTCCTATTATTGCTGAAACCAATATGATAGAACTCTTTTTGGGCGAAAGTTTTGGTAAAATTAGCGATAAACAAAGACTTGCTCTGAAAAATATGCAGACATCCAATAAAGAGCTTCTAGACCTTGTACAAATTGTACTTGAAACCTACAAAATTAAAGGCGGTAAAATCACTCTTTATAAAGAAAATATTATGTTAAAGTCATTTATAGAAGAAATTATTGAAGAAATGACGCCGATAGCGGCAAAAACTAAGAATAAGATTAATTTTATTTTGGATAGAGACATTAGGGTTTTTGCGGACAGATTTCAGTTAAAAAGAGTTATCAAAAACCTTATCCAAAACGCCATCTCGTATGGTGAACCGCAGTCACCTATTGATATTTCAATTGGTGAAATTCCTAACTACGTAACAATTAAGGTTAAAGACCATGGTGCGGGAATTTCAAAAGAAGATATTAATAAAATTTTTAATAAATATTATTCTGCGGCTAAAAAATTCCGCAAAATTGGGACCGGCTTAGGCTTGTATTTGGCTTTACAGATTTTGAAAGCGCATAACGGAGATTTGAATGTTGAAAGTGAAGAAGGAGTTTATACGGAGTTTTGTTTAAAACTTCCTGTTTAGAATTATGAGCAAAGTATTATACGATACAAAGTTTTTACAATTAAAAAGCACACCGTCAAAAAGCGGCAAACCTTGGGTTTATGCTCACAGACCAAATGCAAGTGATGTCGTGGTAATTTTACCTGTCGCAGGTGATGAAATTCTATTTTTGATTGAAGAGCGTCCCCCTATGAAAGCAGAAGGTAGAGGGCAATATTCTATTGCAATTCCTGCAGGACTGGTTGGAGATGAAAGACTGGGCGAAAGTTCAATAGATGCGATAAAAGCCGAACTGCTGGAAGAAGCAGGGCTTGTTGCTGACAAAATTGAGATAAAATCCCGAAATATTGCGAGCTCCCCAGGCTGTGTTTCAGAAATGGTAACCATTGCTATTGCTTACGTAAAGGATAAAAACACCGTTAAAACACCTGTGGCTGACGGCGGTGTCATCGTGGATAGAGTTTGGATAAAAATTGTGGATGTGCATAAATGGTTACGAGACATGGAAAGCAAAGGTTATATCTTGACCGGACAAACTCTTGCTGCATTATTTTATTTATACGAAGGAGAAAAAATATGATTTCAAAAGGTATAAGAGGGGCAATTATTGTAGATGAAAATACACCGGAAGCTATTGGAAGTGCTACAATAAAACTTTTACAAGAAATAATGCAACGAAATAAGATTGAAACCAATTCGATTTCGCACGCAATATTCTCCTTAACACCTGATTTGAATGCTGATTTTCCTGCAAAATACGCAAGAATCAACCTCAAATGGAAAGATGTTCCAATGATGTGTTTCAATGAGGTTGATGTAGAAGGTGCTTTAGAAAAATGCTTACGAATTCTTGTCGTTATTAACTGCGGGGAAAATTTTGAACCTGAGTTTGTTTATTTAGACGGAGCTGAAGTTCTTAGAAAATGAAAATATTAATAGTTGATGATGTTAAAGGTTGGCGAGATTACCACAAACTCCAAATGGAAGAAATTTTTGAAGGTTGCGAAATTCAAACTGCAGAATCTGCAAAAGAAGGCTATAGCAAACTAATGGGAAACAACGATACGCCTTTTGACATAATTATTACTGATATGCAAATGGAATCTGATTTTGAGCCGGATTACGCGGGAGAATGGCTTGTTAAGCAAATAAAAACCTTTAAAAATTATTTGAATACAAAGGTGGTAATTATTTCTGCAACTTACAATATTCACTCGGTTGCGGAAGCTCTCGGGGTTGAATGTATCCCAAAATCTACGGCACTAAAGTTTCCTGATGCTTATGACCTCTTTCGGCAACTTAAACCATAACGGTTTGAACCAGTTGCGGTTTTTCTTTTAATTTATAGAACAATTGTGAGTTGTGATAAAATTCATCAGGATTTGCGCTCACATAAAACTCCTCGGCTCCGCTTCCAGAGTTAATAAGACCGTTCTTTTCCAAATCTGATTTTAGATATTGTGCAAAAATAATTGCAGGATCGATAAATTTGTATTCCGGCATGAACTTTGTTAAAATTGGGGTTAAATAAGGATAATGAGTACATCCCAGAATTATTTTGTCTGGATTGAATTTCATCATCTCATCAAGATGATTTTTTACATCAAGATTTGCTGCGCTATTTTCGGTATTTTCAAGCAAAACTCCGCTTTCAACTATAGAAACCCAGTTTTGGCAGGCAATTTCTCTTACTTGAATATTAAAATTGTGTTTTTGTAATTCTCTTGTGTAAGCGCCTGATTTAACTGTTCCTTCAGTTGCAAAAACTCCAATCTTTTTGGCTCCGCTTGAAGCGATAACTTCTGCGCAAGTTTGAATTATAGGATAAATTTTAAAATCATAGTTATCTTTAACGCTCTCGTAAGCAAGAGCCGAAGATGTATTGCAAGCAATGGCGACAGCTTTTACACCTTTTGACTTAAAAAAGTCCAAAATTCTTCCCGCAAAGCCTATGAGTTCTTGTTGTGATTTATTCCCATAAGGCAGGTTTTTTAAATCTCCAAAATATATTGTTTCTTCATTCGGCAACAGCTTTTTAAATCTGGCATAGACCGAAAGTCCGCCGACACCTGAATCAAAAAAACCTATTGGAGAATTTTTCATTTCTACTTCTTTCCATTCACTGACTGCAAGTACTCAATAATACCGTCTGCAATCGCTTTAGCTGTTTTTTGCTTTCTTAAATCCGTTATCAATTCGTTCCGTTCGTTTTCGTTTGAGATAAATCCTATTTCAACAAGAACAGCAGGGACTGTAGTATGATTTATAACATAAAATTTGGATTTAAACAAACCTCTGTCTTTGGAGTTAACTTCTTTTGCCAAATGCTTGTGAATCACGTCTGCAAGCTCTTTGCTGTAATCGTGATAATAGTGAGTTTCGATACCATAAGGTTCAGTCGCAACAGCAGAATTAACATGAATACTTACAAAGATTTCCGGTGCCTCGTTTTCTGAAATATTAACTCTATCCTCCAGTGACACAAAAGTATCATCTTTCCTTGTAAGCGCTGTTTTATAACCCTTTGAACGGAGAATCGCGTCCACTCTATGAGTTACATCGAGGGTGATATCTTTTTCGTTAATACCTTCCCTGATAGCGCCATAGTCAGAACCACCATGTCCTGCATCTAAGACGACTTTGTTTTTAGCGTTATTTTTCTTCGTCGGCTTTTCGACTTTCGCAACAACCTCTTGTTGCGCTTTAGTTATGGTGATTTTTAATGCTTTAGCATCTACGCTCTGTTCAATTTTTACAATATCGTCTTTGCTAATATTCATAGAAGCTCTTACGCCGATTTGAGGCAGAAGTGAGAGTGTAAAAGGTTTGTAATAAGTGTTGTTTAAAGTCTTTATCAAATCTTGCTCGTTATATCCTTTAACATTAAACAAGTAGAAGTTCAAAGAGTTATCATTCCTTATGATTGAATGAACAACCGGCGTTGTAAACGACAAAATTAATTCGTTTGTTTTCGGGTCTATTTTGCGCACATAAGCCTTATTTATATTTGAAACATTGCTAACGAGCGAAGTGTGGTTCAATTTATCAGTGTCAATCAAAAACAACGATTGTGAATCTTGCGCATAAATCGGGATGTATTTTTCCGCGCGATCAGAAGTTATGACAATTCTTGCGGTATTGTATTCAAACTGTCCGATTTTTGCAGTATCCTTGCAACTTCCGTCAGAACATAAACTGATTTCTTTGTTACGTACACTCTTGTCCAAAAACGCGTTAGGCAAATCTATAACAGCGCGTTTTGGTGAAGACAGATAAAACATTTTTCCGGTTGTAATTTGTCCGAGTCCGCTAACCAGCAAACCTCCGTTTTTCGGAATATATTGGTTTATAAAATACTTTGTTCTTAGCTTTAATGCGGAAGATAAATCTACTGATACGACTGAATCGTAAGTTTTTCCGCTTGAATTTGCAAGCGTGGAGTTTTCAAAAGCTCTTTGAATATCATCCATAACGTTACTTGGAGGTTTAACGGTTGTTGTAACCGGTATTTCAACCTTTTTTACATACTGAGAGTTTGCAACGATGCTCGAATAAGCTTGGTTTTGAGGCTTGTCGTTATAAATTATGTTGAAGTAATCGTTTCTTAATGCCGGAGTTGAGGCTTTAACTATAATGTTTCCGTCCAAAGACATCAGTTTGACCTTTGAGGTGTCAAAATCTTCTTCAAAAGTAATGACTGTTCTTACTATGTTAGGGTTTGTATCGAATTGCGCAAGACGAATTTCTTTTATTGTACTTTTTTCAAAGACTAGCTGCTGTTTTTCACCAATCAATACTGCGTTGTTTATATCAAAATAAATCCTGTTAGGATTCGTCAAGCGGACATATTTCAAAGGAGTTTGCTCAGATGTACCATTTGAAGAATCTCTGGTCGTAATATAGACAAGAGAAGAAGAGTCATCATAATTCAGTGACATAACTTTTACAGGCTCAGCATCCGCAAAAACAGGTGCTATAAAAGTCTGTAGAAAAAATATTAATGAAATTATTAGAAAAAATATTCTCTTCATTCTCAATCCGCAGCACTGGAAAATAAATACTGCGCCCCAGGTTCAAACACTATTCTAGCAGAAAAGCAGTCAAAAAAAAAGCACCTTTTACAAAGTGCTTTGTGTACGTATTTCGAGAGTTAGACTTTTTTTCTGAACGTTAACTGTTAAATTTATAGTCAAGTTCATAAATTTTTAATATTAAAGCTTCTGTTTGTTCTTTGAACCAAAGTGCAAACATCTTGATTTCGTCTCTAAAACTATAACAACCGGGCCACATCGTATACATAACAATACTCCTATAAACCTTACATTCTTGTTAACGGCATTTTTTTGAAAAACTTTAGGATTTTTTGGTAAATCGTTACAAAAGTTTACAATTAAATTTTTTAACCCCTTATTACTTTTGTTGACGGAGAACTGCTGGATTTTTTTTTGAAAATAGATTATTATATACATAACGATATGAACAGAAAATCATACAAAAAAGAGAAGAGAGAAACATTTTTTCAAAAAATAACTAATTTTATCCTGACGATATTGGTCGCGTGTGCTATCAGTTCACAAGTTTGCACGGCTGCGAATAATAATTTAAGGTTTGCACAAGTTAGTGACGCTCATTTTTCTTCGTTTGAGGAGAATACTTCTTATAAATTCTTGAAAAAATCACCGGAACTTTTGGATGATGTAGTTTTTCAGTTAAACACATCTGGTCCTTATGATTTTGTCATGTTTACCGGAGATTTGGTTAATAAACCGAAAATTAGTGAGTTGGAAAAATTTCTTACTCATGCCTCAAAGATTTCTTATCCTTGGTATGCGATTGACGGAAATCACGATATAGCAATCGACGGACCTTTAACGAAGTCTAAATTTGTTGAAATGTTGAAAAACTCTGATAGTGCAATGAAATCTGATAATATTTACTATGCTTTTACGCCCAAAAGAGGATTTAGGGTGGTTTGCTTAGATTCAATCATTGACTACAAACTGACTTCAAACGGTGAAATCTCTGAAACGCAGATGAAATGGTTGAGAGAAGAGTTTGAAAATCATCCAAAGGATGTTATGATTTTGTGTACTCATGTTCCGATAAATGAACCTTTTTCAAGTCCGAATCACAAAATGTGTAACGAATATGAGATAAAGAAACTTCTTAAATCATATCCAAATCCGATTGTAGTTTTGCAGGGACATTATCATTGCGTAAGAGCAAAACAGGACGGAAATATTGTCTATGTGTCATCTCCGTCACTTGTAACTTATCCGAATGCATTCAGAGTTGTAAATATCAATTCAAATAAAAATCGAGTTCTTGTTGATATATTCTTGAAAGAAACTAATCTTAAAGACATACAAACGCGTTCCAAGTTGCGTTTATTAGGTACAGAATCTTTGTATGGTCAGGAAGAAGACAGAAATACTACTTTTGAAATAACAAAAAATAAGGAATAGAAAATGGAAGAGTTCAGAATTAAGTTTAGAGGTGTAAGAGGAAGTTATCCGGTTCCACAAGCTGATTTTCTAAAGTATGGCGGAAATACTGCTTGTGTTGAGGTCAATGTTGGCGGTCACTTGATTATTTTGGATGCTGGAACAGGGCTTATAAGTCTTGGAAATGAACTTATGCAAAAATATATTGAATCAGGTACGACAATCACAGACAGAACTCCTGTAAGATGCTCAATTCTACTGAGCCATATCCATCTTGACCATATACAAGGTTTTCCGTTTTTTAGACCTTCGCACTTGGCATCCACCAGAATGGCACTGCTAGGCGGGGTAAACTATAATGAAACCCTTGAAGATGAACTTGCAAAACTGCTTTTTACAAAGTCTTTTCCGTTAGATTTGGGTGATATTGCGGCTGACTTACGAATAATGGATTTGAACGAAACTAATTACGTAATTTTCAAAAAAGGTGACGATTTGCCGACTGTTTTAAGAGTCAATGACTTGAAAGAAAACGATTTTACAGACGAAGATGTTGTAGTCACTTGTTATAAATCGTACGCTCACCCGCAAAACGGCGTGTTTATCTATAAAATTGCGTACAAAGGTAAAACGCTTGTTTATGCTACAGACAAAGAAAGCTATCCGGGCGGGGATAAAAAACTCGTTAAATTTGCAAAAGGATGTGATTTGATTATCCATGATGCGCAATATTCAACAGAAGATTATTTGAGTATTTATGTACCAAAACAAGGGTTTGGACATTCTACATTCGAAATGGCGCTTGATTGCAAACGTCAGGTTGAAGCAAAACAAATGGTATTCTTCCACTATGATCCGGGATATAATGATGAAAAGCTGGATTTGTTGGCAGAAGAGTATTCTGATGAAAACGCTATAATGGCTTATGAAGGTTTGGAAATCTCACTTTTATGATGAAAAAATTTCTTACAGTTTTTTTACTACTTGTTATAATCCTCTGCTCAGCGTACAGAAAACCTCATAAGTACACAATAGAGGCTGAAAAAGATGCATTTTATCATAATAATGTCGGTTTGAATTACTTGCAAGACAGAATTTATTATGCGGCAATTCAGGAATTTAAAATCGCAATTTCATTGAGTCCGTCTACTCAAGCGACCGCAATTTTTTACAATAATTTAGGCGAAACATATACTTTTATTGGGTATCCCGATATGGCTCGAGATTGTTTTGAAAATGCTGTAAAATTTTATGGACTTAATTTTAAATACTATCAAAATCTTATCCAATGTTACCAATCATTGGGAATATCAGCCGTAAAGATTCGTGAATATCAATCTTCAAACGATATATACGATAAAATCAAATTGGGTTTATTATATATTCAAAACGGTGAAAAACGAAGAGGTGTGAATGTTTTGGATGAAGTTTGCGGTGCTGAACCTGATTTGATGATAACAGGTGCTATAAGACAATATTTAAAAGAAATTTGCAAAGAATTGTAAATCTCACTGGCAAATAAATTTTTTCTGGGTTTTAATAAACATGTGTGTATTATGTGAAAGGTGTTAATATGAATATCAGTCCGATTTCTTCGTACTCTAATTTGAGTTATTCTCAAAAATCTTTTAAGGGAGGCTTTAACAAAAAGGCTTATAACTATGTAAAACCTTTAGTTGCAGGTGACGGCTTAAAATTCACAACATTATGTGCCTTGTCAGCAATTGGTATAACTGTTTTTGATAAGAAAATTGATTCAATGCGCAAAGACTTTTCAAAAAACTATATCTCTGATATTGACAGACAAAGAAATCATGCGGCATTCCAATTTGAAAACAGTTTGGTTGAGGGCTTGCCAACTGACTTGTTAGCAGAAGGTTTAAACTTGTTAAAAGGCAGAATTAAAGAGACTGATTCTGCAATAATCTATGATGGCGAATATTCTCCTGCCACAATTGAAGAATATTTGGCTTGTGATGAAGGCGGGGAGGCAAAGGCAGAGTTTGAATATGTTCCGAAGAACAATATAATTGCAGAAAATAGTGATTTAGGCTTGGATGTTATTCCGCCTAGAGTACTATTCTTGGCTGATTTGTTGACCGAAAAAGGTGTTGAAACAAAATTGTATTCAAACTACAAAGGGTTCCGTAAAGCAGAACTTACTGAAGACGGTAAGAAAAAATTAATATTTGTTGAAGGTAAAGACTTAGAAGACAGAAAACAAATGTGTGATGTTCTACTTAATAAATTAAAAACCTTCAGTTCAGGCGTGTAGATAGTAAAAATAAACAACGAGGCGCCCTGCTGCGCAGGGCGCCTCGTTGTCGTTATTAGAAAAATTAACTCTTTTCAACAAACTGATGTTGGACTATAATTTTTATCAGAGGGAAAATAATGAATAAAAGTCCGGTATTCGCAGGAAGTTTTTATCCTGAAAAACCTGAAGAGTTAACAAATTTATTGAATTCGTTCAAGCAAGAAAGCCAAACAAACTATAAAAGTAAGGCAATTATTGTTCCGCATGCCGGAATTGTTTATTCCGGACACGCTGCAATGGCGGGTTTTCAACACCTTGAACCAAACGAAAACATCTTTATTATTGCGCCTTCGCACCACGAATCTTTTAATAATATTGCATTTCCGGAGTATACGTATTTTGATACTCCATTGGGAAGTTTGGAAGTCAATAATAGGCTGATTAAAGAACTTACAGAAACGTTTCCTTGCATAGTTGCAAATGAAATATTCGATAACGAACATTCAATAGAGGTTCAGTTGCCGTTTATTCAAAACCTTTTCTGTCCGCATATCCAAAACGCGATGGATTTTGTTAAAGGACTGAAAAAACGTAAGTTTAAAATAGTTCCGATTCTTGTCGGGAATTGTGACTACAGACTTATTTCTGATATTATTTCAGCAAATTGGGAGAATTCTTCTTTTGTAATATCTTCTGACTTGAGTCATTATTTTACACAGCAGGAATGCAGACAAATCGACACATATACGGCAACTATTATTGAAACAGGAAAATTGGACTTTTTTCAACCTCAGCAGGCTTGCGGATTAGCTTGTATTAAGGGTTTGGTAGATTTTGCGAATAACAATGACTGCACGATGATTAGAGCTATGATGTACAATTCAGGCGATGTAAGTCGGGATACGAATAAGGTTGTTGGTTATGGCTCTTGGTATTTGTATACAAATTCACGCAATGTTTTTATTGAAAAATACTATTCAAAATATGTGCTTGATCTTGTAAAACAAACTATTGTCGCATCTATAAAAGGTGAAGAGTTTATTCCACACGACATTCCACCTGTATTGACGGAATATGGAGCCTCTTTTGTCACATTAAAATTGAAAACAGGAGAATTGCGCGGTTGTATCGGTTCAGTCTATCCTACAAAACCCCTGATATTGGATATTATTGATAATGCTAAAAATGCGGGATTTCAAGATCCAAGGTTTGAACCGTTGACAGTTGACGAACTTCCAAATCTTCAACTGTCTGTATCAATTTTGTCTTCTATAGAGAGAATTAATTTTAAAGATGAACGCGATTTGTTATCTCAAATTTATCCGCACGGAGTCATCCTTGCTGAAAGAGACAGGCGTGCCGTGTATTTACCGATAGTTTGGGAACAGCTGCCCGATAGAGCTGTATTCTTGAATTCTTTGAAGGAAAAAGCAGGGCTTGCTCCGGATTATTTTTCAAGAACTCTTGAAGCTTATAAGTTTGAAGCAGCGTATATTTCTGAGTAAGGTTTTATTTGACCGGCTTCTACGGAGTAAATTTGAACATCTTTCAGAAACTCTTCTTCAAAAAGGAGCGTGTCTACAGATGTGATTATTGTCTGAACATCAGTTTCTATTGATTTTAGGAGGTAATTTTGCCTTGTCTCATCTAATTCTGCCAAAACATCATCCAACAGTAACAGCGGAGAATATCCTGTCTTCTCTTCGATAATTTCAAGTTCTCCGAGTTTTAGCGCCAAAATAAGTGTTCTCTGTTGTCCTTGTGATGCGAATTTCACTGCATCTATACCGTTGATTTTAAATTCTATATCGTCACGGTGCGGACCAACGCATGTCTGCCTGCGCCCAAATTCTTCTGATTTTCGATTTTTAATTTCTTCACGCAAGTATTCGCTAATCTCTTCAATGCTTTCTGCAGGACAAGTGTATGCGAGAGTGATATCTTCTGAATCGCTAATTACTTTGTGTTTTGCAGACGCTATTTTTTCGATTTCTTTCAGGAATTTCTTTCTTAAAAAGATTATGTTTGCGCCTGTGATAGCGATTTGCTCATTATAAATATCCAGTAAAGTTTCGTCAATCACTTCTGATTTTAGGAGGTTATTTTTTTGAATACGTATTTTTTCAAACTTTGATAAACGTTCGTCGTAGGCGGGATAGATTTGAGAAATTGCTCTGTCGAGCCAATCGCGCCTATCTTGGGGAGCACCTCTAAGAAGTAATAAATCTTTGGTGGAGAAAAGAACTGTTTTTACTGTTTGTTTAAAATCTCTTGCGGTTGATTTAACTCTGTTTATCTTAAATTCGCGTTTTTTTTCTGTGTTGTACGCAAAATCCAACTCTATATCAGTATTATTTTTTTTAATTGAGGCGTTGATTTCAAAGTTTTCTTTTCCGAATTGGATTAAATCAGTGAGAGTAGAGGTTCTCGGACTTTTTATATCGGACAAGAGATAGATGCTTTCAAGGATATTTGTTTTTCCTTGAGCGTTTTTGCCGATAATAAGCGTCTTTTGTTTATCAAAAACAATGCTTACATTCTCGCAATTTCTGTAATTTTTCAGCCCTAATCTCAATAGTTTCATAATAAGAGTATAACACAAATCCCTTCTGCGAATGGGTAACAAATTAAAGACAGGGCAAGTGTAAGGGGGTTGCATACAGCTTGCAGGTCGGTTTTACTAAGCCGACAAAGACGCCGAACCGGTAGTCATCACTTACTCACCAAATACATTTGTCCCTATTTCATTGCTTCCTTTTGAGAAGGACCTTCTAATTAATCCATTGATATTTACAACCGTTCCTTTATCCCCTGTTAAGAATTGTAACAATTCCACTAAAATGCCTAAAGAATTTATGATTTGTGCCGTAATACAAAGTATAAGGAGTTACAAATTTCATGTCTGACAAGTTCTTTGTAGAAAAAAGTGGTAGCAATCTTCCTCAGCCTTCAGGTGAAAGGAAAGTAATTGCTGAAGAAAATTATAGAACTTTTCGTTATTCTCAAAGCGGTAACATGCCGTCAATTGTCGGACGTGGCGGGGACCCTTTTTTCAAAGGGATTAATGCATCCAAGGAACAACTAACGGAACTTCTTTCGGAAACGGAAACAATTCAAGATTGGGCAGAGAAGGAAAAATCTAACAAAGCTGCTTTGAATTGTCTTGACGGTATGGGCATTGATACCGATTTGTATTACAAAATGAAAGACGGTTTTGGTGAATATGGCTCAATGGTTTTAATGGGATTCAAAACTCCAAATGGGGTTGAAATTCCGCGATTAAAACTGTTAGATAAAAATGGTGATGTTATTCAGGTTTTGAGCGGACCTATGGCTATGAAGGAACTTAATAAACGTGCGCTCGCTTATAAAGAATCAACCAATGGTTACGAAGCATTAGACTTGCCTCCGGAAGAAACCGGAGTTATTCAGGACTATTCAGGTAATCCTGATGACTATGCTTAATCTATTTAGAGTCCTTCTTTAGTACAATTCCGTTAAGCTTACAGAATGATGTCAGCACATTCAATTCTTCTTTGATACTCTTTTGTAATGCACTCTGTTCTGCAACTATAGGAACATTTTTCGCAAGTTGGAACATTTTTAGAGCTTGTTTAATATAAGTTCCGCGCAGACTGGATTTTGGCAGGGCAAGTTCTTGGTACAGTCTAGCGCATTGCAAATATGTTTTGACAAGCACGTACTGCAAGTCAAACTGCTTTGCAATAAAGATAGCTTTTTCAAGGTAAACTTTTGAAGAGTCAAAATCTTGTTTTGCAAGATAAATTTCTCCGATAAGCTTGTTAAACAAAGCTATAAAATAGTAATTATTTATACTTGGACCTTGTGCGATATCAAGCGCTTTAGTTGCAATATCGAGTGCAAATTGTGTACCCTTGGTAATTAGTTTTATTTCTGCTATCAAATACCAGCAGAGCAAAACCCCAGTAGCAACTTTTTCTTTCGCAAAATACGCAACTTGTTCTTCAAGAATTTCCAGAGCCTTTTTAGTCTGATTATTTTCTTTGAGCATTTTTGCAAGCAACGTTTTGAGAATGTTTTTCGTGAAATTATCGTTAACGTTATTTGCGTATGCAGCGACATTGAAGAGTTCGTTGTACAAAGTTTTGTAATTCTTTTCAAAGAATTTGTTAAGGATGTCTATAAAATTCCAGCGGGAAATAATAAAGCTGTCCATATTGTCCAAAGTATATTCGTTAAGAATATCGTCAAGAATCTTGTTAGACGTGCTTATCTCACCTTTTATAGTGTTTGCAAGTGCAAGCAAGAGGTTTGTTCTGCAAATTATGCTTGCATCTGTAGTTTTATTCTTATCCAAAATGTCATAGATGCTTTGAATAACTTCGAACGCTCTATTATCCCCTTGGAACACAAGAGCTTCAGCAAAATCAAAATATACCCCAATCCAAATATCAAAAAGGTCTTTGATTTTTATTTGCGGAGTGTCCTTTCCTCTGGTTAAAACTTTTTCTAGTTCAGGGAGAATTTCTGTTTCAGTCAGGTTTATAAGCTGTCCGTAATTTCCCAGTCTCAAAAGCGGAGTAACTTGTCTTGATTTAACCAAAGTCCTATTGAAATCCATATTCTCCGGAAGTTTATTAAGTACTCCGTCTATGCATTCTATTGCGCCCCAATAATTCCCGCTTTTCATAGAGCATGAAGCAAGATACCCCAAAAGCTCTATATGTTCAGAGTCTTCATTGTCTTCCAAAAGCATAACCGCGTTTTGTAAATATTCAAAAGCTGCAGATGCATCAATCGGTTCAAGAAGTTTCCCAACTCTTGTATAGATGTTTTTCTTAACCTTTTGATAGAAAGGACTTGTTTTACTTTCAATAAGCTTTAGCGCATGCTTTTGTACGATTATGTACAAACCAATGTCACCTATATAGGAAGCATGCTTCATAAGTAATGTCCATATCTCAAAAGCTTTATCATTATTGCTCAATTTTTGCAGAATATATCCGAGCAGAGCAATTGAGGACTGTTTATAGATGCTAAGAAGTTCATACAGAATATTCAAAATCTCCTCAAAGCAGCCATCGTTCTTAACTGTAGATACAATTATTTTCCAAATGTCATGGCTCTTGAATTCAAACGCGAGGTTGTTTAATTGCGTTATAAATCCTGCGTTAACAAGTTTTTCAATAATTTTCTCAAATTCTTGAGGCGGATTGTTGTCAAAATTCTCAAGCATTGCGGGATAGAATTTTTCACCCAAAACAGACATTGCAATCAGCATTCTATATGCGTGAATATCTTCTTGGCTCAAAATGTTTAGTCTCAAATCGACAATTGATTCTAAGTTGTTGCAAGCGATTCTTTTAAGGTTGTTTCTCTGAATATCAGAGTTCAAGAGCACCATTTGTTCTATTATTGAAGGATTTCCGTTTGAAACTTTTACGGCGAAATTGATAAAGTCCTTTCCGAAATTCATATTTGCATATTGTTTTAGGAATGTTTCAACTTGTCCCGCTGTAAATGGTGCAATTGTCAAATCCAAGTAATTATCAGATGTTAAGTTCGGTGAGGTAATCATTCCCATTCCAGGTTTCGGGGTGCCGGAAAGGATTACAAACTTACTTCTTTCAAGGATGATGTCTTCGTTGAGGAGTTCCTTTATGAAATCGAAAGAATTGCCGTCAATGTATTCAAAATTATCAATAATGAATATGACCTTCATTTTCACAACGATAGTCAGGATAACTTTTTTCATTATAGAAAACATCTTAGCTTTGTTATAGTAAATGTTTTCGTACTTGTCTTGATTTTCCGGATAAAGGAAATTAAGTAAATCCAAAATTTCTTGGCTGGTTAATGTCGGAAAATCTTGTTTAAAAAATTTAATGGAGTTTTTCTTTAATTGAAGAGTGTCAGGGCAAAAGTTGTTAATATTGAAAAACGTCAACAATAAATCTTGAAAATACCCAAATGGTGAAAGCTGGCTGATTTGCGAGCAAGTACCCATTAACCAAATCAATTTCGCGTTCTTTAGTTCATTTATAGTGTATCTTAGAACCAGATTCTTTCCACTACCGCTCTCACCGCATACTGTTATAATTTTTTTGTCGGGGGCTTTTATGCCTTCAAGTAATTTAGCCTTGACCTTCTGTTGAGAGTTCATTGATGAATAATATTCGGGATGTAGATTGTCCTTAGCAGGTTTCTTTATCTCATCTGCTGATACAAATTCTATTCCGCACTTCCGGCATGCCTTCGCATTTGGTAGGTTTGCTGCTCCGCACTCACTGCAAATTCTTAGTAAAACTTTTCCGCAGCCTGCACATTCAGTTGCTGTAATGAGGTTATATGTCCCGCAATCTTTGCATAAAGAACCGACTTTTGTCTTGCAAAAGCTGCATTTTAATGAATTATCTTCAATTTCTTTTTTGCATTTGGGACATTGCATGCTCTATTTAATCCTTTATTGCAAAGATAATCTCGCTAAGTGTATCCAAAACTTCGTCAACTCCCATTCCGAGACTCTCTGCAATTTCCTCTACTGATTTATTTTCTTTATATTTTAACTCGCAAATCTTTAAAACATTCCATTCAGGATGCTTTGTGTCAAGCTCTTGAAGGCTGTCGTTGATATCTTCAGAATTATAACTTGTATCATCTATCTCAGGTTCAAAATTAAAACAGTCATATTTTGGAGGCGTAAATTCTTTCGAATTATCATTCCCTTCTGATTCTATAATTGGTTCAGATACAGTTTCCTCTTCCTCTAGTTCAGTTAGGGTTTCAACTTCATCCAAAGGTGCTTCTAATAAAGGTTCTTCTGCTATTTCGTCTATAGTAAATAATTCATCACTTGCTGGTAACTCGTTTTCAACCAATTCAGCAGGTTCTGCTTCTGCAAGCTCTGTTATTTCTGTTAGCTCTTCTGTGTGGTCAGCTGAGTTGTCATTTCCAATTGGCGACTCTGCGTTGTTAATCATTTTGTCGACCAAATCTTTGTTTACATCTAATTTCTCAGAATTTTCAATAGGTTCAATATCTTCTGTATCTTCAGTTGTAGCTAGCGTTTCTAACTCGTTTTCGTTTTCCTCATCTGAAGTCATTACCTCTGCAGGAGTCGTGCTTTCGTCTTCAATTTCATCTTCAACATCAATGACGGGCTCGGTCTCCAAATCAAGTTCTGTTATCTCTTCTGCTAATGATTCAGGTTGAGCTTCTTCAATAGGTTCATCCTCTGTGTCAAGCTCTGCTATATCAGCAAAATCTTCTATATCAAGCATTTCCTCTGTCTCTTCAACTTTTGGCTTATCAAGCTGTTCATTGAGTTCAGGCTCTTGTATAGGAGTGGTTGTCTCAACATCTTCTTCTTCAACGCTTTCAACTTCCGCTTCAAGCGGGTCTTCTTGAAGATTGTCTAAAACATCAACTTGTTCTAATTCCTCAAATACATCTTGTTCAATTGGCACAGAGGAGTCAAATACTTCATCTGCTGTGTCATTTTTAATTTGAGGCTCTAGTTCAGCTTCTGTTACTAATTCCGGAAGTTCGTTTTTTTCAGGATGAGGAACGTCAATCTTAATTTCATTCTTCACCGCAAGGGTCGGTTCTCGTAATTCCGGCATTGCAACTCTGTGCGAAGTTCGTGTGTTAATATTCAGCTTTTTAGGTACTGTTATTATTGAGGTAGAGACCACCTTACTTAGGTATGATTCAATTACATCATCGTTATCAATAGTACCAATGACTACTTTAGCGTGGTTGTATACATTTTCAGCTATTTCGTCCAAAATTGCTTCACAACCAGGGTATTTTTTGTGGTTTTTTATTAATGAAACTATTAAATCGTAATATTTCTTTTCCATATTCTCTCTTTTTCTCTTATAAACGGATTATTAACACAGGGTTGCCCTGAATATTTCCAAACGAACTCGTGTTCATGTTCAAGTTCATATCCAAGGCATTTTTAACGGTCTGAGTAATGACGTTGTCAACAACTCTTTCTCCGCTTGACGCTGTTAAACCTTTCACATCAAACTTTTGAGTTGCTTTGTTGAATTCCAATTCAACTGCTATCCTGTTTGTTATTGGAGGTTTGCTCAATAACAATAGCTCAGTTTTTAAGTTCAATTGAATAACTTTACCTAATTTTGTGAAATATCTTTTTGCAGTATTATTGCTTACGTATCCGGCAGGAACTTCCCAAGAAACAGAAAGATTTGAAACAAGAATTGATGCATCAAGATTCTGTTCAATTGCCGGAATTGAAACAGAATTACCTTCTTCGGACTTGATTGTATCAACATTTTCGACCGTTTCAACAGGCATGGCATCATCTGCAGGTTTAGTGTTGTTCTTAGGTTGAGGAAGCGCAGCAGCTGTTTTAGGAACTGTGTCAGACGGCATAGATTGGTTCTGCATATATTTGTTGTACCCAAAGTATCCGGATGCGGCGATTACTGCAACAATGCCCAAAACAGGAAGCAAACCGAAGGGCTTTTTAGGAGTATATGACGCGTCGCTGTCAACAGCTTGCTGTTGGTGGTCAAACAGTTCATCTATCTGAGGGTTCGAATTCTCAACTTCAGTTTGTTTCGAAACATTGTCTGAAGCATCTAGCATTGATTCCAAGTCATCTTCACTATTGATATTGTCCGCTTCCAAATTATTAATGCTTGGAGTTGTAGTTGTGTTGAAATTTTCGTTTTCGTTTGTTGTGGCTTCCGCGACTTCAATTTCTTCAACATTATCGGCGACATCGTTGGTGGTATCGTCAACGATTTCTAATGTTTCAGTCGGTATATTCTTAGATATAGAATTATTCATCGGTACATTAACATCGGTATCAACGATTTCAAGCGGCGTATTTAATTCTTCTGATTCAGCTAATAGAGTGTCCTCAATGGTTGTTGAATAACTCATATCCGGTTGTTCAATTATAATTTCAGGAATTTCTTCGCTGCCAATATCAGACTTTATAGAATCTGAAGCTGCGTCAGTTGCATTTTCGGTAATTGTATTGCTTTGGGTTAGCTGTTCAACCTCTTCCAATGAACCCACTTCTCCTTCTAGCGTGTCAAATCCGTCTTCTGCAAGAAAATCCTCCTTCAGTGTTTCCTCTGCTCCAAATTCTTCTAACGTAGAGCTCAAATCGCTATCCATGTCCAAATTGAGAGTGGAATCTTGCTCTATGGAGGAGATGTCTTCTTGAACCAAAGGTTGTTCCAAAGAGGTGTTTTCCTTAGTGTTGTCTCTTTGTTCTGCAATAGAAACGAATTTAAATGTGTTTTGAGCTTTAGCCGCTCTGATTAATCTTTGTCTGCCTTCTTGTGAGTGTATAAGTGTTTGGTAAAAAGCAGCTTTGTTTTCAAGTTTGTTATCAAGATAGCGGAATATAAGAGCATTAACGTACTCAGGTAAATCTCCGGTTTCGCCGTTTATCATTAATGGTTCTATATCATAGAATGATACCAGCTCGTCTTCATTTACCGGATAATAGCCATTATAACATTCCTCAGTATTGATTTGAGATGGTACGATAAAGCCGGTAACTGTTCCGCCGGAGAGCTCAGAGTTAATTTCTATGAACATATATGCTACAGGCAAAATTTCATTATCAAAGTGGCTTTTAGGGACACACATTTCGCTTTCATTAAAATACAATCTTACTCCGATGTAAGAACCGTTCACATAAATATCTGAAATCTCTATATCTTCAAGTACTTGAGAAACGTTATGCAGTCCGGTTTCTGTATCTACAGAAGCACCTTCAAAATATTTTTTTGCAATATTTGCTCCCATAGCATTTGCAGCAGCCCTTTCCCTCAAATTAGGGTCATCAATATATTTACAAATATCCTTCGCAAAACTTAAGTCGCTATCCTCTATCAAAAAAGTATCATTATTCACTTAAACACTCTCCCTCATTATGTGCTAATAATATCATATTATTAAAAAAAAATCTATAACTTTACTTTCTGAGCATGCCTTGTTCTGTATATTTGACGAATTTTCAAAAATAATTAAACCATATAGTGTATTTTTCTTAACAAAGCTTAAAGTTTATACCTTTATTAATCGTTAAACTTAGTGAAAGGATAATAATCATGTTTTCATCTATGATTCAAAATTTGTTATCGTCATCAGGACAATCATCTGCGATGCAGCGTGCTGTACAAATGAACAATTATGTAAATTCTCTAAATTCACAGTGGGCTCCTGTTGAAAAAACGGTCCAAAATATGCCTAAAGACGGAGCTTCATTTGACAAGGTTTTACAAGCCAGTGCAAAAACAAAATTTGGAGATTTGCTTACTAATCCTGCTACAAGAGTAAATGCGCAACTTTACACAAATACAGTAAAAAGTACTTCTCAAAAAGCGGATTACACTTCAAAATCAAAGATAAAAGATTTGATTTCTCGTGTATCACAAAAACATGGCGTGGACGAAAAGTTGGTAAATGCTCTTGTAAAACAAGAATCGGGTTTTAATCCTAACGCTAAATCAAAAGTCGGAGCGATGGGGTTAATGCAGCTTATGCCAGCAACAGCAAAAGGTCTTGGAGTTTCTAATCCAATGGATCCTGAACAGAATGTCGAAGGTGGTGTTAAGTATTTAAAATCCATGCTGAACAAATATAATGGAAATATAATACTTGCCCTCGCAGCTTATAACGCCGGTCCGGGAGCGGTCGACAAATATGACGGTGTTCCGCCATACAAAGAAACGCAAAACTACGTTCGCTCAATATTAGCTAATTATCTCTAAACAGCAGTGTTAATTTTGTTGTTCTCGTTAGAGTATTCTTGATTTGCTTTTGCGTGTAATTTTCTTGTGTTTGCATAAGTTAATCTTGGAATGAACCAACCGAGAACGAATGGTGAAATTAAGCACATTACAAGTAGTCCGGGAATTGAGTTCAAGCCTCTTGCATAAGCTGCAATCTTATTAGGATTCTTTTCTGCAACACCTTGCATAAGTTTTTTAATCAAGTTGTCTGTTTCTGCTTTGTTTCCGTTTTTGCCTAATTTCTCGACAAATTCTATTATTTTCTTATTCTTTTCTTCTTTTGAAAGTTTCGCAATTTCTTTTAAGTTTATATTGGAACTCTTGAATGCTTCTTCTGCATAGTCTGATTTAGAAAGAATTTTTTGTAAATCGCCGCCGTTTTTGTCGATGTATTTGCAGAAATTGTTCATCTTATCTAGAGAATCAACTCCGTTATATAATGCTCCAATTTCAGCGTTTGTCAATACATGAGCCTTGCTGTACGGATTGAGCAAATCAAGATATGTGTTTGATTTAGGTTTTGTTCTGTCCTTATTCATCAAAACAAAGCCGGTTTTATTTTCGTATGATGTTACTAATGCCCTTGTTCCCATTGGTACTAAGAACACGACAGCCAATGATGAAGTAATGTCTCTTATGAGTATTTCCCAAATTTCTGTTAAATCTTTTTTTCCATTTTTGTCTTTTGGTGCTCTTTGGTAAGCATGTATACCTCTAGGTCCTAATAACCCGAAAATTGAAAGTCCTGCCATAAGAGTCGGCGTAAAATTGTTTCCGTTGTATTCAAATTCTGACGCCATTTTTTCACCAAATGTTTTGGAAATAAAATCACCTAACTTGGATAGCAATGTTGGTTTGCTGGTAGGTCTTGCTTTGAATGAGACATTATTACCATCCGTATTTGATTTTTCTTCTGTCTGATTTGCAGCAACTTGTTGTTTTAATAATTCTGCTGTTTGAGCTCCCGGTGGAACACTGTTCTTTGCGTAAATTTTTGGTAATACAGCCAGCACTCCAAGCGTTGATGCCATTAGTGCGATGTTTGTGAAAAATCTTTTTGCAACGGATGTGTTTTTAATATTTTCAGCCATTGCTTCATCAAGTTTATCTAAATTCTTGTTTAATCTGATGGCATCATCACTATATTTAATCATTGCATCAAATGTATTCTGAATTGAAAAGTTTCCATCGCTTACTTTGAGAGTTTGTAGATTGCCTAACTCATCAGATGTTTTGTATCTCAAATCATCAATATATTTTGTGACTTCAGCCATCCTTTCAGAGCGATATTTGCTCTTACCGAAGAATTTTTTAAGTTTTGCGTCTGCGGGAATGTTTTCGTAGTTCTTTATTTCGCTGAGAACTTTGTTTACAACATCTTCTGTTACATTCTTTTCTCCGAGTGAATCGCTCAAAATCTTTTTAATGTTTTGTCTGTAGAATTCATTTTTGAATTGTTCTTTATTCTTTAACAACTTTTCATCGAAGTTTGGATTCTTAATTATCTCCTTCAGATTATTTCCGAATCTGCGAATTAACTTTGAGTTAACACTTGTAGATCTGCCAAAAAGTGCTGCTACAGCCAATCCTATAGGTGCGACTGCCATCATGCAAGGACCGGTAAGTCCTTCTCTTCCCAAGACCTCAAATCCCTCCTTTACGTTAAATTGGCCGGTAACCTCTTTGTCTCTTAAGAAGCCTGCACCTACACGTGGAAGTGTCATACCAAGGCAATCCTGAATTAGGAATGAAAGCCAAAATCCTTGATTTTCTATTCCCTGCATAATATACCCTGCCGTATTAAGCACACCCGCTCCTGACTTAAAAGAAGGAGATGCTTTTTTCTGCAAGGCTGTCGTCTGAACATTGTTGTTAACTGTATTTTCTTGTATTTTCAACTACACAAACCCTTATAATATTGTATAATCTGCACAAATTATTAAAGTCTTTTTCTTTCTATTATTTGCTATTTTGTTACAATTTTCGGCAATATTGTTACAATAAAGTACGATTAAGTGTATTTAGTATACTTATTTTCTAAAGATTTAGCAATAGTTTGTTTACTTTTATTACAAAATATTACTTTTTATAACAAAAAAAAGAGTCTTATCGACTCTAAAAACTTTAATGTGTGTGAAGTGTAGTATAATGAAATAATGTGTGTGAAATCTAAATTAAATATCCTGTATATATTTATAAAGTTTTTTTTATCTTAATAATTGCCATAACCTGTTAAATTTTGTAATATTTCTTAACATAACTTGATAAAACAGATATAAGCATTAATACATTAGAGAGGTTCGCTAATGTTTATTTCTGATTTATTCTTTAAAAAAAGTTGTTCACATGACAAGATTTCTCCGGAACTTGAATGCGGCTATTGTCCTGATTGTGGGAAATTGATTCAAAACGAGTGGTATATAACACGTTGTGCATGCTGCGGAGTAAAATTAAAAGCCATGACTAAAAACGGAAATGTTTTACCACAATATCACTACTGTTCTAATTGCGGCGGTCAAGAATATTTAGTCGAGAAACTTGATAAGATAAACTTTATAGATATAAATTTTGCAGTGCTTGTTAAAAAAGAGGTTGAAACATCATCTCAAAAAGTTTCTACATCAAGCTGTTGGGAAGAAAAAACAACCTTGAAACCCAAATTGCTAGTACAATACCTGTAATATCGGCAATAATTCCGGTTAGTAAAGCATATCTGAACTTTTTAATTCCGATAGAACCAAAGTAGACGGATAAAACATAAAAAGTTGTTTCAGAACTTCCAACCATAACTGCTGCCAATTTCGTTATAAACGCGTCGGCTCCGTGTTGAGCAGCAAGTTCTGAGAATAGTCCTAATGTAGCAGAACCGGAAAGTGAACGGGTTATCATAATCGGTACTATATCAACAGACACAGAGAGTTTGTCTAATATAAAACCAAATAAACCTGCTATCCAATCCATTGCGCCAGAAGCTCTAAACATTGATATTGCGACAATTAATGCTACCAAATATGGAATAATAGAAATTGATACCTTAAATCCATCTTTTGCACCTTCAACAAATTCTTCGTAGACAGGAACTCGCCTGATTATAGCAAAAGTTAGAATTATCAATATCATCACAGGAAGTATGAAAAGAGAAATTGTTTCAAACATTAGCATCCCTCCTTTTTATTCCAGACTTTTTTCAGTATTAGCGCAGTTACAATTGCGACTATGAATGCCAATGTTGTTACAATCAGTGTCGGAAGAACTATATCGGTCGGATTTTTTGCGCCGAGCCCTGCTAGTATAGCAATTACGGTAGCCGGTATGATTTGAAATCCGGCAGTGTTCATGCCTAAGAACATGCACATGCTATCAGTTGCAATGTCTTTATTTGGGTTATCCTCTTGCAACTCTTTCATCACCTTTAGCCCAATAGGAGTTGCAGCATTTGTTAGCCCTAGGGCGTTTGCGGTAATGCTCATTGTAATATCACCGAGAGCAGGAGAGTCTTTTTCGATGTCTTTAAAAAGAGGTTTCGCAATCGGATAAATAAGCTTTGAGATAAATTTTACAAGTCCTGATTTTTCTGCAATACGCATTATTCCGAGCCAAAATGCCATAATTCCGATAAGCGAGAATGCTATTTTTACAGCAACAGAACAGCCATCAATCATCGCACTGACAACATTGTTTAATGTTCCGTTAAAGACTCCTGCTACTATGGAAACTGCTATTAACCCGAAAAAAATGTAGTTCATTTAAACTCCCTGTAAATTCTTATTAAATTTTAAGAAAAAAATTATTATTTGTCACCATTTTTATATTAGTATATAATATGTAAATGTAATAATGTAGGATGTGGGATAGTATTAACATGGCAGATTTTGAGAACTTTTCAGAGATAAATGAGAATTTTGAAACGATTAAAACTCTCTTAAATTCAATAAGAGCGCAAGGTATTCTTAATACCTCAGATGTGGATAAACTTTTGTCCGGAATCAATTCTAAGCTCGAAAAAATCAATACAGAAGAAGATATTGATTTAATAAAAATCTTCTTATCTGAATTAAAACAAAACTTAGATGAGCGTCACAGCGTATTGATTTCAAAGTTTGGTGCAATTGAATCTTTGTTCTCAAACTTGTTGAAAAACAGTTCTGAAATGCCAAAATCAGCAGAATTGAAGGAGTTGTTTGATATAGTAGCAACAAATCTTTCGGTATTTTCCAGAGAAGTTGTTTCCCAAAAAGAATCTTTGACAGATATTACACTTAGATTAGACGCTCTTCGCTCAGATGATTCTCAGAAAAAGGATATTATCAAAAATATCGCTCTTTTAAAACCTGATTTAGAGCGTTTAAACAATGGTTTTGACTCTATTGTATTGAGTCTTAATGACAATTTCAAAACTATCATCAAAACTATTACAACAATTGATAAAACAGAACATTTGGATAAATTCGCCGATACTTTAGCAGGAATTGAAATGTCATCCAATACTGTTTTATCTGCGTTACAAATGTTAGATAAAAAAGCTGAACAAGTTGATGAATCCTTAAAAACATTGGCAACTAAGGATGATTTAAAAGAAACTGCTGCTCATTTGGTTGATATTTCTGCTAGAGGTCAGGAATTATCTGCATCTCTGACTACATTAAACGATCGTTATTTAAGATTGGATAGCTTAGCCGATAAAATTGACGCGTCAGTAAATATTGTTGCCGGTTTAAAGGCAGTTCTTGAAGAGGCTGATGATAGAAGTACTCATTCAATTTTAGACAAATTAAACATATTAGAAGAAGAGCTGAAAAATATATCTTCTGATACAAAGTTTGATGAATTTAAAGCTTCATTAGAAGTTGTGTTGAAAAATATCGCTGAAAGCTCAATGGTTTTGGATACAAACTTGAATTCTTCTTTAGCTGAATTGAGTAAGATTTCCGAAACAATCAAGGCTTTAAACATTGATGTAAGCTTCCAAAACTTAATTAATAACATTAATAAATCAGAATTAGAAGTTAAAACGCATGTTGATGAAACCTTTAATAAATTATCAACATTGAATGACACAGGTATTTCAAAAGTCTTAAATCAAATATCAACAAATGCTGATTCTTTGAGTTTTAAGCTTGCTCAAACTCAGACTTCAATAGCAAACTTATGCGAAAAGAATTTTAGTTCTGTATTTGAAAGTGTTACAGATTTAAAATCAGTAGTTTCTCAAATTGATGAAAATAGTGTTTCTGCTAATAATGCTATATTTTCAAGTATTACTGATAGATTGACCGTGTTTGAAAACAGTTTAAGAGAATCTTTGGACAATCAAGAGCAAACGGTTGCAAAATCGTCTGCACAGTTAGTTGAACAGGTTGAAAATATCAAAAACTTGTCTGGAGTTCTAGACTACAAGATGGATTCTTCTGTTGTTGAGGTCGGAAACATTAAAAGAGAATTTTCTACACTCAAAACCGCAATCGAAAATGTTCTAGCTCTCGATTTCGTTAACGTGGTTAAGGATTTGAGAGTTGATTTATATGCCTCTAAGCAAGAAATGGTAAACTCCTTTGATTCAACAACAAGTGAGCTTTCTGAAAAACTTTCGAATGACTTATATGGTAAATATGAGCTATTAATTAGCAAACTTGATTCCGTAGAAGATGAATTTAAGAAGACTCAAACTAATTCACTAGCCGGATTGAAAGGTGTTTTAGAAAATATTTCTTCCTCAATCGTGGACGTGTTGTCATATGTCAGTGAGACAAAAAACGGTCCTGCTGTCGATTATGACGGAAAATTAGATAGTATTTCCAATGTCATCAAAGAAAATAATTTAAACTATGTTGAGAGTGTACGTGATGTTGTTGATGTTATAAGGGTTCAGGTTGAAACCAATCTCAAGAACATTGAAGAAGAAAATGCTAATAATTTTGATTTGGTTAAGAAGTCAATTTCCGAAAATTCAGAAGATTTGAAAAAAGAACTGAAATTCTCTTATTCTAAGCTTTTAGAAATACAGGATTCCTATAATGAACTTAAGGAAATGCTTAACCTAAACAGTGTTTCAAATACTGATAAATTTGACGGAATTATTGCTTCTGCAAATGGTATAAAGACGGATTTTGAAGCTAAATTAAATGTTTTAAAAACAGCTCTTTTAGATAAAGTTTCAGAATTTAAACAAGATTTTACTTGTGAGAATGCTGACAAGGTGAGCGAATTAAAATTCGCGGTTGAAAACTTGTATTCGAAGAATGCAAGTGAAGCAGCGGCTTTGATAGAAGATTTGAAAAATCTGATTTCAAAACTTTCTACGGAAGATATTAATTCCAGAACCGCAGCGTTGGCAAAAATACTTGATAATTTTGTATCATTAAAAGATTTAATGAAATCGCTGAATGATAAGGCTGCAGATGAGCTTTCAAATAAGGTTGACCTGATTTTGAGTGATTTTTCTGCGGTTAAATCTATTCTTGAAAAAGTTGACGAAAATGTTGATGGTGACATGACAAGACAACTTTCAATCATTGAAAGTAACTTCGAGTCATTGGTTTCTCAGATGACGATATTGTTTGATAAATCAGATTGTGCGCTAACAAATAAGATTAATGAAGAATTTAATAATGTTTCAGAAAGAATGCAAGAAACAATTTCTGAAAAATTGGAAGCATATAAGCTTGTTATTGAAGAAACTTTTGATAATCTTCAACAGAAAGCTGAATCTCAGTCTACATATTTGCAAGAACGTATCTCTGGTTTGAATTCCGCAATGAAATCAGTTTGGGAAGAACAGTCAGAAGATAATGCAAAACAAATTGAAGAAATTGCAGAAAGATTGAAGTCCGTTCTTGATGAAAACATTAAATTGACAGCGGTTGATTATGTTGCGTTAAAAAACAAGCTGAATGAGTTTGCGAAGAATATTGAAGCTAACAACGAAGGGCTTACTCAAAACTTGAAGGCTCAATTGGATGATATTACAAAATATATTGATTCTGTGTTAGAGCTTCAAGCCCAGGAAGTATCAGTTAAGCATGACGAATTAGCTTCTAAGTTAGAAGAGTTTGGAGCATCTTTAGACGCTAAGGCAGATGATATTAACAATTCTATAAATGTACATTCTGTGGAGAATTCTGAAAAATTAAGCTTAATTTCAGAATTAGGAAACGAGAATAAGACTCTTCTATGTGAGTTAAAAGCTTCGTTAACATCAGTTGTTAATGATAGTAATGCTAAGTTGGAAAGCATTGCTCAGGTGAATTCAAATAACAACGCAATGATTGCTAAACTTGAAGAAAATTTAAGCGTTCAAAAGAATGAAATTAATTCAGAACTTACAAGGTTCATTGTTGCAAGTAAAGATGTTTCAACGGAATTGAATTCTTCTATAAATGAAAAACTGGATGATGTAAAAACTGATTTTGTTTCATTATCACAAGCAGCGGATACAAACAGAAATCTAATTTCAGAACTTGGAGATGCTATTGAAGAAAAATCTGATGAATTTAAATCAATGGTCGCCGATTTGTCTGCAAGTGAATTGAAAATTTTAGATACGCACATCAACAACTTATTAGAGCAAATTGAAGCTGAAAAAGAAAATGTTCAATCTTGCAAAACATTAATAATTGAGTTTTTACAAAAAGAATTAAAACTTTTATCAAAAAATATCGAAAAGGAAACTGATGTAATCATCAGTGAATTAGTGGAGCAATTCGATTTGCTGAAAGCATCTCAGGCAGATGAAGTTGTAAACTTGACCTCTCGTATGGAGGAGGTCGTTAATGCTCATATTTACAATGGAATTGAGGACTTGAAGTCTTATTTGGATATCAAGACTGACTCTTCTGTTTTGTCTAGCAAATTAGACAATTTGAAAATCGAAATGACATCTTCTGTTGACAGTTTAATGTCTAATATGAACAAGCTTCTAGATGCAGGAGTGTTTACCTCTGCAATGTCAGATTTTAGGTTGACTAATGAAATCCTTGTAAACTCCGCCGTAGATAGATTGAATGATAAGATCGAAACCTTTATTAATGAAAATATCAAGACGATTGGCGATATATTAACATCTGATAACAAAAATATTGAAGAACGCTTGGCTTTATTTGACAAGAAATTTACGGATACTGTGGTTGATAAATACGAAGAAATTAAATTGATTTCAAATAAATATAATGACTCTTTTGACAGTATCAAAGCATCTTTGAATGATGTGATGACTGATTTTACAGGGGTTAAATCCTCAGTAAATTCTAAAATCGAGAATTTAATGACAGTTGTTAAAGCGTCTGCTGAGTCTACAAACAAAGAAATAAAATACTTGAATGATTGTTTTGAAAATTTGCGTTCACAAATTTCAAACAAATCTTTCGACGAGGCCTTCCAAGCTTCAATCAACAAACAGATTGCAAGTTTAGAGTCATTGGTTTCAGAACAAATGAACTATATTGAAGATATTAATGATTTGTGTGCAACAAATTTACCTGATTTGACGGAGATGAACACAATTGTTAAGCATTCAATTTTAGGTACAGTTGAAAAATTCTCTGAAAAACTGGATGCAATGAATCTTGAAGAGGTTATTGATACTGAATTGAAACAGTTCAAAACCGATATAATTACACAGTTCTTGAATATATTTAATCAAATTTCATTCGTAGCTGAGCAGGAAGAAATTCTTGATTTTATTCAAGATAAACACGATGAACTTATAACAATTTTGAGTCATATCGTTACTACTTCTGATATGGTAGCTGAGGTTAAAGATGATGTTGCGGTTGTTGATAATAAGTTAAATTCTGTGAAAGATGATATAGAGCTTATAAATGAAAAAATTACAGCAATAATTTCTTCAGATGGTGATATTGATTATGTATACAGCTTGCAAGACTTAGAGTCTGACATTGCGAATTTGAGAATTGTTCTTAACGAAATGAAGGACAAGGATTATAGTCAAGAACTCGACGCATTAGCTGCATCTACTAATGACATTTATAAATTGGTTGAATCAATAAAAACAGACCTCCCGACTCGTAAAGATTTTGAGGGTATGGCAGAGGATATTGTTAGCATTAGTACAAGAACTAATAAGTTGATACTGGCTTCAGACGAATCATACAAAACTCTTCAGGATAATTTGCATGATTTCAAATTGGTTATTAATGATTTGGACGAAAGAACTCGTAATTTCTCACAAGAAGCCGGTATTGATAAATTAGACAATAAATTGAACGCTCTTAATTCAATGATGGTAAATGGAGCTAAGACTAATCAAGTATTCAATCAAGTCTTTGAATATTTGGCGGAATGGGTTGATAATGCAAGTGTTCAAATCAATGCTATTTCTAATCGAGTAGAAACACTAGATGACATTGGACAAATTAAGGTTATGTTAGCTGATTTGAAGGCTGAAGCTGAAGATAATTCCGAAAGTGTTGAATTAATCGAAGCTCTTGGTGCAGTGTTTGATAAACAAGCAAAGAAAATTTCGTCTCTTGAGACAAAACTTGATAAGATAATAGTAGAAACTACGATAAATAATAAAAACAATAAATTAGACCTGTCTCCGATGGAAGATACTCTGAACAAATTCCTTGTTGCTATTGATGAAAAAATGTCTTCTCAACAGGATAAAATTAAATCTTTAGAAACAAGATTGCAAAGCGTATGTGAATTACTGGATGAAAAAGATACGGCTCAATTGACTAAAAAAGTCGGTGGCATGGACAGACAAATAGCAAAATTAAATAAAAGTATTGAAAAAATAGCATCACATGTTGTTGAAAAATAAACTGGACGAAGTAAAAACTTTTTTAAATGACAGAAACGTTCTTGCTGAATTGGAAGAACGTTACTGTTATTCTGTGGATGCTTCAAATACAACCCCAAAAGGCAAGGTTCCAGATTTAGTAGTTTTTGTAGAAACACTTGAAGATGTACGTTCTTTGTTGAGATATGCAAATGAGCATAAAATTCCGGTGGTTGCCCGTGGAGCAGGTACAAATATGGTGGGGGCATGTGTTTGCACATCAAGTGGAATAGTACTGAATTTCTCCAAAATGAACAAAATTTTAGAGCTTAATACTTGCAATATGACCATAACTGTTCAACCCGGTGCGATTTTGGGTGATATAAAAAAAATCGCAAATGAAGCCGGTTTATTCTTCCCGCCGGATCCGTCAAACTTTAAAGTGTCAACTATTGGCGGCGGAATTGCTCAATCATCTGGCGGTGCAATGTCTTTTAAGTATGGAACTATAAAAGATTATGTTTTATCTCTGAAAGTTGTAACAGCTGACGGAAAATTGATACAAATGGGTTGCGGAACGATTAAGGATGCATCCGGATATCATTTAGCACAATTAATGATTGGAAGCGAAGGAACTTTAGGGATTGTTGTAGAAGCAACTTTGAAACTTATTCCGAAACCTGAACAAAGACGTACTGTTGTTGCGTATTTTAATTCATTTGATGATGCTTCAAATGCGGTAAGTGAGATTATTCAATCACATATTTTCCCGGCAGCAATTGATTTTATGGATAAAAATTCAATTATGACAGTTGAAGAATTCGCAAAATGTGGTTTGGATGTTGAAAGCGAATGTATGTTGTTAATCGATGCAGATGGAAGTGAAGCTTCTGTAGATTACCAAATAGAGAAAATATCGGAGGTTTTAAATAATTGTAATGTCAAGACTTACAAGGCGGCTGAATCTGAGGAAGAGTCAGAACGTTTTTGGCAGGCCAGACGGGTTTCTTACGCTGCAACTACACGTTTAGCTCCGGATGTATTATCTGATGACATAATTGTACCACGCGACAAGTTGTCAAAAATGATAACTTATTGTGATGATATTAGCAAAAAATTCAATTTGAAAATGTGTTTGGTTGGTCATGTCGGTGATGGGAATATTCATCCGCAAATTGCGCTAAATTTGGACAATGATGAGGAATTTAAGAATTATCAAAGCGCAAAGGCAGAAATGTACAAATATGCAATAGAGCTTGGCGGTACAATATCTGCAGAACATGGAATAGGGATTGAAAAATTATCATATCTGGAAAATACTATAGATAAGAATTCTTTGGAATATATGAAATCTATAAAACGGATTTTTGACCCTAACAATATTTTAAATCCGGACAAAATATTTAAACTATAAAAAAGGAGAGAATATGGACATTATTGTTATTTACAGCACGGTTCCGACAAAGAAGATTGCAAAAGATATTACGAGAGTTTTGATGAAACATAAGCTTGCAGCGTGTGTTTCTATGATAGATAACGTACGTTCCGTGTTTTCTTGGGATGGTGAAGTTTGTGAAGAAAAAGAAATCTTATTGATGATTAAAACCAGAAGAAGCAATTATGGCAAGGTCAAATTAGTAATTGAAGACTTGCACTCATATACTGTACCGGAAATTATTGCATTGCCAATTGTAGATTGTTCGGAAGATTATTTAAAATGGCTTGTGAAAGAGACAGAATCGTAAAAATTATTGAATATTTAGAATCTTTGGGGATTACTGTAAATATCGGTAAAAATAAAGCGAGAGGAAATAAAGGCTTTTTCAAAGTTAAAGGTAATCAATATAGGATTGATATTGCAAACAGTATTAATGACGAAGAACTATTTCCTTTAGTTGTCCATGAGTTTGCACATTTTTTGCATTTCAAGTACGACAAGACTTTAAAGTCCCTCGATTTTATATTAAAGAGTAAAGAGGAAACTTTGCAAGAGGAGATGATAGCTCTAACTGTAGAGCAAATTCCCAAAAAATCTATTGCGCCGCTTTTCAAAGCAAAAGAAGAACTAATGGAAGAAATTCCAAAGACTTTTGGTATTGCATCTGAATTGCGAAAACATGCTTTAAGACGAGTAAATTCAAAGATCTCAAGATTGAACAGATATTATAACCAACCTACGGAACTTTTTGCGCGTGCTTTAGAAATGTATTTCACTTCATATGACAGTTGTAAAAAATTAGCACCAATATTTACTGAAACGATTGATTGCTATTTAAAAACCGGTAAAATTGCGATATTGTGTGAGTTTGCCAAAGCCTGTAATAATACAAATTAAGGACTTTATTTTTTTGAAAATTTAGTATAAAATATAGCTGAGAGAGTAGTGTTTATGATTACAAATTTTAATAATGACAGAAAAAAAGATGACAGAAGAATTTTGGCACTTTTATGTTTGATAATCATTATTGTTGTTTGGTTTGTTGCACCTCCCAGAAATAAGATGGCGCAAATCTGTTTTTGGGGAAAGAATACTCAATACTGGTTTGCACAACATTTTGATTCAAATGTAGCGAATGAGTGGGTTTTTCATCGTAACAATGCAATTTATCTGGCTCGAATGGACAATCCTAAAGGTGCGATGAAAGAGATGCATAAAGCTTTTGTTACTATGCCGTCATATGTTTCAGATGAAAAATTATCCAAGTTGTATAAAGATAGCGCAACGCTAAAGATATATTATAAAGATTATAAGGGCGCATTGGACGATTATACCAGAGTAAAAACAAAATTGGATTTGACGGACAGATTAAAATTGGCACTTTTGTATAAAATGAATGGCAACAATAAATATGCATTATCTTATTGTAACAGCATTTTGGATATTGATCCTACCGCGTATGCCGGTTATGCGTGTGTTGCAGATATATATGATTCTGTTGGGCGTCCGGATGCGTCTGTAAAAATTTATGACTTGTTGGTGGACAGAGTCCCTAATCGTTCTCAATATTATAAAGACAGAGCTATGTACAGACAAAAAAGTGGCGACGAAGAAGGTTATAAGCAGGATATAGAGAAGGCTAACAGCTTATCATCTGTCGGAGAGTATAGTACATCTCTTATTGCAAATACAATATCACCACGCAAATTAACTCTGCAGATTATCAAATCTTAATATTTAATTAATACTTTGCCGCTGTTTTTGTTTTAAAATGTAAGTATATCAGATTAGAGGAAAGGTCATGAAATATTCTGAATACTCAGTCGTAATAGTTGGCAGTGGTGTAGCCGGATTATATGCGGCAATAAAATTATCATCCCAAATAAGTTTGCCTGATGGCTTGCTTTTGGTTACAAAATCAACATTAGGTGAAAGTAATTCAAGATATGCTCAAGGCGGTATTGTTGGGGTAGTTCACCAAAACGAAGGTGATTCTGTTGAAATGCATACACAAGACACTGTTAAAGCAGGGGCAGGGCTAACTGAGGCAAAAGTTGCTGAATATATTTCTCAGATGTCAGATGATGTCATTAATGATTTAATGTCTTGCGGTGTAAATTTTGACAAAGATAACGCTGGAAAATTGAATTTTACACTGGAGGCAGCGCATAGTTTTCGAAGAATTCTTCATGTGGGAGGAGATGCTACAGGAAAGGGAATTACGGAAGCTCTTGCAATTGATGTTCGAAATGATGAGAATATTACTGTGCAAGAGAATGCACTTGCAGTTGAGCTTTTGGTTAATTCTGATAATGAGTGCAAAGGGCTGATTCTCTTTAATGAGCTTACCGGCGAACATGAAATTGTTTATACGTCAGCTGTAATACTTGCGACTGGTGGTATGGGGCAACTATACAAATATACAACGAACCCTGATGGAGCGACTGCTGACGGTATTGATTTAGCTTATAATGCCGGTGCGATATTGCAAGATATGGAATTTATTCAATTCCACCCAACAGCATTGGCGCTTAGTCCTACCAGTAAAGATAGATTTTTGATATCTGAAGCAGTTCGAGGTGAAGGTGCAAAACTCATTGATAAAGAAGGTCATGAGTTTATGTCAAAATATAGCGATCGTCGTGAATTGGCACCGAGGGATGTTGTAACAAGAGCTATTTTTAATGAAATGAGAGAAGATCATACTTCTAATATGTTTTTGAATGCAACATTGATTGATAAAAACAAATTGCTTAAGAGATTTCCAACCATATCTAAAAGATGTGAAGAAAACGGTATTGATATTTCGTCTATGCCTATTCCGGTCGCGCCTGCAGCGCACTATTCAATGGGCGGAGTTAAAGCAACGGTTGAAGGTAAAACTTCTATTAGAGGCTTGTATGCCATTGGCGAGGTTGCGTCAACCGGTTTGCACGGTGCAAACAGATTGGCAAGTAATTCTTTGTTGGAATGCGTTGTTTGCGCGTATGAGTTAGCTGATTACCTTTCTTTTGCTAACTTAACAGTTCCGAAGAAGATAGACGATTCTATTATTGAAAAGATAGGGGTTTATTCAGAACCTTTAAGCGAAGCTGATTATAATGTAGTTGCTTTAAAACAGAATTTAAAAGATTTGATGTGGAATAAGGTTGGTATTATAAGAAATGAAGAGTCTTTAAAGGAAGCGTTAACTGAAATCAGAAAAATGAGAGCTGATTTTAAGCGCACAAGAAAGTGCTTAAACCAAGGTGAATATGAATATAGAAACATGTTGACCGCATCAGAACTTATTATTGAAAGTGCGCTTTTAAGAAAAGAGTCAAGAGGTGCGCATTCACGCTCTGATTATAAACAAACGAGTGAAAATGCTGTACACTCTAATATTTTAAAAAAGGAAAACGCAGAGGTATTGGAGTATGTTAAATAGTTTTTTTATTGAAAATCATGTTAAAAAGGCTTTGGAAGAAGATATAGGGTTTGGTGATATTACTACTGATTATTTAACGAATGAGTCTGATATTTTAAAATGCGAATTGAATTCCAGAACTGAAGGTATTTTCTGTGGGAAAAATGTTTTCGAGATGGTATTTAAGGTGTTGTCACCGAAGGTCGAAGTTAAATTCTATAAAAATGATGGAGATGTTATCAAAAAAGGTGATAAGATTGCGGATATAAAAGGTCCGGCTCGTTATGTTTTAATGGGTGAAAGGACTGCACTTAACTATGTACAAAGAATGAGCGGTATTGCGACAGAAACTAATAAATATCAAAAAGCGATAGGTGAATTTTCTGCAAAAATTGTTGATACAAGAAAAACTACTCCGCTATTCAGAGCATTTGAAAAATATTCAGTTAAAACAGGCGGTGGAAGTTTGCACAGATTTAATTTATCTGATTGCGCGATGATTAAGGATAACCATATTAAGTACGCCGGTTCTTTGACAAAAGCTGTTGAAAAATTGAGAAAAGATATTTCTCATGCGCACAAAATTGAAGTAGAATGCGATACGGTTGAACAGGTAAAAGAGGCTGTTGCTTGTGGAGCGGATATTATCATGCTTGATAATATGGACTTGGATACAATGCGCAAGTGTGTTGAAATAATCAATCATAAAGCTATAGTTGAAGCGAGCGGAAATGTTAATCTTCTGACAGTTCATGATATTGCATCAACTGGGGTTGACATTATTTCATCAAGCGCGATTGTAGCTAAGGCGCCTACTTTGGATTTGGGTTTGGATTGCAAGTAGTCCTTGTATTTACCCACAATGCGAGCAGGTTGACGAGCGGAGCCGTCTTTACTAGAATTAAAACAAAATCTCCTTGTAGCTCAGTTG
>CAKVLI010000011.1 GCA_934757155.1 uncultured Candidatus Melainabacteria bacterium | reverse complement strand
GAAACTTTCAAAGACTACGGTATCACAAGAGCCGATGCGCAAAATGTCCTCAAAGCCATGGATATGATTTCTGAAGGCAAAGCTGAGAAGGTGAGGGCGAAAAGTGGTGATGTGAAAGTCGAGAAAAACTCAACAATAAAAACAACAGCACCTGAAAATATAAAACTAGGAACTTCTATTTATGATGCAAAATACGCGTTGCCGCCATACAATAAACTAACTGCTGCTCAATTAAAAGTAATTAAATATATTGATATGCAAAAACGAAAAGGTATTGATGAAAATGTTATAAATGCTATCATTGATAGAATTGACAGTTCAGCTCCACCTGCTCTGTTTAAATATTTAGATACTTTAAATACTTCCGAAGCAATAGCAAAGTTTATAAAAGACCATACCGTACAAAGAACATCAGAATTTAGAAATCAAAATATGGAAATGGAGACCTACACTTTTGATGAAGTCGAAATTGACGGAAAATCTTGGTGTAATCCTGAAATAGCTAAAAGCCAAACAGAGAATATCTTGGCTTTGAAAAAGTTTCTTGATACACAATCAACACCTGAAACGATAAACGTAACTCGAACCGAAGGTGTTGAAGTCATGAATAATATTAAAATCGGAGACAAAACAATCGCCGAAATTATGAATGAGATTGGTGTAGATGGTAATCCCGAAGAATTATTAAATGTATTAAATAGTGGTGAAATTGTCATAACCCATGATAATTTTGTTGGGACATCTTTGTTTACAAGAGAACAACGTTTCACTAATGGCAAAGTTGAAAACAATGGTAATACAGGTTTGTTTTGGGATATAACAGTTCCTAAAGGTTCAAAGGGTGCTTTCATTGAAAACCTTACCAAAGAAAACATCATGTCAGAAATGGAATTTTTACTCCAATCCGGCAGTCAACTTAAAATAACAGGAGCTGAGTTTAAAGATGGTATTTGGCACTTAAAAAGTGAATTAATCGGTGTAAAAGAATCAAATCTCGCCACAGAAAATAAAATTGAAGTAAAAAGTGGTGATGTGAAAGTCGAGAAAAACTCAACTGAAATCAAACCGGCGGAGGTAAAACATACAAATATTGATTTCAAAAATGATAACGAATTTTTGCTATCATCCGGTTTTTCTGACGGTGAAATCACTACCCTCAAAGAAAAGGGTATATACGAAGCCGCTTCAATGTATTTACATTTGTACAAAAAATATCTTCCCGGCAAAGTTAAAGCAGCTGCAAAAGAAATAAAATCTAATCTCGCACAAAATGAAATCGGAAAAATTGAAGTTTCTGAATATAGCATGAAAAACTTTGATGAAATCGTCTCTTCCGCAAGAAATGCATTTAAAAATATGGATGAAGAAGATTTTATCGAATTGGTTTTGGAAAAATTTCTCACAGGCGAAAGCGAAAATATTCAAAAAACAGTTAAATTAATACAAGAACATCCTGAAATGTTCCAAAATACTACAAACTCAAATATGTTCTTGGAGAGCATTTTAGATAACTTAGCAAATACTACTGACGAAAAATTGTTAGCAAAGAAAATTGAAACAGTCGAAACCCTGGCTCCACATGGTACTAAGATGTTATATAAAGTAGTTGATAATGTGCTGCAAGATAATGACGGGTTTGAATACAAATACAACGTCATGAAATCTTTGTCAGACAACAAAGACTTTGACGGAAGATTAAATGAACTTCTTTATGACGAGCCAAGCACAATTGATCTTATGCTCATGAACTACGATAAAATTAAAGATGACAAGAAACTGGTAGCTCTTCTTATGGATGATCTCGCTCATGATTCCAATACTTTTGATCTGAGAAAAAGACTTTACCAAGAGACAGGTATTACAGACAAAATTAGTTACTCTACTATGAGTGCGTTGACAGAACGGGTAAAAGATGATGTTCATATGCAATTCATAAAAGAATTATACGAACAAAGTCAGAACATTGAAGCAATAGAAAGCTTTGGTGTACACGCACTAAACAAAATCAGCAATAATGCTCAAAAAGATGCATTTTTGTTTGCACGTAAACACAACATAAGCACCTATTCCTACAACATTGATAATATTAAATATGATTGGCAGACTGAAACTGCTCAAAAGATGGTTGATAGCGGGGTTGCCCCTTACGATGCATTTGAAACAATGCTAAAAAATACTGATAAAGATGTTGATGCTTACATAAATCGTCATATTGAAGATTTTAAAGATAATGACTTTGCTTTTACTATTAAACAAGCCGATACTAAAAGATTAAAATATATGGCAAAATATGACGGTACAATGTTTGAATACCCGTCAAAATATTTTGAAATGTATAGAATGGAAGTTATTGATAAACTTGACGAAATAATGAAGGAAAAACCTGACTTTATCTCTTCTGAGTCAAGGTTTAAAGATTATATTTACAAAGTAAATTCTGAAACAAAAGCAAAATTTTTGATTGATATTTTAAACCTTAACAAATATGAAAACTTAGACAAACTATATGGTGATGGTATAGGCAGAATTATCAGTAATGAAATTAACAATATTTATGCCACAAATCTACTAAAAAAGCCTGAAATACAACAATTGTCAGGGGAAAATCTTGAAGCACTTGCCCGCTATAGTAGCGAAGAAGTCGTAGATAAGATTCTCAGTTATCATTTGGATGAAGAACTTTTAACCGAATTCTGTTCAACAATTAGTGAATATAATGATACTGCAAAAACTCAGCTTGAATTTTTAGACGATATTTTAAAAGTTTATCCTGATTACATAGAAGATAGATGCTCAATTATCTATGATCGTTACGTAAATCCTTTATTTAATGATTATTCAACTCCTGATGATATAAAAGCGAAACGTCAATGGTTTAACAATGTCGAACTACGCAATAAATATTCAAGAAGACAATTTGATTTATTAATCAGAAATATCGACTCTAACAACAAAGATTGTATTAATGAAATCCTTAATGATCCACGCTTCAATGCTTCCGACTCATTAGATCAGGTAATACTTTATATACAACACATAGGCGAAGATAACTCAGAGCTTGCCTTAAAATTACTTAAGGACGAAGATTACTCGATAGAAGAAATTCAAAATATATTACGTTCAGTCGGAACAAGCAATGCAGAATTTGCAAAAAAAGTATGCCTTGATAAGACTCTCAACTGTCCTAAAGAATCTATACCGGCATTGCTCAACATCTATGCGGCAGGCAATGATGATGTTGTCACTGATGCAATAAGGCAAGGTTTGGTTGAAAAACAACCAAACTTGCTCAGATATTCCACTATTTATTGGGATGGCATAATAAAACGTGATTTGCTAAATTCTGGAAAAGTATCTGATTTGCTTGTAAAAGAATATGCCAAAGCTAAAAATGACGATATCGTAAACTTGCATCGACAATTAATTAAAGACGCCATTGCAAACAAAGATTTATTAAAACCCGGTCTCGAAGATATCACAGACAAAGAAATCAAATCCGTATTGGCAACAGAAGACGCAGTTCGCACCGTCGATTTGATTGGTTTAGGTAATACGGAAGCTGCTTTTCCTCTTATGCTGGATGAATTCCAAGAATTTATGTCCGACGTCGAACATCTTGACACATTAGGATTGACGCCAAGTAATTGTGAATTGTTGCGTCAAAAAATCAATCCTCAACAAAGTCAAAAATATAAACAGCTTAATGATGAAATTACCGCTTTTAAGAAAATTCTTAATAAAACAGTGGGTGATGATAATTTGGCACGCATAAAAGAATTGCAAGATAAAAAAGCAGAAATTGATGAACAAATTAAGCAGCTAAAACAAAGTGAAAATGCTGAAAATCCTGAGGTTAAACAGCAAATAAAAGATTTGCAAAAACAATCTAAAGTCTTGGGTGGTCAAGCTCAATCTATATATTATCAAGGTGAAAATGCTGCTCAAGTAAAAGCAATTATGCAAAGCATAAGTACAAAGCAAAAAGAAATGAAAAACTTCTTGGCTGAAAACTCCGGACTTGAACCGCAAGAAGTTGTTACTAAACTACGAGTTTTAGCTGCATTGTCAAAAATTTCCACAAAAGAAGAAATGGCAGATTTTATTAACATGATTAAAGTCTCTTCTCCGGAAAATGACGCAGTTTGGAATGATGCCGTAAACAAAAAGATTTTCCAAAAATTGGGTGTCGAATACGATGAAGCTTTGTCTGAAAAATTGGATTTGATTCATTGTAAATACATATCAAAATTATTTATTTCAAACTGTGCATTTTTCAATAATATGAAAATACTTGTTAATGTAGTTAAAGATAATCCGGATTTGACGATTGAACAAGCTATCGACAAAATGCCACAAAACATTGAAACCAAGAGAATTTTCGAAGAACTTGGGTTTGATTACGAAAAATTCACAAAAGTAGACAAAAATTCTTACACAACAGTTGAGCTTAAACTTAATGCAGAAGAAGCTAAGCAAGCAGCTATTCATAACTTGGAAGAAGATTTGAACGACTCTCTTTTCCAATATCTGCCAAAAGAAGTTACTGAGCCGATTTTTGCACAACTAAAAGAAAAACTTGGGGTTACCTTCGAAAAATCACAAAAAGATAACTGGGTAGGTGATGGATTCAACGCCGGAAGCACAGAATACTACCGTTTATTCAAAGACGGCAAACCAATAGCGTTTGAAGATATGGACAAGATTGTTACATTAATCAAAAAAGAAATTATTGCTAACGATTTCTGGACAAAAACAAATCCTGACCCGCAAATAGATAACGCTCGCGGTACTATGTATACCCACCTTATCAAAATGAGAACTCAGGAAGTCGACAACGCTTTAAGTATTAAAGACGGTGAAACTGCAAATATTGAAGTTCGAAAAACCGATATGTACGATATTAAAAAAGCATTAGGTTTAGGAAACGACGCACAGTGTTGTACAGCTTTGGGCAGAGACTTTAACGAATGGTCTGCTCCGACTTACATTATGAACAAATGTATCGGTGCGATTGAACTTACAGATAACAGCAGTTTCGTCGGCAATACTATGATATATCTGGCTTACGTTGACGACAAACCGGCTTTGGTATTAGATAATATTGAATTGAAAACAAAATATCAAAACAACGATAAAATCAGAGATACATTTGTCGACTATGCGAAAAAGCTTTGCGCCGAAATCGGACAACCGGATTTACCAATTTTTGCCGGACCAAACAGACATAAACTGCATATGGATATCTACAGTAAAGATTCGCATACAATGGAAATTATCGGAAATTCCGGCGGACAAGAAGTTTATATCGACTATGATGCCGGCAAACACACTGTTGGACAAGGTGAAAAAGCTAATATCAAGATGTATCGTTTAAGATAGGTTAAACTTGCAGTGTGGATTCTTCACACACACCATGAGATACAAATTCCAATCCGTTTATAAACAGAAAATCTTCACCAAGTTTGTTTTCTTTAATATTTTCTAGCGCAAAATATGTTGAGCCTGAACCCGACATCACCGCTTGCGGATAAGCTTTTTTTATTTCCTGTAATTCTGCGTAATCATCAAAAACCGCATACTCCAAATCATTATACAAATACGGTCTGATATCACCGCCGCGTTCCAATTTAGAAATCATTTTTTCCGTGCAATTGTTATGTGGTTTAAACTCTTTTGCTGCGTACTTTTTGTAAGCTTCTCCTGCAGAAATTCCGAGATGTTTAGGTTTAATCAATGTAACCGGAGATTTTATTAAAGGAAGAGCCTCCGTAATTTCTCCTCTGGAGGTCGCTAAAACGCATCCGCCATTCAAACAAACATTCAAATCAGAACCAAGCGATGCACATAATTTTTCTAACTCGACAGAGTTCAAAGGTTCACCTAAAATTTTATTCAACCCCAATAGAGTCCCCGCAGCGTCCGTGCTTCCGCCTGCGAGTCCCGCCGCTATCGGAATATTTTTTTCTATATGAATATCAACCTCGCCCGTAATTCCAACCTTGTTCAGAAGCAACTCAGCCGCCTTATAAACGAGATTTTTTTCGTTATAAGGTATCTCATCACTTGTTCCGGAAAGATTGATTACAAGCCTGTCTGCCGGTCTGAAATTAATCGTCAAAAAGTCATACAAACTAATCATCTGCATAACACTTTTGATATTATGAAATCCGTCTTCTCGTCTGTTTACAACTTCCAAAATCAGATTAATTTTTGCAGGACATTTTACCTTAATCATAGGAATATTGTACCACACAAAAAAGCTCTCTTCGGAAGAGAAACAAAGAGAGCCGGTCAATTTATTGCGAAGAAAAGATTTGGCGATTAAAAAGCGTAAGCCGAACACACACACAATGCTCTATCTTTCATAAGAGTCGAAAAACGACGATATCATTAGCTGTCCCCGACTTACACCCACATATTAACACCTTTTTCAGCCTTTTTAAATCTACTTTGGGAGTAACTCTTAAGTATGATTTTTCTTAATTTTTTTCTGTGTGTATAATTTTAAGTATGAAGGAAAATCGATTTAAAATTTCATCAAAATACGGACCTGCAGGTGACCAGCCAAAAGCTATAAAAGAGCTTGTAAAAGGAATTGAAGAGGGAGACGACTCGCAGACTCTCCTTGGTATAACAGGTTCAGGTAAGACGTTCACCATTGCGAACGTTATAGAAGCGGTTCAGAAACCGACCCTCATAATCGCTCATAACAAAACTCTTGCAGCACAGTTGTATAACGAATTTAAAGAACTTTTTCCTGACAATGCGGTTGAATACTTTATTTCGTACTACGACTATTATCAGCCGGAAGCTTATATTCCGCGCACAGATACGTATATTGAAAAATCCGCAAGCATAAACGAAGAAATTGACCGACTCAGGCATAACACAACAAGAAGTCTTTATGAGCGAAACGATGTAATCGTAGTTGCTTCAGTAAGCTGTATTTATGGTTTGGGCTTGCCGGAAAACTATTTCAAAGGCGCGATTCATCTCAATGTAGGAATGGAATTGGAGCGAAACGAACTTATCAAAAATCTCGTAAGTATTCAATACTCCAGAAACGACCTTGTACTCGAGCGCTCAACTTTCCGCGCGCGCGGGGATATTGTAGAAATCATGCCGGCTTACGAAAAAATTATCACAAGAATCTATTTCTTCGGAGATGAAATAGAAAAAATGGTTAGGATAGATAATCTAACGGGAGAAATCTTAGACGCGCCTGACTCAACCGTGATTTATCCTGCGGTTCACTACATTTCCTATGACGAAAATGAAGATGAAACAATCTCGATGATTAGGCAAGAACTCAAAAACCGCGTCGCAGAGCTTGAAAGCGAAAACAAAATTCTTGAATCTCAAAGACTTCAACAAAGAGTTAAATACGATATTGAGATGATAAAGGAAATGGGCTATTGTTCAGGCATAGAGAACTATTCCCGAATAATCGAACGCCGCAAACCCGGGACTCCGCCTGCGACACTTCTCGACTATTTCCGCGGAGATTTTCTCACCGTTATTGATGAATCCCACGTAACACTTCCGCAGCTAAACGGAATGTATCACGGAGATGCTTCAAGGAAGAAAACCCTTATTGATTATGGTTTCAGGCTTCCTTGTGCAAAGGATAACCGACCGTTGAAAAGCAAAGAGTTTTTTGATAAAGTTCATCAAAAAATTTATATTTCAGCGACCCCCGGGGATTTTGAGCGTGAAACTTCACAACAAATAGTAGAGCAAATCATCCGTCCAACAGGTCTTGTTGACCCGAAAATAAGTATTCGCCCTATCGAGACACAAATTCCGAATTTGAAAAAAGAAATCCAAATCCGCGCTGAAAGAAACGAGCGCGTACTTATTACAACACTCACAAAACGAATGGCAGAGGATTTGACAGATTATTTCTTACAAGACGGAATCCGCGTAAGATATTTGCATAGCGGAATTAAATCAATTGAGCGCGTGGAAATCTTAAGAGATTTGCGACTAGGAGAGTTTGATGTTCTAATCGGTGTAAACCTTTTGAGAGAAGGACTTGATATCCCTGAAGTATCTCTTGTCGCGATTATGGATGCGGACAAAGAAGGATTTTTGAGGTCAGACACAAGCCTTATCCAGACTATCGGTCGTGCTGCAAGAAACTCCTGCGGTGAAGTTATAATGTATGCGGACAAGATTACGGATTCAATGCAAAGAGCGCTTGACGAAACAAACAGAAGACGCGAAATTCAGCTTGCACACAACAAAAAATACGGAATTATTCCACAAACAATCAAAAAACCGATTGAAAATAATCTGCTTTCTCTTGTTGAAAGCTACAGAGATTTTGAAGACATTGTCGCAGAAGAAATGGTTGATTTGGGAATCGATAAAAAAGACTTGCCAAAACTTATTTCCAAACTCGAAAAAGATATGCACAAAGCTGCGAAAATCCTTGATTTTGAGCGTGCAGCAGAAATTCGGGATAAGTTGAAAAAGTTGCGTGAAATGGTATAGAAGTTATATGCTAACATATTTCTGATTCGGACTGGTCGGTTTATCAGGCAGCGTCATTTTAATTAATTTTAAATTAACAAGTCTATCCAGTTTTTGCTTAAAATTTTTTCGATCTTTATATTTCATATGCTGCATAATCTCGTTCAATGTCTTTGCTTCTTTACAATAGTTAACAACTCTGTGAGTAAATTCATCAGCTTGGGGGGCATCTGTATTAGCTTGTGGGGTACATACTACAGCTTGGGGGGTATCCGGATTGGCTTGGGGGGTACAATCATATCCATCTAAAAGCTGCATTTGTACAGCTTTAGCACCTTTTTTTACACGTGATTTTTTAATCATTGCCACAGGGAAAAAGTTGTGCTTGACTGATAACTTGAACACATCATCGTCTTCAATTTCGGGTACACTACCAAAATATTTCTGAGAGTATTTTAATAAATTTTCTACCCCGGAACCTAATTCTTCAACCCGACCTAATTGTCTAAAAATTCTGGAAATATTAGGATTTTTAGGATACGGACTTAATTTTTCAATATTTATCAAGCCCTTAGAATGAGGTCGATTACTATTTTCTGTAATAATTTTATTTCTTTCAATTATAAGCCTAGTCGGTTCACCCCGCAGATATTCTTTATGTACTAGAATATTTGAAATTATTTCCCTAAAAATTATATCTCTCAAATTTATACGAGAATTATTTTCTAAATAAAACGGATTCGGTAAGTATTTATTAACAAAATCCAAAATAATATCATACGAATCAATTAAATTAGTTCTTAAATCAACCCTATCATCGTAGCGCAACGGATTGTCTACTCTCTTAACCAAATCAATTTTATAGGAAGGTAATACACTGCGAATTAAATCATCGGTTCCAAACAACAACACAGCCGCTAAAGTATACCCTTCCTCACCGGTAGAAAAATCTTTATGATACAAAGAAGTCTTTGCCAAAATTGTTTTATAATCCCAATCGCGCCATATATGATTAGGATTTCTGTTTAAAGCTATTGTTTTAGCCCGATCGATTATATCTTCTCTGAGATCTTCATAAGTAACCGCCGGATATATTTTATTTTCAGAATAAATTGAACTTTTGTTCAAATAAAGATTCGCAACAACATTGTTATCATTTGTCTTATCAAGATCAAAAGAATCTTTTCTTACAAATATTTTGCCATCACATCTATGCACAGTAGAACTTTTATCCACTTGAATATACAAAATTATTTTATTTTCTACTTCAACAGACTTAATGTCACATATTACAGAAGGTGCAATTTTAGTACCTCCATTGAGTGTCGTAATAAAATCACTCTTCATTTTATCAACTTCACTCTCTATAACCCCTTCTATAACACCATCATTATTAACTCCTAATAGAATCTCACCACCATCTGTATTTAAAAAAGCACATACAGTTTGATACACATCATTAGGAACCTGAAAAGTTGCACGCTTAAATTCCAAATCACTTTTCTCTTTTTGATTTAATAAATTTTTTATCCGTTCCAACATACGTGTATTATACACTATTAAAAATATTTTTTCATCAAATTTACCAAAGCCTAAAAAACAAAAAAACGAGGCGCAGCCTTTCAGGCTGCGCCTCGTTACGAATAGCAATTACAAGTGGCATTAATTTACCGTCAATTTTTTAACTCCACCCTTTTCTGCGTTAAGTTTTGGAGCTTCAATTCTCAAAATACCATGTTCAAGTTTTGCGTTTGTCTTGTCAACATCAATTTCATCAGGGAAGTAAACTGTTCTTGAAAATTCGCCGTATTTGAACTCGGATTTTCTGAATCCTTTAGAGTCTTCCTTGTGTTCCTCGTGTTTCTTAGCGTTGATTGTAAGACGATTTTTCTCAATATCAATATCCAAATCTTCTTTCTTAACACCAGGCAACTCAGCCTTTACGCAATATTCTTTATCTTTTTCATCAATTTCAACAGGCATAGCCAGTTTATCCATCTCTTCGTTATAAATGTACTCAGGGAAGAAACTGTCGAAGTTTCTGTTTAAAATAGAACTGATTTCATCATTTACAGATTTTATGAACCCGTCCGGTGATTTTTTAATTAAGAATTTCATGATGTTCTCCTTTCATATTTCATAACCTTTTACTTTCTACACCTATATTATTACTCTGTTGCGCAAAAAACCTCATTATTTTAACCAAAATTTAACAATTGGTTTCCTAGCCCGTTCGGGCAATGAAAAGTACCTACTAATCATCTATATTCCTCTTATGAACGCTGTTAACGAACTTCTTCTTGCAACAAGCGGAAGTACTAAACTACATTACGACCTTTGGTCAAAAGAACACGCTTTTTACGGGATAGGCGATGCTCACCGAAAGAAATGGTTGGGGAATATTTTGCCAAGTGAGCTTTTAAAACGAACTCTTAAGCGCGCTATAGATTCGATTATGACACTTTCAGAAGGAGAAGTTTTTTATAACGAGTTTCCGGATGAAATTCATACTCGCAATTACGGAGATAATTGGGGGAGATACGCAAACTATCTAGAAATAAACAACCGAGCAATAGCCGAAATGGGAAGTTCTGATAATCCATCCCTTTGTCGTAACGGCTTAATCAGCACGATAAAGCTCTTACCGGCGATTCCGCCTTCATCAAAAAGTTGGGCAAACTGTGTTATTCTTTCACAAATCTTTCCAAACATTTACGGTGACGGATTTAATAAGCCTGTATGGGAGGAAAACTCTGTCTATGGGCTGAAGCTCAATGGAAATTATAGCGAAAATATAATCTCTTCCGGAATTTCCGCAGAGATTCAATTAAAAGCCTTTAATGATTTAGCCCATTTTCGCGGTATAAAGACAGGTTTCAGAATTATGATATCGGAAGACCAAATTAAAATAGTCCATCCTTATCAAGAAGACGAAAACTTTAGGTGGCACAACAAAGAACACGAAGAAATTTTTATAAATGAATGCGTAAAACTCATAAATTACGGTTTTGAGGGGATATTTTTTGATTCTGCAAAACACATTGGCGGATATGATTGCGGGAATTATACAGGAGTCGGAGCTCTTCCGGAATATCCGCAAATGCAGCATATTTTGCACGAAATCCGCAGAAGAAGCGGTAAAAAAGATTTAAGTTTTGTGGGAGAAAAAAGTTCTATAGATTTTGACCGCTATCAAAAAATGGGGTTGACTGCCGGCACAGCTTTTGTTCCTGTGGATGATTTTGAAACAGTAAAACACTGGTCTGATAAGCTCAAATACAACAAAAACTATGCCCCAGGAGCAGAGGTTTCTAACGATAACGATACCGGCGGGCGAAGTTACGAAGAAAGACTTGAGAGACTAAAAACTTGCTTTTTCGCATACACCTACCCTTCCGACAAACTCCCGAGTTTCATGCAGATGGAAGACCTTTTCCCGCTAAGATATGACACAAACACACATCAATTGATGATGACAAATCCGTCTTATTCGTTGGACGGCACACCATTAAGTCACTGGGAAAACCTGTTTACCAAGGAGGACGGCAGAAATTATAACCGACAAGTCGGAGAAATTTTCGCGTACGCACTTTCTATGTAAAACTCACAGAGCATTATTTTTTTAAATGTTACAATATTGATATGTTTGAAGATATTTTCGAAAAATTATCAAAATCAAAATTCAGGAGTAAGTTTAAACTCAAAGACAAAGACTTGGAATATATTCGTACAAAAGGACTTGATACAATTCACTCTCATGCCTGCGATTTTATTTCCAAAAGAGTCGCGCCTGCTAATATTCCAAACGACGGAAAACAAACTCCAATGCGAGGACATCCGGTTTTTATTGCACAACACGCAACCGCTTGCTGCTGCCGAGGATGTATTGAAAAATGGCACCACTTTCCAAAAGGAACTCAATTAAACGCAAAACAGCAAGAGTATCTTGTTAACATCATCATGGAATGGATTAAAAGACAACTTGATTTCTAAAACTATTATAAAGTAAACTTTCTGTTTACAAACAGGCAATTTTTTGGTACATGAATACTTAGAATATGTGTGTAACGAAATAGGTTAACCCAATGAATGTCGCTCCGATAACAACTACACAAAGTCATTATTTCCGTATCTCCACGGGAAGTTCTTCTACATTCAAGAGTTCGCAAGAGATACAAACACCAACGGAACAAACAGGAAAAACCTCTTCCGGCATAGCTATGAAACTTGTTCTTGGAGGGATTGCTCTCAGTGCAGCTATCTATGCAGGGATAAAATTACACAAAACAGAAATTAAACAAGTACAAAATCTTTACAAAAAGATTTTTAACCGCGAAATCAACACAGAACAAGCGCAAGATTTTGCTCAAAGATACAAAACAATTATTGATACAAAATACGAAAACGACAAAATGTTCTGCGACAGATTGATTGAAGAATTATGCAAAGACCGTCAGACAAAGAAACCAAGAATAAATCTGTTTATTGAAAACCCGCAAAATGCAAATCCTCTCTGCAAAAATGCAAGTATGGCAACTGCACCTGATGGATGTTATATAGACATTTACGCATATAACTACAAAAACACACAAAACCCGACCAAGAAATATTTTGAGTCTTTATTCCACGAAACACGCCACGTTAAACAGGATGAAATGATTTGCAGAACTAATAAAGAAGAATTTTTCCAAAAAGTTCTGAAAAAATATGTTAACAATGGCAACGGAAAAGGGTACAAAGCCGTTTTAGAAGAGCAACATGGCGATAAGGCAAAGACTTTAAGTATAGTTGAAGAACGCATAAGAGATCACATAAACTATTACTGGGGCGCCTTTGAACCGTTCGCAAAAGACTCTGCCGAATATAAAGAAGGACTGAGGGTAATTCAAGGAGTAAAAGAATATAAATTCTTTGGTGATTGCAAAAATTTGAAAGAATACAAAAATCAAATTATCGAAAAAGACGCATACGCCGACGGAAAAAATGCCGGAAAACTTTTTGACCTGTTAAAATCAATGAAATTGTAACAAAAGTTAAGTATTTCTCTTTTATATTACACACAAATTTCCATTTTCATGTTATTATTTTGTAAAAAGGAGTGTGTATTATGAAAATAACTTTCAACCCGACTGTGGGTGTGAAACAACCAACTTTTCATGCTGTAAACATGTCCTATCTTAAATGCGCCCAAAAAATGTATGCAGAAAGGGGTGCTATTACTACTGAATGGTATGAAGCACTGCATGATGCATTCGCTTTATTTAAAAAAATATCAAAGCAGGATGCTCTTGATACTATGGTTGCGGCTAAAAAGTACGCTGATGAAGGTATGGAGGGCTTTAATTCCTTATATAAATATATTAAAAACTATTAATCAAGTAGCTCGTTCACCTTATTCCCTGCAATAGCCCCCAAGCCCATTCCAATTAGTGAACCAGCAGGACCAAAATATTTTGCCCCGATTGCACCGCCGTATCCTATTCCTGCAAGAGAACTTGCAAAACTTATTGCGGATTTCGCACTTGATTTGAGGATATTCTCACCATCAGAGATTTCTCTCGCTAAGTGTGCGGCTTCCAATCCGCCGAGAACCATCGTACCTATTTTGGTTGTTCTTGTCATTCCACGCGCAGTGAGTTCTCCAAATATAGAGTTCGTAACAAACTTTTTGGCTTTGACATAATCAGGTTTACTTTCAGTATGTGTAATCTCTTTGATAGTAGTATCAACCGAAAATTCTTTAATTCCGAACTGCTTTACAAGCCACTTTCCAAGTTTTGTTTGCATTAGAGTCTTATCATTATCCAACAACTTCTCGGCAAGTTTAGGACAAGGACTTGTTTCAGGGTTTACAAATTTCTGTAACAATGTTCCTCTGAAAAACGAAAACGGATGCTGAGCGATTTTGTAATTGTATGGCAAATCCGGAGTTTTATGCTCCAAATATGATTTTATCTGGCGATAAGCGGATTTCATATCGCGCAAATCTTCCGGTCCGTTCAATACCGCAAGACTTACCAAGCCCGCAGCCGGAACAAAATCAGAATCTTCAAGCTTTTGTGGAACTCGCTCAATTCTGCGAAAAGTCGGAATGATATCAAAAATTGACGGCAATGAGTTTTCCTTGTCCACCGCCTGACGAATATCCTCATAATCCTGCCGGATTTGAGGAAGTTTATCAACTTGATTTTGATACAATATCGGGTTAATTTCGCACACTAAGCTTGTCCTTTACGTCCACACATTTATATAAAGTATTTTTATTTGTTGAAATTGCCACATTTATTAAGAATGTTTACAGAGATTTGACACATTTTAAATATTTTCATGCTATTATTTTGAAAAAAGGAGTGTGTATTATGAAAATAACTTTCAATCCGGCTGTGGGGGTGAAACAACCAACGTTTCGTGCTGTGAATTTGAAATACTTAAAACGCGCTCAAAAAATGTATGCAGAAGGGGGACTCGGTGTAGGTCATGAATGGCTTTTAGACTTTGTAGATGCTTTTGCTTTATTTAAAAAAATATCAAAACAAGATGCTCTTGACACAATGAACGCTGTAAGAAAGTACGTGTCTAAGGGCTGGAAAAAAGCTTTTGAAGAAGATTTCAATTATATCAAAAACTATTAATCAAATAGCTCGTTTACCTTATTACCGGCAATAGCTCCCAACCCCATTCCAATTAGTGAACCCGCAGGACCAAAATATTTTGCCCCAATTGCACCGCCATATCCTATTCCTGCAAGAGAACTTGCAAAACTTATCGCGGATTTCGCACTTGATTTGAGGATATTCTCACCATCAGAGATTTCTCTCGCCAAGTGGACAGCTTCTAATCCACCAAGAACTATCGTACCTATTTTAGTTGTTCTTGTCATTGCGCGTGCTGTTAATTCACCAAATAAATTACTTTTAAAATGGTTCGCTTGAACATACTTTGGTTTTTCTTCTGAATGCGTTATGTCTTTTATTGTAGTGTCAACTTTGGACGCTTCTATTCTGAATTGCTTTACAAGCCACTTCCCAAAGTTTGTTTCTATCAAAGTCTTATCCTTATCCAACAACTTTTCAGCAAGTTTTGGACAAGGACTTGTTTCAGGGTTTACAAATTTCTGTAACAATGTTCCTCTGAAAAACGAAAACGGATGCTGAGCGATTTTGTAATTGTATGGCAAATCCGGTGTTTTATGCTCCAAATATGATTTTATCTGGCGATAAGCTGATTTCATATCGCGCAAATCTTCCGGTCCGTTCAAAACCGCAAGAGCTGTTAAACCTGCAGCAGGGACAAAATCAGAATCTTCAAGCTTTTGTGGAACTCGCTCAATTCTGCGAAAAGTCGGGATTATATCAAAAATTGACGGCAATGAGTTTTCTTTATCCACAGCCTGACGAATATTCTCATAATCCTGCCGGATTTGAGGAAGTTTATCAACTTGATTTTGATACAATATCGGATTAATTTCGCACACTAAGCTTGTCCTTTACGTCCACACATTTATATAAAGTATTTTTATTTGTTGAAATTGCCATATTTATTAAGAATGTTTACAGAGATTTCTCTCGCCAAGTGAGCAACTTCCAATCCACCAAGAACTATCGCACCTATTTTAGTTGTTCTTGTCATTGCACGCGCAGTAAGTTCTCCAAACATGGAATTCGTAACAAACTTTTTGGCTTTGACATAATCAGGTCTGCTTTCAGTATGTGTTATCTAACATATTTTGGGATGTTTTTCACAACTTGCATTAATAAACATCCGCACACATCACCTAAATTTCTTTTCAGCCTTAAGTTGTTTAAAACGCTCAATATCTCTGTACTTTATGACAGTTGCCGGATTTCCGCCAACAACGGCATAGTCAGGAATATTTCCATGCACAACACTACCGGCTTGGACAACAACTCCCTCCCCGATTTTTGTTCCGGGCAGGATTATTACTCTTGATCCAAACCAAACAAAATCGTTAATTTCTACATCTCTTTCTATGATTTTATTATCATACGGAATTGCCTGTCCACAGTTATAATTATGATTATCTGCAATTATTAAACAATCTTTGCCGGAATGAAAATAATTACCTATCGAAACTCTTCCTTTTCCAACTATTTCCATACCGTTAAAGTTGACATTATCCCCCAATACGGTATTTCTTGTCACATTAGAAAATCCTCTACACCAAAAATTTTTTCCCACAGATTTTGCAAAATTTAAAACTTGATAACCATATAGTTTCGTTAAGTAACTATTGTATAATCGTTGTCTTTTGTTCTCTCTTAAGCGACTGTTCAATATGTAAAACGAATTAAGCACCGAAAAAGTTTTTAATATTAATTTTACAAATTCACTCGGATTAGAAAAAATATATAAAGCCTGAATAAACAAATCCAAATGCGTTTTATTTTTCGTTTTTAACTTCACCAATGGTTTTATTTCAAATTTTCGTTCTATATTATTCTTGTATAAAAAATTTTCAAGTTGATTTTTATATCTGGCATACTCTTCATTAGCAATTAACACCACGTCAAAATCAATATTTTTAATCTCCTGAAGTGAAATATAAGATTTATCAAGAAAAGATGTCGCAGACATAGAACCATATTTAATATTAACAATGCCAACAATGTTCAAAGCTGACAAATCATAATTTCTGAAGATTGCTTCACTTAACAATCCTGTGCCATAGATTAAGACTTTTTTATTTTTATACTTTTTTACTGCCCTATCAATTTGTTTTTGAATAGAACTCTTTTTGAGTAAATCATCAAATATCATATTTTACCAATAATAAACTTCGACTCATAAAGATATTAACATAAAAGTACTGACACTATAATATTTCATTCCAACTAAAAAACTTTACATAATCTTAATCTCATAAAAATATTTATGTCATAAAATTATTAATAAAAGAAGGAGATTACATTATGAGCGTATTTGAAGCCGGAATGATGGTATGCTTTGGCATCAGTTGGCCAATCGCAGCATACAAAACTTATAAAGCAAAATGTGTACACGGAAAAAGTTTTTCTTTTTCCTGCCTGATTATGTTGGGCTATGTCTTCGGGATAATTCATAAACTGTTTTACTATTTTGACTGGGTTATATGGCTGTACCTGTTGAACATGTTCTTCCTTGGAATAGATATGTTCTTGTACTGGAAATACAAGCATAATCCGCCAAAAACAGTATAATATTATTGTGCAAACCTTTAATCAAAGTAAATCCACCTGCAATAATTGCTAAAGCAGAGTTTATACACAGAGAGTTCTTTACCGGAGAATTTTTAAACACAACGCATTTTCTGCAAAAATAATCAAACCCCAAACCAAAGCAAAGCCATGTTCCTGCGGTTTTGAGGCTTTCTTTTATACGGGATTTGGTAAATTTTGCTTACTTTTAGACGCCGTGCCAAAGCTCCTTTGACCGCTCGTCAATTGTATATTTTGAATCTTCATCTCTATTTCTTCAGGCTATTCAATTCAATGATAACTTAAATCATTATAAAAGCAAGTGGAGTTTTAATAGCACAATTTTTGGTGGCTTGGTAAGATCAATCTACTAACTAGCAAAAAATTTTTTTAGGTGTTTTTATAAACACAGAAAGGGGATAATAATGAAGATTCAAGCAATCAATAATGACACGACTTTTAAACAACTTAAGGGAATTCGTTTAGCCGGAGAATATAGAAAAGCTTTTGAGACTGAAAATGTTGCCAGACTTATGAATTCAATAGAATCCAATGAAATTTTTCACGATATGTTCGCAAAAAGAGACGGATATATCGTTTTAGATAAACAAATTAAAACATTCAACAACTATGCAGCAAATGTTTCGCACGTTATTGAAAATTCATTAAGTATTTATTTCGATTTAAAACAAGGATTTTTTTCTCGTTTATTAAGTGCGGGTCGTCCTCCTAAATTGTTCAAACTGATTCAAGTAGGCGACCATAAATGTAGTTGGGATGGAAAAGACTTTGACAGAAATATTGATGACGAATTTGATTATGCAGTAAAGCATTACGACGAAAGTCAATTTGACGATTTTACGAACTCTCTGCGCAGAGCTAATGGAGATGTTTAAGTAAGAAAAACTTAAAATAAAAAAAATTGCAGTATTATAACTAATTAGTTATAATACTAATAGGTACGAAATGGAAAATAAACATTCTAACAAATGGACAGATTTTAAAGAAACTCTTAATTTAACAAAAGAAGAACAATCTCAAATAGATTTGCAAGTTGAACTATTGGGAAAAATCCTTGAGATTAGAAAAAAAAGAGGCTTAACTCAAGCTGAGTTTGCTAAATTATGTAATATCAAACAAGAGTATTTAGTTCGTTTGGAGAAATCGAAAACAGCTCCTCAGATAGATACTTTGTTAAAGATTTTGATTCCTTTGGGGTATAAACTTGATATTGTACCTTTGCAATAATTAATGAGAAAAACAATAGCAAACAAAAGAATATAAGATTATTACTAACGTAAGTATTACAAAATAACGCGCTTTAATCTTTTTTCTGAGTAATAAGTACAATATAAATGTTAATTAACATGAGAAAGCAGAAAAAGTAACACAAATTTCCAGAAATTTTACAATAGTGAAGATTTAGTTTTATCATGATAAAATTGCCTTACAAGGGGTGATTAGATGATTAATACTAAAGATCCAACTTCATTTATTCGCAATTTCTTAGTTAGTAGTGACATAGACTTTTTTCTTGGCTCTGGTGCATCTTTATTAGCGGGTATTCCGAGCGGACAAAATCTAGTTTGGCAATTTAAAAAAGAAATTTATTGTTCTGAAAATAATGTTTCCAGAGAACTATTTAAAGATCTGCAATCTGAACGAAATAGAACTAAATTACAGGATTACTTTGACTCTTTAGATGGATTCCCCAAAAGGGGTTCAAAAGAAGAATATTCGTTTTATTTTGAAAAATGTTATGATAATACTTCTGCAAGAAATGCATATATTCAAAAGCTCGTTGCAAATGTTGAGCCCATAAGAGGACATCTTTGTCTTGCTAATTTGTTTATTAATAATCAAGTCAAAAACATCTGGACAACAAACTTTGATGAGTTAATTGAGGCAGGCATTAAAACATTATCACCTCAATATTCATTTAATGTTGTGTCTTCAATACAGAAAGAGAGTATCTCTCAAATAGCCAATAACAATTTTCAAAATGTCATAAAATTGCATGGTGATTATAGATATGATTCCCTACAAAATACAGAACAGGAATTACAGAATTTAGAAAGCCAATTATCAGATTTATTTTGCAAGAATTTAATGAATAAAGGACTCATTGTTATAGGTTATGCAGGAAATGATGACTCTGTAATGAAAGTTCTTGAGGATAATATAGATAATAAAGATTTTCTAAGCAAAGGAATATATTGGTGTAAGCCACAAAATACAATATTATCTGAACGAGCAAATGCTTTTATGGAAAAGGCTTGCAAAAACAATGAACTGTCCTGTGTGATTGATATTGATGGTTTTGATGAATTTTTAAATTTGATATACCAAAATTATGAACATAAAAATCTTATAATTGACGAACGATGGAAAGATTTTGATAATAGAAAAAAAGAAATTAATTTTTCTTCAGATAAAATAGCTCAAAGCTCACTAAAAATGAACACCTTTGTCTCGACAGAATTACCTTCTTGCAATGTGTTTGAAACAGATATAAAAAATTGGAAAGAACTACGAACAATAATAGGTGGAAACAACGATATAATCGCAGGATTATTTAATGGAAAAGTATATTCTTTTTCTAATAGTGATAAACTAAAAGAAATATTTAAAGGGCACATAAAGTCAGAAGTTACAACAGTATTTCCTGAAACCGATCTATTAAATAAAGAAAATTTTGTATATTTGGGGTTGCTTTATGAATTAATAAAAATTTCATTACTTCAAAAAACAAATATAAAAATTTTCGGTAGAAATAAATATTATTTCTCAGATTCTGGAACAGAGTATCAAAATAAATTTCATTATACATACAAAAAGTATTTAGCTTTTGAAATTCAATTGTCGTATATAAATGATAAAATCTACCTATCTATAATACCAACTATATATTTAACTAATAAAAACGGTAGTGAAGTTAGCAAACTATACAAACAGGCTGAAATAAATTGTATAATATCAAACATACGCAATAGTAAGTACGGTAATATATTAAAAGATTTAAATACTTTTCTTTATGAAAAAGGCAGTAATGAAATCATATTCACAAATGGTGATTTTTCTATAAAATTTAACTTTGTATGTTTTTCATACAAATTATCTGTTAAACCGGAACACCCTCAAGTTTCTTCTTTTAAATTTGACGAACCTGAAATGTTATTTGATGTTAATGATATAAATCATACAAGCATAAATCAGTTAAAAGGTTTGCAAAGGTATGCACCTATTGATTATTCTTTTGAAACTGCCGAAAAATCGCCTATTAGAATTGCTATTTTGTCTCCAAATCAACAAATAGATAATATTATAGGACATTTAAATAGTCTTAATGCAAAAAATTCTGCAAAAAGTGGTGAAATGTTTTTGCCGAATTATGAAGGATTTTATGAAACCTATAAAAGAGCTTTAAATATACCTGATAAAAACAATACGCAATTATGCAGAATGTACGATGAAGCTGCAACTTCTAAAGCAAACACAGCATCTTTTGTCGATAGTATAAAATCTCAAATAGATTATTTTCAAACTCAATTATCAGATTTTGATGTTTTAGTTATATATATACCAAAATCATTTGCAAAATTCAGAGAAGATAGCGGGTATGACCCAGATTTTAATTTGCATGATGCTATAAAACTATACGGAACCAATAAAGGTATAAAAATTCAATTTATAGAGGAACGTTCTCTAACGGCTTATGATAAATGTAAAGTAATGTGGGCATTATCAACAAGTTTATATGCAAAAGCATCCGGTGTTTTGTGGCATCCTGTAGTTTTAGATGATGAGACTGCTTTTGTTGGAATTAGTTATGCAAAATCTAACACAAAAGGAATATGTATAGGTTGTAGCCAATTATTTGATTCAACAGGAACCGGAATAAGATTAATATTGAAAAAATTAGATGATCCTCAATATATTGGCAATAATCCTTATATGAAGCGAGATGAAGCAAGAACAACAATAAGTAAATTAAGAGAAGAATACTATAAATGCGATCCTGTTGCAAAACTAAGACGAATTGTAATACATAAAACAACACCTTTTACACCTCAAGAAATTGCAGGATTTACTGAAGCATTAGAGGGAATTGAAGACATTGAATTGTTGCAAATTCAGGGTTATTCTCCTTACAGAGCGATAAAATATTTTATAAAAGAGGGAAAAGCTATTCCTAATAGTTTCCCTCTTGAACGTGGAACTACTATAAAATTATCCAATGACAGTTTCTTGCTATGGACACATGGTTGTGTTGTCGGAGATGATATAGGGAATTGCAGATATAATACATACTATAAAGGTGGGAGAGGAATTCCACTTCCGGTTTTAGTAAAAAGATTTTACGGAAAAGCTTCCGGAGACACATTAGTTAAAGAAATATTAATGCTGACAAAGATGAATTGGAACAGTGGTGATAATCTATATAAAAATATGCCGGTAACACTAGACTTCGCAAAGATACTTTCTAGGATGTCTAAGCAAAAAGAGGCTTTATATAATAAATCCTATGACTTTAGGTATTTTATGTAGTGATCTCTGTCCGTTTTTGACATAGTCATGTGTTTTAATTGAATTATATCAGGATTGTTACACAACAGGCAGTTGTGTATTTTCATGATATGATTTTATTAGCAAAGAATGGCAACAGGAGTGGACATGAATAACGAGCAATTTAACAAAATAGTCAGTTTTATATGGAGTATAGCAGACGAAATATTAAGAGATGTAGTTGTCAGAGGTAAATACAGAGATGTTATATTGCCAATGGTTGTTATTCGTAGACTTGATGCCGTATTAGAACCAACAAAAGAAAAAGTTTTAGAGACAAAGAAAAAACTTGATGAGCAGGGTTTTACAAACCAAGAAGCTTTTTTATGTGAAGCGGCCGGACAAGCATTTTATAATGATTCACCTTTCCTTTTAAGAGACCTAACTTCAAGACCTACTGTTGCGAAATTAAAAGCTGATTTTATTGCATATTTAGATGGCTTCTCTGCAAATGTCCAAGAAATTCTTCAGAAATTTAAATTTAAGAGTCAAATAGATACACTTATTGAAAGTGATTGTTTGGCGGCATTAATTGAAAAATTCCTTGATAAATCAATAAATTTAAGTATTGAAGATGTTAAATATAAAAACGGCAATGTGATATTGCCCAAGCTTGATAATCATGCAATGGGAACTATCTTCGAAGAATTGATTAGAAAATTCAATGAAGAAAATAACGAAGAAGCCGGAGAACACTTTACTCCTCGTGATATTGTTAATTTGATGGCAAATTTAGCATTTGAACCTGTTAAAGATAAATTAAAAGATGGAACATATTTAATTTATGACGGTGCATGCGGTACCGGTGGTATGCTTACACTTGCTCAAGAAAAACTTCAGCATATTGGAGAAGAAAGTGGTAAAAATTTTTCAATCAGTATTTATGGTCAAGAGTGCCAACCTGAAACATATGCAATAAGTAAAGCTGATTTGCTTTTGCAGGGGGAAGGTGGTGTTGCCAGCAATATGGCTTACGGCTCAACATTATCAGCGGATGGTTTTAACAGAATGAAGTTTGACTTCATGTTATCTAATCCTCCTTATGGAAAAAATTGGAAAAAAGATAAAGATTCAATGTCAGATGATAATGGTAATATTTCTGATAGCAGATTTATTTTTAGTTACAATAATAATCCTGAATTCAGTTGCATAACAGACGTGGGAGATGGTCAATTATTATTCCTAATGAACAATGTATCAAAAATGGTTAATAACACCGAATTGGGTTCAAGAATAGTTGAAGTTCATAATGGTTCATCATTGTTTACGGGTGATGCAGGACAGGGTGCAACAAACGCAAGGCAATATATGTTTGAGCAGGATTTAGTTGAAGCAATTATCGCACTACCATTAAGGATGTTTTATAATACACCACTTGCCACATATATTTGGGTTTTGACAAATCGAAAACCAGAAAATAAAAGAGGTAAAGTTCAATTGATTGATGCAACATCAATGTATGAACCATTAAAGAAAAATCTTGGTGATAAAAATTGCTGTTTAACTGAAACTCATATTAGCACTATTACAAATTTAGTGATTGATTTTAAAGAAACCGAATATTCAAAAATATTCTTAAATGAGGAATTTGGATATAACAAGATATTTACGGAAAGACCATTAAGATTAAAGGTTTCCATAAATGATGAAACAATGAATAAACTTAAAATAATATGTTTAGAAAACAAAACTGAAGCATTGTATAATTTCATTTTGAACAATAAAGAGCATTTTACTGAAGAAACTAACAATTACAATGAGTTTAAAGAAGTATTAGACAAACTTGCGAAGGGTAAAATTAAACTTGCCAATAAAGACATTAAACTAATAAGGCAAGCATTTTGTACTGTTGATGAAAACGCTAAAGAAGTTATTGACAAAAAGAATAAAGACGGTTCTATTGAATATGAAAAAGATTCTGATTTATCCGATACAGAACAAATTCCTCTATTATATAAAGGTGGTATAGAAGAATACTTCAATAAGGAAGTTTTGCCATACGCCCCTGATACTTGGATAGAGCAAGATAAAACAAAAGTCGGATATGAATTATCTTTTACAAAGTATTTCTATAAACCGCCAATATTAAGAAGTTTAGAAGAAATTGAAAAAGATATTTCTGATATTGAAAAAGAAGCACAAGAACTCTTGCAAGGAGTATTTTGTTAATGGGAAAATTAAAAAAATACTGTAGATATAAAAATTTAAATAATAACTATTTATCCGAAATTCCTGACCATTGGTTTTTTGATAAATACAAAACCGTATTTGTACAGAGAAAACAAAAAAATCACGACAAAAATGCCATGTTGCTTTCACTTTTTACGCATATAGGTGTCAGACCTCGTTCGCAAATGGAAGAGAAAGGGAATAAAGCAGTTACGGTTATGGGTTATAGTATAGTCAAAAAAGATGACTTGGTTGTTAATAAACTTTTGGCTTGGATGGGAGCGATCGCTAAATCAAATTATAATGGAGTAACTTCCCCTGATTATGATGTTTATGAGTTAATAAACAAAGATTTCAATTCTAATTATTTTCATTATTTATGTAGAAGTAAATATTTTGTTGGAGAATGTTACCGATACGGTAGGGGGATTATGATGATGAGACATCGTACCTACCCACAACAGTTAAAAAATATTTTTATTCCTATTCCACCAATAGAAGAACAGAATAAAATTGTTAGTTTTATTGAACACAAAGAAAAGCAGATAAACAAACTAGTCAAAAAACAAAAGAAACTCATCGAACTTTTGGAAGAAAAGAAAAAAATAATTATTACTGAAGCTGTAACAAAAGGCTTGGACAAAACTGTTCCAATGAAAGATAGTGGTATTGATTATATTGGACATATTCCACAAAATTGGCAAGTAATAAAATTAAAATATATAACACTGTGCAATAAATATTCTCTTGAAGAACAAACCGACAAAAATAAGCAAATAAACTACATCGACATTGGTTCTGTTACAAATAAAGATGGTATTACAGATGTTCAAGAGATGTTGTTTAAAGATGCACCGAGTAGAGCGAGAAGGATTGTCCACACCGACGACACCATAATTTCAACAGTAAGAACTTATTTAAAAGCAATAGCATACATTGATGAAAGATATGATAATTATATTTGCTCAACAGGTTTTGCAGTTATTACTCCAAAAAATAATGTTGATTCAAAATTTCTCTTTTATTTATTACACTCTGATAAATTTATATGTGAAGTTGAAAGAATTTCAACAGGTGCAAATTACCCTGCAATTACACCAACAAAATTAACTAATTTAAAATGTTTGATGCCAAATATACAAGAACAAATAAAAATTAGAAAATATGTAGAAAAAATCGAAATGAAGATAAATAAATCTATTGATAATAAAAATACATTAATTGATAGGCTTGAAGAATATAAGAAAACCCTTATATCATATGCCGTTACAGGTCAGATTGATGTTAGTGATTATGAATTTTTAGAAACTAATGATAATATTGAGTTAGAAGAATTTGAAAATATATCCAAAGATGACACTGAAACAATAAGCGAGGTTGAATATGCAAACAACTGATATGTCTGAGAAAGGTTTAGAAAGTCTTATTGAGAAATCTTTGCTTAATGAAGCACATTATGAAAAAGGTTTTAGTAAAGATTATAATAAAGAACACGCGATAGACACAGTTAAATTGCTTGCGTTCTTAAATAAAACTCAACCTGAAATTGTTGAAAAATATAATCTTGAACAAGACGGAATTGACCGGGAAAAATTTTTGAGTGCTTTGCAGTTAAAAATTGAAAAGAACGGTATAATAGATACTTTAAGAAAAGAGTTTTATTATTTAAATGATTCAATTACATTATTCTATGCTTCTCCATCTGAAAATAATGCAAAAGCAAGAGTAATGTATGAACAGAATATATTTAGTGTAACAAGACAATTATATTATCATCCTATTCACGATTACTCGATTGATGTTGTACTTTTTATTAACGGTTTACCCGTTATTACTATGGAATTAAAGAACCTGATAACACATCAGAATATTTATAATGCAATGAAACAATATAGAGAAGATCGAGATATGCGAGATTTATTGTTCCATTTCGGTCGTTGTATGGTTCATTTTGCAGTTGACGATAATGAAATAATGATGTGTACGCATTTAAAGAATCAAGCATCTTGGTTTTTACCATTTAACAAAGGATATAATGACGGAGCGGGAAATCCTCCAAATCCAAACGGGGTAAAGACAGATTACCTTTGGAAAGAAATTTTAACAAAAGATAGTTTAACAGATATTATTGAAAATTATGCTCAAATTATAGAAGAAGAAAATAAAAAAACTAAAAAGAAAACTAAAAAACAAATATTTCCACGTTATCATCAATTAGATGCGGTCAGAAAAATATTAGCAGATGTTAAAGAATCTCCGATTGGCAGAAGATATTTAATTCAACATAGTGCCGGTAGTGGTAAGAGTAATTCAATAACGTGGCTTGCCCATCAATTGGTAGGTGTTGAAAGAGATGGACACCCGTTATTTGATTCGATTATTGTTGTAACAGATAGAAGAAATCTTGATGATCAAATAACAACAAATATAAGACAATTTGCTCAAGTTGGCTCTATTGTGGGTCATGCAGACAGATCTTCCACTTTAAAAACCCATTTGGAAAATGGCAAAAGCCTGATTATTTCAACAATACAAAAATTCCCATTTATCTTAAAAGAAATTGATGAGCTAAAAGAAAATTCAAAGTTTGCAATTATTATAGACGAAGCACATTCAAGTCAGGGTGGTAAAATCACAGGTCAAATGAATATCGTTCTTTCCGGCAAAACTTCTGATGATGAAGAGTTATCTTATGAAGAACTTATTAATAAGATTATGGAATCAAGAAAAATGCTTACAAATGCAGATTATTTTGCATTTACAGCAACACCAAAAAATAAAACACTTGAAACATTTGGTGATGCCTATAAAGTTGGTGATAAAACAGAATACAGACCATTCCATAATTACACAATGAAACAAGCGATAGAAGAACACTTTATAATGGATGTATTAAAAAGCTACACCCCAATTCAAAGTTTCTACAAGCTTGTTATTACGGCGGAAGATAGTCAGCAAGAGTTTGACGAAAAGAAAGCAAATAAAAAATTAAGAAGATATGTAGAATCACAGGAACACCCAATAAAACAAAAAGCAGAAATTATGATAGACCATTTCCACAAATCGGTTATTGCACAAAGAAAAATAGACGGACAAGCTCGTGCTATGGTTGTTACAGACGGAATTGAAAGAGCAATTCAATATTATTACGCTTTTTGCGAATATTTGGAAGAGATAAAATCTCCTTATAAACCTATAATTGCTTTTTCCGGCGAAAAAACATATAACGGTAAAAAATTAACAGAAGCAATTATGAATGGTTTTCCATCTTCTGATATTACAGATAAAATTCAAGAAGATCCGTACAGATTTTTAATTGTTGCAGACAAATATCAAACTGGTTATGATGAACCGTTATTACATACTATGTATGTTGATAAAACTTTATTTGATATTAAGGCTGTACAAACTTTATCAAGATTAAATCGTTCACATCCGAAAAAGACAGATACATTTGTTCTTGATTTTATGAACGATCCGGATGATATTATTAAAGCATTTTCAACTTATTACAAAACCACTGTCTTAAGTGATAAAACTGATCCAAACAGACTAAATGACTTGCAGGTTGATTTAGAAAACGCTCAAGTATTTGCTAATGCTCAAATTGAAAAAGTTGTTGAAATGTTTTTAAATGGTGTTGATAGAGATAGAATTGATGCCCAGATTGACCTTTGCGTAAATGAGTATGAGGAACATTTGTCAGAAGATGAACAAGTTGATTTCAAATCTAAAGCTAAAATGTTTAATCGTGCATATAATTTCTTGGCTCCGCTGTTGCCATATACAAATGCAAGATGGGAAAAACTATCAATTTTCTTAAATTTCTTGATACCAAAATTACCTTCTCCAAAGGAAGAGGATTTAAGTAAAGGAATATTAGAAACAATTGATTTGGAAAGTTATAGAGCATCTGTAAAAGCAACAATGAGCATTGCTTTACCCGATGCAGATGCAGTCATCAATCCTGTTAAGACCGAAGCAGGTGGGAAAAAACAAGAACCCGAAATGAATACATTGGAGGCAATAGTAAATGAGTTTAATCGTTTATGGGGTGATATTAACTGGAAAGATGAAGATAAAATTCGCCAAGTAATATGTGAAGATATTCCGAAAAAAGTTCTTGAAAGCGAAGCATATCAAAATGCAATGAAAAATAGTAGTAAACAAAATGCAAAAATTGAACACGATAAAGCATTGGCTAAAATCATAAGAGAAATGTTATTCGACCACGCAGAATTAGCTAAAATGTTCTCTGAAAATGAAGATTTCAGAAGATGGTTGATTGATATGTCGTTTGATAAAACTTACAAAAAGGCTGGGTAGTTTATGTATGAAAACAGTAATAACATTCAATTAGATTTGTATGACGATACCCAAGTAGTATGGCGATATATGGATTTTACTAAATTTTTATCAATGTTACAGTACAAAGCACTATTTTTCTGTTCTTGCTCTCTTATGCAAAAAATGGATCCTTTTGAAGGAGAATATCCTAAAAATAATTTAAAGAATTTGAGAGACAAAAAGGATTCTGTTCAATTATCCCGAGAATATACTCAAAAACCAGCTGCATATCGCAGAAAATTTTTAGAAAATGTTGGAATAAATTGCTGGCATGCTAATGATACAGAAAACGCAGCCATGTGGAAAGTGTATTTATCTTCAAAAGATGGGATAGCAGTAAAATCTACTATAAAAAATTTAAAAGAATCTTTTAATTTGAACGAAGAAGATGTTGTATATATAGGAAATATCCACTATAACAACTACGAATTTAATGATATAGATATGAATTACAATGAATATTTAGAAAATGTTATTGAGCTTGCAGATAAAGAGATCTCAAAGAAATTTCTATCCGATTCGGATATTTTAAATAAATTGGCAAAGCATTACTATCCTTTAATAATGTCAAAGAGAAAAGAATTTGAATATGGTAAAGAAATAAGACTTATTTCTCCTATAAATCAAAAAACAAAAACAAAAAGATTAAAAAATGATGGTAAATTTGTTAATTCCGATTTAAATACTTTAATAGATGAAATAATTATAAGTCCAAGTTCTGATAAATGGTACGTTGACTTAGTGAAAGATGTAGTAAAGTCATATGGGCTTGAAGACAAAAGAACCTTTCAATCTAAAATTTATGAAAAATTTGATTAAATTAATATAAAAATAGATCAATAAAGAAAGGAAAGAAATATATGGATATAAGCACAAAAATAAATATAATATCAAGTATTATAATTCCGCTATTTAGCATGTTTGGTGCAATAATAGGCTTTTTTGTCGGAATATACAAAGAAAGAAATAATACAAAATGGAAAGAAAATAGAGAAGCAATACAATGTGCTTATGCTTGTTGCGAAGAACTAAAGCGCAGCATTAATAAGAATATTCCAATCAATATTGATTTGGTAAAAGATTTAAAACACAATAAATGGTTCAATATAAAAAATAAAGATATCAGAAGTAAAGTGTTCAATGTTGTTGAAACAGGTCTTGTTGATCCCAATACTGGTATGTATATGGAAAAAGATGCGAATGAACTAGTTAAGCAAATAGATAATGTTCTACCTATGTTAATAAATGAACTAAAATAAATGTGTTCGGAGGTATTCATGGCAAATGAAATTTCTAAAATTTATACCGATATAGCAGAGCTACTAAATGTTGCTCGTGCAAAAGCATATCATACAGTTAACTCCATTATGGTTGAAACTTATTGGAAAATCGGTCAACGTATTGTTGAAGAAGAACAGGGCGGAAGCATACGTGCTGAGTACGGTACAAAACTTATTGAAAATTTATCAAAATATTTAACCGATACTTTCGGCAAAGGCTTTTCTGAAGCCAATTTGAAGAACATGCGTCAATTTTATCTGACTTATCCAGAATTCGACAGACAGTGTCTAGCGAATTTATCTTGGTCAAATGTTGCAAGAATTATAAGAATTGATAATCCGGAAGAAAGAAACTATTACTTAACTGAAGCTACAACTCAAAATTGGTCTTATCGTCAATTAGAGAGAAATATTAAAAGTGGTTATTACTATAGACTTTTATCAACGCAAGAAAAATCGCACGATGTAGAAAAATGTCTGCCGGCAGTTATTGATACAAAAGAATTTATTAAAGATCCGTATGTATTAGAATTTCTTGATTTGCCGGAAAACATTGAAGGCAAAGAAAGTGCTTTGGAATCCGCTTTAATCAGCAATTTACAAAAATTCTTGCTTGAACTTGGTAAAGGTTTTAGCTTTGTTGCTCGCCAATTTAGAATTAGCACAGAAACTGACCACTTTTATGCAGATTTAGTTTTTTATAACTATTTGTTAAAATGCTTTGTAATTATAGATTTAAAGACTACAAAATTGTCTCATTCCGATATTGGGCAAATGGATATGTATGTCAGAATGTTTGATGAATTAAAACGAGGAACAGATGATAACCCGACAATTGGTATAATTATGTGTACGGATAAATCTGAAACTATGGTTAAATATTCTGTTCTTCAAGAAAGCCAACAAATATTTGCAAGCAAGTATAAAACAGTGTTACCAACAGAAGAGGAACTTGCTGATATGATTTCTAAAGAAAATACGAAACTTTTGACATCAGAAGATTAAATTTGTGTTGCAATGTAAAGATTTAAATGCGTTTCTCGTGCTTTCACGCTAATGTGTTTCATGATATAAGGAGGAAATATGAAAGAAATTAGCGGATACAATATTAGCGAGAAGGAGTTCAAGAAAGTTAGTAAGTGGGCAGAAGATGTGTACAATATCACAGTAATTGTGGATCACTTTGTTGGTAGTCAGCCGGAAATTGAAGAGTGCTACAACCTTGCTCCGGTTATTAAAAATTTGAGAAATAATGCGGATTTATTAAATGCATTTTTTATTGATGCCGAGGGAAATAAAAATTAACTCTTCAATCTGATTTCAAACGTTGTTCAAAAAGTGTTCAACCGGTCGATTAAGGTGGGGTAAATGTAATTTATATATAAAACCTCATTTGAATATATTTAAAACCGTTAAAAAACGATTTTAAAAATTAATCCTCATAATTTATTCCTAAAATTTTCTCTTCAATTTCTCTTATAACTTCAGGAGATAAACCTTCAGGTTTTGTCGCTTCCGGCATGTGTTTTTCACTAGTTAACTTATCCTCGTATATTTTCACGTTTTTTAGCATCGTCATAATTTTAGTTACAGCATACATTCTTGCAGGTTCAATCTTTTCACCTTTTGCCATATCGTTTTGTATAGAATCCAAGAGGTTTCTCCCGAATTTATACAAATCCTCATGAAAAGTTGTATTGCTTTTAAGATATTCAGTGCGTTTTTCATCCCATTTATCTGCTGATTTCCAACGGCGGAGAGTTCTTTCATTCACATTTAACCGTTGAGCAATATTATCTAATGTCATTAATTTTTCAATATATAGTTTTGCGGCAGACTCTGCCAATAATTGTTTTTTCATAATTACTCCTTACTTTCTAAAATTTTATTTAGCGGGTTATAATTTCCGTTATCAAAATTTGCGATTAAATCTTTGTATATTCTTATAAAATTTGGTAAACCATAATATCCTAATGCTTTTTGAATAAAAGTAATCGGAACATTTTGTTTTAAGCACATATTTACAAAATTATGCTGTAAATCACTCGGGTGCAGTCTTACTATCCCAAGATGGGCAGATAATCCTCTTAATACAACATTTTCTACGTATTGTTGAGGAGATTTAGGAGAATCAAATTTAAATACAAAATCTGTTAATTCTGGTTTTGTTCCTTCAAATTTCTTTTTCAGAATACCGGAAATATTGTCATCAAATTTTAATTTTCGAATTGTAGATCCGCATCTATTCATAACGAGACGTTGTTCATATAGAAAATATTTCAAAAATACCGTATTATCTTCAAAATTTATCCTCTCCCAAGTTAAAGCTAATAACTCAGGAACACTTGTTCCCGTTGATAAACTCAAATAAATTACAGGGTATGCCGCGGGATATTTTTTCTTGCAAATATTTAATAATTCAGTAATTTCCTCATCTGATAAAATATTCATATCAACGCTATAAACTTTTTGTTTAGAGTTATTTCTTACGACAAGGCTATTTGTTAAAGGACAAACGGTTTTTATAATTAATTTCAGTAATGTAATATAAATATTTACTGATACAAGTTGAAATCCGTTATCAAACATTCTTTGCTTAAATTGAGCTACAACTTTTGTCGTTATTTCTCTTATTGATAAATTATCAAAATATGGTTTTAAATGGTTTTTATAATTAGTTTTATCATGCATTAATTTTTCGAGTTTGTTTTCCATTTTCAGATGTTTTAAATATATGTATGCGGCTTTCTCAAACTTCATATCAAGAGGTTCTTTTACTTGAATCGTCTCCATTTTTGGTTTTTGAGCCTCTATATTATTTCTGAAATATTCAATTTGCTCTTTTGTAAATTCTGTTCTTACTTTTCTTACAAAAGGGGTGGAATTATAAGCATAAGGCTGTTCAATCCTTTGCTCTGATTGTAATTCTTTTTGAGCTCTGTATATTGCTTCTTGAGCGGATAATTTTTCATTAGTTAAATAATATTTTTTGAAACAAGTATATATTTCATCAGGAATAGCAGCAGTTATATGCTTACTGTATTTAGGAAGTATTCCTCTAAAACCATATTGACTGTATTTCCTGCGGATTCTTGTAAAAGTTGAAGGTGCAACTCTTGGATAACCTGATGTTTCATTAAACAATTCTACAACTTTATTTATATTTTTAGTTCCAGCTTGGTGAATTAAGTTTAATAATCCCACATAGGCTCTTACACGATTTTGAGTTTCTTCATTAAATTTTAGAAAATCCTCGTAACCTTCCTCTTCCTCAATAACTATCGGTTTAAATTTGCTTATTGTCTCATCCCCATCATTATTGGTAATTTCAGCAGACTTTTTAGTGTTGAAAAAATAAGTATTATTATTTTTCAAAATAATTTGTTGTTTAACTAAATCCGATAAAATCTCCGTAACTTCTTTTTCGTCAAGTTCTGATACTACTATTAATTCATCAAGATTAAATTTATCTAATCTTCTTGCTGTTTTTATTATTAAATCTCTACTTTTCAATGTTCAATCCTTTCACTTGTTTTACATCAATTTTGTTTAATCCGTTTGTCGCAGCCAAATTTTCAAGTAATGAAATTCCTTTGATAATCTGGCGGAAGCGGTTAGTTTTTTCAAAAAATATTTCTTTTGCCTCATCAGTTATTTTAATTTCGGATAATTCTTCAACGATAACCTCCATATCTTCTTTTGAAAAAGGTTTAAATTCTATTATTTCAGATAACCTGTCATACAAATGCCTGTATTTACCGAGTTTTGTTTTAGCTTCCTGCATACCGATTAATACAACAGGAGCACCTGTTAAATCGTGAACATCACGTAAAGTTTCTACAATTTTGCAACGGCTGATAAGATAATCAACTTCATCAATAATAATTACTTGAGGTTTTAACCTTAAATGAGCAATACATTGTTCCATAAGGTTTGCCATTTTTCTTGACGGGGATTCTCCAAGTTCAAAAACAATTTTTTCCATTAGCCATCGGCTGGTCATTTTGTTTTGGGCTCTGACATAAACCGCATCATTTCTTGTTGCCCACCATACGGCAGTTTGAGTTTTGCCTAATCCGGGATCGCCGTAAACTAATCCCATTTTAGGAACTTCATTGGATTTATCTATCAAGTTATTCATTAACCCAATGAAGTTTTTGACATTTCGTGTTTTAACAAACAATTTGTGCATCACTTATCTCCTTATCTTCACCATATATTTGTTCGTATTCGTCAGTTTTTTCGTATTCTTTTATCCAATCTTGTTCAGTTTGAGTAAGATTTTCTTTATTAATCAGATGTTCGTATTTTTCAAATCTTGTTCGGAAACAACCATTGAAAAATTCATTTTCTGCTTCTTCTTTTATTTCTATACGAAGCTGTTCAACCTCTTCATTTTCTTGTTTTTCGGGTAAATCCATACTCAATAACGGAGTGTGTACTTGATTACGTTTTAAGTGATTTATAAACTCTTTTTCAGTTCTTTTTTCTAATTGCTTCTTCAGTTTTGTTTTTTGTTTCAAATCTTCAATATCTTTAGCGTCTCCAAAATAATTTGCCAGAGGGTGTATCGGCTCAATTCGTTTTGCCTCGCAGATAAACTCTCCGTTTAATTTGAAAACCTTAATTGAACTTAAATTAAATAAACTGTATTTTATAATTACTTTCTTTTTATAACCAAACAACGCTTCGCTATAATAATTATTTCTTAAGAATAAAATTCCGTTCCTGTAAATATTTTTGATTTCACGAACCATCATGAGGTCATCTAAAGTCTCAATGTTAACCCCTTCTCCTCTGCCGGAGTTAAGAACTTCTCCAATTGTTTGTCCTTCAACATGCGGACAAGGTTGTTCATAATGGTATTTTTGTAACCACATTTCAAGAACTTGCACCACTTGCTCTATTGTTGGAATATTGACCTTGAAAATTGATTTGTGGAGTTTTTCATTTCTTCTTAATTGAGCAGGCTTTTTAATTATACTTGTACCGGAATATGAAGGAAGCATAACTTCAAAGCTGTCTTGTAATTCTCTGAACAATCTTTCAATAGGTTTTGCTTTAGCATTATATGGTTTAGCGTATATCGGTTGAATGCCAAGATTGGTAAATAAACCCGATATTCCGTTTTCGATAAAATATTTTGCCTTAAACGCTTTACCGTTATCTTGATAGACAAATTTAGGAACTTTTCCAAGATTTATTATAGAATTTCTTAAAGCACTTGCGATACACTGCGTATTTTCTTCCAGCATTATCTCAAACCCGACAAACCCACCTGATTTCCAATCTTGATAAGCTACTAATGTCGGTCTTACCGGATTTCCTGTGTATGGATTTTTGACAAAAAATGCTAACCTGTGTCCGTCACCTACAATTACATCTCCGACTTCAAGTTTTGAAACATCTCTTGTGGTATAAGGTAGAACTTTATCGTGCAGAGCTTTGTTTCCCTCACGAGCTTCTACCCAAATGTTATAATGTTCAGCTTTATAATTATTAGCAAATCTTCTGTATGTTAAATCACAGCATAAATTTTCAAAGCCTCGTTGAGTCAATGCCATTTTCGTATATTTAATTGCTTTTCCTATGTTTAACTGATTTGGATGTAGCAAATTTTTCAACAGTTCAGATTTTTCTTCTTCTGATAGAATAGATTTTTTAGTTTTTTCACCGAATGTATAGTTGTTAATCAAACAATGCCAATCATCATTATAGGTACGAAGCTTTTTATGCCATTCATAAATTGTTCCGATAGCAACCTTGCCGACAGTATCAAATAAATCGTTACAAATACAGCCATTATTATATGCCTCAAGAAAATCTTTTCCTGCTACCGTTTTATTTTTCTTGTTTAATCTAAATTCGTCCCACTTTTTAATTAAATCATATTTTGCAAGAGCCAATTTCTTTTGACCATCTGGAACAACATAAGTTATTGGTTGTAGTTGGACAGATTTTTCTTTAATTGATGTTACTTTTTTTCTAACATTTTCTTCTAAAGATGTTACTAAAATCTCATAAGATTTAGAGCATTTTCTGATAACATATTTATTTTTGCTTATTGCCTTACGGACTGCTCTTTCGGATATACCTTTAATTTGAGCAAGTTCTTTAGTTGTAATCCAGTAATCATTTGAGTTTTGCATAAATATCTCCTCTCACACATTAACTCTGCTTGCGAGATTTGTGTAGTCAATGTATCCATATCGAAACATATCAACAACTGCCACTTCAAATCTATAAAATCATTGTTTTTCTGATATTGAAAAAGCAAAATGTTTGTTGTATTTTAAGCAACTTTTACATACGGAACTAAACGGAACCTGATTTAGTTCCATTTGTACTATAATGAGAAAAAAGGTGTAATATGATTAAATACCAAGAACCTGAAGAACCAGTATGGGCAAAATACATAACCGAAGATAATTTACCAACCGAAGATTTGCAATATCTATGTTCAATCATTGGATTAGAAGCAACAAAGAAATTAATGCTTAACGCCGCAGGAGAAAAGTTCTCAATCCATGCTCATTGCAATCAACCATACAAAAGACAATATATTATAGATAACTTTGATGGCACAAAACAAAGCATAAATAATCTGACACTTGAATGTAAAACGACTACAAGATTTGTGTATAAAGTGCTTGAAGAACGAACTGAAGGCAAGAGGGATAAATAAATGTATGCAAATTATTTGGCAGAGTTGAGAATTGATTTAGAATTAACTGACGAGTATGAAGAGTTATATAAACCTTTTGGAAGAAATGACATTATATTAATTTTGTCTACTCTTCACTCTTCTCTTTTAAAATTATTTAAGTCTATGAACGGAAGATTACCAACAAAAGATTATTGTGCACATTTCTGGGCTGATCCAAGCAGAGAATTAATAGATACAATTGATAAGATAGAAACACTCCAACGAAGATTAAGCAAGTCTGAATATGCTTTTAAAATTGAGGAATACAATCAAGGTATTATTAATAAGTGCAATGAATTTTTAAGTTCAAGTGGTGGTAGCACAATCCCTGAAAATATGGATAAAATAGAGTTATTTTATGTAAATCCAATTTTTATAAAATGCAATACAATAAATGTAAAACATTCAAGTGAAAATATTATACACGATTTAATACCACTTGGTGAAGGTTCATATGCACTTACTTATAAATATCACGATGATTTTTATAATAAGGATTTTGTTGTAAAAAAAGCAAGAAAAGGATTATCCGAAAAAGAATTAAAACGATTTAGGCAAGAATTTGAAATAATGAAAAGTTTAAATTCTCCTTATATTGTGGAAGTTTATTCTTACAATAGTGAAGAAAACTCATATGTTATGGAGCATATGGATTATACTTTGGATAAATTCTTAAAACTAAACAATGATAAAATATCTTCCGGAACCAGAAAATCATTGATATTGCAATTACTAAAAGCTTGTAAATATCTACATGAAAAGGGATATTTACACAGAGATTTATCTCCAAGCAATGTCTTAATTAAAGCTTATGATGATGTATTAGTTATTAAAATTTCTGATTTCGGTTTAGCCAAAGATCCTAATAATGAACTAACTACAGTGAATACTGAATTTAAAGGCTATTTTAATGATCCAAATTTAAAACTTGAAGGTTTTAATAATTATGATATGTCACATGAAATATATGCACTTACAATGTTGATATATTTCATAACCACAGGAAAAACTAATACAACAAAAATTCCTGGCAAGAATTTGAATAATTTTGTAAGAAAAGGTCTTGGTGAGCGAGCAAGCAGGTATAAATCAATAGATGAGCTATGCGAAGCATATAGAAATTTATAGGTTCCGTTTGGTTCCTTAAAAAGTTCCGTTAAAGTTCCGTTTTGTAACAGAAAAATATTTTTTCTGGAGCCAGTGTTACTTTTCAAATGCCAAAAGTCCTATAATAGTCCATCGGTATCCTCCTACGTAAATAAGCCTTTGAGGCATGTTGCTATATAGAATTAGACTTTTTTAGGACTCAATAGTGATGCAAATCGGACATATCGGACTTTTCTGCAACCCTAAAATACTCTTGAATTCTTTTATGTTCTGGGACTTTGAGGCTAGTTCCCCTTTTCTGTATTGTCCTGTTTCTTCACAATAAATATAATTCCTAAAACAGTCATTTCATCCCTGTAAAAAAAATATGCCGCAACTCGGAATTGAACCAAGGACACAGGGATTTTCAGTCCCTTGCTCTACCAACTGAGCTATTGCGGCATATTTTATTCTGTTTTCATCCTGATTTACTTCACTAGTCGTAAACCAGTCACAATGTTTATTGTACTTGCTAAAGATTTTTAATCAAGAGGGAAGTTCCTCAATCCCGCAAAATCCTAAAACCCTAGTTTTGCGGAGCAAGCCAAACTATTACGTTTCTGCCCTCTACCATAGGCTTTTTCTCAACTACCACAGGATCATTTGCCAAATCTGCAATGAATTTTTCAGCCAATTCAACCGCAAGATTTGAATGCTGCATCTCACGACCTCTGAGCATTACAATAATTTTAACCTTATTACCTTGAGAAATGAATTTTCTGATATTTTTCAATCTTACTTCGTAATCGTGCGTATCAATTTTATAACGAACTTTTATTTCCTTAATCTCAACAATACGCTGTTTTTTCTTAGCTTCTTTGGCCTTTTTCTCAAGTTCGTACTTATATTTTCCGTAATTCAAAATCTTAGCTACCGGAGGTGCCTGATTCGGGCTGATTACAACCAAATCCAATTCGGCTTCTTCTGCCATTCTCAATGCTTGCGATGTCGGAACTACTCCGTGGTTATTACCGTTTTCATCAATTAATCTTACTTCTTTTGCTCTAATTCTTTCGTTTATGAGCGGTTTATCCTTGCCTGCGCCTCTATTCGCGCTTCTTTCTTCGTTAGCTATGACTTCGTCTCCTTTTATTATTTTTACATGAATTATAATACCATGGTCTCTCTAATTTTCAAGCCCCTCATCCCCTTTATTTATCAGTTTTCCATACTGGTGATATATCCGGAATTAAGTGCAAGCCATGTGTACGCTTCTTTTGATGACTGCGGAATATCCGTAACAAATGTTCCGCCGTATCTTCCTCGTGCAAACGCCAAATACCCGTCTTCCGCAAGATTATCCAACGCCTTCTTAATCGTTTTCGGACTGACATCAAAACTCTTTGAAAATTCTAAAATTGAAGGCAATTTATCACCGACTTTGCACTCTGACGCAATATAATGACGTATTTTATGCTCAACTTTTTCATAAAAATACATCTCTTCGTGTTTATCTTCATCTTTGGGCAGAACAATTGTTCCGTAACGCCCTCTTCTGGAATACAACACCCCTTTTCTTGAAAGCAGTTTCAGCGCGTCATGAATTGTCTTCACACTCACATTATACATTTGCGCCAACTCAGCGTTCGCAGGCAGTTTCCCGCCTTTGGATAATTTTTTATCAATGTAATTTTCTATCCCCGCAGCAACTTTTTCCACAAGTGTACACGCGTCCACCTCATCAACCTTAAACTTTGTATTACATACGATAAAAAGACGCTCTTGTTTTCTGAAAACCCCTTGGGAAACAAGGTTTGTCATAGCCAGTCTCAAAGTTGCAGTAGAAATCCCCGTAACAGCAGCAAGTTGTCTGATAGAAATAAACACATCCCCGCGTTGATAAGAGTTTTCGTACAAATATTTTTTTATAATCTCAATGGCATGCTCTCTTTTAGACGTCAATTTTTCCAGCGTTGCACCTTTTCTGCGGTCTTTTATGAATGTACCGATACGCTGTTTTGACTCCAAATATCCGGCATCCTCAACCACACGGAAAACATTCTGCATTGTCCCCTTGCTTACACCGATATGGCATGCCAAATCAGCTTTTGACGGCAAAAAATCGTACGCATGCGCCCTACCTGTTTTCAAAGCATCATCAATCCATGCCATAAGCCACTTTGCAAGTTTGTTTACTTTATTTTCTCCTGAGATAAAACTGTGCACATGCGGTGCCATCTCCGGTACAGTAATTCTTCGAGGAGTATAATTTCCTGCCATTACATAATCCCTAGTTGTTATATTGAAACAATTATACTTAATAATAAAAAAACATTCAAGTCTTTGAAAAAAGTGAGGGGCGATTTCGTTCGAAATCGCCCCTCACTAAACTCTATTAAAAGCAGCTAACTATTTGCCGTTAACAACTTCTTTGAATTTCTTACCAGCTGAGAATACAGGAACTGTTTTAGCAGGAATTTTGATTTCCTTGCCAGTTTGTGGGTTTCTGCCGTTTCTAGCAGCTCTCTTGCGTGGTTCGAAAGTACCAAAACCAACTAAAGTTACTTTTTTACCTTTAGAAACTGTTTTTTGAACTGTTTCGATTAAAGCTGACAATACTTCGTTAGCTTCTTTTTGAGTAACTTTTGATTTTTTTGAAATTTCTTGTACTAATTCTTCTTTGTTCATGATAAAACTCCTTTCTTCATTTACAAAATCTATTATACTAACAAAAATCAATAATGCAAGCACTTTTTTCTTGAAAATGGTCTTACCCTCTGGATTACAGCCATTCGGATAATTTCACGACAAGACAGCTGCACCGGATAACTCCCGCAGCCAAAGGGTTTTAGGGCAAATTTTATTCCGTAATATTTATTATTCCTCCCTTTTTATCCTCATCAAAATCATACGCTTGTTGTATCTTTTCGTTCTTTTGAGTCTTCTTTAACTCCATTTGAACCTCGTCCGCAGCTTTTTCTAACACTCTCATGTTTGTAAGCTCTAATTCGCGGAGTTCATCAACTATCTCATTAAGTTCTTTTTCTTGAACAGGTGTTAAATCGAGATATTTGCGCATACACTTACAGTTCAAAAATACAGACTCACGAGCTTTAATCATAGTTAAAGCGCCGTCGTAATCCTCATTATCAATCATCCTTCTAATATCTTCCGCACCATTTTTAAGTTGTTGATATTGAAGCATTAATTGTTCAAATTGTTGTTCATCCTGCATTTATATCGCCCTCACCGTTCTCCGGCTGTCTTTCATTGTATTCCACCATTGCATCATCCAGGGTAGTTATACCGCTCTGAATTTCAATAGCCTTTTGAAATCCCCAGCGAATATTCGTCATATCTTCAATGACTTCATCTATCAAATTCGCATTACGAGAGACATTTGCCTTAATAAGCTTCATTGCCATTTTATTGTACAAACGAAAAAGGCTTTTAGAAACATCATTCCCGTTCTCCAAATCAATTGTACGCATAAGTTCTCTTACAATTTTGCGCGCAGATTCTATATTTGTTGCACGTTCTTGAAGATTTTTTTCTTCAATTGCCGTTTTCGCCTTTTGTAAGAACTGTAAAGCTCCGTCAAACAACATAATCATCAACTTTTCAGGAGATGCTGTAGTAATATTATTTGCCTGGTATTGTTTTATGTATTTGTTGTACGGATTTACGGACATCTACACCTTCTTATTCACAAATATTCCGGAAGCCATGTTCAGTTTCTTTACAAGCTCTCTAAGTTCATTACCTGATATGGTTTCAATCAATCTGTCTGTTGCACTGTCGTATAGTTCTATTATATCATCTTTTGCGTTTAATTTAACATAAAAATCTTTGTTCGGATTGTTAAGCTCCTCTATATCAAACTCTTCTGCATTATTCTCTTCAATATCTGGTTCTACAAGTCCGTCTTCAAACTCTTCCTCATCTTTTTTTTCAGAACCTTGCTCTGCCTGTTGTTTTTCGTTTTCCTCATCCTCGTCTTTGGCGCGTACACTGCGATTTGTGCTGGTTGTCTGAACTTGTTTTGAGTCATTAGTAGGGTCAGATTGAACAATTTGCTCAGCACGGCTTGCATAGTCAGCAGAGGTTGATTCCTTTACTACACCTGTATTTGCAATTGATAACCCGTCCATGCCCATATGTGAAGCTTCCTTTACAAATATTTACTTACAACATCTTATGTTATAATAACAATGACGACATCATATAAAAGGGGTAAATGATGTCAGAAATAAGAGGAAATTTATGAGCAAAAGTTTGTTTTTAGGTTTTATGGAAAAGATTCTCGCTTTTCCTTTATGGATTAAACAGATTATATTTTTGAATCTTTCAGAAGATTTGAATACATATTTGAGTAACGAGTTTTTGGATGTTGAAAAAAGAGAACTTTTTCATATTTACAAACCGGTGCTTTCAGACTTGGGACAAAATGAACTTTTGACCAAAGAATCTAAATTTGACGACAGCATCTATTCGTTTTTGAATTGTTGTTCTAAAGGCATGACCTTAATCGAAATTGCAATCGAAAACAATTTCACAATGGAAGAAGTTTCAAAAGCCTTTACATTTTGTAAAACCTCCGGATTTTTCGAGAGCGAAGTTCCAAAATTGGTTAGTGCTACAGCAGGTTTTATTGCCGGAAAATACAGAACCGGTGAATATTTTATCCGTGCAGGCAAAATGACTATTGAACAACTTGATGAAGTGCTTAATAAACAGCAAGAAATGAACGAAGCCGGCAAACACGTCTTCATCGCGGAATTGATGGTACAAATGGGTTTTGTTGAAGAAAAAGACGTAAAAAGTATTATCTTTATGAAGGAAGAAGCCGGAAAACGCTTTTCACTCAATCCGGAAGAAGTTCCTACCTTCGCGCTTGAAAAAGAAAACTACGATATAAGAGTTGAAAACACAAAACTCAAAGAAGAAAACGAAATTCTAAGACAAAAGATGGACGCACTTCTGACCTTTATCAAAGATCATAAAGAGCCTGATAAAAAAGAGTCATAAAATGCGTGTCAATTATATCAGAGACGGTTTAACAGAAGAGTTTCACACATTTAGTTTTGTACAGTATTCAAAACCAGATGAGTTTTGTGATGAAACACCGTATTATTTGCGCTCTTGCGCAAAACCTCTGCAAGCAAGCCTTCTGATAGATTATGGTGCGGATAAAGTTTACAACCTTACCTCAAAAGAAATCGCACTTATTTGCGGCTCCCATGCCGGAGAGGACTGTCATATTGAAACAGGTCTGGGTATCCTTGAAAAAATAGGACTTAACGAAAGCTACCTCAAATGCGGAGTTCACGAACCGTTATCAAGAACAATGCAGGACAAAATGCTTATTATGGGCAAAAAGGCAAGCGCAATCCACAACAATTGCTCAGGAAAACACATTGGTTTTCTTGCCCTGTGCAAACTCAAACATTGGGACTTGGAAACCTATTTTGAGCCTACTCACCCGCTTCAAATCGCTGTGAGAGATAAAATCTATGAACTAGCAGAGGTAAATAAACCTGTAAATTACCCTATAACAACGGATGGGTGTGGTGTTCCGATTGTGTCCATGCCTTTAAAGAATATGCTAATCGGGTTTATAAACTTATTCACAGACCCAAAATATGAAAAGATTACAAACGCATTTTTAGAAAATCCGTACATCATAGGCGGAGAAAATCGACTTGATACAGAAATTATCCAAAATACGGAAAACATAGTTGCAAAAGTCGGTGCAGGCGGACTTTGTATTGTCGTGAATCTTGAAAAGAAAGACGGATTTGTCATAAAAATGGATGACGCGTCCATGCCTGCAAGGAGGATTGCTGTGTTTGAAATGATTAACCGACTTGGCTGGGGAAAGATTGATTACGACTCAACAATTAAAACCATTGCAGGCAAAAAAGTCGGAGATATTATTGTCGAATAACGGAATACTTACCCCCTATTCCGGAGGATGCTGAGCCGGTAGACTCGACCTACCAACCAAATACATTTACCCCCATTTACCCCTACCCCTAGATTTTTTGTCTGTAAATAGAATTTGATCCTTGACAGGTTATAAAAAGCATATTACCGTTGACGTGTAAACCGTACGGCTTGTCGAGTTTATCGACAAGAACAGTGGCAACACCTTGCGGGGTAATTTTTAAAACATTATTCGCGTTATAGTTAGAAACATAAATATTTCCGCTGTTATCGCTCGCAAGACTGATTGGACCGTTGATTAAAGAGCTTTTTAAGAACACAATTCTCTTGTTATCAGGAGTAATTTTGATTATGGAATTGTCAGAAAATGTTGAAACATAAACATTTCCTAACCCGTCCGTAGTAACACCTGTCGGACTCAAAACATTTTCATAAATCCCTGTTTGAGTCGCAATTCTTGACGGCGGATTAACCTGTTGTGGCGGAAGTGTTGTATTCGCTTTGATTGACTCTGCCAACTCTTGCGCACGTTGGTAATAACTGTTTGACGGCGGAATCAAACTAATATATTTAGCTGCCATTGTATAATCTTCAAGCTTTGCAGAAAGCGATGCAAGCTTGTATAAGACTTCGTAGTCATTAGGATTTCTAAGATAAATCTGTTTGAAAACAGACAGAGCTTCAGAATACTGTTTAAGATATTCAAGCACAGTTCCCAAATTATAATAAGCATCAATATAATCCGGATAGGTTCTGACTGCACTTCTGAAAGACTCGATTGCGCGCTCGTACATCCCGAGTTTGTAAAAATCAATACCTTGATTATAATCAAGTTTTGCATCCACAGGAACTTCTGCTGCATACGCAGGAATCATTATTGATAGTAAAAATATTACTGAAAGTTTCTTAAACATGACTTCATTATAGCACAGATTTAGGTTAAAATGAAAATCATGAAACCAAAAGTTATTGCAATAGCAGGTCCGACTGCGAGCGGAAAAACAAAAATGGCAATCGAGCTTGCCAAACAAATCGACGGGGAAGTCATCTCCGCAGATTCAAGGCTTGTGTACAAAGGATTTGATATTGCGGCAGCCAAACCCACGGTGGAAGAGCGAGAAGGAATTCCGCATCACCTGATTGATATTGTCGAGCCGGAATACGATTACTCGGTTGCGGATTATCACGATGATGCTAAAAAAGCGATTTATGATATTTTATCGCGCGACAAAACTCCGATTGTAGCGGGCGGTACAGGTTTGTATTTCAGAGTTTTGCTCGAGAACTACGACCTTCCGAGAGTCGAAGCAAACCCGAAACTTCGTGCAGAATTGGATTCCAGAGAGAAAGGAGATTTGCTTGCAGAATTAAAAAACCTCGACAGAATCTCTTACGAAAAACTCATTGATGCAAACAAACGCCGAATTGTCCGCGCGCTTGAAGTTACAAAGATTTTAAACCGTCCGTTCTCAGAAGTTTCTACCCAAAAAGAACCGGAATTTGAGGTTGAATGGAAAATGCCGAAAATCAATTCAAGAGAAGAACTTTATGAGAGAATTAATCAACGTGTCGACAAAATGGTGGAAGACGGGCTTATTGAAGAAACAAAAAAATTACTGGAAAAACACGGCAGAATAAAGAACTTTGTCTGCACAATCGGATATCAGGAAGTCCTCACCTACCTTGACGGTGAAGCTACTCTGGAAGAAGCTTTGGATAAGCTCAAACAACATTCCAGAAATTATGCAAAAAGACAACTGACTTGGTTCAGAAAAAATCCCAAACTCAGAAATGCTTGCCTTGGTGTATGATTGTCAAAAGGATTTGGTTAAGGTATCCTTGTAAAGTGAGGAGAGAAAAATGACAGTTATAGAAAAAATTAATGAAATAAACGAAACAATCAAAGATATCTTTGATTTTACTCAATCTAACGAAACTGTTCAGGCAGATTTCAATGAATATCTTTCAACAATAGGTGCGAGAAATATTTCCTTAAACCAAATGGAAAAAGTATTTCTTCCATACATTTTTGAACGCAGAATTAATGGCGAATCTATTCTTGAAATGTATGAAAAAATGTCTAAAAATCCTGAAATCGCGGCAGGACTTCTAAAAGCACAATCTGCAGTTTTTGAAATCAAAAGGATTTTGAAAAATGGGTTTGAACTCTATAACTTGATTAATGAAAAAACTTACACAGTTTCATCTCTCACCAAAATGACTAATTTTAGAGGGGTTTACGCAGGACAATATATCGTTGCAAGAATTTTCGAATTCCGCGGAGAATACTATGTAATCGAGATTTCAAGCGTACTTTCACATTCACAAAAAGACGAAGCTATGAGATACGCGGTTATGAAGCTTGTTCAAAATCCGAAATTGCTCTATCTCGATAACCCTGAAAAAGAAAACGAAATCAAATCAGTTATCAAAGAAATGTACGAAAAGTTCACAAAAACTTTTGATAAAGACATTATTCTAACATCAAACAAATACGCAGATGATATCATCGGTGCATTCAATGACGGTGAAGAAATAGACTTGACAGATAAGCTCTCAAACCTTGAACAGCCGAAGTTTTTCCACGTAAAAGAGTTGGATAACAATTATTCAAACTTCCTCGAAAACTCTCTCGGTGGATTTTCTTCTCACACAGAAAGTTATGACGTTGCAGTAATTTTTGATAAAGAAAAAGGGCTTTACGCAACACCGTTCTATGAAACATTTACCAAGATTTTCGAGAACAAAGACGCTGTCGAGAATTACAAAGAATGTATCGAATACTTTTTATCAAACGACTCTATTCCCGACAGCATCCTAAGAAGAGTCTATGACCAATACCAAAATTTTATGGATATAATAAACGATGTTCTTGATAAAAAATACACATTTGATGAGTTGCTGCAGGAATACAAATCCGAATACCTGAATAACACAATCTACTCATCAGCCACAGTATTATACTGTTCGCACGCGTTTTCAGATGTGTTTGACGTAATCTCAACTCCAAAACAAGAAACTCCTGTTACCACTGCAAAAGTTGGCAGAAACGACCCTTGTCCTTGCGGCAGCGGAAAGAAATACAAAAACTGCTGCGGGAGGGGGTAAATGTATTTGGTTGGTAGGTCAAGACTACTAACTTGGTGTCCTTCGGAATAGGGGCGGGGGTAAATATATTTGGCTGATAGGTAGTAACTACTAGTTTGGCGTGTTTGAGTTGAAGAGTTGAAAAGTTTGTTATTCCTTCTCCTATCGGGAGAAGGCTAGGATGAGGGGACAACATTTTGTCAGGCTAAACTTGTTTCAGCAGGGGTAAATGTTTTGACTGTTAGGCACAATGTTTTTATGAGTATAGTAAAATAATACAGAGGAGAGGTTATGCAAAAAATCGAAATCGGAGCAACATACAAACACTACAAAGGCAATGTTTACAAAATAATTGCACTTGCAAAACACTCCGAAACCCTCGAAGATATGATTGTTTATCAGGCGGTCAAAGACGGCAAGACATGGGTTCGACCGCAGAGAATGTGGAACGAAATCGTAGACGACAAAGGAACATTGAGGTTTACGCTATGCTAACACGTGAAGTCAGAGAATGGATGCAAAAAGTTGAGCGCGGACAGTATTCTTACGATGATGCGATGTACGAATTTATGCGTTTTTCGTCTTTTCTTACCCGCGAAGAAATGAAAATAATTAAAGAAAAGCTTACTTCAAGATATCCGCGCGCGTAACCGCACCCAACACTCTTTTTTGCTTGTCCACAACAATGGCGCACTCAGCAGATTCTGAGTGTAATCTGTAATAAAGTGTGTACAAATTATCATTAGGCAAAACAGTGACCGGTGCGGAATCCAAAACCCTTATCGCAGGTAAATCTTGCATTGATGTATCCAGCAAAACGTCCTGAATGTCAGCTTTTGTAACAATTCCCACAAGTTTTCCGCTCTCTGGCGCAACAACAGGATAAACATTATGCCCTTCTCTCTCCATAACTTCCAATATTTGAGTGATTTTCGTATCACTTCTGAATGTTGTCACACCTTGCATTACATCTTTTACATAGCGGTTTTCGGAGAGTTTGAAGTTTGGTGAATTGATAAACTGATTAACCACAAGGGTTGCATAAATCGGTTTGTGATTAAGTTTTTCTGCTGTCATATCGGCAATTGCAGCCACAAGCATAAGCGGGAGAATACATTCATATCCGCCTGTCATTTCAAACACCATAACAACTGCAGTTATCGGAGTTCTTGCAACAGATGCCAAGAATCCCGCCATACCGAGCGCAGAAATCGCAACAATATTTATATCAGTAAAATTATTCCCCACATATCCCGTAATATATCCGAGAAAAGCCCCGAGCATAAGCATCGGAAGAAAAATTCCACCCGCTGCGCCGGATGAAAAACATATTGGAGTTACGAAAAATTTAGCCACAAAAATCAAACAAACCAACATTATTGGAAATTGGTTCTGAAGCAAAATCTCGACAATATTGTTTCCGGAAGACAAGATATAAGGGATGACAAGCCCTATCAAACCTGTAACAAATCCTGCAATTGCCGGTTTTACAAACTTCGGGACGCGTATTTTTGAATACACTTTGTTAAAGGAAAAAATCGTTTTTGAAAACAGAACTCCCAGAATACCGCAAAGGATTCCGAGGATTACACACACAATTAAAATCGAGAAATTCATTTCAATTGACGGCAAAGAAATATTGAACGCAGGGTTTTGTCCCAAATAATATCTCGCAAACGTAGCTGCTGTAACCGTTGCAACAAGCGCGGGGAAAAGTATTGAAGGCGAAAATTTGTGTATAAGTTCTTCCAAAATAAATATTGCACCCGCAATTGGAGCGTTAAACGTTGCACCGATTGCCGCACCTGCGCCGGCTGCAATAAGTTTGTTTCTGTTATTTCCTTTGAGTCCTGATATTGCACCGACCAGCGAGCCTGCACCTGCGCCCAATTGAACGCTGGGACCTTCACGACCAAGAGATAAGCCAGAACCGATTGCCAAGACACCTGCAAAAAATTTCACAAAAATTGTCCTGATTCGGATTAGCTTCCCTGTTCTCAATAAAACTGATTTCACGTACGGAATTCCGCTTCCTGAGGTTTCGGGCGCGAATTTGAATACCAAAATTCCGGATAATAAACCCGCAAGAGTTATCACAAAAAGAAACAAAAACGGATGCGGATATATGTAATTCATCTCAAAAGCAAAGAATTTATTAATCCCGAGTCTAAACAGCACAACCAAAGCTCCGGAAAGAAGCCCGACTAAAATTGCTTGCCAAAATGTTCTTTTAAAAATTTTCCCCATAGACCTATTGTAACATGTCTTAATAAAAAAGGTGCAAAATAGCAAGTTTGGCGTAAAACTATACTTTATAAACATGTAGGCAGGTTTTTGTAGGAAAATTATAATAATGACGAATTATTATGGTATCAATAATTTTTCTGTTCCAAAATACGGAACTACATTTAAAGCGGAAGCTAAAGCACCGCTTTCAAAGCCTATTGAGATTGTACAGAACACGATTGAGAGTGTTACAGACCAATTTATTCCTGCCAATAATGACGAGAAGAAGAAAAAGGCCCGCAAAAGAGCAATTGCAGTAGGTTCAAGTGTACTTGTAATATCTTCTCTCGTCGCATTATTAAACCCGAGATATTCAAGTAAATTTGCCGGAAAATTAAAAAGTTTGCAGCAGAAAGCCCAATCAAAAATAAATACTCACAGCGGAGATGAGGTTAAAAAGTGGTTTTATCAAGCATACAGCAATGTGTTAGGCTTTAGCACAAAAGCTTTCAATGTCGTTAATAACATAAATTCGTTTAAAGATATGTGTTTCCAATGGATATGCGCAAAACCAAGAAGTTTTTCTAATATGGAAAATAAAGGGGTGGGAAATGCTTTGCGCAAAATTAATTCAGGCATAGCCACTGTTTTGAGAAAACCATATAATGCCATTACAAGAGGGTTCGACAATATCAGTAAAGCAACTGTCAGAATGAAATACAAACAAGCTGCAAAAAAGATGGATTCTTTTGAGAAACTGATAAAAGAATATGGACAAAAACTACCTGCGGATAAGAAGTTGGCGTTTGAAGCAAAATTCAAAGAATTGGAAAATCTTAGAGAATATTTTACTCAAGATAAAATCCGACAAAGACTTGCCAACCAAGAAAACGTGATGTCCAGTTTAGAGAGCGATTTCACAAAAAAATGTATATCCTACAAAAACGGTTTCAGAAATCAGTTTAAGAAACGTACTGATCATATGAGAGCCGGCACTCACTTCTGGGCGGATGATATTATGCGCCCTAAACGCGATATCCTAGAACATCAAGGTAATATCGCTGTCGAAAAAATAGCCGGTAAAGTTGGCGGTGATAAAGGGGTTTATAACGAGCTTCTTGAAATTCTTAAACCAAATTTGGGCAAGGATGAAATAGTTCAACTTGAAGCTTATATGAAAAAAGCCAATAAAGTGCTTAAAAAAGCAAATTACAGCGAATGTGTCGAATATTTTGACAAGAAAAGAGATTTAATTCTGGGCAGTGCGCCTACAGATGTTCTAACAGCCCTATTAGGTCTGGGCTTGAGCGGATATGCTTTGTCTACAGCCGATAACAGGGAACAGCGCATAACAAGATTAACTACGGGCGTATTCCCTGTAATTGCAGGTTTAGGAGCGAGTATGGTATTCACATCAATGCTGATTTCCGGCTCAAAGAGCTTGTTAATGGGTACAGGTGCATCAGCCGCATTGAGTGGAATCGGAAGTTTCATAAATCGTCAAATTTTAGGAAAAGATAATATAGAGTCTGAGGAGGTCAATAATGCTTAATTTACTTTTAATTTTGGAAAATCTTATCTCAATGTTCCGTACCCCTTGTTATTGCAAGATTGAAGTTCGTAATTCCAACTATTTGAGATAAAAACATTAACAAATGTAACAATTTCTTCCCAAACCCTAAAGTTTTGTGTGAATTATGCCGATACATGTGTCATACGGTTAGTATAAAGGCGTGAGATGGCACAGTTTAGTATTCAGCAAAAATCCACTATTG
>CAKVLI010000010.1 GCA_934757155.1 uncultured Candidatus Melainabacteria bacterium | reverse complement strand
ATGGGATGGCAAGAAAAGTTGTAAATAATAACCAAAATAAAAGACTTGCTATTTAAAAACTTTTATGTAAGAATAAAAAATGTCGACGAAAGTTGATAAATTTCAAAATTGAATAAAAGAATTATGGCAAGGTAGCTCAGCTGGTGAGAGCGCACGGCTCATACCCGTGAGGTCGAGAGTTCGAATCTCTCCCTTGCTAATAAAAAGGAGATGACTTACGTCATCTCCTTTTTATTAGCTTGTGGATATGGAAGAGAACTCTATAAAGAGTTCGAGCGCAAGCGAGCAGAGTGCGGAGTTTTGAGCTCAAAAGGACGAAGTCGTTGTAGAGCTCAAACGTAGGCACGTTTAATGCGAGCGCAGCAAGACAATCTCTCCCTTGTTTTATACTACCTTTTTTTATTGTTTTTATATCCTCACGGGTGATTCCCCGTGCGCGGTTTATCAACCCCAATCGGTCTGTGTTTAGGATTCATATATACCTAGTGAAAAATTTTATTTTACAATTCTTTACGAAAATATTTTTTTTAGTTTCAAATTGTAAATAATTATTACTCACTTGAGCATGTTCATGGTAAAATCTCCCTAGAGGTTTTACGAATGAGAATTCTAGAAGCAAGAGACGGTTTTATTAAATTCGAATCAGATAAAAAGGTTGCTATATCATCTTTTTTGCATATTAACGGTTATTCCAAACAATATGTAGCTCAGGTGATAAAGATGAACTGTTTTGATGAAAGATTTGTCGGTTATGCAAAAATTTTATTTGTGTATGACGGACTTCTTAAGAATTATGATAAAACTTTACCTGCTTTAGATTCAGAAATAAAACCTTTTGCGTTTGATATTTTGAGCAAATCTTTTGAGACAAAAGATTCTGTTGTTGTTGGCAAAATTATTGGAGAAAATGCCGATATACCTATGGACAGAGCTTGTCTGGACAAAAAGTTACTCATCTGTGTCGATTCAGCAAATGCAAACAATATAATCACCTCAAACCTCGCTCAGCAACTTTCAAAAACCTCTAATATTTTAGTAATTGATATGCTTGGAGTTGTTGAAGCTCCAAAGTTTTTAGCCGGAGTCGATTTTAAACTTCCTCTGAATACGGAAGCTTTAGAATTCATGTTTGAAGATTGCTTAAACGATGCGACTTCAGACAGTAAATCCTTGATAAAAGAGATTTTTAAAGACCTTTCGGACTACTCTAAAACCGTTCCGTTTGTTCCTTTCGGTGCGTTAAAATCAATTGTGGATGATATGGTTGACAAGTCCCACATATTCAAGCTTTTGGTTTTGAAAAACAAACTTGCAAAATTTGATAAAATGGGATATTTTGCTGCAACTGTTCAAGAGGCTGAAAATCTTAACAGAATTCTTGAGTCTAAGTCTGCAATTATTGATTTATCAAAACTGGATAGTATTTTTCAAAATCGCTATTTGAGCGTAATTTATTCTGCTCTTAATAAGCGAAAACTCAATTCTACAGTGTTTGTGGAAGCTTCCAATTCTCTTAGCAAAAAGAATATTAAAACGATTTTAACCTCAGCTGATATACCGGCGATTTTTGTAACTCATTCAAGATTCAAATATATTAATGAAATTAAAAATATGTTTGAGAACCTCATTATTGAACCGTCATTTACGAATAACGAAATCTTTAAAAGTTATGGTACCTTCTTGAATTCAATGCAGAAGGATACTTATTTGGTAGTTGGTAAAGGGACTAATTACTTACCTTTAATTTCAAAACTTGAGTTAATGGAGTTCGAAGCTGAAGAAATAGAGTCATCTACTGGTGTTTCAGTGGAAGAATTTGTTGACACAGAGGCTCTTGCAAATGGCTATGGTCTTGAATTTGATGTCGTTAAGAAGGAACAACCTGAAGAGAAAAATATTCAGGAAGAGCAAGAACCTTCGACTGAGGCGATAGAGAAGAAATCAGAAGAGTTGATTGAAAAGGTTTCCGAAGATATCAAGGAAACAGAAGTCCCGCAATTGTTTGCAGAAGAGACCGAGGACAACGAAGAAATCACAGAAGTTGGTGATACAAACCTTGCCGAAGAGGTTGCGCAGGATGTCATTGATGTTCCGGAAGACAATGAGCTGGACGAAGTCGCTATCACTCAAGAAACGGCAGAGGAAGAACCGATTGAAGCGTTGGAAGAAATCTCAATTAATGGTGAAACTACAGAAGTTCCATTGGAAGAATCTTTTGAAGACTCACTAAGTGAAACGGTTTTGGATGAACAAGATTTAGAAGAGGTTTCTTTGCCTGATCAGGCGGAAGAAGTTACTTTGAACGAGTTGACGGAGAAACCTCTGGCAGAAGAAGATTTAGTTGAGTCACAGCAGGAAGTTGTTGAGGAATTCCATACTAATACAGATGATTCTGAGGTTATTGAAATCCCTGAGGAAATTTCAGATTTGACTGAAGAAACGGAAATTCCTGAAGCGAATAATCAGGAAGAAGAAGTTGCTCAAGAGCCTGAAATTATTGAGAACGAGCAAGTTGTAATTCCTGTGAGTGATGAGGATGGCTCTGAAGAATTTGGGGAAATTGTTGAGCTAGATGACTCAGAAATTTCTGATGATGATATTTTAGTCGATTTAGGTGAGCAGGAAGAGGATACTCAGAACCTTGATGAAGAAATAGTTAAAGATGTAGACAAAGTTTTCACTACAATGAAAGACGACACAATATCTGATTCTGACTTAGATTTCATTGATGAACTCAATAGCGGGGATGAAGAGGCACAGCTTTCTGACGGAATGGAAGAGCTAACAGAATTACAGCCGGATGAAGATGATGAAGGCTTTCTTGAACCTTTAGAAGAGGTCGGAAACAAGCATCAGGAAGATTCAAAAGAAATTTTGGAAAAAAGAGAAGGAACTACACCAATAGTTCCTGTGTATGACGCGGATATTCCACAAGAGGATATGGTCGTGTCTGATTCTATTGAACAGGGAGATACAGTTGTTCACGCAAAATACGGAACCGGCGTTGTTGAGAAAATGATTAAATACGGAAATAAGACGCTTTATTCAATCAACTTTGATAATATCGGACGCAGACTGCTTGACCCGACCTTAACAGAAATTAAAAAAGCTTAATAAACCTCTTTACAAGGGAATATGTTCTGTTTACAATAAGTATACTCACAATCCTCATGTGATATAACAAAATGCAAAGAGGTCATTGGCTTTGCAGGATGTTACAAGCGAAAGGAAATATAAAATGGCAAACATTAAGTCAGCAAAGAAAAGAGTTCTGATTGCAGAAGCTAACAGACAAAGAAACGTAGCATTCAAGACTTCAATCAAATCAGCAGTTAAAAAAGCTTTGGCCTTGGCTGTTGAATCAGATAAAGAAGCTTTGAACTCAGCTATTTCTAAAGTTTATCAACTTTGTGACAAAGCTGTTTCTAAAGGTATTCTTCATAAAAATACCGCTGCAAGAAAGAAATCCAGACTTGTTTTAGCTATTAAAAAGTTAGAAAAATAAGAAAAGCGAGGCGAAAGCCTCGTTTTTTTTTACTTCTTTAATATCAATGCAATTCCTGCTTTAAAATAGTTTTTAAACTCTGCGAAACTCCTTAGAGAGAGCAGAGTTTTTAGTATAAACATTGGCCTCAAATAAAATCTTTTTACTGCGAGTTTATGGAGTTCTAAAATCCTTTCTTTTGATAACTCATGCGCCCTAACTACAGGGTTATAATATGCGCCGTCAAAATCTGGGACTTCTTCCAGCAAATGATTTGATAAGGCATACTCAAAAAATCTTGTCCCCGGAAGCGGAGTTGCCGTATAAAAACTTATAAAATTACTGTCAAGTTCTATCGCGAACTTGATTGTCTCTTCGACAGTCTTTTCTGTTTCCCAAGGCAAACCGATTACAAAGTAGTTATAGATTTTGATTTTGTGTTTTTTTAGTGTTTTAACGGTATTTCTGATTTCTGCAAGCGTAATCTTTTTACCAATTTTATTCAGAATTTCTTGTGAACCGCTTTCCACACCTATACTTACAAGTCTGCATCCGGCTTTGTACATCATTCCCGCCATCTCATCATCCATGGTATTTGCGCGGGTATTAGCTGACCATGTGATGTTTAAGCCACTCTCTATTAGTTTTCTGCAAAGTTCAAGTGTCCATTCTCGGTTAAAATTGAAAATATCAGACCAGAACAAGAAATTTCTGATATTATATTTTACAACACACTCTTTGATTTCTGCGATAATGTTTTCCGGTGTTCGAGTTCTGACTTTTGAGCCGGAAACCGGTGTCGCAAGACAGAAAAAACAGTGATAAGGACAGCCTCTTGAGACCTTGATAACCGCTTGCACTTTGCCATTATCGGGCCGTCTGTAGATTGAATTATCAACAAGATGTCTCGCCGGAAATGGAATTAAATCCATATTTTCTATAAACGGGCGAGGTTCATTTTTTACACCCTGAAAATTGTCACGATAGCAAATTCCTAAGATTTCCTCATTTGGAACTCCTGATAAAATATCGCGAAGAGTAAATTCCGGCTCACCCATAATTACATAATCAACGAATTGGTTTTCAAAAATAACGTTTGTATTGTATGTAAGAAACGGTGCACCTTTAACAATCGTAACAACAGACGGATTAATTGCTTTTGCTCTCAGCACACACTCCATATCTGTTTTAAATGTCGGAGTCGCAATATTAGCAAGCAAATAGTCCGGCGAAAATTCGCGCATATCTTGTTCAAAGCTTCCACCTAAACTGTAGTCGCGAATTTTCGCCTCAAATCCGCAAGCCTCCGCGATTGATGCCAAATACATTAAATCTGTTGGCGGCAAGGGCGGAATAACAAGCAACTCTTTTGTAGGCTGCTGACATCTGTCTTCTCGGTTCATAACCGGAGACGGCGGATAAATAAGAAGTATTTTCTTTTTTATCACTTGCGAACTTCCTTAACCTTTGCTGCAATTATTGATGCTGAAATTAAGCACAACGCACCGATAAAGAAGGTGTATTCCCAGTGGTAGTTTAATCCTGCTTCTGTAGAAAATACGCATTTGTTAATTATCCAAGAAACAAGTGTACATACCAAAACCTGTGGACCTGCGATAAAGATATTGAAAATACCCATTACAGAACCTTCTGTACCAGGTTTGATATATTGAGAAAGCATCGCAAACGGTAATGCGCAAATACTTGCCCAGCCGATACCTGATAATGCCATTAATATAGCAACAAGTTTAACGTTGACGGTCAAAGCCATTCCGATGTATGCCAATGCCATTGAAAGCATTGATATAATGTGGATTTTCTTATTTCCGTATTTTACAGAAAGAATTCCGATAGGAATTGCAACTAAGAAGCATACTAAGTTAAACAATGCAAAACAAGTTGAGGAGAAGTTAGTGCCTGCAACAACCGCGCTATCAAAAGCTGATTTTACGGACTCTGTTACACCTGATAAGTCAGGAACTGCAAACACTGTGTGTACGCAATATTGAGTGAAGTAAATCATCATACACATAGTACCAATCCAAGTGAAGAATTGCATCCAGCAGATTTTACCGACTTCAGGAGAAAGCGCAAAGAAATCTTTCAAAGCTTGAATAAAATCAAATTTTTCACCTTTAACTTCGTCTTTTGGCTCATGTTTTTTCTCTTTAATTGCGATACAAGTCCACAACATACCAAGAGAGAACGCAAGCGCAGCCATAACAAACTGAGCTACAATCGGCATTTGATAGTTAAATGCCCATTTCAAGAATGGCGCAGTACCTGCTGCAATAACAGAGCCTAAGCCGATAGCCAAACTAATATATGAGTTTGCAATTGAGTGTTGTTCTTGCGGAACTACATCCGGAACCAATGCTCTGTAAGGACCTTGAGCGATGTTTACGCAAGCATCCAAAACCCAAATCATAACTGCTGCAAAGAACAGTGCAAACCACGCAGGAAGATGTGTGTGGAATGTGTTTGCAAACCAATTTGTAATCGGAGCAGAATTAGGAAGCGCCCACAGTGCAAGTGCAGACAATAACGCACCGCCTAAAAGGTAAGGACGACGTCTGCCAAATCTTGAAGTAGTTTTGTCAGATAAAACGCCTACTAACGGTTGAACTACCATGCCGGTAAACGGTCCTGCTAGCCAAATCAACCCGAATAAGAACGGTGAAGCACCGAGTTCTTCTGTTACAGGTCCTGACAAAATAATTCTCATCTGCCAAGCAAACTGGAGTCCGAAAAATCCGATTGCAAAGCTGATGAACTTCGCTGTGTTAAACTTCTTTAATTCTTCCATTAAAAATCCCCTTTATACTAATATTTTTCAGTCTAATACATTGTTATAATTTTATCAATGCCATCTTTTGCGATTTTAAACAACTCTAACATTCTTTCATATTCGTAAGGCTCGCCTTCTGATGTTGTTTGAAAATCCACAATTTTACCGCTTTTTGTTAAGATTACATTTGAGTCTACTTGTGCTTGAGAATCTTCTGCATAGTTGAGGTCTAATTTTATTTCACCGTCAACAATTCCGATAGAAACAGCAGCGATTGGTTCAATAATCGGATTTTCTGCCAAATCGCCTGACTCCATAAGTTTTTTTACGGCATCTCTGAGCGCCAAAAAACCTCCGCAAATACTTGCTGTTCTTGTTCCGCCGTCAGCTTGAATAACATCTGCGTCAATCGTTATTGTCATTTTAGGCATCTTTTCCAAATCAACACACGCGCGCAAACTTCTTCCGATAAGCCTTTGAATTTCGTGTGTACGTCCTGAAACCTTGTCGCGTTCACGTTTGCATCTTGTATTCGTCGCAGAAGGCAATAATGAGTATTCCGCTGTCACCCATCCGCGCTGGTCATCATCATCCATCCATTTCGGCTTTTTCAAATCAACAGAGGCCGTAACGATAACTTTTGTATCCCCAAATTCCACTAACACAGAGCCTAATGCGTGCTTTGTAAAATTATGCGTAAATTTTATCGGTCTCAACTCGTTGTTTTCTCTTCCATCCAATCTCATATAAAACTCCTTATATATCAATATGCGTAGAACACCACGCAGAATGATTGTGAATACTTTCCATTGACTCACATTCAACATCAAATGAGTCAATAATATCCCAATTTCGGAACATTAGAACAACGTCACGCAGAACATCTTCAACAAATTTTGGGTTGTCGTAAGCGTGTTCAGTTACGTATTTTTCGTCTTCACGTTTTAAAAGCGGGTATAATTCTGCCGATGCACACTTTTCAACCTTTGCGATAATATCTTCTATCCAGATATGCTCGTCTTCCGGATAAGTAACCTTTACTGAAACGATTGCTCTTTGGTTATGCGCCCCATATTCGGAAATCTCTTTGGAACAAGGACAAAGGGTGGTTACAGGGACTTTTACACCAAGATAAAATTTGTATTCCTCGTCCTCTTCATCATAATTATCAAGAACAGCTTCAAACGTACAATCATAGCACATTGGAGCAGAAATATTTGTTACCGGAGATTTCTTATCAATAAAGTATTTGAAATCAAATTTCAAATACCCTGATTTTGCGTTCAATTTCTCGACGATTCCGATTACACAGCTTTTTATATCAAGCGATTTCTTTGCGCGCCACTCGTTCAGAACTTCGACAAACCTTGACATGTGAGTGCCTTTATAATGTGCAGGAAGAGTTACTCCACAGGTTGCAGAAGCGTAAATTACTTTGTCCTCATTATCTTTTCTTTGGATAACGAGAGGTAATTCAAAATTCTTAATCCCGACTTTTTCTATCTCAACCCCGCGGGAATCAACCTGATTTTGCACATCTTTCATCTAAATATCGACTCCTTCAAAGCTTTTTTGTTCAAGTGCAATCAAAAGTTTTAAAGCTGCAACTCTTTGAATATTTGCAGGTGCATTTCTTAAAAGTTCAACCCCTTTAAGCATCATAGGGTCATTATCATACCAACGATTACCCTTGCCCTGATATGTGTTTATAATTTCATAAACATGTTCAATGACTTCTCCTGCTACTTGTTCTTGAAGTTTAAGCATAAACTCAGCCGCTTCTGTCTTTGTATCATCGGTTTGAAGCCTCAAAAGCTCCAGAGCTTCCTTTAAAATCGGATCTTTATCATACCAGCGTTTGTTAATCATTAATATTTACCCTCCCTTTAACTTATTGTATAATAAAGAGGTAAATAATAAAAGGTGGAATATGAAATTACTGCTTATCAATGGCGCAAACCTAAATATGCTCGGAGTCAGAGAGCCTGAAAAATACGGAAATACTTCTTTAAAAGAAGTTGAAGAATTTGTTGTTTCAAGAGGAAAAGAGCTAGGTGCAGAAGTCGATACTTGGCAGAGCAATTATGAGGGTGAAATTGTTGAAAAGATTCAACAATCACGCGGAGTTTATGACGGAATTTTGATAAACGCAGGCGGATACACTCATACAAGCGTTGTAATTCGTGATGCGATTGCATCTGTGGATATTCCGACCGTTGAAATTCATATGACCAATATAAGCGCAAGAGAAAAATTTCGTCACACTTCACTTTTGACAGGTGTTTGCGTAGGAATTGTAGCTGGTTTTGGTGTAAAAAGTTATATTTTAGCCTTAGAAGGTTTGGTTGAGGAGGTCAGAAAATAGTGTACGAATTCCCGTTCGAGCTGGATGATTTTCAAAAAGAAGCTTGTGATTGTATTACAGAGGGCAAAAGCGTTGTAGTCTGCGCTCCGACTGGTGCAGGAAAAACAGTTATTGCAGAACACGCAATTCATTGCGCCCTAAAAGCCGGAACAAAAGTTTTTTACACGACCCCTCTAAAGGCTCTTTCAAACCAGAAATTTAACGATTTTTCAGAAAAATACGGTGCAGATAAAGTCGGTTTACTCACAGGCGATACGTCTTTTAACAGAGGCGCACAAATAGTTGTTATGACGACAGAAGTTTTTCGAAATATGCTCTATGGTACAAATTTCGGCTCTGTCACTGAAAACCTGAAAGACGTAAGATATGTAATTCTTGATGAAGTTCACTATATGAACGACGAACAACGCGGTACGGTTTGGGAAGAAAGTATTATTTATTGTCCGACCAATGTTCAAATCATTGCACTCTCAGCAACTGTTGCAAACGCTGACAAACTGACAGAATGGATTAATACGGTGCATTCAAGAACAGAACTCATCAACACAGATTTCAGACCGGTTCCGTTGAGATTTTTCTATTTTGACTCATCTCAACCAAATACGATTTTGCCGTTGTTGACACCATCAGGAGCTTTGAACAAAAAAATCAAACCTGAAAAGAAACAATTCCGCCATGGCAAACCTGTTCAGAGAAAATATACGGCAAAAGACGTTATCAGAGTACTGCACGAAAAAGATATGCTTCCTGCAATCTATTTCACGTTTTCAAGAAAAAAATGTGACGAGCAAATGGAACGCTGTGCTGATTTGTGTTTAGTTACACCTGCTGAACAGAAACAAATAAGAGAAATTATAGACGAATACATTGCAGAAAATCCGTATTTATACAAAAACAAGCACATTGAATACCTTCTTCAAGGGGTAGCTTCGCACCACGCAGGACTTCTCCCGGGGTGGAAAATGCTTGTTGAAAAACTTTTCCAAAAAGGTTTAATCAAAGTCGTATTCGCAACAGAAACTCTTGCCGCAGGTATAAACATGCCGGCGCGTTCGACCGTAATAAGTTCGATAAGCAAACGCACAGATAGTGGACACAGAACTCTGACCCCTTCTGAATTTTTGCAGATGTCAGGTAGAGCCGGCAGAAGAGGTATGGATGAAGTCGGATACGTAACAATAGTAGGTTCTGCATTCCAGACACCGGAAGAAGTTGCAGAACTTGTTTTGAGCGACGCTAACCCGCTTGAAAGTAAGTTCTCACCTAGTTATTCAATGGTTCTAAATCTTTTACAGAGATTCTCGCTTGAAGAAGCGAAAGAGCTTGTACTAAAAAGCTTTGGCTATTTTTCTTCAAGTTCAAGAATTGAGCCGTATCTTTTATTAAAAGAGGCTAATCAGGCGAAAATTGATGAATGTAATGAGTTTGTTTGCTATTGTAAGCGTTCAAATGAAGATTTGCTTGAATACAACAAAATTCGAGATATGTACGTTCAAAATAGAAGAACTTTCAAAACAATAAAGAAACAGGAACATAAGAAAAATCGTCCATTGAGTCCTGAAGTTATTGATTTTGGAAACAAAACGAAAGAACTTTTGGACAGAATGCACTCTTATGAGTGTGATAATTGTAAACTCTTCAAAAAACACATGAAGAATATTGAAATCCTGCAAAGATTTCTTGCAAAACAAAAAGTTTTGGATAAAGAAATTGAGAAACAAAAAGATATTTTCTGGAACAAATTCCTTGCACACAGAGCTGTGTTAATGGATTACGGCTATATCAAAGATGATTATCCGACAGAAGAAGGGATTACCATTTCTCAAATTCGTTCCGAAAACGAACTTTTCTTGGCAAGAGTAGTGTTCTCCGGAGTGCTGGAAAACCTTACTCCTGCGGAACTTGCAAGTGTAATTTGCGCGCTTACTACAGAAGATATGAGAGCGGAAATGTATTCGCAAATTCCGTTTACAACGACTGTAAGAAAGACTTTGAACAAAATTAAAGATATAAAACGCGACTTAGACAAAAAACAAAAGAATTACGATATTGAAGATCCCATGTATATAAACGGTTTTTATTCACCTCTGATTGAAATGTGGGTAAATGGCGCCGAGTGGGAGGCTATTGTGGACGAAGTCGATATGGGCGAGGGTGACATCGTAAGATGCTTTAAACGTGTAGTTGATGTTTTGAGACAATTCTGTACAATACAAAATATTCCGGAGGCTTTAGTATTTACAGCTCGTGAAGCAATCGACAATATCCAAAGAAGTCCGATAGATATAGATTAAAAAAAGAGCCTCCAATAAGGAAGCTCTTTTTTATTATACCTATTCTGAAGACCCCTCTTCGTCTTCATCATCTTCTTTTTTGATAATATCAATAACGTTTTTCGCCATTTCTTTTGCGATTACTCGTCTTGTAGACTCCGGACAATTTTGAAGTAAGCTGATAGCGGTTCTTAGAGTTGCATCCAAATCATACCAACGACCTTTTTTAGTCGTCTCCAAGATATCCTCTGTTGCAGAAACGATATCTTCTACAGATTCGTATTCTGAACTTGAAATATTGTGTTCAGTAATAATCTTGATAAGGTTAAGTGCAATCTTAATCTGAGTTTCATCATCAGATTCTTCAAGCGTTTTCATTGCAGAAGACAAAACAGGATCTTTGTCATACCAACGTCTGGCATTAGTTGTAAACTCTTCTTTCATAAAAACCTCCGATAATCTAATAGGACATGTCGATTATACAATATTTCTCAGATTTTGTAAAATATATCGGAGATTGTCGCCTAATTATCCATTAGCAATCCGTTGGTACATAAGTCTTTTTCTTAAAACCAAAGGCAATGTTTTCGTTTGCAGTCGAAAGCTTATGGCTGATTCTATTGCAGATTCTGAACGAGCTTCTAGGGAACCACATTCTCGTATAACTGCATAATTTTCGTTTTCAAATACTCTCAAAACAGGCATATCTAGTTGGTTTGGTTCGCAAAAACCGGCATATCTAAATTTCTCCGCCATCTTACGTACTCTCCGTATCTATCTTTTACTTACTCTCGTACTATAATAAAGTCAAAATAAAAGTGCGAATTTCACGTTTTGACGAATTGTTTACAAATCTTAATAGTTAGTTTTCTCTTAAATATTTGACGAAATATGAAGATATCGCAGGTGCTGTTGCAAGAACAAGTAATACATTCATAATTCCGTATTTTTGAGCGATTGCGCCAAGGAAAGACATGCAAAGAGCAACTAGTCCCCAGCAAAAACCGTTCATAAATCCGGCAACAATACTTTTGTATTCTGGCAATATCTTTTGCGCCCAAACTAAAACTACCGGCTGAGCTAGCATAGTTACAAACCCAATTAGAGCAAATGTTGCAAGTGAAAATATCGGACAGGTTTTGTAGGTAAACGCAAATACAAACATTAGCGGGAGAGTTCCCCACATAGATAAGTAAATGACAGGTTTTGAACCAATATGTTTTTCAAGCTTTGGACTCAAAAAAGAGCCTAATGCGCCAAAAGCTACAAATAAAAACAGAGCAAAACCTATGTAAAAAGGTTTGTAATTCATGTTTTTCCACAAGAAAGGTAATAGAATACATGAGCTGTTTGTCATTAGAGATTTCATCATTGCTATAAGCATTAAGAAATTCATTTGTCTGTTAGAAAGTATTTCTCGGAATGATTTGAAAAACTCTTTGTGAGTTGGTTTTTTGTCCAAAGCAGATAATTTCGGGACAAATTTGAACATCAAAAGTGCCAATATTATACCGAAAACAGATGTGTAAAAAAGCTTGTCCATACCGGCGATTTGCACAATATAAGCCGCAAGTAAAGGTCCAAGAGCAAAGCCTAACGAGCCGAGGCTTACAAACAATCCCATGTTGTCGGAGCAGTCTTCTCCTGAAAACCTGTTAACAAAGCCCAATGATTGAGGATGGAAAAAGCTTCCGCCCAAACCGCCTAATATCATAAAAACTACCAGTATATAAATATTAGGTGCAAGCGGAGTTAGCGGAATAAAGATTGCAGCAAGAATTACCCCCCAAAACACGAAAAATCGTTTAAGAATATTGTCTGCGAAAAATCCGAAAATTGGTTGTAACATATTAGAGCTTATTTGCGCAATTGCGATAAAAACCGTTGCCAAAGCCATTGAAAATCCGAGTTTTGACGCGATAAACGGCATAATCGGGTTTAAAAATCCGCCATAAACATCACAAACCAGATGAGCTAAACTCAACCAAATTATTGCACTGCTACTGTTTCGGATAAATCTTTTCATCTCCATTCCCTTGATAAAATTATATTTCAACAAGATTAACTAATCAAATATTCCTTCAAAAAAATGATAAAAATTAGTGAAATTACGTTATAATGAGTATATGAGCTTAGAAGCGGAAGATAGAAACCTAAAAATGGTAGGTTTGGAGCTAATGTTCCTTACCCCTGAAAAATACAGTAATTCACAAGGGATTACAGCTGTTGAGCTGGCAAAATTAGTAAATCTTCCTGTAGATGAAGTCAAGAAAAAACTCCAAATCTTAAAAGAAAAAAACATAGTACGTGTGCGAGGTATTAACCCTAAATACTGGCTATTTGATGAATACAACTTCCAAAGACTCGACGATGATGACGATATATTTCATCTTTTGTGTAATTTTGAAGATGTAGATTTTGATAAATATTTTACGTACTAAATTTATCTGTATATGTTTGTAGGCGTATTGTTAATTTTTGTAACAATATATACTCTGTATTGAAATTTTATAGAATAGAAATACTTTATATAAATGTAAGCATTAAATAAACACGAAACATAACACACACAACCTTTCATACAACCTACACACTAACCTTTACACATGAGGAATTAATGAACAAAGATTCCAAAAACCTTTCTTTTAAGAAAGGCTTTTTTTTTGCGGATTTTCGGTAGGGCGACGACGAGCGACAGCGAGACTAGCCCGTAAGAGCATAGAACACGGAGATGACAGTTAAATCCGTTAGGATTTATTGTCATAGTAGTGTTCTGCGCACCCGAATAATCTGTGTGCTACGCACGTAAAACACCTTATTCACCTATTAACTTATTAACTTATTAACTTGACACCCTACACACTCATAAGCAAGTCAAAAATTCCCTCTGAATACGTAGGATGAGCAAAACAAGTCTTTTTGAGTTCATCTACAGTAATATTGTTTTGCATCGCAATCAATATTTCATGAATAAGCGCAGAAGCCTCTTTTGACACAATATGCGCGCCAACAACCAAGTTATTCCGAACAATGAGTTTTATAAAACCATCCGTAGCATCATCACACCATGATTTTCCAAGCGCTGTAATCGGTAACATTACAGAGTGACAATCATCTCCGCAATCTTGTTCTCTAAATCCTACCCATGCGATTTCAGGTTCACCATATATTACGGCAGGAATAAGTTTTTTATCGTACTCAATTCCGCAAGCAAGCTTTTTTGCTTGATGAATAGCATAATGCGCCAACTGAATTTCTCCACAGGAATCCCCAATAACATCAGCTATTTCTTCACAAGGATTTATTGGAACTCTGCCAACTGCAGAAAGTATGAAATCAGGCTCTAATGCGACTCCAGAACGAAGAGTTACTACACCTTCATCAATAATTTCCACACAATCATTCAGATAAAATTTGATTTTTCTCTGTTTAAATATTCGCTCAATACGTTTTGAAACATCAATATCAGCCAGCGGAATTAAATGTTCTGCCATTTCCACAACAGTTACATCAACTCCGAAGTTTGAAAAAATTCTTGCCCATTCAATACCGATTGCACCAGAACCCACAATCAATACTGATTTTGGAAGAGTGTCAATTTTTAGAACGTCATCTGAACTTAGGATAAATTTTCCGTCAAAAGCCAGTCCCTTCACTTCGCGAGGTTTTGAACCCGCAGCAACAATAATTTTTGATACGCTATATTTAGCATCACCTGCCATTATTGTGTGTGTATCTTTAACTGTTGCTTTCTCGTAAACAACTTTCGCGCCGGAATTTTTAACAGCCAGTTCAAGCGATTTTCTTATTTTTTCAACCGTCTTATCTCGTTTTTCGGCAACTTTTGCGAAATCAAAGTCTTTCACCTCCAAATCCAAACCTATTTCGGAGGATTTTTGAGTAATTTCCCGATAAAGTTCTGAGGAATGGAGCATTGATTTTGTCGGAATGCATCCTCTGTTAAGGCAGGTACCGCCTAATTTATCCATTTCAAAAATAACAACACTTTTTCCTGTTTTTGCAAGCATCATTCCTGCTGTGTAACCGGCAGGTCCGCCCCCAATTATTCCGTAATCAAAATCCATCACATACTCCCCTTTGTTATTCGGATTTTAACCTAAATTCAAAATTTTATCAATTAAATTCTCATGCCTGAAGATTTGAATGTTGGTTGAGGATTAATCTGTTGTTTTGGTTGCTCCGGTTTGTTCATTTCTATGTAAGATTTTTGCATACTTGATGCCATCTTGTTTCTCAAAATTGGGGTCACAATATTAGAGGATAAAATCCCTGCGCCGACTGTAGCAACTGTTGTGTAGAAATTTTTGCATGCATAATATTCCTTTTTAGGAAAGGCCGGGCGTTCACGCAGAACATCATCCAAATCAAAATTAAGTTTACCGACTTTTTTTGCGTACAAATCTTTTCTCGCATTTAAATAATTACGAACCATTCGTGGAGCTAATTTGCCGGTAGAGAATAATTTTGAAATTGTTTTCTTTGTTACTTGAGTGATTAGGAAGAAGGAGGCAATATTAACAGCAGCATCTGCTATTTCTTGAGGAACAAGGAAACTTTTCTTTTCATCTGAAATTTTAGGGTTGAATAGAACCGCGCCAATTTGTGCTATTGAGGATAAAGTCCAACCCGCAACGCCTGTCCATATTAACATTTTAGCAGCATCTTTGCTAAATTTTTTGTACACCCAGTTTAGAACACTTTGAAAAGGATTAGCCATTTTTAACCTCCTTTTCATTTTTTGCATTCAATTTATTCGTTAAGTATACAGTAATTGGTGCATCGAGAACGAAGTTCGTTACGCACATTGCAAGAAGAGCTATTCCCATAGAGAATGTATTCCTATAGTTTTTCAAAAGTTTGGGGTCAGCTGCCAACTTATCAATGTAATGCTTAGGAATCAATGCTTTACTAAATTTTGACTTGCCATTCAAATTGGTCATTTTGGAGATAATACCATAACAAGTCCCCCTGACTAATATGCCTACCCCTGTGCCTGCTAAAATTTTGGCAATGGTTCTGTTTCTGGAGACTCTTCTTGTTTCTTCGTCAACTTTGTGATTGTAGTAATCAATCGCGGGTTGTGTTACTAATGCGGTAGCGCCCATAATCAGTCTGTTTTCAGCCGGACGAGATATCATTCCGTCAATTTTTTCCCATCTCTCAACTCGTTTTTTGGTGTCTTTAAGGGTAGATGAAGGTATCACATCAAGCATTTTTTGTTTGATGCGTTTATTAAAATTCTTCCAGCAGTTTGTTCCTTTTGGTTTGCCGGTCATTGGTATGTTGTTGTAATTATTCTGTACGTACATAACACTTCACCCATATTATTTAAAACATTACGCCTTCAAAAATTGACTGTTTTAGAAGTGTTGTTACGAAATATTAACAAAAGGAGTCGGATTTGAAAAATCTCAAAAATTTGTCAATTTTTGGATTTTTCAATATCCTCAAAGAAAAAGCTATGAACGAATATCGTGCATAGCTGTTGATTAGGGATATGTGTATCGTCGTTTTTTAAGGAGTATAGATATATATTAGCAGTATATTTTTTAAATAAAATCATTAGAATGTATGATTTTCGTAACAAATCTTAACAAAGGAGGATGCAGAAAATCCAAAAATTGACAAATTTTTGAGATTTTTCAATCCGACCTAAGGTGTGTGAAAGACAGGTCGTGCGCGGGATAGCACACGACCTGTCTTGAAACCGTTCCAAGGAGTTTGGGGAAAATGATAAAAATTTTTCCCAAACTCAAACCTATATTTTTTTGACTCTTTTTGACTAGTTCAGGTGGGTAAAGCTGACTTAGTATTTATATTATTGAAACAATATTGTTATATATTATAATTAATCTGTAGACTAGGGAGTGAAAGCTTATGAAAATAGATAAAAAGACACTGTGGATACAAATATTGGCAATTGCAGGAATTGCTTTGTCAGTGAAACTTGCGATGATTTATTACGTCGCAAATTTCGATAAATATGCACTTTCAAGTTTTTGCTCCATTAATGATTTTATTGACTGTGACGGTGCTGCTCGTACTACACTTTCTCAGTTTTTAGGAATTCCGCTGGCTTATTGGGGACTATTCTTTTATTTAATAGTGTTATTTTTAACTCTTGTGGATAAGTTGAAAAATATTAAATTCCTAAAGTTTTTAGAAGTTTTCAAAAATCCGAATGCATATATTGGTGCATTGGGGGTTGTATCTTTTATTGTAGCAATTGTTTTAGCTTGTATGAGTTTGTTTAAAATTCATAAACTTTGTATTCTTTGCTTTATAACATACTTTGTAGATTTAGCAATAGCTCTGGTTGCAACGGACGGTAAATTCAAAAATATTATCGAAAGCTTTAAGACAACGTTTTTTGATTTTATAGCCGGTGCAAAGAAATATACAAAGACGTGTATAACTTTAATTATTTTGACTGCAGCATTTCTGTGCTACAGCGGAATATCATTAAATTTTGTTCCTCATATCAAACAAAGGAATTCAATTCTTAAATACAGAAAAATTAAATTTAATCCATATAGAGTTAAGGGAAATACTCTTGGGAACGAAAACGGAGATGTAGTTATTGAACTTTATTCAGATTATGTATGTCCTCTATGTTATATACACAACATCATGCTTCATCAGGCAGTCAAAGAATTCCCTAATATCAAGGTGATTCACCATAATTATCCGTTTGATAAGGTTTGTAACCCGTACATAAATTATACAATGCATCCGAATGCATGTTTTATGTCAAAAGCTGCACTTGCGGCTAGGAAACAAGGAAACTATTGGGAGATGAGTTCTCTTTTGTACGAAAACCAGCCAAAGAAGCTTGAAGATGTAATAAAATTATCTGACGAGCTGGGCTTCAACAGAGACGAATTTGTCAGAGATTTTGAATCAGAAGAAATTTCAAAAGAATTGTCTGAAGAACTGGACAATGCTGCAAACTTGAATATTGATGCAACTCCTACTATGTATATTAACGGAGATGAAGTGGTCGGAGTTAAGCCATATTATGAATTACGGAAAGTATTGATTGAACATGGTGCAAAGCGCAAATAAAATCCTTCTTCATGCCTGTTGCGGAATCTGTTCTGGGTATCCGATTACCTTTCTCTTAGAGAACGGATATGAACCTGTTGTGTACTTTTGTAACCCAAATATTGATACAAAAGAAGAGTTTAAACGTAGACTTGATGCGCAAAGGACGGTTTGTGAACACTTTGGAGTGGATTTAGTTGTGGAGGAGTATAATCATAAATCCTATCTTGAAGAAATTAAAGGCTTAGAATCAGAACCGGAGAGAGGGAAACGTTGCGATATTTGCATAAAAATGCGTCTTAAAAAAGCTTTTGAAAAAGCACAAGAACTTGGCATATCGCAAGTTACAACCTCGCTCGTGATTAGTCCGCATAAAAATTTTGAGAAGATTTCTAAAATAGGGGAAAACCTTTCTAAAGAATATCTAGTCCACAATGATTTACCCCTTAAATATTTACCCCTCAATTTCAGGAAAAAAGACGGTTTTTTAAAGACGAACAATATCTCAAAAAAATTGAATATTTATCGCCAAAACTATTGTGGTTGCGAATTCGCGAAAAATCATATTAAATAATTCAGAAATTAGGTATACAACTCCCTACTATTTATGCTATTATATTAACTGTGAAAGAGGAGCTTACACGATGGGTTACAAAATTTTATTAAAAACCGAACTCTGTCCAAATCAGTATGAAATGGTGATAGAAGCTCCTTACATTGTCAGAAATGCGAAAGCCGGACAGTTTATTATCTTCAGAGCAGAAGAAAATGGCGAAAGAGTGCCGCTCACGATTGCTGATGTCGATAAGTCGACCGGTGCATTGACTATTGTATTTATGGCAGTTGGATACTCAACAAAAAAACTTGCGGAACTCAATGCCGGAGATGAGCTTGTTGATATCGTCGGTCCTTTGGGACAGCCTACACATATCAAAAAATATGGTACAGTAGTTTGTTTAGCTGGCGGATATGGTGCAGCACCTTGTTATTTGATTGCCAAAGCTTTTAAAGAAGCCGGTAATAAAGTATATATGATAATGGGTGCAAGGACAAAAGAGCTTATCTTTTGGGAAGATAAGATGAAAAACGCCTGTGATGAATTATTTATAACAACTGATGACGGAACTTACGGAGAAAAAGGTTTTGTTACTCAAGTTTTAGAAAGAATAATGAATAAGGAAAAAGTTGATTATGCAATTGCTGTAGGGCCTATGCCGATGATGAGAGCGGTTGCTAATTTGACTAAAGATAAAGGCATTTATACTGAGGCAAGTATGAACCCGATTATGGTAGATGGAACCGGCATGTGCGGAGCTTGCAGAGTTACGGTCGGCGGTGAAACTAAATTCGCTTGTGTTGACGGACCTGATTTTGACGCACATCAAATAGACTTTGACGAAGTCATAAATCGGTGTAAAATATATAAAGACGAAGAACAAAAAAGAAATCAAAATTGTAACTTAATAAAAATGGCTGATAAGATATAGGAGAGAATAAAGAATGGCACCTCAAGAAAAAACAATACCGTTGTGTCCGCTGATGAGTGTAGGCTCACAGGTTGAAATTGTTTGTATGCAAGAAAATTGTGCATGGTATTTAAAGAACTACAAAATTTGTTCTGTTTACATGATGGCACACAATTCAATGTTGGATGTTCAGGCTAAACAAAGAGCGGCAAAGGCAAACGGATAGTATGAACAATACAGTTGTTATAGGTGCACAATGGGGTGATGAGGGAAAAGCCAAAATCACAGATTTGTTGTCTTCAAGTGCGGATTTAATTATACGATATCAAGGTGGATGCAATGCCGGTCATACGGTTGTTGCAAATGGTCAAACTTACAAATTCCATTTAATCCCATCCGGTATTCTTTATGGAAATACAGTTTGTTTTATCGGTGCAGGAACTGTTATTCATCCTGAGTCTTTCGAAAGAGAGATGAACGAGCTTAAATCGCAAGGAGTAAATTTCAAAAACTTAAAAATCTCTCCGCTTGCGACATTGACAATGCCTTACCATATTGAGGTTGACGGCTGGTCAGAATCTCATTCCGGTAAGGGAAAAATAGGTACTACCAAGCGCGGAATCGGGCCTACTTATACTGATAAAATGGCAAGATGTGCTTTGAAGATTCAGGATTTGTATTCTTTTGAGGCTCTTAATGAAAAACTTGACATGATACTTCCGCTTAAGAATAAGACTTTAGAAAAAGTATACGGAATTCAACCTTATACAAAAGAGTGTATTGTTTCTTTGTGCGAAAAATATGCAGAATTATTTAAGCCGTATGTATGTTTTGAATGGCAAGACTTGTTGAACAGGTACAAGGACAAAACTGTGCTGTTTGAGGGTGCGCAAGGAGTTATGTTGGATATTGATTATGGAACATATCCGTTTGTAACCAGTTCAAACCCGATAGGTGGCGGAGCGGCTACCGGAAGCGGTTATGGACCTTGTATGATACAAGAAGTTGTTGGTGTTTCCAAGGCTTACGTAACCAGAGTCGGGGAAGGACCTTTTGTAAGTGAACTTACTGATGAAACCGGACAAAGAATCCAAGATGTCGGGCATGAATTCGGTGTAACAACAGGAAGACCGAGGCGTTGCGGCTGGTTCGATTCCGTTATTATGAAATACGCTGTTTTGGTCGGTGGAATCACAAAGGTTGCTTTGACTAAAATTGATGTTTTCGATGACTTTGATGAAATCAAAATTTGCGTTGCATACAAGGATTGCAGAAATGATAAGGTTTATACCTCTTACCCGACAGATGTCTTTATTCATAAGTATTTAGAGCCGGTATATGAAACAATGCCGGGGTGGAAAACTTCTCTTAGCGGAATAAGAAAATATGAAAATCTGCCTGAAAACGCAAAAAAATATATCTCAAAGGTTGAGGATTTGATAGGCGCGCCGGTGGGCATTGTGTCCGTCGGACCTGATAGAGAGCAAACAATTTTTATTGATTAGCTATGCAGCCTCTTTGATTCTGTAGTTATCGAGTAGAATTACTCTCTATCTACGGCGATAAGGGCTTGAGGGTGTTTGTAAGCTTTAACTCGGTCAATTGCTATAACAATAATTGATAGAACTGAAATGGTGGCAATAAGCTCAAGAAAGTTATTACTGCAGCAATATCTGCCCAAAATCAATATTAAAATTTGATTAAGGCACATAAATTCAAGAGAATGCTTCCCAATGAAGCTCAAACAACGGTTGCTGCATTCTGAAAAAGCTTTTGTGAATAAGAAACAGGCATAACTAACAACTATTGCATTCGTATAAAATAATATCAAATTTGAATATACATTTTGTCTTACATTGACCATTCCGTTATGCATAATTAGCGGAAATGTGACGATAAATAACATTAAAGAGAGTCCGAATTTTTGATATTTGGAAAAATTTGGCTCATAAGTTTTTAACAAGAAACCTGTATAAATAATAGGCAACATAAAGATAGCAGAATCAATAGAGAACGGCAATCTTATTTTTAGGGACCACTCTATAAATACAATTCCGACAATGGTTAGAGCTCGGAACTTTCGTGGTACATATTTTAACAGTGTCCAAAAAATTAACAACCCAAAAAACAAGGCTGTTAGAAACCATAAAGCCCCTGTAAGTTGAAGTCCTTTGTTGTTGAAAAATAAAAATCTTTCAAAATATTTTCCAATTTTAAAGTTTTGTAAAAGCAGAAGGCAGGCAAGGAGGTTTACAAATCCATATTCAAAATACGGTAAAATTAATGTCTTAAATTTCTTTGTAATAAACTTCTTGAAATCATAATTATGAAATAAGTACCCTGAAATGAAGAAAAACATTGGCATGTGGAAGGCGTGTATATAAATATCAAATGTATTGCCAAATCCAATATGTCCCATAATCATCAGTAGAATACCGATTGACTTGAAGAAATCTATGTATGAAACTCTATTAACGTGCTCGTTCATTAACTCCTCCCTATGCAAATGTATTCAAAGCCTTTTTGCGCAAGGCGCTCTGCGTTATACTGATTTCTGCCGTCAAAGATTAAAGGTTGTTTTAATAGTTCTTTTACTTTGTCCATATCAGGGCGTCTGAATTCGTTCCATTCTGTCAAAAGTAATAACGCGTCAGCATTTTGTAATGCATCATAGCCTGATTTTGAGTAAGTTATTTTATCTTGAAAATGGTATTTTGCCGTTTCCATTGCCTTAGGGTCGTACGCCTGAACTTTTGCCCCCTTGTTTAATAATTCATTGATAATTGTAATTGCCGGAGCCTCTCGCATATCGTCAGTTTTCGGCTTGAATGCTAAACCCCACACTGCGAAAGTTTTACCTGACAAGTTTTCTCCAAAACGAGAGACAATTTTGTCGACAAACAATTTTCTCTGTAATTTGTTTGCTTCATCAGCGGATTGAATAATATTCATATCTACACCATTTTCTGCGCCGGTTTTTATTAAAGCTTTAACATCTTTTGGGAAACAGCTTCCGCCATATCCTAATCCGGGGAATAAGAACTTGTTTCCGATTCTTGAATCCGTTGACATTCCGACTCTGACCATTTCGGCATTGGCTCCGACCTTTTCGCAGAGTTGAGCAATCTCATTCATAAAGGATATTTTTGTTGCCAAAAATGAATTAGAAGCATATTTTGTCATTTCTGCAGATTTTACATCCATCACGATTACGCGGTTACCGGTACGGAAGAAAGGTGCGTAAATTTCTTGCATAATTGCAGTTGCTTTTTCAGAATTTGAACCAATAACAACTCTGTCAGGTGACAAGAAATCATCAACTGCGTTACCTTGTTTCAAGAATTCCGGATTGGAAACCACATCGAACGGGTGATTAGTGTACTGCTTCACTAATTCAGTAACCTTTTCTGCAGTGCCAACAGGAACTGTTGATTTATCGACGATGACTTTGTATCCGTTCATTGACTTGGCGATAGATTTTGCTACACCAAGAACATATTGCAAATCACAAGAACCATCTTCATCTTGAGGAGTGCCGACTGCTATAAAGCACACATCAGATTTTTTGACTGCAAAGTCTATGTCAGAGGTGAACGCTAAACGATTTTCTGTAACATTAGCTTTAACAAGCTCTTCCAGCCCCGGTTCGTATATCGGGATAATTCCGTTTTCCAGTTTTTTTAATTTTTCGGTATTGTTGTCGACGCAAATAACGTCATTTCCCATATCTGCAAGACAAGCTCCTGCTACTAAACCTACGTACCCTGTTCCAATTACTGTTATTTTCATTTATCAATCCTTTATATAATTTTTTAATTCAAACTTAAAACCAAGTACACAAATATATTTATGTCTTGCACCATTTTCAACCACCTTTTTGATGCTAAGAGTATGACGCAAAATTTGTTTACAATTAAATTTTGCTACATTTTTTCTAAATTTTTTGAAAGAGTTATGTGGTAAATAATTTGCACATTCTCTGTAGAAATCTTTTCTTTCAGCTGGTGTTAGCTGTTTATATTGATTTATGCACATTATGCTTAAAAAATCTATAATGCCCTCTTTCAATTCTTTTGACGGGTTATGCATATAGATTTCGTTTATTAAACTCAAGCACATAATATCTTGATGCTCATTTTTAACAAATTGTTTTGCTCTGAGGGTTCTGTAATGGTAGAATTCTTTATCAATATGAATAATTTTGTCTGCCAATAGTTTAGCAAGACAGCAGAACAGTTTGTCTTCACCGGTTCTTATTGGTGCGAACCTTATGTCATATTTTGTAACTAATTCTCGTCTATAAATACGGCAAACTGGGTAATTGATGGTTCTTGCAAGGAATTCTTTTTCTGTTTTTTTGAAATTGAAAACAACTCCGGATTTGATTGTCTTATCAAACTTTGAGATTTTTTTTATTGTATCTATGTGGTCAACTTGAGATGAGTTTTCAAAAAATCGTTCTATGTTGCAAGTTACGATATCTGTGTCAAACTCTTTTGCTTTGTTATACATTTCCTCATACATATTCGGTTCAATCCAGTCACCAGGATCAACAAAGCCAATGTATTCTCCGGTTGCGCATTTTAGGGCTTCGTTTCTTGCAACACCTTGTCCTTGGTTAACCTTCTGCTCAATGATTTTTATGCGATTGTCTTTTGAAGCGTATCCTTTAAGCAATTCTAAAGAATTGTCCGTTGAGCAGTCGTCCACACAGATAATTTCAATATCCTTAAGCGTTTGTTTTAGCAAACATTCAAAACAAGCGTCTATATATTTTTCCGCATTGTAAATGGGAATGATTATGCTTATTTTGTACATATTCCTACTTTCCTTATTTTGAATGTTAATCCCAAAATTGTAATAACTGTTTTTTCTTGGCTGTTTTTTGAGTTTCTGATTGAAAACATAATTTTTAGTAAAATGTTTAGAAAAGGCTTTCTTTTAATTAGACGAAAATCTATACCTAGTTTTGGACACAATACATTTTTAGTGTAGCGAAGTACTTTAATATAGATATACGGCCAATTGCTCAACGAACGGAGATTGTACGAAATATCAGATATTGCATAATTCTTAAAACTTTCTTTAATTTCTGGGATATAGTTATTTTCATATATATAATTATTTAATTTTGTTAGAGCTTTTATGAATTCATAGGGATATTTATAGTTATTGCTTTGGCAATTTGTTTTTTGATGAACTCTGTAGAAGACAAGTTTTTCGTCAACTTTAGTAATTATCTTTGCGCTCAAAAGAGCTACTTTAGAAAAATATAAATCATTTGAACGTCTGATTTCTTGAAACTTAAGTCCTTGCTCTTTTATAAAAGAAGTTCGGAACATTTTATTCCATGCAGCATTTTTAAAATAATAAAGAATATCATTTGGGATATCTTTGTAATTAAAGGTTTCCAAATTCCTTATGCTTTCGGGAAGATTTGGTGCGCGGTCAATTACTAGTTGTTGGTCTCTGTCACTATATTTGTTGATTCCGCATACACAAACATCAGCATTTGTTTTTTCAAGCTGATTATATAATTTTTCAAACATTTCTTTGTCAAAATAATCGTCAGCATCTAAAAATAATAAATATTTCCCTTTTGCGATGTCTAAACCTCTATTTCTTGCAGCACCACCACCTTGATTTTTTGTGTGTAGTAATGAGATGTTTGTATATAGGTGTTTATATTCTTCCAGTATTTTTAATGAGTTATCGGTAGAGCCGTCATCAACGCAGATGACTTCAATATCTTTAAGTGTATTATTCAGTATGCTGTCAAGGCATTCCTTTAAGTATTTCTCTGCATTGTATACCGGTATAATAACAGATATTTTAGGACTTTCCTGCATTACTCTAACTAACCCTTTCCTGTTGTTTTGTATTCAAAATTCTGAACTAACCTATCAAACATCTCTTTTAAATCAACTTTTGCGGACCAATTCAGTTCTTTTAGTTTTGACGTATCCACAAACAATCGTGTTGCAGGCGGATAAAGCTTGCCATCAAGCTGAAACTCGATTTTTAAATCATTAGTTGCGCATAGCATCTCAGCCAATTCTTTGATTGAGCAATTAGTTTTTTCGTTTGCGACGTTATATGATTCACCATTGCAGCCGCGCTCTAATATTACAAAAAGCGCAACAATTGCGTCAGTCACGTAGCAATAACTTCTTTCTGTTGAGCCTTCTGTTTTTAAGATAATATTTTTTCTTTCATAAATATTTCTTGCAAACTGTGCAAAAACTCTGTTATCGTTGTAGTTCACGCCGGCTCCAATTGTTTGAACCAAACGTGCGATTTTAACCGGAACGTTGTATTCCTTAAAATATGAATGACAAAGTGTTTCAGCTAGTCGTTTCCCTTCGGGGTATGAATTGCGAGTGTTTAGGATATCAATATATCCGTAATCCTCTTCTTTCAAAGCATTCGTTCTATTAAAATCAGTTTTTCCGAAAACCTCCATTGAAGAGAGGTAAACCATACTTTTTACTTTCTTTGACTTCGCAAAATCTAAAATGTTTTTTGTTCCGGTGAGGATTGAATCAATTGTTTCAACAGGTTTTTCGACAAAATCTTTTGAACTTGTGCTGTTTGCGGTATGGATTACAAAATCAACTTTCCCGAAATGTTTGAGTGGTTTTGAAATATCCTGTACGATAAATTTCAAGTTTCTGTTCTTCGGAAATTTGCCCAAAGCTTTCTTTTTATTTCGAACAAGAGTCAAAATCTTTATATTAGTTTTCTTTTCTTCATTCGCCAAAAGTATTGATTTTACGATTTGCTCGCCAATCAAGCCGGTTGCCCCAGTGACAAGAATCGTTGAATTCTTGAAAAAATCCCGATTAATATATTGGGACTCGACTACTTCTCTTGTGTCAAGCTCTTCGATTTTTGTCTCAAATTTCATTATGACTCCTGCTTTACAAATCCGAATGCTTCCATATCTTCTTTAAATCTAATCAACGCTCTCAGGATGTACAAATCTTCGATAGTTGTAATTTTTATATTACCACAATTTCCGCGAACCATGGAAGTTTTTCTTCCTTGTTTTTTGAACAAGGTGCAAGAATCGATTATGTCTGTGTATTTCGGATTTTCTTTGCGCTCTCTTATATGTGCGTCAAAGATTTCTCCCAATCTGAATGTCTGAGGTGCTTGTGCAGCAAAGGTTTCTTTTCTGTAAGGCACATTTGTCGGTTCAAGCCCGTCTTTGCTTATCAGAATTGTCTCAAAACACGGAGTACAAGTTATTGAACTCCCGTTCTTGAGCGCGTTTTCGATGTTCTTGTCAATAACTTCTTGTGTGATGTTCGGACGAACACCGTCGTGGATAAGCACCAAAGAATCCGGTGCGTTTTCTTTCATCGCTATGTTTAGAGCGTTAAAAATTGAATCTTGCCCAGTTGCACCGCCTTTAACAATTCCGGCGGTCTTTGTTATGTAGTGGTATTTAACGAGTTCTTTCATGTAATTATAGTATTTGGGGTGAATCGCAATATAAATCTTGCTGATTTTCGGGTTCTTTTCAAACAACTCGAGAGTGTGAATAATAATCGGTTTTGAGTTTATTTTCAAAAACTGTTTTGGCGTGGCGTCTTTGCCGTTAAGCCTTTGTCCGACTCCGCCTGCAAAAATTATTGCGATGTTGTTACTTTGCTGTTCCATATCTACCTTTTAATTCTTCGATAAATTTTTTATCTGTATCGGATAAGTCCAAAAACATTGCGTGACCAAATCCGATTTTGTTCGGATAAGCCATATAATTCCCGTAAACCCTTGTCAAAAATGCGTCAGGATTGTTTATACAAGGGAACACTTCTCCTTCAAAAACAATAGTTTTCATCGGGTAAACCACATCGTATCTTGTGAACCAGTTTTTCCACTGATGGTTGTAATCAATTCCCCATACAAAATCAGCGTTCTCGCCTTTTTCTTGTGGTAATATTTCGTCAATCATTGTTTTGTTAAGCTTTTGCTTAAGCTCTTCAGCACTGAGTTTTACACCTTTAAAGCGAGCGCGAATCTCTTTTATACGAACGGTTTCTTTGATTTGTTCCTCTGTTGTCAAGGATTTTCCGTATGTATCCCACGGAAAAATATCCACAAAAAGATGCTGGCATTTTTTGTGCTGCACTTTTATTATGCAGTTGTTGTTCACATCTTTTGTCACGCCGGCAAAAATGTCCGGATTGCGAGACGATTTTTTGAATGCATCAATGATTTTTTCATAATCTGCTCGTGGCATTGCGGTGTCAATATCGTCATCCCACGGAATAAATCCCTTGTGGCGCACTGCGCCGATAAGAGTCCCACCATCAAGCCAGTAGGTGAGATTGTTCTGTTTGCAAACATAATCAAGCTCTTTTAGGAGCGTGAAATTAGCAAGCTGAATATCTCTCAATTGTCCGGTTGCCGGAGGTAGAGTCGTGATATTAATGTTGTTTTCTTTGTAGTAATAGTATGGATTTTCTTTTTTCTTTTTCGCGAATTCAGGTTTGGGAAATTTTATTTTCAACCCGAATATACGCAAAATTTTATGCGTTTCTCCGTACTCTTTTATAGAGAAAATGCTCTCCAAAACCACGCTAAATCTCCGTTAAAACTATACTATAATTCCCTTGTAAGAAAAGAAAACTCCTTCTCTCCCAACTGAATTTAATTATAAACTCAACAGAACAAAAGTAAATAGCACAACACAATAGAATGACTTTCGGAAAAGTTTCAATAAGTTTAAAAAGTCACTCCTGCTTATGTTGTGGGTAATTATAAATTTTTTTTAAGATGTTTCACGTGATTTTGTTTTTTAGAGCGTTCTCCTTTCTTGCTAATCTAACGAGATTGATTATTCTTTCTCGACATCATTTTTTATTGATTCCTTTACAAGATTAACTCTGACAATTGTTCCGAAAGATGCGCTGTTACAGATTCAAGCTATTGTTTTAAATTAGGATATCGGGTTCGTAAAACAAGGTATGCCGGTTTCTGTTAATGTTGATACGTATAATTTCCAGAAATATGGTATTTTGAACGGTGTTGTCATATTGGTTTCTCCTAACAATATTATGGATGAAAGACAAGGTCCTGTTTATGAGGTTTATACAAACCCTGAAAACTCTACTCTGATGGTGGAAGGTGAAGAACACAGTATTAAAATCGGGATTTATCCTCCAAATAGATGATTGAATATTTACACCGTATGTTATTCTAATATGTGTCTAGATGTCACGATAATTAGAAAGGAATAGTATGGCGAAAATTATTAAAGTAGGTTCGCAAAACCTTACCCCAAAAATTGCTAACCCGTTTAAAACTTCCAGAAATTCGACTACAAATCCGTTCAAATATTCAAATTTTGAAGGAAATACTTTGCAGTTCGCTGATGTTTTTGAAGGGTTTGAACCAAAGCACACTAATAAATTAAAAATGATTGCTTCCTCTGTTGCAGGCAGCATGAATAAAATGAGAAACGGCATTGCTGAACCTATTATTAATTTCGTTAATAGAGTTAGAGGCGGGATTTCTAACGCTTGGGATTATGCTAAGAACACAAATATTTCTGAAGTAGCCGGTATTAAAACTATTTCAGCTGCAATGAACGGTCTTGGTAACGGTATCTCAAACGGAATTTCTAACAGATTGTCCGCTTTGAATGAAAATGTTTCAAATCTTGGAAAAGGTATTTCATCCAAATTTGATTTTCTAAACAGAGATGTAATGGATTTAGGTAAGGATATGGCTGCTAAGTGGGCAAACTTAGTTAAACAACATTCTCATCACATCAACCCTGAAACAACATCTGTTGCTGAAATCGAACAAATGTGGAAAGATGAAATTGCTCTTCTCGGAGGTGCTGCATAATGAACAGAAACGTTTTAGAAATTATTGATGCTTTAGCTGCTCATAAAGATAACGATTCTATAAGAGTTTTGGAAGAATTGGGAACAAATTCTCCTGATAACGAAGTTAGAGAATATACTTCAAGAGCTTTGGTAAGGAAAAATCTTCACGATTCATTAAAAGTTGTTATCATCAACCAAGGTAAAGGTATTAATGACCTTTCTCCATCTGTAGCAATGAGCACAATCAACGAAATTTTATCTCTAAAAGATAAAACTGAAGTTATGAAAATATTAGATGATACAATCAATATGCACTCTGACGAAACAGTTAAAGAAAACGCTCGTTCAGTAAAATCATTATTGGCTTTAAGCTAAGAAAACTTATATCAAAAAAGGGTCGGAATTTAAATTCCGACCCTTTTTTAGTGTTTAGAGTTAAACTTCTTTGTTTTTGCATTCTTCGAGAAGTCGTTTCATTTCTTCTTGAACTTTTTTGTACGCATCAGAAGGGTTATATTCCTTGATTTGTTTTTTCAAAGCATCGGTTTCTCCCTCGTAAGCAGTACCGTCTTCATATGCATATGAAACATTGCCTTCTTCGTCTTTTGTTTCGACAACAGTTTTGCCTTCAGAATCCGAATAGAGTTTATTTCCGTTTTCATCAGTTTGTGCAACACCTTTAATCGCATAAACTTCATCAATACCGTTATATTCTTCGCCGTCCAATGTTTCGTATACAGGGTTCCCGTCTTCATCGGTTACGAGGTTACCCGCTTCGTCCATTTGTTGTCTTAATTCTGTTCCGCCGGAGGTTGTGTAACGAATTCTTCCGTCTTCATCAGTCAAAGGTTCTCCTTTAGCATCTTCAAGGAATGATGCATCTCCGCCCATACCGCAACCTTGGTTATTTGTTGCTTCACCAACGATATTGCAAATTTCATAGTCAAGTTCAAACACATCAATTGCGATTAGTTCTTCCGGAGTTAACTCTTCGCCTGCTTCTCGTCTTTCTAACAAGTATTTGTATTCAGGCTCATCAAGTTTTTCGATTATGTAATCAGCTGCAAGTCCGTATTTTTCTTTTAAAGCTGCATACATTTCTTGTTGATATGAAACAACCATTTCAGAGATTTTGTTTCTAAGAGCAACTTCTTTTTCATCAAGTCGTTTTGTAACGTTAGTTCTTTGATTTTCAAAGAAGAACTCGAGTGTTGTCGGTATCATTTCTCCGTTGCGTTCAACATAATAGTTGCCGTCAGAATCCTTGTACAAACCACTAATCATGGTAGGTTTTATATCACATTCCATAATTTGGAAGTCGCAATCACCTGGTGTAATCTGCATTTGTTGATAGTTGCGATAATGGAATGTTGTTTCCAAATCAATTTCGTTATCAATGTAAACATCATTTACAACATTACCGTCTTCGTCTTCTGTAAGTTTTTGTACAACGCCATATTGTGAATAGAATGTATGGTCGTATTTTGCATCCATAGCCTCAAAGTCAAAGTTGACGTTGAAAGTTACTATTTCGGCAAGTTCAGGATTGTTTCTAATCATAGCAACAATCTTATCCATACCTGTTAACGTGCTTACAGTGATTTCATAGCGAGCATTGCCGTCTGCATCAACTATAGGTGTAATGCCGTCTACGCCGTCAATGTTCAAGATATCATCAGCCGGTAAACCTGCTGAAAGTTCAAAAATTGTGACGTGAGCATCGTTCATGTAGTAGCCGTAGTATTCGCCTTTGAATTCGCCCTCCGCCTTAATATTGCCTTCATACTTAGAGTTGCACATTGCAACATAAGTGCCGTTAGCACAGCCGATTAAGCCGCCGCATTTTGCAGTTTCAAGCAGCCAAGAAATTTCTTCGCTAGCTTTGTTTGTGCAGTCGATGTTTGCACTGCTTGAGCAGTTATTAATTGTTACGATTGTTTTTCCTGCTTCACCAACTAAACCGCCGCCACATTTTTCTTTTACCATTATGCTGCCGGATGTTTGACAATTTTCGATTACTAAGTCATTAGAATAGGTTGAATTAATGTAGCCGATTAAGCCTCCGGCGTAGTATGAACCGTTTACGTTTACATTTGTTGAACAGTTCTTGAATGATGAGTGTTTGCCGTTAGTTTTGGTGTTATCGTCAGCAACTGTACCAACCAAGCCGCCTAATCTTTGGTGTCCGGTTACTTCACCTGATGCGCTAACTCCGTCGAAAGAGGTGTTCTTTGCAGTACCGGCTACAATACCTACAGAGCCTTTATTGTATCCTTCAGGAGTAGTGATTTTTGCATCAACAAAGTTTATGTCTTTGATTTCTGCGCCGTCAGTTACACCGAAGAAGCCCACATTTTGTGTTTTTGTACCATTATCAATTGCAACATCTAGATTCTTGATACTGAAACCATTACCATTTAATTTACCTGTAAACGGATTTTTCTCGTCACCAATCGGAGTCCAAGCTACTCCTGATAAATCAATATCCCCCATCAAGATATATTTACCGCTCATGTTGTCGGCAATTGCAATCAACTGCTCAGCTGTCGTGATTATAGTGTAACCTTGCTCTCTGGCTTCAGCCTCGGTTAAAGAATGAGTGCCTGCTTCCTCAGCTTTTTTAGCTTCTTCTGCTTTAGCTGCTTCAAGGTCTTCTTCGGCTTTTTTTACAGCTTCTTCCGCTTCTGTTTCAGCCTTTTGGGCATCTTCTAAAACTTTTGTAGCCGTCTCTAATTCTGTTTTTGCCGTGTCTGCTTCTCTTTGTGCTGCAGCTGCTTCAGTTTGTGCTTTTTGTGCAGCGTCCTGTAGTTCCTTCAACTTACCATTTAATTCATCAAGAGTCGCTTTTGCTCTTTCAGCAGCACTTTCAGCACTTGCAATAGCAGCTTCATCTCCGCTTGATTTGGCAATAGCAAGCTGATTCAATGCTTGCGTGTACGCTGTTTGTGCTGTGTTAACCTCCAATGACATAGAACTTACTGCGTTTACAGCAGCTTCTGCGGCAGATGCCTTTTCTGTCGCGATTTGAGATTTGTTGGCTTCATTTTCGCTCGCTGTTGTTTTAGCTGTTTCAGCCGCTTCTCTAGCTTTAATCATTGCCTTTTGACGTTCTTGCGCAGCTGCTAATGCTGCTTGTCCGTCTGTAACGCTTAAACCCATAAGAACTCCTTATATCAAACTTGAGTATACAATTTGTATAACGACATAATTATATAAAACTTTAGGATATAAAGAGAATTTGTTACAAAACTTAAAGTTATATTTCTTTAGAACTTTTCATTAAACAGCTCAAAATAAGCTTGTGGATGTTCGCAGACAGGACATTTTTCCGGTGCAGATTTTGAAATCTGTATATGACCGCATTTTCTACAAATCCATTGAGTTATTTCACTCTTTTCGAAGAAGGTTTCATTTTGAAGTTCATCTGCAAGAAGTTGATATCTATGGGAGTGATGTTTTTCTATTTCTAATATATTTGAGAATAGTCTGGAAATTTCGTCAAATCCTTCGTCTTTAGCCACTTGTGCGCTGTGTTTATAAATTCGTTCCCATTCTTCTTTTTCGCCCTCTGCAGCAGCGATAAGGTTTTCTAGTGTTTTTCCAAGAAAAAACGGGTAAGAACCATTGACTTGCCAATGCTCTGATGCAGGAATATGTTTGTAGAACAGTTTTGCATGTTCTTTTTCGTTTTCGGCTGTGTCAAGAAAAACGGCTGCAATCTTTTCATAACCGTCTTTTTGTGCCTGTTTTGCGTAAAACGTATACTTGTTTCTTGCTTGTGATTCGCCCGCAAAGGCGTTTACTAAACATTGAAGTGTTTCTGAGTTTTCAAATTTCATAAATGTCTCCTTCTTTACTGATTTTATACCCTGCTCATGTACGTTTTTTTACTCCACAGATTAACTATTTGGTTGGGTAATTTTCTATAACTTTAGTTGTAGGAAAAGAGCACAAGACCAAAAATTTCTGTAAAATATTATTTTTTGCGATTCCCTCTATGAGCGGATTAGCAGACAACCTCTCCTCTATATGGAGGATTCTATAACTAAAGTTGTAAAGTTCGATTTTTTTCTGCCGTATTACATGGGGAAAGGAAAAATTTGAAAGGAAATTTATTATGGGATCAACTTCAACATTAACCATTAACACGAATTTGTCATCCCTGACATGTCAAAAGTACTTGAAAAGTGCAACTAAAGGCATGAATTCAGCAATGGAGAAATTATCTACTGGCTTCAAGATAAATTCAGCCAAAGATGACGCAGCCGGTTATGCAGTTTATACCGGAATGGAAGCTAAAGTAAACGGTTATGATATTATTGAGACAAACGCTCAAATGGGTCTTGATATGTTAACAACCCAAGAAGGTGTTTTGGATATCATTAACGATTATTTACAAAGAATTAGAGACCTAACGATGCAAGCAGCAAACGGTACTTACGGTTCAGCATCTTTGAACGCTATCAGAACTGAAGTTGAACAGAGAATGGATGAAATTAACCGTTTGTGTACTATCACGGATTTTAATGATACTTACCTGCTCGATGGTTCAAGACAAACTGACATCAATCTTCAAGTTGGTTTGTATTCAAACAAAAGATGTGTAATCAAGATGGATGCTTTCTTGTTTGATAGTGCAATGTCTACAGTAATTATGGGCTTCAAATCAAAAGCGGCTTCAACTGCTAATCGCCCTGGTTATATTGACTTGAGAACAAGTGCTACAGAAACTGATGAATACTGCTACAGAGCACGTTACATCAATGCTGATGGTCAACCTACGGACGCTGCTGGAAAAGTTCTTGAACAAGGCGCAACTCCTGTTTACAGGGATGGCTATTATGCTTCAGCACTTGCAGCAGCTATGGCTGAAAATGGCACTGTTGAATATACTGCAGGTCAAGCAAGTGCAACTGTAAAAAAAGATTTTACTATTGAAGAAATGTGCAAAGCTATCTACAGAAATGATAGTTCTGCTCGTGCATTCATTGATAACATTGATGATGCGATTGACAATATCTCTTTAAGATGTACTAAAATCGGTGCTTATATGAACAGACTTGATTCAGCGATTGATTCAACCGATGTTCAAAGAGAAAACTTAACAGAAGCGGTTTCTACAATTAAGGATGCTGATGCAGCAACTGAATCTTCAAACTACATCAAGTATCAAATCCTCCAACAAGCTACAGCTACATTGTTGGCGACAGCTAACCAACAACCTCAAATCGCTTTGAACTTGCTCTAATATTCCCAAGAATATAATAAATAAATGTCCTTTCAAATGGCAGGCACTCTTTTGGAGTGCCTGTTGATTTTTATTTTAAAGTTTTTGCATATTCAATGATGTCCGCGGACTCGTACATCTGAATATTTCTGTCATTATCGACCAAGAACGGAACTTGTCGTTTCCCGCCGATTTTTATAAGTGATTCTTCGGATTCTTTATTTGAGATATCAATTTTGTTGTATGGAATCTTGTTTTCGTCCATATATTCTATTACTTTTTTACAATACGGACAAGATTCAAGTATAAATAAATCTAGCATTTTCTCCTCCTTTTTTTATATTTTAGTTTTTTCGCAAAAATTTGGTATTGAACACTTATGTAGTTTTTTTGTGCTAATATTTTAATGTATAAAGAGGGATTACAAAATGTTATTTGAATTTTTACACTCCAAAATTCACAGAGCAACAATCACAGATTCTAATTTGAACTATGTCGGCTCAATTACTATTGATGAAGAATTTTTGGAAAAAGCCAATATAAGAGAATGGGAAAAGGTTGAAATCCTTGATATTAATAACGGAGAAAGATTTCAAACTTATGCGATAAAAGGTAAGTGTGGTTCTAAGTGTTTTTGCGTAAATGGCGCAGCTGCAAGAAAAGTTCAAACAGGGGACAAGATTATTATTGTAACCTACGCACAAATGACAGAAGATGAAATAAAGAACCATAAACCTACAATATTGCAGGTTGGCGAAAATAACGAGATTATAAGCTATGGCAAATAATCCTTACAAACCTAAGAAAAAGAAATTTAAAATTGATACTAAAAATATGGGCGTGAATATTGATAAGAATGAGTATTATGAGATAATACTTTCGAATTCTGCTCATCCGGAAAAACAAAACCCTAAGAGTTTTTAATCAAGGATTCTTACACTGCTGCCATGTCCGTAGTTTTGGTTCTGAACACCCCAGCCACCGCCGAAAATACCGTTTGAGTATTGTTCGGCTCTAGAGTTGCTGTAGGTTGGATAGTTAGAAAATACATCATTCCCGAACCCGCTGTTAAGAGATGGAGTGAAACCTGTCATTTGACCGCCGAGAAAATCGGCTATGCTTCCTATGACAGAACGTTTGTAAGCGTTTTGCGGAGGACGGGAAAGAATTGCATTTTCGACATTTTGGTAACGTGTGCTTAAGTCGCCTTCTTGTACTGCACCGAAGGCGAGAGATTCAAGTCTTTCGAGTCTGGAGAGGTCATTTTCTCGCGTGTAATTTTTTTTTAGAGCATAGCGTTCAAGTGCGTTAAGATTTCCGGAGGGAATTCTGTCGTAGGGCGAGTAGTAGTCACAGTGCCTGCACGGTGGTTGATAATATCCGTGCCTGCGCGGTCTGTAACTGTTAGAATTTCTGTATGGTCGGTTCCCGTAGCTCGAGTCAGCGTATGTACTTTTGGAACATATGTTTGGTCTCCTGTTGTAATACGGTGAATAGTGATTTGTGCTGATGTATGCAAACACCGGATTGATGCTAAAAAGAACAAGTATTATAGTGATGTATTTTATCATGATGAAATCCTCTGTTGGTAATAATTTATAACCATTGAACAGAAAATGAATTCACCTTGTGAGCAGTTTAAGGGGGTAATTTTATGTAATAAGGCGAGTGGCACATTCTGCGCCACTCGCCTTATTTATTTATGAGTCTGAAATTTACTCTGTTTTGTTCAATTGTTTCAGAGCAGTTTCAGTAAATCCTGTATTTCTTTTCAGAATATTTGCCGGTGTGGTTGCGTAAGGGTTTCCTGCGTGGTCGAGAGCAACTACTTCCCCTGCTTGAACTGTTCTGGTACCTTCAAGAGTTTGAATCTTAGTGCCTTCAGGCATTATTTTGAATGCCCCGGGAGCTTGCTTTGTGACCTCAACAACTTTGCCGTATTGAAGTTCTGTAGGGTTTTGATACTTAAGAGCGCCATTTGTTTTATATGCCGGTGTATCTACATAAGAGCCTTTGAAAATAGCTCCGTCGCATACAGCCATATCATCTCCGCCGTACAACATAATCATTTGTTCTTTAGAGGTATCAATTAAATACGGTTCACCCGGATTCCATTTGTTTGGTAAGTAATACTTTCCGTCAGCACCTCTGAATACACCCGGATTGTTCGCAAGGATTTCTTCAGGAGTTCCTTGCGGATTAAATCTGTATGATTTAACATCGTTAGCTTTGCTCATGTATTTTTCAGCGCCTTGAAGTGCATTTGAATGAGCGTGAATTTTTCCGGTGGTCCACGTTAAAACGTTACCTTTTGCGTTTAATCCGCTCATTTTGACTGCTTCCGGTGTAGCTTTAAAGTTTTGAATCAAAGCTTCTGCCATACCTATATCTTTGGTTGTCTCAGCGCCGGTAACGCCTGCTTTAGCGGCTGCTTTGAGCGAAGCCTTCGCACCGAGAGCGGATGCAGCCAGAGCAAAAGTGCCGTTACCCATTGTTTCCCAAGCTTGTTTAGCGTCTGCATCTGTATCTGCAGTTGCGGCTTTATATGCGCCGTATCCGATTTGTCCTGCACCGATTGCGGCACCCGCTGCAACCATAACCGGAATAGCAGCACCACCTGTGATTACAGATAATGCTACGCCGCCTGCTACAGTTGCTGCAGTTGCAATAGGGTGTTTCACGGCAGCTTTTACGATGCCCATTAAACCTTTTCCAAAACTCTTTAAGCTTTCCTTAGCTGACAATTTTCCGTCATCAGTTCCGTCTGTGCAAACTTTGTCCTTGTCATTTAACCAATCTGAAAACCAACCCGTTTCTACCTTTTCGTTAGTGCTTAATGATTGATTGATTGATTGATTGATTGTGCTGTCCTTAAATGTTCTTTGAACGCCGGTTGCGCTTAGTGATTGTACCATAATTTCTCCTTTTAATTTAGTATCCTCGAGTGAAAAAACATCCCTTGTTATTTACAAGTTTTTTTCTTTTTAAAAATTGCGTTTTATTTTTTTTATGTAAACAAATTGTTACAAAATATGTTTATGTTCTCTCTCAAATAGAGAGGGTAAATGTTCAATGTCATTTTGAGGCTTTAGCCGAAGAATCGCAGGGTAAAGCGAATGTTGACACCTCACCCTAACCCTCTCCTGCCAGGAGAGGGTAATGCGAACTATTCAATCATTCAACTTTTCAACTCTTCATCTAGTTTGTAGGTCGGCTTTACTAAGCCCACAAAGTCGCCAAGCTGGTAATCGTGACCAACCAACCAAATACCTTTACCCCTTTACCCCTATCTCTTTTCCGAAGGACGCAAATTTTGTAATGATGACTAACCAGCCCACTGCATCCCCCCCCTTGACAGTGGAAGATTGCTTGTGTTACAACTATTACATATAAATAGTATTAGATAGGTTAATCGTGTCTAAACGGGCTATGAAATCGCAGAAGGGGTTATGCTCTGAAGTTTGGTTTAAGCTCTACGATTCCTCAAAAAAGAAAGGAAACACTATGTACGCAATCGTTGAAACCGGTGGTAAACAATACCAGGTTGAAGAAGGACGTTATGTTGACGTTGAATTATTAGGCGAAGAAAAAGACGCTAAAGTTGTTTTTGATAAAGTCGTTATGATTGTTAACGGTAAAAAATCAAAAGTTGGTCAACCTTATGTTGCTAATGCAAAAGTTGAAGGTACTATTCTCAAGACCGACCGCGCTAAGAAAATTATTGTTTTCAAACAAAGACCTAAAAAAGGTTACAGAAAAAAACAAGGTCACAGACAAGGCTTTGCAAGAGTTATGATTAACAAAATCAGAACAACTGCTTCTAAGGCTAAAGCTGAAACTGTTGAAACAACTGAAGCATAGTCAGAGTACTTGTGAAGTCGAGTACAACAATAAAAGAGGTTGACTGAAATAAAAGTTGACCAAATAACAAAGAAATTAATAAAGGAGAATAAAAATGGCACATAAGAAAGGTATGGGTTCCACCAGAAATGGTCGTGATTCCGAAGCGAAGCGTTTAGGTGTGAAGAAATTCGGTGGCGAAATTGTTAAAGCCGGAAACATCATCGTTCGTCAAAGAGGAACTAAAGTTCACCCTGGAAACAATGTTGGTATTGGTTCTGATGATACTTTGTTCGCATTGATTGACGGTCAAGTCAAATTTGAATCTCACAGACGTGACAGAAAACAGGTTAGTGTTTACGCTGTGTAGTTTGAAGGATTAAATTAGAGAGGGGAGTGAGATTTAATCTTCACTCCCTTTTTGTAGCAAAAAATATTTTTACGGGTTTTTAAATGAAAAAAAGGAGAAATAATTATGATAACATTCAATCCATCATTTTGCGCAACCCCAAAACCTATGAAGACATTTTCACGTGTAGCAAAATATAAAAATAACGATTCTATAATGCGTATTAATATCAAATCAGAAGCGCCTAGATCTTATGATTTGAACATTATATCAATGGATAAAGATGGAAAAACTGTTAGCGGTTATCGTGAAGCTTTCAGCAATGGTTCTATTCAAGAATTCAGAGAATGGGTAAATCTTGCGTTGAATAAAGTTCGCAATTATTGTGAAGACAGCAAAGTTACAGAAGATATGCAAGATTTCTTTGTAGGTATTTCCAAGTAATTAAGGCTTAAAATAAAAAAGGTGAGATTTTAGTCTCACCTTTTTTTGTTTGTTTAATCTTCCATTTCACTAGTTATAAAGAGGAGCAAGTTTCTTTTCCTGTTGAGGAATAACGCCTTCTTCAATAGACTGGTAAACTCTGTAGTCGATAGCAGGGAAGCAGTTATCAATGTCTTCAAATTCTTTCAATTTAGCTTCATCGATATTGCCAGACTCTATCATATCTGCAATCAAACCAAATCTTTCAACGTGTTCATTGAATCTGTCTGTCGCATAATCTTTTGCCTGCCATGTTGTAATCAAGAACGGCCAATCTGAACTTTGTAATAACAAGTTTTCTCTAGCCATTTGATTTAAAGCTCTTAATAACAACTTGTCATCAGGAATGTTAGGATATTTATCCACGATTGCGTTAATTCTCTTTTCGCAAGAGTGGATAATTGGCCACATCCATTCTGTTAAGTGGTTCATCCATACATAGAAGTGACCGCCTTGTCCCCAAGAGCTTTCAGGAATTTGAATAGCTTCTTTTGGCGGATATTTAGTAACATATTCGCCGGCAGTAAGTCTTTCAACTTCCGGAAGGTAATCGTGGAATTTTCTGATAACTTGTTTGATGAATTCCACACCTTCGAACCACCAGTGTCCGAAGAGTTCTGTATCAAATGAAACCATTACAAGACCTTCTTTACCTTTTGCCAATTTGTAATCATTTAGCAAGTGGTAAATCAAAGTTGTGTAGTGGTCAGAGTTTTCGTTAATCTTGTTCATTGCAAGAACCGGATCATAAAGCATTTTGTCACCTAAATCGGTGGTTGGAGATGTGATTCTCCAGTAATGCATACCTGATTTATCGTCTTTTTTGTGGAATTCTCTGAAACATCCGTCGCCTGGGTAACCGTCAGCAGCTGACCAAACTTGGTATCCTGCTCTGTCATTACGTCCCATTACGGCAACTTGTGCATCCGGTAACCAGTATGCTGAATATGTGTCATAACCAGTAGCAGGTCTTTCAGGAAGCGGAATGTATTCGATGTTACCGTACATACCGATAACACGTCTGTTACCGATAGAGTTACCACCTTCAATTACGTGTGATTCTGTAAAGAAGTAGTGGATATCGTTGTTTTGAAGAGTTACTTCAATAGCCGGTCTCCAGTGTTTTTTACCGTCTTTACCAACATATTCGTAACCTTGTCTGTAAGCACATTCAGGAAGCCATGCGCCCATTGCTTTTTTGCCGAACAATCTTTTTGTAGTATCTTGTCCGACTTTGAACTGAGCGTTCAGGTTACTGTCAGTTGCTAACAAAGGTGAAAATCCGTGAGTTGCACCCGAAGTTGTGATTTCGATACAACCCAAATCTTGATATTTTTTGAAATATTTAATCAAGTTCTTTTCGTATTTGTTAACGAAATCGTCACGAAGTTTGTTCCACAAATCGAAATAATATTTTGCCAAATATTTCAAGTGTTGTGAGTGTGCAACTTTTGGATCAGGATATCTTTCCAAATCTTTTGAAACAGCTTTGATTCTTGAATCAATGTATTCAACAAACCCGTTTTGTAAGTGTTCGTCGTTCAACTGTTCTGCAAGAATTGGTGTGATACCGACTGTAAGTTTTGCCTTTATCCCTTCATCATATAATTCTGAAATAGCGTTTAATAGAGGTACATAAGTCTCTGCCATACATTCGTAAAGGTTTTCCTCTCCGAATGGCCACATCCCTGCTTTTCTGTAATATGGCAGGTGACTGTGTAACATAAATACGAATTGTCCAACTGACATTTTTGCCTCCGTTCTCGTGTTTGGATATATATTTTTACATTATTATTTATAACACAATCGTAACAAAAAAATAACTCTTTAGTATTAGTTCATATGAATAATGTTACAAATGTTAACCAATGTTCAGCCACTTTGAATTGTAAAGTTGATTATATAAGTTTTATATAACGCCAAAGTTGTAAGACTGACTGTGTTACGGATAGTTATATATACTGTAAAAAACATTACCCGATTGTAAACATGCATCCGTTATTTTTGGAACAGGTTGCGCAAAAATCAGTTTCTGCTGTGACAGTTTGAGAGAAATTTTTGAAGGAGCTTCCCACTCTTCCGCGATAATCATTTGATAAAAACGGGCAAGCGTAAACTCCGTTCCCGCAAAGGGTTCTGCCGTGCATGCAATCTGTTTGCGAAGCCGGTTTTGAGAAATTTTCGTCTACAAAATCAGGATAAGAACAGGTTATTTGAAGGTCGGTGTTATTTATTCCTTGTTCTTTAAAAATTTGATTAAACATTTCCATTATGAGATTTTTATCAAGTTTGTAATAATTTTGGATGGTTAAAACTGATGTGAAATTGTATCTTGATAAGATTTTTAAAGAGAAAATTGTTTGTCTGAAATTTCCTCTGTATTTGGCTTTGTCACTTTCGAGTTCTTGATAATGTGTGAGCGAAAGTTTGAAGAAAATTTGATTAACTCCTTCATCTTCGACTCGTTTTAAAAATCTAATTTTTTTCTCATTCAAAAAACTTGCGTTTGTGCAGATGCAAACATTACATCTTTTTAGACAAAGGCGCAGAATTGAATTAAAATCAGGGTGAGTCATCGGCTCTGCACCTGTTAAATAAATACAGTGAAGACTTTCGTGTTTTGTATCGTCAAGAGCCTCTTTGATTTTATCGATAGAAATAAAATCTTTTACAGTTTTTGAAAAACTTTTAATATTACTGAAATCAATATAACAACTTTTACATCTCTGATTACAATTTTTTGCGGTCAGTTCAATGAAGAGATTATTCAACTCTTCAAGTTTATAGACCGGTGCTGTATAAATGCTGGTCATATCCCCTCCTATTTATTTTCGACAGGTATATTGTATTATTGTCGAGGTCGAAAAAAAATTATCGGATTGGGGATAAATAAATCGCTCTGACGGGTAGTTTATTGAAACCTAGAATATTTTTCCGTGAAAATCTGTTCCGCCGGTTTTGATTAATTGCGGGTATTTTTCTGCGATTTTTAGGACATCTTTTGCGGTATGGAATTTTACAATCTTTCTGAAACGCGGATAAGGATAATAAGTTTCAATTCCGTCTAGACCGATTTTTATTAAATTATTAACAAGATTTTTTAAACTCAACGCCCAATAACAAGCAGGGTGTGCTAAGACTGCTATTCCGCCGGCTTGGTGAATTGCGCCAATCAAATCTTTTACGTTTCTTTTGGAAAAAAGTCTTAAAACAACCGCTTCTGTTTCGGCTTTATTTTTTGCTAAAAACGGAAGCAGTGCGGGATGATTTATGTCAATTCCGTAAGCAATAAGGTGGATGAACACATATCCGAACCAACAATCGAACTCAACACCTGTTAACAGAATTTCATCCTGAATATTTTTGTGTGCTTCAATCGTGTTGTGGTCAGTAATTGCAATAAGCTTATATCCTTTTTGTTTTGCGCTTTCAACAATCTGGTTATAATCACCCTCTCCGTCAGAACAGGTTGTATGTATATGAAGGTTTACCAAATTATTTTGATAATCCTCTTTTGTAAAATTGCTCAATATTTTTCTTAAATTTTTCATACGTTTATAATACAATAATTTATTATAAAAATCTTCAGAAATATTTAAGTTAGTAAAAGAGGCTTTGATAATGTCAAAAAAGAATAAAACACCGCTGGGAATTTTTACGGAATCAATAGGTTTGTATTTTTCAAACTTTGATAAGTTTGTAAAATATATGACGTTCCCTGTTCTTGGACAAATCGGCGGGTTGATTTTGATATTCGGGCTTTATTATCTTTATATAAAATACATTCCGGCAGACCTTGATTTTAATTTGTTGATTTTGCTCGCCATTTTGGTTACGGTTCCGGGGCTTGCAATTTTTCTGAAAGCTTTTTGGGAATATTTGGTTGCTTATGGCGCGGTAAACTCAATGCTTGAGAATATGCTTAAATCTGGGAAAGTTTATGATTTTGATGCACACACGGAATTAATCAAAAGAAGAACAGTTCCGTTTGTTGGAATTTGGTTATTGGTCGGAATTTTTTCTTTGCTATCGGCTCTTCCGATATTTTGGGTTCCGTGCGGAATTTTGGCGGTATTCTTTGTGTTAATTTTTCAGGTGTTTACTTATGAGCCTGAACTCTCTCCCGTCGGCTGTGCAAAGAAAAGTATGCTTTTGATTCACGGTCACTTTGCGTCAACATTTATGTTAATTGCGCTTGCCGGAGCGTTAACTTACGTGTTTGTTCCGCAAATTGTTCTTTCAATTTCTGAAATCTTGAAGATTACGGATGCTTTATCAAATGTTGCTGGTGCGTTTCTTGAAACATTGCCGATACTGGAAATTAACAAATATTTGGCACTGGCATATATTCCGCCAATAACAATTGAAGGACTTTCAACTCTTGTTGTATCATCCTTTATTTCACAAATTTTTATCCAATACACTCTGCCTCTTCGCTCAATTTTATGGGGAATGTGGTATCGCGAACTAAACGGTTCGCTCCCTGCGCCTGAAAAGAAAAAATCAACACGCAAAGTTAAAAGACCAAGCGAAAAACTTATGGAAGAATCTCATAAAAAATATGGCACAAAAAAGATTGACAGAAATATTCTAAGACGTGCTATGGAAAAAGACGAAGATTAATTTAACTTGTAATATTCTGCATAGTCATCTTTTTTTACGAGTGAATAATTTTTACGAATAAATTTCATTGTGTCTATCGCATAATCTTCTCCGAATTTTCGGAAATAATATGCTGATGTGTCATAATCCGTGGTAACAATGTATTTTGGTTTTGTTATCTCTAATCTTTTAATAATTATTTCATCTCCAAATGTTTCCACATAAAGAGGAATCAGCGAATAAAATTTGTCATCGGATTTTCTTCCGGTTAAAACATTTACCTTCAAACCTTCCGGATAAACTATCACTCTATCGGAAATTTTTGTATTTCGGTTAACAAAATCAACCACATTATCAAGAGTCGTAACATCTTTTTTTGCTAAAACCATTCCGTTATTAATTCCAACAACCAAACTCCAAAGAATTAAAACAGCGCAGTTGTATTTTTTGATTTTTTCCGGCATGAGAATGAAAAGCGAAATCAATCCGAACGGAATGAAATAAACTCCATAAGATTGCAAAGTGAGCGCAAAAAATACCTTTGCGCTGATTAGTAATGAAGCTAATATGAAGAATTTTTCGCCAGCATTGAGTTTTTTGAAACGGAAACAACCCAAGAAAAATACCATAGGAAATATCCACATCAAAACTTCTTGCCATAGTTTCCAATAAACAGGAATGTAGAACTTTGCAAAATTGATTAAATAGAGAGAAATGTGTTCTGGTCTAAAAGTCAAACCGGTCGCGGAATAAAACCACGCAAGAGTTTTTGTGGAAGTCATCATTCCGATGAGTCCGAATGTGGTAAACAAATCATTGAATCTTAAACCCATGAAAAACAGAGGCAAAAATGTTATTAAAAATGGAATGATAAAAAATACCAGATTTTTCTTCCATTCAGTTTTTCGGCTCAATAAAATTAATGGAATTATTGATAATATAAATTCGTATTTTGAACAAATTGCAAACGCACAGAAAAGATATGCGAGGTTAAATTTTTTCTCCAGAGCGAAATAAATTGAGCATAGAGCAAATAATAGACCGTACAAAATTCCGTATGAATAAGGGAAAAATGAGTTAAAAACATTAGAGGACAAAGCAAAACCTGCAAAGAAAAATAATAGAATTCCTGAGGTGCAGAATTTGTCCAAAAATTTTGAGGAAATTTTGTATGTAAAATAAAAAATTTCCATCGTAGTCAGTAGTCCCGCAATTTGCAATACTTTTAGTTTTACCCCGAAAATCACGAATAAAAGAGCGTTGAAAAGGTATGCAAACGGTGCGTAGATTGTGAAAATATTTTTGTACAAGATTTTTCCGTCAAGAATCCTTGATGGAATATAAGCTTCTCTAAAAGAGTCAACAACCGAATCTCCAAATTTTCCGTAAAAGATGTAAAATGCAATCAGAATAAGGAGTTCTACAGTTAGTATTATCCAATTTTTTTTTAAAAAATCTTTCAAAATGCTCCTCTGGTTTTAATAAATCTTAACAAAATTAAACTCATAAAGCAATTTTGTAACAAGAAATAACTTTATATAAATGTGAAGCGTTAGTAAAAAGGTGTTAGAAAAAATGACAGTGTTACCGGGAGCATTAGATTATTTATATTATAACGGTATTCTTGACCATATTCCTTATGAGGCATATGAGATGACACCGCCTGCAAATAATGCAATGAATGCGACTCAATATATGAATATGGCGCAAGCAGGTAATTTGTATAACAACTACGCAAATGACATGTTTGTTGCGGGTAATAACGCGAACTATTCTGTTAACGACCATGTTTATGGAAACGGGATGGGATATGGTAAAGAAAATTATAATATTATGACAAACGGCGAGGAAGGAAAAAGCTTCCGCCAAGCGATAACTGATGAGGCAGAAAACGCAACGAACAAAGTTTCAAACAAGTCTACTCTTATGAAAGGTTTGTTGGCTCTGGGTGCAATCGGAGCGACTACTTTTTGTCTAATCAAAGGGTTTAGAAAGCCGTCAGCTTCAGGCAAACCAAGTTTTTGGTCAAAATTAAACCCATTTAACTGGTTCAAAAAATAAAAATACATATTATATAACCTAAAAATACCTTATAAATTAACCAATCTTCACCGCCCTTTAAAGGGCGTTTTTTTTGGGGTAAATGAAACTGTTATTTGAGTAAAACTACTAACTTGGCGTTTTTTTTGGGGGGGGGAGGGGTAAATATACATTGCAGAATGTAAAACTACAAATATCTCCCTCCCCAAGGTGAACACATCAATTCCTTCTCCCAACGGGAGAAGGTTAGGATGAGGGTTCGGTTATTATATTTACCTCTTCCCCCCCTCTTGCTCCTAAAACCTGAAGGTGATACAATCGAGCTATGATAAAACTTGTTGCAACGGATATTGACGGGACAATATTGATTCCTGAGGGGCAATTCACGGAGAGGGTTAAGGCTTGTGTGCGTAATCTTTGTGGTGCCGGAATTAGGGTTGTTTTGGTGACCGGCAGAATGAACGAAGCTGCAAAACTTATTGCGAAGGATTTGGGGCTGGATACACCCGTTGTTTCTTATCAGGGCGGATTGATTACTGACGGGGACAAGACGCTTTATGAAAGATATTTGACCCGGGAGCAATGTGAAAAAATTCTTGAGTGGGCGAAATCTGAAAACATTCATATAAATTTATATAATGATGATATTTTGTATTCAGAGTCTGTTTGCCCTGAGGTTGAAAGATATTGCAACAATTTGCATACAAAATTTTCTGTTAAAAAATTTGATGAGATTGAGAAGAATAAAATTAATAAACTTTTGGCGATAGATTATAATAATCCCCAAAAAATTGACAGGTTAGAAAAAGAACTTCCGAAAAATTTCCCTGATATATATATAGTAAAATCCACTCCGTATTTTTTGGAATTTTCTAATAAAGAGGCGTCAAAATCTTGTGCGGTAAGATTTTTGCAAAAATATTGGAACTTAAATCAGGATGAAATTTTAACTATCGGTGATCAAAATAACGACATTGAGCTTTTAAAAGCCGGCGGAATTAAGGTCGCAATGGGTAACGCGACAGATTCTTTGAAAGAGATTGCGGATTATGTAACGGATTCTGTTTTTGATGATGGATTTGTCAGCGCGATGGAAAAGTTTTGTCCGACTTGTAAAGTTTTGTAAAATTTAAAATAAAGTTAAAACCCCCTGTTGACTCTGATTTTTGTTTGTTTTATTATTGATTTGCTATAGTCGAAAGTAATAGCGGATCGGTATCAAAGAGCAATCGCTCTGAGGTATACAGCCGATTAAATATTGGTAAATACAAATATAAAGGAATTAAAAATGACAGGTACAAAACAAGATTCAAGACAAAGAATTAGAGTTTGTTTAAGATCCTACGAACACAAATTGGTTGATGTTTCAGCTGAAAAAATCGTAGAAACTGCAAAAAGAACAGACGCTAAGGTTGCCGGTCCTATTCCTTTACCTACAAAAAGACGTATTTATTGTGTATTACGTTCACCACACGTTGATAAAAAATCACGTGAACACTTTGAGATTAGAACTCATAAACGTATTATCGATATTTACGAACCTACTCAACAAACAACTGAAGAGTTGAGCAGGTTAGACTTACCTGCTGGTGTAGATATTGAAGTAAAACTTTAATCGTTAATAACACCACGAATTTTGAAAACTTAATAAGCATTATGCATATAATGTGAACTACGACGTCAGGTAAGACGGTGGGGTGAAAACCCCCGAATGGTAAAAGAAAAGGTAGTAGCGCTCGCAAGACGTAAGGCATAATTTTGTGAACTCTCAATGAGTTTTTGAGATTGTGCTAGAAAGGAAAGATATGACACTAGGTGTAATTGGTAAAAAACTTGGAATGACTCAAATTTTCGATTCAGAAGGTTTGGCGGTTCCTGTAACCGTAATCAAAGTTGATTCAACTGTTGTAACTCAGGTTAAAACTGTTGAAACGGACGGTTATAATGCTATACAAGTTGGTACGATTGCAGCAAAAGAAAAACACTTGACAAAGGCTGAAATCGGACACTTCAAGAAAAACGGTTTGAACAACTACAGACACTTGCAAGAATTCAGAGTTGAAAATCCTGCAGACTACAAAGTTGGTCAAGAAATCGACTTGTCTGTATTGAACGATGTTCAAAAAGTTGATGTAACAGGTACTTCAATAGGTAAAGGTTTCCAAGGTACAGTTAAGAGATGGAACTTTGGAAGAGGACCTATGGCTCATGGTTCTAAAAACCATAGAGAACCGGGTTCAATTGGTGCTGGTACAACTCCTAGCCGTGTTATCAAAGGTAAAAGAATGGCTGGTAACATGGGTAACGAAAGAGTTACAATCACAAAACTTAAACTTGTTAAAGTTGATGCTGAAAACGGTTTAGTTTTGGTTAAGGGTTCAGTTCCTGGTTGCGAAGGCAGATTGGTAACAATCGTTCCTTCAAGAACAAAATGGAATTAACTGCGTAGCCGGTGTTGCCGGAGTTGGCTTGCAGTAGTGCAAGACAAGCAGGGCAACACAACGACACCGCCGTTGTGAATGAAACGTAAGTGGAATGAACGAAGCAATCTCTGATTGCACAGGCGGAATAAAACAGAAGATATACAACCCGCTTCTGCCATATAAAGCCGATAGGCAAGGGGTAGACGGAAAGCAAAAGGAAAATAGAAAAATGTCAAAACAATTATTAAATACAAACGGTGAAAAACTAGGCGACATCACTTTAAACGAAGCAGTTTTTGGTGTTGAGCCTAACCTTCACGTAATGCATTTAGCATTAAGAAGACAATTAAACAACGCAAGACAAGGTTCTGCATCTGCAAAAACAAGAGCTGAAGTATCAGGCGGCGGACGTAAACCTTGGAAACAAAAAGGTACAGGTCGTGCTAGAGCAGGTTCAACAAGATCACCTTTATTCGCAGGTGGTGGTGTAATCTTTGGACCAAAACCAAGAAGCTACGAAATCAACATGCCTCAAAAGGCTAGAAAGTTGGCTCTTAAATCGGCACTTTCTGCAAGAGAAGAACAACTCGTTGTTGTTAAAGATTTCTCTGCAATCAATGAACCAAAAACTAAATTGATGGCAGGCATCATCAAATCATTGAACTTGAGCGGTAAAATCCTTGTTATCGCTGATACAATGGCTGAAGAAAACAAATACTTAAGTTTGGCAGCTGGCAATATTCCTAGCGTAAAATTGTTGCTCCCAACTAACTTGAACGTAAAAGACTTACTTGAAGCTGATTTTGTTGTAATGACAGAAAAAGCTGTTAACGATATAACAGAAAGGCTGCAATAATGAGTAAAGATAGAACAAATACAGAAAAATTATACGATGTAATTAAAAAACCAATCGTTACTGAAAAATCAATGATGGCTACAACTTTAGGTCAATATACTTTTGAAGTTAATATGGACGCAACAAAAGTTGAAATTGCACAAGCTGTAGAATTAGCTTTTCCTGGCAGAAAGGTTAAGAAAGTTAGAACAGTTTATATGCCATCACATGAAAAAAGAATGGGTTACAAATTTGGTAGAACTAATTCTTCTAAAAAAGCAATCGTTACTATTGAAGGCGATCCAATCGAAGAATTAACAGCTATATAATAGCCAAGCCGGTGTAAAACACAGGCAAGACAAACTAAACAAGCCAAAAAGATAGAAATAGGAGAAAATAAAATGGCAATTCGTAAAATTAATCCGACATCTCCGGGACAAAGAGGTATGACAAAGAGTGATTATCAAGAAATCACTACATCAACTCCTGAAAAATCTTTATTGAAGAAAATAAGCAAGACTGCCGGCAGAAACAATACCGGTAGAATAACTTGTCGTCATAAAGGCGGCGGGGTTAAACAATCTTACCGCGTAATCGACTTCAAAAGAGAAAAATTCGGTGTACCGGCAACTGTTAAAACTATTGAATATGATCCAAATAGAAACGTAAGAATTTCATTAGTTTTCTATGCTGACGGTGAAAAAAGATATATCTTAACTCCGGAAGGATTGAATGTCGGCGATGTAATCGTAAGCGGTCCTGAAGCTTTAATCCAGACAGGTAATGCTCTTCCGCTAGAACTTATCCCTCTTGGTACAATTGTTCACAACATTGAACTTATACCTGGCAGAGGCGGTAAAATGGTTCGTTCAGCTGGTAACTTTGCACAAGTTATGGCTAAAGAAGGCAACTATGTAACTATCAAATTACCTTCAGGTGAAATGAGAATGGTAAGAAAAGAATGTATGGCTACAGTTGGTACTTTAGGCAATTCTGAATTCAAGAACCTTAAGATTGGTAAAGCCGGAAGAAAAAGATACATGGGTGTTAGACCTACAGTACGTGGTGTAACAATGAACCCTTGTGATCACCCTCACGGTGGTGGTGAAGGTAAGACCGGTCCTGGCGGACATCCAAAAACACCTTGGGGTAAACCTGCTCTTGGTTATAAGACAAGAAAACAGGGCAAAGCTTCTGATAAATTAATTGTTAGAAGACGTAAAAAATAAATCAAGGTAATTTAATACAAATATATAAAAGGAGAAATTAATGGCACGTTCATTAAAAAAGGGCCCATACGTAGAAGAAGCTCTTCAAAAGAAAATTAACAAAATGAATGAAAATTCAGAACACAAAGTTGTTAAAACTTGGTCAAGAGCATCCATGATTATTCCTGATATGCTGGGACACACAATTGCTGTTCACAACGGCAAAACTCACGTTCCTGTATATGTTACAGAACAAATGATTGGACACAAATTGGGTGAATTTGCGCCTACAAGAATGTACAGAGGGCACGCAGGTTCTGATAAAACAGCAAAACGTAAATAGTAATCTGTACAAGAATTTTTGATTATAGAATTAATTAAAAAGAAATATAAGGAAAATAAAAATGGAAGCTAAAGCAAGACAAACAAACATAAAAATGACAGCAAGAAAACTTCGTAGAGTAATCAACGAAGTAAGAGGTAAAGCTGTTAATGAAGCTCTTGACATGTTGCGTTTTATGCCTTACTTCGCAGCCAGAGTCGTTGAAAAGAACGTTAAAGCTGCAGCAGCTAATGCATTTGAACTAGCAGGGGTTAAATCAGATTCTTTAAAAGTTTCTGAAATCTTTGCAGACGAAAGCGTAACTTATAAAAGAGGTAAACCAAGAGCTCAAGGTCGTATATACAAGAGACTCAAACGTACATCTCACCTCACAGTAAAAGTTAGTGATAAGTAAAAATAGGAAATAAGGAAATGGGACAAAAAACACATCCAACCGGATTTAGAGTAGGTATAATCAGACCTTGGGCAAGTACATGGTATGCAAAGGTAAGAGATTATGCTGAATTCGTAGCAGAAGATGCTAAAATCAGAAAATTTATCAAAAAGAAACTTTATGCAGCAGGTGTTGCAAATATCTTGATTGATAGAAAATCTCAAAGCTTAACAATAACAGTTGTAACAGCAAAACCTGGTATTGTTGTTGGCAGAGGCGGTCAAGGTATTGAAGAACTTAAAGCAGAAGTTGCAAAATATTTAGGCAAACCGGTAATCATCAATGTGGTTGAAGTTGCTAGAATTGATGTTGATGCTTTATTGGTAGCTGAATCTGTAGCACAACAGCTTGAAAAACGTGTAGCATTCAGACGTGCTATGAAACAAGCTATGCAAAGAACAATGAGAGCAGGCGCTCAAGGTATCAAAATCATGGTATCAGGACGTTTGGGTGGTGCTGAAATTGCTCGTTCAGAATGGGCTAAAGAAGGAAGAATTCCTCTTCAAACCCTTAGAGCTGATGTAGACTATGGTTTCACTGAAGCAGATACAATCATGGGTAAGATTGGTGTTAAGGTATGGATTTTCAAAGGCAACTTGATGCCTGGTGAAAAAGCAGATATGAACATCAAATCTAAAAATTCTAAAGAATCAACAGGTGAAAGATTCAACGGAAGACGCGGAAAACGTAAACCTGTAGAAACAAAATAGTAAATTAGGAGAACAATAATAATGTTAATGCCGAAAAAGACAAAATACCGCAAGATGATGAAAGGAAGAATGAAAGGTACTGAAACAAGAGGTACTCAATTCGAATTTGGTCGTTACGCGCTTAAAGCTCTTGAACCTGGCTGGATTACAAGCCGTCAGATTGAAGCCGCAAGACGTGCTATGACTCGTGAAATCAAACGTGGCGGTAACGTTTGGATTAAGATATTCCCAGATAAACCGATTACAGCAAAACCTGCTGAAACTCGTATGGGTTCAGGTAAAGGTAACGTTGAATACTGGGTAGCAGTAGTAAAACCAAACAGAATTCTTTTTGAACTTGATTACTTTGACAGAGCTGTAGCTATCAACGCTCTTGAATTAGCTGCACAAAAGCTCCCTATCAAGGTTAAAGTTATTGAAAAAGAAGCTGAATAATTAAAGGAAAATATAACAATGAAATTAAGTGAAATGCGTGAAAAAACAGTTGAAGAGTTAAAACAGTTTGTTGTTGATTCTAAAAAGCAGTTACTTGATTGCAGAGTAAAGAAAACAATGCACAAACTTGAAAATACTGCTGAAATTTCAAAAACAAAACGTTTAATCGCTCAAGCAAAGACTGTAATTAAGGAAAAAGAGGTGTCAAATGCCTAAGAAAGAAAAACAAGGTGTAGTTATCAGTGACAAGATGGACAAAACAATTGTCGTTAAAGTTGCTTCATACAACCCACACCCTAAATATAAGAAAATTATTGAATCAAACAAGAACTACAAAGCTCATGATGCTAACAACGAATGTGGTATTGGCGATACAGTAAAAATTATCGAATCAAAACCTATTTCCGGTGGCAAAAGATGGGTTCTTGAATCTATCGTAGAAAAAGCTAAGTAGTAAAAAAAAAGAAATTCTGGCGGGGTGAGCCTTGACGCATAAGGTTCATGGACAGGCAGAATAAAGTAAAAGGAACGGAAAAATGATACAACAAGAAACAAGACTAGTAGTAGCAGATAATACAGGTGCAAAAGAATTGTTAGTTATCCGTGTAATGGGTAGCTCAAACAAGAAATTTGCTGCTGTAGGTGATGTTGTTGTTGCAACCGTTAAGGATGCAACTCCGAATATGACAGTTAAGAAATCAGAAGTTGTAAAAGCAGTTATCGTTAGAACAAAACATGATATTAAACGTGCTGACGGTTCTGTAATCAGATTTGATGAAAACGCAGCAGTTATCATCAACAAAGATGGCAACCCAAGAGGAACTCGTGTATTCGGACCTGTAGCAAGGGAATTGAGAGACAAAAACTTCATGAAGATTGTTTCTCTTGCACCGGAAGTTATCTAACAGAATAAGACGTAAGCCAACAAAACAAATGGAGAAATAAAAATGGCAGATAATAAAAAAAGCTTGCATGTAAAAACCGGTGACAGAGTTGTCATCACAGCAGGCAAAGATAAAGGAAAACAAGGTAACATTAAAAAAGCAGTACCTTCTGAAGGACAAGTTGTTGTAGAAGGACTTAATATGATTACCAAGGCTACCAAAGCAAATCCTGCATACGGTATTCAAGGCGGATTAATCAAGAAGGAAGCTCCTGTTGATTCTTCTAATGTAATGATTGTATGCCCGAGCTGCAATAAGCCTACCAGAGTTAAACACGCCGTTGTCGAAGGCAAAAAGGTTCGTGTTTGCAAAAAATGTGGTGAACAGTTAGACGTTTAACATAGTGTGAATTCAGTATCGCACTGATGTTGATACCGTCTTTTAGAGAAGGAAAAGAAAAATGACAAGAACAAAAAGCTTAAGAGCAAAATACAATGAAGAAGTAAAATCAGCACTCAAGGAAAAATTCGGTTATGAAAATGACATGATGATTCCTAAACTTCACAAAATTGTTTTGAACATGGGTGTTGGTGAAGCATCTCACAACTCAAAAATCGCTGATGCTATTCAAGCTCAATTGACTAAGATTGCCGGTCAAAAGGCAATGGTTACCAAGGCTAAAAAATCAATCGCATCTTACAAATTAAGAGAAGGTATGCCGGTTGGTGCAATGGTTACTATCAGAGGCGAAAGAATGTATGACTTCCTTCAAAAGTTAATCTGTGTTGTTTTACCAAGAATCAGAGACTTTAGAGGTATTTCAGCAAAGAGTTTTGACGGCAGAGGAAACTATACATTAGGATTGAAGGAACAAGCTTTGTTCCCTGAAATCACTTATGAAGAAGTTGATTTGGTAAAAGGTATGAACGTATCTATTATCACAACTGCAAAAACTGATGACGAAGCAAGAGAATTGCTTAAATTATTGGGTATGCCGTTCAAAGGAACAGGCGCAAGCAAACAGTAGTATTTAACATAGATGGATTTTTTAATCCCGATTATGTTAGGATGTAGTAGAAACTAATTTGTAATAAAGGAGAAAATCATGGCTAAAAAAGCGATGATAAACAAAGAACATAAAAGAGAAATGTTAGTTGCAGCTGGCAAATATCCGAAGGTAAGACTTCACAACAGATGCAGCATCTGCGGCAGACCTCACGGTTTCCACAGAGATTTCGGCTTGTGCAGAATTTGTTTAAGAAAAATGGCTCACCAAGGCTTGTTACCTGGTGTAACTAAAGCTAGCTGGTAGGCTTTACGGTATTTTACTAAAGCGGGCGGTGCTTTGGCGAGCCCGCTTTGTGTTGAAAAATTTGTAATAAAAAAGACCTTTCATATAAGAAAGGTCTTTTTATATCATTGTTTTTGTTTATTTCAAATTATGTACGGCTGTTACAACTATTTCAGCTGCTTCTTCCGGCTTGATATTTAAGGTTTCATTTGTTTCTCTAACTTTGAACTCTACTAAACCTTCTGAAATACCTTTGCCGACTGTGATTCTGTATGGGAACCCGATTAAGTCTGCGTCTTTGAATTTAACCCCAGGACGTTCGTCACGGTCATCAATAACAGCTTCGACTCCGTGTTTGATAAGAGTTTTATAGATGTCTTCCGCAACCTTCATCTGCGTTTCATCTTTTGTGCTTACAGGAATTACAATTGTGTGGTAAGGAGCAATTGCGAGCGGCCACTTGATACCGTGGTCATCATAGTGAGCTTCAACAGCAGCGGCTGCAGTTCTTGAAATACCGATACCGTAACATCCCATAATATAAGGTTTTGTTTTTCCGTCAATGTCTGTGTAAACAGCATTCATTGGTTTTGAGTATTTTGTTCCGAGTTGGAATATATTTCCGACTTCGATACCACGAGTAACTTTTAATGGTTTTCCGCATTGAGGACAAAGTTCACCGGCTTCAACAAGTCTTATGTCAGTTACAGTTTCAGGAAGTTCAACTAATCCTGTAGAACCTGTAGCTGCATCGTCAGAGTTGTTACATTTCCCCCCCCAATTTGCACCAACAAGATGCTTGTCTTCTTGGTTTATTCCGATTACGAAATTTTTCATTTCTTTTACTGTTTCATCAGCAATAATCGTTACTTTATAACCATTATATTCTTTGAGCCCGTTTGGTCCGATGAAGCCTTTTGCTGCTGCAAAACCATTAACACTCATCATTTCTTCAATTTCACCTGCGGTTGCAATTCTGATTTCCATACCGCCTACAGCATTCATTAATTTTGTTTCTTCAACCTGTTTGTCTGCTCTGATTAAAGCGATTACAGGCTTTTTGTCTACGATGTAGACGAGAGATTTAACTATATGTGTTGCACGAATCTTCAAGAAATCGCACAATTCTTCGATAGAGTGAGTATTTGGTGTGTCAAGGATTTCAGGTGTTGTCCATTTACCTACAATATCGGCTGCCGGTAAATTTGATACTGCGTGGTTTGAGTTTGCTGAATAATCGCAATCATCACAGTAGAATACGTCATTTTCCCCTGCATCAGTGTCTGTGATAACCATAAATTCGTGGCTTACGCTTCCGCCGATTGCTCCGGAATCAGATTGAACCATTTTAGTGTTCAAGCCGCAGCGTTTGAAGATTCTTGTATAAGCCTGTGCCATATTTTTGTATTCTTTTTTCAAGCCTTCTTCATCCAAATCGAAGCTGTAAGCGTCTTTCATGATGAATTCACGACCTCTTAAAAGTCCAAATCTCGGGCGAACTTCGTCACGAAATTTTGATTGAATTTGGTATAAGTTTACAGGTAATTGTTTGTAAGATTTCAAACCGTCACGTGCGATTGCGGTGATAATTTCTTCGTGCGTTGGTCCCAGACACATTTCTCTGTCGTGTCTGTCTCTAAGACGCATCAATTCTCTTCCGTAAGCGTTCCAACGTCCTGATTCTTCCCAAAGTTCTTTAGGTTGAACGAAAGGCATCAAGAGTTCTTGTGCGCCTGCGTTATCCATTTCTTCTCTTACGATATTTTCAATCTTTTTCAAAACTCTCCACATAAGCGGTAAGTAGTTATAAACGCCAGAGGTAAGTTTTCTTATATAGCCTGCTCTAACAAGCATTTTATGAGAAACGACTTCCGCGTCAGAAGGAAATTCTCTCAGCGTTTGTACAAACAATTTTGACATTTTCATATTTAATAATCCTCTTTTTTCTTTATAATATCACAAACCTGTTTATGTTACGCTATTTATATGGAAAAAAGGTACAATGCGTTTAGCGATTATTTGAAGAAAAAATTCGGCGCCAAGGTTTATAAAATTACTTTAGATGCGGGCTTTTCTTGTCCAAACCGTGACGGGACAATTTCTGATTGCGGATGTATTTTCTGTGATGATGGCGGAAGCTTTTCACAGGCGCATTCTAACCAATTATCAATTGAAGAACAAGTCCGAGTCGGGGCGGAGACTTTAAGGGAAAGATTTGGCGCACAGAAATTTATGTCTTATTTCCAAGCGTTTTCCAACACGTATAAGCCGGTTGATGAGCTGGAAACAATTTATAAATCAGCACTGACTCATCCGGACATTGTCGGGCTTTCTATCGGGACTCGTCCTGATTGTGTGGATGATGCAAAATTAAAACTGATTTCTTCTTTTGCAAAAGATTATTATACTTGGGTTGAATACGGACTCCAATCCGTCCACGACAAGACATTGAAGAAGATAAACCGCGGGCACGATTACAAATGTTTTCTTGAAGCTTACGAAAAAACGAAGTCTTCAGGAATAAATGTTTGTATTCACGTTATCTTGAACCTTTTTGAAACTTATGATGAGATGATGGAAACGGCTAAAACTATTGCTAAACTTGAACCTGACGGGGTAAAAATTCATATGCTTTGTGCTTTGGAAGGAACAAAGCTTGCGAAAATGTATGAAAATGGCGAGATAGATTTTATGTCGCAGGATGAGTATGTGTCTACAGTTTGCGACTTTTTAGAGTATTTACCCTCTCAGACCACTATCCACAGACTTGCTGGAAACGGTTTAAGGACAGAGCTTGTTGCGCCAAGGTGGATTGGAAAAAAGTTGGATACGCTCAACAGAATAGACAGAGAGTTTTTGCGCCGCGAAAGTAGACAAGGCTCAAAGTTTAACTTATAATGGCTCTATGGACAAGAAAGTAGTTTCAACAAACAGAAAAGCGTTTCATGATTATCTGATATTTGATAAATTCGTTGCCGGAATTGTTCTAACCGGAACAGAAATCAAATCTATCAGAAAAGGCATGCTGAATTTGAAAGACAGCTTTGCAAAGATTGAAGGTGGAGAGGTCTTTCTTTACAATATGCACATTTCGCCTTATGAGCAGGGAAACAGGTATAATCATAAGCCTGACAGAGTTCGAAAACTGCTTTTGAACAAAAAAGAAATAATGAAAATTGAGGTAAAAATTAAGAAAGAAAACTACACAATTGTTCCATTGGAATTGTTTTTATCTCACGGTTTTGCTAAAATAGAGATAGGTCTTGCAAAAGGTAAAAAACTTTATGACAAGCGTGAAAGCATAGCGAAAAAAACTCAAGACAGAGATATCGCACGTAGTATGAAACGTTAAGTCAGTTATTGAAAGCGGGGTATGGAGAATGTTTAACAGAGAAACTATATTAAAGAGTTTAAATGCTGAAAATTATTATATTGACAGACATTCTCTTGATTTATTTTTGGAAGACTGGAAAATTGATTCAATCTATGAAGACGAGGACGGTTTGGAATTTTATGATGACTTGTCTTTAGAAAAGATTAAAAAGGGTATTTCATTGAAGGCTCAGGGATATAGCGATGAGCAAATTATCGCGAAATTACAGAAAATGGAAGCTAAAATTGAGAAGAAAGAAGAGCCTGTACAGCCGATTTTGGTAAAGGATTATATATCTGTTCCTGAGGATAACGCGGACGTTGCGGAAACTCCTTCAGAAGAGGAAAAAATTGTTACGGATTTGACTCCGCAAAAGAGTTTCACACTTGATGTAAGTTCACAGACTTTGCAAATGCTGGCGGAAGCTGTTGCGAAGAAAATCAGTGATGATATTACAAACTCTGATATGGCGACAAAACTTATTGAAGCAGGCGGTTATAAGCGTGATAACGAGATTTTGGCGAAACAAGTCGGAGAACTTTTAGAACATAATAGAGAACTTTCTGCAAGAATTGAACAGTTAGAAAGCCATTCATCAAGAAGTTTCTGGAGCAGATTTTGGGGTCAGAAATAGATTTTAGCTCTTTAGATAAAAAGCTTCAGGAGTATTTTGAGAAATACAAAGATTTTATCTGCTGTCGAGAAGGCTGTTCTTCCTGCTGTGAGAAGGGGGATTATCCCTTATCTGGTGTTGAATTGAAATACCTTATGAAGGGGTATTCTTTGCTGGAGAATTCTGTAAAAATCAATGTTCAACAGAACATAAAAACAATGATTAAAGGTGGAGTTTGTCCATTTTTACTTGAACATAGATGTGCCATTTACCCTTATCGCCCGATTGTTTGCAGAATCCATGGACTGGCGTATTTGACTAAAGACGGAGTGGTCAAACTTCCGTATTGTGCGAATGAGGGTAAGAATTTCTCAAAAAATTATTCGAACGGCGAGTTTGTCGGTGAGCCGATTAAAGAGAATTTGGATGAACTTATGAATATCGGCGAAGTTCGAAATTTGTATGATTGGCTGCAAACATGAGATTCCCTCTCCTAGCAGGAGAGGGTTAGGGTGAGGTGTAAGTCCCCTTTACCCCTCTAACTATTAGTTAAGAACGAATTATACTGATTTTTAATATTAGAAATAATCATATCCATGGACTTGAATTTTGCTTCAAGCCT
>CAKVLI010000009.1 GCA_934757155.1 uncultured Candidatus Melainabacteria bacterium | reverse complement strand
ATGCTCAAGCTTCTTTTTGTGCTACGCACGTAGATAAGGGGCGGAATACATTAGACAAACTTACTAACATGAATAACTTCTACTGGTATTCCTTTTGAACAGCCTAAGAGGTTGTTCGAGCTAGTTGAAGTTACTCGCGTAGCAATCTTTGATTGCACAGGCGGTTTTAACCGTGGGACGGAATACATTAGACTAACTTACTAGCATGAATAACACCTACAGGTATTCCTTTTGAACAGACTACTAATGGGTTCAAGTTGGTAGGGTGCTACGCACCGATGAATTAATTTTTTTATCTTCCGGTATTTTGTCTAATAATATCTGAGACCCATGGTAAATAGCTGTAATAACCCAGACCCGCAGTAATTGCCAAATATAAAATTACAGTCGTAGTTAATGTTTGAATTATAGAAAGATCAAACAAGAATGGTAAAGGTAAGTTAATTAAATACGGAATAGCATTTATAAGCGGAATTCTATACAGAATCATAAAAATTAATTCACCTAATATTGATATTAAAAAGAAAAGTATTGATACGAAAATTGATTGTAAAATGTGATACATCAAAAACTGCGTAACATGTTTCTTAGTGAAAGCAGCTATAATCAGCCACACAAAACCAACACCGCCTGCTGTTAAATAAGTAGCAGCAGATAGAATTCTTTCAATTGGATAAGGTTTTTTAGAAACTGGCAACTAAGTCACTCTTTCTTGCTTCTTGTATATAGTCATCCAAAACCTGAATGAATACTAACTTATATTCATCGTTTTCTGGTCTTAAGTTCACTGCTGCACGATATGAATATATAGAACGTTCAATTTCATTGTTCATATAATATACATTTGCAATAAGAACAAAGATACTCGGATCAAGTTTGTTAATCTTTAGAGCTTCTCTATATTGTTCTTCTGCTTCACTATACATTTTCATATTAGAATACAAGTTGCCGAGCAGAATATAAGCATTGACTTCTTTCGGATTAATTTCAATAGCCTTTTTATATAATTCTATTGCATCCTTGTAATCTTTGAAATCTGATTTTGCTATTGCATAACAAATGTAAGCCTTATAGTTATCTCCATCCAAAGCAATTGCCTTAACAAAGTACTCATAGCATTTATTTTTGTCTTTTGTTACAGAAAGAGTATTTGCAATACAAAGAGCAACAGTCTTATTATCAGGTGCAAGCTCAAATACCTTGTAATAATATTCTAACGCATGTTTGTAGTCAAACAGTTTAAAGCAAACATTTCCTAAATCGACAAGCGCAGTCAAATTATTTGGATCAATTGAGAGTGCTTTCTCATAATATGCTCTTGCTTCAACAAAGTCTTCAAAATCGTGATACAAAAGAGCTATAGCATTATAGACTTCAGGATCTTGCGAATTGAAATCCAATGTTCTTGAATAATAATGCAATGCCTTAGAAAAGTTTTTCATCTCAGCATAAGTATTCGCCATATTATAATAGACTAGATAATTGCTTGGATTTACTAACATCGCTTCATTAAAGCATTTCAAAGCCTTTTTGTATTCTTTTGCATAGAACCAAATACTGCCAAGGTTAAGCAATGTTTGAATATCTTTAGGATCAATGTTCAAAAGGCTTTCATAAACTGAAATTACCTTCTCAAATTGATTATCCATTGCATAGTATTTTGCAAGTTCATGATAATGTTCCGTATTGTTTGGCTCTAATGCCATTTTCAAAACGGTTTTTTCTATAGCTTTTTCTATCTCTTTCTTATCCATAACAACACTTTCTTACTTGTATTCAGAGTATTCTTCAGATTCTTTTAACCATGTTTCTTGTGGAATGCTAAACGCATGATTCCAAAATTTCTCTATTGCATAAGCTTCTCTATCATCTTGATGCAGAATATGAACAACCACATCCCCGTAATCAATCAAATTCCAACGGTTACGAACATCATTTTCTTTTCCCAGAGGTAATCTGCCAAAAGTTGACTTAATTTTCTCTGAAAGGTTTTCTGTCAAAGCTTTGACTTGCGTATTAGTTTGTGCTGAACACAACACGAAATAATCTGCAAAAGAAGATACATTGCTGATATTCAAGATAGAAATATCTTTTGCAATTTTTTCGTCTAAAATTCTTGCAATAACACATGCAAACTTGTATGAAGATATTTCCTCTGTCATTAAATCCTCTCAATCATATCTATTCGTCTTTGGTGCCTGCCACCTTCAAACTCTGTATCAAGCCATATGTCGACAATATCTAACGCTAAGCCTGTTCCTAAAACTCTTTGACCTAAACAAAGAATATTTGAGTTATTATGCATCCTTGTCATTCTGGCTGAAAAAGTATCTGAGCAAAGAGAAGCTCTTATCCCTTTACAGCGGTTAGCTGAAATACTCATGCCAATTCCTGTTCCACAAACCAAAATGCCTCTGACATTATCACTCAAAACAGATTTTGCAACAGCTTGCGCAATCGGAGGATAATCGCAAGACTCCTCGGTTTCACAACCCATATCAACAACATCGAAACCCTTATCTTTAAGATGAGCGATGATATCATTCTTTAACCTAAACCCGCCGTGATCAGAACCAATAATAATTTTCTCAGCCAACTATTTGCCCTCTGTAATATTTCTTAATAATTGTATCATATTATTAAGAGCCTCGCAAGCGAGGCTCTATAAAAAACTATTTCAATGCAACAGTAATGTCTGCTTCAATAGCTACTTTACCGTCAACATACCCTGTTCCATGGCATTTGCAGATAGGACCTTTTACCTTTGTTAACTCAATATGCATATCCAATCTGTCACCAGGTCTTACAATGTTTTTCCATCTAACATTATCAGCACCTGCATAAAGCGTCAATTTACCTTTGTATTCCGGAAGACACATCAATACAGGAGCTGAGCATTGTGCCAAAGCTTCTAATTGAAGTACGCCGGGCATAATAGGATTATTTGGGAAGTGACCTTGGAAGAATTCTTCGTTCATAGTCAAGTTTTTATACCCTTTTGCATATTTACCCGGAACACATTCCGTAATTCTATCAACTAACAGGAATGGATATCTGTGCGGAATCATTTCCATGATTTGCATGGTATCAAATGTTAAAATTTCTTCTGTCATAATTTTCTCCTTCTATATTTTAACTAATTTATTTTTAAGCATTTGAGCAACTTTTGTATGAACAGTATGACCGGCTTCTTTTACAAGAATTTGAGCGCGCATATTCAGAGGTGAAACCCCAGTCAAATAAAAATCTCCAAATAAATCAAGAATTTTGTGTTTGATAGGCTCACTTTCTGAGCGCAATTCAGTTGTAAAACCTACATCTTTAAGTCCAACTGTATTGTCAATAGTAACCCCTTTAGCAAAACCGAGCATTTGGTACTTTTTCAAGTCCTTGTAAAAACCGAAAGTTCTTGCTTCAATAATTTCTTGCAAATTATTCAAATCCAGAGCTACCCAACGATTTGTCAAATCAGGATGGTCATAATTGACAGCATAAGAGATATAGAGCTCTTTTGCAGGAAGAACAACTAAGCTCGTTTTGCCGTTCAAATAATATACAGGTTCGGAAACAGTGTACAATTCGTTATTTGTACCCTCTATACCTGCATTTTTGAAGAGTTCTACCCAAACTTTTGAACTTCCGTCAAGAATCGGGAACTCTGTTTCGGACAAATAAACATCGATTGAATCTATTTTGCAGATAGCGCAAGCCGCCATAAAGTGTTCACAGAGCATTGCTTTGTATTTGTAATCACCCAACAAATTCCTGTGCTCCTTGCTACACAAGGTTACACAGTGATCTGTGGAATACAAATTATCAATATCCGCGTTGAAACATACGTCAGAACCTTTAGAAAAAATTCTGATTTTCCCGCCTCTGGAAGGCTTTATTACAACCTCACAGAGTTTGTTTTTCATCAAAGAATTGCCTGATGTTTTTATTTCTGACTTAATTGTTACCATTCTTACGCCTCAGACTCATGTCCTTCTTCAAATGTTTTCAAAAGCGGTTCATATTTCTTGAATTTTGCAATAAGTTCGCCTGCATCCTTCATAATTTTTAGCTGTTTAATAAATTCTTTTCTAGGAACAGCCGGCGCACCTACAACGATTGATTTTTCAGGGAAACTCTTAGTTACGCCTGATTGTGCCGCAATAATTGTATCGCTGCCAATTTGAATGTGGTCTGCAAGACCTGCTTGACCTGCAATAACAACTCTGTCACCGATGACACAGCTGCCTGCAATACCGACTTGTGAAACAATCATACAGCCTTTACCAACTCTACAGTTATGACCAATCATAACTAAGTCGTCGATTTTTGTATTATCACCAATAACAGTGTTTTCAATAGTTCCTCTGTCAATTGCAGTATTAGCACCAATTTCAACATTGTTACCGATTACTACAGAACCGATTGAAGGAATCTTGAAAATAACTTGTTCAACATCATTTTCACGAATTTCACCGTCTTTTCTTGCTTGTTCAATGTTGTTCGGATTTTCTGTAACAAAGCTGAATCCGTCAGCACCTAATGAAACTCCGTGGTGCAATATAACGTCATTACCGACTTTTACTCTGTCGCCGATATTAACTCCTGCATGGAAGAAACATTTTTGACCGATAACAGCACCGTTTCCGATGTAGCAGTTAGGTAAAATCTTTGTGTTGTCGCCAATTTGAGCATTTTCACCTACAACAACATTTGCACCCAAAGAAACATTTTGACCTAATTTTGCAGAAGGATGAACTACTGCAGTAGGGTGAACACCTGAATTAACATGCGGTTCTTCATAGAACATTGTGATTAATTTCATCATTGCAAGACGTGGTCTTTCAACTTCAATAGTTGTAAATCCGTCAATGTTTACACCCAAAGGTACTAAAGCTGCTTTTGCTTTGGTATTTGCAAGATTAGCGATTTCATCTTCGCCAAGAGCAAGTGCCAAAGTGTTTTCATCAGCCAACATAGGCGGTGCAATATTAGTAATCGCAACATCTTTTTCTTTTGAAAGCAATCCGCCGGTAATCTGCGCAATCTGTTCCAATGTAAATGTTTTCATAATAAACTCCTTTATCTTATCTATTTAGAATTAATTTTATTTATAACGTTTGTAGTTGATTTACCTTGAACAAATTCAATAAATTCAACCTTAATATTTTTTTCGAGAACAACATCACGTTCAGGTAATGTTTCCAGAGTATAATCCGCTCCCTTTGTGTAAACATCCGGTTTGATGTCCCCCAATAATTTTGCAGGAGACTTCTCTTCAAATAATACCACATAATCAACACAGCTCAAAGCGCTTAACAATTCGGCTCTATCTTCCTCACAATTTATCGGTCTTCCTTCACCTTTCAAAGCCTTTACAGAGCTGTCTGAATTTAACATAACAATCAAATAATCCGCGCAAGCCTTAGATTTTTGTAAATATCTCACATGACCCACATGCAAAATATCAAAACATCCGTTTGTCGCAGCAAAAGTTTTACCATCTGCTTGTCCTTGCCGAACAATTTTTATTATTTCATCTTTAGTAACAACTTTTTCCATTAATAAAGCCCCATTTCTATAACTTTTTTACAGATTCTAACAGTGTTTAAAGCTGCACCGATTCTAAGATTATCTGCTACACACCATAATGAAATACCGTTTTCAAACGCCAAATTCTTTCTTATACGACCGACAAAAACAGGGTTAACTCCGCTCGCGTCACGCGTTGTAGGATATTCGTAATTTTCAGGATTATCAATAACTTTAACCCCGAAAGAATTTTTCAAGATTTCACGAACTTCATCCGGTTCAACCTTTCGTTCAAATTCAACATCAACAGCTTCTGAGTGACCGTTAAACACAGGAACACGAGCCGCTGTACAGGAAATCGGCACATTTTCTGATAAGTGCAGGATTTTTCTTGTTTCGTTCACAACCTTCATCTCTTCTTTTGTGTAACCATTTTCGCAAAATACGTCAATTTGAGGGATTACGTTGAAGGATATTGGCTTTTTAAAACATACATTATCGAATTTTTCACCCTTTAAGTTTGCTTCAGTATCAGCTTTTAATTCATTAATCGCAGCCAAACCAGCTCCGGAAACAGCTTGATAAGTTGACACAAGCAGTCTTTTTATACCGAATTTTTTATTCAAAGGCTCCAAAACAAGCATTAATTGTGAAGTTGAGCAATTTGGATTTGAAATAATTCCTTTGTGAGTTCTCAAATCCTCGTCATTAACACCTGATATAACAAGCGGTACATCTTTATCCATACGGAAAGCTGATGAATTGTCAATCAAAACCCCGCCGCGTTTTACAATTTCAGGAGCAAATTTTTGACTGGTTGAACCTCCTGCAGATGCCATAACAATATTTACTCCGTCAAAAGATTCAGGTGCAGCTTCTTCTACAGTATATTCTTTACCTCTGAATTGAATTTTTGAACCTGCACTCTTAGCACTTGAGAGGAATTTGATTGTCTCAAATTCAACACCCAATTCATCCGTAATTTTAGTAATTTCTCTTCCAACAACGCCCGTTGCACCAAGTATTGCAATATTTGCTTTTCTCATTAATTTCTCTCCAATAACAACTATTCCATTATGTTTTCAAGTCCATAAACAAATTTTTTGTTTTCACTTATATATCTTACAGCCATTAAAACCCCAGGCATATAACATTCTCTGTTCATTGAATCATGCTTAATTGTAAGTATTTGACCTTCTGAACCAAATAAAACCTCTTGAGATGCAATATAACCGGGAAGTCTTACTGAATGGATGTGAATATTGCTGTAAGCATCAGCACCGCGAGCACCTTCAATAGTCTCTTTTTCAGGACAATTACCTTGTGTAAAATCCGGATTATTTTCACCCATCATTAAAGCTGTTTTAACCGCAGTGCCTGAAGGAGCGTCCTTTTTTTGATTATGGTGAAGTTCAATAATCTCAGCGTTTTTGAAATATTTTGATGCCATTTTGGAAAATATCATTAACAATACAGCTCCGGTAGAAAAATTCGGTGCAATAAGGCAGCCTAAGCTATTTTTTTCACTCAAAGACTTCAATTCTGCAATTTGAAAATCTGATAAACCGGTTGTACCAATGACAATATTTATACCGTTGTTTAGACAATAGAGAGCGTTTTCATATATTGATGCAGGTTGTGTAAAATCGACAAGAATATCAATTTTTACTGAGTCATGTGCATCTTTTATAGTGGCAAATTCGCCGTTAAAAATATCAATTTTTGCTGCCAAAGTCATATCTTCTGCGTTTTCAACGGCTTTTACAACTTCTTTTCCCATCTTTCCGTTTGCACCGCAAACTGCTACATTTATCATAGTACCTTCTCCTTCTTAACTATACTTAACATTTTATAACAAACAAAAAATGAATAAAATCAATAGTTACAGCCTTTGATTGTAAATTTTTGTAACAATTTCGATATATAAGTGTTATCGTTTTTATATATTGTGGAATATATAAAGTATAATCTCTTTTCTTTATTTTCTCCTCCACTCCTTTATCTAACGAGAGTTACGCCGCAACGATGCGGCTTTTTCTTTGGGAAGGGGTAAATATTTTTGTTGATTAGTCAGAACTACAAGCTCATACTTTTTCCCCTCTCCCAAGGAGAGGGCGGGGTGAGGGTTGAGCGAAAAAGTCCCCTCATCCTAACCTTCTCCCTTGGAGAGAAGGTATCTTCTCGCAATTTGTTAATTTTTGTAACAATTTCTCCATAAACCCTAAAGTTTTCTCTCAAAAATGCCGATATATATATCAAAAGAATATATTTGGAGGGATTATGTCCATAAATATCAATTCAGAAGCGGCATGCAGAAAAGCTTATTTAAACTACCATTGCTACGGGAATACAATGGGTATTTCAACTAAGGAAATGAGCGAAATAACCGCCAGATGGGAAAGTAGATTATCTTCATGGCAAACGACTGTTTCTAATGACGAAAATCAATACGAATTCGACGATAGTGAATTTAAAGATTACAAAGCCAATGGTAAAGCAGCTGCAATGGACGCAACCGGATATGATGGTGACCAAAGCGGGCAAAAAAGAAGAGTAACCAATGATGTTGTAACCGCAGGAGGCACAGCAGTTGTTTCGCTTGGAGCTCAAAAAATATTTAAAAAAGCTGCAGAAAAAGCTGCGGAAAAAGCTGTAATGAAAGCTGGCGAAAAAGCCGTAAAAAAAGCTAGCGAGGAAGCTATCACAGCTGCCGGAAAAGAATCAATAAAAAAAGCCGCAAAAGAAGCTGCACTTGAAGCAGCTGAAGAGAGCGGAAAAACAATGAGTAAAAAAGCATTGAATGCAGTTGCAGACAAGGCAGTAGAAACAACAACAGATGAAGCAATAAAAACAGCGGGAGAAGAATCAATAAAAAAAGCCGGTGAAGAATCATGCAAAACAACAGCTAAAAGTGCAGGACAATCTATAGGTTGTATAGTCGGATGTGTTGCTGGAGCCGCAACTGCCGCAGCGTATTTTCTTCTTAAAAAGCCTAATGAAGAAGAAAAAGATGCTTGCGATGATATGCAGACAGAGTTAACAAATGCACAAGGTGCACTTGCTACTGAACAGGACAATATGCAAACCATGGGTGAAGAAATAATTGCATTGTCTGATGAAGCAGCTCAAGCAAATGAAGATGCTAATGCAAAAATTGTTGATACAAAGACAGATTATGATATGTACAAGAGTACATATGAGGCTCTTAAAACAAGAGCACAAAGTGGTCAAGTTCTAAGCGATGACGAAAAAGCACTGTACAAAACTGTTACAGGACATATGGCATCAGCAGGCGAAGAAATCAATAACCTATCCGAAGGTACCGGAGAAACTGTCGATGGTTTGTATTCTGATATGGAAACATATCAAGAAGGATATGATTACGCAGCTGAAACAATTGGAGAAATTGAAGGTCAAACAGATTTTGCCGCAAGTTTTGATAAATCAACACAAACTATGTGCTATGTTGAAGGTGGCGCGCAAACTTTGAATAGTTTATCTAGTTTTAAATCGGGAGTACAAGCATTTTCGTTAGCCACTTCTGGATCTTGGGCATTTGGAGCAACTGCTTGGGCATACGCTTTTGCTGCTATGGGATTTGCTGCATCAGCATCGTCTGGACTCGCAGCTGCTGAACAATTCACATGGGCTGGCGATGTCGGAAAAGAAATCGATATCAGAAAACAAACCGAAGACTTGAATGCGGAAACGCTTGATGTATACACAGAAGAAGTCGACAGTTATGCCGGCTGGATGCAAGGAGTTGATGATTTGGAATTAGAAATTCCGAATGACATTGAAGCTCCGCAAGACACGGCATTACCTGAAACAAAAACCCCAACAGATAAAACTGACGATAAGAAAGACAAAAAAGAAAAAGAAAAATAACAAAAACCCTCTCTCTAACTCTCTCCAGAGGAGAGAGGACTTAAAACGACTTTTCCCTCCCTTGGGGGAGCGAATTTCCGGACGGACGACACGAGCAAAGCGAGTTAGTCCGGATAGCGAGAACATTGAGCTTGCTTGAACTAAAGGTTCAAAAGCGAAACTGTTTGAGCGTGGAGGAAATTCAAGACAGGGTGGCACATAGTGTCGGGAGAGGGTGATACCAATAACCTCTCTCTAGCTCTGTCTTGGATTATTCGGGATTTCGCCGGAGTAACGTTCGGCTCAACCTTACGGGCTAGTTTTTGCCGTCGCCCTACCGAAAATCCGCTCTCCAGAGGAAAGAGGATTTTACATTTCTAACGCAAACCTTATCGCCTCAAGAACACCATCAATATTAGAATTTACATCATTATTCCAAATTCGCAAAACTTTGAAACCTTGATTATTAAGATATTCAGAACGTTTTTTATCTAACAAAACATTGCTTGGTTCATTATGTTGACTACCGTCAAGTTCAATAATTAAATATTTTTCAAGACAAGCAAAATCTACAATATAATCACCAATCAATACTTGACGTTTAAATTTCAAACCCATAAAACGTTTCGCACGTAAATGGTACCACAGAACCGCCTCTTCTTTTGTCATATTTGAGCGCATGCTTTTAGCATATTTCAAATTATGCGAATTATAATATATGCTCATTTACCCCTTACATTTACCCCTTTACCCCTAGCCCAAGACTAGTTCTGTTCTGGGTTGGTTGACTACAGCTCTTACATAATTATAATATTCATTGCTCATGCCATATTTTTCAATCTTTGAGAGCAAGTCCTCACGAGAGATAAATCCCTGATTATACGCAATCTCTTCTAAACAAGCAATTTTAACGCCCTTATTCAATTCCATAGTCTGGACAAAAACGCTTGCTTGCAACATAGAGTCGTGGGTTCCTGTATCAAGCCAAGCAAAACCGCGACCAAGAATTTCTACATTCAGTTCTCCGCGTTCTAAATAAATTCTGTTCAAGTCAGTAATCTCTAATTCACCGCGGGTTGAAGGTTCAAGAGTTTTTGCATACTCACAAACCTTATTATCATAGAAATACAACCCTGTTACAGCATAATTAGATTTTGGATGAGCAGGTTTTTCTTCCAAAGAAATTGCTTTTTTATGAGCATCAAATTCAACAACACCAAATCTTTCCGGATCTTTTACGGTGTAACCGAATACAGTTGCTCCGTTATTTTTTGCGATAGCCTGTTTCATCAAAGTAGAAAATCCGTGTCCATGGAATATGTTATCTCCCAAAATTAGTGCAACTTCATCCTGTCCGATGAAGTCTTCCGCAATCAAAAACGCGTCAGCAATACCGCGCTGAACGTATTGAATTTTATAAGACAAATTTAAACCAAACTGAGAACCGTCGCCAAGAAGCTTAATAAAATTGTCATAATCGGTTTCATTAGTAATAATAAGAATATCCTTAATCCCTGCTAACATAAGTGTTGAGAGCGGATAATAAATCATCGGCTTGTCATAAACAGGTAACAAAATTTTTGAAATAGGTTGAGAGGCCGGATATAAACGAGTTCCTGCTCCACCTGCCAATACTATACCTTTCATACTCCTAACCTCCGATTTACTTCACAAAATTACTAACTACTGCATCCACGCATGCATAATCTATCAAACAATCCGCTGTTATTTGAGTTGCATGACCGCTTTGTGTATCAATTGCTACAACATACGGCACATATCTCACATTATATTGTCTGGCGACTTTATAACCGTCATCTGAATTAATATCCATTTTTAAGAATTTACACTTACCGTTATAGTTTCTTTCAAGCTTTTTAAAAATTGGGTCGAATTTCAGACAATAACCGCAGTACGGCTTATATACATATGCAAAAACCTTATTGTTATCTTTAAGCGCATTATCAAATTCACCCGCAAAAGCCGGCAGAATAAACATCAATAAAAATACACATAGGATTTTCTTTAGCATAACCAGATAATATCACTTACACACGCTCAAAGTCAATCACCATAGTTACTACTCTTACAATCGCTTGACTTTTTTATACAAATCATTAAACCTCAAGTATGACTAAAGATTATTACAAAATTCTTGGTGTCGCGGAGTTTAACACATCAGAAGAAATTAAAACTGCATACAGAAAGCTTGCACGTCAATACCATCCGGACGTTGCAGGAAATTCACAAGAAGCTTTGTTGAAGTTTAAAGATATTAACGAAGCTTATGAAATTCTGTCCAATCAAGTCAAAAAAGATGAATACGACAGAATAAGAAGATTCTATAATTACGCAAAAGAAGCAAAACAAGAAACTAAGCAAACAACAAAAGACAACACAACTCAGCCTGAGAAGAATTTTAACTTCAATTGGGAAGAGTTTTTGTCAAAGAAAAAAAGCGACAAGTCTTTTAAGCATGAGGATGTTAAAGCCCCGAAGCGCGGGGAAGATATTTTTTCAGAAATAGAAATTTCTGTATTTGAAGCAATTAGCGGAACTTCAAAAACAATTAACATGCTTCAAACAGAAGTTTGCCCAAAGTGTGAAGGCAGAAAATTTGTAAACGGAAGCTTTTGTAAACATTGTAGCGGAAAAGGCGAATTTACAAACTACAAGAAATTCTGTGTAAAAATTCCTGCCGGAATTAAAAGCGGTTCAAAGATTCGACTTGCGGGGGAAGGCGGGAAAGGTAAAAACGGCGGAGCTACGGGTGATTTATACATAACAGTACACGTAAAAGAGCCACAAAATTATAAAACTGAAGGTTTAAATATTCTGAAAACAATTCCGATTGCGCCTTATGAAGCTGTTTTGGGCGCAGAAATAAAAGTCCCTACTATAAAAGGTCTCGTATCAGTCAGAATTACTCCACACACGCATAACGGACAAAAAATTCGACTTAGCGGATGCGGGTTAGTGCAAAATGATAATGTTGGTGATATGATAATTACTGTTGAAATTCAAATACCTAAAGAATTATCAGCAGAAGAAACTCGATTGTATATGCAATTGGAAAAATTATCAACGCACAATATTAGAGAAGATTTATATGACAGATAAAGCCACAATCAAAGAAATTTTTGCATCTATTCAAGGCGAAGGTCCTTATATTGGTTATAAACAGTTATTCATAAGATTTTGCGGGTGTAATTTACGCTGCGGTTATTGTGACACGGATTTTAACGCAAAATCAGCTAAACAATACACGCCGGAAGAACTGGCAGAAATTGTAGAAAAGCATCCTGATTGCCATTCTGTTTCACTTACAGGGGGAGAACCTTTATTAAACACAGAGTTTTTAAAGTCATTTTTGCCGCTCTGCCCGATTCCTGTTTATTTGGAAACAAATGCAACACTCGCAAAACAAGCAGAAGAAATAATTGACTTTATCGATTATGTTTCAGCCGATATTAAACTCCCAAGCTGTACCGGAATTGATAATTTATGGGAAATTCACGACAAGTTTTTTGAAGTTTGCAATACAAAAGACTTATTTGCAAAAGTTGTTTTTGATACAAAAATCACGGAAGAAGAGATTGCAAAGGCTTGTGCATTGGGTGCTAAGCACGGCATAGAGCTGATAATTCAACCAAAAACGGATTCTACAGGCAAAACAACCTTGGACAGTGATGAATTGGTAAGAATTCATGACCGATTTTTAAAGAAATACAAAAAGGTTCGTCTAATTCCACAAGTACATAAATATTTAGATTTAAGATAACAAAAAGCGGAGAATAATCTCCGCTTTTTAGTTTACAAAAATTTACACCAAGTTTGGCAAAAAATATTTTTAGAGGCTTTAAACAGGGTAGGAGGCAATAAAATGCAAATACAGAATAACTATGGTGTAAATTTTAACGGTGGATTCAGACTAAAAGGACTCACCCCTGAGCTAAAAGAATTAACAATAACAAGTATCCCAAAACACAGACAGATTTTTGAAAACTTTGAAAAACAAAACGACTTGTTCATCCTCTGTAGAGATATTAGCGATTATGGAGTAAACAAATTCGCGAGAGCTAATAATATTGAATTAGAATATTATCCGCAAATCAATACAAAATCAGGTTTTGATAGCGAAAAGCCTGAGGCACTTTCAAATAAATTAAAAAATTTAAAACCGGTTATTTCAAAAAATCAGATTGCAAAAATTATTGCAGAAAAAATCAGACTTCATAAAGTTCAAAAATTTGCTGATTATAGCATTAACAACATTTTAGGAACATTGTGTATGGAGCCGGAAGGAAAAGAAATTTCTATGGTAAAAGGCGCACACGTAATCAAAGATAAGGAGTTCGCAAGAAAAGTAATCATTTCCCCTCTTAGCAACTCAAAAGTTCACTATGTGTCAGTAGTTCCGGATTCTGCAAACGAAGAAATTAAAAGATATGCATTTGATACAAGAGGAAATATTGTTTCAACATACCAGACACCTGACGGAATAAGGACTTTCAACAAAGCATTTAATGATACATTGATAACAAAGGCTTAAACTAAAAAAAAAGCCTTAAAGGCTCTTTTTCTAAAAATGGTGGGCGTTACAAGGCTCGAACTTGTGACCCCTTGAATGTCGTTCAAGTGCGCTACCAACTGCGCCAAACGCCCATTATGTAGTTTTTACATTTGGTTGAGTTACAATTACCCCCGCCAAACGCCCATTTTGCAGTTTTTACATTTGGCTAACCACTATCTAGTAGGTTCTATTCAGGTTGAGGTTATTTACCTCTTTACCCCCGCCAAACACCCTTAGCATGACTTCATGCTAACATAAAAACTTTTTTAATCAAACTTTACATTTTCACCGTCTGTAATAATCTGTGTGATTTCATCCAAGATTCCGACAAACAAGTTTTCTTTCTTTTCAAAAAATTCACACATTTGAGCGTACTTTTTACGACTCTTGCCGAAAGATTTTATCTTGTTGTAGATTTCTTCGCCTTTCGGGGTGAGTATTGTTTGCCTGATTTTACGCGAATCTTTAATAACGGATTGTCTTTTTATATATTTTTTTCTCTCTAAAGCACTTAGGATTTGTGTAACATGAGAGCGTCCCTTGAATAAAAGTCTTGCAAGGTCAATTTGAGAGATTTCCGGTGAACGAACAATTGTGTCCATGACCTCATATTCACCTTGGGTCAAACCTAAATGCGCAAAATTTTCCTTGAAAAACAAAGAAAAGTACCTTGCACACACTCTTGCAGTGTATTCAAGCTTATATAGCGGACTATCTACATAAAAATATTCTTTTTCTTCCATATCACATTCCATAAAAAAGTGGGGTAAACCAAAGATTTACCCCGTTAAAAAAATTACAAAGAATCTGTATAAATTTGTTTAACAGCTTCTCTTGTTGCTTCTGTCGGTGCTATTGCTAACAAACCGTCTAAAGATGGAGTTGTGAACGCTAGTTCTACAAGGTTCGGAATATCTGCTTCTGTAAAGCCTTCATCTTTAAGTTTTGACGGCACGCCTACTGATTTAAGCCATTCGTAAACACCTTTTTCAGCATCATTTGCTGTTGATACTTTGCCCGCAATCGGTTCAAGTATATATTTTAACGTTTCAGCTTTCGAATCAAAAATATTCTTAACTACTGCCGGAAGTAACATTGCTAAGCCCAGACCATGAGAAAGTTCGTGTTTTACGGCACTTAGCGGGTGTTCAAGGGCGTGTGTATAGTGTAACAATCCGTTATCAAAACATACACCGCCAAGCATTGCAGCATAAGCTAAATAATAACGCGCTTCCAAATTCTCCGGATTTTCAATTGCTTTTGGCAAATACTGTGCAACGAGCGAAATTACTTCTCTCGCAAGAGTAATTGCATAAGGAGAAGTAACTTTTGAAGTTGCAGCTTCAACAACGTGGTTCACTGCATCAATTGATACATAACGAGTTTGTTTCGGTGAAAGCTTTGTCATCAAAGCAGGGTCATCAATCGCGTACATCGGATAAATGCAATCATACGCAATTGCAGGTTTATAGTCTTTTTCAGGAAGAGTAACAACCGCAAATCTGTTTGTTTCCGTACCTGTTCCGTGAGTTAAGTTGATTGCAATTACAGGTGCAGCTTTTTCAGGAGTAAATTTGAATTCGTAAATATCATTAGCATCTTTTTCGGGATATTTAAGCAAAATTGCCACTGATTTCCCAGCATCTGTAGGAGAACCACCGCCGATAGAGATTACAGCTTTTGCGCCAAATTCTCTTGCAAGCTTTGCAGCTTCATTTACAGCTGTTGAAGTCGGATTAGGTGTAACACCGTCATAATTTACATAAGCAATAGAGTTTTCTGTCAAAGCTTTTTGTACAACATCCCAAGCTCCTGTTGCTTTATAAGCATTTTTACCACTCATTACAATAACTTTGTCGATACCTTTAGATTTTAAATCAACTGCAATGTCATAAATCTTTTGAATCGCACCGCAACCAAAAAACACAGAAGTTCTTGTTCTAATTTCCCGAACTTCATGAATATCAATATCTTTTTCCCACATAAAACGCTCCTTTCTAATAATAAAACACCACAAGATAATTATAACTTATCCACTAGAATTGTAAAGTTTTATGAAGAATCTTTAACAAATAGGCTTAAATAGGGCAATATTTGTAAAGTTTTTAAAAAAAGCTTGCAAAAATATGAACAATGTGTATAATTGGAGTTACAAGATATGTGAATGTCAGTAGTGACACACATAAGAGAGTAATAGTGTATAGGAGATTTATCATGAACAAAGAAGAATTGGTAAAAGAAATTTCAAAGAAGACTAAATTGTCTCAAAAAGTTTCATCTGATGTATTATCAGCTACATTAGAAATTATCCAAAAAACAGTTGCTAAAGGCAAAAAAGTAACTTTGGTTGGTTTCGGTACTTGGGAAGCTCGTAAGAGAGCTGCTAGAACTGGCAGAAACCCTCAAACTGGTAAAGAATTGAAGATTGCTGCTAAAACAGTTCCTGCTTTCTCAGCTGGTAAAAACTTCAAAGAACTTGTAAAATAGTTCCTTTGTTCTAAGTTTTGATAGAGGCGGATTTTCTTTCAGGAAATCCGCCTCTATTTTTTGATTTAAGTTTATTCTATAGACTGTTGTGAAAAGGATTATAACTTTTTATTAGCAAAAAAAAGAGCCATTTAGGCTCTTTTTGAAAAATCGCGCTTGGAGACTGTGCCGAACAAAAGGCGACTAAATGTCGCGTTTTGTGAAAGGTAGAACCCCCGTATGTATAAAGAGAAGGATAGATTTATAAATATGTAAAGGTAAGCTATTGGGGAAAGAGTTAGTATTATTGGGGTTTGTTGCCGCTTCCATGTCTAAAAAAATGTAATATAGAAAATATCCGATTTATCCTTTTCTTATCCTTGAAATCATCCTTTTTTCTTTTAATATTCTGCATATCAGCCTCAAATTCGCTTGTTTTTTGAGGATTTTAGAGGATAAAAATGGATAATAACCATTACATTTTAGTATGTAATATTTAAAAATTTCCCAGTAGTCGGAAATCCATTTAAAACAACCACCTTGACGTTTATAAAAGTTTAGGGGAAGCAAAAATGTAATCTCAAAAAATGTAAGAATGCTGAAAATATTCCAACAGAAGTTACCTTTAGAAGATATGCAAAATGGTACAAAGCAAATAACCTAGATAAATGGACTCTTGCTCGTGAAGGAATGAAAGCATTAAAAGACAAAGTTGAGCCGTATATAGTGAGAGATACGAGTATGCTTGAGGTTGGGCAAGTCTTAGTCGTTGATGGACATACTTTAAACTTTCAAGTTATTAATCCATTTACAGGAAAACCATCAAGGGCAACACTTATTGGATTCTTGGATTGGAAATCAGGTGGACTTGTCGGTTATGATATTAAAACAAATTGCAAAGGAAATAGCAGATAAACACGGATACACTTCTTCTATTAATGCAAATAAAGAAACACAAACTCTTACAGTTGTATTTCAGAATATAAAATTGGTTGGGAATATTGAACACGATGGAATGTTTACAAATACCAACGGAATTAAATCGAATTCGGATATAACAGATAAAAACTCATCAATGCAAGCGATTAGAGAGAAATACAATTTCCATACCCACACAGGAAATCAAGGAAATCCGACATCAAGTCCAAGAGCCCAAATGTAATTATTCATCGAATTGGCGTGTAAAAAGCCAATAAACCAAACCAATAAATGGAGTGAGATACATTGCTGTACTAATCAGTGTACGCGAAGAGAGTGTCATCATAGGATTTGGTTGATTATTGAGTTGACAAAAAACTATTGAAGCAATAATACCTAAAATTGTGAAAATAATTAGTTCTTTTGTAGATTTCTTCATAAGGATATATTACCACAAATATGACAAATTTAAACGAAATAACCTATGTTGATTGGCAATTAAGACTAAACGCCATCGGTTCAGTTGCAGAAGGAGTCGATGATATCAATCAATGTATTGCAATAATCCTTACTACTCCCAAAGGTTCTGTTCCTCATCGACCGACATTCGGCTCTGATATTCATAAATATGTAGATTATCCAGTAAATGAAATAGTGCCCAACATAACAATGGGCGAATTTGCAAAACTGGAACATAAGTATTGGAGGTTATGCAGATGAGTGATTTAGCTCCAATAAACGATATTAACCTCAAAATCTTTGATGAAATCTGTGAAGAAAGATTTTCAAAAATTGAATTGGAAAAAGTTCTTGTCGCAGTTATAGACAATCTTCCGTCAGATGCACTACCACATCTCGCAGAACAATACCACGTTACAGGAAATGAAGGGTGGTTACAATGCAGAAATGATAATGAGAAACGAGATTTAATTAAGCGTTCAATTTGATTTTAAGCCTTTTGCTTTTGCAACTTTATTAATGCTAATAAATTCTTCATTACTCATCGTACTGACACATTAACTCCGAATGCAAGAAATTGGAACACTAATTCCGACCTTTGTGTCGGTTTCGTATCAATTCAAAATTTTACAAAATTTGGTTAAATTTCAAAATGTGCGTAACCGAAATTCTCAAACTGGCTGAAATTATCAAACAAGGCTAAAATACAGAAATAAGTTGATTTTTAAAAATGGAATAAAAAACAATTTCACACACAAAAAACACAAATTCGTACAGTTTGAGAATTCTGATTTTTAGACTTCCGGCCATGAAAAAGTCTTAATTTTAGGGGCTTTTGGGGAGTATTCTCAAACCGTCTGTTTTTCTCAAACTGTGTGTCAAAATACACTTACCAAAATCTCGGCAAAAAAAAAGAGCCATTTAGGCTCTTTTTGAAAAAACGCGCTTGGAGACTGTGCCGAACAAAAGGCGACTAAATGTCGCGTTTTGTGAGAGGTAGAACCCCCGCAAGCGAAGCTTACCGGGGTGAAGAATTTTTACCAAAATCTCGGCAAAAAAAAAGAGCCATTTAGGCTCTTTTTGAAAAATCGCGCTTGGAGGGATTCGAACCCCCGACCTTTTGGTTCGTAGCCAAATGCTCTATCCAACTGGGCTACAAGCGCATGAAAGTCATTTGGATGACTTCACTTGTTTACTATACCAACAAAAAAAAATCTTTTCAACCATAAAGGTAAATTTTTCTTAACCTTTTATTGTGTGATAAAATTGTTTTTTATAGAATCAGTTTAGTCGCAAATCGTTTTTTAAGGAGATTTTATGGGAGATTTTACGAGAAAAAGCCCATACATGGATTACAGAAATGTAGTTCCGTTTATTGACTTATCCGGATATGTAGTAAAACAGCCAAATGCACTTGAAGAAACTCCTGTGAAATCATTGCAAGAATACTTGTTGCGCAAAAAGTTTTCTCTAATGGTGAATTTTAGACGACTTCAATACAAAAAATCGGTTGAGGAGTACAGAAATGGAAGAAAATAAATTTTATGAACTAGCTAAAAAAGCGAAAGCTGCTTCTAAAAAAATAGCTGTTTTATCGTCTGATATCAAAAATAAAGCTCTTTTAAATATAGCGCAAGCACTTGATAGTGCACAAGACGAAATTTTTGAGGCTAACAAGAAGGATTTAGAAGCCGCTTTACCTCAAGTTGAAGCCGGTAAAATGTCTAAATCCGTTTTTAATCGTTTAAAACTCGATAAAAACAAGATGAGAGATATGATTCAGGGAATTATTGATGTTTATAATCTTGAAGATCCTATCGGCAAAACTCTTATGAAAAGATCCTTGGATACGGGGTTGATACTAACTAAAATTTCTTGTCCTATTGGAGTTTTGGGAATAATCTTTGAAGCTCGTCCTGATGTTATCTCACAAATTTCTGCTCTTGCTATAAAATCTTCAAACGCGGTGATTTTGAAGGGAGGAAAAGAGTCCATAAACACAAACACTGCCATTATGAAGGTTATTCAAGCTGCTCTTGTTGATACAGAAGGTTTTCCTAAAGATGTTTTGACTCAAGTTTTTACAAGAGATGATGTTGCAAAAATGTTGGAGTGCGACAATTATATTAATCTAATTATTCCGCGCGGCGGGAATAGTCTGGTTAAATTCATAAAAGAGAACACAAAAATCCCTGTTTTGGGTCATGCTGACGGTATTTGCCATATTTTTGCGGATGAGTCTGCTGATTTAGAAAAAGCGAAAAGAATTGTGATTGATTCTAAAACTCAATATCCCAGTGCTTGTAATTCTGTAGAGACATTGCTTATTCACAAAAATTTGGCGGGCAGGGAAGAGCTTCTCAATGCGTTGAAGGAAGCGGATGTTCAACTTGTATATGAGCCTGAAAGCTGGCATAAGGAGTATTCGGATAAAATTTTAGCTGTCAAAGTTGTCGAGTCTGTTGAAGAGGCGATTGAGCATATAAATACTTATTCTTCCGGTCACACAGAGTCGATAATTACTGAAAATATTGAGAATGCGAAAAAATTTCTGGTAGGTGTTGATTCTGCCGGAGTTTATCATAATGCATCAACTCGTTTCGCTGACGGCTTTAGATATGGTTTTGGTGCAGAAGTTGGAATTTCTACGAACAAAACACATGCCAGAGGACCTGTTGGTTTAGAGGGGTTGACTATATATAAGTATACTCTGGAAGGACACGGTGACATAGTTAAAGATTACGTTGAAGGTGTAAAAAGTTTTAATCATAAGGATTTGATATGAAAATAGGCGTTTTAGGACTTGGATTAATCGGCGGTTCGATATTTAAAAAACTACACGAAATCAATGAATATGAGGTGGTTGGTGTATCCTCAAGTGTTGATGCAGAAGGTGTATTTCATGATATGAAGGAATTAGTGTCTTGTGATGTCGTATTTGTGTGTACTCCAATGAATGTTATGATTGAAACCCTTGAAAAATTGGATAAAATTTTACCAGCGAAAGCTATAGTGACTGATGTTTGCAGCTTGAAAGGCTTTTTATCTGATAAAAAGTTTAATTTCAATTTTATTCCGTCACATCCAATGGCAGGGACTGAGCATAGCGGTTGGGAGCATTCTTTTCCGGAATTGTTTAAGGATGCAAGGTGGGTGATAACTCCGATTAATGGTGAAATCACCGATAGTCAAGAGGTTTTGGAAAACATAATTGAAAAATTGGGCGCAAAAATCGTTATAACGACTTCTGAAGAACATGATAAAGCTGTTGCACTTATTTCAAACCTTCCTCTTATCGTTGCACAAGCACTTTGTATAAATATCAAAGACAACAAACTTGCACAACATCTGGCTGCGAGCGGATTTAGGGATACAACAAGGCTTGCTCTTTCTAATTTAGAGATGGCAAAAGATATGTTAGAGTTTAATCGTGAAAATATCTTAGCATCAGCTGATATGCTCAAAGAGTCTTTAGAAAAGCTGTTTGATGGGAATTATTATTCTCAAGCCAAAGGTATTAAAGATTTTCGTCAGAACCTGTTTTAAGGCTGTTCAAAAACTCTTCATTGGCATCAAGGCTGTTTTGGCTTGCAACGATTGTGTATACAGGCGGATTTTTGAAGATTTTCTTTGCAAAATTATCGACATCTTCTCTTGTTATTGAATCATACTCATTATATACATTGTTGTAACGCTCTATTCCGTCTTTCGTGTTAAGCCCAACGGAAAGAGCATTAACTTTGCAAGGTACACCTTCCAAATCAACCAGTTCTGCCTTTAGTTGTTTCTTTGTGCTTTCTAAATCTTCGTCAGTATATTCTGAATTCAATAACGCTTTAATTTGTCTGTTAAAACCGTCGATTGATTTTTGAATATTGTCATAACTGACTTCTCCTGTGTCTTGGTTTTCTGTGGTTGTCAGAATTTTTAGGATAATAGTTCCACAATCTGCAACGCTGTCTCCTGTTGCTCTTACAGAATATGCTAAATGTTCTTTTTCTCTCAATGTATCAAACAATCCGATAGACGAACTTGATAGCATTGAGGTTATGATTGACCTTATTGCTCTCTCTCTTGGAGTTAAATCCAGTTTATACTTAAAAGTTTCGTTGATATCTGCTTGAGAAAGACTCCTTGCTTTGGTTATAACTTCGGTTCGCTCGTTATCTTTATAAAAATTAGGTGTCTCATGAATATTTTCTTTGAAGTTAGGGAGTTCTTCAAGTTTTTCAATAACGTCATCTTTCAACTCAGGTTTATTCTCCGGAATATTCATTGCAAAAGTAGCTCTTGAGTTTTCAATAATGTAGTTATATGCAGCTTCTACGTCCTTAAGTGTTACATTTTTAAGACCTTTTCTTACATCTTCAACAGATACATAACACGAGTTATTTTTTGCCTCATGTTTTATGTAAAGTCCTTCTGCACTATCAACATGTCGTTTTAAATCATCTGCCAATAATCTCTTTGCAGTTTTAAAATTTTCTTCGTTTATTAGAGGCGATAGAAGATTTTCTGTCGTCAAATCTAATGCGTCTTTAATATTTTTTACATTACTATAGCCGGTTATGTTAAGTATTGCAGAATCTATATTTGAATAAATACTAATATTATGGTCTTGTTTGAATTTAAGACGTTCCTCTGCAGTTCTATGTTCCGTTCCCATGGTAAACATGGTGTCCAGTAGGTAAAAAGCAGCGGGGTTTATATTTTTATTTCTGTCATAGTACAAATTTAAATCATAACATATATTGTCGTTTTTTGTCTTCTGAAACGCAGTTTCAATATTGTTGTATAGCGTTTCAACAGCAACAGTATTTGTTCTTATCGGAATTCTTTTTCCTTTTGTATTGTCAACTGACGGTGTTTCCTCTGCTTTTGGGTGAATAACTGTAACTGCAACTTTATTGAGGTTTAAATACTTATCAATAAAGTTTTTGACATCATCCGGTGTAATACTGTTTATTATGTTTTCTGCTTCCGGCAGAGAGTCCATACTACCGTCCAAAACAGCATTTCCGACTGTATTGTTTACATCTAAAGAATAACAAAAGTTATTTTTGTTTTGCTGTATTAATCTTTCTTTTATTGTTTCTAAATTTTCCGGAGATTTCATTTCTGATATTTTTTGGAAGAGAATTTTTAAAGCATCTTCGGCCTTATTATCTGCACACTCTGTACTGCAGTAAAGCATTGTTTTATTATCCGGTACCGTACTTACTTTCACCATATCTAAATATGCATGAGCATTCATGTTCCACAATTCCTGATCAAGTCCCAATTCTGCAGAATCCAAATACTCGTTTACTATTCTGAAAAGTGCTTTATCTTTGTAATTATTGCTCATCGGACCTTCAAACCCTAACATTATACCGGTTGAAGCTGCTTTGTCCAAAACAAAATCTTTTCTGATTGTCTTATCAATAGGAGTTAGTTTTTCTTGATAAAAATTAATCGGCTTGTTGTTTTGTGTCTTAAAGTATTTTGAAACAAGCGTAATAGCTTCATCCGGATTTACATCTCCCGTGATAACTAAATTCATGTTTTGTGGGGTATAGTATTTGTCGTAATAGTCTTTAACATCTTTTCTTGTAAGCTTTTTAATATGTTTTACGCTTCCGCCGACCAATTCATCTGCAGTACTTTTTATGTTATATAAAGTTCTTAAAGTTTGATCCATTAAAATTGTCTGCGGGTCGTCTAAAATCATGTTAATCTCAGAGCAAACAGGTCCTTTTTCTTTTTCTATCATCTCGTCTGTGAGAGCTAGGTCTTCTGTCATTGCAGCCAGAACCTTAATTTGTTCCTCCAAATCACCTTCTTCAAGCCCCGGAGCTGAATTTACATAATCTGTAATTGCATAATTTGTGCTTGCATTTGACCATCCGCCAAGTTTATCAATCTTTTTAAAAGAATCTCCGATCTCGAGCTTCATATAACCATCAGTGCCGTTCGTACCATTAAATGCCATATGTTCAAGAAAGTGACTAATGCCTTTTATATCATTTGTTTCGTTCAATGAACCTACGTTGACGTAATTTTTGACAATAACAGGAGAGTCTTCCATCGGCACAATGCTGACTTTGTAACCGTTAGCAAGCTTGTAAGAATGCAACTTTAATCCGTTAGCCAAGTCATATTCACAGAGCTTTGAGTATTTTTGCGGAATTTTTACGGCAAAATCAGGGGTTACGTTTGATAACTCCTGCATATTTTGATTTTTAGTTTCTGTATTCGGTTGAGTTACATTTTGAACATTGTTTTTTAATGTAATTCTGCCAATATTTCCTACTTTTATAACCATATCTATATAAAAACCATATCCCGCAAAAAATTGCTTAAATGTTTCTAATTGTAAAAAAGAAGGTGCTAATTAAAGCACCTTCTAAACTAGTTTTCGAATTGTTCAGCTACTTCGAACGGTTGTTCGGAAAGCTTTAGTGTTTCTCTGTCGATAATTCCTCTTTTAAGCTCAGTAAACGAAGCTTTTTTAGAATTGAACATTTTCTTTAAGAATTCGTATGCAACTTTCGGGTCACATTTTGTTCCGCAAGTGAATAAATCAACAGCTGCATAACCTAATTCAGGCCAAGTATGAATTGCCAGGTGACTCTCTGAAATTATAACAACACCACTAACTCCGTACGGATTGAACATATGAAAACATTTTTGAACGATTGTTGCTCCGCATTCTAGAGCTGCGTCTATCATATATTTTTCCACCTTATCACTATTATTCAGGATATTTGGATCACATTCAAAAAACTCTGCTAAGACATGTTGTCCCAGATTAACTTTGTCCAAGTGCTGTTCTTCCAGCGCGTCAATTGAAGATGAAATTACTGCCAATTCATGTGCCTCCTTTATGATTAAATATTTTGTACGCTTATATATTACTATAAAAATAAAAAATTTGTATTTTTTACACTTTTTATCCATGAGCTTAATATAATTTTACAAATAAAGGTTGAAGAAGAAGTCGAAGGGATAAATAAAATAATTTCGTTGTCTAACAAACTCGTTCAGAAAAAAATGTAATTTTTTTCTGAGCTCTAACTATTTATAAAATGCGTTCAAGATTACGTCATTACTGCATCTTTACATCCATATAAAGATTATGTAAGGAAATCCGGTTTTTGCAAAATTTTAGCATATAATGTGAATACTGAAAGAAATATAATTTGAAGGAGACATTGAAATGCAATTGGTAGACGAAATTCTAGGTAAATTAGAAACAGCAGATAATGTTACTAAAAATAAATTGGAAAACATTCTTGTAGATCAAGGTTCTGCAGTAGTTCCGGAATTGGTTAATAAATTGCAAGTTGTAAGAGGTATTAAAAGAGGGGTTGTTGCTATGACTCTTATCAGAATCGGCGAACCTTCTGTTGAATATCTTAAAAAAGCAGCTTATGACAACAAAGATTTTGAATGGGTTGCTAAATATTTAATCTCTGAAATCAAAGGTATTGCAGCTTAGTTTTGTTGAGTAAGTAATGGTTGAAAAAACTAAGGTTAGTATTTATACAGATGGTGCTTGTAGCGGAAATCCGGGACCCGGTGGCTATGGCACCATTTTAGTGCATGTTGATGATAACGGAATAAAACACGAAAAAGAGTTGTCAGAAGGGTACAAGCAGGTTACAAACAATCAAATGGAATTGATGGCTGTAATTGCAGGCTTAGAGGCTCTTAAAAAGCCTTGTGAAGTTACAGTTTATTCAGATAGTAAATATGTAGTTGATGCTTTTAATAACAATTGGATTGACGGTTGGATAAAAAAAGGTTGGAAAACAGCAGGAAAATCTCCTGTTAAGAATGTTGAACTTTGGAAAAGACTTTTGTCTGCAAAAGAAAACCATGACGTTGAATTTATTTGGGTAAAAGGTCATGCAGGACATGATTATAACGAGAGGTGCGATTCTCTTGCAGTTGCAGCGTCTAAAAAAGATGACCTCAAAGACTCTATTTGTTAATTTTCAGCCAAGCTCTTTTTAATTTTTCGAGTTTTGATTTTGAAGTCCCCAAACCGCAAAGTAACATTGTACTTTTTTCGCTTGTACGTTCGTCTTCAATACCAAACTCATTGAAAAGCTTTTCAGATAGCTGATAGCCGGTTAAATCCTCTTTTTTAAGAAGTATTTTGGTGATGTCATCGTTTAGCTTAGGTAAGTTTAACGACTTAATATTTTCGATAAGTTCTTGAACTTTCTTCTTCCCTTTTGAAGATGCTAAGAAGCTTATATTTGCTTCAATTGTCGCTAACATAGGATAAGAAGGCGAAGTTGTATTTATCATTCTCAAAGCTTCGGTCGGGTCGTTGTCGTTGGAATGAATTAACGCTGTAGGATTTATTCCGCCTGCGGTTTTATGTAGTGATTGAATTGTGTAATCTGCGTACTTAACTGCAGATTCCGGCAACTCTTCTGAAAACGGATACAATGCTCCGTGTGCTTCATCAACGATTAATTTAACATTACATTCTTTGCAAATTTTTGTGATAGCTCTTACATCAGCCACAAACCCTTCATAAGTCGGCGAGGTAATTATAATTCCATCCGGTGAATTCTCTTTAATTAACCTTTCGACTTCAGATACGTCAATTGCTTTATAAACACCTAGTTCACTCTCTTTAGGCAATGAATATTCTATAATCTCAGCTCCTGCCAGTTTGCAGGCATTCTTGTGACAAGGATGTGAATTTTCCCATGCCAAAATTCGTTTGCAACCGCTAGAGAGAACGCTTGCTATAACTCCGCTTGTAGAGCCGTTTGTTAAAAATTTTGTATACTTAGCTCCATAAATTTTTGTTGCCATTTCTTCTGCTTGTTCTAAAGCTTTCTCAGGTTCTAAAGCATCAATTTCCGAAACATCAGCCTTGTACCATTGATAAAATTTGTGAAAAATGAAGAACTTTCCGCTATGGCTTGGAGTTGTAAACAAAGTTTTTGTGTTTTTCTTTTTTAAAATTGAAATTAAACTCATAAAAGTATTGTATCACAAACAATAAGTGTAATATTTACATTATAAAAATAGTTCTAAAGTATTATATTAGAAGGGTTGTGGAAATATTAAGTGTATGGTATAATATTAGTAGGACGTAATGCACATTTAAAATTTAAGATTTTGTACAGAGGAACTGCAAGTTAATTGAGAGATTCTACGAAGCCAAAGTCTGTGCACACACCAGAGTGTTAATAACCCCACACCACTCTTAAATAAAAAAGGTATCCGGTTACTGATTAACACAGGTGAAAACCAATGGATACGCTACTACTGACACGCCCCAGAATTGAAAAGACCGCAACCAGCGCGGCAGGGATTGGTATTGCTTTATGTCTTTTGATAAGTCAAAACTTGCTAATCTCCGCCAAAGATATTGATGTTGGAAATTATACAGGTTTGTCTCCAACATTGAATTATATAAAAGAAGAACAAGCTAATCGCGAAAAAATATTCAATCAAAATATATCAGCCAAATATTCAGGTTCAAGAATCACAGATGTAGAAAAAGGTGTTAAATATGTCAGAATGATACGTTATTATAACAACCGTCCGGTAAGAATCAATATAGTTGAAGTTTCAACCAACGTTAACAGCGATTTATCCATAGAACCAGCAACAGCATCTAATACTTTAGCCGCAAGGTCAAAGATTTCAAGTATCGCAAAAAGAGAAAATGCAATCGCAGCAATAAACGGAGGTTACTTCAAACCTCAAACCGGAGTTCCGCTCGGTACATTGATGATAAACAAGAAAATGTACACAGGTCCGATTTATGACAGAGTTGCACTCGGAATCTTTGACGACGGTTACGGAATGGCAAGAGTCCAATTAAAATCAACAGTAGATACCAATATAGGAGGGTTAAAAATTGATAATATCAATCAGCCTAGAATGTTGTCAACTCATACAATCGTATATACGCCGGATTGGGGCGAATATTCTCCGCCTTGTCCTAAGTATGGTAAGCAGATAACCGTTAGTAACGGAAAACTAATTGCCTCTTCTTATGGAAGCGCTCTTATCCCAAAAGACGGTTTTGTAATCGTTGGACCTGAAAAAGCTTTAGATACCATTATTAAAGCAAAGAGATTTAAGTTAAATATCAAGATGAACCCCGATTGGAATAATGTAAACCACATTATTAGTGGTGGGCCGTATTTGATTAAAAACGGTGATATTTATGTTGATATGACAGCGCAAAAATTAGGCGCAATAGGTGGACGCAATCCTCGAACAGCAATTGGTTACACCAGAGATAATCATTTGGTAATGCTGACTGCAGACGGTAGAGAAGGCTCCTCAATCGGTTTGACTCTAATGGAATTAGCTTCTTTGATGAAAGAGTTCGGATGTGTAAACGCGATGAACCTTGATGGCGGAGGTTCAACCGTAATGTATATCAACGGACAGGTTGTAAACAAACCTGCTGTACAAGGTGGAATTCCTCTGTCACACACGTTAACAGTTACCCACAAACGTTATTCATAGGGAACAGGGTAAAATTTGTTAGTGAAACCGGTGAATTTACAATTCTGGTGGTGGAGAGATTACAGCAGATGAATTATTGTAAATTTTTTGTAAACATTTGGGTTTAAGAAATGTTAAGACAATTTACAACACGCTATACATACGTTATAATGACTATATATACAGGTGGCACATATTTTCTGCAGTTATCTGGACGTTATAAATAAGACTTATTGACGAGGTAAACAATGAAAAAGAGAGGATTTACTATAGCAGAAATCCTTATGACAATGGCTATTTTGGGTTTCGTAGTTGCGCTGAGCGTTCCTATGCTTGGACAACAGAAGATGAGAAAGCCTAATTATGCACTTTTAGGCCACGGACTTTTTGAATGTTACTATGATAATGCTGGGCAATTGACACAACATCTCATTGATGAAAAAGGTAATGATAAAGTCGAACACGTCAATAATGTCTGTACATTTTCAACTCCGGAAGCTAACTACTTTGCCATAACAACAGTAGGTGCAGGTGGAGACGGCGGATATTTAGACCAAGTCCCAAGTTTCAGTGTTGTACCAAGCCCTGATGTAGTTCCCAGAAATATATCAACAGGTCCTGATTTCCAGCAAAATTTAAAAGATTTACCTAAGGGTTTCCAATGGGTACATGAGTTTTGGGATACAGCAGCCCCAAGTAATCCAATAACTTACAAAATTCAAGGTGCAGTCGGTGACGGTGGCAAGTCATCCAGATTACTGAAAGCACTGACTATCAAAGACTACCCAATCTGTATAGACTGTTTAACAACAGGTGCTGCAAATTGTGATCCTATTTGCTATGATTACACACCTTGCCCGGGCGGGTCTTCATTCGGCTATAATTACACAATTAGAAATGTACAACTAAATCACGACGCCCAGGTAGCATATAACTACGATGTAAAAGTCAACGGATTAAAAGCTACAGTATTGAATATCGGTAACGGCAGTGCCGTTGTTTATGACGGACCGGATGGTGAAAATGCAGATATAATACAAACAAGAGACTATGAAGCTTGCGTTGATGGGGAAAGCTGTTCTGCTCCAGAACCGTCTCACAGTGGTTTTGAATTTTGTCCACTTTGTATTTTTGTAACCAGTGAGCGTATTGAAAAAAAAGGTGCTGAAAAAACGACAGAGCATCCAAGATACCTTCCAATCGCTGGTGAAAAAGGTTATAAAGCGAGTATTTCTGCAACTCCTGCTTATATCAAGGTTGCCTATGATCAATTGCAGCTCAGAATTAACTATGGTACACATGGTGAACCCGGAACAGTAATTACGCGTACATACGAAAAATTACCTGCGACCCAACTGAAGATGCGACCTGCTGCAAGTACGGATGAAGAGACAGAAGTATATATGTTAAACGCGCAAAATCAAAAGAAATATCTCTCTAAAACCGTTCCGGGAGCAAATGGTGCAAATACATCTAAAAAAGTTACAATTGAAACTGAGAATGATTTGCCGATTCCAATAGATATTAGAGATGAAGTACACACAGATGCACAAAATTCTATTGCATCCGCTGTTCATTCAAAAAAGAGTTACATAGAAAAACTGAACGAACTCCCCGGAGTCGCAGGTAGTGGTGCTTATCCGGTGATTACATCCGTCAAAACAAACTTAAAAAGATACATTGGTCGTTGGACAGGACGAAATATTTCTATTGACCTTAATGCCAATGATACAACTTGTCTGAACGGTACAGAACCAATCGGCGATGGAAATTCAAAATACTGTAGTGCAACAAGAGGCGGTAAAGGAGCGATAATAATAGAATGGTAAAAAAAGGTTTTTCATTAGCGGAAGCATTGGTCGTAATGGCTGTAATATCAATATTCTTTGCCGTTGCAGGTAAAGTTATGACTCAAAGACAGAAACCGCAAGTTCTAAAGAATCAGCATGGCTACTTTGAATGTTATCTCAACGGAGGAACTCTCATGCAGGCGCGTGCAACCGAAGGTATTGTGTCAGAACCGGTTGCAGCATCAGGCGGAGCCTGTACTTTTGAACCGCCTAAAGGTATTGCATTTTTCAACCTTAACACCTTCGGACGTGCATATTATTCTGCATTTGAACCAAATGTGAATAACGTAATTGATATCAGAATTAATGACAGTGCATCTACAACTAACTTTGTCACTATAACAAAAGGTTCGGATAGTTTAGCTATTCCGGCTGCAACAAATACAACCGGCGCCACTTTTTTAAATGAAAAAGCTGTTGCTGAAACATATTTAGAAATAGTTCACCCTTCGTCACAAATTTATAATAAGGGAAACTATAGAACAGGCGTAATGTTTAGCTGGTAATAAAGAGGTCAAGATGAAATTTAAAAATTTTAAAAAAGGCTTTTCATTGGTAGAATTGATGATATTCTTTCTCTTCGTAACGATATTGATTGCTGCATCAACTCCTATAATCACCAAAAGGATAAAGAACGTTCCGCTCAGAGCTTATCACGGCAAATTTCTGTGTTACAGAGATGTGCAAAAAGATGATGACGGAAATATAATCGGTTCAAAGCTAATTGGTGAATACTACAATTCAACAGGCAAGCTTACGAACAGGGTCGAATCCGACAATGAAACCACTCTGCCTTTTGTGCCTCCAAAACGTGCAGCTATCTACAAGATTGATATGATAGGAGCCGGAGCCGGCGGTTATAATTATGTTGATTATGCCAATGAAGCAGACCCTGACCACAGATCATATTTCAACAGATACGGTGATGGCGAGTTTTCTGGAGATTCTGTTTACAAATTAAAAGATGAAGACATAAAAGAACGTTTCCAAGACGTTCTTAATACCATTGTTGCCTATACAGGAAGTGGTGGAAGTTCAGGATCGATTAACTATTCTCACGCGATTCCGGAATATGCTACTTCAAAAAGGTCCGATAAATGTACTGTCAAAGAAGGGAAAAAACATTGCTACTACTATGATGTAAAAGATTGGAACCCGGAGACAATGACACGTGAGTGGAATGAACCGGGAGAAGATAACATCAACACTCTGGAGGTAATTAAACCAAAAGTTGCTCAATTAGAGAGTTGGTTAAGTGCAACATACCCTAATAAGACAGAGAGTGCTGTGGAAGTCAAATGCGATAATGAGCATAAGTGCAAAACCCAAGTGCTAGAGTATACAATAATAAAAGATATACAAAATTCTATTCAATCTAAACTCGATAGTCTCGGTCTTGATACGTTATTACCAATCACAATAAGCAACCCAAAATATATCAACGGTGGCAGTGGCGGTAGCGGCAAATACATAAGCTATACCTACAAGATCGATTTTAATAATCCGGAAGCTCAGGGCATGTCTGCAGCGGAATATGTAAAATTGTTAATGGAACGATATGTTTCAGGTTGGTCAGAACAGAGAGCTGATAAAGCCGGATTCAAATTTTTATCAGGTTCTGTTACAAGCGGCAGCAGCAGCAGCTCCGTTATAGCTGAAATTTCTAATGACAAGCGTAGTGCTAACACCGAGGCTGGTGGGGATGCTAATGGGTACGCCGCTATTAGAGTCGGAAAAGATTATTATATAACTAACTTCCAAAAACCAACAGGAGCAGGCAAAACAGTACTGAAAGTTAACGATTCTACCGGACGTTTTAACTTATCTCTGTCAGACGGTATTGACGCAGACGGACTAATTGATTCAAACGGAATACAACTTTCCGGCAATACAGGGCTTGACGGCACAGGAGCCAGCATTGATTCAAGTGCAAGCAGAGATATCAAATACATTGAACTTATTTCAACCGTTCCTACAAGAACGTATTATATAGGCGGCAAAGGTGACAGCGCAAAACCTGTAACCCGTACGTTCACGACATTAAGCAAGGAATGTACAATTACTATTCCTCCGCTTTCTCAAAGTAATCCGATTGACGAAGATACTGTAATTGGCACACCTATGAATACAGAGTTTGTATGTCAGGGTTGGAAACAACCGCTAATTGCTATAAGCGCGACACCAACAAAAGAATGTAAAACAAGAGACGGCTCAAGGGCAGCATGTAACAGTACAACCGTAAGCTTTCCGATTTTCGACCCGTATCATGGTGTAAATTACGGGGACTTTGATGATTTAGGTTTCATTGTTCTGCCTGATTTCTACGAAATCGCAGCACAAGTGGCTGAAAAATCTCAGTTTGGCGTCATCAGCCGAATTTTCACAAAAGGTCCTAACTTGACCAATTACGGTTCAGGCGGTGACGGTACTTATTATAAAGACGAATGCCTTGAAATGGGCGGAAAAATTGTTATACGAACGAAAAACTCAAAAGGCACTGTAGTAAGTACGTCAACGGACATAAGATTCCCTTATGACCCGTCTTGTAAAATGAGCGACAATGAAAGAAAACCCGCTACTGCCGGAGGGCAAGGTGCGGTCATTATATCATGGTAATAAGAAAGGTTAATAAAATTATGAAAAAAGGCTTTACTTTAAGTGAAATGGTAGTCACTATCGGCGTCGTCGGAGTACTCGCACTGATACTAATACCGGTGCTGAGAGATGCTATGCCTAACCAAGAACAGGCAATGTTTAAAAAAGCATATTATATTATTGAACGTTCCGTATCAGAATTGATAAACGACGAGGATTTATATCCGGAAGCCGAAGAAGGTCAGACAAATTACTTCGGGAACACTGTTGAAGTAACTTATAAAGACATTACAGCATCAGGTTCATCTAAGTTCTGTAAGTTGTTTACCAGCAAATTGAACAGAACCTCTGACGTTGTCTGCGAGGCAGGTGACGGACAAACTCTTCCTACAAAATTTACTGACGGAGTTGACCCTGTAGGTACAATGACTACTGCAGACGGTATTGTTTGGTTATTGCCTGATACTATATTTGCTGACAATACAACTCCGCAGGAAATATACGTTGACGTAAACGGAAAGAAAAAACCAAATTGTTTCTATGATAAAACAACTTGTAAAAAACCTGACAGATTTACGGTAAAAGTATACCAAGACGGTAGAGTATTAGCTGATGGTACAATGGAAATTGAATACCTCAACAAGGTTTCTATCGGTAAAAACTCAAAGGCTGAAACTGATCAAGCTAAAAAAGACGAACTTGAAGAAAGCGATATTGAAGGGAATTAACGATGAACAAAAAAGGGTTTTCTCTAGGAGAAGTTCTATGTGCAATGACAATCGTCGGTATAATATCCGTCCTTGCACTAACAACAGTAAATCCTTCGAAAAAAGCTGTTAGATACCAATACATAAATGCTTATAATGCGCTTAACAAAGCGTATTATAACGGTATGGCTCAAGGTTACAATCCTTTTACAACCCAACAAGTTGATAATCAAGATCCTGTTCACACTGATACAAAAGATACAGGTGCTTTGCAGTTGTGCAGGGCTTTGACAACATACATTAACACGAAAGATAACATCAGAGGCACAAATGCTAACGGACAAGCTTACGATTATAGCAACACATGTTCTGATTCAAAAATAGTAAGCGAATTGGGTACTGAATTTTTGTCTACTGAAAATATGACAAAAGAAGAAAAAAACAATTTGATTACTGACCGCGAAAATAAAATCCAATTCACTGCCAGCAACGGCATGAAATTTTATATCAGCAAAATGCTGGGTGACGATGATGCTAAATTTTATCTTGTATTTGTAGATATTAACGGCGACAAGAAGCCAAACACTATTGAATACAGTTACAACAAAAACAATACTGTCAGAACCGAACCTGACATTCATGCCTTCGCAATGCTGGAATCAGGTCGTGTAGTTCCGCTTGGTGCTGCTGAATATGATCCAAACTTACTAACCGCAAGAGTAGCATACTTCGACGAAGACGGTGGGGTTAAGTACACTAAAATGTCACAAGCTTATTATCAAGCAAAGGGACAAGCTTGGGGATATTATTCATCAACCGATATGGAAACTTCAAAAACTATATCTGATGAAACTGAATTATATTCTATGAATGACATCCTAAGAAGCAAATTAGATGCTAATAGTATAATCGTTACAGCATTCCCTGATTTAACAAAAATGAAACCGTTGTCAGTTCTAAGCAGTGGCGAATACGGGTGCGCCAACGGTGATTTTGAAAGCTGTTACATTATTCTGGATGAGTTCAGACAATATTAATCTTAGAACACTTCTTTTTTCCAGTTGTGATAAAAGTATACAGAAAGAAACAAGTAAACAGCCCACATTATAGCTGTTGACCAAACTCTTTCGCCAGCAAGAGCTATATTTAACCACATCAAAAACGAAAGACCGTTCACAACGCCCCAGAAGAGCCACTGTTCGATGCAGCGTCTTACAGTAAGAATCATTCCTGTTATAGAAAAAATTGTCGTCACAGCGTCTAGAATGGGGTGTAAATCATTATAATGTTTTAGAACAACAGAAAGTCCTGCTACTAAAATCATATTTATAACGACAAGATATAAAAAGTCTTTTTTATCAAGCTTAGTTTTTACAATCTCGTTTTTGTCGGTCTTTAAGTTATCTCTCCATTTGAAAAAACCAATCATTTGCATCGGAATGTAATATCCGACATAAAGAATTAGGTTTCCCCAAAGTGAATTACAGAAGGATAAATAGCCGTAAAAAGACGAGCCGGTTACACCGAAAAGGTAACAAATAGGATTTCCTTTACCGGCGTAAAAAGAATAAGTAATTCCACAAACAGCTGAAATCAAAGCTTGTACGCTATCCTGCCTCAAAAGGGCATGAGCTATTACAAAAACTATCAAAAGTGAAAATATTATATTCTCAATTTTTTCCTGTTTAAAAACGGTCATATTTATGTTATCTAATAAAAATAGATGAAAGTAAATTCTAATTATAACAGGGATATCTCATTTAAAGGATTTTACGACAGCAAATTGTTAAAAAAGGGGTTGGAGTTTGCCGCAGACAATGGCGCGCTTTTTGCCGCCACAACTACATTGGTATTCTCAGCGTTTGCAAGACCTGCTGCAATTTTGGCTGCACCAAAAACTGATAAAGAAAACAAAAAAGTTGCCTGCGCAAAATCCATTTCTTCAAGCATTTCCGGCTATCTTCTAATGCTTCTCATGTCAATGCCGGTCGCAAAATCAATAAAAAAAATTGACACAAATCCAAAGAAATTTTTAAATAAAGAAACTGTCAAAACCTTGAAGGACGGATGTGATAAACTCACAGAATCAAAAGCCTACACTCTTGCAACACAAATGTTCAAGCTTGGAATCGGACTCCTTGTAGCCTGCCCAAAAGCAATTTTGACAACATTAGGCATGCCGTACATTATGCAATTTTTGTTCCACCAAATGCCTGTCGATAAAAAAAAGAAAGAAGAAGAGAAAAATAATTCATTGAGTTTTAAAGGAAAAGGTCAAGAAAAATTATCAAAAGGAATAAGTAAAATTCTTAATAAGAAAAAGTTTCAGGATTTTGCGGTTAAACACAAAAATTCGAATTTTCCAATGCACATTATAGCAGGAACTGACGCTTTAACCACAGCAACATTTATCAACCAAACAATGCACAGTAAAAAAATTGAAGAAAGAAGAAAACTTCCGGTAGTCTACAACGCATTTATTTCAACGGGATTGAGTATAACTTCAAGCTACGCCATAGATAGACTAATGGAAAAACCTACTGAAAAATTCATAGAGAAATTCAAAGAAGCAAATAAAAATGCTCCAAAACTGGATAAGTACTTAGAAGGCATAAAAATAGCAAAACCTATCCTTATTATGGGGTGTGTATATTATATGTTTATCCCATTTATATCAACATTCCTAGCCGAACTAGCAGATAAAATGCATAACAGCCACAACGCCAACTAAGCGTTATTCTTCCAATGAAAGCCCCTCGCTTTCTGTTGCAACTTCAATCAATCTGTAAGATAAATATGCTCCCAAAGCAACAGCCTTTAAGTCAATGCTCTCATCATACTTAGCCACTTCTAAAATAGCACTGTTGATTTCAGGATTTTCTTCCTTGATATACTGAACCATATTCTTTCTCCAAGCTTGAACATCTTGGAAAACTTCACCAAATATTTCTGATGATATTTCTTCAGTTATGATTGGTAACATACTTCTTTCTCTCCTATTTAACTTGATTATAGTATATTTGCATATTTTACTCAATACATTAAATATACTATGATGATTTTTTTGAACCGCGTTTTTTATTCTTTAGCAAATTTGTATCAAGTTCAACTTCACCTTCAGCTATATTCTTTCCGATGAATTTTTCTAAATCCGCGCGAGCAGAATTAAACTGGTACAAAGAATTGTAGTATTTCAACATAGCATCCTGATACTGCACTTGAGCCTCTTTAAGCTCAACAGGGTTACCAACTCCGACTTTATATCTTCCGTAGGAAAGTTCATAGTTTTCTTTTGCTTGTTTCAAACCTAAGAAAGATACCGGAATTGAATTTTTCTTCTCTAACATTGAATAATAAGCTTGTTGAATTTCAAAGTATATATCATTCTTCGTACTTGATGCATTAGCTATTTCTCTGGAATGTAAAGCTTTTGCCTCTTTTATTTCGTTTCTTATTAACATCCCGTTAATTGTAGGAAAGTTCAAATATCCGCCCAAGTTATAACCATAATTTGAAACGAAGGATTTACCACCTATCTGATATTGTCCTTCAACAGTAAGTTTCGGAAAATACGATTTTTTAACGAGTTTAACATTCTGACGAGCTTCCTCAACCTTAACTTCAGCTAATTGGAATTCCGGACGGGATTCTCTAGCGATGGTAATTGCATCGTTCAAAGTTACATCACAAGGAGTATAGCGGAGATTATCAGCAATTTTATATCTGTTTGAATAAGGCAACCCCATTGAGTTATTCAATTTTGCCATAGCAATTTCCACGGCATTTTCAGCCTGAATCAATAACAATTTGGAGTTACTCAGATTAACTTCCGCAATCGTAACATCGACTTTCGGAGATGTACCCGCCATATAAAAAGCTTTTGCCTGATTATAAAAAGCTTCATAACGAACTACCATCTCTTCAGCTACTTTCTTAGCTTCAAGAGCATATTGAAGATTATAATAAGCCTTTTTAACCTCGCATACTACATCATTCACTGTTCCGGTTAAAGCAATTTTATAACCTTTATTATCCAATTTTCTTATGGTCACTTGGTTTTGCGTAACTCCGAAGTCATAAAGCATTTGAGAAGCAGATATTTGCCCCAACACATAGTAATTGAATATTAAGTTTGCACCCAAAGCATCTGACAACTGTAACTGCTTAATCCTTGTATAGCCTGTTTGCCAACTGAATTGTGGGAAATATGCTGACCAAGCCTGACGAATTCTTGCATCAGACGCGAACACATCCTGCATAGCGGCCTGAATTTTGGGGTTGTTACCAAGTGCATATCTCAAACACTCTTCCATCGAGATATCCATTGTTTCCTCGACACCGCCTTTAATAACAAGAGTGTCTTCAACTTTTGGCTCAACGTCTTTACTCTCAGGATATTCTTCTTTTTGAATATCATTCCCTAATTGAGTTGCAGGCTCTTTGTGCCAAAAAGCAGCGAAACTACAAGGTTGCAACATTGATATTATTAAAAGTATTATTAAAAATCTAAACCTTTTCATTTAGTTTTATTCCTTTTTTGATTTATATATTCAGCCGTTTTTTCTTTCATAACATTAACAGCAACAAAGAAAGCAGGAACTAACAAACTTCCTAAGAAGGCAACTGCTAACATACCGCCAAACACTGATACCCCGATTGAGTGTCTGCTTCCTGCACCTGCACCTTGCGCAAATACAAGCGGTAACAAACCCAAAATAAACGCAATGTTTGTCATCATAACAGCTCTGAAACGAAGTCTTGCCGCTTGCATTGCAGCATCAACGTAGCCTAATCCGTCTTTTTCCATAGCGTCTTTTGCGAATTCAACAATCAAAATAGCCTGTTTTGTACTCAAACCGATTAACATTACCAAACCGACTTGCGCATAAATATCTAACGACAGACCAGACACGTATTGGAAGAACAACGCACCCAATAACGCAACCGGAGAAATCAGCAATACAGCAATCGGTAAAGTCCAACTTTCGTACAATGCCGTTAAGAACAGATAAACGAAAGTTAACGCTAATGCCAAAATCGGTCCGATTTGCCCAGATGAATTCTGCTCCTGTAAAGATGTACCTGACCATGCAAAGTCCATATCGTTCGGCAATATTTCGTCAGAAAGTTTAGCCATTTCCTTCATCGCTGCACCCGAACTTACACCGTTTGCAGGGTTACCGTTTATGGTAATTGCAGGATACATATTAAATCTGGTCAATGAATATGGACCAACAATATTTGTAGTAGAAATTACGGACGTCAGTGGCACCATTCGACCTGAAACATTTTTAACGTATATTTTACTCATATCACCCAATGTAGCTCTGTATGGGGCATCTGCCTGCATATATACACGATAAACACGACCAAATTTATTAAAGTCGTTTACATAAGTTGCACCAAATTGAGCAGCCAGAGTTGCGTAAATTTCCGTGATCGGTACACCTTGTGCTAAGGCTTTGTCCTCTTCAATACTCACAACTACCTGAGGGAGAGAGGAAGTAAATGAAGTATACAAGCTGGAGAATGCTGAATCTTGTCTTGCAGTTTGCAATAAGGATTGAGCTTGAGCAAACAACTCATCAGAAGATCTGTCCCCTTTATCCAAAAGCTGGTATTCAAAACCACCATACATACCCATACCGGAAATAGCAGGCGGTTGAGTAACGAAAGCTGTAACCTCCGGATATTTTGAAACAATATTTTGTGCCTGAGATGTAATATTTTTAATAGACAATTTAGAAGACTTACGCTCGGACCAAGGTAACAATTTCAAAATCATAAATGCAGTGTTTTCACCGTTCATACCGTTAATCTGCATAACGGACATAACGCCCGGAATATCACCTAATTCTCGTGATATTTTGTGTACAACATTACCTGTTCTGGAAAGCGTTGCACCATCTTGTAGCTGAGCTGTTACGAACAGTGCGCCTCTGTCTTCATCAGGCAAAAATCCGGTAGGAGTGATTATAAACATTCCGATAATCAGAATAATTATCCCGCCTAAAGCAGCTAAAGTTTTCTTCGGAGCTTTTACAAAGTATTCAACTCCTTGTAAATATTTATCTCTAATACCATTAAACCAGTCTTCAAATTTTTGGATAAACTCAAAGTCGGTTTTTTCCTCGCCTGATTTAAGAATCATTGCACAAAGCGCAGGTGAAAGAGTCAACGCAACAACCGTTGATAAACCGATTGAAGTTGCAATACAAACCGCGAACTGTCTGTACATCTGACCTGAAATACCTGACATGAATGATACCGGAACAAATACCGCCATCAATACCAAAGAGGTCGCAACTACCGCACCAAAAACTTCTTGCATAGTAATTTCAGTTGCAGTAACCCTATCTTTACCCTCTTGGATGTGCCTTTGAGTGTTTTCGAGTACAACGATAGCGTCGTCAACAACGAGACCTACCGCCAGTACCAAACCGAATAGAATCAACAGGTTTATTGAAAAGCCCATAAGAGCCATGAAAATAAATACACCAATCAACGAAACCGGAATCGCACAGAACGGAATAAACGCAGCACGAGCAGTTCCTAAGAATAAATATGTAACCGCACTTACAAGGGCAATTGCTAACACAATCGCACTAATAACCTCGTGAATAGACTCCCTAACAAACTCTGTTGTATCATATTGCGTTTCATACTCAATGTCATTCGGAAACTTTTTGCTCATCGTTTTCATTTTCTTTTGAATACGATTAACAAGGTCAATTGTGTTCGCATCCGGCAGCTGGGATACAGCAATAATTGCAACATCACTATCCCCGACAGATACAGTTGATGAGTAGTTTTCCGCCCCCAATTCTACACGCGCAACATCTTTTAGTCTTACGTTAGAACCGTTTAAGTTTGATTTTACGATAATATTTTCAAATTCCTCAACATCCTTCAAACGTCCTTTTGTTCTCAAGGTAAATTTCATCATTTGAGGTGAATCCATCGGTTCAACACCAATGTTACCTGCAGGAGACTGTGTATTTTGAGAAGTAATTGCTGAATTAATATCAGTTGCAGAAACTCCCAAGCTTGCCATTTTATCAGGCTTAAGCCAAATTCTCATTGAATAATCACCTGCACCAAAAACCTGAATACGACCACAGCCTTTTGTACGAGCCAACTCATCCTTGATATACATTGTTGCATAGTTAGCAAGGAACAAAGAATTATAAGTTTTATTTGGTGAAGTCAAAGCAAGGTACAAACAACCGGAACCACCTGTTGATTTTCTTACGGTCAACCCGTACCTCTTAACCTCTTCCGGTAACCTAGGAGTAACTAATTGCAGCTGGTTTTGAACGTTTACCAGAGCCATATCAGGGTCTGCACCTACGTCAAAATAAATCGTTAATTGGTATGAACCGTTTTTTGATTCGGACTGCATATAAAGCATGTCTTCAATACCGTTCAACTGCAATTCAACCGGAGCCGCGATTGTCGTCGCAATTACGTCGGAACTCGCACCACTATATGTCGCTGTAACAATTACTTGTGGCGGTGTAATTGATGGATATTCTTCTAATGGCAAGGTCGTTAAAGATATCAACCCTGCCAAAATAATTGCAATTGATATTACTATCGCGAATTTCGGTCTTTTTATAAATAAGTTGCCTGCCATTATTTTTTCCTTAATTTATTGATTATTTTAGTAAAGATGTTAGCCTTTTTAGCCTTTTGATTATCTTCAACCAAAGTTTGGACAACTCTCACCGGACGACCTTGCATAACTTTTTGCATACCACCAGTCAGAATTCTATCACCGGCTTTTACACCTTCTGATACAATCCACATATTGTCCTCGGTCTGCCCCATAGTTTTTATGTAAACCATTTGTGGAAGATTATTTTTATCCAACACGTATACATACATCCCCTCTTGGTTTTCCATTGTTGCACTCTGAGGAACTACAGGCATGTTATCTTTTAATTTTGAGTAAATAATAATTCTGCCAAAATCACCTTGTATAAGCTCATCATTGGGGTTTTGGAAGGTTGCACGTAAAGTAATAGTACCGGTTGTTTCTTCGACTTTGTTGTCATGGAAATCCTGAACACCTTTTAGTTCATATTTTTTGCCATCGCTAAAAATAAACTCAACGTCACGCTCTACATTAGCACCGTCAATTCTGACTAATTCAGCATAATCTTTTGAATTCAACGGAAAGGTTACATACATAGGATTAGAACTGTTAATTGTGGTTAAAGCGCCACTACTTGTCGTAACAAAGTTGCCTACAGTAACTGTAATTATACCTACTCTTCCATCAACAGGAGATTTAACTTTTGTATAACCAAGATTTCTTTGCGCATCGCGGTATGCACTCAACGCGCTCTCTTCTTGGGCACTATATGCATTTTTCTGAGCCAAAATATTATCATAATCAGATCTTGCAACATAATCTTGTCTTACAAGCTCTTCATATCTTGCTAGCTGTTTGTTGTAGTAATCAGATTGAGCTCTGGCATTATCAAGATTTGCCTTTGCTTGACTTGCAGCATATTGATATTGTTGAGGTTCAATTTCAAATAAAACTTGCCCAGCTTTGACAAAATCACCTTCTTTGAAGTAACTTTTTGTCAAATATCCGCTGATACGAGCCAAAACATCAACTCTATATTTTGCCATGACTCTGGCATTCGCTGTAAATTGACGAGTTACATTTCTCACAGTTACAACATCTGCCGTAACCGAAGGAGTACTCATCGCCATACGAGCTTTAGCCGATTTATTTTTATCCATATGCGAAATTAAGGCTCTGCCTAATATTAATGCCAAAACTATAGCAACTATAGTAATAATTTTTTTTCTCATGCTCTCTCCAATATCCCTTTTAGGCTCGTGTTCAAATTTAAACAATAGCTTAAAAACGGTTCATAGTCAATAACTTATTTATATTTTAATTCAGATTGTAAATCGTTTACTATCCCCTCGTGGTTTATATATTTTCCTTTCTCGATATCAACAGTCACCAAATCCGGAACCTCTACTTTTTTAATCTTTTTAATATATTTTTCTCTGTCTTTCACAATATTTTTCTTAACTTTGTCAGTTTCTAAAGCGTTCATGATTGTATAACGTTTTGCATATTGCAAACAAACCGTCCCACATATAGGACTTTTTTCACATCTGAATACATTAAATTCCAAAACAATAGGCAGTTTAGAGTTATCAATTACTAAAAAATCAAGAATAGCTGAGTTATTTTCTTCATCCGCCTCAACTGCGCATGGACAATTACTTGTTGCTAAATAATCCTTGAAAGTCTTTGCGTAATCAATTGGTGAAAAAAAGCTTGGATAATGATGTACACCAATTAGTTCAGTCCAACTTGCATATCCTTCTGCCGTTTTATAATACTCGTTCATATATGACTTTAGCTCAGGTGATTTTGCACTAAAATAAAGCGAAAACTTGCTACCATTAAATTTTACATAAGGCATCGTCGTTTTATTAGATTTTGCGAAGGTGCATAACGGCAGCGTAATTAGCAGTGTAAGTATTATTAAAAATTTCTTCATAATATCCCTCAAATTCAGAATACCACAATATTAGGGTTTTGTGAAGAAATTAAACAAACTTAAAACTTAGCACACTTTTCTGTATGCCAATAGCGCAGGATCTGCTATTGCAGTCGTATAGTTGTTATAGTCATTGTCCGGCGCGAAGTACTTACGCATAGCCATACGGTTTGTAATCTTTTCGTAGCATACATACGAATCCACATTATCCTTAATATAGCCAGCAAAAATCCTTTGCTTGTGGGACAAATCATAGTCCTTTAGATTCTTGACGATATACATATACCTACATTATATATCACAAAGATATAGTATTAAAGAGAAAAATCACAAATCTTTACAAACAGGCTCAAAGCCCATAGCCATGTTACAAATTTCGAAAAAAGTTATATCAAATGTTACAAAACTTAATATTTCGAAAGAAAAAAGGCAATTTTTAAAAAAGTAAATACTTTATATATACATAAGAGATATACAAGAGAGAAAAAAATATAACAGGTTTCAACAGAAATCTGGAAGTTTCTATCTTAGATTAGCTTAAAGAGTAATACTAAAAAAGATTATAGGAGAGCGCACTATGGCAATTGGAGCAAGAGATTTTATCGACAAATTATTGGTAGAAAAGTATGCACAGGAAAAAGTAGATAACCACGACGCAGATTCATTGGTATCACGAATTTCCGCAGATGATATGATGGGGGCAATGAATGCTTCCGCAGACAGTTATAAAACAATGTTGGCACTTAATAACAGGTTAACTATGGTCTGTTATGGTGTCGTTGCAAAATCCGCAAAATATCGAGCCTTAGAAGCCATCTAAAATAATTAAACAATTTTCCCGTTTATAGTATAATCGACTTATGGCAGTATACTTTTTTTACGGGGATGAAGATTATAATATAGAAATCGAGATTGAGAATATGCGCTCTAAACTCAATCCCGATTTTATTTCTATGAATTTTCAAACGTTAGACAACCCGGAATACTCCGAGCTTATTACGGCACTGAGGACTCCACCGATGATGTTCGGTGATATGCTTGTTGTAATTAATGCCGATAAGTATTTTTCTTCACAAAAGAATTATTTCGAAGATTCCGAGCTTGCTGACATTGAAGACGCATTGAAAAACAATCCTGATTCTTTGGACATCGTTTTTGTTGTATGTCTGCCAAGAGACGAAGGCAAGAAAATCGACAGCAGACGCAAACTCTACAAGATTTTGAGCAAGTTTAATTCTCGCGAATTTCCTGTTTTCAAAACATACAAAACCGCGGAAATTGCTGATTGGATAAAAAAAAGAGCCAAGAAAAAAGACTTGTCACTCAAAGAAGACGCAGTTTCACTGCTTATTGAACATATCGGAAACAACCTTCGACAGTTTGACGGAGAATTGGATAAACTGAAACTTATTGCTTATCCGGAAAAAGTCGTTACAAAAAAAATGGTCGAAGAAATCGCGATTTCTAATGAGGATTTGTTCAACATAACAGAATTGATAATGAAAAACCAAAAAGACAGAGCGCTTTTGGAGTTCAAAAAACTAACGGACAGAAAGCATCCGCTTGAAATTTTAGCTGCAATTCAGACAATGCTAAGAAAATGGATTATTATAAAAACTAAATCTTCAAGCTGTTCTCCTATGGAGCTTTCAAAACTCACAGGCATGCACGAATTTGTAGTCAAACAAACTTTAACAAAATTGAAGAATACAAAAGCTTCAGATTTAGTTAATCTAAAGCAAAACTTATACAATGCTGAGTGGAAAATCAAGTCCGCAGAGGCACTTGATATAAATTCGGAGGTGGAATGTGCTCTTATCAGATAAGTATCCGTTTTTAACAAACTATTTTACACAAGCACTAACTTCAAATTCACGTCCGATGCCACAAAGTTTATTGTTTTACGGTAACGATTTAGAGTCACAATACACTTTGGCAAAAGAAATTGCGCGTCTATTAAACTGCAAGGAAAACAAAGCTGATGATTGTCAATGTCTTAATTGCAAATGGATTAGAGAAGACTCTCATCCGGCTGTCATGACAATTTCAAGATTGGATAACAAACCGGAAGATGACGATTCAAAAACAGTAATTTCAATTAAACAATCCGCATTAATAAAAGAACGCTTAATGAGTGATTCAGAATTTCACAGAGTATTTATTTTCTGTGACAGAGATGATGAGGGAAATATTTCAGGGTTGAATCAGCAGAATTTTCAAGCTGAAACAGCGAATTCTCTTCTAAAAATCATTGAAGAACCGCAAAGTGGTGTGACTTTTATATTTTTGTGCAGATATATTGATGACCTGCTTCCGACAATAATATCAAGATGCCAGTGTTTCTTTGTACCTGCAGGAGCTGATAGCATAAAATACGAATACAATTTAATAAACGGAGTTTTTGAAAACTACTGGACTTTCGACAGAAAAGATGTGTTTGATATTTCACAAAAACTTCAAGACCTGGCAAAGGAAAACTCTGCTCAAACCGTGCTGGAAAGTATTCAAAACTACCTATTAAATATCCTCAAACAGAACCCTAAAAGAGTGGATTTCATAGAACATATAAAAATTCTTGAAGATGCAAAAACACAGGCAAAATTAGGAATCAAGCCTGTGAATATATTTGATGACGTCTGCTTGAAGTTAATAAAATAGACTAACCTCGAGAAAGTGAAATGCTCGTAATCCCGACATTTCTTGCGCTATCCATAACTTTTACGATTGCGCCGTGTTCCGAATCATCATCAGCTTGAATAAGTAAACCATCCGGAAAGTCTTTAGCGTGAGCAGTGAATAGCTGTTCCAAACCGTCAGCCTGAACCTCTTGCCCTTCCCACATAAACTTGTTATCCTGAGTTACAACAACATTCATAATTTTAGCATCTTTTTTAATCTGTTCTTCATTCACAACTTCAGGTACAGCCAGATTTAACCCCTGCTGATCAAGCAAAGGAGCAATTACCATCATTATAATTAACAGAACCAAAAAGATATCTGTCAGCGGTGTAATATTAATCTCGTTAAAACTGTCACGCATTATTCGCTCCAATTCTCATATTCATTATCACTTGGAAGTGGAGTTGTAGCACCTTCCACCGTATTATTTGACGTATAATTAGCGGTGGAAGTCTCTTCTTCAAGTTTCTTCTGATCTTTTTTATTCAAAGGTTCACCGGCAACAATTAATTTTTTATAATGAGCATCCTGTGCAGCATCCATAATCGACATAATAATTGAACTTTTAACCTTTTCATCAGCTTTTACGACTACTTCAGGATTTTCCGCATCACCTTTAACCGCTTCTAAATCAGCAACCAAAGAAGATAAAGAGGATTTTCTGTCACCTACATAAACAGAACCATCCTTAGTTACAGACACAGTAACTTTTCCCTGTTCAATTGATGTCCCGCTGTTGACTTCCGGTATCGTAATTGAATTGTCTACTGATTGAAAAGTCGGAGCAACCACCATCATAATAATCAACAGCACAAGGAAAATATCCGTTAGCGGTGTGATATTAATCTCTGTAAATAATGCATTTTTACCTGATTTTATAGCCATAATTTTACCTTAATAATTATCTTAGCCTAATGCAACGCTTGATTTTGATTGCATAGCAGGCTCATCTTCTGAGTCAACAAAGCTCAAGAACAAGAGTTTGATTAACTGGAAGTCATCTTCAAATCTCTTAACTGTAGATTGAAAAGTGTTATAGCATACAACAGCAACAATCGCAACACCAAGACCAAATGCCGTAGCAATCAAAGCTGAACCGATACCCATAGCGACCGCAGCAGATTGGTTACCTTGTGATGCCAAATCTTGGAATGTATAAAGAATTCTTACAACTGTACCAAATAAACCTAGGAACGGTGCAACACCACCAATTGTACCTAAAATTGTTAAACGGTGCTCGAGTTTTCTTGTAGCAAGGGCAGATGCAATATCAAAAGAACGTGAAAAACCTTTTTTCTGTTCAGAAAAAATTCTAACAGCTTCTTCTGTAACTTCACCAATAATACCACCGCATTGAACTGCAAGATTTTGAGCACCCATAAGATTATTCTTTGTTAATTCTTTTTGCAATCTCGGAATAAATTCAATAACATTTCTTTTATTTGAGTTGTAAAAAGCAGCTCTGTCGATTGCTACCATAATCGTTAAAATTGAGCATAATAATATTGGTAACAATACCGGCCAATCTAGTTGAATTGAATGTAATAATAAATCCATAATATTTCCCCTTTATCTTCTGTTTATTTTCTTTAATACCTTGATGCTCCAAACACTCTATAGTCGAACGTAAATTGGATATCTATACTTTGTCCTTTAAAATCTGCCGGCAATGGTCTGAACGGAGCCGTAAGTTCAACCGCTTTTAAAGCAGCCTGATCGGCTGTTGGCAGTCCGGATGAACGATGTACTCTGCAAGACAACAATCTGCCATCTTTTGCAATTTTAAATAACAAAACTACTGTTTTACTTTCATTACCCTTTGGAGGATCCCAGTTTAATTTAATTCTGCGTTGAAGCTCTCTCATGTAAGGACCAAAGTCAGGTTCTCTGAGAGCATCAATACCGGGAGCACCACCGCCACCTCCAGGATTACCGACATTGCCTGTGCCGCCGCCTGATGAACCTCTGGCAAGAGTTCCGCTACCACCACCTGATGAAGGTGACAACGACGGTCTTGGTGCATAACTACCTGTGCCGGATGAATAAGAACCACCGGATTTTGCAGTTCCGGCAGATCCTGTACCACCTATAGGTCCTGTTGATAAAGTCTTACCGACAGGCGCACCCTTTGGTGCAGGTACACTAAACGGTGTTGACGGTTTAGCTACAGGGGTCGGTGCAGAAATCGGATTTGCACTCGGTCTTGCACTTGGTGGAGCCGGTTTTGCCGGTGAAGGCTTATTAACTGCCGAAGGTTGTTGCGCCGGCTTTGCCGCAGGCGTTTTCTTCGGCTGAGTATTTTGCTGTGTTTTAGTTTTCGCGATAGCTTGTTTATGAGCTTGCTGCTGTTGTTTTTTTATTAATTTATTTGCACTGCTTGCAGCAGCGGAAGGTTTTGCTTGTTTTTTAGGTGCAGAAGGCATAGACACTTTTCTTTTAGGGTCATTAATACCACCGCTTCTTGAATTTATATCCGCACGATTCTTTGTATTCATATCTCGCGGAGTGCCCGGTTTATCTACAAGTACAAACTCAATATCTCTTTTTGGTTGAGGCTTAATCTTTCCAAATTCAAATAAATGAATACCTGCCAAAGCTAATATAAATGAAATCAACCAAATTAACAACACTACCGCAGGATGCAAAGCTGTTGAGATGAGGAAAGAATCTTTAATCGGTATAACCTCTGGCTTGCTTGTTACAAGCTCCGGAAGTTTATAAGGTTCTTTGTTTTCCTCTTCTTCGTCTAGTATAAAACTTTTTTTACTAATTAATGACACTGTCTCATCTCTCTTTTAATACAAATACAGAATAATCTGTCTTCACGTATTTTAAATTATCCTATCTGCTAATTTTCATACTGATATGATGAAGAATTGACCGTTATCGGCTGCATCAACATTATATCAACTAATGCACCCGCAGGTATTTCAACATCATTACCTTTATCCCATACAGACTTTGCAACGCCACCGCCCGCACCTACTGCTGTACCCAAAGCAGCTCCTCTCCCGACATTACCACCGGCTAGAGCACCAAATACAAGTCCTGACAATGCGCCTGCAGTTGCACCAACAGCAGCATCTTTACCATATTCTTTTGCAACATCCATTTTTGTACCGCCTTGCAAAACGCCTGTCATATCATCTGTCTTAATAACTGCAGATATCGGGATTTGAGTTCCATAAGGCGTGAACAATTGATTAAATCTTACACAAAGTTTTCCATTAATACTTCCACGCTTAGCTTTAGAAGCTTCTATAACAGTACCGTAAACAGTACTTCCTGCTGGAGCAATAAGTTTTCCATCGTAATAAAAATCAGAATTTAAAGCCAAGCTGACAGATTGACCTGTCGTTGTATATTCTGACGATAACGGAGCAGTTAATGCTGCTTTCATAGAAACGCCGGAAGGAACCATTACAACGTTACCTCTCAAAGTATTATTTTGAGGATAAACACTTTGTAAAGGTTGTTGTACATATGAATTGTTCATCGTAGCCTGAGAAGGTTGATATGAATAATTTGTTGCAGCAAAAACTACATCGCCCATTGTAATAGCCATAAGCATCAAAACTGTTAGCGCTTTCTTATTCATTTTTTCCTCTCTCTCCGGTTAGTCTGCATTGCATGTTTAAATAACATGCTCACCCATATAATATTTTATAATCTCCTGACAATTTGTCAATTTATTAAGGTATGTGTCATAAATATCGGCGCAACCAATACCATTGTAAGATTTGCACCTGACGAAATTGTTACGTGTTCGCCCATTTTACGCTGATCGCCCGGAACATATTGTAAAACGCCCATTGCTCTGAACATTGACCAACGTTGATAATGAGGAATTTTATTATACGTTAATGGCGGAGTCAATTCCCCACCGATTGTATTATCATTAGCAGAATAGATATATGCTTTTATCGGAATTTCAAAACCATCCGGCAAATACATTTTGTTTATAAAAACTTTCATCGCAGCATTTGTACCGCGAATAGGTTCGTTTTTCTTCTCAATATATCCGGTAAGTCTTGAACCTTTAGGAATTACAGTCTTGTCATATAAGTAAATATCTGAAGTCGTTACGAACTTCAATTGTTCACCTTCTTCAGTATATGCAGTAGAAAACTCCTGTAATGACATAATAGGAATATTATACCCAGCAGGGATTCTGTATTCATCATAATCTCTTAGTGCTGGCTCTGCATAACAAACCGCTGCAAATAAAAATAATATTGCTGTTACCAAAAATCTTTTAAACATACATTCTATTATAATGCCTGTTTAAGAATTATCAAGTATTATCCACCTCTTGGAGGTATTCTTTTACTAAATTTATCGGTATAGCAAAGCCTATTCCGATATTTGAAATATTATTATCAGGGTTAAAAATAGCTTGATTTATCCCAATAATTTCTCCGTTCTTATTTAAAAGCGGACCACCAGAAGACCCCGGATTTATCGCCGCATCTGTTTGAATTCGATTTTTAGAATAATCAATTCTTGAAATTATTCCTTGCGTCAAAGTGCCGTTAAACCCAAACGGATTTCCGATAGCAAGAACTTTTTGCCCCACTTTAATTTTTTCTGAATCACCAAGTTTTACTGTCTGCAAATCTCTCGGTACGTTAATTTTAAGGAGTGCTATGTCTTTATTTTCACCAAATTTTTTGATAACTTTTGCTTCATAATTTTGTCCATTAGCCATTGTAACTACAACACTTTTACCCACATCAACTACATGCGCACTGGTTAAAATAATTCCGCGTTTATCTATAACACAACCTGTACCACAGGACATTCCGTCTGATATTTGAGAATCAACGCAAACAATAGCCGGATTAATTTTCTCGTATAAAGATATTGTTGCAGCTTCATCCCTGTCAAACGCAAAAACAGGAAGGGATACAGCATATAGACAAGTTATTAAAAATTTTTTCATATCAAAACCTCATTGTATTATTTGAGTTTTTAGTGAAAAAACACAATCACCAAATACGGTAAAAACAAGATAAACAAAAGAATATCTCTTGTATGTTTTCAAACTTTAATGTATAATAGACAAAAAAGTCACAATCGACACAAAGAAGGAGAAAGACATGTCAAGAATTGAAAGTTTTAAAAGAGCTTTAGACGAAAAAAGAGCTGTAAAAATCATCGCCGGTATTGATAATTTTGATGCGGAAAGCGTAAAAAAAGTTGTTATGGCTGCTGACAAAGCAGGCGCACACGCTGTAGATATTTGCGCTAATCCGGATATAATCTCTATGGTAAGAAATATGACTGACTTACCTGTATTTGTTTCATCAGTAGTTCCGGAAGAATTGGTTCACGCTGTTGCACTCGGTGCTGACGCAATTGAACTCGGAAACTTTGATGCACTTTACAAAAAAGGTTTGAGCTTCAACGCTGAACAAGTTTTGGGTCTTGCAAAAAGAACAAAAGAACTTATCGCCGGAGAAGATGTATTCTTCTGCGTAACAATCCCTGGCGAATTAGAAATCGGAGAACAAGTTAACCTTGCAAGAGAGCTTGAAGCTTTAGGTATCGACTTAATTCAAACAGAAGGACATTTCACTAACGAACATCCTTCAAACGGTGCAAGAGGTTTGGTTGAAAGAGCAGAATTAACAATCTCTAACACAATTGAACTCTCACGCAACATTGAGCTTCCTATTATGACAGCAACAGGCATTAACCCTACAACAGCTGCATTAGCATTTGCAGCAGGCGCGTCTGCTATCGGTTGTGGTTCTTGCGTAAACAAGCTTGATTCAGAAATCTCTATGATTGCTGTTTCAAAAAGCCTTGTTGAAATTGCTGAAAAGAACGCTCTATACACAGTTGAGTTAGTTTAATTACTGATTTTAAATAAGAAAGAAGCTTGACAATTGTTGAGCTTCTTTTTTATTAACTTTTGTAACAAAAAATACAAGTTATGAAATCCGACAATTAATAAAGTTTTTATATATATAAGATGTAATTAAGATGGGAGCTAAAAAATGTCAGCAAATATTAACGCAAATGTTCTAAAAAACTTTATCGTAAAAACAATTGGTGCAGGTCACCTTACCGAAAGTGCTGCACGTAAAGTCGGTATTGAAAAAAATCAATTTGAAGATGCTAATATCGATGAAAACAACTACCTTGAATTAGATGAAATCCTTCAAGATTCAGAATTGTACGAGCAATTCGCTACAATGTATGTTGAAGAACAAGATAAAAAAGCGGAAACAGACCAAGAGAAAGAAAAAGAAGAGCAGGCTAAAGTAAAGGACAAAAACGGAACAGGCGTATAATCGTTAGTAAAAAGAGAGAGCAAAAGAGAACTAATTGAGCGGGTTTAAAACCCGCTTTTTTATTGGTCACAGCATCCAAAAATCACACTATAAGCGTATTTTAGACACTTAAAGCCGTCTTAATATTTCTTAATATTCGTGACAAACTTCAAAAATGGATGTAAAAATATGTTATAATAGGGTAGGAGACAGCTTTGGAAGTTACCCGCCAAAAGCGAGAGCAGAAAGGCATTCTAATATAAACATGACAAGCAGCATACAATTTCAAAATGACCTTGAAAAACTTATGGCCATTATGCCCCAAAAGGTTGTATCAAATTTGACAATCGACAGGCTTGAAGATGTGATTGAAATTGTCTTAGATATAGGTCGCGCGCCCGAAATCAGACACGCTGGCGGGAGAATTGAAAAGCTTGGAAGCGAAGGAATCACTGATGAAGATATAAATTTTGTAACTTCGCACTTACAAGAGTTTACACACGACAATCGTTCCGGTATTCCAGGGACGTTACACAGAATCAGCGCAATTAGAAACCGTCAGGGAAAAGTTGTAGGTTTAACTTGTCGTATTGGTAGAGTCGTAACAGGTACAATTTCTTGCATAAAAGATATTTGTACACAAGGGAAAAGTATATTGTTTCTGGGACGCCCGGGAGTTGGTAAAACTACCAAACTTCGTGAAATATCCAGACTTGTAGCAGATGAACTAGGAAAACGCGTTGTCATCGTAGATACCTCAAATGAAATCGCGGGCGATGGCGACACTCCGCATCCTGCGATTGGTTCAGCAAGAAGAATGCAAGTGCCTCAGCCGGAATTCCAAAAAGATATTATGATTGAGGCTGTTGAAAACCATACGCCGGAAGTTATTGTTGTTGACGAAATCGGTACAGAAGCAGAAGCACAAGCAGCCAGAACAATTGCAGAACGTGGTGTAATGCTTATTGCAACCGCTCACGGTAACAGTCTAGAAAGCTTAATTAAAAACCCGACTCTTTCAGATTTGGTCGGTGGAATTCAGTCTGTAACATTAGGTGATGACGAAGCGAAAAGAAGAGCTTCGCAGAAAACAGTTCTGGAAAGAGAAAAGCAGCCTACATTTGATATAGTTATAGAAATTATTGATAGAAACACGCTTGCAGTGTACAAAAACACTGCAGAAGCTGTTGACTACATTTTGAGAGGATGGCCGATTCGCCCTGAACTCAGAAAAGTTGACAAGGAATACACTGATAAATGCACGATTGAAGAGCCGAAGAAAGTTGAGCAACAACAGGCTAAACCTGAAGAAAACAGCTTGAACTTCTCCTTCTCACGTCAAAAATACTGCGACCAGAATAAACCTATGAAAAAAGTTTATTTGTACGCTGTTTCAAGAACAATTGTAGAAAAACTTATCGAACGACTTAACTTCAATTTAGAAATAACTCGTAACGTTGAGGATGCGGATATTGTTATTGCGCACAAGAACTTTGCAAAAGGCGGAGCAAAGATTTTAAATACGGCAAAAGAATACAGAGCTCAGATTTTCTACGTAAAAACAAACTCTATGGCACAAATTCAGAAAGTTTTGAAAGATGCTCTAGACTTACGTCCTTACGACAACGAAAATGACACAGGTTATCAGGACGAAACCGAAATAGCATTAGATGAAGTTAAAACCGCAATCAAGCAGGTCATGGACGGAGCAGAAGTAATTGAACTTGCCCCACAAAATACCCAAATCAGAAAATTACAACATGAACTTGTAGAACAATACGGTTTGCAGAGTACATCAATCGGCGAAGGCGACGACAGACACTTGAGAATCTCTCGATAGCTTTATATAACTTAACAGATTGGCACGGATTATTATATAGTGTATGATACTCTTGGGGAGAAGTGTGACTTCTTTCTGATAGTTGATTTTTTAAGGAAAATGTACGATGAGAGATTTTAAAAAGTGGGGATTTGCGCTTGCCGGTTTAATTTTGACAGCACTGCCGTCCACAGCTGCAATGACATTCCCTAACATTAATATCGGGATGCAAACCGCAAATACACCACAGGATTTTACAAACGGTTTGCAAATTTTAATCTGGTTAACAATTTTAACCTTGGCTCCAAGCATTTTGATAATGACGACATGCTTTGTTCGACTGGTTGTTGTTTTATCACTTACAAGACAAGCAATCGGTGCGAGCAATTTACCGCCAAATCAGGTTTTGACAAGCTTAGCTTTGATTTTGACCTTCTTTATTATGGCACCTACATTCAATGAGATTAATGAAAAAGCCTTGCAGCCGTATATGAACAACCAAATCACTCAGCAAGTAGCATTGGATAGAGGAATTGAGCCTATAAGAAATTTCATGTTTAAGCAAACACATGAAAAAGAACTGGCACTTTTTGTAAGAATGGCGAAGATTGAAAAGCCAAAATCAAAAGCAGATGTGCCTACATACGTACTGTTACCGTCATTCATACTTAGCGAATTAAAGACAGCATTCACTATCGGATTCGTTGTTTACCTGCCGTTTTTGGTTATTGATATAGTCGTATCATCCGTCCTCGTATCAATGGGTATGATGTTCTTACCACCGACTATGATTGCATTGCCGTTCAAGTTAATTATGTTCGTAATGGTTGACGGCTGGTATCTGATTGTAAAATCACTGGTAGAAAGCTTTGTGAGGTAGGTTATGCAAGATATAGTTATAACTCTTTTGCAAAAAATGTTTATATTGACCTTACAAATGTCAGTACCGATTCTTTTAGTCGGTGTTGTAATCGGTCTTATGGTAAGTATTTTTCAGACTGTTACACAAATTCAGGAATCCACATTAACGTTCGTTCCTAAAATCGTTGGTTGTGTAATTTTGCTTATCTTCCTATTACCTTGGATGATGAGTGTTTTCATCACCACTGTTAACGAATTTATGGCAACAATACCGCAGCTTATAGGGGCAATGTAATGTTCAACTTGGATGTGCTGTTTTCGGTAGGCAATATATTACTTTTCATGGCAATCTTTACAAGAATGTCAGGCTTATTTACGTCAGCACCTCTGTTTTCAACGTACCCTATTCCTATGCAGGTAAAAATTTGGCTTGCTGCAACAATTTCGTTTATATTATTTCCGATTGTGCAGGCAAATACCGCATTTGTTGCACCGACTTCGGTTCCGGCTTTAACATTAATATTATTTAAAGAGTTTCTAATCGGTTTTGCAATCGGATTTTGCGCAAATATATTGTTCATCGGTGTAGAACTTGGTGTTAACACATTTGCAATTCAGATGGGTTTATCTGCGGATCAAGCATTAAATCCGGCATCAGGTGGAAACTCTCCGGTTATAACGCAAGCTTATACTTATCTTGCGACAATGATATTTATTGCTCTTGGAGCGCACCAATGGCTTTTTGCAGCTATATATAACAGTTTTAAAGACATGCCGGTAGGATATGTGATAAACTTTTCACCTGGCATTGTTGAACAAATCATTGTAATTACGGGGCAAATGTTCAGTGTCGGTTTAGGAATAGCACTCCCAATATTCGGAGTTTTATTTATAACAGATATTCTGTTAGGCTTCACTTCAAAAATGATGCCGCAAATGAATATCTTTATGGTTTCAATGCCATTAAAAATCTATCTGGGGTTATTGTTATCTCTGATATTTATGCGACCAATGGCGGAATACATTGCAGTTTTGGTAGAACAATTCTTGACCAAAATCACAGCAGTATTTTAGTGAGGACAAATGGGGAACGACGCAGCAGAAAAAACCGAAGAAGCCACCACCCGACGGCGAACGAAAGAGCGCGAAAGGGGTAATGTTTCAAAAAGTAAGGATATGGAATCCGCCATGGTTATGGTCGGTGGAATAGCCTTGCTTGGCATGCTCTCAAAACATATGTACTCCACTATGATAAGCATGATGCAAGATACATTTTCAAACCTCAATCCAAACTCATTAGACACTTCGAGCATCATCGGATTACTTTATCCATATTTTAGGTATTTGGGGGTTATAGTACTGCCTTTCCTGATTTTCTTGGCAATTTTGGCTATTATTGTAATCAGGATGGACGTCGGGCATGTTTTTGCTCTCCAAAAAGCTAAGTTTGACTTACAAAATTTAAGCCCTAAAAAAATGCTGGAGAACGCAAAACGTGTGTTCAACCCATTCCAGCCGCGCTCAATGGTTGAATTTGTAAAATCAATTTTAAAAATTGTTATCGTAGGAGCTTGCGGTTATTCGGCTATTAATAGCAGAAAAGGGGACTTGCTTGGACTTGTAGGATTAGATATTCCTATTGCATTGAATATTATCGGTTCAATTCTTGTAAATATGATTATTAACATGTGTTTAGCAATGCTGATTTTGGGCTATCTTGACAAAAAATATCAGAATTACGAATACGAAAAATCAATCAAGATGACAAAGCAAGAAGTTAAAGACGAACATAAGGATACAGAAGGAGACCCTAAGATAAAGGCAAGAATACGTTCAATTCAAATGCAGATGGCTCGTCAAAGAATGATGGCATCAGTTCCGCAAGCGGATGTTGTTGTAACAAACCCGACACATTATGCTGTTGCTATTCAATATGACAAAACAAAAGCACCTGCGCCGATAGTTGTTGCCAAAGGGGTTGATTATTTAGCGTTTCAGATTAGGGAGATTGCAAAATCTAACAACGTACCGATTGTTGAAAACAGACCTGTTGCAAGAGCCCTCTACAATTCTGTACCGATTGATGGTATAATACCATCAGACTTGTATGTAGCTGTTGCCGAAATCTTGGCATACGTATACAATAGTAAGAGAGGAGAAACTTAGGCGGAAGAGGATGGAGTTATCCAAGTTATCAAATATCTTAAAAAATAACGATATCGTTCTTGCGATAGGCTTGGTTGTAATCGTCTGTATGATGGTTATACCACTTCCTGCACCTTTGTTGGACATTCTTTTAACAATAAACATCTCTCTAGCGGTAGTAATTCTACTCGTTTGTTTATACACACAAGAACCGCTTGATTACTCTTCTTTCCCGACAGTTTTGTTGATTGCAACACTGTTCCGACTGGGGTTAAACGTAAGTTCAACTCGACTGATTTTACTTCATGGTCAGGCTGGAAACGTTATTAATGCATTCGGAGAGTTCGTAGTCGGTGGTAACTACGTTGTCGGTGCGGTTATATTCTGTATTTTGGTATTAATCAACTTTATGGTAATCACAGGTGGTGCAACCCGTGTTGCAGAAGTTTCCGCTCGTTTCACATTGGATAAAATGCCAGGTAAACAGTTAAGTATTGACGCAGATCTGAACTCAGGACTTATTAACGAAGAACAGGCAAAAGAAAGACGACGTAAACTTGAAAGAGAAACAGACTTCTATGGTACTATGGATGGTGCTTCTAAGTTCGTTAAAGGTGATGCCACCGCTGGTATTGTAATTACTATTGTAAACATTGTTGGTGGTTTGATTATCGGTATTATCCAGTTGAATATGGACCTTCAACAGGCACTCGGCACGTACACAATCTTGACAGTTGGTGACGGTCTTGTTTCACAAATTCCTGCACTTTTGATTTCTACCGCAACAGGTTTGATTGTATCAAGAGCTACAGGCAAAGACGAATCTCTTTCTACTGATATTAAAAACGAAATGTTCTCTGACCCGAGAATTTTAGGTGTTGTATCCGGATTGCTTGCATTTATGGGTATAATTCCGGGTATGCCGACAGCTCCATTCTTATTTATAGCAGCTGTAGCAGGTGGAATGGCGTTCTTTAAAACAAAAGAGAAAAAGGCTACTATTCAAACAGAGGAAGCTAAGAAGGCTGAACTTGAACAACAAGAAAAACTCGGCAAAAAAGAAAAACGTGCAAAAGCTACTAAAGAAAGCGTTATGGAATTATTGAATGTCGATACTATTGAAATTGAAGTCGGTTACAGACTGGTTCAACTTCTTAATGTTGAAATGGGCGGGGATTTGCTGGAAAGAATTGCACAAATACGCCGTCAAACCGCTTTGGATTTAGGTATTGTGCTTCCGTCTATAAGAGTTCGAGATAATTTACAATTGTCACCAAATTCTTACCAAATCAAACTTAAAGGCGTAGCTCTTGAATCAGGTGAAGTTTATCCTGAAAGATATTTGGCTATGTGTGCCGGCGATCCTGTTGGAAACTTGACAATCAATGGTATTCACGCGATAGAGCCTGCATTTGGTCTGCCTGCTTTATGGATTGAGCCTAAGGACAAAGACCTCGCAGAAATGTCAGGTTATACTGTCGTTTCAGCATCCGCTGTTATTTCAACTCACATTACGGAAGTTATCAAAAAATGCGCTTACGAAATTGTTTCAAGATACGACATTCAACAACTTATTGATAACCTCAAGAAAGAGGTTTCAGAAGAGTATGTTGACGACATAATGAAGGATATTACAATTGGAGATGTTCAGATAGTAATCCAAAACTTGCTCAAAGAAGGGGTTGCAATCAGAGATTTGAAAACAATTTTGGAAACAATCAGCTTGCAGTCCAAGGTTAACAAAAATCCAAACTTCCTGACAGAACATGTTCGTCAAGCACTTTCAAGAAACATTTGCAAACAAAACCTTGCAGATACCGGCGATTTACTTGCTATATTGCTTTCACCGGAAGTCGAGAATGTTATTTATAAGGGCGCAAGTCCTGACGGTACAAGCGTTACTCTTGATCCAAACTTCTCCAGAGCATTGTACGACAGACTTAATATTGAGCTTGAAAAAGCAATCACAGCGACCGGTAACCAACCTGTAATTATGTGTTCTGCGCCAATAAGACTGTTATTTAGAAGATTGGTTGAAAGACAGTATCCACAAATTGCGATTATGTCATATAATGAAATAAGTCCGAACGTGAAACTTAAATCTGTCGGCATAATAAAAATTGATTCATTAAAGAAATAAGGAAAGGATAGCAAATGAGAGAACTTATAAAAAACAATCAGCTTGTTACAATTGTTCCACAAGATTTTAAACAATCAAACAAAGGGAGAGTTCTTGATGTCGGAATGGAAGGATTTCGAATGGAGTTAAAATACAAACCGGAAGGTTTGATTGTAAATCACATTTGCGACTTTTACTCTTTAACTGATAATGGTTATCTGTATTTCGAATCTTATATTCAAAATCTTGAAAACAACGTTATTACAATTGCAAACCCTGTTAAACACAGATTTTTACAAAGACGTAAATTCACACGTATCAAATTCATCGAAGATTTAGAATTAACATACAATGATATAACTCACAAAGTTAGAACATTAGATATTTCTGCCGGTGGCATGAAGGTTAGAACCGAAGAAAATATTGATATCGAAAAAGAATACAAAGTTACCATTAAGCTAAGTGATGAACAAGAAATCAAGTGTAAATACCAGCTTATCCGTGTAGAAAAAGGTGATAGCGGGCTTTACACAATTTCTGGCAGATTTACTAACTTGAGCAACATCGACAAAATGACACTTGTTCAATTCTGTATGAAAAAAGATATGGAGAATATGAATAAATAATGGATTATACAGAAAACATCCGAAATTTCTTTGTAGTAGTCACAATGCTCGTTATAGGAACGATTTCGTTTGTTAAAATCGGGACTATTGATGCACATTCAATTATGGCAACCGGAGTTGTTTTAATTCCGGCTGTAGTTGTTATGGGAATTTTGGGTCAGAAAATCGGAGAAATTGTTGATAATCCTAAAAACAGAGCCGATGCAGATTATAAACTTGCCGTTTTAAATGCTTTAAAGAAAATGGACAAGTCAATAACTTTACAAGAGCTTAACGAAAAACTTACAAAAACAGTTGCTGAACCTGATGCACCGGATGCTGAAGGGGATGAAGATATTGATGTATAAAAAGATTTTATGCTAGAATAAATCTCGGAATAATTTGGAGGAGAAAATGAAAGAGGGATATTTTCCGCAGGAAATAGAAAAAAGATGGCAGGAAATTTGGGAAAAAAATAAAGTTTTCCATACTCCTGACAACAGTGATAAGCCTAAATATTTTGCGCTATCTATGTTTCCATACCCATCAGGAAAACTTCATATGGGACACGTTAGAAACTATACAATTACAGACGTTATAGCAAGATTTAAGAAAGCTCAAGGCTATAATGTTTTGCATCCGATGGGTTGGGATAGTTTCGGGCTTCCTGCTGAAAACGCAGCTATGAAACACGGTGCAAATCCTGAAACTTGGACTGATGAAAATATCGCTTATATGACAAAACAGTTAAAAATGCTCGGTTTGTCATACGACTGGGAAAGAGAAGTTACAACCTGCAAGCCGGAATACTACAAATGGACTCAATGGTTATTCTTGCAACTTTATAAAAAGGGCTTAGCATACAAAAAAGAGGCTGCCGTTAACTGGTGCGACAAATGCGGAACAGTTCTTGCAAACGAGCAGGTTATTGACGGCAAATGCTGGAGATGCGACAGCGTTGTTGAGAAGAAATATCTTTCACAATGGTTCTTCAAGATTACTGATTACGCGGAGAGACTTCTTGAAGACTTAGACAAACTTGAAGGTTGGGGTGATAACGTAAAAACAATGCAGGCAAACTGGATTGGAAAATCTCAAGGCGCAATCTTCAGATTTCCTGTAGTTGATGCTCCAAACGGAGAAAAAATGGAAGTTCCTGTTTACACAACAAGACCGGACACCGTTCACGGTATAACTTACCTTGTTGTAGCTCCGGAATATAAAGATATCGAAAAACTTATAACAGCTGAAAACAAACAAGCTGTTGAAGACTATAGAGCTAATGCAAGAAAAATGACTGAAATCGAAAGACTTTCAACAGACAGAGTTAAAACAGGAGTTCCTCTTGGAACTCACTGCAAAAACCCGTTCACGGGAGAAATTTTCCCGCTTTGGACGGCTGATTATGCACTTGTTGAATACGGCACAGGTGCGGTAATGGCAGTTCCGACTCACGATACCAGAGATTTTGATTTTGCAAAAAAATATAATTTACCGATGAAAGTTGTTATTCAAAACCCTGAAAACCCTTCTGACTGCAAAGATGCAGCATATACAGAAGAAGGTGTTTTGATT
>CAKVLI010000008.1 GCA_934757155.1 uncultured Candidatus Melainabacteria bacterium | reverse complement strand
TACCCACAATGCGAGCAGGTTGACGAGCGGAGCCGTCTTTACTAGAATTAAAACAAAATCTCCTTGTAGCTCAGTTGTCCCGCGGCGAGCGAATGGGCAAGCCGAGCGAGTGAAACGAGTGAGGTGGAGTCGAGTCAACGGCGTCGCGTTGCGTAGAGCAATGCGAGCAGGTTGACGAGCGGAGCCGTCTTTACTAGAATTAAAACAAAATCTCCTTGTAGCTCAGTTGCCCCGCGGCGAGCGAATGGGCAAGCCGAGCGAGTGAAACGAGTGAGGTGGAGTCGAGTCAACGGCGTCGCGTTGCGTAGAGCAATGCGAGCAGGTTGACGAGCGGAGCCGTCTTTACTAGAATTAAAACAAAATCTCCTTGTAGCTCAGTTGGATAGAGCGCAGGTCTCCGAAGCCTGAGGTCATGGGTTCAACTCCCGTCAAGGAGGTTTTTGATGTATTGAAGAAATCTCAAAAAAGTGTTATACTTTTAGGGGTCCCAAGAAATAAGAATAGGATAGCCGGAGTGGGTTTTTTCGATAATTTAAAAAATATAAAGAATCAGATTGAGCATATTGAGTCTACTGTTTATTTAGGTAAACAGTCTTTACTTGAGGTGTATGAGCGTAATGCTAAATTGGAAGCAGAGATTGCGAAACGAACTCAAGAATTAGATACAGCTAACCGTCAAATGCTTACTTTGCAGCATATTTGGGATATGATGAACTCTTCGAAGCCTATTTCCAGTGTTTTAAACGGAATTGTAAGCAGTTTGCAGGGCGAGTTGGGTTATCTTCACAGTTGTATTGCGAAACGTTTCCTTGATAAAGATGGACAGTATTTGCAGTTAATTGCATATTCCGGTGATTTGTTTGGGGATAAGTTTGTAGAAATTTTTGGCTGTGAGCCATCTGATTTACGTTTAAAACTGCCCAAAATTGACAGTTTGTTTGATTCTGTTGACGGAGATAAAATTTATCAATCAACGGATGTACTAAATTTAGTAAAAAATGTTTTATCGGATGTTTCTGACGAGGCTGTAAAAGATAATATTCTTAAGACAAATACTAAGTCTTTTATTCTTGTTCCACTCAAGTATAAACATTCTCATTTTGGTTCCCTAGTTGTTTTTTCGTCAAGAGAAACCGCAACTGAGAATGAATTGAACTTCTTATCTTTGTTTGCAAAGCAGATTGAACTTGCAATTACAATAGCTGACTTGTTCCAAGCTGTTAAGGAGCAGGCTGTTACGGACAGTATGACAGGGCTATACAATAGAAGATATTTTGAAGAATTTATTAATAAAGAGGCTATTCGTGCAAGACGTCAAAATCAGAAGTTCACGGTTATAGGGATTGATTTAGATCACTTGAAGCAGATTAACGATGTTTACGGACATAATTACGGTGATATTGCGATTAAAGCTATTGCAGAAGTTCTTAAAAGTAATTGCCGTTCGATTGATGTTGCGGCAAGAATGGGTGGGGAGGAATTTAACTTGATTCTTCCGGGGGTTGACTCACAAGGTGGAATGATTGTAGCAGAGCGTATTAGAAAAGCAATTGAGTCTGTCGAACTTGAAAGAATCGGTCATATTACAGGAAGTTTAGGTGTGGCTACGTTTATGGAACATTCTGATGATGTTGATGATTTGCTTGAAGTTGTTGACCATACAATGTACGAATCAAAAAGAAATGGTAGAAATCGCGTAACCTTGGCTAATCCGGTTTCTGAAACTTCTTGGCAAGACATTGCGATTGATACTTTTGTCGATATCCTTACAAAGCATAGAATTCCGCTAGATACAAAAACATCTGTTAAATTGAGCAAGAAGCTTCAAGAGATGGATATAAATAATGAAATGCTTTATCAAGTTTCTGATGAATTGATTACAACTTACAATCCTGAGCATATACAAGGCAGCACTAAAAATAAGATTCAACTTGCAACAATCTTAGCAAAACGTTTTGATTTGCCGAAAGAGAATGTTGATAAGTTAAAAATAGCGATACTTTTGTATGATATTGGTAATACGGTCTTGCCGAAAGAGCTTTTGAACAAAACAGAACCTTTGAGCGAAGAAGATAAGACCGCTATTAAGCGACATCCAATCATTGCTGCAAGAGAAATCTTGAAACCGATAAGCTCTGTTGTTGATGTTATCCCGATAATCGAAAAACATCACGAAAATTGGGACGGAACGGGATACCCTGCAAAACTATCAAAAGAAGAGATTCCGATTGAATCTCAGATTATACTTATAGTGGATTCTTATTTCGCGTTATTGGAAAATCGTCCATATCGTTCTGCAATGTCCAAGGAAGATGCCATTGATACGATTCGCTCAGACTCTAACAATAAATGGAGTGAAAAACTCGCAGACGAGTTTATTGATATCGTAAGCGAAGACGATTTAGATTAATATGGTAGATTAATATGGTATAATTCAAATATGATAGAATTATTAATTTTACACGAACTTAGCAAAAAAGTTTTAACAATGTACGGAATTTCTAAAGAAATCCGTAAAGAGTTTTCTGTTTTAATGATTCCAAGTTACGGTACAATCAAGCCCGCGCTCAGACGTATAGAAGCTGCGGGTTGCGTAAAAACCAGAAAATCAATGACTTCTGGTGGAAGACCTTCTACTTTTTATTCAATAACTAGAGAGGGAGTTGACAATTTAAAAGCTTTATTGCTTGAACAACCGCAAGAAAATCCGGTGCAGTTTTTGACAAAGGCACGTGTTAAGCTTGCTTGTGCTGAAATATTGGATGCAGGTGAGAGAAAACAACTGTTTGGACTTTTGAAAATGAAATGTGAAGAAGTAATGTTTGATGCCAAGCGTATGTTGGAAGCAAAAGACATCGATTTTTACCCGAAAATGGTATTAGATAACCTGATTTGTGAATACAAAAACTTTATTTCTCTGTTGGAGGGTCTGGAACGTGCCGGCAATAATTAGCGGAACAACTCCCGATTCTATCGCGGAAGAGCTTGAATTAGAGGCAGGTGATGAACTTCTTTCTATAGATGGTGAAAAATTGCAGGATATGATTGATTACAATTATCTCTGCAAAAGTGAGCTTTTAACTTTAGAAATTAAAAAAGTTAATGGTGAAATTGAAGAAATTGAGCTAGAGAAAGATTATGACGAGGATTTAGGGATAATTTTTGAAAGTGCGGTTTTTGATAGAGTAAAACCATGTCTAAATAATTGTATTTTTTGCTTTGTAGCTCAGCAGCCAAAAGGTTTAAGAGATACTTTGTATGTCAAAGACGATGACTATAGGCTTTCATACTTACAAGGCACGTATATTACAACAACAAATCTAACGGATAAAGACAAAGAACGAATTTCCAAAATGCATTTAGGTCCGTTTTACATATCGGTGCATACCACTAATCCTGAATTGCGCGTTAAAATGCTCAGAAATCCGAATGCAGCAAAAATTATGGATAATTTAAGATGGTTTAAAGATAATGAAATTCCTTTTCACGCGCAAATTGTACTTTGTCCTGATTATAATGATGGCAAAGAGCTTGCAAGAACACTAAAGGATTTACATAGTCTTGGGGATGTTCTTTTGTCCGTTGCGATTGTGCCTGTCGGAATAACACAATTTAGGTCGAAAGAACTAAGAACAGTGGATAAAAAGGTGGCTCAAGAAACAATTGATATTTCATCAAAGTTCCCTAATGTTTATTGTTCAGATGAATTCTTCTTGTTGGCGGGTTATGATATTCCTGCAGCTGAATATTATGGAAACTTCTCTCAATTGGATGACGGAGTCGGTTCTTTGAGGTCTTTGATGGACGATTTTGATACGTTTAAGCTTCCCAAGAAAATCAATTCTCTACTAAAGATTGCGTTTGCTTGTTCTGTTGCAGCAAAGTCAGCGTTTGAATATATAGCTGAAAAACTGAATAAAATTGAAAATTTGACAGTAACTGTTAATCCTGTAAAATCAACTTATTGGGGAAAAAATATTACGGTAGCCGGGTTGATTACCTCTGAGGATTTGATTAATACGGTGAAAGATATCGAAGCGGATTATATTGTGGTACCGTCTATAATGTTAAAACCGTACACGAATTTGTTTCTTGACGGTAATTCATTAGACTATGTTATTGAAAAGACTCAAAAGCGCTTCTTTATTACTCATAACAACTATTCAGTTGAAGAGGTTATAGACTTAATTGCCGAACGCGGTTAGGTCTGTTGTGTAATAAATATCAGAGAGGTGGCTAATATACAGTAAAACTTTACCATTATTTAATAGTCTTGTAGGTTATTAGATTAAAGGAGATGGTAATGAGTACTGCATTGGAAACTGAAAAGAAAGTTATAAGCGTGATTATAATTGAGGATTTTAAACTTACAAGAGTAGGTTTGAGATGCGCGCTTAATGCAAATGATGACATTAAAGTTGTAGCTGAAAGTGATAATGCTCTTGACGGTTTGGCACTCATTGAACGCTATACTCCGAATATTGTTCTTATGGACTTAGGTCTTGCAGGTATGAACGGCATTGAAGCAACTGTTAAAATTAAAGAAATGAACAAGGATATTAAGGTAATCGCTTTAACTTCTCACGACAGAGAAGAGGAAGTTATTGCAGCTCTTTCATCCGGCGCAATGGCTTATTGCTTGAAAGATATTGACCCTGCAAAATTGGCAGATGTAATCAGAGATGTCGTAGAAGGCGTTTGTTGGTTAGATCCTGTTATAGCAAGGAAAGTTTTGGATTCATTCCCAAAACAGGAAACCCTGGGAATATTAAAAGATAAATCATCTGAAGAAGGTAGAATTCCTTTGACAGAACGTGAATACGAAGTTTTAAAACATTTGGTTGAAGGCAAGAGTAATACTGAAATTGCAAAAGAATTAATCGTTAGTGTGCATACTGCAAAAGCTCATGTGTGTTCAATATTGCAAAAAATGTGTGTGAATGACAGAGTTCAAGCTGCTGTAAAAGCGGTAAAAGAAGGTCTTGTTTAGTTTTAGTTATATGATTAAAATGGGGCGGAGCCTTTAGGCTCCGCCCCATTATTCTTGCAAAATTCCTCTGTTTATAGTAGCGTAAGAGTAGGGTTAAATAGAAAGAGGATATTACTATGGAAACAAAAATTGAAAAACTCCCTGAAAATGTGGTTAAAGTTGATATAGAAATTCCGGCAAAAGATGCTGTGGACTTTTATAATGCAGCTGCTAAAAAACTAGCACAATATGTTAATATTCCGGGATTTAGAAAAGGTAAAGCTCCTAGAAACATTGTTGAACAAAACATCGGTGAAGAAAGAATTAAGCACGAAGCTTTAGATTCAGCTCTTCCAAGAATTTTTTCAGATGTTATCAGAGAAAATAATTTTGATGTTGTAGCGCAGCCGTATGTCGAATCTTATATGTTCAATGTTGGGGAAGACCTTAAAATTTCTGCTAAGTTAGAATTAAGACCTGAGGTTACTTTGGGTGAATACAAAGGTTTGAAAATCGATGTAGATGGTTACAAAACTCCGGAAGACGCTTTCCAAAAATCTTTGGATGGACTTCTTGAACAACACGCAACAACGGTTGTTGTGAAGGATAGAAATTCTGAAGCTAACGATATCGTTGTATTCGATTTCGAAGGTTTTTCTAACGGCGAAAAAATTGAACACGGTGATGCTAAAAACTATTCATTAGATTTAGCACATTCAAGCTTTATCCCTGGTTTTGCTGAACAATTAGTTGGAAAACCTGTTGGAGAAGAGTTTGAAATCAATGTGACTTTCCCTGAAGAATACCACGAAAAGAAATTAGCCGGACAACCAGCTGTATTCAAATGCAAAATTAATGAAATCAAAACAAAGGTTCTTCCTGAACTTACTGATGAATTTGCTCAAAAAGTTGGACCGTTCAAGACTGTTGATGACCTGAAAGCTGATATTCAATCATACTTAGATAATCAAAAGGCAGATATTGACAGAACAAATTCTGAAAAAGCTATTTTTGAAAAAGTTGTTGAAGGTGCTAAAGTTGATATTCAACAATCTATGATTGACAGAGAAGCTGACCAATTGGTTGAAGAATATAAACAAAAATTGCAAATGCAAGGCTTCACTTGGGAACAAGCTCTAGAAGCTCAAGGTTATGATGAAATCATGAACAGCCTTAAAGAAGATGCTGCAGTTAGAGTTAAGAATTCTTTAGTTATCGATAAAATTGCAAGAGAAGAAAAAATTGAAGTTTCTCAAGCTGATTTTGGCGCTAAACTTGCTGAATTAAGCAGAATGTATCAAATTGATACACCTACTATGATTAAGCAATTATCTCAAACACCAGGAGTGTTCAACGCTTTATCACAACAAGCATTGAACGAAAAAGTAACTCAATTCTTGAGTGAAAACAACACTGTTAATTTGAAATAGTTATACGGATTATAAAAAAAAGAGTCACGAAAGTGGCTCTTTTTTTTGTTAGATAATATCTATCAATTCTTGGTAAGTACCTATGACATGACAGTTTATGGAAAAAATCTCCGGTGTTACATTCAATACAGAAACATTTTCTCTAACTGCATAAATTGGAACTCCTCTCTCATTTGCTTCTATAGCCGGTATTCCACCCAATGCATTGTATGGTAAAGCAAGAAAATCCAAGTCATCTATTGTTAATCCTGTTTTTGCGGCTTGTATTAGAGGTGCGTTATTTAGCCCAAGCAAAATGCAGGGTAAAAATGTTGGTGTAATGTATTCAGCAGAGCATCTTGAGTCTACAATTTCCGAATGAATTGTATAATCATCAAACGCAGGTGCGTGTGCGCACGGGATGCCAAACTCTTTGGAAATGTAATGGGATAAAATTGCCTCAACTCCTCCTACCGGATCGACCCCGATACCTTGTGCGTAGTTATCTCCCTGTTCTTCAGGAAAACGACATACGAGAGCGATTGCGTTTGCTCCTTTGTTTAACAATTTTTCAGCAGCAATCTTTAGTGTATTTAAGTTTTTGATATTTCCCATTGATGCGCCGGATTTGTCAACAAAAAATTCAACTCCAACATTTTCATCCGTAATTTCATAAAACGGAATATCAATATCATAAACAGTTTTTACTGCATTTATGGTATTTATATGCACATTCAAAACATCTTGCGGGATTTCTTTGTCAAAGATTACCCCAATTTTATTAGATTCAGCTTCTATTAATGAACACTTACCTTGAAAGAATTTATCAAGTGAATATCCTTCCACATAGAGCATATTGTCATTGATAGCAGAAAAACATGCTGCATTGACGACATTTGGATTTACTATAAGTTTACATTTTTGAGATAATCTTCGTGCCCATTTTCCGGCATCTCCCGCAAATCCTCCAATGGATGCGCCAATGCCTGTGGGTACAATAAAAGCGCCTGTTTTCATATAGTGAATTATAATACAATGAGGATAAAAATGTCCAGAAATTAGTCTCAAATTTTCTATATTATTGCAAAATCTTCATATGTATTGTAAAATTACTATTGTAATTTTGTAGGTAATTGAGAGTATATGAACCTGTCGGACATATTGATTAATATTTTTATAATTGTATTTTTACTTTTTGTAAATGGTTTCTTTGTGGCAGCGGAATTTGCTTTGGTTAAGGTTCGAAAAACTCGTTTAGAACAGCTTTCGAATGAAGGTAATTCTAATGCGAAAAAGGCTTTAAAGCTGGTAGAAGAAACAAATAAAATGCTTGCGGCAGCTCAGTTGGGTGTTACAATCGCAAGTATCGCATTAGGTTGGGTTGCCGAATCTACGATTGTTCAATTGATTGAACCTATAATTAAAGCTATACCTTATATAAGTGGTATGGTGTCAGCTCACGTTGTAGCTGTTCCGATATCATTTGTTTTGGTCACGTATTTTCACGTATTGCTTGGAGAACAGTTGCCAAAATGCTTTGCTCTTCGTCACACTGATTCAATCGCCCTTATGGTTGCGACACCGATGGATATGTTTATTACTCTGTTAAAACCATTCGTTTGGTTGTTGATGGTTAGTGGTGATAAAATCCTTTGTGCGTTCCATGTTTCATCTGATGAGTCTCTTGTTCATTCTACAGAAGAACTTGATATGCTTGTTGATGCAAGTTATAATGAAGGTGTTTTAAACGAAACAGAAGCAGAAATGTTACACAACATGTTTAAGTTCTCGGATTTAATGGCAAAACAAGTTATGATTCCGAGAACTGATATGATGTGTATTCCAAGTGATATAACATATGAAGAATTAACGAAATTTACTTTGGAAAATCAATATACCAGATACCCTGTTTATGAGGAAAATATTGATAAAATATTAGGTTTTATTCACGTTAAGGACTTGTACTCTTTATCTATGAACAAAGAAACCTTCTCTATCAGCAAGTTAATAAGACCGTTAATGTTGGTTCCTGAAACAATGACTCTTGATAATTTGATTATTGAATTCAAAAAGTCTCATGGACAAATGGCTGTAGTTATAGATGAATTTGGCGGAACTTCAGGACTTATTACTCTTGAGGATGTTTTAGAGGAAATTATTGGAGAAGTTCAAGACGAATTTGATGAAGAGAAAGAGGTTGATATAAAAGAAATCGGCGAAAATACATATATAGCGAACGCAATGATGCGTATTGATGAACTTGTTGATTTCTTTGATTTAAATGAGTCTCAATTTGAAGAAGATGATGTAGAAACAATCGCCGGGCTTGTAGTTAAACTTTTAGGCCGTATTGCTGTTGTGGGTGACTCAGTTTCTTTTAATGGGCTAACATTTACCGTTGTAGAAGTTGATGGAGCAAGAGTTACAAAATTGAAAATTTATAAAGAGCCTGCACCTGTTTCTGAGGAAGTTACAGAAGAAAATTAAGTTTTGTAACATTTTATTCTTTTTTCGCAATTTTCTTTAACAAAATGACTTTATATAATTGTAGTATAGAACAGTTGTGTAAAGGTTAATTTTATGCCATCAGGTATTTCGACAATTGCAGCATTAACACCCATAGTTGCTTCTAACGCTGTATTTTCAGTTAGAAGAGCATCTCGTGGCGCTGAAGCTATGGACGAAAATCCTGTTTATGGTGCTATGAATATCGACATTGCTGCAGGTCAGGTACTTAAAGGGGTTAGAGCTATGAATGAGATAGCTTTGACGTCAAATGCACAATCTGCCGCAACTTTAAATGGTGCAAAAGAGGCAATTAAAAATCTGTCAAAAACAAGTAAAATAATGAACACAACAGCAAAAGTGGTTAAATTTACTGCTGATAATATTAACCCGATAATTTGTTTAACTAGTGGAGTGAAGGTTCTTGGCTCTGAAGATAAACTTGATACAGGTATTACTGAGGCTATGGCTTTAACATCAATGTTTACAGCTGAAAAATGTGCAAAAGAGTTCTTGGGACTATCTCGTAAAAAACTTATTAACGGTAAGAAAGTAGCTGTAGTTGGTAATGCCGGTTATGAAAAATTATTCAAGAAAGAGCAGCTTAATGCAATAACCGACTTCTGTTCTACGAAAAAATTGTTTAACAAATTCTCCTTGGAAATGTTACCTGGAACTGTTAAAGGATTGGCATTTGTATCAGCCTCTATTCTTGGATATAAGCTTGGAACTGTTGTGGCAAGAGCACTTCTAGGCAAAGAAGAACAGGGCGCTGCTTAGTAATTGTTTTGGATTTTTCCGTGTTCTTTGTACAGTGTCTTAAATATAGTTTGTGAATTTCTGTAATTATTTATTGTTGCCTCAAGTGACGCATTAATAGTGAAATATATAATAGGTATTGTAATTGCAATCGTAATTATTGCTATAATAGTGTGTTTAACAATTGCCTGAATCATACTCCAACGTCTTTTTGTGATTGCAATATCATCCTGTTCTCTTAAAATTCTGTTGATAAGATTTTTACGCTCTTTTACAGTCAAACTGTCTATAAAATCGGTGTTTTCAGGGTCAATGTAAATTACATATTTTGAATACTTGACATTGTTGTCTAAAAAATCCAGACTATCATTGTAATTTATCTGTTCGGTTGTAGCAGGTTTTTCGGTAATATTTCCGCCGGACAAATTTCCAATTTCTTCAGGAGACGCGCTCTGAGAAGTCTCTTTTGCTCGAGATTTTAACTCATTATCCTCATCTTTTGCTGCGTTACCGTATTGTTGTTTGTTTAATTTTGCTTTATATTTTTTGATGAAATTGTCATCAATATTATTGTCGATGTCAATCTTAGGTTTGTGTTCAACCTTAGGCGCTTCCTGCTCTTGTGGAGTTGGTGACGTTTCATTTTGCTCTGCTGGTTGAACATCAGTTTGGGAAGCAACTTCTTCAAACAAGTCTGCATCGCTTTTTGGAGCTTCTACAGTCTTTACACCATTAAATTTGTTAGCAGACTGCGATACCTGATTTTGGAGTTGTTCAATAAATTCTGGCGAGATATCGTCATTAAGAGCCGCCAGTTCGTTTATGTCTAACGTATCATTTTCATTAAAAACATTTTTATTTTGATTATTTTCTGCCATCCAAAGCTCTTCCTAAAACTCTCTTTTTATTTTTATGATATCATTATATATGATATTTAGATTATTAGCAATCACAGAGAGTAGATTATGGAGATTAATTTAGAGAAATTAAGAGGATTAATAAAGACTTTGGGCGAAGCAAAAGTTCTTGTTGTTGGGGATTTAGCTCTTGATGAAATGGTTTATGGTGACACAGAGAGAATTTCAAGAGAAGCTCCCGTGTTGATTTTGCAACATACGCATACAAAGTTTATTTTGGGCGGGGCTTCAAACGCCGCGCATAATGTTGCAACATTAAATGGCGGCAAAGTTAGTGTTGTCGGTGTTATAGGTGATGACTATCAGGCGCAAGATTTAAAGAATGCTTTTAATGAAGCTGGTATTGATTGTTCCTCTTTAATATGTGATAAAGAAAGAAAAACAATTACGAAAACAAGAATTTCAGGTTCTTGCTCTCATTCCATAACTCAACAAATTGTCAGAATTGATAGACAGACAAATGCTCCGATATCAGAAGAAACAGAGCATAAGTTGATTAATGAAATCGTAAAAATGGTTCCGAATTATGATGTAATTATTCTTTCTGATTATCATATTGGTACGCTAACTGATAATGTTATAAAAGCCGTTATTGATACAGCGAAGAAATATTCTAAAAAAGTTATTGTGGATGCTCAAAAGGAGTTGAATCGTTACAAAGGTGTCTTTTCAATGACTCCTAACCTTCCTGATACTCAAAAACATGTTGGTTTTTATTTGAAGAATAAAGAAGATTTTCTAAAAGCAGGCAACATGTTGTTAGAGCAAACTAATGCAGATAATGTCTTAATAACTTGTGGCGCGGAAGGTATGGTTGTCATAGAAAAAAATAACAAATATACGCATATTCCGGTATTCAATAAATCAAAAGTTTTTGATGTGACAGGTGCCGGAGATACTGTTACCGCAACATTCTCTCTTGCCTTGGCAATTGGTGCGGAACCTGTATATGCTGCTATTATCGGGAATGTCGCGGCAGGTATTGTTGTAAAACAATTTGGTTGTGCAACTACGACGATTGAAGAAGTACTATCTTCTGTCCCGACAGAAATTAAATTAGAAAATTAAGTGGAGATAAATATGAGAAAATTAAGTTTTGTTGATTTAATAATTGTAGCCGGTGTTTTGATTGCGTTGGTTGTCGGTTTTTGCACTGCCAAACACATGCGCCAAACTGCTGACAAACAAATTGAAGCAACTTCTGCAATAACATTCCAAGTATTTTTACGCGGAGTTACTGTAACAGGTGAACAATTCCCTATTAAATCAAATGACAAAACTTTTATTACAATAAGAAATGTGCCTTATACAGAATTACAGGTTACAGATGTTAAGTCTGAGTCCAGAAAAACATTTGCACCTGCATCTAAAAATGTAGTAGTTAATGACCCTGCTCAACCGGCAGTTTATGATGCTGTTGTAACAATATCTGATACTGCAAAAATTACTAAAGACGGTGCTGTTGTAGGTGGTAATAAAATTAAAATGGGTCTTCCTGTTACATTAGAAGGTGAAACTTATAAGTTTAACGGAACAATTTCTGATGTAAGAGTTACTGGTGATGTTGAGATTGATGACTCAGGCGTAAATGTTAATGTAGGGTAATGTTGAATGTTTTTGAATTCAATTTTTGCTTTTTTTCAAAAACTGTTTTTTCCGGTTTATGAAAAAAGTTATGTTTTGAAAAAACTTGATTGGTTGATTTTTATAAATATACTTCTTGTTATATTTACATCAGCGGCTGCGCCTTCTGACAACATCGGATATTTTGCAATTTTTGCTATAATATTAACTGTTTTAAAACTTCTTTTCAAACCGAATGCAAGAGTGGGGTTAACTTATTCAGAGGCGTTTTTGCTCTTGTATTTTATCTTTGTTTTAATAAGTGTTGCCGGTTCAACGCTATTCTTATATAGCTTCAAAGGTTTTTGTAAAACTCTGATTTATTTAGGTTTTTATTTTTCATTGGTTAATTTTTTGAAAGACAACCGTGGAAAATTAAAATATATAATTCTTGCAATTGCTTTGGTTGCTATAGCGGAATCTTTCTTCGCAATTTATCAAAACTCTTTATCCGTGTCCGAAATTTCTGGGTGGCAAGATATGTCAAGATTGAATCCGGAAGAGGTTATGACCAGAGTTTATGGAACACTAAAACCTTATAATCCGAATTTGTTTGGCGGTTATATGTTAGCAGCTATACCAAGCACTCTTTTGTTGGTATTTTTACCTGTTTTAAACAGACGTTATAAAACAGCAGGATATGGATTAATATTTTTTGTATTGTGCGCTTTATCAATAGTTCTTACCGGTTGTCGAGGTGCATATATAGGTCTGTTTTTCGAACTTATACTTTTAGTAACTTTTACTTATAGATTTTTGAAACCTTATTATAAAAAGATTTTCCTTATGATTACATCAGCTCTTGCAGGATTTGTGATGCTGTTTATTTTGTCTGTGACATCTTTGAGAGCAAGAATTTTTTCAATATTTGCGATGCGCGATGATAGCTCCAATTCATTCAGGTTCAATGTCTATAATTCATGTATTCAAATGTTTAAAGACAATTGGTTGCTCGGAATTGGAGTTGGAAACCAGAACTTCAGAGAAATTTACGGACTTTATATGAAAACAGGTTTTGACGCATTAAGTGCTTATAATATTTATCTTGAAACTGCTGTTGAGAGTGGGATTTTTGCTCTGATTTCATTTCTTGGCTTTATTTTTACCAATATTTATTTGGCGGTTCGTTATATTTACAGAAAGAAAAATCCAAATGTTTTGTATTTGGCAATAGCTTTGATTTCATTATGCGGAATATTATTGCACGGATTTGTTGATACGGTATTTTTCAGACCGCAGATACAATTTATGTTCTGGATTATGATGGGAACTATTAGAGTTATAACTATGCCTAGGAGGGTTTCTGATGTTTATAGAAGAAGAAATTAAAAACTTACGCGACCAAATTAACAAACATAGCTATAATTATTATGTTTTAGACAATCCTATTATTAGTGATTATGAGTATGATAAGCTATTTGCCCGCCTAAATGAACTGGAACAGGCGCATCCTGAACTGGTAACTCCTGATAGCCCGACTCAGCGTGTAGGCGGAATAAGTACTAAATTTGAAGAACATAAACACAAGTATAGACTCTATAGTTTAGATAATACTTATAGCGCGGATGAACTAAGAAAATGGTATGAAAGAGTTCAGAAAGAATGTCCTGGGAAAGTTGAACTTGTTTGTGAATTGAAAATCGATGGGCTTGCAATTGCTCTAACGTATAAAAATGGGAGTTTCATAACCGGGGTAACTCGTGGTGACGGAATTGTAGGCGAAAATATCACGCAGAACCTGAAAACAATTATGGCTGTTCCTTTGAAATTATTCAAACCTGTGGATATTGATGTGCGCGGCGAAATCTATATGCCAAAGACCTCGTTTGAGAAGCTCAATGAAGAGAACCTTAAAAATGGCGAGAAAATTTTTGCAAACCCCAGAAATGCTGCAGCCGGTTCATTGCGCCAATTGGACAGTTCTATTACTGCAAAACGAGATTTATCAATGTTTACCTATACAGCAATTATTGAGCATTCGGAGTTTATTCCTAAAACCCATTGGGAAAGCTTGCAGTATTTGAAAGAATTAGGTTTTAAAACTAATCCGAATATTCGTTTGGTAGATGATATAGAAGGCGCAATTCAATTCTGTAAGGATTGGGAAACTAAGCGTTTTGACCTCAACTATGCAACAGATGGTGTTGTTATCAAGGTTAACCGTCTTGATTATCAAAATGAATTAGGATTTACTTCTCGTGCTCCAAAATGGGCGACTGCGTTTAAATTTCCGCCGGAGGAAGTGACTACAACTCTGCGCGATATTGAGTTAGGCGTCGGGAAAACCGGTGCGGTAACTCCCGTTGCGGTTCTTGACCCTGTGAATCTTGCAGGAAGTGTCGTTTCGCGAGCAAGTTTACATAACTTCGATGAAATATCGAGATTGGATGTAAGAATCGGGGACAAGGTTTTGATTAAAAAAGCTGCGGAAATTATTCCGAAGGTTATTAAAGTTGTGGATAATCCTGAACATGACAATCTTCCAATATTTGTAGCACCAAAAGAATGTCCTGAATGTCATTCAAAGCTTGTGACAAGAGAAGGTGAGGTCAATTTATATTGCGAAAACGAAAATTGTCCTTCAATAATAAAGGCGAGACTTGAATATTGGGCGTCAAAAGACGCTATGGATATAGATTTTATTGGACCGTCTGTGATTGCGCAATTATTTTCACTTGATTTGCTAAAATCTCCTGTCGATTTTTATAAATTAACAAGAGAAGATTTTTTGAAGTTAGATTTGGTTAAAGATAAATCCGCTGATAACATGTATAATTCAATTCAAGAAAGCAAAAACAGACCTTTTGCAAGATTTGTAACAGCTTTATCAATAAGACATGTAGGAAAAGAAACCGCTGAAATTCTTGTAAATGAGTTCCCGACATTGGATGAACTCAAAAATGCGACAGTTGAACAATTAGCCAATGTAGAAGGTATTGGTGATAAGATTGCCCAAAGTATTTATGAATACTTCCATTCTGAAGAGTGTTTGAAAATGCTGGATGAATTTTCCGCGCTTGGTTTTGAATTTAAACACAATATTCAAAACCGAACAAATGAACTTGCCGGTAAAACCTTTGTTTTAACCGGAACATTAAACTCAATGACTCGCGATGAAGCCGGAGAAAAAATTAAAATGCGTGGCGGTAAAACGTCTTCTTCAGTTTCTAAAAACACCTCTTTTGTAATAGCGGGGGCAAATCCGGGGTCAAAATTGGACAAAGCCGAAAAATTAGGTGTTATAATATTAAGTGAGGATGAATTTCTTGAGTTGGTAGGTGAAAAATAAATGAGAAATAATTTGAATGTAATACAGATAAGGGGTATAAGAGGATTAATAATAGCAGGCTTGGTTGTCTGTTGTTTAGCTGCAGGATTCATTGTTTTTCCGGGTTGGGTCGGAATGCATCTTTGGAATATTGCAGCATCTTATATTGAAAACCTTCCTGCTATTGGTTTGATACAGGGTATTTTGCTTTGGGGAATTATCATTGCATCATATTTTACATTCAAAAAAGATAGAGTTGTTATTTGCTTCAAATCTCCAAAAGGTTTGAACGAAGATGAGTTAAAGGCTGTTTTTGCCGATATTAAAAAACAATCTATTGAAGATCCGATTTTACAAGCAATGTTGAAAGCAAGAGAGGCTGAACTTAAGATTAAAGCTCAAGAATCAGAAGAAAACGAAAATTCCGAAGATAATACAAAAGTTTAGTAGCAAATTTTATTTTTATAGGCGTTGTAACCTATATGAGAATAAATAGTATAACAACGCCTTATAATTACCCTAAAACGCCTACTATGAAGGGCAAATATACTCCGCAAAAATGCGCTTCAGCGTCTTTAGTTGCAGCTCCGTTGATAAAATTGTCGCCGGTATTGTTAAAATTTTTATCAGGTATGGGATGCTTCATATTGGGTTATTTTCTTAATTGTCTAGTGACAAAACTCAGGATTAATTGTCATAAAAAAACTGTAAAATTGGAACCTGAAATTGAGTATAAAGAGTCAAAATCTTTAGAAGAAGCAAAAGCTTTTGCCAAGAAAAATTTTAAAATTAAGAAATTTAAGGTAGATGACTTAAGTGTTGCTAATTATGTTAATGAAGGTTTGACTATTTTAAGTAATAAGTACAAGGGTGATGTTTATATGCCACGAAAAATTACATATAAACGTTGTGACAATGATGATGTTGGGGGTGAATATTCTCATGTCAATGATTGTTTAGAGTTGAATAAAATTTCTCAAGATTATTTAGATAAACAATTAGAGTTACGTAGTAAGTATGTTTATGATCCATTCTTTAAAAATTATCCTATTATTACAAATTTTAAAGAGTTAGAGAATATTCTAAATAATAAAGATAAACTATCACCTGTTGGGAAATGGTCTATATCAAATGATATAGCTAAAATGTTTGGTATAGTAAAAACAACAAATAAAACTTCAATTGCATTAAATGAAATGGTAAATGATAGCGAAAAGGATTTGTTTGGTCCTGTTTATACCGGCAAATTTGGTATACTTTTCCATGAAATGGGACATATTTTTGATATTAAATCTTCAAATGACAATGAAAAAACTCGTAAAAGCAAAGAACAAATTTTCCAAAAAGGTATAAAAGATATGATTTTGCCCAGTTATGCGCAATCAAAATATGGGGAGTTTATAGCAGAAACATTTGCCGGAATCATGAATGGTGCTAAATATCCAAAACCTATCATGGATTTGTTTAATTCGCTGACAAATATTAAACTTCCCAAAGCCTAACCTCTTGTGTTAGTGTTTTCAAAAACCACTCTGCTTTGACTAAGAGCGAGCATTCTAAGCGAACACTCCCCTTCTGAGCGGCTCATTACGCCTATGGAAGAAAGTCTTGCGGATACAAATTCATTCAAGTCTTCCGGTGCAATATACAGCGGGCAGGAGTTATCACAATTTCTCTTAGAAAACGGACAAGTCTTGGACATTATTTTAACTCCTCTAAAGCTTGAGCTAATTGTTCATCGTTTGGAGCTTTGCCATGCCAGCCGGCATTGTTTTCCATAAATGAAACGCCCTTACCTTTGATTGTGAGAGCAACGATTGCGCATGGTCTTTCAGCTTTTTTAGCTTTTTCAACAGCGTCATAAATTTCTTCTATATCATGCCCGTTGATTTCCAAAACTTCCCATCCGAAAGCTTTGATTTTTTCTGCAACATTACCTATGGACATAACATCTTCTGTACAACCATCAATTTGAAGATTGTTGCGATCAACAATAGCTATCAGGTTGTTCAAATTTCTGTGAGAAGCCTGCATAAAAGCTTCCCAGCAGGAGCCTTCCTGTAATTCTCCATCGCCGAGATAGACAACTACGTTTGCAGGATTTTTGTCTAATTTTAGACCCATTGCAATTCCGCAGCCTAATGATAAACCTTGTCCAAGAGAGCCTGTAGATGCTTCAATCCCGGGAACATAACCTTTAGAAGGATGACCTTGGAGTTTGGAATTGATTTTTCTGAATGTTTTCAACTCTTCTTGCGGGAACATTCCATGTCCTGCTAAAACTGAATATAGAAGAGGAGACGCGTGACCTTTTGAAAGAATAAAACGGTCGCGGTTTTCAAAGTTAGGATTTTTATCCCAATCTGATGGAATATTTAAGCATTTTTCATACAAAACAGTTAAAATATCTGCGCCGGATAGTGAACCTCCCGGATGTCCTGATTTCGCGTCATGTACCATTGTAACGATGTTACGTCTTACATTTAGCGCAAATTGTTTTAACTTTTCGATTTCTTCAATGCTCAGCATCTCTAATCCTCTCTATTTAGTGAATTTATAATTAATAGCTTTTAACAAAAATAATGGCAATGTTGGGAAAATTCTCTTGAATCTTGATGGCTGAGTAACTGTTCTGTAGAGCCATTCCGTACCTGTTACCTGGAAAAACTTAGGAGCTCTTTTTACAACTCCTGACCAAACATCAAGGCTGCCGCCAATCCCTATCATCAGCGCAGGGTTTAAAACTCTCTTCGCGTTATAGATGAATTTTTCCTGACGTGGAGAACCCATTGCGACCAAAATTAATTTTGGAGACTTTTCCTTTAATTCATTATATATTTCTGTATCGTTATTAAAATAGCCATTGTGGTAATATACGATATTTAATCCGCTAATTTCTTTTTGTAGAGTTTCTATTGCTTTTGTGATGATTTCTTCCTTTGCTCCGACAATTGCTACCGGAATATTACTTATTGCAGCCTCTCTCAATAATTTTTTCGCAAAGTCTACCCCTGGAATCCGCGCAACATTTGCGCCATTGATTTTTAGTGCAATCTTGACCCCGACTCCGTCCGGAATAACCATTTCCGCTGATTTAAGAATATCTGAAAATTCGCTGTCTTTTTCTGCGCACTCAAACATTTCTGGGTTGATTGTAACAACCTGCGAAACCTTATTCCCGTCAATAAGCGTTTTTGCCATATTTACAGCTTCTGCAAAGCTGTAGTCATCAACATTGTATCCCAATAATTCAACACTCATATCTACATTATACTTGAAAAATAAAAAAAAGTATTTTAAAATTCTCTTTGTAAATTGAAAGGAGTTTGAGAGATGAAAAAATTATTAACTGTTTTAACACTTATGGCATTTGCAACAACTTTGACTGCTACAGCTGCTGAATCAAGATTGGAAAATTTTGTAAATAAAAAAATGGCACCAGTGACTCAAAAAGAAAAAAACTTCAATTCTAAGGTAGAAGCTCAACAAAAAGCAAACGCTGCTAAGAAAGCTGAACTTCAAAAGAAACACGAAGCAAACAAAGCTGCTTTAGAAAAGGCTAAAAAAGATGCGCAAGCAAAGCAAGCAGCGGATAAAGCAAAAATTGAAAAAGCAAAAAAAGACGCACAGGCTAAACAAGCAGCTGATAAAGCAAAATTAGAAAAAGCTAAAAAGGATGCTCAAGCAAGACAAAATTCAAGAAAAAAAGCTATTGAAAACGAAAAAAATTATTGGAAAAACTTGCTTAAGTAAGGATTTGAAAAGGAAGATTTTTAAATCTTCCTTTTTTATTGTATAATCTGATTATGATTGAAAGATATTCGCGCGAAGAAATTAAAAAAATATGGGATTTAGGAGTTAAATTTCGCTACTATTTGAGAGTTGAATTAGCTGTTTGTGAGGCTTACGCAAAACTTGGCAAAATTCCTCAAAAAGCCGTAGAAGAAATAAAAAACAGGGCGTCTTTTTCTGTTCAAAGAATTGATGAAATTGAGGGCGAAGTTAAGCACGATGTGATTGCTTTTTTGACAAATGTAAACGAAACAGTCGGAGAGGAATACGCAAAATATATTCATATGGGATTAACCAGCTCTGATGTTATTGATACAGCTTTTGCTCTTCAAATTGTCGATTCTTCAAAAATTATTCTTGCTGATTTAGACGAATTGATTTCGACTATAAAACAAATGGCATTTAAGTATAAAAATACTATTTGTATTGGACGCTCACATGGCGTTCATGCAGAAGTCATGACTTTTGGATTTAAACTTCTGAATTGGTTTGATGAACTTACTCGAGCGAAGAAAAGTTTTGAATATGCTCTTGATGAAATTTCTGTCGGGCAAATTTCAGGTCCTGTCGGAACTTATAGCAATGTTCCGGTGGAAGTGGAAGAGATTACATGCGATATCTTGGGGCTAAAACCTGCTAAAATTTCTACACAAATTATTTCTCGTGACAGACACGCAAAGTTCTTTTCTGAGTTAGCGCTGATTACAAGCTTGATTGAAAAATATGCGACTGAAATCAGACATCTTGCCAAAACTGAAGTACGAGAGGTTGAAGAAGGTTTTGGCGCGCATCAAAAAGGTTCGTCTGCAATGCCGCACAAAAAAAATCCTGTTTTATGTGAGAATCTTTGCGGGCTTTCAAGAGTTATTCGCTCCAATATGTTAACTGCGTTTGAAAATATCAACCTTTGGCATGAACGCGATATTTCACATTCTTCTGCCGAGAGAATAATTTTTCCGGATTCTCTAACCTTAATTGATTTTATGCTCCATCGCTTCAATGGAGTTATGAAGAACCTTGTAGTTCATGAAGATAACATGCTTAAAAATGCTAACCTTTATGGCGGAGTTGTTTATTCCCAAAAAGTCATGCTTAAATTAATTGAAAAAGGTTATACAAGAGAAGATGCGTACGCAATTGTGCAAAAGCATGCGCTTAAAGCTTTGGATGGCGGACATTTTAGAGAAGGAATTTTGTCTGAAAATATTTTGTCAGATGAAGAACTTAATGAATGTTTTGACCTAAAAGCCTACCTTAAAAATATTGATAAAATCTTTAATCGGTGGTAAATGTATTCAGTTTGTTGGTCAAGGCTGCTGATTTAAGGTGTTTTGGTGATCAGGTGACTAAGTGAATAAGTGACTAAGAAATTTCCTTCCCGTCATCCTGAGGCTTAGACTAACCCTATTGTAAATTTTTGTAAAGATGAGGGTTGAAAAATTGTAAGTTATACCCTTATTATCTTGACTCGTTTTTTTGATGTTGTACGATGGTATAACATGGTTTCATGTATGTGGGATAATTATGTCCGAAATTAAAATAGAAATATAAAAATTTAATAAGTAGTGCGTACATCATTAGAATAGATGAGGTGAATTAATGTCGACAAAATATGCAAAAAGAGTAACGCCAATGGGTATACCTAATACTCGTTTGGACGATTTACCGGATTTAATTGACGTGCAAAAAAAATCATTTGAATGGTTTTTGAAAGAGGGGTTGAAAGAAGAGCTTTTGGCATTCTCTCCTGTAAAGGATTATACAGGAAGATTAGAGCTTCACTTCCTTCCAAACTACACGTTTGATAATGCAAAATACACGATAGAAGAAGCACGTATCCATGATGCGACTTATGCAAAACAACTTCGTGTAATGGTTAGACTTGTTAACCGTGATAGCGGTGAAATTAAGGAACAAGAAGTTTACATTGGTGACATCCCTACAATGACTGACAAAGGTACTTTCATTGTAAACGGTGCTGAACGTGTAATCGTTTCTCAGATTGTTCGTTCTCCTGGTGTTTACTTCAAGAGAGAAATCTCTCCAACCGGTAAAAGGCTTTACAATGCAACTATGATTCCTAACCGTGGTGCTTGGTTGAAGATTGAAACAGACTCTAACGACTTGATTTATGTCAAGATTGATAAAAACAGAAAAATCCTTGCTACAACATTGTTGAAAGCAATGGGTATAACAGTTTCTGAAATGGAATCTTTGTTTACTCACTTTGAATTCTTGAAAAAAACTTTGGATAAAGATACTACAGAAACTACTGATGATGCATTGATTGATTTGTACAAGAAATTAAGACCTGGTGATCCTGCATCAGCACAAGGCGGACGTCAAATTCTTGAATCAAGATTCTTTGATGATAAGAAATATGATATTGGCCGTGTAGGTCGTTATAAATTAAATAAAAAATTAAACTTGAATATTCCTAAGAACCAAAGAACATTGACTGTTCAAGATATCGTAGCTTCAATCGAATATTTGATTAACTTGACTTACGATGAAGGTTCATTGGATGATATCGACCACTTGGGTAACAGAAGGATTCGTTCAGTTGGCGAACTTCTTCAAAACCAATTCAGAGTTGGGCTTTCAAGAATTGAGAGAATTGTTAAAGAAAGAATGACTCTTCAAGATTCAGAAACCTTAACTCCGTTGAACTTGTTGAACACAAAACCATTGGTTGCTTCATTGAAGGAATTCTTTGGTTCTTCTCAGTTGTCACAGTTCATGGATCAAATCAACCCATTGGCTGAATTGACTCACAAAAGACGTATTTCAGCTCTTGGACCTGGTGGTTTGCAAAGAGAAAGAGCCGGTTTCGCAGTTCGTGACATCCACCCTTCTCACTATGGACGTATTTGTCCGATTGAAACACCGGAAGGTCCGAACGCAGGTTTGATTGGTTCATTAGCAACTCACGCAAGAGTTAATGACTATGGATTTATTGAATCTCCATTCTTTGTTGTAAAAGACGGCGTTGTAACAGACGAAGTTGTTTATATGACAGCAGATGAAGATGAAAACTATCGTTGTGCTCCTGCTGACGTTCAATTGAACAAAGATAAGACTTTCAAAGATGCTCAAGTTCCGGTTCGTTATAGATCAGAATTTGTAATGAGTGATTCTTCAAAGGTTGACTTTGTCGGTGTATGTCCTATTCAGATTATCTCTGTTGCGACATCAATGATTCCGTTCATTGAACACGATGATGCGAACCGTGCATTGATGGGTTCAAACATGCAACGTCAGTCAGTACCTCTTCTTATTACAGAAAGACCGGTAGTTGGTACAGGTATGGAAAGAAGAGTTGCAAAAGACTCAGGTATGGTAGTTTGCGCAAGAGTAGACGGTGTTGTTTCTCGTGTAACTGGTGAAGAAATTATTATCACCGATCAAGCAGGAAAACAACATTTACATACATTAATGAAGTATGTACGTTCAAACCAAGATACATGTATTAACCAAAAACCTATTGTTAACGAAGGTGACAAGGTTAAGGCAGGGGATGTAATCGCAGATGGTGCTTCAACCAGTTGCGGTGAACTTTCAATCGGTAAAAACATCTTAGTTGCTTATATGCCTTGGGAAGGATATAACTTTGAAGATGCTATCCTTCTTTCTGAAAGATGCGTGCATGATGATATATTCACGTCAGTTCACATTGAAAAATTGGAAATTGATGCAAGACAAACAAAACTCGGACCTGAAGAAATTACTCGTGAAATTCCGAATGTTTCAGAAGAAGCTTTGAGACACTTGGATGAAAGAGGTATCGTTCGTATAGGTGCAAGAGTTTATGCAGATGACATTCTTGTTGGTAAAGTTACTCCGAAGGGTGAATCAGAGCATCCGCCTGAAGAAAAACTTTTGAGAGCAATCTTTGCTGAAAAAGCAAGAGATGTTAAAGATAATTCATTAAGAGTGCCTCACGGTGAAGGCGGTAGAGTACTTGATGTTAAGGTATTCGACAGAGAAAAAGGCGACGAATTGCCACCGGGAGCAAATACTGTAATCAGAGTTTATATTGCTCAAAAACGTAAGGTATCTGTAGGTGATAAACTTTCAGGTCGTCACGGTAACAAAGGTATTGTTTCAAGAATATTACCTAAAGAAGATATGCCGTTCTTGCCTGATGGTACTCCGGTAGATATCGTATTGAACCCACTTGGTGTTCCTTCTCGTATGAACGTTGGTCAGACTTACGAATGCTTGTTAGGTTTGGCTGCATACTTGACAAAAGAACACTATGAGGCACCTTCATTCGATGAAAGATATGGTGATAACCAGTCTGAAATCGCTACTAAGGCTGAACTCTTAAGAGGTATTAAAGAATCAGGTTGTGATTGGGTTAGAGAAGATGGTAAAGTTTACCTAATTGATGGTAGAACAGGTGAACCGTTTGATGAACCTATCGCAGTTGGTTTGTCATATATCTTGAAACTTGTCCACCTCGTTGACGATAAGATTCACGCTCGTTCAACAGGTCCTTACTCATTAGTTACACAACAACCTTTAGGTGGTAAGGCTCAATTCGGCGGACAGAGATTCGGTGAGATGGAAGTATGGGCACTTGAAGCATATGGTGCGGCTTATACTCTTCAAGAAATGCTTACTATTAAGTCAGATGATGTTAACGGTAGAAACAGAGCTTACGAATCAATCGTTAAGGGCGACAACATTCCAAGACCTGGTATTCCTGAATCATTCAAGGTACTTGTAAGAGAGTTGCAAAGTATCGGACTTGATATTACAGTTGCGAAGAAAAATGGTGTTGAAGTTGATTTGATGACAGATATGGATGATTTGAGAAAATCTGCTCCAAAAAGAACGTTATCAGATATAGATTCAGAGTTGTTGAATATCAATTTCTTTGAAACTTCTACAACACTAGGTGAAATATAAGGAGAATTAAAATTGTCTACAAGTATTGATTATTTTGATTATATACGTATAAGCATCGCTTCACCTCAGAGAATGTTGGAGTGGTCATACGGTGAGGTTACAAAACCTGAAACAATTAACTACAGAACCTTGAAACCTGAACGTGACGGTTTGTTTTGCGAAAGAATTTTCGGACCAACAAAGGACTGGGAATGCTATTGCGGTAAGTACAAACGAGTTCGTCACAAAGGTATCATCTGCGAAAGATGCGGCGTAGAGGTTACTGATTCAAAAGTAAGACGTCACAGAATGGGACACATTGCTCTTGCAGCTCCTGTTTCTCATATCTGGTTCTTAAAAGGTATTCCTTCATACTTAGGCTTATTGCTTGATATGACTTTGAAAGACCTTGAACAGGTTATTTATTTCAACAATTATGTTGTAATTGATCCAGCCGATAGTCCTTTCAAGAAATTGCAATTGCTTTCTGAAGAAGAATACGAAGACTATATAATGGAAAATGAAGAGTCAAAACTTGAAGTTGGTATCGGTGCAGAAGCTATCAAAAAACTTCTTGGCGAAATCGATGTTAAAGGTTTGGCTGAAGAAATCAGAACTGAACTTTCAAACGGTGTAACTTCAGTTCAAAGAAAAGGTAAGTTGATTAAGAGATTGAGACTTCTTGATTCATTAATTTCTTCTGAAACTGACCCTACTTGGATGATTATGGATGTACTTCCTGTAACTCCTCCTGATTTAAGACCGATGGTTCAATTAGACGGCGGCAGATTTGCTACATCTGACTTGAACGATTTGTACAGAAGAGTTATTAACAGAAACAACCGTTTACAAAGACTTTTGGAAATGGGTGCTCCTGAAATTATCGTAAGAAACGAAAAACGTATGTTGCAGGAAGCTGTAGATGCGTTAATTGATAACGGAAGACGTGGAAGAACAGTTGTTGGTCCTAACAACAGAGCATTGAAATCATTATCTAACATTATTGAAGGTAAACAAGGTCGTTTCCGTCAAAACTTGTTAGGTAAACGTGTTGACTACTCAGGTCGTTCAGTAATCGTTGTTGGTCCTTCATTGAAGCTTAACCAGTGCGGTCTTCCGAAAGAAATGGCAATCGAATTATTCAAGCCGTTTGTTGTTAATAAACTTATAGAAAGAGGATATGTTCAAAACATCAAATCTGCTAAGAAGATGATTGAACGTTCTGATGCTAAAGTTTGGGATATATTGGAAGAAATTATTGACGGACACCCTGTATTATTGAACCGTGCTCCAACCCTTCACAGATTAGGTATTCAAGCATTTGAACCTAAGTTGGTAGAAGGTAGAGCTATTCAACTTCACCCGTTGGTATGTACAGCATTTAACGCTGACTTTGACGGTGACCAGATGGCTGTTCACGTACCTCTTTCAATTGAGGCTCAAACAGAAGCAAGACTTCTTATGCTGGCGACGAATAACATTCTTGCACCGGCAAATGGTAAGCCAATCATTACTCACTCACAGGATATGGTTTTGGGCTTGTATTACTTGACAATTCTTAAAAATCCTGATCAAGAGGTTAAGGGTTATTTCTACAACTTCCAAGATGCAATTTCAGCTCTTGAAGCTAAAGTAATTACACTCCATGACAAGATTGTAGTTCGTGATGATCATGGTAAGAGAATCGAAACAACAGTTGGAAGAATTATTTTCAACGAGGCTGTAAGAAAAGCCTTAGCATAGGAGTTAGGGGATATTTCCCCTAAAATCCTTAAGTAGAAGTGAAATTGAAGGAAAATATAACTATGGAAAATACTTATACACACAAAAGTCATACTCCTGAGTTCATTAACAAACAAATGGACAAAAAAGGGTTGAACAAGCTTTTGGCTCAAATTTATCTTGAGTTTGGCGGTGCTAAAACTGCAGAGCTTGCAGATACTCTTAAAAACTTGGGATATAAATATGCAACAAAATCAGGTGTAACGATTTCTATTGCTGACCTTTCAGTTCCTGAATCTAAGAAAGAACTTTTGAAAGAAGCTGAAGCAGAAATTGAAAAATCTACAAACAGATACCTTAAAGGTGAAATCACCGAAGTTGAAAGATATACAAAGGTTATCGACACTTGGTCCGAAACAACAGCTAAGTTGACAGAACAAGTGGTTGAAAACTTTGACAAATTGAACCCTGTTTATATGATGGCATTCTCCGGTGCGAGAGGTAACTTATCACAGGTTTCTCAGTTGGTTGGTATGAGAGGTCTGATGGCTGACGCGCAAGGTCAGATTATCGACTTACCGATTACCTCAAACTTTAAAGAAGGTTTGTCAGTAACCGAGTACATCATTTCTTCATACGGTGCAAGAAAAGGTTTGGTAGATACAGCGTTGAAAACAGCTGACTCTGGTTATTTGACAAGACGTTTGGTTGACGTTGCTCAAGACGTTATTATCCGCGCAGAAGATTGTGGCGGTGATAAATATATTAACATGAAGCCTATTTGTGACGGTGATACAATTATTGTTCCGTTGCTTGACAGATTGTTAGGCAGAACTGTTGCTGAAGATATTCTTGATGAAGACGGCAAAACTGTTTTGGTTAAGAAAAATACTACAATGGACAGAAAAGATATCAAAAAGATTTCACATCTTAACTTGACAGAACTTAAAGTTCGTTCAGGTTTGACCTGTTCACTTGAATATGGTGTTTGCCAAAAATGTTATGGTTGGGCTCTTACAAGTCAAAAATTGGTTGATGTTGGTGAAGCAATCGGTATTATCGCAGCTCAATCAATTGGTGAACCTGGTACGCAGCTTACAATGAGAACCTTCCATACAGGTGGTGCGGTTGGTGTTAAAGAAGCTACAAGAGAAATTCACGCAACTATTGCGGGTACAGTTTCATCTAAGATTAAAACTAGAGAATTGAGAACACGTCACGGTGATGTTGTTAGAGTTTCTATCTATGAAGCTGATGTTGAAGTAGTAAGCGGAAAAAAATCAGAATCTTACCATATTCCTGCCGGTGCAACTATCTTCTTTGAAGACGGTCAAAAGATTGATAAAAACTTCAAATTAGCTGAATTTAAACCTTCTGCTAATGATGCCGGTCGTTTGACAGAAAAAGCTACAAAAGATATCAACTCTGATATTTCAGGTGAAGTTCTTTTTGAAGACTTTGTTGCTGACGAAAAGAAAGACAGACAAGGTAACATTTCAAGAACAGCGAACAAAAATGGTATTGTATGGATTATCGGCGGTGATGTATACAACTTACCGGGTGGTTCTAAAGTTCTTGTTACTGATGAACAAAAAGTTAAAGCCGGTGACAAATTGGCTGAAACTCTTATGATATCTGAGCACGGTGGTGAAGTTAGATATGCTGAAGACTTAGAGGTTGAAACTGTTAAGTCCGGTAAAAATAAAGTTAACAAGATTGTTCACGGTAAAGAAATTACAATAGTTATCGCATCTTTGACTCCTGCAAATGCTTCTTTTGAACAAACTAAGAAAGAACAATTGTGGACAGTTAAGAAAACAGGTGAAAAATATATCGTAAAAGCTCCGATTGATACAACAGTTGAGAACGGTATGATTATCGCTGAGTTGATTGATGACGAATGTTCAGTTTCTTCATCAGGTGAAATCAGATATATAGACGTAGAAGTTGATGACAATCAAATCGTTACAAAACCTGGTAACATTGTTTTTGTACCGGAAGAAGTTCACCAAGTTAACAAGGATTCAAGCTTGAAGATGGTTGAAAACGGTACTTATGTAACTGCAGGTACTGAGGTTGTTAAAGACGTTTACTGCCACATAGATGGTGTTGTTGAGTTCAAAGAATTTAATGAAGTTATTCACGAAGTAACTATCAGACCTGGGGAAGCTCACACATTGTCAAACGTTTCTGAACTTAAGGTTGAAGAAGGCGCAGTAGTTGATGCCGGCACTACAATTGCGAAAGGTATCAAAGCAAAAGAAACTTCTATCGTTACAATAATGGAAATGGATTTTGATGATTTAGACATTGATGATTTGGATGAAGAAATTGATACAACTTCATTGGATGATGAATCGTTGGAAGACAAACCTATTCAAATTTTGGTAAGACCTGTACAACCTATGTACATTGAGCCAAAAGAAGTTTCAATTAAATTCAACACAACTGATGATTTAATTAACATCGTTCCTGTAACTCAATTACAGTTTAAAGATGGTGCAAGAGTTAGAAATCTTGACGGTGCAACTCTTACAAGAACAAGCTTAGTTCTTCAAATGCAAGGTTACTTGTCACACTTGAAAGGTCTTGTAGAATTGGATGCTAAGGGTGAATTGAAGGTTGTTGTTCTTGAAACATTGATTGTTCGTAGAGAATTGGAAGGCAATTCTAAGATGAACAGTTCATTGCAAACAGCTCTTCTTGTAGAAAACGGACAAGTTATTGAACCTAAGACGCCGGTTGCAAAAACCGTTGTATTAGCGCTTAATGACGGTGTTGCTTCTATGAAGGGTGATGTTTCTGAATCAAGAAGATTGCTTCTCAACTGTGCAAACTTTGAAACAACTATTGAAACGAAGAACAAACCTTCTGTTAAGAAAGGTGACTTTATAAAACTTGATTCAGAACTTGCTTCTTCCGGTGAAAAAGCAACTGTTTCAGGTAAGATTGTAGATGTTTCTGCAAAATCAGTAACAATCAGAAATGGTCGTCCTTACTTAATCAGCCCTGGTACAATGTTACAGGTTGATGAAGGCTCTTTAGTTCTCAGAGGTGATATGCTTGCAACTCTCGTATTTGAAAGAGAAAAAACAGGCGATATCGTTCAAGGTCTTCCGAGAGTTGAAGAACTTCTTGAAGCAAGAAAACCTAAAGACTGTGCTATCTTAGCAGAGACTGACGGTGTTGCTGAAATTGAAATCGAAGACGATGTTCCTAGATTATTCCTTGTATCTGATGAAGGTTCTAGAACTGAAATCAAATTTGCAATTGATGCAAGCATTGTTGTTCAAAACAAACAAAAAATCAAAAAAGGTCAACCATTGACAAGTGGTCCGCTGAACCCGCACGATGTTATAAGACTCTGCGGTCCGGAAGAGGCTCAACAGTATTTGGTTGATGAAGTTCAACGTGTATACCGTTCACAGGGTGTAGAAATCGCTGATAAACACATTGAAATTATTGTTCGTCAGATGACTAAGAAAGTTCGTGTTGTTGATTCAGGTGATACAAACTTACTTCCTGGTGAGCTTGTTGAAGTTCAAACTTTTGAAAACGAAAATAAGGCTGTTAAAGAACATGATGGTCAAGAAGCGACTTGTGAATATATGTTGTTAGGTATTACAAAAGCTTCATTGAATACTGAAAGCTTTATCTCTGCAGCATCATTCCAAGAAACTACAAGAATCTTGACTGAAGCAGCCGTTGAAGGTAAGAAAGACTTGTTAAGAGGTTTGAAAGAAAACGTTATTATCGGTCGTCTTATCCCTGCAGGTACAGGTTTCCACCACCTTACATTCGCTAATGAAGAACGCGATAAAGAAGCTCAAAAAAGAGCTGCTCAAAGAAACCAAGCAAGAAAACCTTCTGCTATCTTAGAAGAAATTGAAGGTATGTTTGGAGCTCCTGAGTTGGTGAGCGGAAACGAATCTTCTAAAGAAGAAGAGTAGGATATTGAGAGAAAATTTGAGCCTTGGGGTTTAACCAAGGCTCTTTTTTTATGGTAGAATTAAAAAATAATAAGAGGTTTACGAATTTGACTATTAAAATTGCAATTACAGGAAAGAGCGGAAGCGGGAAAACTACAGTTACAAAAGCTTTTTTGAATGTTTTGAAGGAGTATTTTCCTGAAAAATCCATATTATTGTTCGATAACGATTTGACAGGTGAATTAGGTCACACATTCGGGCTTGATATAAGAAATACTATTTATGGCATAAGAAGCGGTAAACACGAGTATAGAACCGGTATACCGCAGCATATGACAAAACAAGAATATGTTGAGTGGGCAATGGAGGATATCATTGTTTCACTGGATGAAAATGTTGATATTATTGTTTCTTGGTTAGTCGGTTCACGTGATTGCAGATGTCCTATTACAAGTCAAATTAATGATGCTCTGCAAAAACTGATAGAGCGTTATGATTTTGTTATTTTCGATTGCGAATATGATTTGAAATACTTGAATCAACTTGTGGATGTCGATATTGACGTTTCGTTAATAATTGCAAATCCTACAGTTGAATCAATTGCTCTTGCAAGACGAATTGAAGAATATTCTACTAAATACGCTGTTGGCGGACAATTGGGTGTAATCATAAACAAAGCTGTTAATGATAAAATGCATGAGGTTTATGAGTTCACTAAAGAAGCTGATATGGATGTGTTAGGTTCAATACCTGTTGATGAAAATTTGTTGAATGGCTCTGTTGATAGGAAATCTACAATTGTTTATGAGGCAATAAAGCATCTTTACCCACGTTTAAATCTTCCACAGGAGAATAACAGATGATTTTGGACGGCAAAAAAGTTTCTTTAAAAATATTAGAACAAGTTAAAGACAGAGTTTCTAAGCTTGAAAAACAACCTCATTTGGTTGTGATTTTAATCGGTGACAATCCTGCAAGTAAAATTTATGTTAGAAACAAACAAAAGGCAGCAGAGCGTGTCGGAATAAAATCTACAGTACTGGAATTTAATTCTGACATCTCTGAGGACGATTTGCTCAATAAAATTCATGAGCTGAATGATAATGATGATGTTACGGGAATTTTGGTTCAGTTGCCATTACCTGAGCACATTGATAAAAACAAGGTTGTTACTGCAATTTCGCCAAAGAAGGATGTGGACGGATTTAATCCTGAAAATGTCGGTAAACTTGTCATAGGTATGGAGCCATATTTTTATCCTGCAACTCCTCAAGGAATTTTGATGTTATTAGACGAATATAATATTCAGATAGAAGGTAAAGACGCTGTCGTTATCGGGCGTTCTAATATTGTTGGCAAACCTATGGCTCAGATGTTATTGAAAAGAAATGCAACAGTTACTATGTGCCATTCTTATACCGAAGATTTGGAAGACAAAATAAAAGCCGCTGACATTGTGATATCTGCGGCGGGTAAAAAAATTGTAAGATGTAAGATGGTTAAGAATAATTCTGTTATAGTTGACGTTGGCATCTTCAGGGATGCAAACGGCAATCTGACCGGTGATGTAGACTTTGATTATGTATCTTCGTCTGTCGGGTATATATCTCCGGTTCCGGGAGGGGTTGGTCCTATGACGATAGCTTCTTTGATGTTTAACGCATCTAAAGTCTATCAATAAGACCTTAACTATTATGATTGCAATAAGCCTGTGTCTTGAGCAGAGTTTGAAACTACACTTTTTTCGCTTTCTTGTTGTGCTCTCAATTCTTCAAGCATTGTTTCATACATAGTTTTCATTGTATCGTAATCCATATCTTGTTGTGCTAATTCCAAGGAAAGCTCTTCGTTATACTCTTTAACTTTAGCGTGAGCATATTTATCAGCCATTGCATCGCTTAATACTTCATCTTTTTCTTTCCAAACTGTGCCGTTGATGCTACATTTCTTATCAACGTTAGTAGCGTCATCGTAAGCTGATTCCCATTTTTCTTCATAACTAACTTGTTTTGAAAGTTTAGCGGAGTTAGCTTCATACTTATTACTCCAGTAAATCTGCTGTTGAGTATAGAAGTTAATATCTGCATTTGTGTTTAATAAATTTCCTAATAAAGCTGCTGTGTTTGCCATCTTCTTATACCTTTTTTTATCTTACATAGATATAAAGTATATAAATTTTATCAAATTTCACAAAAAGGAATATTTGTTACATTTCTTAATAATTGTCAATTTTAAGTTATTGTTGAATATTGTGCTTGTTTGTTGTATGATTAAATTTCAATTTTGGGAAAGATTTTACATTTATGATTAAGCCGATAGTTGCCGGAGGTGTAGACTTCCACGCTTTAGATGATATTAATCCGGAAACGGGTGAGTATAAAGATCCTCTTATGAAGATGCCGCTAAGAGGTGCTGCTTTCTCTAATGAAGTGGGTGAGGGATTACGTCCGCTTATTGGAAACTATGCTACACTGACGTGGGTACCTGCACTTTTATATATAGGGGCTGATATTTATGATAAATATAAGAACGATCAAACAGAATACAGTCCATGCTCTAAACGCGGTTTGAAACAAGCTGTATTTCAAGGTATGGCAAGCATTATTCTTCCCTTAGCAGCCGTCAAAGGCGGGCAAGGTGTCTTTTCTCTGTTTGGACTTTTATCAAAAGATAAAATAAGTATTAATATGCAGGAAAAAATCTCCAGTCTGGCGGACTCGTTTATCACCAACGGAAATATGCATAAATACAGAGGAAAAGACGAAGAGTGCGCAAAAGAATTTTTGGATATTGTGACAAATAACATTGATTATCACTCTAATAAGTATTTGAAAGTTAATAAAAAAGAAAATTTAACATTATATGCTCAGAAAACAATAAATGATTTGATAAAAATGTATAATGATGTGAGAAGTTCAGCAGAAGAATTTACCAAATCAAATTGGGCGAAAATGTATAATAAGGCTATTTCAAAAGGTCAAACAAAAAACGTTGCTGTAAAAACCGTGCTATCTAAATATCAAGCGAGTAAAGAAATTAACGGAAAGATGATTAAAACCGTTGGTGGTTTTCTGGCGTTATTTTTAGCGATAAGTCCTATTGATAAATTTGTTGAAAATGTATTGTTAGATAGGTTATTTGTTTCGAAAGACAATAAAAAAGAGGTTTAGAAAACCTCTTCGACGATATATTTAACGAATTTATGAGCCTTAGTTATTGCTTAAAACTAATCTGAAAGTAGCCAGATTTTTGATAGAAAGCATCTTGTGTTTGTTTGCTTGGTGTTCGGAAATAGCAAAGATTCTGCAAATTCTTTGAATTTCTTCTATATCTTGTCTTGAATTAAGTTTATATACGTTATTGATTGGATCTGCGATAACGGACATTTTAGCGTTTAATTCTTCTTCTTTCATTATTAGCTCCTTGTGAAAACTGTCTATGTATATATAAAGTTTATGTATTAAAATTAATTGCCTTTTTGGTTTTATATTGTTAAGAAATGTTACGAAATAGTTTGATAATTAAAGCTCAAAACTCTCTCTATAATTGCTAAAATAAGTATTTTATTGTATGGTGATTGTGTGGACGTAAAGGCTTTGGATTACAATTCTATACTTGAGAATTGCGGGGTTGGAAAAGCTCCTGCATCTGATGTTGCGAAGAATATTGCGAATTTAGAAGAGTTTTATGACTCTTCTGAGCTAGTCAGTATATACAATTATTGCTTATTGAATATTAATGACCCCGAACTTTTGGTACAAATAATCAAGTTTACGGATGCACATAGAACTGCTTCTACGTTGGCGATATTAGTTGATTTATTGAGAATTAAAACAGATGATGATTCTGACAATGATTTAGATAGCCTGATAAATGTTCGTGCAATGTGCGCTAAAGCAATTTCTAATTATAAAGACCCGTCTACGGTTATGATTTTGCTTGATTGCCTTAATAATAAAAAGGAAAATTATAAAGTTCGTTTGGCCTGCGCTGATGCTTTAGGCAGAATTGGCGATAAATACGCTGTTAAACCGTTAATAGATGTTGTTGAAGATGAGGATGAGAAGTCAATCTATCTAAAAGAATCAGCGACATTTGCTCTTGGATTATTGGGTGATACAAGTGCGATTGACCCACTTGTTTCAATTTTGGAATCAAAACAAGGATTTATAGATAAGTTTACCTTCTTAAAAGAAAGAATAGTAGAAGCGTTGGGGAAACTCAATTTCAATAATAAAAATGTTTTAAAGGCTTTAAAATCATCATTGATGGATCCTTCACCGATAGTTAGGATTAACGCTATTGAAGCGATTATGAACAGTGGTGATGATGATGCGGTTAATTTAATTAGACCTTGTTTAAATGATGATGACGATGAAGTTAAAAAGAACGCTCTGATTGCTTTGTATAATTTAAAAGGACGAGATATATTGGATGAAGTTATTGCATTACCGATTTATTCAGAATATATTAAAGCTGAGGCACAAGAGTTAATTGATGAATACGAGGGTGACGATGAGTAAATCTGTAATATTGATGTCAGGGGGATTAGATTCGTTAGTAGCGCTTGGTTACTCAAAGGCAGAAACGGATTATAATGTAGAACTGGCTTTAACTTTTGACTATGGACAGAAAGCTGTCGAGCAAGAGATTAAGGCATCAAAAGCAATCTGCGAATTTTATAATATTGAACACAAAGTTATTAATCTGGATTGGCTCAAAGAAATCACAAAAACCACTCTTGTGTCTGGAGAGGATGTTCCCAAGGAAGGTTTCGAGACAAAAGAAAGTGCCGAAGCTGTTTGGGTGCCAAATCGTAATTCACTTTTTTTAAATATAGCGGCTTGTTTCTGTGATTCATATGGTTATGATTTTATTCTGTATGGTGCAAATAAGGAGGAGGGTGCAACTTTTCCGGACAACACAGAAGCATTTAGGGCGCAAATTTCTAATGTTTTTCAAACTTCTACGCTTGTTCGTCCAAAGGTTATAGCCCCCTTGATTAATTATAACAAGGATGATATAGTTAAAATTGCAATTAGGGATTCGGTGCCACTAGAGTTGGTGAGAAGTTGCTATAATTCGGGAGAGAAACACTGCGGGGAATGTGAGTCCTGTCATTACTTGAAAAAGGCGCTCAAGGCTAACAATTGCGAACAATTATTACATGATTTATTTGAGAAGGTATGAAAACAAAATTTATAGATGAAGAGATAAAATATATAGGCTCGCAGCTTGCTCCTCATTGGATTTACAAGAATTTTAAAATTCAGGGTGACGCTATTGTTGCCTTTGTTGGTGAATGCGAAGTTCATTTGACTGAAATGGTTGATGTAGAAGATGTTATCAATAATGAGCCGATTTACAGCAAATCTATGTTGAGCTTTATATCTGAGCAATTTGGAGTAGGTCTAACAGAAGGCGTATTTAGGCAGCGTTTATTGATTTGCATAATCAAGGAATTGCTGGAGGAACACGGTGTTTTTGTTGTCAGAAACGGTGACGATTTGATGATAAATGGACGTAAATTATCTGTTTCTATTGCAACTAAGTCTATTACGTCAGTTTTAATTCACACAGGGTTAAATATATTATCTGAAGGTGCTCCGGTAAAAGCATCCGGTTTAGAAAGTGAACTTGGAATTAAGGATATTAAAGAATTTGCGTTAACTGTTATGAGTCGATACACAGATGAAATTAATGATATTAAATTAGCGGCAACAAAGGTTCGTGGGGTATAAATTATGAGTCACGGTTATAAAAAGTATATGAAGAAAAATCTCGCTAAAGATTACAATCTTTTGAAGTTTTTTGTGATTTCTTTTTTCGGTACTCTTTTAGTAGTAACATTTCTGATAAAATCATTTTCTCCGTCTGTTGACGTGTCAATTGGGGACTATCAACAAGACACGGATAACACTGCAGATGCTTTAAAAAATGTTGACGGACGTTTGTCTATGATACAAGATGAAGACCAAGGTAGAACATTTACTGACCTTATGAAGAAACCGGAGGATGTTCAAAAGGATACAACTTCCCAAGAAGAGGTAAATGTTGTAAAACAACAAAAAGTTGATTCTGTTGCAGATGCTTTGACTTCACCTGCAGTAGACCCTGTTTACAAAGTTTTTATAGGAACTTATACCTCTGCAGAACAGGCGAAAGTAGCTAAAGATATAATCTTAGAAACAGGTTCAAATCTTAACCCAATTGTAAAGTGTATTGGTTCAAACAATTATACTCTTCAAGTTGGTATATTTAAAAATAAAGCAAGTGCTGAAGGTTTGCTTTATACAATTCAGCAAAACCACTTGCCGGGGAGAATTGTACAAGAATATTAAGGTTTGATAATAAATCTTTACATCGCGAAATATTTTGATAAATTTTGAGTATTTTGTGATACATTATAAGAAAGAAATCCGTTAGGGGAATTAAGTTAGACTATCACAGGTGAATATAGGAGATGTTTGATGCCTAATTATTTGACAAAGGAAGAGATAAGACAGTGGAGAAGTTCTTTGGAAAAAATTACGCTGGAAGAGTTTGCAGCTAGATTAGGAAAAACGGTAGAAGAAAGTAAACCCACAAATGATGTAGTAGATATAGTTATGTCAAGAGGCACTTCTTCTAATACTAACAATAACCTCAGCGATGGTTTTTCAGCAATTGCTGAACGTGCATTTAAACGTGAACGTCAAATATCTCACACGCCATTTTCTATCAGTAAAAATGATATGAAGGCAAAGGAAATTGAAACTCCTGCGGCATTGGAAGATTCTTTGAGAGAAATGGTAGGAAAAGCTCTTGGGAAAAAAGACAAAGACGAAACTCTTTTAGCTAAAGTTGAAGCTTATTCTGCTAAATCTCAAGATGTAAATATTGTTTTGAGAAAGTCTCTTACAGATAGAGAGCAATTAGTGTTTGAATATTTCTTGAATAATGTTGGTAAAACGGTTTTCGCCAAGGATTTAGCTGATTTGTTAGAATTGCCAAGAGATTATGTGTATAAATATATTAAAAATTTGAGAGCTAAAATTGAAGGTGACAAATTGAAAAATGTTCCTTCAGGTGGTTTTATGCTCACTGAGTAGTGAATGGAAGTAGTAAATTTACTTGAATTTCTGAATAGTTCTAAGGATTTGTATGCGTTAGAGTATGCAAAGTGCGGTGCTGAGCTTGTAAATTTTCTTGATTTGATGACAGAAGATGAACAATTTACTCGCAACATCGGTTTGGGTATGATGTTCGTTTCCCAAAAGTCTATCGATCAATACCTTATTGTAGATGGATTAGACAGAATTATTTCTTTGTCATTGTTGCTTCACGCTGTGTGTGAATGCTATAAAAAAACATCTGAGAAGAATGACAAGGCAATTCGAACAATACGTAACAAATATCTAATTGACGGTTCAAAACCTAAATTGCACTTGGCTCCAAAGCAGCAGGAAATTTATAATAAAATTATTTATGGTGAAAAACTCTCAGGAAAAGAAAAGGAAAATCCTATGTTTGTGCTTTTACATAACTTCTGGACACAGATAAAGGAAGAGCAATTAAAAGCTGCTAGTATATTTAAAATGTTGCAGAAGGTTACTGTGTTTTTGGCAGATACTGAAGGTGTAAATATACGTGATTTCTATTATACTTTGAACAAAAATTCATCTGACTTGGATTTGTTGCTTTTAGTAGAAGACTATTTGCGAAATATGGGTGTGGAAGAGTATTGGAATAACATCAAAAAGATTTTTAACAACAATCTGTCGGATTTAGATTTGTTCTTTAGGGACTTTTTTATTACAAAGTTTAGTTTTAAAGAATATAAGCGTGAGCGTCTATACGAAATCTTTGTGAACTATTTTGAAACTATGCTTCAATATCTTCCTGAAGATACCTTAATGAAGAAAATTGAACGCTCTGCTAAGCTTTATAATAATCTTTTGAATGTAACAATTGAGAGTGAAGAATTAAAACGTGCTTTGATTCAAATCAAGATGCACGATGGTGAGGATACTTTCGCTTATATTTTGAACATTTATGAAGATTATGTGGACAATAATATAACAGAATCAACATTTTTAGAAATTTTATCAACTATTGACGAATATTTAAAAAATAGGCAGAAAAACAGTAGTGACATAGGTTTTAACAATTTAATACGCTACTTAAATGCTTTTATAACTTGTAAATAATTGTTAATTGGAAAATACATTAACGTAAATTTTTGAGAACCTGCTATACTTGTAATATACGGTTGAAAAAGATTTATATTAGGAGAGAGCAGAATGACGAAAAATGAAGTAATTGGCTGTCTAGAAGCAGGTTTTAGCGAAATATTTTCACTTAAAAGTATAATAAAAATTACTCGTGAGGCTTGCTTAGAGAAGGAAATGAATTCATCTTACTATAATTTGTCGCAAGAGAACAAAAAGTATTTAAGTGAAGAAAGAAATCACTATATTAATATGCTTTCAATAGCTTTGGATAAGGTTACAAAGCTGGAAAACATTAACGAGTCTATAGAACGAGAGCTTCCTTAGTTACATCAAAATACCAACGATAGCTGCGGATAAGTAACAGCTTAATGTACCGCAGATTAGCGCTCTTAAACCGAGTCTTGCAAGGTTTTTCTTTTGATTTGGAGCAAGCTCCCCGATACCACCGATTTGGATTGCGATAGAACCGAAGTTACCAAATGAGCATAAAGCGAAGCTTGCGAGCATAAAGCTCTTAGTATCAATAGATTGTGCTACGTGAGTCAAACCGACGTAAGCAACCATTTCGTTGAGAACCAGTTTTGTACCCATTAATGAACCAACAACAGATGCATCCTGTAGCGGAACGCCGATAATTATTGCAAATATTGCAAATATCTTACCTAAGATAAGATTTAATGATAAGTGTGATAAGAATGCAAGGTGTGAACATCCCGGAATAAACTTGTAGCAGAACATTCCGCCCAATCCGAGAATCCAATCCACAAACGCTACGAGAGCGACAAGCGCTAAAATCATTGCGGTAACGCTTATAGCAACCTTCATACCTTCTGAGGCTCCGTTTGATATCGCCTCAAAAACATTTGCAAATGTCCTTCTTTTTGAAATTCTGAAATTATCTCTTGTTTCTGGCTCACCTGTTTCTGGGTAAATAATTTTGGCTAAAATCATAGCCCCAGGTGCTGCCATTATTGATGAAGCAAGAATGTATTGAGCCGGAATCCCCATACCGATATATATTGGCATAATTGCGCCTGAAATACACGCCATACTGCCCGCCATTGATGCTAACAATTCTGAGCGGGTAAGTTTTTCTAAATATGGCTTAATCATAATTTGTGCTGTAATCTGACCAACAAAAGAGCTGGCTACGTTAGAAAGAGCTTCTGCACCTGATACGTGCATGATTTTGTTCATTATTCTGCCTAAAACAGCGACAACTCTCTGCATTATTCCGTAATAGTAAAGAATGTTTACTAAAACCATCATAAAGATGTTTGCGCAAATAAGTTGAACCGCAAAAATTGTGCTTCCTTTGCCAAAAAGCTCTTCCAGTCTTGAATTTTGAAGCAAAGCACCGAAAACAAATAATCCGCCTTCAGTTGCAAATTCAAGAATTTTTTGGATAAAATGTCCTATCATTAAGAAAATATCGCGACCTAAAGGTACTTTAAAAATAAATATTGCAAGTAATATTTGTAGTAAAAAACCGATTCCAACTGTTTTGTAATTGATTGCTCTTCTGTTGTTTGACATCAAAAAAACAATTAAAAATATTACTACAATCCCGATAAGTCCGACAAATCTTTCCATTTAAACTCCTTGATTTACTATGGATTCAATTTTAGCATAAAAATACTTGTTATAAAGCTTCAATATAGTCTAGAATTTCTTCTTCTGTGTTCATCTCGGTTACACAAACTAAAACTCTTTTGTTATCAAGCTTAATTCCGCCCAAGATATTTGCCTCTTTAAGTTTTGTAAGGTATTTATCAGCATCTTCAACTTCAATAACAAATTCGTTATAGAAGTTTTTGTTCATTGTTCTTATGCCTTTACTATTAAGCATTTTAGAAAGTGCATGCGCCATATTTGCAGACATAACTGCAGTTTCTTTAAATCCTTGCTCGCCCATAAGACTCAAATATAAAGTTGCTGAAAGTGCGATTAAAGATTGATTTGAGCAGATATTACTTGTAGCTTTTTCTCTCTTGATATGTTGTTCCCTTGTTTGAATAGTTAGAGTATAAGCAGTCTTCCCGTCTGCATCAAGGGTTTTCCCGACTAATCTGCCAGGCATTTGACGCATATTAGCATCTTTACATGCCATATAACCGGCGTGCGGGCCGCCAAATTCCATAGAAATACCTAATGGTTGGATATCTCCGACTACAATATCAGCCTCAACAGGGGGTGGGATAATAGCTAACGCACTTAAATTAGCTGCCACTATAAGTGTTGTATCAGCAGGTTTTATAATTTTTGTTATCTCTCCGTAATAATCCGGATATTGAACTAATACACAACAGTATTCAGCACAATTTTCAGGCAATTCTTCAAACCATTCTAACTCAATACCTTGCGCCCAACAGTATGTTTTGATAACTTCTTTGTATTCAGGATTGAGTCTTTCTGAAATCAAAGCCTTGTTCTTTTTGCCACGAGCAATTCTGTGAGACATAAGAACAGCTTCTGCGCAAGCCGAACCTCCATCATACATTGATGCATTTGCGATATCCATGCCGGTCAATCTTGAAATCATTGTTTGGTATTCGTAGATAATCTGCAATGTTCCTTGCGAAATTTCCGGCTGATATGGAGTATAAGCAGTTAAGAATTCAAACCTTTGCGCTACATAGTTAACGCATGCAGGTATGAATTTGTTGTAAACTCCGCCACCAAGAAAAGATGAGTATTCAGTTTTGTTCTTTCTTGCAAGCGCTCTGACTTGTCGCTGTGCTTCCATTTCACTGAGCGGATTTGATATGCTAAAGTCTTTGAATTTGACAGGAACTTGTTTATACAAATCCTCTAATGACACGCAGGAAATTGCTTTAAGCATTTCCTCTCTTGTGCTTTCTGTATGTGCTATAAAATTTTTCATTATTCAACTTCTTCTTTATAATCTGAGTAATCTAACAAATCGGCAAATTCAACTTGATCAGCTGAAGATTCAATCTTGATGAGCCATTTGTTTTCGTAAGCTTCGTCATTAAGTAATTCCGGGCTGTTTACAACTTCTTCGTTGATTTCAACAACCTTGCCTGATATTGGCATATAAATTTCAGAAGCTGCTTTAACTGATTCAACTGTTGCAAAAACTTCGTTTTTAGCAAATTCTGCTCCGACTTCCGGAAGTTCTATAAATACTATGTCGCCTAATTGCTCAATAGCGTAATCAGTGATACCAACAACATACTTGCCACCTTGTCCAAGTACGTATTCATGAGTTTTTGTACATAACATATTTTCGTTCATTAAACTATTCTCCTATATATTATTTAGATTCTTTATTTCTTTTTACAACAAAAGGTCGTTTGACGATTTCGGCATCGTGCAATTTTTCCCTTATCATTATTTGAATTGTAGAGCCTACAGTTAAATTGTCAAGGTTTTTTATATAAGCAAGAGCTATATTATCCCCTCTCGTAGGTGAAATCCCGCCACTGGTTACAACACCGATTTTTTCTCCGTTATAATAAACGTCATAACCGTGACGAGCAATATTTTTGTCTAACATTTTTAATCCGACTAACTTTTTCTCAACCCCGTCTTTTAGCTGTTTTAAAATAGTTTCCTTGCCGTTATAATCCTCAACCTTGTCTTTTGGAATAGACCAGCTTAAACCGGCTTCAATCGGAGTTGTGTTCTCGTCCAAATCGTTTCCGTATAGGTGTAATGCTGCTTCCAATCTTAAAGTATCTCTTGCCCCCAAGCCTATTGGTTTAATCTCAAAAGCTTGACCTGCCTCAAGAAGCTTATCCCAAAGGTATTCGGAAAACTCGTTCCGAACAAGGATTTCTACCCCGTCTTCTCCTGTGTAACCTGTTCTGGAAATCCATACGTTAATATTAAACAGTTCTCCACGTTTTATTGAGAAGAATTTTGGAAGGTCTGTTACACCCAAAGAACGCATTAAATCACAAGCTTTAGGTCCTTGTACTGCTAAAAGCGAATAATTATGTGATTCATTAATTATTTGTACATCAAACCCGGGTTTATTTCTGACCATCCAGTTTAAATCTTCGTCAATGCGTGATGCGTTAGCTATGATTAAATATTTTTTATCTTCGAGTTTATAAATAATCAAGTCATCAATGAGTCCGCCATGTTTATTTGTAAGCTGGCAATATACAGCTTTAGAATCAACAAGTTTAGAAATATCCTGCGGAACAATTTTGTTAAGATACGGAAGTGCGTCCTCGCCCTGAACGATTACTTCCCCCATATGAGATACATCAAAAATGCCTACCGACTCTCTTACATTCTTGTGTTCGTCAATGATAGTCGTGTACTGAACAGGCATATGCCAGCCGGCAAAATCAACCATTCTTGCTCCCAATTTGACGTGCTTGTCGTGTAAAAAAGTCTGTTTAGTCATAAATCCCCCTTATATCCCATATACAATTTTCATCAGATTTAATCGTCATGTCAAGTTTGTAAAGGGTTGGGGGAAAGGGGAAAATACAAGTTAATGAATTTATTGTAATAGCAAAAAATATTTTTACGCTTTTTAATATCTATAGGAAATAAACGAAGGAGTAATTTTTCTATGAAAACTATGCCAATCTCACTAAAAAACAAAATTTTACCACTTGCAGTAACAGCAGCATTGACTGCAGGGACATTAACATCTTATGCAAAAACAGAACAGAATCGCGGTGAATCAATATATGACAATAAAGTTGAACAGTTGAGTAATTCATTGGATTCTTTGCGATTTCAAAAAGCAGATAAGACTATTGATTTTCAAGATTATTATATAAAATCGAAAGCCGTTATAAAGAATGCTTCTCTAGATAAAGATGAATGTGTAAGAGAAACACTTACATACGGTAAAGATAATATTAAGGAATTAAGAAAGCAAGCACAAAAAGAATATGGTTTTAAAAGTTTAATTGCCCTTGCTATAGCATTTACAGCTGCTTTAATCTCCTTGGGAGCTGGAGAATCTGCATATGAAGATAGTGTATTTGAAGAATTTGGTGATCCAGATGACTTGACTGACGAAAAAACTCATAAAATGCATGAATTTATGTGGAAGGCAGGAAAAGCTGTTGCAAAGGGTGCTACGTTAATTGCGGTGTTGTTAAATCTTGTTCCGTTAGCTACACCAAATAAGTATTTTGCGGAACAATATGTAGACTCAACTAAAGAACGGTTTGAAGATCATAAATCTCAGAAATTAGAAGAACTTAATTCTGAAAAAGAATCATACTTATTAAGGAATTCTGAGACTGAGGATTAGACAATAAATGTAGTGTAATAATAAGAGACAGGAATTTATGTTTACCCTGTCTCTTATTATATATGTTACTTATTAAGTTGTTGAATTTTTTTGTAAAGGTCGATGACTTCTTTAGAGTAGTTCTTAGGTACAACAATTTTAATTTTTGCGTTCAAATCTCCATAGCCTGAACCTGACGGTAACCCAAGATTTTTGAGCCTTAAAGATTGACCGCTTGAAACTCCTGCAGGTATTTTTATATTTATTTTACCGTGGAGTGTTGTTATTTCCTTATTGCATCCCAAAACTGCTTCCGGAGGCGTAATATCAACTTCTTTCGTCAAGTTTGCACCGTCAAATTCATATTCAGAATCTTTGAAATGTACAATCAGGTACAAATCCCCCTTTCTTCCGTATTGGTCAGTCTTTCCTTCGCCTTTGAGTCGAACTTTTTTACCTTCTGTAATACCTTTTGGAAGGTTAACTTTTACGGTTTTAGGCGTTGAAACAATACCTGTACCGCCACAATGTGAGCAGTAACCGCCACCGTTACAATACCCGCATTTGTCCATTTCTGTGAACGTTACGGAAATAGGCTTTTTATCAAATAACTCTTTTGCAGTAACATTTAAAGTCTTGGTTATATCTAAGTTTTCAGTAGGTTCAGCCGTTCTTCTTGATGAGCGAGTACGTTGTGTAGTTCCATGATTCATGTTACCGAAGTCAAACCCGTTAAAGCTGTTGAACCCTCCGGCTGATCTTGCACCACCTTGTGAGGACATCATATCCCCAAATAATGATGCGAAAAAGTCAGAGAACCCACCGGCACCGTCACCAAAATCAAAGCTTTGTGCACCGCCGCCTTGGTTAAAGTTAAAGCTAAAGTTTTCAAATCCAGGAGGTGGAGTATAGTCAGCACCGCCCTGCCAATTTGAACCTAAACTATCGTATCTTTGTCGTTTTTCTTTATCGCCCAAAACCTCATAGGCTTCGTTGATTTCTTTGAATTTTTCTTCTGCTTCTTTTGTTTTATTTACGTCAGGGTGATATTTTCTCGCGAGTTTACGGTATGCAGATTTAATTTCAGCTTCTGTAGCTTCACGTTTAACACCCAATGTTTCATAATAGTCTTTATATTTCATAATATTATGTCCTAAATTACAGTTCTTACATCTTAATATTAATACAAAAAATTACATTTCTTAATAAAGTTAACTTTTTTTTAATTATGGAGGATGTAGAAAAAGTCGAAGGGGTAAATAAAACAATTTTGTAGCCCCAAATACCAGCATGTGAGTGTTTTTGAAAGACAATTCTTCGAACTTTTTCAAATCCGACCGAAGGTGTGTGAGATTGAGGTTGTGTGCGGGATAGCACATAACCTCAATCGAAACCGTTCCAACGAGTTTGTAGAAAAATTAAAATTTTTCTACAAACTCGTTGAGGTTTGTTAGACAGTTTTGTGATAAAATACAATGGAAGGTTTGTAAGGAAATTGATATGGATATTAAAAAAATACTATTTAGAACAAATTCTATTGATGTTGAAAAAGCACTCCCTGACGCGGTTGTGTTTTGTAATAAAGACGGAAAAATTCAATGGGTAAATGATAAAGCTGCTGAGATTTTTGAAACTTCTAAAATGCATCTTTTGACCTCATCAATTACTGATTTTATTGAAAATGCTTTGAATCTAATTTCAAGCTCAATCATAACCGACAGCTCTGTTATAACAAAATTCGTCGGTAAAGAAATCTATTTTGACATGACTTCAAAAGAGATTGAAGATGGCTATGTTTTAGATTTTAGAGATGCTGTCGCCAGAGATAACAGTTATAAAGCAAAAGATGAAACAAAAGAAGTAAATCGCGATAAGAACAGCTTTTTGCTTAAACTGGCAAATGATTTTAAATCACCATTACAGTCTATTGTTGGTTTTTCTCAGGCTATGGCAGATGGTTTGGGCGGTTCAATGACTGAACAACAAGAAAAATACATCAGAATTATTAAGAAAAATTCATCTGAGCTAATGTATTTGATTGGTAAGCTTTTAGAATTATCTCAAACAGAGTCAGAGTTGCAAACTCCTGAATTAAAGATTTTTGACATAACAAATACGGTTCATTCAGTGGTAAGATTTAATGAACAAATTTACAAAGATAAAGAAGTACGCTGGGCTGTAAATATTGAAGAAGGTATGAAGAATACTGTAACTTCCGACGAAGAGATTATTAAGACAATTATTCAAAATATTCTTGAAGTTATTTTGAAATCGGTAGAAATGGGTGAAATCGCAATAAGTTTGAGCGTTCCAACTCTTGAACTTCTCGGTTCAAAGTCACTTCCCGAATGTGATTGCTTTATGATTTCAATTTCAAGCAGCTCGTTATTATTGTCTGAAAACGATTTGGAATACATGTTTGACCCATATATGATAATTGATACACCTAACAGGAAGAATTTGCTGCGTGCGATTATCCTTAACTGTGTTAAGAATCTTGTGCAGGCTCTGAATGGTACGGTTTGGGTTGAATCTCAAATATTGAAGAATACGAGTTTTAATATTGTAATTCCGCAGGGAAAGAACTAGATTATGAGTGATGTTGTGTTAAGAAACCTTGTCAAGAGTTATGACGGGAAAAAGAATATTATTGACGGAATAAATCTTGAAATAAAAGATAAGGAGTTTATCGTTCTCGTTGGCTCTTCTGGCTGTGGTAAATCAACCATTTTGAGATTGATTTCAGGCCTTGAAGACATTACATCAGGCGATATTCTGATAGATGACAAGGTTGTAAATAATGTCCATCCAAAAGATAGAGATTGTGCATTTGTATTCCAAAGCTATGCTCTATATCCGCATTTGAGCGTTTATGACAACATGGCATTTGGACTTAAAATGAGAAAAATTGCACCGGATGTTATTGATAAAAAAGTCCGTGAAGCTGCGAAAGCCTTAAATCTCGATGATTTGTTAGATAGAAAACCTAAACAGCTTTCAGGCGGACAACGTCAAAGAGTTGCTTTAGGACGCGCTATTGTACGTAATCCTAAAGTATTTCTTATGGACGAGCCGTTATCCAATTTGGACGCTAATTTGAGAGTACATATGAGAGCCGAGATTAAGCGTTTGCATAGAGATTTACAAACAACCTTTATCTATGTAACTCACGACCAAACAGAAGCGCTTACAATGGGAGATAGAATTGTAGTCCTTGATAGGGGTAAAATTCAACAAGTTGCATCACCTGAAGAAATTTATAACAAGCCTAAAAACAAGTTTGTTGGCGGGTTTATCGGTCAAATGAATTTCGTTGAATGTGCTATTTGTGATGGCAAAATCAAAATTGAAGGTGTTGAGTTTGTTTTACCGCGAAAAATTAATAAAGATAGTGTCATTGTTGGTATTAGAGCCGAAAAAATGACAACAGGCTCAATGTCAATCAATGTTCCTACGGATATAGTTGAGATGACTGGCGGAGAAAGAAATGTGTACTTCAACCTCAATGGTTCAAGATGTGTAGCAAAAGTTCCTTTGGATTACGATTGCGCAGATATTGTTGAGTTGAAGATAAACGTTGATGATATGTATTTCTTTGATTGTGAAACCGGTGTAAATCTTTTATATAAATAGAGAAGAGAGTCATGAAAAAGTATAGTAAATATATAATAACAGCATTAATTATTTTATCAGCATTAATAACGGTATGCTTTATACCTATAAGCGCCTTAAAGCTTATTCCTACTATAGAAGAGCAAGTTTCAAAAGATTTGGGTATCAAAATCCATATCGAAAAGCTTATTTTGCGAGTAGGACCGTTTTTGAAGGTTAAAGCTCCAATTGTACACATGATGTATGAAAATGGTGAGAAGTTCGGACAAATTGATAACGCAAAATTCTATATTCCTTGGACTTCTTTGTTAAAAAAAGAACCTGTTGTGGACACATTGTATGCTAATAAATTGATTATTAAGGTTTCTTCCGATGATAAATATCTGCCGGATGTCTTGACTAATCTTCAAAAGAAAAATATAGATGAAACGCCAAATATTCATATAAAAAGTTATAGCATTGACTACAAAAACAAACCTGAAAATGACAGATATCAAATAATTGGTCAGGCTTTGGAATTGAACCGTGTAGCAGGTTATAAAAGTTTAAGACTAAATACAAACGGTGCATTCAGTATAAATGATAAAAAATATATTTCATATGATTTGGCTATATTGCCTAAACTTAATTTAGATGAAAATTCAAATGATTTCGATTTGACCGGCTTTATTAATCAGATGAAGGAATTAGATTTTCATTCTGATATAATTGCTGACTTAAAATTGTACAAAAATTCAGAGGACGTAATTCAAGCATCAGGTTTTATAAATGTCGATAATATTTCTGTCCTTGAGAAAAATTCAAAGAATCCGAAAAGTTTTGTATATCTAACTCTGTGGGGAGATAAAGCAAGTATACTTTCAAATATCTATACTTCTGCTGACAAAAAAGTCTACATTGAAGGGATGGTCAATAATTCAAAGAAACCTGTCTTAGACTTAAAAGTTAAAACTGACGAAATTAAATTAAGTGATTTATATGACAAATTGCGTATACTTGCTGATTTTTCAAAATTTAAAAGTTTAAAATCGGTGGGGGGTACACTTAACGCTAATTTCACCATAAAAGGCGACTTAAATAAAATTAAATCAAATGGTTATATGAAGATTTCTAATGCGAGTGTTAAAGCAAGCGGTCTGAATATTGAAAAAATTAATTCTGAAATAGACTTTTCTAATAACGTTATCAATATTATAAATGCTGTTGGGTATGTGAATAATGCACCAATTATGGCAAAAGGACATATTGATAAAAATGTCGATCTTGAGTTATTGATGAACAAAGTTGAACTGAAGTACTTGTGTCCGGTATCCTTTGGGGTAAAAGACGGCGTCGCCTCTCTTGTGGCTAATGTTACCGGTACTTTGAGTAATATCACGCATAAGGAAAATCTTCAAGTTGAAAAACTGCACATTATTAAAAATGGTTTTGATTTAACCACAGATTCTTTGAAGATTGATACTAACCAAAATAATACAGCTTATATTAATAATATTATCTGTAAAACTCCGGAAACTGAAACAATAAAAATACCTTCATTAAAGTTAGTAATAGAGCGTGATGCTATAAAAATGCCTGATGCGAATATCTTCATGCCGAATTCTAAGCTGGTAGCTAAGAGTGAAGTAACTAACTATAATAACAATGATATTACGTTTAATACGGTAGTTTCAGGTTTTGTTAATTCTCGCGATATTAAAAAATTAAAGACAAATTCAACGATATATCCCCTTAAAGTTAGTTTTAATGGTAATAAGAATGTCCAAAACTTGTTAGCACAAGTATTATTTGAAAAACCGACGGTTTTGGATGAGCCTGCCGTTTTAAATTTATCTTCTAAACTTGAAAAAAATACTTTAAAAATTGAGGACTTGAGCGTTATTTCGTTTAGCGGTAAGTTTTCAGATGACTTTAAAAACAATTTAAAGGGTGTTAAGAAAGTTATTGTTACGGGTTCTATTGAAGATTTGAAAAATCCTGTATTCAAGAATGTTCGACTATTTATTCCACAGCAATTGAATATTAATGTTTTAGACACTGTTGCTCAGGTAAAAGGGGACTTGTTTATCAACGGAAAAATTTCTAAACCTGAAATTGTTGGTCAAGTAAGAGTTCCTAATTTGTTTAATCAGGTTTTGCAGGCCGGTTCTACAGGTTGCACATTAGATTTCAATAAAAATGTAGTTATTATTAATGCACCGTTAGTCAAGGTTGCTGATTCATCAATGAGTGTGAACGCAACTGCGCTAACTGATTTTACAGATGCAATTACTGTTAAGAACGTCAGTGTTAAGTCAAAATATTTGAACACTGACACTTTATTGATGTACAAAGACAGTCCAATTATGAAGTTATATCCAATAATTATAAATGATGGAAAATTCTACTCAGAAAGAATTTTGGCTAATATCTACGGCTCACCTATATATTTGTCAGCTTTTTCTTCTGATTTTAATATGAAAAATCAAATTCTAAGTTTGAAGAATATTTCGTCAGAAATCTTTAACGGTAAGCTCGCAGGCACACTCGATTATAATTTGAAGGACGAACACTTTGATTCAAAAATTATGGCACGACAAGTCAGCGCAGCACCCATATTTGACGTTATTTCAACAAGAAAAGACTCTATAAGCGGTACAATGGATTTTGATTCAAATTTAAAGGGCGAGTTGACTTCTAAACAATCACTTAATGGTGATATCAAATTCATCGTTCATAATGGCAGAATGTCCACTCTGGGCAAATTAGAACACCTTTTGTATGCTCAAAACGTTGTAGCAGACAGTATGCTCAGAACCTCTCTGAGTGTCGTTACAAAAGCAATTACCTTAAAAGATACCGGTTTGTTTAAATATTTACGCGGTGATATTCAAATGTCAAATGGTATGGCAAATATCAAGATGTTACAGTCACAAGGTCCTTTAATGGCGTTGTATATTAAAGGTCAATATAGCCCTGTTACTGATTATGCAAAATTAGTTGTATTGGGTAGGCTTTCTGATGAAGTCGTATCCGGGTTAGGGGCATTTGGTGATTTTTCATTCAACAAACTTATGGTAATGCTGACAGGTGAGGATACAAAGTATAACTTGTATTCTGAGGATTTTGAAAAACTTCCGCAGCTGCCTGTTAAGAATACCAAGGAATTTCGTTCAATAATTAACGGTATAATTGATAAGCCGAGCTCTGTTATTCAGTTTAACTGGATTTCATACTCGCAGAAATCTCTTCGCCAAAAAGAGGTTCCTATGACCAATGTTAAAGTACCAAGTTTTGTTGAGGAGCTTCCTTACTAGTCATTGTCATTTCATAAGGATTTAACTATAATATTAATATGGATTTATTATCAGAAGGGCAGAAGCTAAATTTATATATCCAAAAAGCTCCAAATATCGTTGAGATGGTTTGCAGTATTGAGCATGTTTATGATGACAGGCTTGAAGTTGCATTACCGCAATACTTTATGAGATACATTGAATATTTGCAAACCGGTTGCAGGCTGACTGCCAAAGCTTTTTCTAAACTTGGAACGATAGATTTTAATACAGTCGTAATTTCTTCACCGCTAGAGGAAAACTTTGCAATTGAACTCGACTATAATGCTATGAAATTAACTCCAAGTTCAGATATTCCTGTGATTGATGCAATTGAAATAATACAAATCAATCAACCGGAAGGTGTTTTACAGTTTAGAACCTTTGAAATATCAACAAGTTATGTAAAATTTTATTCTGATAAGAAATTTAAATTAAGTGATATTATTGAAGGTTCTTTAATTTTGCCTAAAGATTATGGTATAATAAAGTTCAAGGCGGTGATTTCAGAAATTGATGCAGTGTTTGATAATGAGTTTACCGCAAAATTTATGATAATGTCAGAAAATGACAGACAGAATCTGTTATATTACATGTATATTTACAGTACAAATGCCGACTAGGAAAGAATATGAAGAAGTTAGTAGAAGATAACGTTAAACAAGAAATCTCACATAAAAGTAAAATGTATAATCAAATCGAAAGATGCAGAATGGATTTGCAAAAGGACCCTTCTAATCCTGCACTGCATGTCCGATTAGGTGATTTATACATGAAATGGCATTTGGATATTTTTAATGCGTGTCAGTATATTGACGAAGCAATTACTGAATATCAGCTTGCTATGGAATCTCTGATTGATTCTCATGAAATTTATTATAAACTAGGCGTTGCTTTCTACCATAAGGGCGACTTGGATAAAGCTCTGAACTACTTAACTTTGGCGCTTGAAAAGAAAAATGATTATTATGACGCATATTATATGATAGCTGAAACATTCGTTAAAAAGGCTCATTTTACAGATGCTATTGATGCTGCAGAAGCTGCGATTAAATGCTCTCGCCTATGTTCTTCAAGCGCGCATTTTTTGCTCTACAAGCTTTATGATGCTTCCTCTTTTAAAGATTTTAAGGTGAAGGTAAAAGCTCAATTGGAACGCATTCAGGCTGTATTATTGGCTCCGTTTGATAAAACTGCCGTTAAAAATATGATGAAATCCGTTTCATATCTGCGTTTCTTACCTTTGTTTTTAAAAGGTTTTTATGCAATTCAACTAAAGAATTATGGCAAAGCAATACAGTTATATAAAAATGCTGTAGACAAGGCGTCCGGTTTTGCACCTCTTTATTGTGTACTGGGTGATATTTATTTATCAACAGGCTATTTTGAAGATGCTATAACGGAATACAAAATGGCAATTTGGTTGGATTCATTTAATATTGCTGCATACAGACACTTATGCCGTGCGTACGAAGAACAAGGGGATTACAATCAAGCTATTGAGATTTATAATAAACTGATATCAATGGCTCCTAATATGCCTGATTTGTACTCTAACCTTGCGAACATTTACTATATCAAAGGTGAGTTTGATATGGCAATTTCGAACTATCAAACTGCAATAACTTTGAATCCAAATCGTTCTTGGACTAGCGTAATCGCGCAAACAATGGGCTTTGTATACCAAGAAAACAAATCAGATCCTGATGCTGCAATTTCAGCGTATCAGACTGCCTATGTGCTTACTCCGGAGGACATTGATATTTATGTAAACTTAGGTAGTGCATTTTATGATAAAGAAGATTATAACAACGCTTTAGCTGTTTATCGTCAAGCCTTGGAGCTTCAACCTCATAACCCTAAAATTCATTGTAATTTGGGTTTCTTATATTGGGGCAAAGCTGATACTGAAGAAGCTATTAAATCGTACGAATTAGCTATTAAATATAATGAAAACTATGATATAGCTTATAATAACCTCGGTGTTATTTATCTTGATGATTTAGGCCGTGTAAATAAAGCGATTGAGCTATTTAGAAAAGCTGTTGAGGTTAATCCTAACTACGCTCTGGCACATTTTAACCTTGCTCGTGCAACATCTATTGTAGGAGATAAGGTTGAAGCTGCAAAATTATATCAAACAGCGCAAGACATAAACAAAGTTACCCAAGAAATTGACCCCAGAGATATTGCTGATAAAATTAGTGAATTATTTGAGTCATAATTTCTTCTTGTTGTATAATATTAGAATATCGGAAAGAAAGTATGTTTGAAGATGAAAACAATGGGTTTTCCCATTTAATAGAAAAAGAGTTAAATTCAACTGATAAGATTTTAAAACCTGACTTTTCACAAAAAGCGGGAAGAGAGTTTCTTGCGTTTTATTTACAGTCAAAGTTTAAACAGGTTTTAGCATACGACGCGAAAACTCCTGAGCCGATTTTTAAAGAAGTTAGTTATGATTTTATTCAGAAGTTCTCCAAACGTTTAATTACAAACCCTGAAAAGAAGATTATGATTGGTATTACAGGCGAGTCTGCTTCGGGTAAAACAACAATTTGCAGAACAATTTCAAGTGCAACTACGCTATACAATATGCCTGTGACAATACTTACAACTGATAATTACTTTAATGATATTTCAGATTTAATTAAAAAATACGGAAGTTTTGATGCTCTCAGAGATAACGGCTATGATGTCGACTCACCTGAGAGCTTTCAATTAGATATTTTAAAAGAAGATTTAGAGAAGATTTCTCATGGTGAGGACATCTATTCACCAGAATATCTTCCGAACGGTACCGGTGTTTCAGTTCCTAAATCAAGATTTGTGCCTTCAAATAAAATTGTTGTAGTTGAAGGTATGGCATCAATGTATAAAGATATTAAGGATATTTTCGATATTAAAGTTTATATTGAAACGGACATTGATGTACGTAAAGACTGGTTTATGAAACGTGCTTATACTGAAAGAAACCAGGACCCTGAAAATGCTTTAAAACACTGGGAATATATTCAGATTGCAGGTCAAAAATACGTTCAACCTGCTCGCGAAGAAGCGGATATTATAATTAACGGTAAAGCAAACCTTGCTTATTTCCGTCAGATTTTGCAGTATATGCACACAATTACTAATAATTTTAATTCTTAGCCAAGTATTTAGCTAAACCTTCCCCCATCGAAAAACATGAAGGTATTATTCTTAGTGCGGCTTGGGCTTTGAAATCTGCTGAGATACAGCGTCCTATTGCAAATAGGTTATCAAATTTGTTTGACATTAAAGATTCAATTGGAAGCTCATAATCTTGCATAACATGCTCTAGTACAGACTTTCCTTGCTTGTTCGAATGTACATCAACAGGATAATTCGATTTTAGTACCGGTCTGTCAAATTTTTTGCCTGAAATTAAGTCTTCGTAAGTATAAATATATTTACCTTTAATTCGTCTTGAAACCCTTACACCAAGAGCATTTGCGATAGATGATATATAAGCGTTTTCAAAGCCGGGAAGATATTTTTTGCAGAAATTTGATAGTCTCAAAATGCTCAAACGTCCCTGTTTATATGCTTCTGAGCGTGTTAAAACTGTGTTAAGTATACGAGGAGCGTTAAAAGCAATAGAATTGCTAGTTCCGGCGACAGTAAATACCTGAAAATAGTTAGAGTCCTCTTTTGTGATAATATTGTCAGCTATAGCTCGCTCAAACAAAGGCTTTAAAGCCCATTCCGTATTGGTATCCCATGTGTATGCCGTAGACAAGTACGTTTTACCCTCTATAGTACAAGAGGTTGTGACATTTCTGTCTGTATCATATTTCATTAACCAGCTTGCAAACTTTTCCACGTCAACTCCTGACATAATGAATCGAAGATTAATTGGTTGAACTTCATCAGAATTATTTTCTAAAAATTCACAATTTAATTTTTGAAAAATTTTTGCATCACCTGTTGCGTCTACAAGATAACTCGTTTCGATAGGTGTCGATAACTCTTTTGGGTATCCTATTGAATTATTACTATCTATCGTATCAATATATACTGATAATATTTTATTGTAACCATGCTGTACATCACATACTTTTGATTCAAACAAAACATCAACACCTGCTTCTTGCATCAACAAATCAAGTGCAATTTTAGTCAGTTCTGGATTAAACCACCCTTTATTTCCGTCACAATAAGTAATTGCACCTCCCAATTCGTGTAATTTTTTATACATAATATTAAAAAAATCAGTATTTATCGCATTATCACTTGTTTTCATTGCCGGAATAACTAATGACGATGTTATAGCCCCACCCAAATAGGAGTTTTGCTCTACAATGAGCGTTTTTAATCCCAATTTTGCTGAATTATAAGCGCAACTGACACCTGCAGTACCACCACCAACAACGATTACATCATATTTCATCATTATATTCCTCTTTTTTATTTGAACGTGATTTCATATACTGTGACGAGGTCATAAGGTCACTGCTTTTGAAATCATACTCGCGACGTTTTAATATAATATCTTTACTTTGGCATAAACCTAAGTCGTGATATGGTATTCCTGCTTTTGTATTGCAAAGTCCAATTTCGTAGTTAGAAAGCGGATGTTTTATTAAGGATTTGTCTTTTGCAGCAACTGTACCAATAAATTTTTTCGTTTTCTCATCATAAATCTTACCAACATAAAAATTATTCTCAAGAAAAGTATTTCTAACAAGTGCGGAATTTGAATATGTCATCAATAACCCGCGTGGAGATAGTTTGTTATACAGTTCTGCCATAAATTCAACTGTCCACAATTCGGGTGCTTTTGAGAATGTAAAGGCATCCAAGAATATATAGTCATATTGCTCCTCAATCTTCAAAATTGACTTTCTTGCGTCATTTACGTAGAAATTGAGGTTAAACAATCTCTCAATGTCTTCTAATTTACCCTTTTTATATCGCCTCGATAAATGGTCATAATATATATTATGTAGGAAGGAAGGTAAACTCAGTTTGGATATAAAATTATACCCAAAATTTTGTCTAAATAGCGCATATTTTATAAGTGATTTATTAAAAAATCTCTTTTTCTTTCTATCTCGCAATATTTTTTTGAAGTCTTTACTTATATATTGAGAAGAATATTTCTTAACAAGAGTATCGATTATTATATAGTTAACAAAATGGTTAATTCTATACTCATTATCTATCTCATCATAATCGTTGTTAAATTTTAAATCCAAAAGCTCGGTTATATGCCGATTATTTTTAGGCATAAAAATATGTGAAATTTTAGAGATAAATTTTCTGACAGTCCAATACGTATCAAAACAGTCTAAAAATCTTGGAACAAATTTTGTATAAATTTCTTGCGGGGTAATAACGGTTTTTAATAACGGAGAAATTTTTACAAGTTCTTCGTTAATATCTAAACAATCAATTTTAATATTAGAAAGTTGTTCAATATTATCTGTATGTATCGAGTCGTTATGTGGCGATAATCTTTCTTTCTTTAAACATTGTTTATTGTTATCTATCGTATCGATACTATAACTGTCTACAGATGTTTTTTTGAAAAAATTTTCAAAAAACTTTTTTAAAAATTTTTCTTTTTTTAAATATTTTTCATTTGAATTTATAACATAACTCATCAAAGCTTTTGTGTTATAACCGATGCCATAACATACATCTAAAACTTTAATATTAGGTGTCTTGTTAAGAGCATCTCTTATCCCTGACGGAATAACAAATTTTTCCCATGCTTCAGTCAGTGCGCCGAATTTGGAGTGATAGACGTCGTTATCAGCGTATGAATAGAGCCCTATAGAGCCATCTTGTGTGTAATAAAACTCATAATCCCTCATATCCTTTATTATATCAGTGTTTCAGGGGTAATGCAAGTTTGTAAATATAGTTTTTTTGACTTTATTCTGATATAAAGTATATAATATAATAAATGAGGTTTTGAGGGATAGTTTTATGAAGAAGATACTGATATTATTTACCGCCATTATATTTTCAGCAACTACAACCTTTGCTGCACCTAAGTTTGAGCCTGTTCCTGGGCAAGTAAAATTGCCTGAAAAATATACCCAGGAATACATTGACAGTCTTTCACTTGAGTATAAAGATGTGTCAAAAGAGCAAATATTTCATGTTGCTTTAGACATGCTGAAAGGTTCTAGCGGAGATTTCTCAAGAAAAGCTTTTTTGGGTTATAATTTGACACAACGTCCTATTAAAATTGAATTTAGGGATTTATCAGAGCTTAATCCTGCTTATGCAAGTTTTGATGCTGTTGGTTGGAAGAAGAAAAATCGCTTATATGTTTATATCAATCCTAAACATGAATATGCACCACCTGCAGCTTTAGCAGCATTACTTTCGCACGAAGCGTTGCATCAAGACGAATATAATTCTCTGAGTGAAGAAACATATGCGTGGACAATGGAAGCGACCGTTTGGTGTGAGCTTTTGAAGCGTTACCCCGAATCAAACAACCTTGAATCCGAGCTTGTTACGCGAGAAAATGTACTAAAACAACTTCTTGAAAAGGGGAATTATACAAATAAATATATTAAAAAAACCGTTTATGCAAACCAAGGCTATAAAGACTTACCACTAACTTCTCCCGGGTTTAGTAATCAATAATATCACTTGATTTGAATAAGCATGCTTTTAGGCAAAAAGTATATTGATTAGTGCATGTTATTGATGTTAAATAGGTTTATGAAGATAAAGCAAGTAGTTATATCATTATTATTAATCCTTATTTTGGTTATATTTAACCGTGTTTTCATGGACACCTTTAACAGGGCTAATTCTTATTTTGCAATGCAGTCTATGTACAATAATGATGTAGTTATTCCGCAAAAATTGTTTGATAAAACGTGGAAAGTTATCCATAAAGACTACTATGAGCCGTCGTTAAATCATCAGGATTGGTATCGTTGGAGAACAAGATATCAGGGTAAAATCAAGACAGATGATGATGCAAGAGTCGCAATCGATACTATGATTGCCAGCCTAAATGAGCCATATACAAGATTTATGCCACAAAAAGATTTTGAAGAATTGACTACCTCTATTACTTCAAAAATATATGGAATTGGGGTAAATATTTACTCAAACTCAGGTAAAATCGAAATTTTTAACATAATTCCATCTACACCTGCAGATTTTGCGGGATTAAAACAAGGTGATATCATTACAGCCGTAGATGGAAAAGAAATTAATGGTATGAATATATCAGAAGTTGCAGCTTTAGTAAGAGGACCTGAAAATAGTGTTGTTGAACTGTCTATCCTTCGTGACGGTAAAAAGTTAGTGAAGAAAATAAAACGTAAAGAAATTAAGATTAAAAACGTCAAAAGCTCTGTTTTGGATAATCATATCGGATATATCCAAATAATAAGTTTCATGGGCGGCACAACACCCAATGAGTTCATGGAAGCATTGGAAAACACCAAAAACACTGACTCTATTATTATTGATTTGAGGGGAAATACCGGCGGTTTGCTTGATAATGCTGTATTTATCGCAAATATGTTTATTCAACAAGGCGAAATTGTTGAAATTATCTATAGAAATGGTTATAAGAAATCCATTCAGGCAAGTCCGGATCAAAAACTCTTAGACAAACCTGTAGTAGTTCTAGTAAATGGTGCTAGTGCAAGCGCGAGTGAGATTTTATCAGGTGCATTGAAGGACTACCACAAGGCAAAATTGGTAGGCAAAAAGACTTTTGGTAAAGGTTTGGTACAGAAAGTTGTGCCACTTCCTAATAAGACTGGTTTAAATGTAACTATAGCTCGATATTTAACGCCAAATGGCACTGATATCAATAAATTGGGTATCAAACCTGATGTTGAAGTAGGAAATGAGTTTGATTTTTATTTAAACAACAGAGATGATGTTCAATTAAATATGGCAAAAGAAGTTTTAGCTAAGGAAAAATAATGCAAGAAATATTAAACGAATTAAACAGGCTGGAAGAAAACGGACAATTTAGAAAAATACCGAGAATTTCTACTAAATCTGACGGTAAAGTAGTAATTGACGGAAAAGAATATGTTAATTTTGCCTCAAACGATTATCTCGGTATAAGTACAAAAATCGATTTAATCCATGAGTTTTTGGACTCGCATAAAGGCAATATGCCCTTATTTTCTTCTGCTTCTGCTCGTTTACTGAGTGGTACTTCTGAAGAGTTTGCGGAACTTGAAAACACCATTACTAAACTCTTCAATAAAGACTCAGCTTTAATCTTTAATACGGGTTATCAGTGCAATTTAGGTGTAATATCAGCTCTTATTTCAAAAGGGGATGTAGTCTTTTCTGATAAATTGAACCATGCAAGCATAATTGATGGAATGCGCCTTTCCGAAGGTGAATTCATAAGGTACAAACACTTTGATTATGAAGGCTTAGAAAGACTTTTGCAGGTAAAGCGAGATAAATATAAAAGAGCTTTAATCGTGTCAGAATCAGTTTTTTCAATGGATGGTGATATAGCTGATATTGATAAACTAATTGAACTTAAAAACAAATATAACTGCTTATTAATGATTGACGAAGCTCACGCATTTTGTGCTTGTGGGAATGGTTTGACTGGGATAACAGAGGGAAAAGATGTTGATATAATTACAGCGACTTTTGGTAAATCTGTAGGCTCATTTGGCGCGTTTTGCGTATCAAATAAAGCCATAATCAATTATTTAATAAACAAATCACGCTCTTTTATCTTTTCAACCTCAATTCCGCCAATTAATATTGCATGGTCAAATTGGCTTTTGACACAAAAGCGCGATTATATGTTATCAAGAAAAATGTTGTTAGATAAAGTGTCTGCTGATGTACATAAAATGCTTGCAGAAAGAGGGATTATGACTCCTTCTGATTCACAAATTATTCCTGTTGTGATTGGGGATAACGAAGCAACACTTAAAATATCTGAAAAGCTTAAAGCAATGGGCTATTATATACCGGCTATTCGACCTCCGACTGTTCCTATCGGTACGGCAAGATTACGAATATCTTTGACTTCTGATACTGATATTAAAGATATAAAGCGCATTTTAGATACTATTTAAGCTTTTGAAAGACTCTCTGGTCTTAACTCTAACTTCTTCATCTATTGCAAAAATTTCATCAATAGAAGGGGTGTAAACAGGTTTGTGCAGTTCAAGCATTTTTTCAACGGTATTAACTATATCAAACAGCTTAATTCTACCTTCCAAGAATGCAAAAACAGCTTCTTCATTAGCCGCGTTCATACAAACAGGCAGCGAACCACCCTCTTTTCCTACATTGTATGCAATTTTCAATGCCTTAAATTTATCCCAATCAGGTTCTTCGAAATCCAATCTCGCAATTTGAGCAAAACTGAAACTGTGTGACTTTATACCCTCAAAACGTTCAGGATAAGTAATTGCATACTGAATCGGAATATGCATACTTGGCAACCCAAGTTGAGCAATTACACTTCCATCAACATATTCAATTGCTGAATGTACAACACTTTGAGGATGTACTACAACGTCAATTTTATCGTAAGGCATACCAAAAAGATGATGAGCTTCAATAACTTCTAAGCCCTTATTCATAAGAGTTGCACTGTCTACTGTAATTTTACGTCCCATATTCCAACGCGGGTGCGCTAATGCTTCTGTAACAGTAGCGTTTTTCATATCTTCAATGCTTTTGTGAAGAAATGGCCCGCCGGAAGCGGTAATTATAAGCTTCTCAACTTGAGCTATATCTTTTATGCATTGATGAATCGCGCAGTGCTCGCTGTCTACAGGAATAATTTTTACTCCTTTTGCTTTAGCTAATGGCATTACAATATCACCAGCCATTACAAGAGTTTCTTTGTTTGCAAGAGCAATATCAATGCCGTGATTAATTGCGGTTATTGTCGGTTTTAAACCAACTTTACCTGACACTGCAACTAAGATTATATCATTTGTTCTATCAGAACAAATCTCTTCTAATGTGATAGGCTTTGCACCTTCAATTAATTCAGGTTTTGAAGCGCAAGCATACTTTGGTTTAAACTTGGCAATCTGTTTGTTCAAAAGCGTAGTATTGCTGCCTGCGGCAAGAGCTACTACCTCAAACTTATCGCTAATCTTCTCAATAACTTCTAAAGCTTGTCTACCAATTGAGCCGGTAGAACCTAAAATACTAATTCTTCTTTTCATAGTTATATTATATTACAAAAAGAAATGTTGATATTAATTGACCCTCCTTGGGGAGGAGGGGTGAATTTGTTGATGAACGAAGTGAATTTACAAATTCGGAAGGTGGTTGGTGATGCTTGGCGCGATCCTCTTGCTCACTCGCGTTTAACGGGGGAATTAAGCAACAAAAAATGCGCTTGGCGCGATTCGAACGCGCGACCTATCCCTTAAAAGGGGAGTGCTCTACCTGCTGAGCTACAAGCGCATAAACTATTTATTTACCGATTCTGGCTATTGTGGTCTGTATGACCACGAGATATATATTATCAAGAACAAATCTGAGTGTCAAGCAGTTTGTTCCCTGCTGATATTTCAGCAATAATTTGGTATATTTCAGCTGAAATATCAGTATTTTTAGAGATATTTTCTCTGACTAATTTCGCAAACTCAGCTTTTTTGAATTCGTGCAAACCTTTTGTTTTAAAAATTTCTTCTAAAATCTTTGCTGTAGGTAAAGCTTCTGATAAATCAGCTTCCGATATTGCCATAAAATTTTCAAAATGTGTATTTACTGTTTTTACAATCAACGATTTTGAGAGCAAATCTTCAAACTCTCCGCACGAAACAAGGTGAATTTTATCTATACCACGCAATTTTGGACGTATTTGATTGATATTCTCTTCAGCATCCTTATCTAATAATATAAATATAGGCACCTTAACATCTTCTGATAGCTCGTAATACATTTTAACAACCTGATTTTTGCCGCCTGCAGCTATTATTTGTATACCTTCAGCATAAAAATCGTATCCTAAAAACTTTGAGAATGCCGGCAAAAGAATCTCTTCTGTTATACCTTCAACTAGAATAATCTTACAAATTGGGAATTTTAATAAATGTTGTTTCCGCATTTCGTCTAAATCAGCATCCGATGAAAGGCTTTTTAGCCATTTTAAATTTATTGGACAGTCATCAGGAATAAGTTTCAACGCGCCGTAATAATTTATATTATTATCAAGAAGCATTTGCGTTTCGTCATCATTTACAAAGACAGAGTTTTCATAATCTTTTAATTTAATATTTATAGAAGTATTGTTTTTCCTGTTATCGATTGAGGAGTTAAATATCTCGCTGACGCATTCTGCCAATTCCTGATAATCCATTTTTTCTATATCTGATTTCCTTAATTTAGGCTCAATCAGATTAGACATCAATATATCAGTAAACACACGCAGGTACTTATCCCTTGTTTTCTTAAATCGTGTAAGCCTATCTATGGATATTAGTATTTGTTCTTTTGTTAACTTTTTGTACTTCATTCCTTATTATTTTATAATTATTTTCTTATTTAATCAAATACAAAATTTTTATCTTGTGTTACATTTTAGCGTTCTAATGTAAAGTTTTGTAACAAAACAGTTGGAAATGCGCAATTCTACGTTTCAAACATACTTAATATATATAAGAGTATAAAAATGTATACGAGGTAAGCAGAAAAATGGCACTTTTGTTAGCAGTATATCAAAAACTGAGATTGGTTCGAGAAAAGAACCAGCTTACTCTCGAGGTCGCAAAATATTCGAGCGGACTCGACCGTATACAGAAGAATATTGAAAGAACTCAAAAAAGATATACAAGTTTATTCCAACAATTAGAATCTCAAGCTAAGTCAATGCAGAATAATGCATCTATGTACTTTAGATCAATGGCGGGTTTTGGAACAGATTCCGTAAATCCTTGGAGTTTGGGCGGAATGAATGGTTATATCTATCAAAACATGCTTGATATTGCTGTTAAAAATGGTCTTTCACAAAAAACTGCTGAGGCTATGCGCGATGAATATATGACTAACGGCAAGTTCTTGACGAAGGAAGATCCTGATAACGCTGGTAAATATATCTATGAAAACTACACTGAAGACGATGTTAAGATATTTATGCAGGCAATGAATGCCGCAAGAATGATGCAGGATCAAGCCAGAATGGGTGTTCAACAGGCAAGCCAACAATACAGCGACAATGTATCAATATGGTTGGAAGCTCAAAAAGAACAGTTGCAAGCAGAACAGGATGCGGCACTCGATGCATTGAGTTACCAAGAGACAATGATGGAGTTGGACAAAACTCAAAGAGAAACAAGACTGACAAGAATCAATCAGGAAATTCAATCTTACGACCAACTTATATCAAACGAAGCTCAAAACGCAGCTCCAAAATTCGGACTCGGTTAATAATTATAATCATTATAAAACAAGACATCCGCCACCCAAAAGGCGGATGTCTTTTATATTACAGAACCATTGCTAGAATCATCAGTAACATTGCGCCGATTTCCATTGCGGTAGACATTCTCTGCTGGAATTTTTGAGAATCATAACGTTTTGAAGATTTTTTCGCCTTATTAACACTATTCAAACGTTTTATACGTGTTTTCGTGTCTTCATTAGAGAACTCCGTTCCGAATGTGTCATATTCAAGCTGTGCGAGCTCATCATTGAGGTTCTCCGGCGGAGGAAAATCGTTAGCATAATCTCCGTAATTAGCATACGGCCTCGTATAATTTCGTTGTCCATAAGGCATAACTGAATACCTGCTTGAATTTAATCCACTTAAATCAGAAGATGTAAGCGCGTTATTGTCATAATTATAGCGGTTATTTTCTTTTGCAATTGTAGGAGACATTTCGTTTTTAATTCTGTCCATACGAGTTGAATAATCATCCACATCATAAATTTTACCAAACAGTTTTCTTTCGATTGTTACAATACGAGTATGGAAATCTCGTTCTTTGTAGGTTTTATTAAACAGCTTCATCTCTATTTCATCTACAACCGGATAGCTCACTGTGTTATCAGCTTTTGCGATTTCATCTTCATTAAAAGTATCTTCTACAGGTGGAATTTGAAGCCCAATTTGCTCCGCTAAAATATCGTTGGACAAGCGCAATATACGTTTTTTTATATCGCCGGTCGATGCTTTGCCGTAAATAGTTTTCTCAAGCCTTGATACGCGGTTTTGAAGTGCATCACTTGTGTAATCAAAACCATATAAATCGTTTTCAATCTTTGAGATTTCTGCATTTTGGGTATTTGGCAAAGCAAAGCTTTCTACAGGGATAAAAGCAAATAAATATATAAATATTGAGGTTATTATAAAAATTTTTTTCATAGTAGTACTACCTTAGTTGTTACCACTATAAAAGGTTTTTATATAATGGACTATTAAACGGTCTATTTAAAAATTTTTCAGCTCAAATAAGCATAATTACTTACGAAAACCACGCATTGATAATATGTTATACTGCTAAATATCTAGTGCGATTGTTTAAATATAGAGCTTGGCAAAATCTAAATCACTTTTTGTCGTAATTTTTATATTAGTATAACTGCCCAAAACAATAGATACAGGAATTCCAAGCTTTTCCAACATAGATGAATCATCGGTAAAATGCTCTTCTTTGAGTTTTTCGTGTGCATCTTTGATTAAATCAGTCTTGAAAGCTTGCGGAGTTTGAGTGTTATAAAGCTTTGAACGGTCAATCGTTCTTACAATTATACCGTTTTCATCGACTTCTTTAATCGTATCTGTTGTTTTTGTCATAACTGAAACCGCATTTTTAAGCACAACTAAATCCATAACCTGCGAAATTACACCTTTTCCAATCAAAGGTCTGGCGCCGTCGTGGATAATTACATACTCATTTTTAACCTCGTTTAAAGCGTTAAACACTGATTTTTGACGAGTTTCACCACCTTCTATAAGTTTAATGCGTTTATCTATGAGCAATTTTTCAAACTCCTTTTTAATGGAAACGTTAGTAGGAATTATGACCTCATCTATCTCGTCAAAATCCAAAAACGCTGAAACAGTATGCTCAATGACAGTTTTATCATCAAGAAGCTCTAACAATTTATTTTTATTTCCGTATCTGGAGGAAGTTCCTCCGGCGGTTACTATTAAAGAAAATTTTGTCATATTATTCTCCAAAATGGTTGTAAGTACCTAATTTATCATAATTATTAAATCTTTTGCCATCAATTTCTAAATAGCATCCGTCAAACTTTTTAACCTCGCCAATAATTTCATAGTCAGAAATTTTAGTCAAAAATTCAGCCGGAACGGCGGCTACAAGGTTGTAATCCTCAGCGCAAAACATTCCCTCGATTTTCTTTGCGCAAATTCTTACACCACTGGCTTCAGCTATTTTATATAAAGCATCAGCTAAGCCGTCTGACGTGTCCATCATCGCATAATTTGTTGTAATTTGTGTAGAAATAGCTTTTGAAAACTCAACTTTGAGAGAAGGCTCTAAATGAGCCCTGATTAATTCTTGATTATTTCCGCCATTTATAAGCTCATTTAATCCTAGAGTACTCAACCCGTATTTGCCAAACGTTATAACTTTATAACCGACTTTTGCATTTTTTCTTGAAGAGATTTTTCGTCCTTCGTCTGAACCAATAGCGGTTACTGAAACAAAAACCTTATCGGCACCGGTTATATCGCCTCCGACAACTTCTGCACCATAAGAGCCTGCTTTAATTCCAAGATAAAATTCTTTGACAAATTCATCATTAATATCATTTGGTATAGATAAGCCAATTGTAAGATATTTCGGAATCGCACCGGCAGCAAGAAGATCGCTAATGTTTACAACTGCAGCTTTATATCCGATTTGATAAGGAGTTGCCCACTCGCGTTTAAAATGAACGTCTTCCACAAAGTTGTCCTGCGTTATAACTAGCCCTTCATCCTTCAAATACGCACAGTCATCACCCAAGTAAGGCGATTTCGTAATATTATTGATAATTTTTATAAACTCAAGTTCTTTCATATTCCTAAAAAACAGGCGGCTTTCGCCGCCCGAATAATTATTAATTTTCTTGTTTTTTCAATGTAGGGAAGGCGATTACATCTCTAATTGTTGGCGAATTGGTTAATAACATTACCAATCTGTCGATTCCCATTCCCATACCGCCTGTAGGAGCTAAGCCGTATTCTAGAGCATTGATATAATCTTCATCAATTTCCATCGCTTCTTCATCACCGTTAGCCTTAGCTATAGCTTGTGCTTCAAATCTGTGGCGCTGATCAATCGGGTCAGTAAGTTCAGAGAACGCGTTTGCAATTTCCCAGCCGTTAACTCTTGTTTCAAAACGTTCGGTTAATCTATCGTTATCTCTGTGAACTTTGGCAAGCGGAGAGATTTCTCTAGGGTAGTCAATAATGTGAACCGGTTGAATTAAAGTCGGTTCAACTTTAGCTTCAAACACAGCTTCAACAACTTGTCCCCAGTTCATAGCTTCATCCACTTCAATATGCATAGCTTTTGCTTTTTCATAAGCTTCCTGAGCAGTAAAGAATTCGCCAAAATCAACACCGGTGTATTCTTTGATTGCACCAAGCATTGTTTTTCTATCCCAAGGCGGGGTTAAATCAATTTCGTTTTCTCCATATTTGATTTTTGTAGTACCCAAAACTTCTTGTGCAACATAGGCAACAAGGTTTTCAGTCAATGCCATCATCTCATTATAATCAACATAAGATTGATACAACTCAATCATAGTAAATTCCGGGTTGTGACGAGTATCAATACCTTCGTTTCTAAAGCATCTTGAAAGTTCATAGATTTTTTCACTCAAACCGCCGACCATAAGTCTTTTTAAGTGCAATTCAGGAGCAATTCTAAGTGTCAAATCCATGTCTAATGCGTTATGATGAGTAATAAACGGTCTTGCGTTAGCACCAGACGCTTGAGTATGTAACATAGGAGTTTCAACTTCCAAAAATCCTTGGCTGTTCAAATATTCTCTAACCTTTTGAATAATCAAACTTCTTTTTCTGAAAGTATCTCTTGTTTTTTCGTTCATAATCAAGTCAACATATCTTTGACGATACTTAGTTTCAGTATCGTTCATATTGTGATATGCCTTCAATTGTTCAAGTTTTTCTTCACTAATCTGTTTGTTAGGTAATGGTAACAATGATTTTGAAAGCATTTTAAATGTTTTTGCCTTGATAGAAAGTTCTCCTCTCGGAGTTCTTCTGATAGAGCCGTAAAAACCTACGATATCACCGATATCAACGAGCTTAAGAGTCTTAACCATTTCTGAATCCATATTTTCTTTGTGTGAAAATATTTGAATTTTTCCAGTTGAATCCATCAAGTCGATAAACATACCTGTGTTTCTGATTGCCATTACGCGGCCTGCAACTGAATAATAATCTTCAGTTTCTTCACCGGCTGGAAGGTCTTTATACTTGTCTTGCAAAAATTTTGCATCAGCATCTTTATCAAATGAATACGGATATGGATTAATCCCTTTATCTGCAAGCTCTGCAAGCTTTTGAATTCTGGTTTGTCTTATTGTTTCTTTTGCCGAAATCGGCTCTTTCGTGTTTTGTGTCATTTTTATTCCCTCTTACAATGTTTCGTTAATAATATCGTAACATAAAAACATTTACAAAATGATTATTTTTTGCTATACTCATTTTGTGAATAGTTTCTTAAAGAAGAACGGTCATTTCCCGTTCTTTTTTTATTAGTAAACCTTAAGGAGCAGGATGAAACAAGATATTAACAGATACGAAGTTTTGGAGAAAATCACACCGCTTATTGAAAATACTGCGATGAGATACAACCTTATTCCTATCGAAATTGAGTTTGTTAAGGAAAATCATCGTTGGTATTTAAGAATCTATCTTTATTCTTATGAAAAAGACATTACTCTTGATGATTGCGAGAATGTCACAAGAAGTCTTAATGATTTTCTGGATGAACTTATTCCTGTCAAATACTACCTTGAAGTTTCATCTCCTGGGCTAGAGCGTAAATTCAAGTCTGATAAAGAGTTTTTAATATTTAAAGGCAGAAGAATAAGCTTAAAACTCAAAACTCCGCTTGAAGGCGAATCTGAAAAGATTTTTAAAGGCGAAATCCTTGATTGGGACGAAAACGAAGGTTTAAAATTCTTTAGGTTTGATGACGGTCAGGAATTACAGATACCAAAATCAAACATACAATCAGCGAAATTATACATAGATTAATATAGGAGAACACAAATGATTAAAATTGGTACAGCATTATTTGAAGCTTGCGAAGAGCTTGAAAGAGAACGCGGAATATCCAAAGATGTGCTTATTGCATCTCTTTGCGATGCTATGGTAGCTGCTTATAAAAAGCACATGCACGTTAAAGAAGCTGCTAATATTGAGGCTATCTTGGATGAACAAACCGGTGAAATCGGTGTATTCAGCACAAAACTTGTTGTTAAAGAAGTTGAAGATCCTGATACACAAATTTCTCTTGCTGAAGCAAAGGAAATCGATGACGAAGTTGAACTTGATGACGAAGTAAAAATTGAAGTAACTCCTGATCAATTCGGTCGTATCGCTGCTCAATCTGCCAAACAAGTTATTACTCAGAGAATCAGAGATGCTGAAAGAAATAATATTCTTAATGAATTTTTGGAAAAGAAAGGTACTTTGGTAACAGGTATTATTCAAAGAGTTGAAAACCGCAACGTTATTGTTAACATCGGTAAAACAGATGCAATAATGCCTCAAAGAGAACAAATTCCTCGTGAATACTACAAGCCCGGTAACAGAATCAGAGTATTTGTTCTTAACGTAAAAGAAACCAACAGACTTCCTCAAGTTATTGTTTCTCACGCTCACGCAGAAATCGTTAGAGAATTGTTTGAACTTGAAGTTCCCGAAATTGAAGATGGAATTGTTGAAATTAAATCAATCGCTCGTGAAGCAGGATTCAGAACTAAAATTGCAGTTTGGTCAAACGACCCTGAAGTTGATTCAGTTGGCGCTTGTATCGGACCTAGAGGTTCCAGAATTCAAACTATCGTTGGCGAATTGAAAAACGAAAAAATCGATATCGTAAGATGGTCACCGGACCCTGTTGAATATATAGTTAACGCAATTTCTCCTGCAAGAGTTGTGTCAGTTGATATTATGACAGACGATGAAGAAACGAAAGATGCTCTCGTTGTTGTTCCGGACGATCAGCTTTCACTTGCAATCGGTCGTGAAGGTCAAAACGTAAGACTTGCACACAGATTAACCGGTTGGAAAATCGATATCAAGAGCGTTTCTCAAATGGAAAACGAAGAAGATGCAAAAGCGTCTAACTACGACTACGATGAAGATGTAGAAGAAGAAAGAGCTGTTGATTCTGATGAAATTCAAGAGGAAATTGAAGAAGAAATGAATCAACAAGCTTATGATGAAGAAGATTTAGCGCAAGAAGAAGCTTCTGAAACAGAAGACGCTGAAACGCTTGAATAATCACATTTTTACAATATTAAAGAGGGGCTAATGCCCCTCTTTTTTTGTTACAAATGTAACGAAATGTAACAAAATGAAAGAAAAACCTAAAGTTTTGAAAAAAAATGCCGTAATAGAAAGTACAGGGA
>CAKVLI010000007.1 GCA_934757155.1 uncultured Candidatus Melainabacteria bacterium | reverse complement strand
AGCCCTCGAAGGAACTGTACTTGAAACATTGCCGTCAATCTATACAGATGAAAATGGCAAACAATACGAAGTCGTCCAAGAAAAGAAAATTACCGGAGACAGAGAAACCGAAAGAATCTTCATTAAGACCGATGAAGGCTTGAAAGAAGTCATAAACGGTGAAATTAAAGACGGCAAACTTGTTGCCAAAGAAGGCTTGGAAATTGAAATTAGCGACACTATTACAAAAGCAGCTGATATTCAAGCCGATTATGACGCAAAAGTAAAAGCCCAAAAAGAAGAAGCTGAACAAATCGAAGCCCTCGAAGGAACTGTACTTGAAACATTGCCGTCAATCTATACAGATGAAAATGGCAAACAATACGAAGTCGTCCGAGAAAAGAAAATTACCGGAGACAGAGAAACCGAAAGAATCTTCATTAAGACCGAAGAAGGCTTGAAAGAAGTCATAAACGGTGAAATTAAAGACGGCAAACTTGTTGCTAAAGAAGGTCTAAAACTTCAAATTAGCAGCACAGTTACAAAAGCTGCCGATGTTCAAGCAGACTATGACGTACAAGTAAAATCCGCACAAGAAGAAGCTGAACAAATCAAAGCTCTTGAGGGAACTCTAATTGAAACCTTGGCTGTAACATATACAGACGAAACGGGTAAAGAATATGAAGTTGTTCGGGAAAAGAATGTTACCGGAGACAGAAGTTCTGAAAGAATCTTCATTAAAACCGAAGATGGCTTGAAAGAAGTCAAAAACGCTGAAATTAAAGACGGCAAACTTGTTGCTAAAGAAGGCTTAAAACTTGAAATTAGCAAAACAATTACAAAAGCAGCTGATATTCAAGCAGACTATGACGCGAAAGTAAAAGCTGAAGAAGAGGCTGCGCTAAAAGCGGAAGAAGATAAAGCTAAGCTTGCAAGTTCAAGTGCAGCAATAATTGAAACGATTAAAGAAATATTAGCTGAAAGATTGGATACTATTACCACCGGAAACAAATTTATCCACACCGAATTTGGTGTAGACAAAGACGGAAACATCGTATTCCAAGAAAGTTCTACTAAAACTGTCTTTGATAACATCTTTAAGCAAATAAAAGTTGAACTTGCCAACCTCGAAAAATACGGCAAAATCAATGTTAAAGATGTAATGGACGCTATTGGTGGTGATGCCGGCTTAGAAAAATTGATTCAAGCTGCTTGGATTATGGCATACAATGACTTTGACTCTTCAAAATCAAATAACACAGCTGATTTTGTGAAAAAAGTTCTTGATAACTTACAATCAATATTCAAGACGCTTGAAACAAACCCTGAAACACTGGAATTGTATACGCAACACACATCCTACGCAGACAGCAGTCTGACAAAAGGTTTGCCAAACTACACTTATACAAGCGAAAATGATATAAATATCAGAGGCGAGGTCACTGAGTCATCTTTTGACGGCTTAATTCACCTGGATGACAATGAGGGTGATGATAAGTATCAGACGACAATGGCTGAATTGTTTAAAAGACTTCAAGAAAAATATCCTTCTGTTGATTCTAAAACACTGACAGAATTATTCAAGGAAGCACAAAAACAGGCTTTGGCTACATTAAAAGGTCAAGTCCGCGATTGTCCATACGGCTGTGGTTCTAATGACAGTACCGTTGAAGATTCTCGTAAAGACTGGAGCGGGAAAGATTATAACAAAGGCACTGCTTGTTATATACCAACACTTGTTCAAATGACTTTGTATAACTTTGATAAACTTTTCCTTCAAAATATTACTAACGCTGATACTAAAGGAAATTCTACAAAAACTCCGTCACCAGGTTCATCTTCTGCAGATAATTCCGGAACTGCTTTCACGGATGCTATTGATTATACTATTGATGCACTTGAAGAAGTTGTTGATATGAAAGTTGACAACATAATCAGCGGCCTCAAAAACCCTAATCCATACAACACTGGTAAATCATACTTTGACATGCATACAGAATTCGGTGTTGATAAAGACGGCAATATTGTATTCCAAGAAGACAGCACAAAAGAGGTTTTTGACAATATCGTAACAGAACTTAAAGCAAGAATTGGCAGATTAGAGAAATTTTCAAATATGTCAAACATTCTAGACACTCTAGGTGGCGAAGCTGTCTTAAAGAAACTTGTTCAAGCAGCATGGATAACTACATACAATAATTACGATTCTTCTACATCGCACAATCCTGAAGAATTTGTCAAAGATGTATTGAAAAATATGAATGGCATACTTGAAAGAGTCAAGGAAAACCCTGAAACTCTTGAAATATTCACAAAACGGGCATCATACGCTGATAGCGATTTATCAAAAGGTCTACCAAATTACACTTATACAAGCGAAAATGATATAAATATCAGAGGCAAGGTCACTGACTCTTCTTTTGACGGCTTGATTCACTTGGATGACAATGAGGGTGATGATAAGTACCAAACAACAATGAAAGAATTGTTGAAACGAATTAAAGCAAAATATCCGTCACTTGATTCCGTAACAATAACAGAAATATTCAAGAAAGCTCAAAAACAAGCTTTAGCTGCATTAAAGGGTAATAAATATGACTGTCCATACGGCTGCGGCTCTAACAGCAGTAAAGTCGAAAATCCGTCTAAAGATTGGAGTGGCTTAGATTATAATAAGGGTACTGCTTGTTATATACCAACCCTCGTTCAAATGACATTGTACAACTTTGATAAGTTACTGTACGAACATTTGATAGGTGGAGAAAAAGCTGCTGATAATACTAAAACAACTCCTACCCCTCCGAGCACCCCAACTCCGCCTCAAACACCACCTAACAAAGGTAGAAAAAAACCGGATTTACTACTCTCGGAAAGAGATGCAGGAGAGAATTTGTTCTTCACTGATGGTTCATCAATGTAATAATAATTCATCACCTCTGGATGTTAATATCTATACACAATAACAGAGTGGTCGCTGAAAATTCAGCGACCACTCTCTCTTTACTTCCTTCTCCTTTTGTGTTCTAATAAACATGGTGAAATTAAGGAGAGGCTATGAAAATAGAAGAAAGAACATTCGTTGCAATTAAGCCGGACGGCGTTAAAAGAGGACTTATCGGAAAAATCATTGAACGTTTTGAAAACAAAGGGTTCAAAATCGTTGCTATGAAACTCCTACAAGTAACCCCTGAACTTGCAGCAAAACATTACGAAGAACATTACGGTAAACCGTTTTATAACCGCTTAATTCACTATATTACCAGCGGTCCTATTGTTGCTATGGTGGTTGAAGGATACGAAGCAGTCGAAAGCGTACGCCACATGGTTGGGGCAACAAGCCCGCTTAAAGCTGATATGGGTACAATCCGTGCTGATTTCGCACAAGTTATGGAATACAATGTTGTGCACGCTTCAGATTCGCTTGAAAGCGCTCAAAGAGAAATCGGTATCTACTTCAAGCCGGAAGAAATCTTCGATAACTGGCAATCTATGTTAGAAATGATTACCTTCGACGAAGAAAGGTTCCAAGGCTAGGGGGGTAAAGGGGTAAATAAGAAGGTAACCAAAGGGGGCTCGGAGTGAGTTTTCTTTGGGTCATATAAGATTATGTCTACAGTTTTTGATAATTTTAGTTATGAATTAGTACATATTGATGCCAAAACCGGTGCTCGCGCGGGTATTCTACACACACCGCACGGCGATATTGAAACACCTATTTTCATGCCGGTCGGTACAAACTCAACCGTAAAACTCGTAACGAACAACAACCTTTACGACACAGGCGCTCAAATAATTTTGGCTAATTCATACCATCTCTACTTAAGAGCAGGGCATAAACTTATTGAAAAATTCGGGGGCATCCACGGTTGGATGAATTGGCAAAAACCTGTACTAACCGATTCAGGAGGGTTTCAGGTATTTTCACTCGCCCATCTGAGAAAAATTTCAGAAGAAGGCGTCGAATTCCGTGACCCTAAAGACGGGAAAAAACATTTCATCAGTCCTGAAGTGTCAATGGAGATTCAACAAGCAATCGGAGCAGATATAATCATGGCATTCGATTGGTGCGCACCGTTCCCATGCGACTACAAAACCGCAAAAGAAGCAATGGAAAGAACTCACAGATGGCTTGAACGCTGCGTCAAAGCAAAAACAAGCACAACCCAAGCACTATTCCCAATCTGTCAAGGTGCATTCTTTGATGACCTAAGACGCGAAAGCGCAGCTTTCGTATCTTCAATCCCAGCTGTAGGCTACGCAATCGGCGGTTTGAGTGTAGGCGAAGACAAAGAAACTATGAACCATTTTGTTGAGTTGACGGCTCCTCTGCTCCCGAACGACAAACCAAGATACCTTATGGGAGTGGGCACTCCGGAAGATTTGTTAGACGGAATCAAACGCGGAGTTGACATGTTTGATTGCGTACTTCCGACAAGAAACGCTCGCCACGGTTCATTCTTTACATACGAAGGCAAAAAACAAATCAAGAACTCACAATACCACGAAGATCCAAGACCTTTGGATGAAAATTGTGATTGTTACTGCTGTCAAAACCACTCCAGAGCATACTTAAGACATCTCTACAAGTGCGGAGAAGGTACAGGTCAAGCACTGATGTCTATTCACAACATAAAATTCCTGATTGATTTTGCAAAAAAAGCACGCAAAGCAATTCTAAATGATGAATTTGAATTCTTCTATAACGAACACTACTCAAAGGTTCTATCTTAAGTTTTTCTTAAAAGGTACTTCAAATTCAAAATCGGGTGAGAATTCAACACACTGATAATCATCCGCAAATTTATCCATAACTTTTGCAACAGTCAATGGTTCGTCCTTGACGAGTCTTTCCTTGATCTTGTCGCCCCAAACGAATAATTTGTTTTGGAAGAATCTGAAATTATCCATATTGCCGTGTTCATATTTACCGCACATCATACCAAACGGAACTTCCTGCTCCTCCAGTTCGTTTGCTATTGAATTATAAAGATTAAAGCTTTTTTCTGCGACTTTGTTGTTATTTTCCAAAGCCCAACCACCACAAATATATGCCCACAAATTATCGCCGCTAGTCTTTAACTCGGCAATTTTATCTGCCAAAAAGTTTATAACAGAAGATTCTGTATTTTGCTCAGGCGCAATGTGGTAAACAAAAACATCCTTATCATTCGTAATAAATCCCGCAACATTCGCATCCATACTTTCTGCACGTATACCTTGCCACTTCGCAGCAACCGTTTTTCCATCAGCAATATTGAATTTGAAATGTGTTCCGACAGCTTTATCTTGTGCAACTTTAGGGTAAGCAGATGATATTAAATTAACTTTTGGCATATATAACTCCTTTTCACATGAATATAAAAACACGTAAAAATAAAATTTGCGGGGGGGTAAATGTATTTGGTTGGTGGGTGGTTACTACTAGTTTTTTTGTCCTCCGGAATGGGGGGAAGGGGTAAATGTATTGGACTGGCTAGTAGGCGCTACTGGTTTTTTGTCCTCCGGAACGGGGGGAAGGGGTATATATATTTGACTAGTTGGTGAACATTGCTAGCTTTTTGTTCTTCGAAATGGAGATAAAAAACAGCGCGGGGTTTTGCGAATGCAAAACCCCGCGCCATCTTAATCTCTAAATCCTACGCTCTTTCGTAAATTTCCTTCAAAGTATTTGAAATAAATTCATCAACAGAGAACGTACCGATTTGACCTACGCCGCGTTTTCTGACCGCAACTGAATTAGCCTCAATTTCCTTGTCACCGATAACGCATACATAAGGAATCTTCTTATCTTGCAATGATTCTCGAATCTTATAGTTCATACTTTCAGATCTGTCATCAAGCTTAACTCTGATACCCGCTGCACGCATTTTCTTATAAACTTCTTCTGCAAAATCGATATGTTTTTCGTTAGAAATCGGAACAATTGCAACCTGAGTTGGTGCCAACCAAGTAGGGAACGCACCCGCATAGTGTTCAATCAAAATTCCGTGGAATCTCTCCATTGAACCAAAGATTACTCTGTGAAGCATTACAGGAGTCTTCATTTGACCATCTTTATCCTGATACTTGATATCAAATCTCTCAGGAAGATTAAAGTCAAGCTGAATAGTTGCACACTGCCAAGTTCTACCGATAGCATCCTTAACCTTGAAGTCGATTTTCGGACCGTAAAACGCGCCATCACCTTCATTGATGTCGTATTTCATACCGCGTCTGTCCATAGCTTCCTTCAGTCCTGCTTCCGCTCTGTTCCAGTTTTCGATTTCACCTACATAGCTTTCAGGACGAGTTGAGAGTTCGACCTCAAAATCCATCTTGAAGATTTTCATTGTGTCTGCGACAAAATCAATGATTTCATTAATTTCATCAACCAATTGTTCCGGAGTACAGAAGATGTGAGCATCATCCTGAGTAAATCCTTGAACACGAGTCAAACCTGAAAGTGCGCCTGATTTTTCTTTTCTGTAAACAGTACCCAATTCAGCCATTCTCAACGGCAATGAACGGTAAGAATATCTGTTTGCTTGATAAATCAAGATGTGGAATGGACAATTCATCGGTTTCAAGATAAATTGTTCATCAGAATCCTCTTCTTTTTGGATGAAGAACATATTTTCTCTGTAGTGATCAGCATGTCCTGAAATCTCCCACAATTTAGATTTCGCAATATGTGGAGTGTTTACAATTACGTAACCGCGTTTTCTGTGCTCACTTCTCCAGTAGTTTTCGATTTCTTCTCTGACCACAGCAAGATTTGGATGCCACAAAACAAGTCCACCGCCCAATTCTTCGCGAGTTGAGAACAAGTCCAATTGAGTTCCGAGTTTTCTGTGGTCACGTTTTTCAGCTTCTTCAAGGAATGTTAAATAGCTTTGCAAATCCTCCTTGTTCCAATATGCAGTCGCATAAATTCTTTGAAGCATTTTGTTCTTTTCGTTTCCGCGCCAGTAAGCACCTGCAACCTTCAGAAGCTTAATCGCGTTTCCTTTGATATATGATGTGTTCGGAATATGCGGTCCTGCACAAAGATCGTTGAACAAAACATTTCCGTCTTTATCCTTTGTTAAATAAAGTGTAGGATTGTCATTTCTGTGCTCTTCAAGAAGCTCGGCTTTATAAATTTCGCCCTCAGCCTTGAATTCAGCAATCTGTTTGTCAACATCAGGAATAACATACTTTTCGAACGTCAAATTTTGTTTAATGATGTTTTTCATTTCTTCTTCGATTTTTTCCAAATCGTCGTGGGTAAATGCATACCCGTCAGTCAGGTCAAAATCATAGTAAAACCCGTTATCTGTAGCCGGCCCGATAGCCAACTTTGCTTGTGGGAACAGCTTTTGCACAGCCTGTGCCATGATGTGTGAGCATGAATGTCTAAGTACATGCAGTGTTTCGTTGTTTTTTTCCATTTTTATCCTTTCCCGAAATAAACAGACGGTCTGTAGTAACATTCTACTAACCTATTTACCTCGCACAAGGGGTGGATCCCCCTAACTATTACATAGAGTATTGTACCATATAAAAATGTCTATTTTTATTTTCTTTTCTTTATTGTAAGCATGTAGGGTGGGAAAAACGTAGTGATTCCCACCACAAGAAAAGTCCATAATTTTTAATGAACAGCTTTTACAAGCGCATTATAAACTTCTTCCGAAATAAGTCCGTTCTCAACGTCCTCTTTAATAATATTCAAAGCTTCTTCCTTGCTCATCGCATCCTTGTAACTTCTCTTCTCTCTTAATGCTGCATATTTATCAGCTACATTTAAAATCTGTGAATCAATGCCATAACTGTATTCCGCACCCACTGAAGGATATCCGTTTCCGTCAGGAGTTTGATGATGATATTTTACCAAGTTTAAAGTATTCTCGCTCAATCCTTTATTCTTCAATAATTCATATCCGATTTCGGAATGTAATTGCATAATCTCACGTTCTTTATCCGTCAATTTTCCTGTCTTATTCAACACAGAAGTCGGAACCAATACCTTGCCATAGTCATGAAGCATTGCAGCCTGCTGTAATTCAGACAAGTTAACTTTGTTTTTCATTTCCTGCGGGAGTGAAGAATAAATTTGCGCTGCAACAATACGTGTATCTTTCAAATGTCCGGATTTTAATGCTTCCAGCTCATCCGCGTTAACATTTACAGGCAAATTATATTCATCCAAAAGCTCCCTGATTCGAGGATTTGATTTCGCACGCATCTCAATCTCAGCTTTTGTACCAAACTTTTCATATAAAGGATTGGTGCTAAAAGAGTCTTTAGAAGGTACGCCTGCCGGCATTGTAACAGCAGAATTACTTCTGAATGCTATTTTCGGGATATTGAGATTTATCGGGGTATTGTAAATAAATGTCATTAAAAACGCTACACTTTATAAACTACACTATAGTTTATTAAAGTATTTTTTTAACGAAGAATTGACAAAAAGAAATAAAAAGTTAACAAAAGTTTATATTAAGAATGTGAAAAAGACACTTAACCGTCAATATTCCACTTTTTACGTAATCTTTGAATGACATTCTTCTGTTGCATATCCTGAATAGCAAAATCCAAATTCTCCTTTAACTTAACAGCTGTTTCGCCTTTTTTGAAAGCGATTCCGTATGGCTCTCGCGAATATCTTTTCTGAAGAAGTTTAACAGATTTATCTTCTATTGCAAATCTGCTCAAAATCGTATCATCAGAAGTTATAGCGTTTATTTGACCTTTTTTCAAGGCGTTATATGCGTCCGGATAGCTTCTAAACCCAAAAAGAACTGCAGTAGGCACAAGGTTTTTCATATTTTTTTCAGCCGTAGTTCCAAAAATTACACCCACATTTTGCCCTGCTAAATCAGATAAAGATCCTACATTGCTGATTGAAGGTACAAGAATTGCCTGCCCTGCTGTGTCATAAGGGATTGAAAAATCAACAACTTCTTGTCTTTGAGGTGTAATTGTCACAGTAGAAATTACGATGTCAACCTCGCCGGTCGAAGCTTTAATCAATCTTGTAGATGGGGTTACAGGTATAAATTCAAGTCTATTTGGGCTTTTTACTATATATTGAGCTATATAACGCGCCAAATCTGCATCATATCCGATAATATTCCCGTTCTCATCATAATAACCGAAAGGTTTTGAGTTAGGATTTATCCCCACCTTCAAATACCCGCGAGCCATAATTTCTTCATACTTATCCCCTTGTTTATACTCAGCAGAAGGAAACAACAGTGCATAAGCTATAGCAAACACAAAAAGTGTAAGAACAAAAATAAACGCAGCTCTCTTCATAAATTATTTCTCTCTTACAGGAGTTCTGCCGCAAGATTTATCTTCATCACAGAAGCCTAAACGTTCACATTTTGGCACAAGATAAGACTTTAACCAAGGCTCTTCCGCAACAAGCGCATCACACATCATCTTAACCATTGTTCTGATTTCATATTGCGCTCTTGTGCAAAGTCTTAAATTTGCAAGGTGAATCATTTCTCTCAAGTTCAAGCTTGCCACAATTGAAGACGCCGCCGCATTCGGAAGCACAGCTCTTGCGTCCTCAGCAGGAATTCCTGCCTCTGTAAATTCGCAATAAACTTTAGAAATTTCGTCCATAAATTTAACGAATCTTTCTTTCAATTCAGGATTTCTGTCAATAGTCGGCGGAATGATAAAATCAAACTGACCTTTTTCCTTAACATATCTTTGAGATTTTTGAGAAAAAGACATGTGTCTGTGTCTTACAAGCTGGTGTGTACAAGCTCTTGAAACATTCGAAATTGCAAAAGTTACCTGAATATGCTCAATTGTTGAATAATGACCGGAAGAAATTACACGCTCAATAAGTTTAAGCATTTTTTCTTCATCATCAGTGCTGTTATAAATATTTATAGGAATATCCGCACTGTAGCATGTTCTACACGCTGTATATATTGTCTTAAGCATATTTTCCGGCTTTGAAATCAAGTTTACAACCGGCTTGTTGTTCTCATTCATACTCTCTTCCTTACTCTTCTCTTTTTACTTTAACACATTTCGCTACATCAGTTAAATTTACATAGAAGTTGTTGATGCGCTTGCAGCTTCTTCATAAGGATTTTCCAATCCGTTTTGTTGAGCTACTTTATAAGCAGTTTCAAAAACTTCATCAGAATTGTCTGCAATTTGAGGATTTTCGACAAGTGCCTTCAAATCATTATTAACACTATCTGCTCCCTTAAACAACATTGAACGTCCCAGTGCCTCTGCTTTTGAATCAGAAAAATCCGTTATTTGAGGGGTATTTTCTGCTGCTGTTTCAGGAGCAATGTTTTGCTTCTGAATACCATTGTAATTTACCTGATTAACACTAATTTTAGGACCATTAATCTCACTCATGCATTACCTCGCTTTATTATTAAATTATATCATACCTCGTATTTAATCAACCATCCATTTGTTCTAAACCGCATAATAAAATTTTTTTGCTAGTTGGGGCAAGATTTTTTACAAAACTTAACCAAGAAGACTCTTCAAAAATCCAAAAATTAAAATATTTACCTCCCAAACCATTCTTCTTTAAAACCTTTTCAAAATCTCCTCTATTTAAAGGATGTTATATTTTCAGAAAGCTTTATGATAGGAGAGGGGAATTGTTCGCCACGGGGGAGAAATTATGTTAAACAGTATCGTACAACCGACAACAGTAATATCGGATTCAATTACTAAAAATTGGACGGAACAAGCACTTGAGTGTTACCGACTCAATGGAAATTGTTCGGAATGTTCTATCGTGAAAGGACACTACTCTTTTAAATGTCAAATGCCAAAAGTTGTTGAAATACTTAAAGCGGTTGCAGGAGAGCCGGAAGTTTAAAATTTATTTCCGATTTTTTCTAAAGACACAACTTCGTCAAAATCTTTTCTCTGTTTAACTGTATCCATGTGTCCTTCTTCATATCCTAACGTAATCATTGTAGAAATGATTTGATTTTCGTTTAAGTTCAAAACTTTTTTAACCTTAGTATAAACTTCAGGCAAAATATTCGTAATTTCACTCCCAAAAGCGCCAATTATACATGAACTTATACCCAAAGATTCCGCTTCAAGCATCATATAAGACACCGGATAAACAACTTGTTCTAAAGTTCTTATTGTAACAGCGTTTTCACACTGCATAACAGGGTTAAGCGCAGGATTAATAATGTGTGTAATTTTAGCCTCTTCCCAAGCATTTGTATCGGCAACACAAACAATTACTGCATCAGCGTTTTTTACCTGCTTCTGTCCGATTGAAAGCTCTGACAACATGTCTTTGTTTTCTTGTGATTTTACAAGAATAAATTTCCAGCTCTGAACATTCATCCAAGAAGGCGCAAGACGTCCTGCTTCTAAAATTTTTCTCAAATCTCCATCTGAAACATGTTTATCAGAATATTTTCTGACACTTTTTCTTGATTGAATTAAATTTAACAAATCAGACATAATTTCTTACTCCTCTGCTAGAACAACTGTAAAATCACTACCGACCGAGAAGGTTTCTGTCGGGTCATATATAAACTGAATATCCTGAAGTTCAGGCATTTTCTTCTGTAACCAGTTGAAGAAATCCATTGTTACCGCATTTTTGTTTGCTACAAATTTTGTATGGGAAAGATGCGTAATCTTGAGCATATTTACTTCAAAACCGAGATTATTAAGTTCATCTTTCATCCTTTGGGCATCATCCTCTCTGCGAGGAGAATACATAACCCCAGCCTTAAATCTTTCTGTATCAGCAAGTGGTTTATCACGATAAATCATTCTGTTAATAACTTCTTGAGTCTTAATAGGGTCAAGAATCCAATAGCTTATGTAACCTTTTTGATTAGGCGCGCCAGGAAGAGTTGCGATTTCAATTTTGTTTTTATCTACACCCCTTGCCATGGCTGCATATTGAGAAAGTTCATAAGCACTCATATCTGTTTTTACATAAGTGTTCAAGACATGAACTACTTCCGGAATTTTTGTAATAACCTGCGGAGAATGAAGTTTTTCAAACAAGCTCTTCATAAACCATTGTTGACGTTGAGTTCTTCCGATATCACCAAGTCCGTCTTTTCTGTAACGCAAATATCCGACTGCTTGTTTACCGTTAAGAACCGTATTACCTTTTTGTAAATCGATATGAAGATTTGCCGAATAATCGTTATAATACATCCTTTTTTCAACATAAATAGGGATGCCGCCCAATGCATCAACGACTTTTTCTACAGCATCATCGTGTACGATTATGTATTTATCAATTTTTATACCGAAAGTTTCTCGCAAAGTCTTTTTAACAAGATTTACACCACCAATTGCGTGTGCTGCGTTAATCTTTTGAACCCCTTTGTTATCAGGAAGATAAACCTTGCTGTCACGCGGGATTGAAATTGCTTTTATCGAGTGAGTTTTAGGGTCGATATTAACAACGATAATGGTATCTGAACGCGTACCTTCCCACATATCGGTACCTTGACCGTTGGAATCCACACCCAAAAGCAAGATATTTTGTCTTCTTGGTGTAAAAGGAACTTCAAAAGCGTTGCGTTGTTTACGTGAAAATTTAAAAATTCCTGAAGTATCATCTCCGTTTGGAACAGAATTTAGAAACAGGTTATTTTCCACCAAAATTACGCAAACAATAACTGCGCATAAAATCGCTGTAACCACCGTAAAAATGAATTTTACAAGATTTGAAGATTCTTCTTTTTCTTCACGTATATTTTTTAAAAATGCTTTATATTCTTCTTGCTGACTATTTACTATTTTCATGCCTAGTCTTTCTCTCCAAGAAAATTATATTATAATCAACTTAGAAATTCAATCGAAAATCCTGAAATAATACTTATTACAAGAAGGATAAATATAATCTTCGCTGTGTCTTTAAAATCGTTATTTTTTAACAAAACCAAAAGCCCTAATCCGGCATTAGAAAGAAGCCCGCTCATCGCCGCGCCAAAAGATATCGTACCTTTTATAAGCATCATTGTGATAGCAATAGAAACAGCACAGTTTGGAATTAGTCCCACAAACGCAGCCACAAGAGATTGAACATATCCGGAAGAACCCTGTTCTAAAAAGTTTGTGAGCGAAACATTTGAAAGTGCATAATTTAAAACAAGAGTTATCACAAGAATAAACGCAAAAATATTCACAGTATGAAAAATCGGATGCAAAATAAGTTCTCTTTTGTTCCCTGTTTCAGGGTTATGACTGCAACAGCCTTCATCGGGAACAACAATTTCTTCTTCCGATTTTTCCTCAATCTCATCAGAATCTTTTTGAGAAGTAAACGCTAAATCAATAAGATATCCCATAAAAATTGCGATAAAAAGTTTAATTCCGACAATCGGAATAATAAGATAAGCTTTTGAAGGATACGCAAGAAGTATAGGAATTGATTCGTCAGAAGTTCCCAAATATACTGCAAGTAAGCATCCTCTGGTTATCATTTTTCTTGAGTAAAGGCTGCTCGCAATCACGGAAAATCCGCATTGAGGGAAGATTGATGCCAGCGCACCAAAAGCCACTCCGCTTTTCTTTACCCCTTTAATACTTTCATCAATTTTGTCCGAAAAATAAAATTCCAAAACCTCAATCAATAAAAAGATAAAAAACAAAAACGGCAGCAAGTGAAAACTGTCCGTAATCGCATCGATTGCCCAATCTTCAAACGGCAAATTTGCAATCATTTTATCAAGAGGTGCGAATATAAATTCGTTAAAATTATTAATCTTTTCTAAAACTGATATAAGCATAGGTCTATTGAACTTTATTTTTATTATTAAGTCAATCAGGCAAACAATTGAAATTTACAAATTCAATTTCAAATTGATTTCATCCGTAATTTTTTTGTAATTTTTATTTACCTGAGTCTTTTTTGAATTTTTAACAACTCCCAGAAACATATTTTCATTATGATTTGTACTGTTCAATTTTTGAGAAGAATCAATTCTTGCAGGAACGATTAAACCTGTATCAGTAAACGCATCTATGCTTTCTTTTGAAGAAATATATTTTACAAATTTATACGCAGATTCTTTATGCTGTGAACTTTTGGATATTGCCCAGCCGGAAGAATCACACGGTGCAGGAATTTCACCGTAAGGGAAGTTTATCACTGCCCAATCGAAATCCGAAGTTTCAGATATTTTCGGATACATCCAGCGTCCTGAAAGGTAAAAACATATTTTCCCTTTCAAAAACATTTGCGCAAGAGTAGAACTTCCGACTTGCGCCTTTGTAGGAGCGTAACCTTTATTTTTCAAACTTTTATAAAAATCTATACCTTTTTGACTTTTATCAGTATCAATTATCAGGTCATCATCAGAATACAAAATTCCTCCGCCAAAATAATTCAGATACGGTAAAACCCAATAAATATCATCCTCGTAGCTTACTCCATAACGTTCATTTGAAGAAACTTTATCTAAAATTTCCACTAAATCCTCAAGTGTCCAACTCTCTTTTGGAAAACTTATCCCTTGCTTTTTTAAAATATCTTTGTTGACGTAAAAAACAAGATTTGAAACATCTCTTGGAATCGCCAAAACCTTACCTTCATAACTCAAGCCTTCAATCGCCTGCGGATAAAAATCCTCTTTTTTAATAAGTTCTGTAAGGTCTTCAAGTTTTGATTCATAAACAGGAAGATAAAGATTATTAATAAAAATTACGTCAGGCGCAGTGTTTGACGCAAAAAGCAAATGAATTTTCTGAAAATAATTCTGCGGAATATGAATAAATTTAACATTGATATCAGGATTTTTCGCCTCAAAATCATTGATAACATTTTTCAAAATTTTTACTTCGCTCACAGACCCCCAAGAAGAAAACGTAATCTCTTCACCCTCTTGGCGCGAACATCCGCACATCAATAAAGATAACATCATCAAAAGCAGTAATCTTCTTAGCATAAATCCATCACATATTTGATATCACTATCTTTGACGTCCACAATAAGTTTCTGGAGGCCGATTCTTACAAGATATCTTAAAGCTCCGTCAGCCAATTTTTCGCTGTTTCTTGCTTGAATTTTTTCACTCTTGAGAGTTGCATATTGCTTTAATTCAATTAATTTGTCCCCAACATATCCTAAAACAGCATATCCTGAATCGTTTTTGACAAGGTAACATCCTTTGTATTCGTCAAACGCAGCAGCACTAATTACAGCATAGGTTTTGCCGTCACAAATACATTTTGTTATCTCGCGTGTAACTTGAGCCTTAGCTTTTTGAAGAGCTAAATCTGCCTTTCTCGCTTCACGTTCAGCGCGAGTTTGTTCAATCTTACGCTGCAACTCTTCCGAAATAGGTTTGCGATGAGATTTGAATTCAAGATGCATTGCGTCCCTGCGTTCACTATTAATTTTCTCAATCACACTTGGCTTTGGTGTAACCGTTTGCGGTTTTTGTTCTACAACCGGTTTTGAATCTTCCTTTTGAATAGGTTTTTCAACAGGTTTAGGAGCAGGGATTGGTTGCGGTTTTTGAGTTGTTGGTTGATAGTTTGAAACAGTTTGAGGTTTAGCATTTTCTACCACAACTTCATCTATAATTTTATCGTCATCAGATTTATTCTTTTCTAAATTATCTAAATCTACAAAGTCATTTCTATACAACGCTTCAAAGTCATCATAATCGTCTTCCATTGGAACATCATCAACAAAATCTTCCTCTGAGATTTCAAAATTCGCAAATTGGCTAAACTCTTTCTGAATATCAGAAACCGTTGGTGTATTTTTCTCATCAAACTCGTTCAAAATTTCTTCATCTTTGTTTTCGTCATAGATTGGCTTAAATTGAACATTTGTAATATTTTTCAGCAATGCCTCTTCATCAACAGTCACTTCTTCCGGTTCTGGATCAGCATATTTTTCAGGGTGAGCCATTACGTCTTCCAAATCAGGCAGTTGCTCTGAGATGTTCAATTTTTCCACCTCATAACCTGTTTCTGCAAGTTTAATTTCTGCAGAAGGTTTTGATTTGTAAGCTTCTTCATTGTTTATTTCTACAGACAAATCAGGCAGCTGATTTCTCAAAGCAATTGTACTAACATCATAACCTTCACTGTAATAAATCGTAACCGGCTTGACCTCTGATTCGATTTTTCGACCGCCCTGTTTTCTTAAAGCTTGCGAAAGGTCAGGCAGCAAATCTTTTACATTCAAAGTCAACACTTCAGAAGACTTGTGAGGTCTGGATTTCTTTTCTTCAAGTTCCTCCTCAAGCTCCCTAGCTCGCTGAGGATTTGTTTTCAAATCAGATAAGAAATCTTTATCAATCTCTACACTGATAATCTTATTCAATGCGTCAATATCTTCATGAGTAAATGTAATATTTTGGGATACTGCGTAAGTCGTAACAAAATCTTCCAGAATTTCACGTTTGGAAGGTTCTTTCTTTATCGGATTTGAAACAGCATATTCTTTAATATTACGCATAGTGTCATCATTAATTTCCATACGTAACAATTTATTTATCATCTCAGCGTCATCAGCAGTAAACCGCAATTTGCCGTCTTCAATAATTTTGTTATAAAGCTCTTCGTTGTATAAAGGCTCTTCCTCAACCTCTCCTTCAACTTCATCTTCAAATGAAAATCCACTCAAGAAATCTTCAAGCGCCTGATTCTCTTCTTCGTCTCCTTCGGAAGCTTCCGGTTCAACGTCTGTCGGAGCGGTTTCCATTTCTCTTTTTTTCTCTTGGAACAACTCATCCAAATCGACAACATTTAACTGTTCTTTTTGTGCAGGTTCGTTTGACTCCTCTGCTGAACTTTGTGAATATTCTGAAGTTTTAAAAGTTTGAGGTGAGGCAGGATACTTAGTATCCAGATTCTTTATCGCAGCACGAATTTTTGTAGATTTTTTTACAGGCTTTGCTTTATTATCCTTTTTTTTCTTTTTATTGTCATCATCATCTACGTTAATCTTTATTTGTTCACCTGCAATTTCGGCAAGTTTATTTTTTGCTTTAATATAAAAGAATATAATGGTTACAAAAACCAAAAATGCAGCCATTACTAAAAGAAAGGCTTCGTTTGATTGAGAAGATGATGACGAATTATCTCCGACATTTGGCGCGGTTTGTTGTTCAAACTCCTGTGTTACAGCCGGCTGACTTGCTGAAGCGGTCTCATCCGTAATTTCCTCTTCCTCAGTATTATCCGCATAATCGACGTCTTCAACATCATCATTAGCCGTTTCTGTATGAACATAAGTAGGCTGAACCTGTGAATTCCCCTGATTATATCCGACATCAACCCCCTTGTTTTCTTCCGCAGAAGTAGTTAACGCTTGTTGTCCGGTGGTTGAAGAAGGCAAATAAACTTCATTTCTCGTAGTCAAATTCATTAACGGCTCAAGCATGCTTACCGTTATTTTGGTATAGCCTTTAGTGTTGTTTGTATATGGTAACTGTTCAAAATTTACGGATGCAACCCCTTTTACTGAAAGAAGATCCGGTGTTTTTGCCTGATTAAAAACTTCAGGAAGAGTTATAATATAAGTATTCGCGTTTTTTCTTACAGGGGAAACAACTTGGTTATAAGCCTCCTTTGTCTGCAAAATCATATCCACAGAATTGTCAGCCCCGCGAATAAAATCTAATCCCATAAGCGTGTTTTTATAGTTACCCGCGGCAAAAGACCCCGCAACGGTAACAACAGACGCTAAAACCAGTGCTATAGTTCTCTTCTTGAACTGTTTCATACAAAATATTCTATCATAATGTCTGATTTGCGTATATACTTTTACACAAAAATCATCAATTTGTAGCAGGAAATTCTAATAAAAACATTTTGAAGTTACATATCCGTGACTATAATTCTCTTATCTGAGGTTATTTTTTCTATATTCAATTCCGTATAAAGAGTCTGATTATAAATAAACTCATTCAAGTAGTAACTGTCAGAACCTTCCGGCTGTATAGTTTCCTGAAAATCAAACAGCTCATTGATTTTGTCGATTAATAATGCCAGCTTTAATTCATTACACTTAACGATAATCACAGGATTTTTTTCTGACTCATCCCCCATTGGGAGTGAAAGAAATTTTTTGAGATTAATCACTGTTATATAGTCTCCTCGAAGGTTCATGATTCCGGATATAAAATCAGGAGTCCCGGGAACATTGGTAATAGAAGTATCCTTTAATACTTCTTTTACATAATCAAGAGAAATACAATAATAATCCTTGTTTAGATTAAAAGAAATATATTTATTTTTGGCATGCAATTCTCCTGATGCCAATCTCATCGTTGCTTTGTCCGTAATAGCATCCGTACGTTTCGCCATGATTTTTTTGGAAGCTTCATCTTGCGGGAAAAGTGACATAATATCCACTTGTGGCAAAACATTGTCATGCTGTTTCAACAAATTTTCAAGCGCATAAATATTTACAATAAAAATCGTATCATTATTATATTTATACAAAGATTCAATAACCATTTTGTTGTCCACAAAAGGTATTTGATCCACAAGAGCTGTATCAAAAGGCAAGATTCCTATAATCTTGTCTGTTATTATTCCGAAAATTACTTCATCGGTTTTTACTATCAAAAGCTCATTATGAGAACTATATGGCGTAACATCGATATTAAGATAAAATCTGATGTCAACAACATTGATTACGAAATTGTTGTACTTCAGCAAACCGATAATATTGTTTGGAAGTTTTTGCGGATAATCAAGTGCCGGCAATTTCATAATTTCAAGAACATTGGCAGTGTTTATCGCATAACGGTTTCCGCCAATTTCAAAATACAAGTGAGTATTTTTCTTTTGCTCCAGATAATTATTGTTCATACAAAACGACCCTGTTCCTTCCGCCTTCTTTAGCTTTATACAAAGCCTCATCCGCAGATTTCAGAATTTCTGCAGAGGTTGTAAAAGATTGATAATTTGTTGTAAGTCCGATACTTACAGTAACTTTAGATTTTACACCATTATAATCAAACTCGTAATCTTCCACCATTCTTCTCAATCTCTGAACAGGAATTGAAGCCCCCTCAATATTAGTTTCCGGCATCATCACAATAAGCTCTTCCCCGCCGTATCTGAAAAGCAAGTCAGTTTTCCTGAAGGATTGCTTCATCAAATCCGCTACAGTCCTCAAAACATAATCCCCGTATTGGTGACCATACGTGTCATTTACCTTTTTGAAGAAATCAATATCTAAAATCGCCAATGAGAAATCTGACGGATGTCGTTTTGTACGGTTATATTCTTGCTCTAAGCTGATTTCAAACTGTCTTCGGTTGTACAAGCCCGTTAAACCATCCAATACTGACATAAATTCTTTTTCAGTATATTGATATTTCATTTTGAATATCGCCAAAAGCTCGCTCAACATAATATCAAAATACTTGAATGAAGAATAATCAATATCATGACGGGTATAGAAGCAAATTCCGCCAATAAGTTTTTTATCAAAAATCAACGGAATAATGATTTTTGAAGTTAAATCACTAAAATTGTAATCAAGTTCTTTCCCCAAAAGCATTCTGACAACCTCAAACTTTGTATTTTTGATAGTCTTATGCTCTTCCATTTTTCGGAAGAAATCGTAACTCACATCTGACAAAAGCGTTTTGGAAAGGTTTCTGCCTAAAGTATCTAAGTATACTATATTTTCCGCATAATCATCCGGGGATGCAAAATAAATACCAGCAACATGATATTCGACAAACGAACTCAAAAGCGAGAAAAGCTTTTCAACCAAAATCCTTTCATAATTAAGAAAGTCGCTTAAATTACGAAACTCATTTGAAAAAATGCTTTTCATCAACAAGTCATTCAAAATCATATTTAAGCGAAACTGAGCAGAATTATCCGCACTGTCCATTTCTGCAAGAGCTTTTTTATACTCGTCACTAACCGGATATCTTCTTACTGTCGCATTAATCTGAGCAACAAGTTCATTGATGTTAATAGACTTTGAGAGAAAAAGCTGCGCGCCGGCTTTTTTACCCCAAAAACCGTCAATTTTTTTATCTAAAACCGTCAAAAGAATTACAGGAATTTTTTTTGTTTCATCAACATTCTTAATCATTCTGCACAGCTGATAACCGTCAATTGCAGGCATAACAATATCTGACACAACAATATCGGGCAAAAAAGTAAACACTTTTTTGTATGCTTCCGAACCATTGGACGCTGTTTCAATCTCAAACCCCTGTCTTACAAGCTCTTCCCTCAGGAACTTTAATTGCGTCTCGCTATCTTCTACCAATAAAATCTTTGTTGCCATATATCAGATATTCCAATTTTCACAATTTTATTATAAAATAATTATATAATAAATAACGAAAAAAAACTATAGGAGAAGAGAAGTGCTTATTGATTGGAAATTTGGGTTAAAACAAAGATTTAATATAAAATGCGGTATTGATTTAGGCGTGTTTGTTGTATGTTTTGTACTATTTGCGGCTTTTGCAGTGAAAAACGGGGCGAGTCCGTATGAAACAATGACATTCCTCGCTATACTACTGTTTCTGTTTTTACCACAGCATTTTATTACAAAACAATGGATTGCCAAAGCAATAAGAAAATCGCTTACAATGCAGTCAGAATCTCTATCTGAAACAACTTCCGAAATCGTGGATACACTTAATTCTCAAAAAAGAATTCTAGACGGCTTGGCTTCAAACTCCAGAAACATTTCAAACCTTGTTGATAAACTTAAGGGTTTGTCCAATGAAGCTCTAAACACCTCAAAAAATACCGAAAAACAGATTAATCAATCAATTTCTTTCTCACAAAAAGAACATGAAGCAATTTCCGCCAATGCAGAAAAAATGTTGGTATTAAGACAAAAAGTCCAGATGATTGCAGAATTGATTCTTGAACTTTCAGAACATACTCAACAAATCGGAAACACAATCAGCGTTGTTGATGACATTGCAGAACAAACAAATATGCTTGCCTTGAACGCAGCTGTTGAAGCTGCCAGAGCAGGTGAACACGGTAAAGGTTTTGCGGTTGTTGCAGGGGAAATTAGAAAACTTGCTGACGAGTCAAAACAAGCAATTACAAAAATCACTTCTTTGACAAGCAACATTCAATACACAACCAACTCAACTGTTATGGCAACAGAGGAAGGTTCTAAAGAGATTGAAACGGTTGTAAAAGACATCAATCAGGTTTCATCAAACTCAGAAATGCTATTAAGCTTAATCGGTAATATTCTTGAATCTCTTGAAACACTTAATCAAAATGCCGAAAAGCAAAGTGATATTATTGAAAAGCTTAACGTTATAGATGAAGAAGGCAAAAATATTTCCGAAAACCTTGCTCAGATTATGAACGTTAATGCAGATAAACTTTCTAAATTGAGCAACTTGTCAAACGAAATAAAAAATTCAGCAATAGAAGGATAGCTTAATTGGATTTTCAAGAGAATGAAAACAACACGAAGGAGCTTATGAGCATCTTCCAGACGGAGTCTGAGGAGATTCTTGAGCGCATCTTTGAAAACCTGTTGGAATTCGAAAAAGAACCAAACAACAGGGAGCTTGCGGCTGTTCTTTATCAAGATATGCACAGCATAAAAGGTGCTATTCGTATGGTCGGATTTAACAACATCCAAACAATCATACACAAGATTGAAGATATCTTTGATGCGGTCAACACAACTCATGTAGCTTTGAGTCACGAAAATATAACCACAATTACAAAAGCTCTTGAATTGGTTTCCAAATATCTTCAAGAATCCGTAAAAAATTGTCGTGAAATTATTGATGATGAGTTTAATCCGACACTTTCTACACTGGAATACCTCCATGATGTAGAGCTTCATGTTAGCACACAACACGGTGAAGATACTCCAACAGAAGCCATCATCGATTATGCAGACTCTGACAAGGGACAGCTATCAGAACTTCAAGCCAAACAAGAGGAAATAAACTCGCTATTTAATACCAGCTTCGAAGTAATTGACAGTATTATACCGGAAGAAGAATCTCAGGACATAGTCATTCTAAGAGAAGATATTGCAAAAATATACGAGTCTTTAAAAGATTCTGACTTGTATGAAGTAAAAACCGCTCTTCAAAATGTTCTTACAAAACTTGATTTCGTAATGAATGCAACAAACACATTCACCATAAGCGAAATTTTGGAAATGAGAAATGAATTAAGTTCTGCCGCAGCAAAATTCAACACATCCTGCATAGATACAGAGGCAACTGATATTACCTTCTTTGATATTGCGGAAAAAATGACCATGCTTCAAGGGAGCAGCGTTTATGCAAACGAAATCAAAGACGATATTCTAAAATTAAGAGAACAAGTTGACGATTCCAATATTATGGAAATTGTCAATATGATTATTGAAATTCTTGATTTTATTATAGAAAACTCTGTTCAGCTTGAGGAACAAATGACCCAGACTCTCAAAAGCGGTTTGGAATACTGTGCTTCTCCGAATGAAAGTATTGACGGAGATTTGATTATTCAGCAATTGGAAATTATGAAGCAATTGCTCGATTTGAATTTCAAAAAAGATACCGGTGTAAGTGAAATCAAAAACCTTTCCACCCAATCCTCCGTTGCAAGCAAAGGAAGCTCCTCAACAGAAATCAAAACTCTTCACGTTAGCGCGCAAAAACTCGATTTGCTTGTCAACCAGCTTGGAGAATTGATTATCACAAAGATTAAAACAGAAAAAAATCTTGATAAAATTGATGCTATTAAAAACGGTAACGAGAACTGTCAAAAAGATTTGTTAAAGACTTCAAACTTTTTGAGATATTACAACCGAAAATACCTACAGAGCGGAAACAGCGAGCAATACACGGCAGCTTTCGTAAAGCAAGTTTTTGCTCTTCTTTCTGATATTACACAAAATGTATCAAAGACCATCTATGACCTGAATTCCCTATATCGTTCATCTAAAGAAGACGATATGAAAATGAGACTTATCATTGATGAAATGGAATCAATGGTCAAAAATATCAGAGTTTTGCCGATTTCTACTGTGTTTAACTCCTTCTCTAGAATGGTAAGAGATATCGCAACAGAAAAAGGCAAAGATATTGATTTTGAGATAGAAGGCAAAGAAACCTGCGCTGATAAAAAGATTATTGAAGAAATAAAAACACCTTTAATCCACATCCTGAGAAACGCAATTGACCACGGTATCGAAACAAAAGAAGACAGACTTATGGCGGGAAAAAGTCCTGTTGGCAAAATTCTTCTTTCTGCAAAACAGGATGATAACAAAGTTATTATTGATGTCGTTGATGATGGGCAGGGGTTTAACCTCGAAAAAATTAAAGACAGAGCTGTCTCAAGAGGTTTTCTGACTCAAGAAGATATTGATTCCATGTCAGATGAAGCCATAATGAACATCATTTTCTGGCCGGGATTTACAACCGGAGATTCTATCACGAGTATATCCGGCAGAGGTATTGGTTTGGATGTCGTTAAAACAAAGATTTCTCAACTTAATGGAAAAGTTAAAGTTATATCAGAATTCGGAAAAGGAAGCTGTGTTCACATCGAAATTCCTGTAACATTGACCACTTTGAGAGTATTCCTTGTAAAAATTTCAGAACAAGTGTTTGCAATTCCTATCCAAATGATTACTACATTTATTCTTAAAAGACAGGATGAAATCAAAACAAACAACGGAACTCGTTCAATTGTTTATAACAACAAGATTCTTCCTCTGTATTACCTTTCAGATATTTTAGGTTTAAAACCTATTCCAAGAGGAGAAAAGGAAACTGTCTTGATTATTGAATCAGACGAAAAATCAATCGGTTTGGTTGTTGATAAGTTACTTGGCGATCAGGATATTCTCCAGAAAAAACTTTCACCGCCATTATATAAAGTTAAAAATGTTTCAGGTATCACAAACCTTGCATCAGGCGAGCTTTGTTTAATCCTCAACATGCAAGATATATTACATCATGATTTTAATAAGGCAATTGCATCATCTTCAACGCCGTTATTAACCTCTGATGTTCTATCGTATAAACGAATCCTCGTTGTTGATGATTCAATGACAACACGTTCAATGATTAAAAATATCCTGACAAATGTCGGATATACGGTCGATGCAGTTATTGATGCGTCAGAAGCAATGATTAAATTAAAATTAAACCATTATGATCTGATTATCACGGATATAACTATGCCAAGAATTGATGGTTATGAATTTGTTGAAAAACTTAGAACTGATGAAATGTATATGGATATTCCAATTTTTGTAATAAGTTCTTTGGCAAAAGATGTTGCAATGAAACGACTCAAGAAATTCAGGATTGATAATTACATACAAAAAGACCACTTTAGCCAAAATGAACTTATCGAAAAGGTTAAAGAAATTATTTCAAAACATCATGTTTAAACTTTGTAATGGTCAAAATAATGTTTAACAGGCTTAGGCACAAATTTTGAAATATCACCCTTGTTTGCCAATATCTCTCGAACCATTGATGATGAAATAAAATTGTACTCCGGTTTTGTAATCAAAAATACTGTTTTCAAATCTTTCATAAGAGCATTGTTTGTTTGTGAAAGTTGAAGCTCGTATTCAAAGTCAAATGAGGTTCTCAACCCTCTCAAAAGAACACAAGCACCTTTTTTTCTCGCGTAATCTACCGTTAATCCGGCAAAATAATCTACTTCGACATTTTTTAATCCTTCAATACTCTTACGAATTAAATCTACTCGAGTTTCAACCGGCAAAAAACCTTGCTTATTTGCGTTATAAGAGATAGCAATAATAACTTTGTCAAAAATTTCAGAGCCGCTTTTCAAAATATCAAGATGTCCGTTTGTAATGGGATCAAAACTTCCCGGATAGATTGCAATTGTCATATTTATGTCCGCCTTTTAGTTAGATTTATTTATCCATTATAACACAACGTTTACACAATCGGGGAATAATCTTTTACCACAATTCTTATTAAAATCACCATAGAATCACTGAATATAAGGAAGAGGTAAATGCAAGAAAAACAACAGCTTAGCGAATCAAAGTTTGAAGATTTTATAACCACAAAAAGCGGAGAACATCTTTTTGACAAAGTACACCGCGTCAACGAAATTTTGGCAAGTGGCGTCCTAACAGGAAATGAAGGCTTGGGTATGCAAAGCCTTGGATGCACAACACCAACTTGCAAAATAAAAGAGAAAAACGGCGAAGTTCACGAAGTAATCATGCTTGGCTCAAATTCTTATCTTAACATGGGAACAGATAGAAAAGTTTTGCGCGCCTCCCAAAAAGCTCTTTCCAAGTACGGAAATGGAATGGGAGCGGTTTCAAATTACACCGGATTGAGTGATTTACACAGAGAGCTTGAAGAGAGAATTGCAAAGTTTTATCACACAGAAGACGCCATTGTTTTTCCAAGCGGTTACGGGACAAACATCGGTGTTGTTTCGGCTCTGTGCGGCAAAGGCGATGTGATAATTAATGACAGCGCAAATCATGCCTCAATTTTTGACGGATGCGTACTTTCGGGTGCAGAAATCAAAGTTTTTCCGCACGGAAATATGGAATATTTAGAAAAAATCCTTTCCAGATTGGATTCCGCAAACTCCGGCAGATTGATAATTACAGATGGCGTATTTTCAATGTCCGGAGAGACCGCTAAACTTGATGAAATATTCTCTTTAGCAAAGCGTTACAACGCGGCTGTTATGGTAGATGATGCGCACGGATTAGGCATTGTAGGACCAACAGGAAAAGGAACGGCAGAAAAATACGGACTTCTTGGTAAAATCGATTTGAATGTCGGAATGTTGAGTAAATCTCCCGCAGGACTTGGTGGATATTGTGCCGCATCAAAAGAAATCGTTCAGTATTTAAGACTTTACGCAAGAACTTATTTCTTTTCAACAGCACTTCCGGCGCCTACGGCAGGTGGATTAATAGAAGTTTTTAAACAATTTGAAACAGATAGCGCAGGAAGAAAAGAACTTTTAAAAAAGACAAATTATCTAAAAGAAAAACTTATCCAAAAAGGGTTCAAAGTTCCGGAAGGAGAGTCGGCAATTGTGCCGGTAATGATTTATGATGAAGGCACATTATTCAGATTACACAAGGATTTAAAAGACCAAGGCGTGTACACAAATGTCGTAACTTATCCTGCTGTTCGCAGAAAAGAATGCAGACTTCGACTCTGTGTTATGAAATCGCTTAAGTACTCCCACCTTGATAGAGCGGTAGAAATACTCACTCAGCTTGGAAGAAAATACGGGGTAATATAAGAATGGTTTTTAAAACTTAACTTTACATTTAAAAAAATAAGGCAATTTTTTTGATTTACAATACTTTATATAAATATAGTAGAAGATAAAAAAGTTGCTATGACTATTATTACAAATTCACCGTTAACAAATTATAATAATGCGGCTATTCAAAAAAATGTCGTTAGTTTCAAGGCTGCAACAATTCCTGACATACAAAATGACACCATTGAAATTCAAGGCAAGAAACGAGGTTTATCTAAAGGTGCAAAAATAGGAATAGGACTTGGTGCAGTTGGTTCAATCGCAATTGCGATAGCTTTACTTGCCAAAGGTAAATCTTCACAAGCCAAAGAAGCGTTACAACATCTGGATTTTAAAGAGGCAAAAAACATTGAAGAAGCGGTTAAATGGGGGAAAGAAAACCTTGGAATAAAAAATTATGATTTAGATAATTTGGAAGTTATTAATTGGGTAAATAAAGGATTGTCGGATATCTTTAACCATTCTAAAGGCAAGGCAACGATGCCAATCAGTGTTATTTCCGATGCAGAACTGATAGACAAAGGGGCAATCGCTATGACCGCTTATGTGGAAAAATTGGGCGGACATTATATAAATATCAATCCGGAATTTATAAAAAATATTGACTCAGGCATAAAGAAAAGAATAAATGTATTGCTCAAAAATAAAAGTTTGTCAGAAAAAGATAATATTTATAAATTATCTGATTTTCTGCAATCCGGAGAAGAAGCTAAGAAAATTGAACAGTTGTTGAACAAATACAAAGGAAATCCAAATGCCTTTTCTTGGAATGATAAAATGCTTCTTCACGATTCTTTGAGAAATGTCAACAATGTGTGTGCAAAGATTAATCTATCTCCACTGGAAACTATAAAAAATATCTTCAAAAGCACAGGTTTGAAAGATATTTCTTGGACAACAAAAAACGGCGGTGCGAAAAAATTAACTTTCACGGATATTGAAGCGTTGGGTACAAAAGAACAAGCAGAAATACTGAAAACCTTGATTAAAGGCTCTAACGGAAAGGTGGTATTCAATATAAAACCTGCAAATCCTTATCATACTATTTATCACGAATTAGGGCATCTCCAACATGAAAAAGCTGCAAAAGCTGCTTATAATAAAATGGGGAGTTTAGAAGAGTTGAAAGAATGGGGCATTACAGACAATTCGATAACAGAAGAATTTATAAATAATGCCAAAGAGCAACAAATTGCAGCCGGAATATCTTATTATGCAACGAAATCACCTCTTGAATTTGTAGCAGAAACATACGCTGAAATCTTGCGTGGAACAAAAATTTCTGATGAAGCAAAGGAATTGTATAAACGTTTTAAAGGTCCTGCATTTAGCGTGTGAGAGCTGATGGACATATGGGAAAATATGTTGTAGAATAAAAAACGGGTAGTACCTACACTCCCCGCCGACACACACGATTATGTGAAGAAATCGGTCGGAAAGGGGGTGATTAATATGACTGTAAGAATAATAAAAACCGTCATAACGGCAATTATAACGGTTCTTAAAATTGTTCTTTTATGGTTATAGGGTATGAAGCGAAGCTCTTGAGAAACTGACTCTTAAGGGCTTCCCCCTATGTACACATTATTTACGATTTTCTATGTTTTGTCAAGGTTATTTGATAATACCAAAACCTAACAAAAACACACATACAACGAATATACCTGCCATTATTGCAGTAAGTTTGTTTAGCCCTTTTTCAGCACTTTTTTGAGAGCTGAACATTTGTGCTGCGTTACCAATCCCTGCGATGCCATCGCCTTTTGGTGAATGCATTAAGACAAGTACGATTAATAATACTGCTGATACGACTTGTATAGTCCAAACTAGTGTAAGCAAAATATTTCTCCTTTTTCTATTAAGCTTTACCTCTGATAAAATGCGCTCTTTTTGAGTTCAATTTAATGTTATCAAAGGTGTAAAGTCTTGCAGGTCTTTTAGAACTTGATTTAGAAAATTCGTTAAGTTCTCTCAAGCCTTCTGTTGTAATAACTTTTTTTCTAAAATTACGCTTATCAAGCTTTTTCTGCATAATCATTTCATAAGCTTTTTGCATTTCAGTAAGTGTAAATTTTTCGTTCAATAATTGGTATGCAACCGGACACATTTCCAGTCTTTCTCGAGTACGTTTGAGTGAGTATTGGATAATTTCTTCGTGGTCGAATGCCAAAGGTGGGAGGTCAAAAACTTTATGCCAACTCAAATCCGGAGTAGTAACAACATTAAAATCTTCTGCTCTTATCAAAGCAAAATATGCAACCGTTATAACTCTCGAAACAGGGTGTCTCAATGGATCACCGAATGTATAAAGCTGTTCAAGATAGATGTTATCTACGTTGGTTTTTTCTTTCAAAACTCTCATTGCAGCTTCGTCAAGATTTTCGGACATTCTTACATATCCACCCGGAATTGCCCATTTGTCTTTAAAAGGTTCGTTATTACGTTTGACAAGCAAAACCTGAAGTGCATCGTTCTTGATTGTTAAAATAACAATGTCGACAGTGATTTCATGCGTTTTAATTTCGTTAAACATTTTGTAGCCTCGTGAAGTATGCGAATAAGTTCCACGTTTTTGTTTTCGCACCTCTCAAGATAATTGTATAATAAAGATTAAAAAAGTGTAATATTAACAAGTCTAATTTGTTACATTTTTTTGTACTTGTGATGATAAAACATAACCGTTCCGATATGTAAAAGAGTCAGAACAGCCGTTATTATACCGACAACTTTGTGGGATTTGTTTAATACTTTTGAATTTGTAAATGCTCTAGCCGTTGTTAAAGCAATACCGGCTGTTGCAGCTATACCTGTTTTCACCGGTGTTAAAAATGGTTTTCTTTGAGTGTTATCTACGCTTTGAATTCTTGTCATAAGACCTCCGTACATGCACAATGGATTCCTCCATGGTAATTCCTTAACATTTTTCTTGCAACAAAATTATCTTTGCCTTGTATAAAATATACTTTTTCTTTTTTAACGTAAGGAGAAATAGATTTAATAAATTCTCCCTCAAAATCAAAACCAACCTTTTTGTTTATATCAGATTTGTTTGTTATATAAACCAAATCTCCGTCCGGATTTTTAATAACATTTGCGTTTATATAATTACATCTGTGACTCAAATAAGACCTGCCGTCCAATGTATTCAAGCCTTCAATATAAACTCTCCCTGGGACACGAATTACTTCGTAGTCGTTTTCTTCAAGAATTTTTGCGACTTCATCAGCTTTAGCAAGGTCGTTACATTCCATCTCATATTCAAAACGTCCTGTATATTTTGACGAATGTTTTTTTAATAGCTCTAAAGTTAAATCGTCATCTGCAAGTAAAATTCTTTTTTTATCCAACGGGCGAATAAACAAATCCAAATGAAAATCCATTTGTGGAAGAGCAACAACTTTGTCTGCGCAATACATTCCACCTATTTCATCAAGTGAATAATTTTCTAATTCGTCTTCGCCAACAAGCACTTCGTCTTTGTTGCCGTTTTTTACGATGAAAATATTTCCGCCCGCAATGTGTGCTTTGTCTTGCAACTCTCTTATCATCATTTGTTTTGTGTTGAATTCTGACATGTAAGCGGGATCTTCAAAAACTCTTGTTACCAATTCCTTTAATCGGCTATTCAGACTGGTAAATTCTTCTGTTTTGCGCATAATTTTTTCTGTGAAATCATATTTTAGGTTAAAAAAGTTCTTGATTGATTCACTCCTTTTGTCACAATCAAAAACCATAAGTTTATTTTTTACTATCATCCAAAAATCTTGCACCCAAAGTCCATCGGTCGACTTTTTGTAAGGCGGTATAAATTCACCTGTACCACCTCGATTTGGGTCATAAGCCGTAAAAATTTTGAAATTTTCTTTTTTACCGATTGCAGCCATCTCGTCCGCAATTCCACGGCAATTTAAACTCATAAGAAAACCTTTGAGCGGACGTGCGTCATAACCTTTAAAACTTTGTTGAGTTATCGGCTGAATATTCATACTTGTACTAAAAACTGTAAAAAAAATTTTTGCGAGTTTTGTGAGAAAATTATTATCTGTCACGCTGAATTTATTTCAACATTTGGGGAAATTCTTTACAAGTTAACGGTTTTAAAATAAAATGTAGTTGTTCAAGCTGTATTTAAATATTGACACAATGTGAAAAGGTCCTTCGAGCGAAGCCGTCTGAACAAATGAAAACTTAATATTTGGCTCTGTAGCTCAGTGCCTCGCGGCGAGCAATGGGCAAGCCGAGCGGACAGCGTCCGCGAAGGTGGAGACGAGAAAAACGGTGTCGCGTTGCGGAAGCGCAATGCGAGCAGGTTTTTCGAGCGGAGCCGTCTGAACAAATGAAAACTTAATATTTGGCTCTGTAGCTCAGTAGGATAGAGCGGAGGTTTCCTAAACCTTGTCTGCCGTGGGTTCGACTCCCTCCAGGGCCATTTTGTTCCTTGATTACAGTATTATTATCAGGGGGAGTCTCACGCACCGAGCATTGCTCGGAGGGTTCTTACCTCTCTCGAAATGCGACATTTAGTCGCCTTTCGCTCGGCAGAGTCTCCAGGGCCATTTTTCACCAATTTGTTATCCTAAAGAGTGCGTATGAAAAAAAAGAAGAAGATTTTAGCAATATTACCTGTCAGTATTGGCGGGAGACTCACCACAAGCAGTATCATTGACGGATACAAACAAAACGGTTGTGATGTGATTGTTTTTGACGAACTTCGAGACAAAAATCTGAACGAAGTTCTAAAGCATAGATATGATCAAATCATAGGATACGATTTTTCTGCGCTCAAAGTCAAAGTAGACAACAAACTCAACTTGCCTTCCGTAAACTATTTTTCAGACGATATCAGAAGCAAAACCTCAGGACCTGAATGGGAAAAATATCTCAAATACTTGGAAGAGCCTGATAACTACATTTTTTACTGGGATAAGGCTTTGGCCGAATGTGAAAACTTCCCGAATATTTACTACATGCCACATTTTGTTAATTTTGATGTTTACAAAGATTTAGGCACAAAACCTAAGTTTGATTTAATGTTTGCGGGAAGATTAGATACAGATTATCGTTTGAGCTTTTTTGAAGAGCTTGTTTTAAAGCTTCCTCAGCTAAAAATTGCTTGGTACGCTATCGAAAGACATCACGAGGATGCAAGAAAACGTTCAAAATATCCTGAAATTATCGACCTTTGTTATCAGGGATTTATTGATAATGAAGAGGACATGGCGCGTGCGATAAACAATTCCAAAATCGTCTTCAACATGAACTCACAAGGAATTTCATCACTCAATTACAGAACTTTCCAGACTGTTGCTTGCAAAAGATTGTTGATAAGTGATTATCGCGACGAATTAGCACTTTTTGAAGGTCACATGCCATTTTATGAAGATTTTTCAGACTTATTATTTAAAATCGAGAGTTATCTTGACGATGAAGAAGCCTACAACAAAGTAGTTGAAAACTGCTACAATATTGCACTAAAAAGCCATAACTCAAAAGATTGCACAAGATATATGCTCAAGGTTGCACAATAAAAATTGAAGTGCTACCCTTTAAAGTATGACAAAGAGAATTTTTATAACAGCGACAGGAACAGATGTCGGAAAAACTTATATCTCAGCATTAATTGTAAAAAAAATGCGTGAGAGCGGATACAATTGCGGTTACTACAAACCCGTTTTGAGCGGAGTTAGAGAGCTTGGCGGAAGATTGGTTGAAAGTGACCCTAATTATGTTATTGAAACCGCAAAAATTCCGGTTATGGCGGATGAATGCGTAAGCTATTGGTGGAAAGAAGCTGTTTCACCCCACCTCGCAGCTAAACGCGCAGGCGAAGAGATTGATATAAGCAGAATCAAATATGATTATGCGCAAGCTTGCAAAAAATATGATTACCTTCTTGTCGAGGGAGCCGGCGGAATAACTTGCCCGCTAAGATTAGAAAACGATGAGAAATATCTTTTAAAGGATTTAATTTGGGAACTCGGTTTAAGCACGCTTGTTGTCGCTGATGCAGGGCTCGGCACGATTAATTCCACTTTGCTCACGATTGATTACGCGCGTGAAAACGGAATTGAAGTCGAAGGAATTATTCTGAACAAATACGATTCCGACAACTTTATGCACTGGGATAATTTACAACAGGTTGAATACTTGTCCGGAGTGAATGTTGTTGCAACCGTACCATACGGCGGAAATGACATTATGTTATTAGAAGGATTGTTTAAGGATTAGAAAAATGGATTGGCAAAAAGAAGATTTAAAATATATCTGGCACCCGTGTTCACAAATGAAAGATTACGAAACCCTTCCGCCGATTGTAATCGAACGAGGCGAAGGAATTAATCTCTATGACATCAACGGTAAATGCTACAAAGATGTAATTAGTTCTTGGTGGTGCAACCTTCTCGGACACTGCAATCCGAGAATTAATTCCGCTATAAAAAAGCAATTGGACACTTTAGAACACGTTATTTTTGCTAATTTTTCCCACAAAACGGTTATAACTTTGTGTCACGAATTAGTAAAAGTCTTGCCGAAAGGTTTATGCAAGTTCAATTTTGCCGATAACGGCTCTTCTGCAATTGAAATGTCTTTGAAAATGAGTTTCCAATACCATTATCAAACAGGAAATCCACAGAAAAAAAGATTTATGGCGCTTTCTGACGCATATCATGGCGAAACCTTGGGAGCTTTAGCTGTCGGCGGAGTCGATTTGTACTCAGAATTATATAAACCGCTCCTACTTGATGTCATTAGAATAGACGGTCCTGACTGTTACCGTTGTCCTTACGGCAAGAATTGTGCAGGGCATTGTGAATCTCTTAACGGCGACACCAAAGTAGATTGCAATTGCGAATGTTTTGAAAAAGCAGAAGAAACCTTCAAAAAATATGCAGACGAAACAGCTGCAATCATTGTAGAACCGCTGCTTCAAGGTTCTGCCGGAATGAAAGTTTATCCGCCTTTGTATTTGAAAAAATTACGTGAACTTTGCGACAAATACAATGTTCACCTTATTGCGGACGAAATCGCAACAGGTTATGGACGCACAGGCAAAATGTTTGCGTTTGACCATGCTGGCGTAAGCCCTGATATTATGTGTCTTTCCAAAGGTTTGACCGGCGGTTATATGCCAATGGCAGTCGCGATAACTACACAGGAAATCTATGACGCATTCTATGATGATTACCTGAAAGGAAAGGCGTTTATGCACTCTCATACATATTCGGGTAACCCTTTAGCTTGTTCTGCAGCTGTTGAAGTTTTGAAAATTTTGGCCGACGAAAACATCATTGAGAATGCAAACCGCAGAGCAAAATACTTCAACCAAATCATTAAAGAGAAATTTTTACCGCTTGAAAATGTGGGTGAAGTTCGCTCTATCGGGCTAATAAACGCAATTGAGTTGGTCAAGAACAAAGAAACAAAAGAACCTTTGGATTATACAAAGCGTACAGGATATCAGATTTATAAAAAAGCTTTGGAAAAAGGCGTAATCTTAAGACCACTCGGAGATGTTATTTATTTCAATCCGCCCTTGATTATAGAAGAAAAAGACATGGATTTTGTAACCGATGTTGCACTTGAATGCACTAAGACAATTTTGACTTAAGCATTCTTGCAGCCGAATGAAGAATATCCTCACTTGTGGAAAACGGAGGAGCATAGGTCAGGTCGACATCAAGAAGATTTTCAACCGTAATTCTGTTTGTGAGTCCGACCGAGATTGTATTAATCTTTTTATCTGCATCAGAGCTTCCGATTGCTTGCGCACCGAGTATTCTGTGTGAACGCCTGTCCGCGGTAAGTTTGAGTGTAACATTATCAACCCCCGGCATATAACCCGCTTTATCTCGTTTGGTAACAATTACGGAAACTGTATCATATCCGAGTTTCTGCGCATTTTTCTCCGAAAATCCGCTCATAGAAATATTCAAACCTAAATATCGTGTAACCGAAGAGCCGAGAATTCCTTCAAAGTCTTCGCATCCGCCGCATAAATTCACAGCTGCAACACGCCCTTCCTTATTAGCAGTCGAACCTAAAGGTACCCACACGGGTGTATCAGAAATCATGTTTACTTTCTCCGCGCAATCACCGCAAGCATAAATATCAGGGATAGAAGTTTCCATTCTGCTGTTGACTTTGATTGCGCCAGTTGTACCAAGTCGAATTCCCGCGTCTTCCGCAATATCAACAGTCGGACGAACTCCCGCGCAAACAACCACCATTTCTGTTTCAAATCCCGAACCTTTTTGGGTTAAAACTCCGCTGACTTTCTCGTCCCCGATAAACTCACTTATCACATCATCCGTTATGATTTTAACTTTGCCTTCAGAGTGTTCAAGAATATAGTTTTGAATATGCGAAGAAATATCTTCATCAAAAACAGAGAGTATGTATGGCGATTTTTCAATCAAACTGACATTCTTTCCGTTTTTCACAAAAGCTTCGACGAGTTCAATGCTGATATATCCGCCCCCAACCACCGTGATATTTTGGACATTTTGCATTGTTTCGCGAATATTAATCCCATCTTCAATAGTTTTTAGAGAATATATATTCTTCAAGTGCATTTTAGGAGTATCAGGAATATGAGGCGCAGCACCCGTCGCAATAACAAGTTTGTCATAATCGACAAAAGAGAACTCTTCTGTTTCAAGATTTTTTACAAAAACTTTTTTATCCACAGGTAAGATTTTGGTTACACGCTGACGCAGGTGAACATTTATCCCGCTTTTTTCAAACTCCTCTTTGGAGCGCACAATGAGTTTTTGCCAGTCTTCAAAATTACCCTCAATATAATACGGCAAACCGCACGCAGAATAAGAGACGTGAGTATCTTGAGTGTAAATATGAATTTCCGCATCCGGAAGCATTCTTTTTGATTTTGCGGCAGCCTTCGCGCCCGCCGCGACTCCGCCGATAATAACAATTTTCATACCAGAATTGTTATTTACATCAGTACGGTTTTCAATTAGACAGGACGCTATTTTTTAATGAGCAAAGTTATGTCATTGAAAATTACAAAAACCATCAACACTATAAGTAATGAGAAAAATACTGAGGAAATTTTCTCGATAACTTTATCGTCAAGCGGTTTTCCAATTATTTTTTCTATAATCAAAAACATCAAATGACCGCCATCCAAAGCCGGAATTGGCAAAATATTGAGCAGGGCAAGGTTCATTGATATAAGTGCCGCAAGAAGTATTCCGGAAGATTTGCCGGCTTTATCAATCATATCTCCGCCGATTTTTGTAATCGCAATCACACCGTGCATATCTTTGAGCGGAATATTACCCGTAAACAATTGTCCCAAAGAATATGTCATCATATAGGTGTTGTCCCAAAGGTACTTGTTGCTTACCTTAATAATTGAAATCGGAGTAGTGGTTTCAATCATAGTTTGCTTAGAAGCCAAACCGATACCGATTATACCTTTTTCATCGGGATAAATTGGAGGAAGTTTTATTTGCTCCCCATTTCTTTCCACAACAAGATTAATAGGATGGACTCCGTCCGAAATCGCTGTTGCAATTTGGTTTAAAGTATATTTGCCATCAGATGTGTAAACCGTATCTCCGTCAAGTTGTTTACTTAAAGCTTTCAATGTTTCATCAAGAGTTATGCCTTCTTTTTTGAAATACTTAGCACCTTTGGCTGCATATTTATCCATAGTAATTACGTCTGTTTCAACCTTTTCGGGCAACCTTATTGCAATACCCGCAGGAATTATTTCATCTCTTTCAAGCCCCGGATTCAAACCTTTCAAAAGTGCGTAATTTTTTTCAATGATTTCATTAGAAATCACACCGTTACTTTTTGCACTATTTTTCACAATGGTTACAAAAGAATAAATATTATTGATATCACAACCGTTTGCATTTAGGATTCTATCCCCTACTTGAAGTCCTGAATTCCAAATATTTGCATCTTTAGGCGCACTAATTGATCCTGTGTAAATTTCATAGTTGCCGGAAGGAAGTTGTTTTGTCCATATCGCAACAAACATTACTAACGCGAGTGCGCAAATAACGTTTGCTATTACACCTGCTGAGACAACAACCGCCCTTTGCCATGCTGGTTTGTTAATAAATCTCTCCGGAGAATCTTCCGCGAGTTCACAATCTTTTTCGTCGTCGGGAAATGATACATAACCGCCGAGAAGAAATGCGTGGACAAGGATTTCTACATCCCCGCATTTTTTTCTGTACAAAGTTGGGCCGACCGGCAGACCAAAACCAAATTTTTCTACCTTTATTCCGAAAGCTCTTGCAGCAAAAAAATGACCGGCTTCGTGTACAAGAATAAGTAAACTCAATAAAAGAATCATTATGATAATTGACATTGTTTCTCTCCAAATTTTATTGAGTTAATTTTAGCATAAATATATTTTGTTTAATTGTAAGATTGGAAAATTTAATTATTTATCCTCAAATAATACCGTGAAAACTGACTTTTTGATTCGCTATTGTTGGTGTCAATTCGACTTTCATATTTAATTTCCTTTCCTGTATTTTAACAATTCACTATTATTTTTTACCCCTTTACCCCCTTTACAAAAATTAAAAAACTTTCCTCTCAAAAAACTGTTTGTAGTATAATTTGGGTGTACTTTTTACAGCAAAAAGAAAGGAAGAGACTAATGACTAATTTAGACAAAATCATGAAACCGAAGTCAATTGCTGTTATTGGTGCTTCAACCAAGGAGCATACTATCGGTTCTGATATTATGAAAAGATTACAGGAATACAAATTCAACGGTAATATTTATCCGGTAAACCCTAAGGGCGGAATTATTGAAGGGCTTCAAGCTTACACTTCAATTTTGGAAGTTCCGGGTGAAGTTGATTTGGCTATTATCGTTGTGAATGCAAAATTCGTTCTTGATACAATTGACCAATGTCACCAAAAAGGCGTTAAAGGTCTTTGCATAATAACAGCAGGTTTCAAAGAAACAGGTGCTGAAGGTGCAGAAGCTGAAAAACAACTTCTTGCAAAAGTTCGTGAATACGGTATGAGATGCGTAGGCCCTAACTGTTTAGGTGTTGTAAACACCCACCCTGACATCAGAATGGATGGTTGTTTCGCAGAATCACTTCCTGAACGTGGAAACATCGGTTTTGTTTCTCAGTCAGGCGCATTGGGCGGCGGGATTTTGAATATCCTTAAAGACCTTAACCTTGGTTTCGCTCAATTCATTTCAATCGGTAACCAAGCTGATGTAAACGCTGAAACAGCTTTAGAATATTGGGAAAACGAAGCAGATGTTGAACAAATTCTTCTTTATATGGAATCTATTCAAAACCCTGCAAACTTCAGGAAACTTGCTTCAAGAATTTCTAAGAAGAAACCTATTCTTGCTCTTAAGGCTGGTCGTTCAGCTGCAGGCGCAAGTGCAGCATCTTCTCACACGGGTTCTTTGGCTGGTGCTGACAAAGCTGCAAACGCTTTGTTGCAACAATCAGGCGTTATCAGAGAATACTCTTTGAAAAACTTGTTTGCAACTGCAAAAGTTTTTGCCAATTGTCCTATTCCGAAAGGTGACAGAGTAGCAATTATCACAAACTCAGGCGGTCCCGGTATTATGGCTACAGATGCTGTATGTGAATACGGTATGCAAATGGCTAAGATTTCTGATGCTACAAAAGAAAAATTGAGAAGCTTCTTGCCTTCTGCTGCATCAGTTAAAAACCCTATCGATATGATTGCTTCAGCTCCTATCGAACATTATAAGCAAACATTGGAAACGGTTATTGCTGATGAAAACGTTGATATGATTATTACAATCTATCTTCCATTCTTGGGCTTGAAAGATATTGATGTTGCAAAAGCATTAATGGAAATTAAGACCAAAAATCCGCAAAAACCTGTTATCGGTGTATTCATGACTAAGTCAGAATTCTTCTCTGCACTTTCAGATATGGATGTCAATATGCCGTTCTTTATGTACGCAGAAGAAGCTGCTGATGGTTTGAACAGATTGAATCAACAAAGATTATGGATGGAAAGACCTGAAGGTAAAATTCCTTCTTACAACGTTGATTACAAGCGCGCTCAAGAAATCATTTCTAAATCTGTTAACGAAGGCAGAGATCAACTTACAACTCGTGAATCAATTGATGTATTGGATGCTTACGGTATCAGAGTTTGTAAATCGGGTTTTGCAAAAACTGAAGACGAAGCTGTTTCAATCGCTGATTCTATCGGATATCCGGTTGTAATGAAGATGACTTCAAAAACAACTTCTCACAAAACTGATGTAGGCGGTGTAAGAGTTAACATTCAATCTGCCGAACAGTTGAGAAGTGAATACCAAGACTTGATTTCAAAACTTGAAGCAAAAGGCTTGCTTGAAGGTTTGGAAGGTGTAATCATCCAAGAAATGGTTAAAGGCAACAGAGAAATGGTTTGTGGTATCGCGACAGATCCTCAATACGGTCCGATGATGATGTTCGGTTTGGGTGGTGTATTTATTGAAGTTATGAAAGACGTAACTTTCAGAATCGCCCCTTTGACAGATGTTGATGCTAAAGAAATGATTAAATCAGTTAAGGCGTACAAATTACTTCTTGGTGCAAGAGGTACAACACCTGCTCAATTAGACCAAATTGAAGAAACATTGTTGAGATTATCTCAATTGGTTAACGACTTCAAATTCATTGATGAATTGGATATTAACCCATTGTTGATTTCAGAAAAAACAGGCGAGGGTATTGCAGTAGACGGTCGTATCAAAGTGAGAATGAAAGAAGCTCAAGAAGCTTTGTCATATCACTGTGAAAACGGCGTTTGCGCTTGCCACTAGTTTGGTAGAATAAAGATTAACTGGGGTTGGTTTTTTGCAAAAATCCGACCCCAGTTTTTTAAAATCTTTTAAGTTGAAAAAAGATAATGTTTATCGTATGCTGAAACTGTTACAAATGGTGCATTTCCCAACTATCAATGTTCCATTTGGAATTAAGAGTTGAGCGTAAAATTGGAGGGTATATATATGTTACAAGAGATTAAAAATCCAAAATTAGGTGTAGTAACATCTTTTACAAATGCAAGTGATGATAAGGTTGAGAAGGTTTTACCTCAAGCCGTTGCAGAATTTGCAAAAAGAGCTAATGTAAAAGGGCAATTCTTGAACTGGGTGGATTTGCCAAAACATCAACTTGAAAGAATTGACGAATTTTATGATTTGGCTGCTAAATTAAAGTCACAAACAAGTGCTAAATTTTTAACAGTTTTAGGTATCGGTGGTTCAAAACACACAGTAGAACATATGCTTAGTGTAAATGGTTTGAATATTAATAACAGCGTTTTGTTCTATTCTGATATTGATTCATCAAGTCTTAACCGTTATATGGCAAGAATCGGCAATGATATTAAGAATTCAAACTTCTTGGTTGCATCAAAATCCGGTTCAACTTTTGAAACAAAAGACGGTATGTTGAGAATGAGAAAAATGTTGGTAGACGCATACAAAGCGGATGGTTTATCAGAAGAAGAAGCTAACGCAAAAGCTGTAAAACACTTCGTTGCAGTTACCGACAAAAACCCTGCAACCAGTGAATTGAGAACACTTTCTGATAAAGAAAACTGGTTGGGTAAATTATTTATTCATGATGATGTAGGCGGAAGATTTTCATCTTTTGATGACCACGCATTATTCACATTAGCTTATGCGGGTATGCCAAAAGAAGATATGGTACAAGTTTTAGCCGGTGCTCAAGAAGTGTCTAGAATTGCTCTTGGAAGTAGTGAGCTTTCTGAAAACTCCCCGCTTGCGCAGGCAGCATTTTGGTCTAACGGGGTTTTGAGCGGTATCAGAGACAGTATTCACATTTATTTGGGTGATATGTTCAGAAACACTGCTACAATGCACGCTCAGATGCAAAACGAATCAGTTAAGAACGCTGATAAAACAATACTTTTGGGCGCAGAATGTATGCACCACACATCTGAAGCTATGTATAATCCTGCAAACAAATTCAGCTTTGCATTCACCGCTCCTGCTGATCACGGAGTTTGCAGAGAAAACGTTGACGGTTACACAGGTGGTATTAACAAGGCTAACGCGGAATGCGGTCCTTCAATGTTAGAAAGACTTGAAACTACAGAATTAGGCTTGAAACCTATTACCGCAGGCGCTTTAACTCAATCAAGAGCATTCGCAACCGTTTACCAAGAAATCATTGAAAAACTTGTTCGCGGTGAAAAGTTGCCTGAAGTGTTGGATAGCGTACTTCAACCGCACGTAGAATTTTATAAAAAGAATTTGAAGCCAATCGGCGGAAACAAACCACCGGTTGAAGCAGGCAAAATTTCTAAATAACGCAATGAGGTCGGGTTTGAAAAACCCGACCTTTTTTCTATTCAATATATTTTTTTCTTTTGATTTGTCATTTTTTGAATACAAATAATTTAAATAATATGCTATAATTTTTTTATGAATAAAAAAATTGTACTGATTATTATTTTAGTTGCTATTCTTATGTTGGGAGCAGTGTGGTTGATTAATGAATCAAAAAACTCACCAATGCCTATTGAAGAGCCAAAACAAGAAAAAGTAACAGAAGAGATTTCTACTGTTGAACCGGAAAAAACAGAAGTTAAAGAAGAAAAAGAAGTTTCTGTTAAAACTCAAAAAGCTAGACCTGTCAAGAAGTTTGCCAGAAAACCAGAAGCTTCGAAGCCTAATCAAGTTGAGGTTAAATCGGAGGCTGTGCAATTGGAAAGCACTGTTGTGACGGAAGAAGTTCAGGAAGAAAAAGACGTAGTTGTTCCCGTCAAATACACTTCAAAAAACATTTATAAATATGTTTATACTCCTGCAAGATTTAAAAAATAAAAATTTTTATTAAGTCATGCATTCTTTTCTAAATATACTTACAAGGGTAACTGGAAAAAATCATAAAGCTATATTATTATATAGTTATTCATTTAATCGGGGGGATTATGTTTAGAAGAGTTTTTATAATAATATCAGTTTTAATTTTTACACTATCTGTTTATGCGTCTGATTTTACGGTGCAAAAACTTCCTAACGGGCAGACTCTTGTTGTCAAAGAAGTGCACAACAATCCCATTGTCACAATTGACAGCTGGGTGAAAACAGGTTCTGTGAACGAAACAGACTCAAACAGCGGAGTTGCACATTTTTTAGAACACCTTTTCTTTAAGGGAACAAAACTTCATCCGGCAGGAGAATTTGATAAGATTTTGGAATCAAAAGGCGCGGTAGTAAACGCTGCTACCAGCAAGGATTTTACTCATTATTATATAACTATTCCGTCTGAATATTTTGATACAGCACTTGAACTTCATTCTGATATGCTTATGAACCCGCAGATTCCGCGCAAAGAGCTTGAAAAAGAACGAAAGGTTGTCTTAGAGGAAATCTCCAAAGACGGAAACACTCCTTCTAAAAAGGTTTATGACAACTTAAATGATATGATGTACACTTATCACCCGTACAAACGCAAAGTTATAGGTTCTGCTAACGTTATTTCAACAATCAGCAGGGAAGAAATTTTGGATTATTACAACAATTTCTATTCACCTTCAAACATTATAACCCTTGTTGTCGGTGATGTTGACACTCCTACAGTTACTAAAAAAGTTTCCGAATTTTTCAATGCATCTTACAAGAAACCGGTAAAAAAAGTTTTCAGAAAAGAACATCAATTGACCTCTCAAAAACGCAAAGTCGTCTATGACGACACCCAATCCGGTTACATGATGATTGGTTTCCGTGGAACTGATATTTTCTCAAAAGATATGTTTGCGCTCGACATTCTGGCAGAAGTTCTTGGTGGCGGAAATTCATCAAGATTTTATCGTGACATAAAGGAACAAAAAGGTCTTGCATATTCAATTTTAGCTTCAAACGGAAGTTATCGTGATGACGGTATTTTTTATGTAACTGCAAATTTCACCCCATCATCGCAAGAAAAACTTGAAAAGGCTATCTTTGAAGAGATTGCGCATATTCAAAAATACGGAATTACTGATGAAGAACTTGAACGTGCTAAAAAAATGATTATTCAGGACACTTATTATTCACGCGAATCTACTTCAAATATCACATCTGAATTAGGCTACATTATGGCTCTAACTGGAAGTTTTGACTTGTATCAAACCTATATGGACAGTATCAAAAAAGTTACGGTTGAAGAAGTAAAAGCAGTTACACAAAAATATATGGGCGTGAACAGAAGTGCGGTTTCTGTTGTGTTACCGAAGGGTATGGAAAAAGTTGAGGTTAAACAGGCGCAAAATCATACTGCAACAAAGATTTCCGAATCTGCAGGAACTGCTAAATATGTTATTGATAATAAATCAACTCTTCTTATAAACAGTCATCAAAACAATGATATTATTGCGATAAACGTTATTGCAAAAGGCGGGGAATTTATTGAAAAACGTATTGGCGAAGGTACTTTGACTGCGGGACTTTTGCTGAAGGGTACACAAAAATACTCAGCACAAGAGCTTGCGAAAATTATGGAAGAAAACGGGATTAGAATAAAACCTTCTTGCAGTGAAGATTTCTTTGAGATTGATGTTCAGACAACCACAGCACAATTGGATTTAACTCTTGATATTTTGGATGAGATTTTGAACAACGCTATTTTTGACGATTACGAATTGGAGAAAAAGCGTTCTGAAATTTTGAATAAAATCCGCCAGAGTCGTGATGTTCCGATGAATGTTGCACTTGAAAATTACAAAACAATGATTTTCGAAAACAGCGTTTATTCGCATACAAACAAAATTCTTGAAAAAACCCTTCCGACCATTACTCGCGAGGATGTCGTTAATTACTATAACAGAATCTTAGATTCTAAAAACGTAGTAATTTCCGTAAACGGTGATGTGACACCTGATACGATGATTTCAGCATTTGGTTCATTTTTGCAGGATAGAAAACAGCCTGTGTTTAAATATTCGGATTATAAGGTTACAAAATTGACCTCTCCAAAAGTGGAAGTAAAAACTATCAAAGATTTACAAACTGCGTGGTTGTTTATGGGTTGGCAAACTTGCGGAGTCAGTGACAAGAAGGACTTTGCAACATTAAAAGTTATTAACACAATGCTCGGCTCAGGTTTGAGTTCACGACTTTATAGAAATTTACGTGAACAAGACGGACTTGCTTATCAATTGGGTTCAAGCTATTCGCCAAAAGCTTTGGGCGGAAATTTTGTAACTTATATCGGCACAAATCCTGATACTTTAAATTATTCAAAAGAGAAAATTAAACAAGAAATCAACAAACTCAAAATGGAATTTGTGTCTGATAGCGAGTTACAGGATGCAAAAGACAGACTCAAAGGCGGATTTATTATTGCACTTGAGACAAATTCTGAGAAGGCAGAAGTTGCCGGACTATTTGAGGTTATGGGATTTGGATATGATTTCCTTGAAAAATACGTGAAGATGATTGATGAGATTACATCTTCTGACATTGTGCGAGTTTCAAACAAATATTTCAATAATGTTTATGTTGAATCAGTTGTTAAGTAAAAAAAATCGGGACTTAATCCCGATTTTTTATCTTACTTTGTTTTCGTTTCCGTTTATCAAACGTTTGATGTTTTCTCTGTGTAAGTAAATTATATAAACTGCACCCAGTGCGCAATAGCAAATGTATGCGATTGGTGAGTGGAAGTAATACATCAAGAACGGTGAAATAACCAATGCTATCATAGAACCCACTGAAACGTATTTTGTTGCGTAAGTGATTATTCCCCAAACTACAGCAATAATTAAACCTACCATCCAGTTTAGAGCAAGAATTGTGCCGACTCCTGATGCAACTGATTTCCCGCCTTTAAATCCTAGGAAGCAAGATTTGCTGTGACCGATAATAACTGCAACAGCCGCAATTACAGGAGCTATACCATACTCCGCCCCTGTCGCTATGAAATGGTCCGCTAAAACGACCGGCAGTGCACCTTTTAAGGCATCTAGAAGCATTACGGTGAAAAACCATTTTTTGCCCAAAACTCTTTTAACATTAGTCGCGCCGGTCGAACCTGAACCGATTGTTCTAATATCTTGTCCGGTTTTGGCTTTTACTATCAAATAACCAGTTGGGATTGAACCGATTACGTACGCAATAATCAATGTAAGTATTAAATCTATCATAATTCCTCCTGTTTGTATAAATCAATTTTACCAAATATTTGCAAAAAGTGTTAATATCATTTAAAATCTTCTTATGGATTACGAGTTTTTAGACAGTTCAGTTGATAGAGAAAGCGTGGCATTGCCGCTTTCACATAAAATTAATTCTTTTTTGCTAAAAAATGATCAAAACGATGTATTGAAAGCTATAGATTTTATTGCATCAAAGGAAAAGTTTCTATATGTTCATGGCTTTTTAGGTACAGGAAAACGCCAGTTTATAAATTATTTGTGTGACTTTTTGAGTAGGGATGTTATAAAGCTTGAATATTATTGTAAAGCTGCAACGGTTTGCGACGATATACTTTTGGTGTTTAATGAGATTATTGAACAGAGTTCTATGGCGAAAGCTGTTAATTTGAACGCTAAAATTACGACTTTGGGAGTTAAGTTTGCGCAGCAGATTTCTTCCATAAAAAAACCGTTTGTTATTATTTTACATTCGTATGATGATGTTCAGGATGAAAATAAAGAACTTATCGCAAAAACGTTTGAAAGCATTTTACAAGAAGAAAATGTAAAACTGATTATTTCTACCAGAGCAATGATGCAAAATCTTTTGGGAAACAGAGAAGAGGACAGAAAAATTTTCTTGAAGGCTTTTAATAAAGAAGTTTTTCAGGAGTTTCTTTTGTCCAATAATATAAATGCGTCAGATAATACGATGGATGACTTTTATCGTTATACACGGGGATATTACTATTACACTGCGCTTGCGATAAAAATTGTCCAAGCGAGAAAAACCGATTTGAATGAATTTTTGACGAGATTTGCTCAATCCGGTATGTCGTTTGATTCGTACCTTGGTGCAACTTATGTAAATCTTATCCCAACTGCGATAAGAAACTTCTTTTGGTTTTTACGTACGATAAGACATGGGTTAACGCTAAATGCATTAGCGGTATTTGATATTTATGACGAATTTTCTGTCGAGTTTTTGAAAACAAACCTTATGATTTTTCAATCGGGTGAAACTGTTTACGTTCAAGATTATTTCTTGCAAAATATTGATATTTCTATTCCTGTAAAAACTGAGATAAAGCTGCACAAATATATTGTAAGTATCTATGAGAAACAACTAAAAGAGTCCTTAAAAGACCGTGCGATAATGATTTCCAGACAAGCTATGCGTGCGGAAATCGAATATCATAATCAATGTGTATACGATTTGGAGCACGGTTTGCAAGAGAAAAAACAAAAGGAACAAGAAGCTCAACATCCAGAAGAAGCTGTTAAGCAGACGTCAGACGACATTTCTGTTACCTCAATGCAGGAAAGGGCTAAGAATCTTGTGGCAGATAAGAAGTATACGGATGCAATAGAGCTTTATACAAGCATTCTTGATTTGGAGAACCTCGATTTGCAGGTGGTTGTTGATACAAGAGTTGCGTTAGCTAGGCTTTATAAGGAAATTGCGGATTACAGAATGTCAAGTCATTACTATGAATTGGCAGAAACGTACTACAAACGGCATAAAGAGCTTATTAATTTGAATTATCTTTACTACGAGATGACGGATTTGTATTTTAAAATGTATAAAAATTCTCGTGCAGTTGAAACAATCAAAAAGGTTATTTATTCTGTTGATACTCCACAGTCGCTTATGGTTAGTGCATGTACCCTATTGGGGAACATTTATTCAGAGATGAATAATCCGAAGGAAGCTTATTCATATTACAAGAAAGCATTGGAGTCATTGGATGATAATGTTGAAGCTGACGTCTTAGCTGAATTGTATTTTAAATTTGCGTTAGCAAATGATGACAGAGGAGAGTTAAATCAAGCATTTGAATATTATAATAAATGTATAGCTTGCGGACATGCCAACCCGTATAAAGCCTCTGCGTATTCAAATCTAGGCTCTTGCTATTATGAAAATGAAAGTTATGACGATGCTTTGAGCTGTTTTGAGAAGGCTTATGAAATAGAAGAAAACAATAACAATTATGAAGGAATTTATTATAATGCTTCTTATATAGCTAAAATTTATGCAAAACGAGGTTCTAAAAAAGCGTTGGAATATCTTATGGAAGCTCAAAAGAGTGCAGAGTTTATAAACGAAGAGTTCTATATTATGCAATCAGCGATTGCGTTGGGAGATTACTATTACAGTCGTCCGGATAAATACAAGGATTGTTTGAAACAATATTTTATTGCACGGAGGTTAGCAGCAACAAGTTCAGAAAATGTTGATATTTCAAAGATTGAAAGCCGTATTGCTGATATGAAATTAAGAATGACTCCAGAAGATTTTAGACAGGTTGAAAGAAGATATGGAAAACAAAATTAATATAAATTCCGATTTTGAAAGTTTTAAGAAAGCCTTTCTTCAAGAGAATTTAAAACACAACCTGATTTCCAAGAACGATGAAAAATTTTTGTTTGAAAAACATTTTTATGATTCTTTGGGAATAAAATTATTCTTTGAAAAATATGGAATTGATAAAGCAACAATTCTTGATATTGGCTGCGGAGGCGGATTTCCTTGCGTGCCTGTAGCGTTAGAGTGTCCTCAAATGCAGATTGTGGGGCTGGATAGTATAAGAAAAAAAATAGATTCAGTTCGCGAAATCAAAGATAAACTGAATATTAAAAACTTAGAACTCATTTGTGATAGAGCTGAAAACATTAAGGATAAGAAGTTTGATATTGTGATTAGTCGCGCTGTTGCAGATTTGAAAAAGATATCAGCGTATGCTTTACCGTTTTTGAATAAAGGCGGATATCTTGTTGCATATAAATCAAAAAAAGCGTTGGCAGAATTGGATGACGCGAAATCTTTTCTTGAAAAATCTAAAATGAAGGTTGTTGAAATTATTGATTATACACTTCCGCTCGCGGAAATCTATGAGAGAAATTTGGTTGTTATAAAAAAACTCTAAACTCTTTACTGTGAGCCATTTTTTTGGTATCATAGATTAAAAATTCAGGGGACAGAAGAGATGAACACAGCCGAATATTTAGTTAAGAAATTGGAAGAACTCGGAATAAATGACTTTTTCGGACTTCCGGGAGATTATAATTTCAATATACTTTATGCTATTGACAAAAATCCGAATACTAAGTGGTTTGGATGTATGAACGAACTCAATGCCGGATATGCAGCAGACGGATATGCTCGACAGCGCGGTTTTGGCGCGTTAGTAACCACTTATGGGGTGGGAGAACTGAGCGCAATTAATGCGATTGCCGGAAGTATGGCAGAAAATGTTCCTGTAATAAGTATTGTCGGAGCTCCACCTTCAAAATGTATTAATGAGAAAAAACGTGTGCATCACAATTTTGCAGAAGTTAAACCATATGCTTTTGAAGATGCTCACAAATCTATTGTTCAAACAACTGCGTTTTTGAACAGAGATAATGCAAAGATTGAAATTGACGGAGTTTTAAAAGTCTTTGTAAAAGAGCGCAAGCCGGTTTATATTGCGATACCTGCTGATATTGCTACAATGGAAATTTCAGAGCGAAATGTGGATTACAGCTGGACGAGCGATGAAGAAACCTTAGAAAAAGTTGTTCAAAAGATTGCGGATAAAATCAGACGAGCCGAAAAACCTGTGATTCTTGGGGATTCGCTCGTTAAAAGATTTGATGCAAGGATTGAGTTTAAGGAATTTGTCGAGAAATCAGGAATTCCTGTTACAAATTTCGTAATGGGAACAAATCTTATTGATGCGGATTACGAAAAATATTTGGGAACATATTATTCCAAATACAAAAATTCAGTTGCTCAAAAGTGGCTTGAAACAACGGATTGCTTGATTGCTGTTGGTGAGATGTATGGTGACCTGAACTCTTTTGGTTTCCCGTTGCCTTACAAAATAACTTCACAAGTGGCTATTTATGGTACTTATACCTATGTTGAAGGTGAAAGATTTGATAATGTAAAAATGACAGATGTTTTAGAAGGTCTGTCAAAAATTGTTGAAAAACGCGAGTTTGAAATTGAAAAACCTGAAATCGGATATGAAAAGGTTGAAGCAGCTTCTGAAAAATTGACTTCAGAATATATTTATCCGCGACTTCAAGAATTTGTAAAAGAAAACGATATCTTTATTGCAGAAACGGGAATTATTCCGCAAGGTGTTTGTCAAATTAAATTTCCGCAAAATGTAGAATTGATGACACAAACTCTTTGGGGTTCAATCGGTTGGGCAACACCTGCAACCTTGGGTGCTTGTGTAGCAAACCCGAATTCAAGAGTAATTTTGTTCACCGGAGACGGTTCACATCAACTTACGGCAATGGAAGTCGGGAATATGCTAAGATACGGACTAAAACCGGTGATTATTGTGTTGAATAACAGTGGATACACAATTGAAAGACTTTTGTGCAGAAATCCGGAAGATTCTTTCAATGAGATTGCGCACGTTAATTATTCAAAATTTGCAAGAGTTTTTGAAGGGGATGTTTGGTCGACAAGAGTTACAACTGCAGACGATTTCGACAAGGCTTTGAAGGTTACTCAAATAATGAACAAGCTTTGTTATATCGAAATCTGTACCGATAAAATGGATTTCCCGAAGCTTACGGGTGAAGTGATTTCTAACTTTAAAGCTCCGTGTGAGGATGTTATTCCGTCAGTTCAGATTAAGGAAGAGGCTGTTCAGGTTCCAAAGTCTGATGATATGAAATATGGTACAACCGTTCACGAAAGCTTGAGAGAATTGGAGGATTAAGAATGGGAAAACTTTTTGTTATTTCCGGCTCATCCGGTGTCGGTAAGGGTACTGTGATTAAAAAGTTTTTGGAAAAACATCCTGAGGTTAAGCTCTCTGTTTCTTGTACCACAAGAAAACCTCGTGAAGGCGAAGCTCACGGTGTAAATTACTTTTTCTTAGAGCCGGATGAATTCAAAGACAGTGTGGGAAATGACGAGTTTCTCGAATGGGCGGAGTTTTCCGGAAATATGTATGGAACAAAGAAAGCCTATGTCGAAAAATGTTTAGCTGAAGGCAACAACCTTATTCTTGAAATTGATACAAAAGGTGCACTCAATGTTAAGTCTTTGAAAAAGGATGCGGTTTTGATTTTTATTCTGCCTCCGTCATTTGAAGAATTGGAAGCACGCTTGCGCGGACGTCACACTGAAACGGAAGAAGCTATTCAAAAACGCTTGGAGTCAACAAAATTAGAGATGGAAAATTCCAAAATGTTTGATTACAAGGTAGTGAATGATAGCATTGATAACGCGGTGAGCGAGTTAGAGAAAATTATATTTGGTGTATAAACAAAAAAAAGAGCGAGAAATCGCTCTTTTTTTATATCTGCTTATGCTCTTTTGATGTATTTAAGAATTATGCAATCAACAACTGTATTCTTTCCGTAATTTAATGAGAATATGTATCCTTTAGCTTTTTTGAATACATTGTTTTCAAGACAATCTTTCAATTCTTTGATATCGTTTTCGATGTCTTTTTTAAGTACTTCATCATCAGCAGCTTTAGCAAGTACTTCTAAGTGTGCAATGATATTTCCTAATACTTTTTTAGCGATATATTCTTTGTTTGCAAATCCTGTTTCATTTTCAAGTTGTGAGAAGAAGTGTTCACCACCCCACTTGTGATCATAATAACCTCTTAGAACTTGCATTACGTTCTTATCAGTGATTTTGGTAACATTTTCAAGAACTTTGTATTGTTCTGTGTCGGTTGTGTATCCGATTAAGTCTTTTGCAATTTGTTTTCCGATTTCTTGAGCTTCTTCGTCTTTTTCTTGGTATGCTGCAGCTTTGTCTTTTGCGTCAAGTTTTTCAACTTCAGTTTTTCTGGTTTCTTCTTCTTTTTGTGCTTCTTCCGCAGCTGCTGCGTCAGCTTCTTTTTTTACTTGTTTGTCATAATCTCTTTTGATATCAGAAGCTTTTGTGATTGTTTCGCTGATTTCAGCTCTGACTTCTGCACTTTTAACTTTGTATTCGCCGTTTTCATATTTAACATTTTTCAATTCTTTCAAGCCTTCTTCGGTTACAATGAAGAGTCTTGCTTCTTCTCTGTTGCCGGTTGCTTTAGTTTCTCTGACAACATCGTATTCATTGCCTGCTGCATCTTTGTATTTTGCGTTCAATGTTTCAAGAACGTTTCCGTTTTTGAGTTCAGCAATTTGTTCGTTTTCACGTCTTGCGTTTCGAGTGCTTGTTGCATTGTCTGCGCCTTCAGTTTCTTCTGCTTCTTCAGCTTCAGCAACCGGTGCGCTGTTGCTTTCCGCAACTTGACGTCTTCTGTCAGAAACTCTTACTTCAACTGCGTTTCCATCAAGAACACCTTCGTCTTTAAGGTCATCAATTGTTTCTTGAATGAACAATTCGTCATTGAAGAGTTCCGGATCAATTGAACCATAGTTTTGAATCATTTCGTTTTGAAGAGTTACGATAGCTGCTTCTCTTGTAAGAACATAAAGTCTGTCGAATGCATTAGCAAGTCCTGCTGCAACTCCTCTGTCAGATTGTTCAAGCAATTTTTCTACGTTTTTGATAGCAGATTCAAGTTTTGTTTTAGATGCTGAATCTAATGAGCTCAAGTATTTACGAGCTTCAGTTGTAAGAGCTTTAACAATAGGTGCTAATACTTTTCCTTTTGCTTCTGCTTTATCTGCTTCGTTTGAAGGGTAGTTGCTGCTGATGAAGCTAATGATGTTTCTGCTGCTTGTACCTTTGTTTTGAGTGTTCCAGCTGCTCAATACATCAAGAATATTGTAAGTTGCTTCGCCGCTTTGAGCCAAGAAACCGCATTCGCCTAATATAGTGCTTGTGTTTTCTTGGTTAGGGTTTTTTGCAACTTTCTTGATTGCTTCTTTCAAGTTAGAGATTTCGTCATCAACAGCTGATGCTTCATATTCATAACCTGCAGAAGTCAATTTACCGTGGAATGAGTTTTCGTATTGTCTAACTTCATCGAATTTATCGCCGCCAACTTTTTCTGAGTTGACAATGAATTCTTTAACGATTTCTTTATCTATTTCTTTGTATGCTTTTTGAAGTCTTTCGAATTTTTCTTTAGGAGTTCCTTTTGTGTTTTCGATAGCTTTTGCTAAATCAGTTTCCGTTACTTCATCAAGTTTACGAGAGTCTCTTAATTTTCTGCAAAGTGCAAGAAGTTTTGTGTATCTTTTGTTATAAAGTTTATCTTCAGCGGTTTCTTCTTTTCTTGAACTTGTACCGTTTGTGTTACCGAATTGCATATTCCAAGGATTTGTAGTTAAGTTGCCAAAGTCGCCAACATTACCGACATTACCAAATATTGACATGCCATTGTTCATAAACTTTAATTGTTGCAATGCGTAATTTGGATCAAGGAGGTAAGAATTGCTGCCAAAACCGTTGCCGTACAATGTCATATTGTTGAAGTTCATCATTGGTACATTGAACAACGTTTGTCTAGCAAGCATATCATCCCATGCTTGGTTCATATGTAAATTGAGTGAGTTCCAAGGGTTGGTACTGCACATATCATAGTTCATTGCTGACGGGTAACTGTTTAACATAAAGAATGGAAACATACTTTTATCCTCTTAATATTATCGTGTTATATATATAAAGTATTTATTTCTTGCAAAATTGCTTTTTTTGAAACTACATGTTTACAAAACTTAACATGTAGAATGCCCGTAACTACATGGTTACGGTGGATTGGATGCAGAAAGCTGTGTTTAAAGTTTTGTGAATATAAGAGAGATATACTCTTGTAATAAACCATTTATATGATATAATGAGTCTGAACACGGAGGGAATATGGCAAGAGTATTAATATCAATGTCTAACGATTTTTTGAATAAAGTGGATAATCTCGCTTCAACAGAACAAAGAACCCGCAGCGAATTGATAAGAGAGGCTTTGCGTGTTTATATCAAGAGAAATAAAATCTCTAATAACTTAAAAGCGGAAGAAAATGCCACCCTTTTGACCGAACTTCTCGGTTAGATTTCTTTTCCGTTTATACAATTTTGAATTTCCCCTTAAAACCATGCCGGCATGGGTTTTTGGCATGTTAAGATTTGTAAAATTTTTTTTAAGTCATGTATCATGATTTAAAAATTTATAGTAGCATGCCATGTATCAACTATCCCCAAATCTCCTCCCAAAATTATTAGAGAAAATACTTATGCTGACTTCAAAGAAGTCAGTTTTTTTTGTCTCCCTTCCACTCTTTATATACTCTAAAAGTTCTTTGTCATTCTGAGGCTTCAGCCGAAGAATCGCAAGAGTTAGTAAAAGGAACGCCAAGACCTTGCGATCCTTCGCATTAGCTCAGGATGACAGGGGTAAATGTATTTGATTCATTGGTAATAACTACAAGCTTAGCGTTGTTTCTCTGGATTGCCGCGTCGCTACGCTCCTCGCAATAACGGCAAACTGGTAGTTGTACGCCCAACGTGCCACGTCATTACGAGCGGAAGCGAAGTAATCCAGTCGCTAAGCTGGTAGTTTGAAAAACCCTCACCCTATCCCTCTCCCTTGGAGAGGGAGTTTTTTCAAGCTAGTAGTTTTTACCAACCGACTGATTTATATTTACCCCCTTGTGTATGTTAAGCTAGTAGTTCTTGCCGACCAGCCGATTACATTTACCCCTTTGTGTATGTAATTTTTTTCATCTTGTAGTAAAATATTGCTATGATGAGAAGAAAAGTTTTAGGGATTCTAGGTTTATCGTTAGTTTTAGCGATTGGGGTTCAGACACAGAGCTTTGGCGCGTCAACGGATGTGTTTGCGCAGTATTATAACGCGGGTCAGAGCGGGCTTACGCAGGGGCGTTATACTGACGCGATTATAAGTTTTCGCAAGGCTTTGAAGATAAACTATATGGATAATTCTGCAAGGATTGGGTTGGTGAACTCGTATTTGGCGAGGGCTACTTATTATGCTAATCAAGAAAAGAATTATGACAAATCCGCGAATGATTTTAGAAGCGCACTTTTTTATATGAAAATGTTCCCTGCGAAGGAGCAGGCGGTGCAGAACGCTTCCGGCATGATTGCGTCTGCTAATGAGAATTTAAACCAGTGTTTGAAGGTTACAAGCTTTGATAAAACAGCTTCTTCCAGATATAAAAAGGCGGAAGAGTTGAGAGCAATGGGTAATCTTTCGGCAGCTGCTTACGAATTTTCTCAGGCGGCTCTGAGCGAGAGTGTTGCGGGGGATGCTAATACTCAGATTGCTGATTTGATGAAGCTATTGGGTAACGAACAAAAGGCGGCTGACTATTATAAATTGGCATTGGATTTGAAACCTTCGGACGGGGTTTTGAGGATGAAGTATGCCAGAACTTTGGACAAGATTGGGCGTTATGATGATGCTGTAGCGCAGTATAACGCGGCTCTTGCAAACAGTAAGGGTGATATGGAAGTTCTGTATGCTTTAGAGAGAATTTATTTGAAGAAATTGGCGCAAGCACCTTCGGATGCGGAACTTAATGCTAATATTGGTGCTATAAAACAGGCACAGGGCGATTTTGACGCAGCTTTGGGGTATTATGCCAAGGCTGAACAAATAAATCCGAGCAATGTTAATACAAGGTTGAATGTGGGTACGCTTTTCCAACAGAAAAAAGAGTATGCTAAGGCGATAAAATCGTATGATTCAGTGTTATTGCTTTATCCTGATAATGTTCAAGCAAATTTGTATAAGGCACAGGTTTTGGCAGAGACCGGAGATAAAAAGGGTGCATTGACTCTGTATAAAAAAGTTTTGAGCCTTGATCCGGCCAATTCTGTAGCAAAAACAGAGATTGTCGGGGTTATGCAGGCGGCAATGTCTCCGGAGGAATTTATTGCGTATTTGAACCAGAATGCGGCGAATGATAAGAGTATGCAGGGTATGTTGTATGATTATGCGGTTAAAATGCATAAGGACAATAAACTCGATTATGCTATATCAGCTTATCGCTCAATAATTTCGTCTAATCCGGCAAATGTAGATGCGTATGTAAACCTTGCTATTTGTTATGCGGCAAAGGATGATTATAAGAATGCGACTGCGATTCTTAACACTGCGAAATCGAAGTTTCCTACTAATAATCTCGTGTTGAAGACTATTAATGAAGTTCAGAAAGATTCTGTGAATACGGCGATTGCGGCTGCGTCATCAAGCTATGAAAACAAAGATTATCAGGGTGCTTTGAACAAGTATCTTTCAATTAATCCTGCAACAGAGGATTCTTTGTTGGGTGCGGCTGCTTCTTATCAGGCTTTGGAAAAATTTGATAAGGCGATTGAGTATTACAAAAAAGCGGAGAGTATTTCACCGAAAAACGCTGAAATTCCATATTACATCGGGTATTTATATTCAGAACAACAAAAATGGATGGAGGCTGAAACTTACTTGAAGAAGGCGATTGGGTTAAATCCAAATTCTGAGGCTAAGAATATTCTTCCGTATGTTTTGCAGAATTATTCATTGGCAGCTTTGGGTGACGGTATAAAGCTCTATGAGGGCAGTGATTTTCAGGGCGCGTTGGTTAAGTTCAATGAGGTTTTGAAAAAAGAAGCGACAAATGCGTATGCGCTTTATTATCGCGGTTTGATTTATGATGAGCAGAAAAAGCCACAACTTGCTATCAATGATTATTTAAATGTTTTAAAGAATTCTAATGAATTCCCGATTGCTAACTATATGGTAGCTGTTGATTATGATTCTTTGGAAAAATATAAAGAGGCATATAAGTATTACAATCAGTTCATATCAAGCTATACGACCGATGATGAGTATTTGAAATACGCAAAAAGCAGAGCGGAAGAGCTGAAACCATACGTTGGTGCGGTGGGGGGGTAAATATATTGTCTGAAAGTGTAATGCCCCTTATATCAAGCAGGGTTTCGTTGGCTCCTATGGCTGGAATTACCGATTATGTTTTGCGCTCGCTTGTTAAAGAACATTCTAAAAATTGCTTGTTGACCACAGAGATGATAAGTTCTGAGGCTTTGACTCAGGTTAAGGATACGGATATTGTTGCGCGGGATGAAAATCATTCTCCTATTTCTTATCAGTTGAGCGGGCATAAACCGCAAATGATTGCAGATTGTGCGAAATATCTTCAAAAATATGCGGATATGATTGATATTAACATGGGATGTCCTGTAAACAAGGTTGTTAAAGGGACTGACGGCTGTGCTTTGATGCGAAATCCTGAGTTAGCGGAAGAAATTGTTAGGACGGTCAAATCTCAGATTGACATACCTTTGAGCGTGAAATTTCGCCTGGGATATACGGTCGACGAGATGAATTATGTTGAATATGGTCAGCGTATGCAGGAAGCTGGGGCGGATTTTATTACTATTCACGCGAGAACCCGTTCACAAATGTATGGCGGAAAGGCTGACTGGAAGAAGATTGCAGAGCTGAAGCGCAATGTTGATATTCCTGTGTTTGCAAATGGTGATGTTGTTTCAATTGAGACTGCTGTTCAGTGTTTGGAAGAATCTGAGGCTGACGGAGTTGCGATTGGGCGCGGAGCTTTGGGGGATGTGACTTTAATCGGAAGAGTAGAAAAATACTTGAATACAGGTGAATATTTACCTCCGCCGACTTTGGAAGAAAAGATTGAGGGGATGAAAAAACATCTGCTTAAGGAAATTGAGTTCCGCGGGGAAGACGTCGGAATCAAGTTTGTGCGGAAGTTTTATCCATATTATGTAAATGGTTTTCAGGGCGCATCAAAATGTCGCGGAGAACTCGTCATGACTGACGATTTGAACCGCATACTTGAAATTTTAGACGGGATTTTGACTCTAAAGTCTTAGTCCGTTTGCCCAAGCTGAAGCTGGCATTTCGCCCTTGCCTTCAGGTTTTACGGTGATTAATCTTAAAATACCGTTTCCTGTTTGGATGTCCACTCCGAGTTTTGATACTTTGGATATTTCTCCTGAATTTTTGTCGGAGTTTTCGTTTAGTGGTTGAGTTTTTAAGACTTTAATTATTTTTCCGTCGTATTCAAAAAAAGCACTTGGACATTTATAAACTCCTCTGACTAGGTTGTGAAGCTCGTCTGCGGATTTACTCCAGTCGATTTTGCATTCTTCTTTCGTGAGTTTTTCTGCGTAACATACTCCGTCTTCGCATTGCGGACAAGGTTTTAGTGTTCCGTTTGCGATTCCGAGCAGGGTTTTTTCTAATAGTTCAGGCGATTCTGCTGAACATATTTCAAACAATTCTTCGCAATTCATATCAGGTGTAATTTCTATCGGATATTTCATACAAATATCACCGCAATCAAGCCCGAGTTCTGTTATCATTGTGCAAATCCCTGTTTCTTTGTCACCCGCCATAATTGCGCGTTGGATTGGATTCGCGCCTCTGTATTTAGGGAGCAAGGATACGTGAAGATTTATTGTTTCGTATTTTGGAATATCAAGCACCTCTTGCGAAAGAATTTGACCGAACGCGAAAGTTACGAAGAAATCCGGTTCTAAAGCTTTTAGAGCTTCAATAATTTCAGGTTCTTTTCGGATTGATTTTGGCTGAAAAACAGATATATTGTTTTCCACTGCAAAAACTTTTATCGGGCTTGGGGTAAGTTTATGTCCTCTGCCGGACGGTCTGTCAGGCTGTGTTACGACAGCTTGAACATTAAAATTATCTGACTTGTACAGGTGTTCAAGAGATTTTAGTCCGATATCAGGTGTTCCGAAAAATATAATATTAAGCTTCTTTGTCATTTTTTACTTTTTCTTCCAACAAAACGTCTATTTCTTTTGTCAATTCAGATTCTTCCAAAATTTTATCAACATCAAGAGGCGGAAGATTGTGTTCTTTCAGCACTCCGTCAGCTTCAAAACGATTGATAACGTGGTCAATAAACAAAATCCCGTCAAGGTGGTCAAATTCGTGTTGAATTGCACGCGCCAACAAAGTTCCGTCTTTTGCTTCCAAAACGAAGGAGCGTCCGTTTGAATCAAGTGCTTTAATCATTACGTTTGCATATCTTTTTACATCCGTAAACGCTTCCGGGAAGCTCAAACAACCTTCGTGGCTAATGCATGCGCCTGATTTTTTGATTATTTTCGGGTTAATAAATACCATTGGATTTAAAGGTTCGTTTCCGGTTGAAACATCTATTACGAAAACTCTGTAATTTTCTCCAATTTGCGGAGCTGCCAATCCTACTCCGTTTTGAGCATACATTGTATCAAGCAGGTCTTCCACAAGAGTTTTTATTTTCTGTGAAACCTTATGAACCTCTTTTGAAGGCTGTCTTAATGATTCTGTTCCATACTTTACAACTTTTTTTATAGACATATTTATAACCCCTTTTTCACCAGTGTAGCACAAAAATAGCAGGGAAATGTATTGGTGAATTAGAAGTTGAATAGTTAAGAAATTCATTTTCCCCTCTCCTAGCAGGAGAGGGATTAAGGGTGAGGTGTCGATTCTGTAAAATTGGCTGTCCCCTCATCCTAGCCTTCTCCCGACGGGAGAAGGGATAACAAACCCTTCAACTTCTCAACCTTTCAACCGTTCAACTCAAACGCGCAAAGCTGGTATTTCCCATCAACCAACCCAATACATTTACTCCTTTACCCCTACCCCTTTATTCCATTCCACAAATCTTTTTGGAATAATACTAAGAACGGGATTAATTCAAGACGCCCGATGTACATGTCGAGGATTAGGATTGTTTTTGAGAGATTGGTTAAGTGTTCAAAATTCCCTAATGGTCCGATTACGGTGCATAAACCTGGACCAATGTTTCCGACTGCACTTACTGCTCCGGAGATTCCGACGATTGAGTCTTGTTCTGCGATTGCTACAATGAATGCGGATGCAGCAACAATAGCCAAATAGAAGGATACAAACATAAGAGTTTGGTATAAAACTTCTTTCGGTACGGAATAACTGCTAATTTTTATGTTGAATACAGCTTTCGGGTGCAAAACCTTAGCAAGTTCGGATTTCATAATTTTGAGTATTAAAAGCCATCTCATGATTTTGATACCACCGCCGGCTGAACTTGCGCAACCGCCGGCAAGCATTGATATGAATAGGATTGCTTTTGAGGTGTAATCCCAAGATGCGAAGTCAACGCTGCAAAATCCTGAGGACGAAATGGTTGACGCTATTTGGAAGAACGAATGTGTTATACTTTGAACCACATTGTAGTTTGAGTTTGCGAACAATGAAACCGACAAAATCACGGCAAGCAGAGTTACTATTTTAAGATAGGTTCTAAACTCTTCGTTTCTGAATAAAACCAGCGGGTTGAACTTGCTCCAAGCTCTGTATTGTAGGTTATAACTCGCTCCTGCAAAGAACATGAAGAAACATACAATCCACAAGACAGCGTTTGAGTTTCCGATTAAGCTTGCTGAATTTGGTGAAAAACCTCCGCCTGATACGGAAGAAAACGCACAGCAGATTGAGTGAAAACCGCTGAAACCGTTTGCTTTGAGAAGGATAACTTCGAGTAAAGTCATTCCGACATAAACTTTCCAAAGTGATGCGGCGGTGTTTTTTATGCGCGGTGTAAACTTGTCTTCAGTAGGTCCAGGGGCTTCTGCGAAGAACAACTGTCTTCCTGCTATTGCGAACTGAGGCAAAATCGCTATGAATAAGACGATAATTCCCATACCGCCGAGCCATTGAGAGAAGGATCTCCAAAAGAACAATGTTTTTGGGTAATCAAAATGTGTGAAGATAGTTGCGCCAGTGGTCGTGATGCCGGAAGTCGCTTCGAATAATGCATCAAGCGGGTTCATGCCGAAAAACAAATACGGAATTGATGCCAAAAGTCCTGCCAAAATCCAGCTAAATGTTACAACACACAAGCCTTCTGATTTTTTGATATCGTTAATTGATTTGATTTTTGATGTTCCGGGAATGATTCTTTTTAGTGTGACAGAAATCATTAATGCAAGCGCGCCGGCGATTAAAAACGGTAAAACCGCGTCTGTTTCGTGGTAATAGAATGCCACAAAAATCGGGAGTAACAGTACAATACTGAAATACATTACCGCAAGCGAAAAAGAATATGCCAGATAAGTTAATCTCATTAGCCCACCTTAAAGTACTCTCTTATTGCAGGTGCGTTTTCGCCTGTAGTAAAGATAATCAAGTTATCGCCTGCCATAAGCTCTGTAGTTCCGTTAGGAATAATAATTCTGTTTCTTCTTTGAATAACTCCGACAACAGCTTTTTGCGGAAGTTTTAAATCCATAATCCTGTGGGTTTGATAATCTTCCGGAAGAAGAATCTTCAAAACTTCGCCCTTGCCCTGTTCAACAGTCGCAAGAATACCGACATTGTGTCCGCAAAGGTTGTTCTTTATTTCGTTAAGTGACGCTGTTTTTGGAGAAATCGCGATATCAACTCCGACTCTTTCGAACAAAGTTACGTTTGCATTTTTCGCAACCCTTGATATAACTCTTTTTACGCCCAATTGTTTTACCAAAAGTGAGCAGAGAAGGTTCTTTTCGTCATTGTTTGTAACACTTACGACTACATCAGACGAGCTGATTTCTTCTTCGTTCAATAGTTCCAAATCTGTTCCGTCACCGTGGATTACAAGTGCAGTTGCAAGCTGCTCGGACAAATATTCGCACCTGTCTTCATCTCTTTCGATAATCTTTATTTTGAGTTTCAAATCCTCAAGACATTTCGCAAGCTTAAGTCCAACACTCCCGCCGCCTATTATGGCAACATTTTTAACAAATTCTTTCTCGTGGAAAAATGTTCCCGCAAGAATATCAAGTGAATGCGAAAGCCCCATAAAAATTGCTTTGTCGTCTTGATGCAAAACGGTTTCGCCGTTTGGGATAATTAATTCTTCATCTCTGGTGATTCCGACAATGAGAGTGTCTTTCGGAAATCCGCAGTTTTTAACCATTTGGTTTACAAGAATTGAGTTTTCTGCAATCTTGTATTCAAGCAGTCTTGCCCTTCCGTCTGCGAAGTTTTCTACGTCAAGAGCCTTTGCAACCATGATAATACGGAAAATTTCTTGGGTCAGAAGCTCTTCCGGCCAAATTACGTAATCAACATAAAAATCTCCGTTGTATTCCGCGTCTTTAGTGATTTTGAGAGAAGATTTGTACTCCTCTTTACGTACAAAACACATTGTACAAACCGTGCTAAGACGTTTTGCGGTCAGGCATGCAACAATGTTCAACTCATCAGAATCCGTGCAGGCGATAAAAACATCTGCGTTTTTGATGTTCGCTTGTTTCAAAACCTCAATATTGGATGCGTTTCCGTCAACAAAACTTATATCAAGCTTGTTGAATATGTCTGACTTGTTTTTTTCTTCGTCGATTACTGTAATGTCGTTGGCTGTATAAAACTGGGAAGCAATCATTGACCCAATTTCATTCGCACCGAAAATAATTATCTTCATGCACTACATTTAACTCCAAATATATATTAAAGTCAAAGGGGGGGGTAGGGGTAAATATATAGGATTGGTTGGTGTGATTACCAATTTGGCGTGTTTGAGTGAGCAAGTGACCAAGTGACCAAGTGACCAAGTGACCAAGTGACCAAGGAATTTACTACCGTCATTCTGAGCGAAGTGAAGAATCGCAAGATAAAACAAACATTGAACCCTTACCCTAGCCCTCTCCCTCGGAGAGGGAAATGTTTTAAACTGGTAGTCATCACCAACCCACCCAATACCTTTCCCCCCCCGTTCCGAAGGACATTTAACCGGTAGTTACCACCAACCAAATACATTTACCCCTTTACCCCCCCCCTAGTTGAGGTTTTTTACTGCACCGACGATTTTGCCTATTACTTTCAGTTCTTGTGAAGTTCGTCCGTTTACGGTGCGTACTCTGTACTCGGGGTTATCGGATTTTATTATTATCTCGTCAAGGTTTTTGGATAACCTTTTTACATAAAACTCGTTGTTGAAACAGAATACGTAGATTTTGTTGTCCTGAATTTGTTCTCCAATCCAGTGTTCCACGATTAATTTGTCCCCGTTGTCAATTGTCGGTGACATGCTGTTTCCTGTCGCATTGATTATTGAATACGTTTTTTGTTTCGAAAACCCGTTTATGAGCAGGGTTGAGATTGGTAGCTTGATTTTTTCTTCTGAAAAAACTATGCTTCCGTTTCCACAGCTTGCAAAAACATCCGTGTAATAATCAATGTGGATTATATTTTCGTCAAAATTGTCGGATTCGTTAAATAACGTTATATTGAAAAAATCTTCAATCTTTTTAAGCTCGCTCACCGTCACCTGACTATCGTTTTTGATACGGTTACTAACGGTTTGTCGGGTTATTCCTAAACCTTCTGCCAGCATGGACTGGTTGATATAATTTCCGGTCTTTTTGGAAATTATTGATATAAGTTCCTCAAGTTTCATGTTTCACCATTTTTAAAATAATACTTGACATTTGTAATATATAATCTTACAATTATGTAAAAGATGTAAGATGTTATATGATATTTAATCATGTAATCTTACAGATGTCAATTACCAACTATCGGGTAATGCCTGAAAGTGTACACATTTTGGGAATAGAGAACGGTTGAAGAGGTATGACGCGGATGTATCATATTATGAAACAGATTGTGAAGTTTTGGGGAAAACAGCGGTTAATTGTAGTTTTTTCTGAGATATTGTTTCCGTTTGTAGTTTTAGTAAGAAAGAAAGATTTTTAGCAGGGAGAATTTTATGAGGTCAAAGAATAGAAGTGAGATTTCAAGAAATAATGGTCAAAGGGGCGGGCGTCCTAAGCAGGATTCAAGTATACGTATAGAATTGCCGGATATTAATCTGGTAATTCTTACCCCGACACAATATGGCTCGCTTTTGGAGAAGTATGGTTACGAGCTTTTAAGAAAGTCGCTTATGATTTTGGATAAATGGCTGAATACACCTGTAGGCGGAAAGTATGCGGGTAAGAATAATTACGCGCATTTCCGTTCTGACGGTTGGTTGTTGAACGCTGCAAAAGAGGTTAAACAGCAAACCTAAAATGGACGATGTCACCGTCTTGTACGATATAGTCTTTGCCTTCAAGTCTTGTAACGCCTTTGTCTTTGCAGGCAGTGTAAGAACCGCATTCTACAAAATCTTTGTAGGAAGTAACTTCTGCACGGATAAATCCCTTTTCAAAATCGGTATGGATTACGCCGGCTGCCTGAGGAGCTTTTGTTCCTGCTGAACAGGTCCAAGCACGAGTTTCTTTTTCGCCTGCGGTTATGAAGGTAATTAGGTTGAGGAGTTTGTATACTGATTTAATCATTTTATCGATACCGCTGTTTTCAACTCCGAGTTCTGCGAGATATTCTTTTGCGCCTTCGTCACCGAGTTCAACGAGTTCTTCTTCGATTCTTGCGCAGATGATAACCGTTTGCGCACCGTGAGATTGTGCATATTCCTCAACTCGTTTTGTGTAATCGTTGCCTGATTTCAGGTCGAATTCTGAAACATTTGCGCAATAGATTACAGGTTTTACGGACATAAGGTTCAGAGGTTTGATTACTTCTATTTCATCGTCTGTAAAATGGTCTTTCAGGTTTATGAAAGTGCCTTCGTTGAGAAGTTCGGTAAGTTTTTTCAATGCTCCGTCTTCAAGAACAGCTTCTTTATCTCCGCCTTTTGCTTGTTTAGAGATTCTTGCTTGGCGTCTTTCGACAGAAGCTAAGTCTGCGAGAGCGAGTTCTGCATTAATAACCTCAATATCGCTAATCGGGTCAACTTTTCCTGCCACATGGATAGTGTTTTCGTCATCAAAACATCTTACAACTTGGATTATGGCATCAACCTCTCTGATGTTGTGTAAAAATTGGTTGCCGAGACCTTCGCCGTTGCTTGCACCTTTTACAAGTCCTGCAATATCAACAAATTCGATAACTGTAGGGATGATTTCTTTTGATTTGCAAAGGTCAGCAAGGACTTGCAATCTTTCATCCGGAACGGTTACGACCCCGACATTCGGTTCAATTGTACAAAACGGGTAATTCGCGCTCTGTGCGTTTTTTGTCGCAGTAAGTGCGTTAAACAAAGTTGATTTTCCAACATTCGGAAGTCCTACAATTCCGGCTCTCAGCATAATAAATCCTTTCTCTAATAATCTATATGTACTATTTTATCACAAATTTATTTATCCGTTGCGAAACTTCAAATTTTGTGTTAGGATTGGTTGGGGGATTTTACCCGACGAAGAGAAGAGAGGATGTTCAATGAGCGAAGGACATTGGATAGTTGATAAAGTTATTATGGGTCATAATATGTCCTTTAATATGGATACGCTTGTGACAATGTGGACAGCAATGGCGTTTTTGCTCATTGTTTCTTTCATTGCGACAAGAAAACTTTCTGTTTTTCCGTCAAAATTGCAACTTGTGTTTGAAAAAATTCTGGGTTATTTTGATGGCTTGATTTCGGGAATGATTCCACACGGTGGAAGAAAACACTTCCCATTGATTGCGTCACTGTTTTTGTTTATTGTGACTGCGAACTTGATGGGACAGTTGCCTTTGAAGGTAATTCATTTGAAGAGTGGTGAGATAGCATCTCCTACAAATGATATTAACTTGACGGCGGGACTTGCTGTAATAGTACTTGTGTACTATGTTGTAGCAGGTTTAATAAAGAAGAAGGGCAAATTTCTTTTGCACGAGTTTTCTTTTGTTGGAATAATTTCTATGTTAGTAGAGGTTTTGGAACTCTTTACAAGACCGTTGACATTGGCGTTACGACTTTTCGGTAACATATTGGCGGGCGAAATTTTGATTTCTGCCTTGCTTGGCTTGGTTGCGTTCGGTTTACCGCTGCCGATTATGTTCTTTGAAGTTTTGGTAGCGTGTGTTCAGGCTCTTGTATTTACAATGCTTACGACGGTTTATATTGCAACGGCGGTGAACGAGGAGCATTAATATGGAAACAAAAGGTTGGTAATAAGCAGGCGCTGACCAAAGAGTTAGAAATAAGAAGAAAAAGGAGATAAAAAATGGAAGAAGTAAAAACAGTTTCTGATTTGGCACAATTAGGTGCAGGTATTGCAATGGGTTTTGGTGCAATCGGTGCAGGTCTTGGTATCGGTGTTGCAACAAAAGGTTTGATGGATGCAATTTCAAGACAACCTGAAATCGCAGGTAAGGCAGTCGGTTTCTTCCTCGTTGGTGCTGCTCTTGCTGAAGCTTGTGCGATTTACGCTTTGGTTATTGGTATGAAATTATCAGGTATGATGGGCTAGAGGTAAATAACAAAAAATGGAGTTCAACGGTACATTTTTAGCTACAATAATAACTTTTATAGTGTTTGTCTTTTTGATGAACAAGATTTTGTATGCGCCGGTTCTTAACATCATGGAAGAGCGCAGACGTGTTATTGACGGAAACTATCAAACGGCTTCCGACAATGATACGAAAACAGAAGAATTGACAAATCAAAAAGAAGAAAAGCTTGAAGAGGCTAAAAATGATGCCAGAAACAAGTATGTAGATACTTTAGACGACTTTAAGTCTAAAAAGTCTGACTTGGTGAACGATGCTCAGAAGGTTGCGCAGGAAGAGCTTGAAACTTCTCGCGCAAATCTTGAAAACTTGTCAAATGAGGCAAAACAAGGTTTGAAGAACAAGATGACAGAACTAGCAAACGACATAACGGAAAAAATTCTAGGTTACAGAAGTGAGGTCAACGGGTTTGACAATGACGTTGTGGACAGGGTCTTATGGAAGGAGTAGTTCAGAATGTTGGCTGTGATTTCTAATTTTTTCAGTGCAATATTTGGTGCAATTGGTGCTTTTATTGAGTACACGAACGGTTTGTATTTCTTCAAAACGAACCTGTTTAACTTTGTTATTTTTGCAGGTGTAATTATATTCTTGTTCTGCAAGTTAAAAGTTACTTCAAAATTGGAGCTGGCAAAAGACGCAGTCAAAGAAACGATTGACGAATCTGAAACAGCAAAAGTTGAGTCAGAAACCCGTTTGAGCAATATTGAAGAAAGTATTTCTCATATCGGGGATGAAATCGACGAGATTTTGAAGAAATCAGAAGACAATGCACAGCTTGTCGGTGCGAAAATTCTTGAAGATGCGGAAAAGACTTGCGAAACAATTCGTGATAATACGGAAAAATCTATTGAGAACAAGACTTTGCTGCTTAAAAACGATTTGATGCAAAGAGCGGCTAAAGCTTCTGTTGAAGTAGCGAAAGCACATATTATTGACGAGCTTAATAACAATCAAGAACTGCACGACAAGTTGATTGATGAAAGTATTGACGCAATAGAAGGAGTTCAGTTATGAGCGACAGAAACAATGAACTCGTTGCAAAAAGATGGGCAAAAGCCTTAATGGATTTGGCTCAAGAGGATGAAAATATTTCTAAAGAAGATATTCTTGATGATTTGAATGAAATTTCTGACACGATTGACACTTCTGAAGAATTGAATGAAGTTATAAATAATCCTGCGATTTCGGTTGAGGAAAAGCAGATTGTTTTGTGCAAACTTTTCCAAAACAGCATTATGCCGATTGTTTATAATTTCTTGTTTGTTTTGAATTTGAGAAAACGCGTGAATATAATTTCTTCTATCGCGGAAGAATTTAGAAAAGAATTGGAAAGAATTAACAATATAGCCCATGTTGGTGTAACTTCTGCTATTGACTTGGCTAATAACAGAAAAGATGATATTAAACACAAAATTTCCGAAAAATTGAGAAAAGAAGTCGTTGTGGATTGGGATGTCGACAGTGACATTATTGCAGGACTTGTGTTGAATATTGATGAAACAATTGTTGATAACAGTATCAGACATAAACTAGAAAACTTAAGTAACAGTATTATAAAGGGGTAGAAATGGCAGTAATTAATCCTGATGAAATCAGTTCTATATTAAAAGAGAATATCAGAAACTATGAATCAAAAGCCGAAGTTTCAAATATCGGAAGCGTATTGGAAGTAGGTGACGGTATTGCTCGTATATACGGACTCAGAAATGTTATGTCAAACGAACTTGTTGAGTTTGAAGACGGTAAAGGAACTTTGGGTATTACTCTTAACCTTGAAGAAGACAACGTCGGTGTTGTAATCCTTGGTGAGTATACACATATTAAAGAAGGTATGACGGTTAAAACAACAGGCAGAATCGCATCTGTTCCTGTTGGTGATGCTTTAATCGGAAGAATTGTTAACCCGACCGGTCGTCCTATCGACGGTAAGGGCGAAATTGTTACCGACAAAACAAGACCTATTGAGCGTGTTGCTCCGGGTATTGTTGCAAGAAAATCTGTTCATCAACCTTTGCAAACGGGTTTAACTGCTATTGATGCCTTGACTCCAATCGGTAGAGGTCAGAGAGAGTTGATTATCGGGGACAGACAAACCGGTAAGACCGCGATTGCGATTGATACAATTTTGAACCAAAAAGGCGGGGATGTAATTTGTATCTATGTTGCGGTTGGTCAAAAAGCCTCAACGGTTGCTCAGTTGGCAAAAACTCTTGAAAAACACGGTGCAATGGATTACTCAATTATTGTATCAGCGACTGCTAACGAACCTGCTCCTTTGCAATATATCGCACCGTTTGCGGGTGTTGCAATGGCAGAAGAATTTATGGAGCAAGGAAAACACGTTTTAATCGTGTATGATGATTTGACAAAACACGCTCAGGCATATCGTGCGATGAGTTTGCTTCTTAAAAGACCACCTGGACGTGAAGCATATCCTGGGGATGTATTCTATCTTCACTCAAGACTTTTGGAAAGAGCAGTTAAACTTTCTGATGAGTTGGGCGGAGGAAGTATTACAGCGTTGCCGATTATTGAAACTCAAGCTGGTGACGTATCTGCGTACATTCCGACAAACGTAATCTCAATTACAGACGGTCAGATTTTCTTGGAAACAGCTTTGTTTAACTCAGGTGTAAGACCTGCTATCAATGCCGGTATTTCTGTATCCCGTGTAGGTGGTGCGGCTCAAACTAAGGGTATTAAACAAGTTGCCGGAAAACTTCGTTTGGACTTGGCTCAGTTCAGAGAATTGGAAGCTTTTGCACAGTTCGCGTCCGACTTGGATGCTGCGACTAAAAAGCAATTGCTTAGAGGTCAAAAGCTTACAGAAGTTTTGAAACAGCCTCAATATAAGCCATTGACGGTTGCTCAACAGGTTACAATCTTGTTCGCAGCAAACGAAGGTTATTTGGATGAAGTTGATAACAAGAAAATCAACGACTTCAAAAATGGTTGGTTTGAATACTTTGAAGCAAATATGCCTGAATTGAATACAAAATTGAATGAAGGCGACAAGTTGTCTGATGAAGAAAAAGAAGCTCTTAAATCTAAATTGGACGCATATTTGAAGACATTATAATCAGGAGTGAGTTAATACCTCACCCCAGCCCTCTTCCAAGGAAGAGGGAGGAGACAGGGAATGCCAAATTTAAAAGATATTAAAAGCAGAATATCAAGTGTTCAGAACACTAAGAAAATCACTAAAGCGATGAAGATGGTTGCTGCTGCGAAGGTTAAAAAGGCTGAAAGCACGGTTAAAGCTGCAAGACCATTCTCTGATGAGCTTTTACAACTTTTCAGAAAACTTGCAGCAACGGTGGATGAATTTTCTGTTGCGGGTTTAAAGGTCGAACGTGCTTTGGACAATTATCCGGAACTTCTCAGAAAACGTGAAGTGAAGACGGAAGGTCTGCTTGTAATAACTTCTAACAAAGGTTTGGCAGGTGCATATAACGCGAATATTATCAAGACTGCTCTCAAAAGAGTAAAGGAAAATACTGAAAAAGGTATTGCGACTGTAATTTATCCTGTTGGTCAGAAAGCAATTTCCGCTTTTAAGCATAAATCAGGGAACTTTGAATTGCGTGACGGATATATAGGCATTGCAAATACTCCGACCGCAACAGGTGCAAGTCTTGTGGCAGAAGATATTGCAGATGATTTTGTAGCAGGAAAAATAGATAAAATCGATATTATAACGACTCATTTTAATAACATGATGTCTTATAATATTGTGGATTGGGAAGTTTTGCCTGTAAAAATTGAAAAGGCAGATGCTCATGAACTTGATTCTGTAATGGAGTTTGAACCGTCTGCGAAGGGTGTTTTGCAGCAGCTTGTTCCGATGTATATTACAAATTCTATTTATCAAGCATTGTTGGAAGCAAATGCCAGTGAACTCGCATCTAGAATGACTGCGATGTCAGCAGCTTCTAATAATGCAGAAGAAATGATTACAACGCTGACGATTGACTATAACAAAGCTCGTCAGGCTGCGATTACACAAGAATTGGTGGAAATTGTTTCCGGTGCGTCAGCTATATAAATAACATCTTGTATCTTTTTTTGTTGTGCGTTAGAATAACCTTAAGTTAAGGTAAGTATGTATAACAATATAACAAATTTTGGATATGTAAATTTTCGAACAGCCCCAAAAGGAGATTTTGAAGGGAAAAATTGTCTGTTACGTAGAAGTCGTTCGACCGGTAAAACTACAGGTCGTGATGCGGTTAAGTCCGCTGTCGGTTCGTTGGTTGGGACAGCAATTCCTCTTCTTTTTATGATGAAAAAACAGGGAGTTAAAAATCCTTTTAAGCTTAAATACGACTTGAAAAATATGTTAGTTTTATCCGGCACGCCTATTTTAGGTGGTGTAACTTTTGGCTTAATCGGTGCGAATCCTAAAGAGAAATCTGCCAAGGCTCAGGAAGGCGTGTTTCAATTTTTAAACGCTTCTGTGCCGACGTGGCTTACCGGTGCTGCTTTGAGGTTGTGTGAAACGACTAAAGGTATGAATAATAATTTTGCAAAAATTATCTCGATGGCGGGCGGTATACTTATCGGAATGTTGGGAGCTGCGGAGCTTTCTAATATGATTTGTGACCCGAAAGACAAATATCCTGATAGAAAACTTACTCTGAAAGATACAATAGCAAACTTAGATGATATGATTGGTTTGCTTGTGCTTGCGAAATTCCCGTTGGCAGAAAAACTGCATATAGAAAAACTTTTACCGTTTATTTATGCACTCTGCGGATTTAGAGCGGGTAAGGCTAATTAAAAAAGAAGCTCCCTTTTGGGAGCTTTCTTTTTTTATATGTTAGCAAGTTGCTTGTAATAATCGTGTTCTTGCTCGAACTTGTATGCGAGGTTGAATAATTTTGCTTCCGTCAATTGCGGAGTCATTATTTGTAACCCGATAGGCATACCGTCAGAGTCGAAACCTGCAGGAACAGAGATTGCAGGAATTCCGGCTAAGTTAGCGGAAATTGTTGCAATATCTGTAAGATACATAGCAAGCGGATCTTCTGTTCTTGCGCCCAAATCAAATGCTGTGTTCGGACAGGTTGGTGAAATAAGTGCATCAACTTGTTCAAATGCTTTCAAGAAGTCGTTTGTTACAACTCTTCTCATTTGTTGAGCTTTCTTGTAGTAAGCGTCATAATAACCAGATGACAATGCATATGTACCAAGCATTATACGACGTTTAACTTCCGGACCGAAACCTTCTGCCCTTGTTTTGCAATACATTTCAAGAAGGTTTTTAGCGTCAGGTGTTCTATAACCGTATTTTACACCGTCAAATCTTGCTAAGTTTGAGCTGCATTCTGCTGTTGCAAGAATGTAATAAATACCGATTGAGTGTTTAAGGTTTGGTAAAGAAATCTCAACCACTTCCGCGCCGAGAGCTTTGTAAGTATCAATTGCACTCTTCATTGCTTTTTCAACATCAGGAGTCAAACCTTCTGAAATAAGTTCTTTTACCACACCGATTTTCTTACCTTTGATGTCGGAAGCGAGTGTGCTTCTGTAGTTTTCAACAGGAAGTTTTAGTGATGTTGAATCGTGCGGGTCGTGTCCAGAAATGACTTCCAATAATGCAGCAGCATCTTCAACTGTTCTAGCGAACGGACCGATTTGGTCAAGTGATGACGCGAATGCAATTAAACCGTATCTGGAAACCTTACCGTAAGTAGGTTTCATACCTACGATACCGCAGAAACTTGCAGGAAGTCGGATGCTTCCGCCTGTGTCTGAGCCTAATGCCAAAGTTGCTTCGCAAGATGCAACAGAGGCTGCTGAACCGCCTGATGAACCGCCCGGAACTTTGTTCAAATTCCAAGGGTTGTGAACTTTTTTGAACGCAGAGTTTTCGTTAGAAGAACCCATTGCGAACTCGTCCAAGTTTGCCTTACCAACGATTGGAACTAAGTTTTCCAAAAGCTTTTGGGTAACGGTTGCGTTATAAGGAGAAACGAAATTCTCCAAAATCTTGCTTGATGCGGTTGTTTTAGAACCGACAAGATTCATATTATCTTTTAATGCAAGAGGAACACCTGCAAGAAGCGGTAATTCTTCCCCTTTTGCTACTTTTTCATCAACTTTTTTTGCTGTTTCAAGTGCAGTTTCTTCGGTTAAAGAGTTGAACGCGCCGAGTTTTTCATCAATGGATTTAATTCTTTCCAAGGATGCTTTTGTAAGCTCAACAGCTGAAACTTCTTTGTTCTGAATAGCTTTGCTTTGTTCTACAGCACTCTTTTTCAATAGTTCTAGCATAACTTTTCTCCCTTGTTACTTTGATTATACCAAAAACAAAAATGGCGGGAAAAATGCAAAATGTAACGAATTGTAAATGCGAATTTACATCAGTCTCAAAACTAGTCATAATCTGCTATATGATATGATATGATGCCCTTATGGCAATTATTTTACCCCGATTTACTTTATTAATATGTGGTTAAAAAATTGAAAGGAGATTTTATTATGGTTAATGGAATTGGTATTGCGAGTACAAGGTCCCAAAATAACTTTAGGGATATTGTTAGGAGTACATGGCGTGATTCTGTTTATAATAGACCAATTACGCGTGAAAACAGCGTTTTTGAAAATGTTGTAAACGGTGTGCATAATGCTGTTACTTTACGACCGGAGGAAGGATTGACCGGGTTTGAAAAATTGGCAGCAAAATTACACAATGTGTGGGTCTCTATGTACGTCAATCCTTTTGCTGGGGCAGAATATATGAGCAAGGGGATGTCAACTCTGCCAAAAGTTCCGAAAGGCTATAAGGTTCGTCAGCTTAGTGACGGCAGGCTTAGTGTAAGTCTTACGAATGGAAATTGTGGCGCAAGAGTTTATACTCCGCAAGAGTACCAAGCTTGGGTAAATAAACTTAATAAATAAATACAAACGGGGCGGGCTTTTTTAAAAAGCCCGCCCTTTAATTTTATTTGCATTTCCCGCTGAAAACTTTTGCTACATAGCGGATGAAAATAACGATTTCCCAGAGAAGAGTACGATGTTTTACGTAGTATAAATCGTATCCGAGTCTTTCTTCCGGAATACAGTCGATTGAATTAATCTGCTGCCAGCCTGTCCAGCCGGGGCGAACCCAGTTTCTGCATTCCCAGAATGGGATGTTCTCGCGGTTTTCTTCGTAAACATTTTCTCTCACAGGTCTTGGACCGATTATGCTCATTTCACCTTTTAGGATGTTGAACATTTGAGGGATGTCGTCTATGTGGAACTTACGTATCAATCTGCAGAAAGGCATGATTCTCTTGTCGTCTGTTTCAACTTCGACCAAGTCGTCGTCAAAGCCTTCGTCTACTTTATCTTGATACATTGTTCTGAATTTAATCATTTTGAACGGTCTTCCGAATTTGCCGATTCTTGTTTGGGTAAAGAATACCGGACCGAAGTCGGAAAGCTTGATTCCGATAGCTGTAATCGCTGTTATCGGAAGAGTTATGATAAGGATTAGTAATGCTGAGATTACGTCCAAAACTCTTTTGATGTATGAATATAAGAAATATTTTGGTCTTACATAATCGTAGAACAACCAGTTTACAGCCATTTTTGAAGTGAAAAGCTTTTGCGTGATTGCAGCATAGAAAGTCGGCATTCTCCAAACTTTTACTCCGAGCGGAATACCCTTTGCCAAATCGGTCAAAATGTTTGAATCCATTCTGGATTTTACTGCAATTATAACTGTGTTTACGTTGTTGTCTTTGATAACGGCTTCCGCATCACAGGTAAGTCCCAAAATCGGGATTGTTGAGTCTTCTTCTTCAATTCTGTTCATGTTGTCATCAAGAAATCCGACAACCTTCATTCCAAGTCCCGGTCTGGAGTGGATCTCTTCCGCAATGAGTTTTCCGTCTTGACCTGCACCTACAATCAAAATATTTTTTGTAGGTTTGAAGAATTTTTTATGAATAGAATAAACAATTCTTGCCACAACAATCCCTATAAACATCAGCACCAAATTCAAAAGAACAAAGGAGCAAAGGAATGTCGGCATTACTACTGTCGGAATTTGTAATACAAGTGCAGAAAGAATTCCTGATACAAATGTAGAGATAAATAAGCCTTCAAGTAAGACGTAGATTTTCTTGAATCCGAAATTTTCCGTATCATAAAAACCTTTGAGGTTCAGTGTCAGCATAACAATTAGAACAAAGATTGCGACAGATATTCCCTTGGTTGCTAAAGGTGCGTTTGCCAACAAAAAGCATAACATACTAGCTACGGCAACAATCACGGTATCTGTTACTGCCAACATATTAACGGATTTTGAAGTTACAGTCATATACTCTCCTATCATACTTTTTCAGGATGCTTTTCCTTATCTATTATACCATATTTCGGAGTAAATTGAAGTATATGTTTATGGCTGAATAGGTAGAAGTTTATGCACGGCATCTAATACCTCCTGAACTTGAGGAAGGTATGTGCATTGGTTTTGGTTCTCTTTTAAAGGGCATTTGCGCTTGTGGCAAGGCTGACAAGGAAGGTGTCCGCTAAGCGCAATGTATTTGTCAGGACTGCCGATTGGTGCATAAAGTCCTGTAGGGGTGCAGCAGAATATTGAAACAATTTTAGGTTTCCCGCAAGCCCACGCAAGGTGTGTACTTCCGCTATCTAAAGAGATTACTAAATCGCATCTTTTAAAGACTTCTGCTAATTCTAAAATATTTGTTTTTCCTGCAACACTCAGATGTCTTCCGCCTGAAATGTATTCAATTAAGTCTTTGTCTTTGTCTGTTCCAGTAAAAACTAATGTGTAATCTTTTTCAATCATTTCTATCAGAGATTTCCAATTGTCCTTGTTCCAATGCTTAGGAACCCACGTTGTAGCAGGAGCAATCCCGACAAGCGGTTTTGTTTTATCAATATTTTTCAGAAGTTCGTCAATTTTAGCCACAGTTCCCGGAGTGGATTCAGGCAATGACGCTTCAATCTTGTCCGTGTTGAGATTCAAGTGTTCAGCAAATTTGAGGTAATTTTTTATTGCGTGTCCGTTGTAATTTACTCGGAGTTTACCGATAAATTCATTTCCGCCAAGGAATGCAAATTCTCTTGCAGAAGTGGAGACAATTCTTCTTTTTGCACCGCTGAAAGCCATCCAAATAAAGCTTTTTAACAAAAGTTGTGTGTCAATTGCGATATCAAACTTTTCTGAACGGATATGTTTGATGAGTTGAAGATATTCCTTGAGGTTTTGGGAAAATTTTTGTTTCTTCCACTTAGCAACAGGAGCAAGGATGACCTCAGCCACAGCAGGATTGTTTTTGATAATGTCGTAACCTTTTTCGCTCACAATCCAAGTTACTTCGTACCCGTTGTTTTTGAGAATATTTGCAAGCGGAATATTAAAAATTACATCTCCAAGAGATGATAATCTGACAAGTAATGCACGTTTTTTTTCCACAACTCCGCTCCTTGAATACGTATTTCAAGAATAAGGATACAATAAAAATTGAGTGGTGACAATTCAAATTTGTAGGTTGAAGGTTCTCCCCAACAATCTCACGTCGTCCGTCCGCAAATCCGCCAAGCGAATATTGTTCGTTGAGCGTCCGAATATACAAAAAAAGAACACCCGCATCAAAATTACTATATACGGCTCGCTCACCTTCGGTTCAACTCGCCTTCCTCCATCCAAAACCTGACATTTGGTCAGCTTTTGCACGGAGTCCTTCCCAAAGCGCAGGGCTTGAAAATACACAAATATACAAAAAAAGAACACCTTCAGGTGTTC
>CAKVLI010000006.1 GCA_934757155.1 uncultured Candidatus Melainabacteria bacterium | reverse complement strand
TGGTACCCCCAAGCGAATTCGAATCGCTGTCTACACCGTGAAAGGGTGTTGTCCTAGGCCTCTAGACGATGGGGGCTCAATCGACATTTCTTATAGTACCAAATCAATTTTTAATGTCAACTGCTTAATTTTTCTTCTTGAAAATCTTTGAAATTAGGCATAAGATAAAAGAAAAAGAGGTTACCATGATAAACAGAAAATCAAGAGATGAAATTAAAAGAATGCGCCACGCAGGGCATATTGTAGCCCTTGTTCATAAAAAAATGAGAGAAGTTGTTGAACCCGGAATCTCAACAAAAGAACTCGATAATATCGCAATGAAAGTTATAAAAGAAAATAAAGCAATTCCGACTTTCTTAGGCTATAACGGTTTTCCGGCATGCATTTGTACTTCAATTAACGAAAAAGTCGTACACGGTATTCCGTCTGAAAACGAAATTCTTAAAGCCGGTGACATAATCGCAATCGACGTAGGTGCAACCTATGGCGGCATGGTAGGCGACAGTGCATGGTCTTACGCAGTCGGTGAAATCTCAGCAGAAAAACAACGTCTTATGAAAGCTACAGAAGAAGCCCTTTTTGCAGGTATTTCAAAAATGCGCGCAGGAAATGTCCTTGATGACATATCAGGTGCAGTAGAAGATGTTGCAAAAAGCTATAACCTCGGAATTGTTCGCCAATACGGCGGGCATGGAGTAGGGCACGTTATGCACGAAGACCCGTTCCTTTTCAATTACAGAGTCGGCGACAGAACCCCTATTAAAACAAATATGGTAATTGCAATTGAACCTATGCTTAACTTAGGCTGCGATGAAGTGTTTGTCGAAGACGACGACTGGGGCGTAATTACTAAAGACAGACAGCCTTCTGCTCACTTTGAACATACAGTTCTCGCAACGGAAGACGAACCTGTTTTGATGACTACTCTTATGGAATAGCTTTATTGAACACTCAATGCACTATATGGAATGAAGAATGGAACTTCCGGCTCTAATTTGTATCTCATGCAGAAATTCAATTCACCGTTACTCATTGAGCTTCCGTCTTTGCGTAGCATACCGCGTTCAGCAGCCATATCTTCATTGTCGAAGTAATCAGGATTGTTTTCAACTAAATCTTTTAGGTTTGGTACTAATTCGTATGCGTTTACTTTGCAATTTTTCTTTACAGTGACGCTGACACCATCTCCGTGGTCTTCAATATCACAAGTTTTGCCGTATTTAGCTTTTAATTCTTTTAAAACTCTTTCATTTTTTTCGTTTTTTGTTTCAAAATCGAAAACATAATATTTGCCGTCCTCCATTTCTACAGAAGCAATACCGGCTCCGCCGTCAATTCTGATTGTGGTATTTTTTCCAAATATAGAAATAGTCCTTGCGTTTACAAAATCAAGCATAGTCAAATTAGAATCATCGCCATCCAAAGCTTTAACTTTATTTATTATGCTATTGATGTTTTTGTTCTTATTTGCTGATGACATATCAGAAACTTTACCGTTTTTATAATCCTCTCTGCTATCGTGAGCACTTATCTTAGTATTTTTGCCCATGTTAATGTTTTGTACCCAAAGTGGATTAGAAATATTTGCCATGCCAATTTCTCCTTATTATTCTCGTGTGTATATATAAAGTATTTATCTTTTTAAAAATTGCCTTTTATGTAACGAATTGTAAAATTCTGCAATACTGGACAAAAAATTTTGAGCGTATTATTATGTGGGTAATTGTTAATATCTTAATTAAGAGGACAAAAAATGGATCAGATTATTAAAGTCGCTTGGGAACTTAACGAAAACACAGATAACCGATATAAATTAGTTTACGAAATCGCTGAGCTAGCGAAAAAACTTGTTGACGAAACTCAAATGAAGAAAGCCCGAGACGAGTTTGGTTTTGAAGAAGTTGTTACAGAAAATTCTTACAAAAAAGAAAATCCTGTTGAACACGCTATTATGGTGAAAGCTTCCGAGTCAGATGATACGGAACTGGTCGGATAGATATAAGTTTTGATTGAAAAAAAAGAAGCTTCATCAAAAGAAGCTTCTTTTTTTACGTATTGTAAATATTTATTAAAAATTAGGCAATTTATTTTTTGGATTGCGTTATTAGAAAAGGAAGGTCGAAATGAAAAATAGTATTAAAAAATTTATGAATCTTGTGTGGGGGTTGTAGTCCTATGGTGAATGTTGCGAAAATTTATTCTACATTGGGTAACCCTAACTCCCTTATTCCTTTGGCGGTAAAAGACCTTTCTGCAACAGCCGGAATGACCGCAGGATCTTTTGTTACAGGGAAAGAAGAAGGACAAGATAGATTTATTGATGAAGCCGGAACAGAAGTCATTTGGTTGCTTGGTATTCCTGCTTTTAAAAAGTTATTTGATTTAACTGTGTTTAAGGCTCTTGGCTATGATTCAAAATTTGATGCAAGAAACCTTAAAGACAAAGATGTGCTTGAAAAAATTAAACAATACGCTCCGGAAGACAAAGTTAAGAGCGGAATTGAAAAGATTTCGCAGCATGCAAAGACCTTCAAAACTACTGCCATGGCAAAATTCGTTGTATCAACAGCGCTCACAATCGGCAGCTACATTGGACTTACAAGATTTAAGCAAAAATATACAGCAAACAAAATTAGAGAGAATTTGATTGCGGAATACAATGCAAAAGTAGAAAAAGAAAATCAAGGAAAAGAAAATAATACACCTTCCCAAGTTGTGTCTAATCCTTCATTCAAAGGTTTAGGTGCTGTGGCAGAGAGCTTTGCGTTCAACCCTGTAAAAAATATGTGGATTTTGGACGGTTGTATCACAGGAGAAAGACTGAAGGATTCAAGAAGCCCGCAGGAATTTTTTGGGTACTCAATTAAAGAAGCTTTTACGCTGTTCTTCATGTATGTTGCAGGGAAAAAAATTCAGGACAAGCTTGAACAAAGAGCTGTTGCCGAATATAACAAATCTATCGGTCTTGATGCAAGAGTTCTGGAAGACGGATTTTTGAAAGACCTTTTTAAAGATGGTTCAATTCAAAAAAGTATTGATGAGTTTAATTTGGCAAACAAATCAAATGTTGAGTTGTATGAATTTATACACAACCACCCCGAAAATGCGATTGTAAAAGCTTCAAAGATGTCTGATATAATAGAACTTTATAAAAAGACAGATAAAATTGATACAAGAAAATTTATTGACCTTGAAGAAGTTAAGGGCGTAAACGAAAAAATCGCGAAATTATTCGAACAGTATAAAGAAGCTTTGAGCAAAGGTGAAGACGTAGATAAATTTTTCCAAGGAGTTAAAAAACTCAAAAGAACTTCAATTCTGACGAATATTATTACTTGTATTCTCGCGCTCGGTGTGGTTACTCCCGGAGTAATGCTTTTGAAGAGACTTACTGCCGGTGATGACGAAGAATTCCAGACGAAAAAAGAAATCAGAGAACAACTTGTAAAAGAAGGAATAATCAAGTAAAAGTCTTTTTGTTGATTAAAGGTAATAAACTTAATTAATAACATCGATGATGCTTAGAATTTTCTTCAAGCTGGATTTTGGAAGTATGTTTAGTCTTGCATTGATTTCATAAATTAATGCCGATTTGTTGACGTCTTTTTTATATACAGAATTGTCAAAAAAGTAGCTGACTGGAATGTTAAAAGCATATGCAATCATTTCCATCGTTTCTGCAGATGGTCTGTGTTTCCCGTCTTCTGCGCGTGCTATGGTTCTTCTGTCCAAATTGACTTTTTCTGCAAACTCTTCTTGCGTTAGCTTGTCAGCACGCCTGAGAAGCAGAATCTTGTCCGCTATATGGCGAGTTGTTTCGATGCACTTTGATTTAATATCTTCCATAATAAAAGATTAACCTTTTGCGGATTAATTTTCTATGTCAATATTTTGTTAATAATCAATATACAGACATAACAATAATTGTTATGTTTTGAGAAATACAAGTTATGTATTAAGTTGTAGAGTTTGTTAATTTTTGTAAATATTTATTTAAAAATTCTAAAGTTTTTCAAAAAAATGCCGTTAACTAAAGCATAACAAAAGTCGTTACATGAAAGGAGTATTTTATGAACCTAAATTTTAGATTGACTGGCAATAGTTTTGTTAAATTTGATGAAAAAAATGACGGAAACAAGAGAGAACAGCTGGAAGAAAGCGGAGAAACATCGATAACAAAAACGAATGCTCCCGAGGCAAAACCGGTAACAGCATCTATACAGGATGTTTTGGCAAGTTACGCTCAGGGTGATATTCGAGTGATTTCTAAGGTTGATGGTATTCCCGAAATTAATGAAGGTGTTACGGAGTTTGTTTATAAAGATTCTGAAATTACTACTTACAAAAGAAAAGGTGACTTGAGTATTCAGATTCGAGGAAAAGCAAGTGTTGATGATGTTTTGAAGCAGTTACCCGCTATAAAACGCGACCTTCTAATCCCAAATGTTGTTAGTGGGAATGATGGTTCAAATGGTGTCAATGGTGAAATCGACGAAAAAGTATCACAGGGTGGTACTGGTGACTGTTGGCTCTTGACAGGAGTGTTATCTCTTAATGCAACGAGTGCCGGTAAACAAATTATTAAAGAATCAATTCAGTCAAATTCGGATGGTAGCGTAACCGTTACTTTTAAAGGGCTTGGAGTTAGTTATACTATTACGGCTGATGAAATTAGAAAACACGATACAGACGATATTTCGGGCGATGCGTACTCTAATGGCGATAATGACATGTTGGTATTGGAACTTGCAACAGAAAAACTCATGGCAGATATTGCATGCGGCAAGGTGAAACTTGATGTCCCTGAGGACAGCGTTGAGTCGAAGTATAACAAAGACGGTTCAATTGCGGGCGGCTTTGCTCAGAACATGATTTATTATTTAACAGGACAAACTGCTGATTTTATTTATGCGTATAAAAAAGAAGTAGAAGGTCTAAGTAAGGATGAGATTTTTGCCTTTTTGCAAAAGGCTTATGAAAATGGAAATACTGCACTAACATTTGGAGTATATGGTTCACCTCACGAAGCTAAGTTGACAGACGGAACTCCGTATAAACTGAATATTGATGATGGTGGACATGCACTTGCGATTACAAAACTTACTGATACAACTGTAACCTTTGTAAATCCGTGGAACTCAGAAAAAGAATACACTATGACTTGGGAAGAATTTGCTAAGCTTGGCATAGGTATGTTGACCGCAACTGATTTGAGTGCACTGACTGGCGAAACTCCGACAGACCCTGATGTGCCGGATGTTTCGGGTGCAACGATTTATAGTGCTGATATATTTGAAAATATTCCGCAGAATATCATTGATAAATTTTTAGAGCCAATAGGATTTGACGCTGATGGAAACGTCATCGAATATGCGTTAAAATTACCTTACACAGATATAGGTTTCAATTATAATGAAGACGCAGTTGACGGCACTCCAAATTTAACAGTCGCTCTTACATCTGTTGAAGATGGGGAAGAAGTTAAAACTAATGTTAATTACTATACCAGCGAAAATCTGACAAAAGCTCTGGGTGGAGTTTGGTGGATGGAAAATGAAAATCTCGAATACGATGCTGACCTAGGTATGTATAAATTAAAAGAGGGCGTGTCTCTTAAAGATTTGAAACCTGGATGTGTTGAAATTTCTGGAGGAGATAGAATGCAAGACGATAAAAAGCTTCCAGACCCATCTGGTTGGATAAATAGAATGCTTGTTGGTATTGACGAGAATGTTTATTCTTCAAAATCGGTTGAAACTTTTCTTAGCAAAGGTGTTATTAACAGATTTTTTGAACTCAAGCTTGATCCTGATGGGAGTGGAAAGAGTCTGGGCTATACATTAAAAGCACCGTACACAGATATTAAACTTGCCTCCGAAACTGAAACCCAAAGAATATACGAGTTTTCTTATGTGAAAAATGGCGTAAGGTATATAGCCAGTGTTGAAATAAATACAGAAAATGGAAGTTACAGGATTATGCAACGCAAAGAAGAGTGCTAGATACAAATAGGGGCGGACTGATTTATCAGTCCGCCCCTATAGTATTGTGCTATTAAACAGTAACTTGAATTGCCTTTTTAGCTCTGTTCAAAGAATGTTCTTTGCCCAAGATAGCAAGGGTTGCGGTCATATCGGCACCGCAAAGTCTGCCTGTAACAGCGGCTCGGATTGCCCACATTGTGAATTTAGGTTTGTAACCTTTTTCTTTGAAATCAGCTCTGAATTGTTCAAGTTTTTCGTGAAGATTTTCTTCAGTCCATTCCCAACCTTCACCTTGTTCAACAAATGCTCTCAAAACTTCTTGAGACAAATCTGTCGCAAGGTTTTCTGCTGCTTTTTCATCGATTTCAACATTATCTCCACCGAAGAAATATGCAACTGCATCTGTGATATCAGAAAGTAATGTCAAAGGTTCGTATGTGATTTCAACCATTCTTGTGTATTGAGCATCTGTTAACTCGTTCAAATTATATTTAGTCAAATATTTTTTGAGTTTTTCTTTTAATGTTTCAATCGGAAGCATTTTGATATAGTGGCTGTTCATCCATTTCAATTTGTCGTATTCGAAAATTGAGTTAGATGAAGAAATTTCTCCGATTCTGAAATCTTGTGCGATTTCATCCACTGTTTTGATTTCTTGACCGTCAGAAGGTGACCAACCCAGAAGTGCAACGAAGTTTACGAGAGCATCTGTTAAATAACCTTGTTCAACAAAGTCTGAAACAGCTGTTGCGCCGTGTCTTTTTGAAAGTTTGCTTCTGTCAGGAGCAAGAATCATACCGAGGTGACCGAATCTGGGAACCTCAAAACCTAATGCTTCAAAGATTAAGATTTGTTTGTATGTGTTTGAAATGTGGTCTTCACCTCTGATTACGTGAGAAATTTTCATTAACGCATCATCAATTACAACTGCGTAGTTGTAAGTCGGTGCGCCGTTTGATTTCATGATTACGAAGTCGCCTATAAGGTCTGTGTCCATGTGGAGTTTACCTTTTACCAAATCGTCAAATTCCAAAATTGAAGAATCGTGGAAAGCTCTTTGAGCTTTTGCAACATTAAATCTAATCGCAGGTTTTCTGCCTTCAGCTCTTAGTTTAGCTTTTTCTTCTTCTGTTAAATTTTCACATTTTTTAGTGTATACATAAGCTTTTTTGTTTTTTGCAGCTTCTTCTTTTTCGGCTTCCAATTCTTCCGGAGTGCAATAGCATTCGTAAGCAAACCCTTTGTCTAACAAGGTTTGAATGTATTTTGGATAAATATCAAATCTCTTTGATTGTGTATAAGGGCCATATTCGCCGCCTACGTCCGGACCTTCATCCCAGTTCAAACCGAGAGCTTTCAAGCTGTCAAAAATATTATCAACGTATTCCTGGCTGGTTCTTTCTGCGTCGGTATCTTCAATTCTTAAGATGAATTTACCGTTATTTTTCTTTGCAAATAAATAATTAAATAAAGCTGTCCTTGCTGTTCCGATGTGGAGATTTCCGCTCGGTGAAGGTGCAATTCTTACTCTAACTTCATTCATGATTAATCCCTTTCTTTATATGGGAATTATCACGCAAAGGGGGTAAAAAGTAAAGGGTACTCCGTGATTTTGATATGAATTTATGCATAATTGCAATTTTTCTTTTTGGAAAAATTGCAAAACTCCTTGAATGTCGCTGCGATTGTTTAATGAAAATAAGGAAATATAAAAACTTTTTAATTTTGTATTGAAGTAGCTCTGTGCGGTTGTTTTTATCATGCTTTCCATGAACAAACGCTCTATTCATAATAAAACCAATGAATATAAAAACAAACGTTAATAAAAATTTACAATTACCCCTGAAATTGAATAAAACTGCTTGCAAACAGAAATTTAGCAGATATGATTAATTAAGATGTCGAATTATGATGTCGTTTGATAGCCGAAAATAGAGGACAATATGGCAAAAGACGTAATAGAAATTGAAGGTACAATTCTGGAGTCAATGCCGAATGCAATGTTCAGAGTTAAACTCGAAAACGGACATGAAATTCTGGCTCACATCTCCGGTAAAATCAGAAAGAATTTCATTAGAATTCTTCCGGGTGACAGAGTAAAGGTCGAAATGACCCCGTATGATTTATCAAAAGGAAGAATTACATTCAGGCTCAAATAATAAGTTAAATATAAGTAAAGGAAAAACAAAATGAAAACAAGATCATCAGTAAAACCTATGTGCGACAAGTGCAAAGTTATTAAAAGAAAAGGCAGAGTTGCCGTAATTTGTGAAAACCCAAAACACAAACAAAGACAGGGTTAGTCAGTGACCAAGACTCCAGTGACCAAGAGGTCAGAAGCGGGTCGTGGAGGCTTGATAAACAACTGCTTGATCACTTGATCACTCGATCACTTGATTGCTGAAAAAGAAAGTTAAGTACAAATTAAAATAAAGGAAACAAAACATGGCAAGATTAGTTGGGGTAGACTTACCTCGTAACAAAAGACTAGAAGTGGCATTGACTTATATCTACGGTATAGGACCTGCCAGAGCAAAAAAAATTCTCGAAGTAACAGGTATTTCTCCTGATTTGAGAACAGACGATTTAACAGAAACTGATATTAAGAATTTGCGTAACGCATTAGCTGAATATCATATCGAAGGTGATTTGAGACGTGAAGTTGCAATGAATATCAAACGTCTTCAAGAAATTAATTCTTACAGAGGTATGAGACATAAAAGAGGTCTTCCTTGCAGAGGTCAAAGGACAAAAACTAACGCAAGAACCAGACGTGGTAAGAAAACCGGACCTATCGCAGGTAAGAAAAAATAAGAATTTATAGGCTGAAGTGAGCGAAGCGAGCGGAATGCCGACGAAGAATAATCACTTGATCATTTGGTCACTTGACCACCTGATCACTGGAAAAGAAAAATAATTAATATAAGGAATACAAAAATGGCAAGACCAAAAACTACAAAGAAAAAAGAAAAGAAAAACGTATTGCAAGGGATTGTACACATTCAATCTACTTTTAACAATACAATTGTAACTTCTACTGATACTCAAGGTAATGCTATTGCTTGGGCTACTGCAGGTGCTACAGGATTCAAGGGTGCTAGAAAAGGTACTCCGTTTGCAGCACAATCAGCAGCTGAATTGGTAGCAAAGAAATCTATCGACCAAGGTATGAAAAAGGTTGAAGTTTACATCAAAGGACCTGGTTCAGGTCGTGAAACAGCAATCAGAGCTATCCAAGCAGCAGGTTTGGAAATCACTTTGATTAAGGACGTAACACCAATCCCTCACAACGGATGTCGTCCGCCTAAAAAACGTAGAGTTTAATTGAACTTTGCGCAGGCATTATATAATATAATGCGATTATTTAGATGATAGAAGGTCGGGGCTTGAGCTTCGCCAAAAGCACAAACCATAGATGCCCGACACAAGAAAAGGAGAAAATAATGGCAAGATACACAGGACCAACTAATAAGTTATTCCGCAACTACGGAGTAAAGGATTTATCTAACAGAAAGCTTACTTCTTCAATGAGACAAACAGCTTCTGGTCAACACGGCGCTGTAAGAAAGAAACTTTCTGAATATGCAATCCATTTGAACGAAAAACAAAAAATCAGATTAACTTATTTAGTAAGCGAAAAACAATTCGCCAGATATTACAACGAAGCTGCAAGAAGAAAAGGCGTAACAGGCACAATCCTTCTTCAACTTTTGGAATCAAGACTTGATAACATTTTGTTCAGATCAGGTTTTGGTGTAACAAGAAAACAATCAAGACAAATCGTTAACCACGGTCACGTATTGGTTAACGGCAAAAAAGTAGATATTCCATCATATTCAGTTAAAGCAGGTGATGTAATCTCCATCAAGTCTAAGAGTGACGAATACCTTAAGACTGTTATGAGCGCAATTGATTTATCGTGTGCTCCGGCTTGGGTTACAGTTGACAAAGACGCTTTGAAGATTACATTCGAAAGAGTTCCTCAAAGAGAAGAACTTGATCCTGAAATCAAAGAACAACTAGTTATAGAGTACTATTCAAAATAGGCTGATAGGAGAAATTAATATGGAATTGAAAATTAAAACTGTTAATACAATGGCCGGTTCAGACGGTTCACAATATGGTAAATTTACTATTGAACCGCTTGAAAGAGGATTTGGTACAACTATCGGTAATGCACTTAGACGTGTATTGCTTTCAAGCTTGGAAGGTACTGCTGTAACTTCTTGCAGAATAGAAGGCATTACTCACGAATACACAGCAATTCCGGGTGTTTTGGAAGATGTTATTGATGTTATGTTGAACCTCAAAGGTTTGGCTGTTAAGACTGAATCAAAAGAACCACAACACTTGAGAATAGATGTTGACAAACCGGGTGCAGTATTAGCAAGCGATATCCAATTACCTGCAGGTGTTAAGGTTGTTAACCCTGACTGGTTGATTTGTACAATAGCAGAAGGCGGTTCATTCCACGCTGATATTATTGTAGAAACAGGTAAAGGTTACGTTGCAAATGACGTTCCTAGAAACGCTAAAGCAGGTGCAGCTATTGATATGCTTCCGATTGATGCAACTTTCATGCCTATTAAGAGAGTTAGCTACGAAGTTGAAAACACTCGTGTTGGCGACAGCATTGACTTCGACAAATTAACTCTTGAAATTTGGTCAAACGGTACAGTTGATGTTGCTACAGCTTTGACACAAGCAGCTGATTTGTTGATTGAACACTTTGTTCAAATCGCAGCAATCACAGGCAAAACAACTCACAAAGAAGTTGAAGAAAAGGCAGTTGAAGAAGAAAAATCTGTTGAAGCTTCTTCAGACGAACCTTCAATCACAATTGATGAGTTGGAACTTTCAGTTCGTGCTTACAACTGCTTGAAAAGAGCAAGTATCAATTCAATGGCAGAATTGCTTAAAAAATCAGAACATGATTTGTTAAATATTAAAAACTTCGGTAAAAAATCTTCAGATGAAGTTATCGAAAGACTTCACCACTTCGGTTTAGACCTTGCTCCAAACCCTGAATTGGATGAAGATGGTATGGTTATCGAAGCAGCAGCAGAATAATAAATAGTAATAATACATAAAGGAAAGTAAAAAATGAGACACCAAACAAAGAAAAATACACTTGGTAAAGCACAAGACCAGAGAAAAGCTTTGTTGCGTTCATTGGCTACCGAACTTATCGTTCACGGTGAAATTAAAACAACTATGGCTAGAGCAAAAGCTCTTCAACCATACGCTGAAAACGTTATCACTTTGGCTAAGAAAGGTGACTTGAACTCAAGAAGACTTGCCGGCAGATATATCTTTGATAAAGAAATCGGTCAGTTGATTGATACAGCAACAGGCGAATTATTTGATGCGCCTCAAGAAGGCAAAAAGCTTGCTAACCAAACTGTTTTGAGAAGATTATTCAGCATTATCGGTGTTAAATATTCTTCAAGACAAGGCGGATATACAAGAATTTACAGATTGCCACCTCGCAGAGGCGACGCATCTGAAATGGCATTGATTCAATTGGTATAGTCAATGCGCTACGCTCTTGATGTTCAGTATCGAGGTAAGAATTACGCAGGAAGCCAGATTCAATTTGATGGCGGACAGGAAATTGAAACTCCTACGATACAGGGCGAAATAGAGAAGGCACTTCGAACTTTGATAAAAAGCGGCAGTAATGCCGCTTCAGATAACAGACCGATTAAGACAATCTTCTCCGGAAGAACTGACAGAGGCGTAAATTCTCTGGGACAGGTTGTTCATTTTGATACTGATAAAAATATTGTTGCTTCAAAATTTATCTATCATATAAATGAAATCCTGCCGGAGGATATATCTGTCGATAACTTGAGGGTTGTGTCAGAAAGATTTCACGCTCAGAAATCTGCTAAGAGCAGGTATTACAGGTACGAACTTATAAACAGACGTTATAAACAGGCGTTTGACGGTGACATACCGAGGGTGAAATTCAAACTGGATGATAAGAGAATGCAACAAGCATTGGATTATTTGAAAGGCGAACATGATTTTTCAAGTTTTAAAAGCTCCGGAACGCTTAACCCGAGCAAAGTTTGTTTTATAACCCGAGCCGAAGTTGAAAGGCAAGGGGACAGAGTTTTTATTCATATTGAGGGAAACAGATTTCTCTATAATATGGTGAGAACCATAGTCGGTACCCTTCTGGAAATAGAAGGACATAATTTGCCTGTAGAGCATATGAAAGATGTTTTGGAGGCAAAGGACCGTCGCAAGGCGGGACAAACGGTGAGTCCTTACGGACTTACTTTGATGAAAGTAACATATTAATTAAATGGAGATAAGCATGAAAACATATTCAGCAAAACCTCTTGAAGTTGAAAGAAAATGGTATGTAATCGACGCTGAAGGCGAAATTCTTGGTCGTTTGGCAGTTCGTGTTGCAAACATTTTGAGAGGAAAAAACAAACCTGAATATACACCTAACGTAGATACCGGCGATTTCGTAATCGTTGTAAATGCAGAAAAGGTTTTAGTTTCAGGTAATAAAGAAACAGACAAAATCTATTATCACCACACAGGTTATCCGGGTGGTTTGAAATCAGCTTCTGTAAAAGAAGTTCGTGAAAAAGATGCAACTAAGTTGATTGAAAAGGCTGTAAAAGGTATGTTACAGCACAATACACTTGGTGCAGAGCAGTTCAACAAGTTGAAAGTTTATTGCGGTCCTGAACATCCGCATGCCGCTCAAAAACCGGTTGTTCTCGGAAAGGAGTCTAAATAATGGCTGAATCTAAAGAAATTATGGCTACAGGCCGCAGAAAATGTGCGGTTGCAGTTGTTAAATTAGTAAAAGGCAAAGGCAGAATTTTCGTTAACGGAAAAACTTTGCAAGCATACATCGGTAATATGCCTGCTGTTGAAATGATGGTTTACAGACCGCTTGTTTTGACTGAAAATCAGGATAAATATGATGTTAGAGTTAAGGCTATCGGCGGCGGTATTGTTGCTCAAGCAGCGGCTATCAGACACGGTATTTCAAGAGCATTATTGAAATCAAACGAAGAATACAAAAATGTTCTTAGATCAGAAGGTCTTTTAACTCGTGATGCGCGTGTTAAAGAACGTAAAAAATACGGTAGAAAAAGAGCTCGTAAGAGATTCCAATTCTCAAAACGTTAATATTTCAGAAGGGCGGAAACGAAGTTTCCGCCCTTCTTTTTTGGGAGTGGGGAGGGTAAATGGGGGTAAATGTATTTGGCTGGTAGTGACTATGATGTGTTCCCCCAAAAGTGGATACATCAGTGTTGTCATCCTGAGCGAAAGCGAAGGATCGCAAGGGTTTGGCGTATCATTTGCATTACCCTGCGATTCTTCGGCTAAAGCCTCAGAATGACGGTTTGGATTAACCACCTCCCTAACCCTCCTCCACAAGGAGGGAAACAACAAGCTTGTAGTCATACCAACCAACCCCGTACATTTACCCCTTGAAGGATTTTGAAAACACGTTATAATGTTAATACAAATAAGAAGGATTCGGCTTTTATGACTGAGATTGGATATTACAACTATTACAACAACCCCCACAGATATTCGCCTGAGACTGTTCAAGACAGGTATCAACAGAGTGTTGAGAGGTGGAATTCTGATGATTTGAAATCGAAATCTGAACACGATAATCCGTATTCCGAGTTGAATTTGTCTAGAAGAGCTTTGGATGAAAAACTCGCAGATTGGGCTGCGGGTGTCCGCGCTCAATGTAAGACTGAGCAGGAAGTTCATAGTTATTTGAGCCGAAAATATTTTGGTACGGACGATTTTGCGTATACAAAAAGGTGGGATGAGCCTGAAAAGTACGCAATGTTTAAGAATGATTACAATGCTGTTTGTTATGGAACTATTGGGAGTGGCAATTTAAACGACCCAAGACTGAATTATACTTCTGAGGATTGGGATGAATATGAAACCAGAGATGCGCAGACAAGGCACGATTCCATTAGCTTGAATATGGCTAATCTTTTGAAAAATAGCGGAATTGAACTTTCTGATAATGACAAATTGTTAATATCTTTTAATCCTTATACTTACAATGCGAGTATTACGGGTTCTGAGGATTTGAATCTTTTGTCACAGATAACTTCTTTGTTGAATAGTAAGAGTAATTCCAAAAACTTGATGTATTATGCGATGAATACGTCTTCGGGGTTGGATTCCGAGGCTGTGAATAAATTTAGGGCATATCAGCAGGTTATGGAGTATACGGGATTAGATTTGTCGACTTTGATACTGAAAGACGGCGAGTACTATACTTCTGACGGGCAGAGCTTGAATGAACTTTTGAAAGAGGGCATTGATAAAAGTTCTGTCGGATTGGATTTCAAGGGTGCTGCTTATGAGTATACTAAAAGCTTAGTCGATAGAGTTGCAGAAAAGGGCTGGAACTCAATTCCTGATTTGAATATTTCTATCGGGTATTCCAAAGCTGACGGATTTTATACTGTTGGCAGCAATGTTTGGGAAGTTTAGAGTTACATAAAGTTATTATGTTCTTTTTCCCATTCAACAGAAGTCATTCTGCCATGCCCCGGATAGATTAGGGTTTGTGGTGGAAGGGTGAAAATTTTGTTTTCGATACTTTCTATGATTTGGTGGAAATCTCCGCCTTCAAGGTCACAGCGTCCTACGGATTCTCTAAAGATTGTATCCCCGCTGAATAATTTCCCGTCAACAAGGTAGCAAACTCCGCCTTGAGTGTGTCCCGGGGTGGTTATAACTTTGATTTCAAGATTGCCAAGTTTTATAATATCCCCGTCTTGGACAAAAATATCAATTTTCGGGATAGATATTTCCGGAATTCCGAACATTGGCAAGTATTGGTTTGCTTTATTTAACCAACCCAAATCCTCTTTGTTCATGACGATTTTTACGTCAGGGTTTGGGCGGATTCCTGCTATGTGGTCGAAATGTCCATGTGTTAGCAAGATGTATCTAAGAGTTGCGCCGTATTCGGCCAAGTCTTCGCGGACTTTGTTATTAACCGCAGAGCAGTCAATGAGTGCTGCTTCTTTGGACTCTTCGTCTATTATTAAATAGTTATTATTATCAATAGGTGGTTCAATATATGTTTTTAAAATCATATATTAATTTTACCTTACTCAAACTTTAATTGTAAAGAATTGCTTAATAAAACTGCTTGTTCCATGTGATACTGCTTGTAAAACTAATATATTTGGTGTAGAATTGCCTTGAGGAAAACGCGTAGAAAAAATTTAACTTTACATATCTTAATAATCAAGACTAAAAAAGGAAAATTATTTTTATCAGGTGTTTTTAAATATATAGAAGTGTGTATTAATTTTTATGGCATCAAGGAGGTGTTTCATGCAAACGCAACGTGTAGGAATTCTGACATTCAAGAATGAAGGACTAGGTGTGAATCAAGGGAGTAGAGACGAAGGTGTTCTGGGAGAAAAAGAGGTAAAAGACAGAGTAGATCAAGATTTGAATACCACTTCTCCTATGTCCGCAGATAAGAAGAATAAAGCGTTGCCGATTATTACTGCAGCGGTTGCAATCGCATCATTAGGTGTTTCTGCATACGCGGCTAAAGGACGTGGTAAAGCAGTTGGAGCGTTGGAAGAATACAAAAAAGTTGCAGACGCTGAGGCTGCAAGACTTAAAGGCGAGATTACAAAACTTGAAAATGATTTGAAAAATAAGGTTACATCAAGCGATGTAGCTAACAAGATTGATGAATTAAAAAATAGATTGGGCGCAATTGAAAATTCAGGTGTCAAAGAAGAACTTATAGCTAGGATAAATGCGATTAAAAGCGGCATGATTCCGGTAGGAGCAGCAAAACCTGAATTCCCATTCAAGACAGTGGATATTAACGGAAAAGATTTTACTTTGGCTCATGTTTTGAATCCACTTAAAGCAGACTTTGAAGGTACAGGGTCTTTAAAAGAAATGCAGGCAACTCTTCGTTCAGAAGCAGCAAGAAGGATGTTTGGACTTTCAAAAGGAGCTAGAAAACAACCTGACCATGGTGTAATAAGAATCCCTACCTCAGAATATAAAGGATTTGCAAGTACCGGTGGTATGGCAGCTGTTCCAAAAGAAATTGCTGAGAACCTTTCTAAAATAATTGCAGGCAAACAAGATTTGCAAATAGTAGTAGATATGCCGTTATACAGAGGTGCTGTTGAAAAAAGTTCTGTTAAAGATGTATTAACAACACGATATAACGGTTTGGTTAAGCAGGCTGATGGTACATACAAATATGTACAAAACACGATTGTAACGAAAGATAATGTAGTTACTGAAAATGAGTTTAAACCTCTTGCAACATTGAAAAAGATTGATTCAATGGATGTGAAGATTTTGGACGAAGCTCGTGAAACTGTTCAAAAAGTCGATATGTATATGTCAGAAACGAAACTTAATTTGGATTTTGATACAGTAGTCAAAAACGCTAATCCAAAAGTCAAAGATATGATAAACTCAATGAAAAAGGGTGAAACAAGGGATTATGGTACGTTAGAATTGACTAAAGATAAAGATGGCAAGATGCAAGCTTTTGCGAAAGTTCGTACAGTTCTTTACGATAACGGCAAAGGCGGAAAATTTGATTTGAATGTTCCACTTGACCAAGCTACAAATATTTATAATGATGTTTCGATTGCATCCGGAGAAACAGAACGCTTCGCGTATTTCTCAAAATTCTTCTATGAGAATATTGTGAATGCTGAGACTGCGAAAATTATGAACAAAGCGGAAGCAAACAGTTACTTGGGTGCAGATATGATTATTGGAAACGATTGGCAGAGCGGTCCTATATCTGCAATGATGAGACAGTTGTCAACAGTTAGAAAATATTATAACAATATAAATTCTAGTGTTGCGGACAAATTGCATGACACTCCGATTATAACAATTATGCATAACGCAGAATTAACCGGTAGAAACTGGCATTCACAACCAAGACTTCTAAATGTATTGTTTGGAGAACATGCTGCAACTGTTGCCGAAAATTCTCATATGCCTAATTTACATGTTGAATTTAAAAATAATGGTTTTAATCAGGAACTTTGGAATGGTTTGATGGATGGAACAAATTTGAATCCTCAAGTGATGGCAGGTGCATATTCAGATGTAATAGTTCCTGTATCAGAAGGTTATGCAAAAGAAATGGCAACAAATGCAATATTTGGTAAAGAAAGAACAGAATTGTTCAAGTTCAGAGCAAGAGAAGGTTTCTACAGCGATATTGATAATCTCAGACAACTTGCGGCACAAAACGGTATAAAAGTATCTGAAATTAAGGAACTAAGACCAACAATGATTGGTATTACAAACGGTTCAGATAGAGCTAATAATACCTTGACAGCCGCTAAGGCGGACGAACTTGCCACGAAACTAGGACTTCCGAAAGGAACCTTTACTCCTTACGAAAAAGGTATGGATGTGTTGGAATGGCACAACAAAAATAAAATGGCAGGTATCAATAAAATGATAGCTGATATTGAAGCCGCAAAAGACCCTGTAAACCCTAATAACATAATGCTGGTTGAAATGCCGTTTGAAACTGATTTAAGAGGTGTAACAGAAAAAACTCCGGTATTCGTTTCTGCCGGTAGAATTGTGGACCAAAAAGGTTTGGATATCTTTGCAGATAGCGTTATTGAATTTTATAAAAACTTTAAAGGTACAGAATATCCTGTATTCTATGTTCAAGGTATAGGCGTTCCTGAATATAAAGAAGCCTTCTTGCACGCAAAAAGAGAAGTTGCTAAAACAAATCCGGAAGCAGCAAAACGTATAGTATTTGCAAACGTATTTAGTGAACCAGGCAGATTTGATTTGGCAAAATTAGTCTCAGACTGGTCAGTTATGCCGAGTTGGTTTGAGCCATGCGGATTGTCTCACAAAGAAATCGGTATGTACTCAGGTGCAGGTTCTGTTGTAAATAAAACAGGCGGCTTGGCGGCTGATTTAACAGAAGGATTGAACGTTATTATTTCCGAATTTAATCCGGAAAGAAGTAAGCTTCATGAAAACGGAAAGAATTTCGCGAAAGCACTTCAAGAAGCTGTAAATATTCATGCTGACCAAAACAAATACCGCGAAGTGGTTAATAGCATGATGACTGCAAACTTTGATTGGGCAAGAGAAGGCGGACCAATTGAAGATTATATCAAAGTAATTAATTCATTTGGTTTTAATATTGCGAAATAAACATAGAAAGGAGATGAGTATGAAAATTGCACCGATTAATAACAACTATAGCAACTATGGTAATTACAACTGTAATACTGTTAAGAACCCAAATTTTAAAGGCATGTGGGATGAAACAGTGTATTCTAATGAATATAATCAAGGATGGTCTTGGGCATATGAATGTGACTTGATTAATGATAAAGACGAGATTACCTATTACCCTTTTGCGGATGAAACAAAAGCTCAAATTGATGAAGAGATAAAGAAGAAGAAAGAAGAATTAAAATTAGAAGAACAGGGAATAGGTGTTTGTGTGGTTCCGTTACTTGTAACTGCAAAAGAGTATGCTGCGAAGATACAAGAATTTACTACACGGTTAGTTAAGGATACAATTAATAATGCAGAACATACCTTTAGAGAGGCTAATGTAGAGAAAATACAGCGAAGCATTAATTATGCAAGGGTTCTTAAAAAACTAAAATAAACATTGTAACAAAATGTTAACGAAAAAGTTCGGTAAAAAGCAATTTTTATCGAACTTTTTACTTTATATATTTAAGGTTAGAAATTTAGGTTAGGTTTACGTATGATTAACAACATCTCGAATGTTGATACCCATTTACAGCAAATGGGTGTCGTAAAAGCAACTCCCTCGCAGGTGAGTATGACGGCTCCGCCGATACTGGCGTTTAAGACTACTCTGCTTAAAGAAAAGGCGACAATAAGGATTAAGAAAATAAAACGTTCGGATAACATAGTTATCCCAGGAGAAATTGACGATGACTATGTCGATATAGTGGAGGATGACGATGATAAAGCGCCACAGGATGCCGCCGGAAACAGTTCGGCATTCAATTTCTTCCAGCTCCAGCCCGAGCGACATAAAACAAAGTTCCTAAAAAATTGTTATGTGATAGACTATATTCAATCACCCCGACAACGATGCGGTCTGGGTACGGAAGCGGTCAAACAACTTGCTGAAAAGGCAATGTTTGACGATAGAGCGCGTGGGCGTATTGTGACTTTTTCCGCCCCCGTTTGGAAAGAATCTTCGCCTGCGCTATTTTTCTATAAACTCGGATTTAGGTTTATGGAAAAGGATGCAAACGATTATATGGAGGACTGTCTAATCAAAAAGATTCCTGATTTACCGCCGCAGGTGGGTATGATGTACTTGCCAAAAGCAAATCTGCAAAGACTTTTAAGGTATGGAGAATTATTCTAAATGTCAGAAGTTCAAAATCTCAATGCGCATTATTCGCCAAATATAAAGACTTCTAATTCGCAAAGGGTGGTTATTTCACCGCCACAGACTTTGCCGACCGCTCATCTTTACAATGACAGAGATGCAAACTACAGGCTTCAATCCATTAATAACGACATATATCAGGAGACTCAAAGTAAAAAAAGTCTGTCAGGTTATTTGAAATTTTTAGCAGGCTTTCTTGCCCTAATCTTGGGCATTTCCGTTGTAAAAAAATTCTTTAAATAATCTTAATAAGTATAAAACAGTTTTGTGTTAGAATAGTGAGGTAAAAAGATTATGAGAGGTAATTATGTGCGGAATTGTCGGATATACAGGAAGTAAGTCAGCTATTGATATATTGCTGGATGGTTTGACTAATTTGGAATATAGAGGATATGACTCAGCAGGCGTGGCGGTTGAGGTTGATAATAAAGTGGAAATTTACAAAGCAGAAGGAAAGCTTCAAAACCTTAAAGACGTTGTAGCGAGAAATAAAGCTCATATTGAAAAATCAACAATCGGTATCGGGCATATTCGTTGGGCTACACACGGTGCGCCTACTACTCTTAACGCTCACCCGCATTCTTGCAATTGCGGAAAAGTCGCAGTTGTTCACAACGGTATTATTGAAAACTATAAAGAGTTGAAATCAAAGTTAGAGAAAAACGGTTGTGTTTTCAAAACTCAAACTGATACAGAAACCGTTGCTCACCTTGTAGCTTCAAAATTTGCTCAGACTCACGATTTGACAGAGGCAGTAAGGCTTGCTACAAGAGAAATCGAAGGTGCGTACGCACTTGCGGTTATGCATCAAGATGTTAAAGGTGTTATTGTTGCGACAAGAAGAAACGCTCCGTTACTTGTTGGTATCGGTGAAGGCGAACACTTTGTTGCATCTGATGTTCCGGCAATTATTCAATACACTAAAAAGGCAATGTATTTGGAAGATAACCAAATCGTTACTTTGACCCCAAATTCAATGAAACTTATTGATATAGATAACAATGAAGTGGCGCAAAAGATTGAACTTTTACCTTGGGAACCGGTTGCGTTGAGCAAAATGGGTTACAAGCACTTTATGCTTAAAGAAATCCATGAACAACCTGATGTTGTGAGAAACGTTCTTTCAGGTAAACTCAGAGCAAACGATGAGCCGATTAAGTTGAATGAAGTAACTTTGGACAGAGCTAAGCTTAAAGACTTACAAAGAATTCAAATTGTGGCTTGCGGTACGTCTTTGCACGCTGCTTTGGTTGGCAAATACATAATCGAACAGTTCTGCAATATTCCTGTTGATGTAGAAGCATCAAGTGAATATATTTACAGACACACGGTGACTGACGCAAACACACTAGTAATAGGTGTTTCTCAATCAGGTGAAACCGCAGACACAATCACGGCTATTCGTCAGGCTAAGAAAAGAGGTTCTCATATTTTAATTGTGACCAACAGACCTGATTCAACAATGGCGCGTGAGGCTGACAGTTTAGTTCCTGTAAATGCCGGTATCGAGGTTTCTGTAGCTGCTACAAAATCTTATATGGCACAATTGATTTCATTTTACCTTCTTGCGATTTATATGGCAGAGGTTAAAGAATCAATGAGTGAGGAAGAGTTATCAAATCTTAAACACGAACTTATTGTTCTTCCACAAAAGATTGAAAAAGTTTTGTCTCACAAAGAGTCAATTCAGGCATGTGCGAAGAAATTCTCTTCATCAAAAGACTTCGTTTTCATTGCAAGAGGAATAAATTATCCGACAGCGTTGGAAGGCGCATTGAAGCTTAAAGAAATCAGCTACATCAACGCAACAGGTTATCCTGCGGGCGAATTGAAACACGGTCCGATTGCGATGTTGGATGAATCTATGCCGGTGCTTGCAGTTTTGATGTCAGGAAAGGTTTACGAAAAAATTCTTTCTAACGCAGAAGAAGCTCGTGCAAGAAACGCGCGTATGATTGCACTGACTGATTCAACAGATACAAAATTGGATGAACTTTTTGATTGCATAATGCGTGTTCCGGAGGTTGATGAACTCCTTTCTCCTGCATTGGCGGTTGTTCCGCTTCAACTTTTGGCTTACTACATTGCAGAGTTCTTGGGTAAAGACGTCGATCAGCCTAGAAACCTTGCAAAATCGGTAACGGTGGAATAATGCACGTCATTTCTGAGTTAGTGGAAATTCCGAATAACAACGCTCCAACAGTGGAATATATTGAATCCGAGTTAACAAAACGCAATATTAATCCGCTTAGGTGGGCAGTTGTACATGTTAGTGATAGAATATATACAGTTAGTGTTGCGAATTTAAAAGAATAAGGATGAATAGTATGAATTGTACACAAATAAAACCTGATATTAAGGATATTAACCTTGCTGAACAAGGTAAAAATAATATTGAATGGGCTTTGAAAGATATGCCTGTTTTGAGAAAAATTAAAGAAAGATTTATTAAAGAACAACCGTTCGCAGGTTTGAGACTTTCTGCTTGCGTACACGTTACAAAAGAAACAGCTGCTTTGTGTACTGTTATGAAAGCAGGTGGCGCTGATGCGGTTTTGATAGCTTCAAATCCTTTGTCTACACAGGATGATGTTGCAGCAGCTCTTGTTAAATACTGGGAAATTCCTGTTCTCGGTTATGCGGGTGAATCTGTTGAGACATACAAGGCTCACGCAAGAGAAGCTCTTAATCACAATCCTGATATAATTATTGATGACGGTTGTGACCTCGTTGCAACACTTCACGCAGAAAGACCTGAATTGGCTGCGTCAGTTATCGGTTCTACAGAAGAAACTACGACAGGTATTATCAGATTGCAAGCCCTTGAAAGACAGGGCGAACTCAGATTCCCTGCTCTTGGTGTAAACACAAGTCTTACAAAACACCTTTATGACAACAGATATGGTACAGGACAAAGCGCAATGGATGGTATTATGCGTGCTGCGAATATCTTGATTGCAGGAAAAACTGTTGTTATCTCAGGTTACGGCTGGTGCGGTAAAGGCTGTGCAATGAGAGCTAAGGCTCTTGGCGGAAATGTGATTGTTTGCGAAGTCGATCCGCTTAAGGCTCTTGAAGCAGCTATGGAAGGTTATAGAGTTATGCCGATTGCAGAAGCTGCAAAAGAAGGTGATTTGTTCTTAACAGTTACAGGTGACAAACACGTTGTTGATGTTCAACACATTTTGAATATGAAAGAAGGTGCATTCCTTGCTAATGCCGGTCACTTCGACCACGAAGTCAATGTTCCTGATTTGAAAAAATATACTGTTGAAATCAAGAGAATTAGACCGTTCTTGGATGAATACAAATTGACTAACGGTAAATCAGTTTATGTTCTTGCAGAAGGCAGACTTGTAAACCTTGTTGCAGCGGAAGGTCACCCTGCGTCAGTTATGGATATGAGTTTTGCAAACCAAGCTTTGGGTATGGAATTTTTGGTTAAAAATAAAGGCAAATTGGAAAACAAACTCTACACATTGCCGGAAAGCGTTGATGTAAGCATTGCTCAACTTAAACTTGAATCAATGGGTATTCAAATCGATACACTCACTGCTGAACAAGAAAAATATTTGAACAGCTGGAAGTTGTAATCCGATTAGCAAAAAATATTTTTACGGGGTTTCATGTCTTTGTGGAACCTCATTTTTTATTTAGAAAGGCTTAAAATGCAAATTTCAAAAATCTCCCAACCTATGTTTTGTGTTCAATCGAGTGCTGTAAAAGCGCAACCTTCGCCAATTGATACAAACGCTAATCCGGAAATGACAATTCCTGATAATTATGGTCGTGCGTTAGTGAACTTTAGAGGTGCAGGACAAGTTCTCTGTAAACAGGATAAGGTTTTCTTGCAAACATTGGGTGAGACATTGAGCTTGCCAAAAGAAAAGGGGAGGAAGCTCGCACAAGAATTTAAAGCTTTTCTTGCGGAAAATGGAGTTAAATCTTTAAACGAAGTTAAATTTACCTATGATGACAAAGGTTTTAACGAAGAGTGCGAATTTATCGGTGTTTTGACTAAAAGAATTTCAGAAAAATTAGGCTTTAATGAGAAAGAATCTGACGCTTTGAATTTGGAATTGGTAAAAAGAATGGATGAAGGTGAAGAGTACATCCCCGGTGGGAAAGCGTACTTGGATGAGATGCAAAAGTTAGAAAAATCTTTAATGGATGGTTCTGAAGAAATCTATGTAAGAAAATTAATGAGTCAATGGGATGAAGATTTTTAGTTAGGAAGTAGAAAAAACGGCTCATTGAGCCGTTTTTTTATTTGTTTTTTGTAGCTTTCAAAGCCTTTAATATAATATTTCTTGCCTCAAGTGCTTGTTCGTGACTCAATGGCGGAACACCTTTCAGCGGGTATTCTATTCCCAGATTTTCGTATTTAGGGATTGCCATATCGTGATATGGAAGTACATCCAGTGCAACGATATTGTTTAATGTTCCCAAAAATTCGCCCAATCTTGTTAAGTATTCTTCTTTAAAAGTTATTCCCGGAACAACAACGTGTCTTACCCACATAGGTTTTTTAGTTTCGGATAAGTATCTGGCAAAATCTAAAATATTTTTGTTTGAGTGTTTGGTAAGTTTTTTGTGCTCCTCATCGTCAATGTGCTTGATATCAAGAAGTACAAGGCTTGTGTATTTCAACAATTCATCAATTTTTTCTGTGTTTTCTCTGTTAAAAAAGATTCCGGAGGTATCAAGTGCGGTGTGAATATCTTTTGCTCTTGCTTGTTTGAAAAGCTCTGTAACAAATTCCATTTGCGCCATAGGTTCACCGCCCGTGACAGTGATTCCGCCCTTGCAAAATTCTTTTACACCTTCGTATTGCTCAAGGATTTCTTCTACAGACATTTTTTGATTGTCTTTAAATTCCCAAGTGTCAGGGTTGTGGCAATATTGGCATCTCAAAGGACAGCCTTGTGTAAATACGACAAATCTAATCCCCGGTCCGTCAACCGTACCGCAGCTTTCCACTGAATGTATATTTCCGTAAACAGTCATAGTAAATACCTCTTTTTAAATATTTTAATACAAAAAATGCGGGGTGGGAATCACTACGTTTTTCCCACCCTACGGTATAGTATTCAAGCGTCCTTAGGGTGGGAAACCACTACGTTTTTTCACCCTACGATTTCAGAACAGAATAATGTAGGGTGGGAATAGTGGAACGGTTCCCACCTTTCTATGTATGTTATTGTGAAATTTTGTTACAAAATTGGGTGAAAGATTAAAGTTTTACAACAAAATGCCGTTATACATCGTATAACATAATTTGTATTTTGATAAAGGGTTCAATATGAAAGACATATCTAAATTATCAAACGTAGAATCGACTAATGTTAAACCAATCAAATTAAAACAACTTAAAAAGTCAGATGATGTTAGTATATTTACAAAATTTGATACCAACAACAGTGAAACAATAAGTGATAATGAAATTCGTAAACAGGGATATGTTGGTAAAGCTTTTAATAAAGTAAAACAATACTTAATAAATCGTTTTGGACAAGAGAAAATTGCTAATCCAACGGATGAAAATGGTTATTTTCAATATAGCAACTGGCAGCCGGAACAGAGAGTAATAAAATCTCTTGACGAATTAGAATTGCGCAATGGGTGTTGCTATGATGTCAGAGGTTGTGACATTACGCAGTTAGATTTATCAGAAGAACAGTTACTGAATTTAACAATTGATAAAACAACCGTAATGACACCGGAGCAAAAAGCAATTATTGAACCTTATATGGAGGCTGCTAAAAATCCGGGATTGGGAATTCGTCAATTACATGAACAGGGTTTAACCGGTAAAGGTGTAAATATGGCAATTATTGACCAACCATTGGGTATGCACCAAGAATATGCAGATAATATCATTGGACAGGTTCACGATATTAATTCTGAAAAAATGGGTTGGCTTCATGCATCTATGCACGGTGCAGCAGTAACCTCAATTGCTGTCGGTAAAAATGTTGGTGTCGCACCAGATGCAGGTGTTGTTTACTATTCAGCGGTTAATTTGACTAAAAAGCCTGAAGATATAAAAGAATACAGAGTAAAGATACAACAAGAAATGAAAACGTATAAAGATTCTCCACACTATATGGAATATCTGCAAATGCAACTTAGTAATATTGATAGAATGGGAGCATGTTCTTCTAACAAACCCTATGTCGAGGCTATAAATAAAATTTTAGACGAGAATGAGAAATTGCCTGAAGAAGAACGAGTTTCTGTTATTTCGATAAGTTGGGGATTTGATGAACTTGCTCCCGGTTATGAAGAATTACAAAAAGCTCTTCAAAGAGCAAAAGACCAAGGTGTTTTTATTGTATCGACGGCACTTGATAGAGATTATAATATGGATACCTGTGGAGCTAACAGAAATCCAAAAGGTGATTTAGACAATTCTGATAACTATGAGGCAGGTGCATTTTGGAAACAAGCTGCAGAAGAAACCCCAATGGATAAAGAATATAATGACAAATTTCTATTGGTACCAATGGACCACAGAACTGTTGCCGATTTTACCGACGGAACGTCATATCGATATGAAGGCAATGACGGTGGTATGAGTTGGTCAACACCTTGGCTTGCCGGAATGTATGTTTTGGCAAAACAAGCAGCTCCTGATATAACTCCTGAAAAGTTTTGGGAGTACGCGTTAGAAACTTCTGATGAATGTAAAAACAATGATACCGGACAGTATGTCGGAAGGATAATAAATCCGCAAGCATTGATTAAAAAGATACAGGAATAGAATAACTAGGGGGAACGCATTAGCGTTCCCCCTAGTTCAATAATTCTTACAGATTAATCTTAGCAACCGCAAGATTCGCAAGAGCATCCGTTACCCAAAGAAGAGTGGAATGTTCTTGAGATAACATCGTCTTGTTGTTCTTTTGTAAGCTTGATGAAGTTTACTGCATAACCTGAAACTCTGATTGTAAGTTGAGGATATTTTTCAGGGTGTGCTTGTGCATCAAGCAAAGTTTCTCTGTTAAATACGTTTACGTTTAAGTGGTGACCACCTTTTTCAACATAACCGTCTAAAAGATTTATTAAGTTTTCTTCTTGTTGTGTTGTCATTGTTTTATTCCTTTTTTTGTTCGGTGTGCAGGTGTGCACACCCTACTAACTAACTATTCAATTGAAGTTAATAAGAGTTAGGTTAATAAGCGAATAGGGAAAATAATTACTTATTAACCTATTCACTTATTTACTTATTAACTTTTATTGGCAATTTCCTTCTGAACATCCGCAATCAAGTTGGATATCCAAATCACCCATGAACACTTCATCTTTACCTAACGCATTAGGGATGATAGAGAAGGTGTTTGAAATACCGTCTTGAGCATCTTCAAACGGAAGTTTTGCTACAGATGCAAGTGATGCTACAGCACCGTGAGTATCACGTCTGTGCATTGGGTTAGCACCAGGAGCTAGAGGAATACCGGCTTTTCTTCCGTCAGGAGTGTTACCGGTTTTCTTGCCGTAAACAACGTTTGAAGTGATTGTTAAGATTGACATTGTAGGAATAGAATTTCTATATGTATAGTGTTTTCTAATCATGTTCATGAATTTTCTAACAATCATAACTGCGAATTGGTCAACTCTGTCGTCGTTGTTACCATATTTAGGGTAATCGCCTTCAACTTCGTAATCAACAACAAGACCGTCTTCGTCACGGATTGCTTTAACTTTTGCATATTTGATTGCAGAAAGTGAGTCAGCAACAACTGAAAGACCAGCAATACCTGTTGCGAAGTATCTCTTAACATCTCTGTCATGAAGAGCCATTTGAGATCTTTCATAGCAGTATTTGTCGTGCATGTAGTGAATTACGTTCAAAGTATTTACATACAAGCCGGCTAACCATTCCATCATATCTTCATATCTTGACATAACTTCATCGAAATCAAGGTATTCAGATGTGATAGGTCTGTATTTAGGACCAACTTGTTCTTTAATTCTTTCATCAACACCACCGTTGATAGCGTACAACAAGCATTTAGCAAGGTTTGCACGAGCTCCGAAGAACTGCATTTCCTTCCCAACAACCATTGAAGATACGCAGCAAGCGATAGCGTAATCATCACCGTGAGTAACTCTCATCAAATCATCGTTTTCATATTGAATAGATGAAGTTGTGATAGAGATGTGTGCAGCGTATTGTTTGAATGCGTGTGGCAATCTCTTAGACCACAATACTGTCAAGTTTGGTTCAGGTGCTGTACCCAAGTTTTCAAGAGTGTGAAGGTATCTGAATGAGTTTTTAGTAACCATATGACGACCGTCAATACCAACACCACCGATTGATTCAGTTACCCAAGTAGGGTCGCCTGAGAACAATGAATTGTATTCAGGAGTTCTTGCGAACTTAACTAATCTTAACTTCATAATGAAGTGGTCAATCATTTCTTGAGCTTGTGCTTCAGTGATTAAGCCTTTTTTCAAATCTCTTTCAATGAAGATATCCAAGAAGGTAGAAGTTCTACCAATTGACATAGCTGCACCGTTTTGTTCTTTAACAGCTGACAAGTAACCGAAGTATAACCATTGAATAGCTTCTTTAGCGTTTGAAGCAGGTTTTCTGATATCGAAACCGTATTCATCACCCAATTCAGCCATTTCTTGCAATGCTCTGATTTGTTCAGCGATTTCTTCCTTCAATTGGATTTTTTCAGGTCTCATTTCGCCGTCTAATGAAGCGTGTTGTTCTTTTTTATCTTCAATCAATCTATCGATACCATAAAGAGCAATTCTTCTGTAGTCACCGATGATACGACCACGACCGTAAGCGTCAGGCAAACCTGTCAAGATAGCTGCGTGACGAGCTTTTCTCATTTCAGGAGTGTAGCAATCGAAAACGCCTTGGTTGTGAGTTTTTCTGTATTTTGTGAAAATTTCTGTGATTTCAGGGTCAACTTCATAGCCATAAGATTTGCAAGAAGTTTCAGCCATTCTGATACCACCGAACGGTTGGAGTGAACGTTTTAGAGGTTTATCTGTTTGTAAACCAACGATTTGTTCCAAGCTCTTGTCAATATAACCAGCTGCGTGAGAAGTGATTGTAGAAACAATTTTTGTGTCCATGTCAAGAACACCCCCGTTTTCACGTTCTTTCTTGAATAAGTCGCAGCATTCTTGCCACAATTTAGTTGTAGCTTCTGTAGGACCTGCCAAAAAGCTGGAGTCACCATCATAAGGTGTGTAGTTTTTTTGAATAAAATCTCTTACGTTGATTTCTGACTGCCATTTGCCGCCAACGAAATCAGTTGCAGAAGATTCTCTTTCCAATGTTAATTCTGACATTTTAATCTCCTTATCTTCGTTACCACGAGGGCAACTTACTATTACTAACATCTCTTAAACAATATTATACAGCTAAAATAAAATATAAAACAGTTGTTTGTACAACAATTATTAAGATTTTATAAAAATTCTTTCGGAAAATTAATCTCCGAAAATTGCAACACAGTCTATGTTTTGGAAAATTACTTGAAAATTAATAAAAAATGTCCCCCTTACACCTATTGCCAAAATCTCAAAAAAATGTATAATGAGAAAACAGTGTTAGAAAGGGATGTGGATTTAAAATATGGATTGCATGACTATTTCAACATTTAGAAATCTCGAAAGACAAGCTATCAGAAGAAGATATGATGAGATTTATGCACATGAACTGGCGCACAAAAATGCAGGAGGTTCATTCGCAGGTGCTATTGTCATAGAAAAAGATGCTAACGGAATTCCTGTTGGCGGGCATGTTCCGATTAGCATGCCAACCTTGAATCCTAAGAATCCTGATGAAACAATTAATCATGCCAATACTGTTATCAGAGCTGCGCTTGCACCGGCAGATCCTTCATCACAGGATTACAATGTCGCATCAAGAGCAAGGGCTATAAAGGCTCAGGCTGAAAATATTAAAACCAACAAGGGGCTGGATTATTATGCTTAAATATTTATTTTTACTTTTAATTTACAAACCATGCCGTATTCCTGTTGAAATTACGGACTGAATTATTTTTTCAAATCCTTGCTTCTTAAATCTCTGTGGTACGTTATTGCGAAACGGTGCGCTTCGTCACGTATTCTTTGGATTAGATAAAGTGCGTTAGAGTCTCTCGGGAGCAGTATTGATTTGGATTGATGAGGTAAAAATACTTCTTCTTCGCGTTTTGCAAGCGAAACAAAATCAATTCCGTCTTTGCCGATTTTTATTCCCATATCTTCTACAATCTGCATAACGCTTGAGAGTTGCCCCTTCCCGCCGTCTATGATAATCAAGTCAGGCTTTTCCCATTTTGGTTCGCCTAATCTGGAGAGCCTTCTGGACAAAACTTCTTTCATAGAAAGGAAATCGTCAGGTTTACCTTCCGTCATGCGGACTTTAAACTTTCTGTATGCGGATTTTTTAGGTAGTCCATTTTGGAAAACGACCATTGAGGCAACAGTGTTTGTGCCTTGAATGTGTGAAATATCGTAGCATTCAATTCTGTTAGGGAAGTTTGAAAGATGTAATTTTTCTGCAAGATAAGAACCGACTTCATTGAAATCATCTCTGATTTGTGCCATTTTTTTGAGTTTTGCGTTTTCTAAAAGATTTCTTGCATTTTTGAGTGCAAGTTCGTATAACTCTTTATATTTACCTCCGCCATAGTTTATAGTGATTTTTTTGCCGGAAAGAACTCTCAACCAATCTTGATAAAGCTCTTTTTCTCCGACTTCTTCAAGGTCTTTGGAGATAATTCTATCAGGAAATTTCAACTTCAAACCGGTGTAATAATCCCTAAAGAAGGTTTCAAAATACTCGGTCTTATCGATATTGTCCACAAAATATGTGAAATCTTTTTTGTCGATTAATCTGCCTTCTCTTATCATCATAATTACGATTGCGAGAATTCCGTCCTCGTACAAAACTGCGATAATATCTTCGTTAAGTTTAGTGTTTTCGTATACAACTTTTTGACGCTCAAGCGTTTTTTGCAAGTCCAGATAACTGTCACGCATTTTTGCAGCTTTTTCAAATTGTTGCTCGTCAGAATATTTCTGCATCTGAGCTTGAATTTCCTTCAAAAGTTCTTTTTGTTTACCGCTCAAAAACAGCTCTACTTGTTGGATTAATTTTTGATATTCTTCCGGTGTAACCTTGCCCTGACACGGTGCAAGGCACTTACCGATATGATAATACAGGCATGGGCGATTGGAAAACTTCGGAGTCTTGCATTGTTTTAGCGGGAAAAGACGCTTGAGAAAATCCAAAGTCGCGTACATCGCGCCGACATCTGTATATGGCCCGTAAAATCTGCCTTTGTCAGGGTTGAGGTTTTTCTTGCGCACAATTTGTATACGCGGGAAATCTTCATCCGTAATTAAAAAATACGGATATTTTTTGTCATCTTTTAGCAGAATGTTGTACTTTGGCTTATGTTTTTTGATTAAATGAGATTCAAGGATTAGAGCCTCAACCTCTGAATCCGTTATAATGTACTCCAATTTCTCAATTTGAGATACCAGAATCGTTGTTTTAGGATTTTCGTGCTGTTTATGAAAATAGCTGTAAACACGTCTCTTTAAATTTTTAGCTTTGCCGACATAAATAATTTCGCCGTCTTTATCGTAATAAAGATAGCACCCCGGCTGCTCCGGAACAAGTTTTATTGTCTGTCTTAAAGTGTCGTTCATGACAAACATTATACAACATTTTTAGCACGGATTGAAAAATTTCTAGGTATAAGGTATAATAATAAATGAAATCGGGCATAAGTTAACTGGTAATTAACTTATTTCAACTCCCAGTTTCAGTTCTTTTTGATTAGAACTAGCATTATGATTATCATCATTAGTGCTAGTTCTTTGTTATTGCATTGCAATAGAATCAAAAGCGTAAGTACTAATATTCTAATCATAAGCAAACCCTCCTTCCTTAGATGATTTCTGATTTTAAGTCCGTGTCCGAGGAAGTCAGATTTGGGAGTCTGAAGAGTTTACTCTTCGCCCGATTTCTATAAAATATTAATACATTTTCTAAAATACTACATCGTGCATATAGCGTAAACTGTATTATTTATCAGAAAAATACTGTTTCAAATACTGCCCTGTGTATGATTTAGGATTTTTAGAAACCTCTTTTGGAGTTCCGCAGGCAATTACTTCTCCGCCTGCATTTCCGCCCTCCGGTCCGAGGTCGATAATGTAATCCGCAATTTTGATTAAATCAAGGTTGTGTTCGATAATTAGAATAGTATTTCCATTATCTGCGAGTTGTTGAATAATTTTAATCAACTTATCCAAATCGTACCAATGCAGCCCGACGGAAGGTTCATCCAACAGATACAATGTTTTTCCGGTCGCGCGCTTGTTTAATTCTGATGCAAGCTTTATTCTCTGTGCTTCACCGCCTGATAAAGTAGTTGCGCTTTGACCGAGCTTTATGTATTCCAAACCGACATCCACAAGTGTTTTTAGCTTGTTTGCAATCTGCGGAATATTTTCAAAAAATTCATAAGCCTCTTGTACACTCATTTCCAAAACATCTGCGATAGATTTACCTTTGTATTTAACCTCCAAGGTTTCGTTATTATAGCGTTGACCTTTGCAGACATCACATTTTACGTAAACATCGGATAAGAAATTCATTTCGATTTTAAGAACGCCGTCACCACCGCACGCTTCGCAACGACCGCCTTTTACGTTAAAACTAAATCTTCCGGGTTTGTAACCGCGCATTTTGGCTTCGTTAGTCTTCGCGTAAAGCTCTCTAATATGAGTAAATACGTCTGTGTATGTTGCAGGGTTTGACCTTGGAGTTCTCCCGATAGGGGATTGATCAATGTCAATGATTTTATCGAGGTTTTCAAATCCCAAAATCTCGTCCACACCTTGCGGTTTAGGTTTGTTTTTCCTTAATTTATGAACTGCATATTCATAAATCAAATCCTGCATAAGAGTTGATTTTCCTGAGCCTGAAACGCCTGTTAAAACCACGATTTTACCCAAAGGAATGTCAATATCGAGGTTTTTCAGGTTATTCAGATGAGCGTTTCTTACTTGCAAGTAGTTGTCGTTTCCTTCTCTTACTTTTTCAGGGATAGGAATATTGTATTCTCCGCTCAAATATTTGCCTGTAATCGAATTAGGAGCGTTTATAATATCGTTAACTCCGCCTTGTGCGATAATTTTACCGCCGTTTACACCTGCTTTTGGTCCGATATCTACAATATAATCAGCATTTCTGATTGTTTCTTCGTCGTGTTCAACGACAATAAGCGAGTTCCCTAGATTTCTAAGCTTAATCAAGGTTTTAATCAATCTGTCGTTATCCCTCTGGTGCAAACCGATTGAAGGCTCGTCCAGTACATATAAAACTCCTGAAAGTCCGCTTCCGATTTGGGTTGCTAGTCGAATTCTCTGCGCTTCGCCGCCTGAAAGTGTTCCTGCGGTTCTTGCAAGATTAAGGTAAGACAAACCTACGTCAATCAGGAATTTGAGTCTTGCACGGATTTCGTCAATGATTTGTTTTCCGATTTTCATTTGGAAATCGCTTAGAGTCAGATAGAGTTCTGACACAAATTCGTAAGCCTTATCAATCGGCATCAAGCAGAATTCATGGATATTCACCCCGTTTATTCTAACTGCAAGCGGGAACGGTTTTAATCTTGCGCCGCCGCACTTTTCGCAAGGGGTGGTGACCATGTATTTTTCAATCTCAGCTTTCCAATATTCGCTGTCGACATTGTAATGCTTCATCAAAAACGGAATTACACCGATAAATCTTTGCAGAGAGGTTCTGTATCTTTTGCTGCCGAACTCTCTTATGCGCATAGGAATTCTTTCATCGTTTCCGTAAAGAATTATTTGTTGATGCTCTGCCGGCAAATCTTGAAACGGAATCTCAAGGTCTATATCATAAGCTTGGCTGACGGCTTTTATAACGTCGTCATAATACGCGGTTGAGGATTTGCTCCAAGGATAAATTGCACCGTCCTTGATAGATTTTGTTCTATCAGGAATGACCAAATCAGGATCAATTTTAAAATCGACACCAATCCCTCCGCACTTGTCGCAAGCTCCGTAAGGTGCATTGAATGAAAATATTCTCGGCGTAAGTTCTTCAAAGCTCAAATTGCAATCAGGACAGGCGAGCTTTTCGCTGTAAATGAGTTCTTCTCCGTCAAGTTTATCAATTACAGTCAAACCGTCCGCTTTTTGAAGTGCAATCTGGACACTGTCTGCAATTCTTGATTTTGCACCTTCTTTGACCACAACACGGTCAACCACAACAGAAATTGTGTGAGTTTTGGTTTTTGCAAGTTTTATTTCATCTTCGTCAAGATTATAAATTTCTCCGTCGACTTTGACTCTTACAAAACCTTCCTGCTTTAATTCTTCAAAAAGTGACTGATATTCACCTTTTTTCCCTTTAACTAAAGGTGCGAGTATTTGAATTTTAGTTCCTTCCGGAAGTTTGAGAATACTGTTCACAATTTCATCGATTGTCTGTGGTTTAATCGGTTTTCCGCATTTTGGGCAATAAGGAGTTCCGACTCTTGCGTAAAGCAATCTTAAGTAATCATAAATCTCTGTAACTGTTCCGACAGTTGAACGAGGGTTATTGCTCGTAGATTTTTGGTCGATAGAAATTGCAGGTGTAAGTCCGTCAATATAGTCGACATCAGGTTTATCCATTTGTCCCAAAAATTGACGTGCGTATGTGGAAAGGCTTTCTATATAGCGTCTTTGACCTTCCGCAAAAATTGTATCAAATGCGAGCGAACTCTTCCCTGAACCAGAAACCCCGGTGAATACAACAAGTTGGTTTTTCGGAATTTCTAAAGATACGTTCTTGAGGTTGTGTTCCCTCGCTCCCTTTAAAATAATGTTTTCACTCATACCAAGATTATAGCATTAATATTTTTTCATTGACCACATTATCTCATTGACCACATGGTCTATGCCAAAAATTAAATTTCAACCCTTTGATTGATGTCCGAGCAGATAATCCAATATATAGTATTAGAGTAGACTTGGTGGGGGTAAATATACTCCGACTTGTAGGTGAAACTACAAGATATATTATAGGGTTAAGGAACCCGTCATACTTGGTAGGTAAATAACAAGGAGAGCGGAAGGTGCAGCTTTCGAGCTTAGATATGACATTACAGCGTATTAACATGATTGAAAATCAGTTTCAATCACTGATGACCTATGCTCAAAAACCTGACGAAGATTTCCAAAAAATTCTTGATAAGTCTATCGAAAATAAAAAGAGTTCTAATTCAACATCACGCAGTGAAATTAACGATTTGATTACAAAATATGCAGACAAAAATGGTTTGGATGAAAACTTTGTAAAAGCTGTTATCAATCAGGAATCAGGTTTTAATCCTAACGCGACTTCAAAATGCGGCGCAATGGGACTTATGCAATTAATGCCATCCACTGCACAGGGATTAGGTGTTACAAATGCGTATGATGCAGAGCAGAACATTGAAGGCGGAACAAAGTACCTGAAAGGTTTGCTCGACAGGTTCGGGAATGATAAATCCCTTGCACTTGCGGCTTACAATGCAGGTCCTAATGCAGTTAAAAAATACGGAGGAATTCCTCCTTATGCCGAAACTCAAAACTACGTAAAAAGCGTTTTGAGCAAGTATGACAGAATTAAGGGGGAGATGTAGATGATAGTAAGAGGTCTTGAATCCGCAGCAAAAGGTATGCTTGCCTTGATGGATATGAATGATAATACTGCAAACAATCTCGCCAATGTCAACACAGTCGGTTACAAAAGAGGTGCATTGAGATTTAAAGATGTTATGCAGTCTGCAGTGTATTCTCAAGAGGGTTCAATTTTAAGAAACGATACAAGCAGATATTTAGGAGATTTGAGCGCAGGTTCTCAATCTTTGCAATATGTTCACGACTTTTCTCAAGGTGCTTTGCAGAAAACAGGGAACAAATATGATGTTGCGATTGAAGGAGATGGTTTCTTCAAAATTCAGGATGTAAATGGTAACCAGTCTTACACGAGAAACGGTTCTTTCGTTGTGGACAGTCAAGATTATTTGGTTACTAATCAAGGTGAATACGTTCTTGACGTAAACAATCGCAGAATAAGAATGATTCCGGAAGATTTTGACCCTGAACTTTTCCGTGACAGAATGGAAATCGTTATCGGGGAGAGCGGTAATATTGAAATCAATTCCTATAACCAGAAAATTCCGCTTCAAACAATCGGTATCTTTGATTTTTCAGATAAAGAAGATTTGTTTGAAGTAGGTGATACAAAATTTGTTCCGAGAGATATCGCGAATAATCCGGAATTAAGAGCAGAAAAATTTAGCGTTCAACAGGGAATGCTGGAGCTTTCTAACTCCAATGTAATCAGAGAAATGATTAACACAATTAATACATCTCGAAATTACGAATCACTGACAAAAATCGTCAGTACAAATAATGAACTTCTTCAAACAGCTGTTTCAGTCGGCAGGTTGAGAAGTTAAACTAACTACTAAGGTTGTATAAAACAAAAGAAAAAGGGCTACCAGACCCAAGAAGAGGAAGAGGATAAAATGTTAAGAGCATTAACAACAGCCGCAACAGGCATGATAGCACAACAAAACTATCTTGATGTTATCGCAAACAACGTAGCGAACGTTAACACAACTGCGTTTAAAAAATCCAGAATTGAGTTTCAAGACTTGTTATCACAAGCAACCAGAACTCCGGGCGCTTTGATGAACCAAGGTACTTACCAGCCGGTCGGTATTGAAATCGGATTAGGTGTTAAGACAGCTGCTACAACAAGAGTTTTCACTCAGGGTGTTGCAATATCAACAGGACGTCAGCTTGATATTGAAATCGAAGGTGAAGGTTTTTTGCAGGTAATGAAAGAAGACGGTTCGCTGGCTTATACTCGTGACGGCTGTTTGCAGGTTGACTCATTAGGTCAGTTATGTACAAACGATGGTCTTTTAATTCAGCCGTCAGTTTCAATCCCGCGTGATGCTACAGAAATTACGATTACTCAAGACGGTAATATTTCTGTAACACTCCCCGGACAAACTCAACAGTCAATTGTTGGATCTCTGCAATTGGTCAAATTCCAAAACCCGTCAGGACTTCTTTCAATAGGCCACAACCTTTATAAAGAAACTCAGGCATCAGGAAACCCTGTTCAAGATACTCCGGGGCAAAACGGTTTGGGTCTAATCCAACAATGTATGTTAGAAGGTTCTAACGTTCAAATTGTAGATGAACTTGTTGGTTTGATTAAAGCAGAACGTGCGTTTGAATCAAATTCAAAATTGATTAACTCTTCAAGCAACATCTTGCAATTGACTAACAATATGGCTTAATAGAGTCTAAATAAAATTTGGTAAGTGTATGAAAAAATTTGTAATGACAGCTTTAATAATAATGACGACGGTAATGAGTGCAAACGCTCAAACCGTCACTTCTGCTGCTGTTAAATCACAAATTGCAAACCAACTTACTGCTAATTATAAGAAGATGACTGACGCTGATGTTGAAGTTAAAATTACGGCAACACCTTTTGCTCAGTTGACTTTGCCTGACGGAAAAATTACTTACAAGATTGTTCAAGGCGGAGATAAAATCGTTCCGAGAGATATAAAAAGAGTAGATGTTTATGTGAACGACGCTTTTGTAAGAACTCTTAATCTTCCTGCACAAACAATTGTATACAAGGAAGTTCTTGTGGCTGCGGATTTTATTAACCGTGAGCAAGCTATAAACAATGAGACAACCGTTGTTAAAAAGATTGATGTTTCTCAAAGAATGGATTATGTTCTTTCAGAAAAAATGCTAAATAAAGAAATGTCTGCGAAAAAAGCATTCCAAAAGGGTGAAATTATTGATAAACGTTTTGTAAAAATGCGTCCGGATGTTGAAAGAAACGGCGCAGTTCGCATATTCTTCGTATCAAACGGTGCAGTTATGATTACCATTGACGGTACTGCTATGGCGGACGGTATGTGCGGTGATTACATAAACGTTGAAAATAAGAATTTTAAAAGGGTTTATAACGGAAAAGTTATAGGCGAGAATAGGGTATTGGTGAGTATATGATTAAAAGAATTTTCTCTTTAGTATTGATATTAACTATGTTTACAGGATTATTGCCGGCATCAGCTATAGACGCGAAGGTTAGAATTATGGATTTGACTCATATTAAAGGAGTCAGAGAAAACCAACTTGTCGGATATGGTGTTGTAGTCGGTCTTCCCGGGACAGGTGACAACTCTCGTTCAACTCAGATTACAAACAAAATGCTTTTGAGAAATTTGGGTACCGTAATTGAACAAGAAAACTACATCCAAAAAGGTGCGTCAGCTGCTGTTATTGTAACTGCTACAGTTCCACCGTTTTCTAAAAACGGGGACAAAATCGATGTAACAGTTTCAGCAATCGCCGATGCAAAGAGTCTTGAAGGCGGTGTTCTTGTTCAAACAATTCTAAAAGCTCCAAACGGTGAGGCTGTTGCAGTTGCGCAAGGTCCTTTATCAGTAGGCGGTATTAACAAGATTGCTGGTGGCTCCTCAGCTAGAACAGCGATTACAACTTCAGGACGTATCCCAGGGGGTGCGATAATTGAACGTGATATTTACACAGAAATTGGGGACGAAGATTCTATCACTCTTTGTTTGGACAAATCTGATTACACACTTGTTTCAAGAATTGCCAACACAGTTTCAAAACTTGCTCCTGCTCAAGCGATTGACGGAAGCTCAGTTAAGGTGAAGATTCCTCAAAGATTTATTAATGACAGAGTAACATTTGTATCTTTGATTGAAAATATGGAGGTTTCTCCGACCCTTGAAAGAGCAAAAGTTGTCGTAAACGAAAGAACAGGAACTGTTGTAATCGGCTCTGACGTAAAACTTCTACCTGCTGCGGTTGCTCACGGAAATATTACGGTAACAGTTTCTACAACAAACGATGTTTCTCAGCCGAACAGCTTTGCAAACGGTGCGACAGTCGGATTTTCAAACTCTGATATTCAGATAAATAAAGCTCCCGGAAGTTTGGTTCAAATGCCTGCGAACAGCAACTTGAATGATTTGGTAAGAGCTTTAAACTCAATCGGAGTTGCACCTGTGGATTTAATTTCAATTCTACAGGCACTCAAAAAATCAGGAAGTCTTCAAGCTGAGTTAATTGTTATATAAGGAAGGAGGTTAAAAGATGGATTTTTCAACACCTACAATTGATATGATTAAAAGCGGTCTGAATAATGCCAGAACTGTTAACTCCGATCAGGTTTTGTATAACAGAATTAAAGAGGCAGGTGACTCTAAGGCACAATTGAGAAAGGCTGCGGAAGAATTTGAATCAATTTTTATAACAAAAATGCTTTCCGAAATGGACAAGACAGTTGACCACGAAGGCGGTATTTTTGGAGAAAAAACTCAATATGTTGATACTTTCAAATCAATTGTTTATCAACAAATGGGACACGATTTGGCAAGTAATCCGAGAACAACATTCGGTTTTGCAGATCAAATTTACAAACAAATGGAAAAATACGTAGGGGCGTAATAAAAACAAGAAGCTAAAGGAGCAAAAATGATATCATCAGTAGGACAAAGCGATAACGTACAAAGATTTTCGGCAGTAAATGCGCTGAGAAGTTCTTCAAACTTGTTGAAGCCGAAAGAGGCTGAAGTGCAAACAGAAGGGACTCGCGAAACGTCAACAGTTGCTCCGAAAGGGCTTTTGAATAGAGTAGATGTAGCGGATATCAGAAAATGCGCGGAATATGTCGGAGAATTCAATATTTCAGATGAGGACATAAAATACGGGTTGATGTATGGTAGAAGTGTAATTGCTGAGTATTTGGCATAATCTTGGGGATTAGAAGATGAAAAAAGTATTAGTTTCAATTGCAATATTAATGATGACGGTTATTTCCGTTAATGCGGAATCACTGTTTACGCTTGGTGCAAGTCAACATTATGCGGGAGTTCCCCGTTCTTTGTTTGGTGGTGTTCAGGCGCATCAAATAGGTGATTTGGTTTCAATTGTTATGAGTGAAAATATTTCAATGAATGACAATTTGTCATATTCATCTGCAAAAGAATCTAATACGGTTGATACCTTCACTTCATTCATAAATAAGTGGTTTGGCTTCTCCGTTAAAGATTCTAACGGTTATGGCGGTTCAAACGAAGTTTCAAACTCTGCAACAGGTTCACGTTCAATGACTTTGGGTGATAAAATTGCTTGTCAGGTTGTTCAACAGCTTCCGAACGGCAATCTTTCAGTTCAGGGTAAGAAAACTATCGTGAACGGAAACGAAAGAATGGACTTTATTGTAACCGGTGTAGTCGACCCTCGTTGGCTTAACCAAAATGGAGAAATCTATTCATACAACGTTTCTAATCTTCAGTTTGCACTCTCTGGCAGAGGTTCAATATCAAGAAGTCAAAACGAAGGTATATTCAACAGATTTATCAGATATTTGTTCTAATAACGGGTGGAGAAATGTATAAAGACAAATTTAAAAAACTAATTTCGGTCCTTGACAAAGAGTTGGACGCATATACAAAACTCAGAGATTTGTTCGCAGAGAAGAGAGAAATCTTGAAAAAAGCAAAATCTGACGACTTGGGAGTTCTTGATAACAAAATTTTGGCAACAAATAACACAATTGTTAAGCTGAACAACATGAGAAAAAACGCATCCATGGAGCTTCTTGGTAAGGATGGCTGTATGTCAGATTTTATAAGCTTTGCGAACGAAAATCAAAGTGAGTTTGAAGAGCCTCTAATGTTAAGAAAAGTAAAGATTTGTAACATTTTTAAGGAATTAGCGTTATTAAATAATCAAAATGTGGAATTACTAAAGCATGGCATAACAATGACTAACAAGATGTTGGAAACAATTGTTGATGCATTTGCTCCTCAAGGAAGTAATTACAACGGAGCAGGTAAAACAGACACACATGATTTAGACATGTGGACAATAAACGAAGAAATCTAACGGTATTGTATGCCATGGATGGACAGAACTAATTTAATACAATGAGGTAAAAAATGGTTAGCTTATTTTCAGCATTAAACATTTCATCAAACGCACTTTCTGTGAATGAAAAAGCGATTAGTGTTGTTTCGCATAACGTTGCGAACATGAATACTGAAGGTTATTCTAAGCAGAAAGTCAACCTTGCGACGAGAAACATTGCCGGTGCTATCGGTAATAACGTTACTGCCCAAATTCGCTCAAACGGCGGGGTTATGATTGCGAATGTAATGCGTTATAACGACGATTATTTGAATAATTATTACAGAAACGAGCTTTCCAAATTGAAAGAATACGAACAGCAGCTTGGCAACCTTGGCGACTTGGCTAATATCTTCAATGACCTTGAAGGAGAAGGTATTGATGGTGCGCTTTCCAAATTCTATGAAGCTTTGAACAACCTCAATGAATATCCTGCAAGCTCTACTGCTCGTGTAAACTTTATCGAAACTGCAAAATCTTTTGTTTCTGTTATGAACTCAAAGAGCCAGCAGTTGGATGAATTAACTTCAAAAGCTTTGGGTGACGGTGTTTCCCAAGAGGCTTTAGAAGGTTCCAAGATTTATATATACTACCAAAACTTCAATAATAAACTTAATGAATTGGCAGAAGTTAACAAAGCGTTGCAGGTTACTCAAACAGGTACGTTGACAGCTAACAATTTGTTAGACAAACGTGACATGATTTTGAACGACCTTGCTGAGTTTGTGGATTTCACGGCGGAAGAAAGGGCAAATGGGACAGTTAATCTTTATGTGGGAGATACTGCACTGGTAAGAGGTTCTGTAGTTACTGGTCAATTGGATATCCAGACTGCGAAATCATATTGCGATGCAAACGGTATTACTTATCCGGATGATTGGATTAATGATGACGGTTCACCTAGAGAAGCTGCAGTAATCAGTATTGTTGACAAAACAGGAGATACAACAAAAGTACTTGTAAAAGATGCAAACAGCCAAATCAAGGGTGGTGCATTGGGTGGAATGTTACATTCAGCTGACTTGAATGGTGATGGTATGAATGTCGGAAAAGTTCAATCAATTCTTAACGGTTTGGCTCAAACTTTTGCGGATATTTTCAACAACCTTAACACAAGACAAGGTGCGTATTGTATTAATCCTGACAACACCGGAGAATTAAAGGCGACAGATGCTGACAATCTTCTGTTCGTCGGAAAAGACGGTACTGGTCAAGGGATTACGGCTGGTAATATTTCTTTGAACGGTGATTTGTTGACAGATGACGGGTGTTGGAAGATCGCCTGTGCATATTTTGGTAAAGATGATAATTTCGATATTAACGCTGTCGGTAATGCACAAAACGCAGCTGCAATGTTGGGAACAAGAACCGAAAAGTACACCGAACTTAATGGTATGTCTATTCCTGATTACTACACATCACTTGTAGGCAAGGTCGCGGCTGCTGGCAATACTACTAAAACACTTTATGACACTCAATCTGACATTGTAGATTCTATTCAAAGTCAGATTAAAGCGAATAATGGTGTTGATTTGAATGAAGAGCTTGTAGATTTGGTTAAATACCAAACGGCGTATGCTGCATCCGCACAGGTGTTTAATGTGTGTAACAGTTGTCTGGATACATTAATGACATTGGGAGGTTAGTATGATTAACAGAGTTTCTACTACATCAAAATATAATCAACTCATCGCTGATATGAGAACCAATATGAATAATTTTAACAGGTTAACATCTCAGTTGACTTCCGGTTCAAAAATTTTAAGCATAACAGATGACCCGATTGCCTCTGTTAATATTATCAATACTAACAGACAGCTTAATAACAACGAAACCTTTGCAACGAATGTTGGTATGGCATCAAAGGAATTAAGCGCGTTAGATGATTTGATGGACTTGGCAACAGGTTATTTGTCAACCGCTTGGAACAAAGCTATTCAGGCAAACCAACAAACGTATGGTCGCAATTCTCTTGAAGCTTTGAAGACAGAGATTGATGAAAGTATTAAGACAATGGTGGATTTGGCCAATACTGAATACAATGACAACTATATTTTCTCAGGTGCAAACACCAAAACTATGGCTTTCAGAATTGATGACAATGGAGATATCGTATATCAAGGTACTCCGCATGATAATCCTGATTACATCAGACAAACAGAAGTTGCAGATGGTGTGTTTGAAGTAATTAATACTACGGGTGATAAAGTCTTTGGTTATTACAAAGCAGCAGTCGCTCCCGGAGAAGGTGTATATACAGATCCTAACACAGGTAAAAGAGTGATAAAAACAACCGATGGTCAAGGGCAAGACATTTACAAGTATGAAAATGGAAATTTATACAATGGAGATGTTGTTTTATTACAAGATGGCGCGGTTGAAGAGTGCGAAGGAGTTATGGGTGCGCTTAAGAAATTGAGTAATTCCATACAAAAAGTACTGGATGGAGACGAAGTTGAAGGATATAAGGAAATGAATTCAACTTTGGACATGTTCGCAAATTCGCTGAACACAATCACAACTGAACAAACAAAATTCGGTGGTGTAGCAAACAGGCTTGAAATGACTGAGTCTACGCTTGAAACAAGTACAGAAAACTTGACGGGATATTTATCTCAAATCAATGACGTAGATTATCCTACTGCAATTACACAGTGGTTAAATGCGCAGTATGCATATCAAGCAAGTATGCAGGTTTCAGCTGCAGCTATGAACATGAGCTTATTGAATTATATGAACTAAAACAAATCCGACTCCTCACGGATGAAGAGTCGGAATTTTAATTAAAAAATAGTCTACAATTTTATATACTTACCATTTTAAGGGCGGAGACGTCCTTTTTTTTATTCTTCATCTTCTTTCATTGCTAATTTTAAGAGAAAAAGGATTGTTGCGATATATAAAATCGTTTTGCCGATAGAAATTTTATTTTCAGTTTTTTTATTGTCTTCCTGAATTTTTTCGTAGCCTTCAGTATAGTTTGTAAATGCAGAATCAAGTTTCTCAAGGTGTTTGACTGCTAAAGTATCATTTTCGTTTTTATTTATTGCATCTTTAATCGCATTAGTAATGGCAGCTTTATCTGCATTGTATGTTTCATGGTTGAAGGTGTCTTTTTGCTGGCATGCGGGAGCTCCGAGCGCAAGCGGAAGTGCTACAGCTGCGATTTTCAAAGGCTTTGTGGTATTTTTGAGTGACAATCCTTTGAAGTTTTCTGTATTTGAAATTGGTTGTATACGCATATCTTCACCTTTCTTTTTATTTAGATTAAAAAAGGTGAAGATATTTTTTTGCTACAGTTGCACAAATTATTTTAAAAGTTCGTCTGCAAGCGGAGATTCAACCTTTCCGTTAAGAGTTTTTGAAACTTTTCGTATGTTTTGAGCCATTGTTTCCATCTCAGGAGTCCATACGAAATAGTCGTTTACGTATTTTTCTCCGCGGTCAAAGTCGCCTGAAAGCTGGACTTGAATAATTTCTTCAAGCATTTTTCTAGCTGTCGGAACCATTTTTTCAATATTAATATCCAAAACTCCTTCCGGAGAAATTGTGATTGCGCCTTCCTTTATGAAGAAGTAGTTTTGCATAACTGAACGAACTCTGTGAGCTTGAGACAATGTAGGTTTTGAAGTCATCATATTATCAGCTGCATAAGTTACTATAATCTGCTCTCTCTGCTCCGGAGTGTACATTCCGGCTTCAGTTAATATGTCGAGCATAGAAAGCGAAACCATATCAGCCTTATTTTCTTCTATAATTGATTTATATTTGCCCAAACCTTCTGTGCCGAATTTTGGCCCGAGTGAATGTCCGTTTTCGTGTCCTACAGTGAACCAGTGGTCTGCTTCGTCATTATAGTATTTATGTAATTCAGAATTGAGAATTGCATTCAGTCTTTTTTGCATTTTCTCTTTAGCGTCTTCTGATGTAATAAGACGAATTTGTCTGTGATAAACATTTCTTCTTCCGCCGTCCAGTTTTTGAACCGAAACTTTATCGTCGTTCGGAAGGTTTTCGGCAAGAGTTATGCCCGCGCGGAACTCTCCGACATCACCTGTTACGGCTACCAAATCCGCGTCTACCATTGTTTGTTTTGACTCTTTGTCAGGAGAAATATTTTGGACGTATTTATCTTTGAACGGCATATTTTGTGCCATTAACGGGAGATATTTTTTTACGTTTAATATTGCGTCAGTACCTTTTTTGTTAATGATACCGACTCTTCCGCCCAAGAAATCTTTTGCAACCGGAACAATCCCTGCTTCATCCAAAAGTGCTTTTAATTCAGGATTTTCAACAACGGTTTCAGTCATTTCATCTGAGTAGTTTTCTCTTGTAATCGTGAATTCAAGCGGTGTGTCCTGCAAAGTCGCCCATTTTTTGTCCGCATAACCGTCTAACATCGGGTCTGCGGTTCCGAGAGCTTTTGCCTGCAATTTCAAGAACTCGTTAAAATCTGCGTTTGTAGAAGTTTCTGCTGCTTTTTCAAGCTCTTCTGCCATATATTCAAAATCTTCTTTAAACTTGTCAACATAATCAATTGCTTTTAATTCGTCGCCATCTCTTTCAACAACAGAGCGTTGGTTAAGGATTTTGGCAACTTCATCTTTTTTCCCCTCTTTGAGCATTTTAATAATTATTGTGTGGAATTCTTCTTTCTCCATATCTTGCGGATAAATTCCTTTTCCGGCGCGCATTTTTACACCTTTTGCAAGCTCAATCATATTAGATTCGCGGTCAAGAGAGCAAACACCTTTTTGCGCATCAAAAAGAATTTTCGAAAGTTTTGCATTTTCGTTGCCTTTTGCGATTTCGCGCTCCAAGTATTCCTTGAAAGGCAAGTTATTTGGGTTATCGAGCTGCATATTTACTTTGTCGAGTACAACGGCTGCTCTTACAAGGTGTTTGAGAGCTTCTTTGTCCCCTTCTGAAAGGGCAAGATACTCAGGAGCATCCACTGCCAACATTTTTTTTGTAGTCAAATAATCCTTGTGGGTTCTTTTTTCAAGCTCTTCTTTTGAAAGATTTAGTTCATAATCTTTTGAAGAAATATTCACATTGTTAATCATACTCATCTTATCAAGCTCCTTCATTAGTTTTTCGCCGTTCGGAGAGAAATCGGTCTTATCCGAATTATTTGCTCCGCCACGCATAGTTATCTTATTTAATCTGTTAATCGGGTTAATATTCATGGGCTAATTATAGCACATTTTTGAGGTGCATGGTAGGAGGATTTTGATAATACGTTCGCTAATTTAGCATTGAAACGCTTGTTTTTCCGTATTTGGCGGACAAGTCGTCAATGTGGTGAATCAGGTATAAAATCGGTTCTAAATCTTTTTCGCTCAAATCCACAATAGCGCCCCATTCTGTGCGCGCGTGGTGGGCTGCAATCATTTTTGCAACGCGTTTGAAACCTGCGTTCATACAGATAGAAAATCCGTATTGTGAGTGTGAAATCCATTCTTTGCGGAAGTTTTCGTCATAATTAATCAAACCGGATTCAAGATTAATTGTGTATTCAAAAATCTTTCCGATATCGTGCAAGAGGGCTGCTGCGTATACTTCATCGCGGTTAACTTTTTGGAAAAATGCGTTCATATTGACTTCTGCGTAATCCAAGCATTCCAATGTGTGCACAATTAAACCGCCGATGTAGTTGTGATGCATCATTTTTGCGCCCGGAGCAACCAATAATTTTTCTTTATTTTCGTCATAAATTTTGGAAACAAATTCTCTCAACTTGTCATCCTTGATTTTAGCGATATATTCTTGCAATCGGGCATAGACTTCTTTACGCTCGCTTTCATCCAAGCCTGTTTTAGCCTCTTTTATAAGCTCAAGTGAGTTAACAAGGCAGTTGTTGAATTTTTCGTTGAAGGAGCCGGATACAATTCTCAACTCGTTTCCGCAGCGGAAAAGTTTGGAATCTATTCTGTTTAAGGCTTCTTCCCAGAGGATGCAGTTCAGAAATTCGCCTGTTTTCGGGTCTTTGAGCTGGAGTTTGCCCATTTTTGTGCCTGATTTGGTGTCCCCTATTGAAAAAGTAACGACTTCATAAATAATATCTGTACTGAACATATTAATCCCCCTTGTTGAAAAATTATACCATAAAATAGCCTTGGCGGTAATTGAAAAGTCTTTGGAGAGTCGTATCATATTCTTATGGTTAATTCATCAGAAGATTTTCAGTATGACAGTTGCTCTTCGCACGGAATTTGTTCGATAAATCCGCGAACCTCCGCCTTGCAAAGAGTTTTACTTTTGTATCTCAAACTTATCGGGAAATATGCTATGTACCTTTTAGAAAAAGGTGAGAGGGACAAAGACGCGGAAGAATTCATTCTGAACATAATAACAATTGCTGTTTCTAATCCGGAATTCACGGAAGAAAGCTTTGTTTCCACCGTGTCGACTTTTAAAGAAAAGCTGCCTCAGATAATTGACAGATACAATGAAATTTTTGAGGAGAAGGATTTTAAAGATGAAAGTTTGGAATCTTTAGAACTTTTTACGCAAACGAATGATATTATCAGTGCGATAAAGTTTGGAGAGAGAAAAATTCAGGCTATGATAGCGAAAATTCCCGCAAAGACGAGAGATTTTTATAATATTATGCTTGTGATTGCTAAAAGCATTAGTATTAATCTTCTTGATTTGGAAAGTTTCGGAAAAACTTATGACGAAGGGTTCCTTACGATATTAAAACTTCTTCACCTCATCAATCTTGAAGAACAGGATGTTTCGCAGTTGAAAACAGAAATTTATAATGCTGCGAAAGTGGATAACGAGATTATGACTTTAGTTCATTCTTCTCAGGAAGAAAGATATGGAAAACAAGATGTGGCAGAGGTTTCTTATACGACAGTGCCTTCAAAAGCCCTGCTTGTCGTAGGCTCGAATATTCGAGAGTTAGAAACAATTCTTGAAGTGCTCAAAGGTACTGATATCGATGTTTATACACATGACGATATGATGGTGGCGCATACTTTTCCCAAGTTTTTAGATTATGAACATCTCAAAGGTCAATACGGGCAAGGTGTTGAGAACTGTTTGTTAGATTTTGCGACTTTTCCGGGACCGATAATTTTAACGAAGCATTCTTTGCATAATATTGAAAACCTCTATCGCGGACGACTTTTTACAACGGATTATGCTTGTCCGAAGGGCGTTATCAGAATTGAAAATGATGACTTTTCCGAAGTCATAACTTCTGCCCAAAAAGCTAAAGGCTTCAAAACCGGAAAACAGTGCGAAAGTGTTGTAATAGGCTATAATCACGATGATGTTAAAAATTTGCTTGAAGAAAAATTAAATTCGGGCAAATATGAGAAAGTCTTTCTGATAGGGCTTGAAGGGTATTCTTTAGAGCAGCAGGCTTATTTTGATAAACTTATCAAATTGCTGCCTAAAAATGTGTTAGTTGTTTCGTTTTCTTACAATTTTAAATGTGATGATTTTATTCATATAAATGCTTGTTATGACAATTATGCCATAATGCGTGTCTATGATGAAATTAAAAAACGTGGGTTGGGAATGGCTGTATTTGTTCCAAAATGTGATAGAAATTCGATTTCGCAAATGGTGTATTTCTCTGAGAATTCAAGCACGAAGGTTTTTGTCGGAAAATGTACTCCGATTATTTTAAACCCTTCTTTGATGAACACTTTGCAAACAGAGTTTTCGATTAACGGAATAACTTCGGCGAAAAAAGATTTGGAGATGATTTTTTCTGATAAATAGATTGTGTCTGAGAGCAATTTGTTGTATATTAGGTTGGAGAGGTGCTTATGGAGAAATTTCCTTCTGTTATAGTGCTTGAAAAGAATCCTAATTCACAAGAGGTTATGGGCTCTTACTTAAAGGATTTGGGAGTCGAAGATATAAAGTTCTATGATGACTACAATCAAGGCTATGAATACATCAAGAGTCTGGGAAATCAAGCTGTTGTTTTTATTGATATTCCGGACAATCAGGATCTTGAAACACAAGGAATTGTTGAGAACATTAAGCTCTATACTCCCCAAATAGTGATTACTTCAACTGATTATTCTACAGATAATATTGTGAAGGCTATGAGATTAGGAGCAAAGGAATTTTTGCCCAAACCTTTGATTAAAGATGATTTAAAAAGAGTTTTGACCTTGCTGCAAAAAATTGAACCGGAAGAAGAATCTGCTTCAAAAATTATAGCTGTATATTCAAACAAAGGTGGTATCGGAAAAACTACAGTGGCGGTTAATTTAGCGGCAGAGATTGCAAGAACAACCGGAGATAAAACTGCGCTTGTGGATTTGAATTTGCAATTAGGCGACGTGTCTACTTTCTTAAATCTTAATCCGACTTTTGACGTAAGTTATGTCATAAATAATCTTATGGATAAAAAAGAAGACGCTCTGATTAAGGCTTTTGAACAGTATAAAAGTACCAATTTATATGTGCTTTCAGACCCGAATTATATTGAACAGTCTGAGTGCATTACTCCACAAAAGATTGAAAAATTGTTCTCGGCTTTGAAAAAAGTATTTCCGTTCATTGTGGTTGATTTGTCTTCAAATATTGATGAAAACAGCTTGAAAATTCTTGATATTTCAGATTTAATATTGTTTACAACTATTGTTAATATTCCTGCAATCAGAAATGCACAAAGATGTCTGAATTTATTCAAATCCAGACGTTATCCGCAAGATAAAGTTAAAGTAGTTTTAAATCGTTATATGGAAAACGACGAGATAAAATTAGAGGACATTGAAACGACTTTGGGGGAAAAAGTATATTGGAAAATACCGAACAATTATTTCTCTATTATGGAAGCTATAAACAAAGGTGTAACGGTTTCTGAAGTCAGTACAAATTCCAATATAGCAAACAGTTTTAGAGATTTTGCCGGAAAAATTGCAGATGATATGGCAGAAACGGCAGTTTTGAAATACAGAATTTAAACAGGAGAGAAAATGCATAACAGTTTTAAAGCTATTTTTAAACTTTCAAATAAATATATAGTGCTTGCAACACCTTTGATACTATTTTCACTGATTTCAAGTGTTTATTTATCAGTTTCTTTGAATGGCAAGTTGTTGAATATTCTAATCGCGATAGTGTTACTGCTTCTTATGAGTGGAGCATTTGTGGCAGGCTGGTTTAATATGGTTAAATGCGCAATTGTATCTCCACCGGAAGAAGATCCAAACTCCTTGTTGAAAGAATTTCCGTCCGGTGTTGGGGAATACTTCCTTTCCGCTTTAGGTTTGATTGTAAATTCATTTATATTTATGGCTATTGCTCTGACTGCGGCTTACGGAGTCGGACTCAAATTAATCGGGGATCCCGAAATTTCAGGCGAAAGCTTATCAAAAGCTATTCAAAACGCAGAGGCATTGAAGGAATTTTTGGCTTCACTCAGTGCGGAACAATTAGCACAGCTTAATCATTGGAACTTATTATTACTGGGAGTTATGGCGATTGCATACTTCCTCTTAATTCTATATTTACCTGCAATGTTTTTCAAAGATAAAAACCCGCTGAAAGCGTTCTGGATTTCTATTAAAGATATTTTTGGCAGAAAATTTTTTGTAACGCTCGGAATTTATCTTCTTGTTTTTGTTGTAAATTTCGTGTTGTCAATATTGGCGGCACTTTCGGTCGGTAATATGATAATGAATTTTGTTGTAACATTAACTAATTTTTATTGCCTTGTTATCTTTGCGATTGGAATTTTTTATTACTATTACAATAATTTTGTTCGTTCGCAATTGGGACAAAATTTCGACACAAGGGTTTAAAATTTGTCTTTTTCGAAAACATTATGTAGTGCGGTTTGTCTGAAACCGTTATCTCGCAAAATTCCATCGTGATTTAAGGCATATTCCAACTCTCCCACAACAACGAGAGAACTCTCCCCGAGTTGATTTGAAAGAGCTTTTGCAACTTCCTGCCTTTTCGGAACAGAAAAATATCTCCAACAGTTTCTGCAGAGAACGACAGAATTTTCGGGCGGGATATTTTCAATTTCTTTTGTTATATCCGAGACTTTGAAGTTTACTAATGAGTTCATATAAGGGGTTGGGCGAACAGCTCCTTTCATAACTGAAAAGTCTAAGTCTAAGTAGGATGGTTTTACGTGTTCAAAATATTTATCAAAATTCCCCTGAGTGTATAATTTGAGCAATCTGGAATCCTCTGAACTAATTGTACAAGGGGCATTTTGGGCTCGTTGAATGATTTCAGGATCAAAGTCAGATGCCATAATCGGGAAAAATTTATCGGCTTCATCTCCGAATTGTTCCTTTAACATGACGGCTAAAGACCAAGGTTCTGAGCCGTCAGAACAGGCGGTTGCAAAAAGATTGACTTTGTCTACATCTTTAAATCTGTTATTAAGAAACCTGACAAACTGCTTCCAATTCAAGTCTTTTCTAAAAAATACGGTGGAGTTTTGATGATGCAAAACGCCTTTGCTGTCAAAAACTAACCTTTGATTGGACTTGAAGCTTGGGGAATTATAGGTTGTAAAGTTGGGATTGATTTTTAGCATATATTTTTAAAATCTCCGGTTTTTGTTATAACTTTGTTCGTTCACAATTGGGACAAAATATTGACCCAAGGGTTTAAAATTTGTCTTTTTCGAAAACATGATTTAGTCTGGTCGGGCGAAAACCTTTGTCTCGCAAAATTCCGTCGTGGTTGAGCATTTCTTCCAAATAGCCCATAACGACCAGAGAACTGTCTCCAAGCCGGTTCGCAAGGGCGTCTGCGACTTCATATCTTTTTGGAAAAGAAAAATATTTCCAACAATTTCTGCAGAGAACAACAGAGTTTTCGGGCGGGATATTTTCAATTTCTTTTGTAATATCCGAAACTTTGAAGTTTACTAATGAGTTCATATAAGGGGTCGGGCGAACAGCTCCTTTCATAATTGAAAAGTCTAAGTCTAAGTAGGCTGGTTTCGTGTGTTCAAAATATTTATCAAAATTCCCCTTAGTGTATAATTTGAGCAATCTGGAATCCTCTAAACTAATTGTGCAAGGGGCATTTTTTGCACGTCGAATTATTTCCGAATCAAAATCGGATGCCACAATCGGGAAAAATTTATCAGCCTCGTTCCCGAATTGTTCTTTTAACATTATGGCTAAAGACCACGGTTCAGAGCCATCCGAACAAGCAGCTGCAAATATATTGACTTTGTCAACATCCTTGAATCTGTTTTTCAAAAACCTGACAAACTTCATCCAATTGAGGTCTCCCCTAAAAAATACGGTTGTATTTTGATGACGTACAACGCCTTTGCTGTCAACAACTAACCTTTGATTAGATTTGAAGCTTGGAGAATTATAGGTTGTAAAGTTGGGATTTATTTTTAGCATACATTTTTAAAAACTGCTAAAAATAAATTTTGCCACTTAAGACAAGCGTCTTATCATCTCGTGTGCATCTTCGTCTTCAGGGAATATATCAACAACTTTGTCTAAAACCTTGAGCGCGTTATCATTGTCTTTTAAAGCTTCATAGCACTTTGCCATACTCATTAATACAGAAATGCTGTTTGGCTTTTTAGAGTCAATATTCTTGAAAATATTTAATGCTTGATTATAATCGCCGAGTTCATAATACGTCAAAGCAAGTGTGTTTTGGGTTTCTATATCAGGGTTTTGTTCGACGGCACGGATAAGATATTTTTTAGCTTCTTCGTATTCTTTTCGTGCATAACAAATTCTTCCGACACAGAATTGAACATACTCATGGTTAGGTTCATATTCAATGGCTTTCATAATATATTTTTTAGCTTCATCAAGTTGATTAAGAACGAGTTTGTTAAGTGCCATAAAAGTTAGCGCAATAACATTTTTAGGGTCAAGCTCAAGAGCCTCTCCGTAATATCTGTCTGCTTCTGAGTTTTTTGATACGGAATATAAATAATTACCGTATTCAAAAATTATTTCAAAATCGTTTGGTGCAAGTTTTAACGCAGTTTTGAACTCGTCTTCTGCGTAATTAAACAATCTTTTATTCAGGTAGATTATACCCAAATCCTTGTGAGCCTTGGCTAAATCAGGGTCCATATTAATAACTTTTTTGAGCATCTTTTCTGCGGTTTCAGTATCGCACAAACTTGAAGACAAAATCGCATATTGATGAAGGATTTCTGCTGTAACATTGTTTTTCAACAAAATTTTGTCATAAATTTCTTTGGCTTTCGCAGGTTGATTGGTTTTAATATAAAGACTTGCAAGCTTTTGAGCAGGAAGTGTAAATTTAGGATTAACATAAACTAAGCTTTCCAACATATTTATTGCGGTTTGATAATCCCCCAGAGCTTCGTAACAAGTTATTACATTATATTTATAATTCTCTTTCCCTGGGCACATGAGTGAAAGCTGCTTGTAATGCTTCAATGCGCAATCATAATCTCTTAATTTGACTTCAGACATTGCAAGCGCGGACAGAAAACTTTCGTCTTCATCTATTTCAACAGCTTTTCTGAGGTATTCAACCGCTTTTTCATGGTTTTGCTTGATTTGATAGGCAGAACCGATATTAAAATATGCCATGGGGCTTTGAGGGCTAATCTCAAGCGCTCTCTCATAAATCTTTATAGCATCGTCACTTTTTCCGGTTGCCATATAGCATGTGCCCAGACTGTTCAGTGAGCCAAGGTTCCTTGGAGCTTTTTCTACAGCCTGTTGTAATGGTTCAAGAGCTTCGTCATAAGCCTTATTCTTCATATAAGCTGTTCCGATAATAAAATCGTAAATGTATGCATCAGGGTCAAGTGCGGATGCTCTTCTCGCATAATTAACCGTTTCATCAATTTCATTAAGTTTCAAAAGCGTTACGCAAAGGCTTTGATAAGCCTCCATGTATTCCGGACGAAGCTGAAGAACAGTTATGTATGCATTCTTAGCGGAAATCAGGTCACCTAACTTGTCATAGCACCCTGCAAGATAAAACCATGAGGTTGCATCTTCCGGAGAAAATTTTACGACAGATTCAAACTTTTGTCTGGCTTCATCCCACAAGTTTAAGTTAACATCGGTTAATCCGCCGAGTTTAAGTAATTCTGCATCGTTTGGATTTTCCACAAGTCCTTCCTTAATCCAAACTCTTGCTTCTTCAAACTCTTTATTTCCAACTAATTCGTTAATTCTATTTATATCTGTCATTTTTAATCCTTTATTATGCACCGAAATAGTTCTTTAATCCGGCGGTTAAATTCTTGTTCTTGCAGAGTTTTTTCAATTTAGAAATTGCTCTGTTTTCGATTTGGCGGATTCTTTCTCTTGAAACTCCGTAAATTGTACCAATTTCGTCCAAGGTTTTTTTGTTTCCGTCGTTATTTAAACCAAATCTCAAAATCAGTACGTCTCTTTCTTTTGGACTCAATTGTTCGAGCATACCTTTAATATCATCAAGAAGGCTTTCTTGTGATACAAGTGACTCCGGAGCTAAGGTTGATTCGTCTACGATGTAGTCGATGATTTTGTTAGAATCATCCTTTTGTCCAGTCGGGGTGTCAATACTTATGGTAGATTGAGTAGATTTTATGATTGACGTAAGCTTTGATACCGGAATTCCCAATTTGTCCGCAATCTCTTGTTTTACAGGAATTCTACCCAATTCTGTAGTTAAATCAATGGTCGCTTTTTTGATTTTGTTAATAGATTCAATCAAGTGAATAGGCAATCTGATAATTCTTGCTTTGTCCGCGATTGCTCTTGTGATAGATTGTTGAATCCACCAGGTTGCATATGTTGAGAACTTGTACCCTTTTGTGTAATCAAATTTTTCAGTAGCTTTAATCAGTCCCATATTTCCTTCCTGAATTAAATCCAAGAAAGAGAGTCCGCGTCCGATGTATTTTTTTGCAATACTTACAACAAGACGTAAGTTCGCATTTATCAGAACTTTTCTGGCAATTTCACACTGTGTGTCATAAATCTTTTTGGCAACTTCGAGCTCTTCTTCTGCTGAAAGAAGAGGGATTTTCCCAATTTGTTGAAGATAAATTCTTACAGAGTCATCAGAATTAACTGAGTTCAGGCTCTCTTGAGTCTTCGGCTCTTCAATTGCAATATTATCTTCGTCATCCAAATCTTCGACAGGCTCAATACTGTTAAAATCAACGCCTTCATCAGAAATGTCATCGACTATGATATTTAATTTACTTTTTTTAGCCATTTTAGCCTCTTTTCTCAGTTTTTCGTAACTTTTGTTTAACGCTCTCAAATAATATTATAGCAGCTGCGTTTGAAACATTTAAAGAATTAAAATTTGTTAACATTGGTATTTTAACCTTAAAATCCGAAAGTTTAAGTAATGATTTCGAAATGCCTGCGTGTTCAGCTCCCATAATTAATGCAAAATTCATGTCTGTGTAATCAATATCATAATAATCATTATCAGAATGATGATCCGAAGCAATTACCCAGTAGTTGTTTTCTTTTAATTTTTGGACAGCGTTAACTATGCTATTTACTTTTATTATAGAAATATGGTTTACTGCGCCCGCACTCGTTTTTTCAACGGTAGAATTAACCAATACCCCTCTTCTCGAAGGAAGAATAATCCCGTCAACACCTGCACAAACAGCAGAACGAATAATTGCGCCAAGATTGTGGGAGTCTTCTATCCCGTCCAAAATTATTACAGAAGCAAGTTTATCAGACTTGCGTTCAATAAAATCTTCTAACTCTTCGTATTTGATTGGGGCAATTTGTGCAATGACCCCTTGGTGACGAGCTTCTTGAGCAATTTGGTTGAGTTTTTCTTTGTTCACAAACTGAAAAACAATTCCGGACTCTTTTGCAAGTTGTTTGATTTTTTCAATTTTTTCGTCCGCTCTGGATGTGTTGGAAATCAATATTCTGTTGAACTCTCTGTTTCCGGTTTCAAGAGCTTCGATTACTGCATTTTTTCCGTAAATAAAACTTTCTTCACTCATTTTGACACCTTCAACATTCTTTCAATACAGCCAAGACTGCGAGTTCGAACTTCTTCATCCAGAGTGATTTCATTGACTTCATTCTCCAGTGAATAAAGTATTTCTTCTAAAGTCGTGAGTTTCATACTTTCACAAATCATATTATCTGAAATCAGGATAAATTCCTTGTTCGGATAATCACGTTTGAGTCTGTCCGCAACTCCTTTTTCTGTTACAATTACAAACTGATTGTCAGGACTTTCTTTTACGTAATTTATTATTCCGCTTGTACTGCCTACGTAATCCCCCAAAACGCTTACTTCCGGTTTGCACTCAGGGTGTATTAAAATTTTTGCATTTGGATATTTTTTGCGAGCGTTCATAACGGAGCCAACTGGAACATTGTTGTGTACAGGACAATTTCCGTCAAATGTGGTTATTTTGATTCCGTCCAATTGCGATTCTGCCCATTTGCCAAGATTCGCATCCGGTACAAAGAGAATTTCTTTTTTGTCAAGACTTCTTAATATTTTTAATACATTTGAACTTGTGCAGCAAATATCGCATTCGGATTTGACTTCTGCTGTTGAATTTATGTAACATACCACTGGAAGATTGGGGTGTTTTGTTTTAAAATCAGTAATCTTAGGCAAATCAATCATATCAGCCATTAGACATCCGGCCTTCATATTTGGTAACAAAACTTTTTTGTCCGGAGATATGATTTTGGCTGTTTGTGCCATAAAGTAAACCCCTGCGAATACGATTATACCTGCGTTTGTTTCTTTTGCTCTTTGACACAAATATAAAGAATCACCCACAAAGTCAGCAACTTCATCAATTTCTAAGTTTTGATAGCTGTGAGCCAGTATTACTGCGTTTTTTTCTTTTTTTAGTTTTTGAATTCTCTCTTTTATGCTATTCATCTATTTAACCTGTATACAAATTTTGAGTTTTATTGTACAATAAAAAAAAATAGGAAGAAACAGGCATGGCATTTAATTTTAAGAAAAACGTTGCAGTCGGAGTTTCCGTTACTCCTGATATGGGCTTAGAAGTTGCTCAGATTGATTTTGCGTCAAGAACTATTCAAAAGTATGGATGCAAACAGTTGGGGTACGATAACAATCGTAAAGAAATTTCGGACTTGGATGTATTTAAAGAAACGCTTCAAGACTTGTTGGTAGAATTAAATATTCCTAAGGGAGCTGATATATCAATTTCTTTGCCAACCGTGTATTTTAGAATAAACGATTATCCGGCAACACTTGATGAACAACAGATTACTAACGTCATTGAAGAAGAATTAGCGGATAACAGTATGTTCAAAGAAACAGAGCCATGTATCAGTGCTGTTAAGCTCCCTAATTCAACAATGCAGTTTAACAAAATTGCATATACTGCAATGCAAAAGGTTCCATTGATTGAGATTGCAATGCAGGTAAAGGATTTGGGTTACAATCTTGTTAATATGGATTCTTCTGTGAATTCAACCTTTAATGCGTTGAGATATGGTGACCGAGTTAATGTTGATGCAGATACTTCTTGGGTATTAATGGTAATTGAAAATACTGTATGCAGAATAATTCCTATGCAAGGTAAAAACTACATAGATTATTTTGAAGAGAAAATCAGTATTGGAGAAGTATTGGGAGATGCCGAAAACTACGCAACTGTCGCAAATGCTGCGAACTTGTTGCTTAAAAAACAACCTTCTCAATACTTGTATATCGTTTCTAAAACAGATGTAATCAGTGCTGAATCGTTGTCTAGCAAATTAGCATTCAATGGTCAAATAATTCACCATGAAGCTAATAGTTACGCAAAAGAAGAGTATTTGTATTCTTCTGGCGCAATTGATGAGAAAGTTGCTAAAGCAATCTCGCTTGACGTTATTGGTGCAGCTATTAACAGAGATTTTGCACCATATTCAAGTGCTTACTTCAATTTATTTAATGCAGGTTTAGGGGACGTTTACACTCTAACACAACCTCCTGTATTTAGGTTTGGTTCTTTGTCATATGTATTGTCTGTTGGAAATATGATTGGACTTTCAATCTTGGCAACTATTATAATTGGAGCGCTTGCTTTGGCAGCATACATTCCATTGAATGCAAGAATTATGCAGCAAGAAGACTCATTGGCACAGCTTGAAAGAAATATTGACCAAATTAATAAATTCTTGAAGGAAAATGAAAATATTTCGTCTGATTTGTTTGATGAAGGGGACGAAATTCGTATTGGTTTAGTTCACAATAAAGCTATTTATTCATATTATACAATCGTTGGAACAGAAATTCCTAAGAAATTGTGGCTAACATCTTTGACTTTGGGTGACAATACCACAATCGAAGGTCAGGCTGATAATTTGGAAAGCGTATATAGTTTCTTTAGAAATATTAAGGATTACGTTCCGGGTTCTGCAATCAAGCTTCAAAAATTGGGATTGGCATCGCAGTCTCAGTTAAGCACTTTAGCTGCGGAAGAAAGATTTGATACGGATTCAATCTTGACTTCTATGAGTGCAGACTTTTATCAATTCCGCATTTCTGATGCTCCAGAGGTAGTAAAAGAAACAAAATCTACTAAAGCAAAGGCAAAAAAAGGCAAAGCTGCTCAAAACAAGGCAAAGAGTAAGTCAAAAAGCAGTAGTAAGGCAAACTTACCGGATTTGGAACCAATAGATTAATAAAAGGATGAATTGATGGATAAATATAAAAGATATTATGGTGTTTTAATTTTCATTGTTGTAATTGCGTTGTTGATTTTCGGAACATACAGTGTGATTCAGCCAATGGTTGTCAAAACAAAATCTTTGGAAGAAACAATTGAAAAGAAACAACAAGAGTTGGATGCTTTGAACAACAAGTTGAGAATTGTTCAAGCAAAAATCAAAAAGATTAAAGAATCTATTGCCGGTTCTCAAAAAAGGATATACTATCCGGTTGAATCTGATTTAGGAAATGATACACTCTTCTTTACGCTGTACAATGACGTAATTGAAATGGTTCACACGAACGGTGTTAAAATAAAATCTATTGATTACAGTTATAATCCTGAAGCGGATGCATTCGTTAAATTCGGCAAAGATGTTTATTTCGTATGTGATGTTAATATGGAATTGGTGTCTAATTATGTTAATCTTGGAAAATTAATACAAGACTTGTATCAATATCCGTACTACATAAGAATTAATGAAATATCAGTAAATCCTTACGAAAAGGATAAGAAAGTGTTGATAGCCAATGTAAGCTTAAGACTTTATGCTCACACGGCTCCAGATAACACAGTTGAAGTTGAAACTAAAATGCAACAACTTAATTAAGTTGTAAGAGCTTGATATCCGATTATGTTTATATTAATATAGTCGGTGTGCGGAAGTAGCTCAGTTGGTAGAGTATCTGCCTTCCAAGCAGACTGTCGCGAGTTCGAGTCTCGTCTTCCGCTAATTAAAAAAGAGTCACAAGGGTGGCTCTTTTTTAATTTATTTGAAAGTTTATAATTCGTTGTCACCTCATCCCAACCTTCTCCTAACAGGATAAGGAGTAACTTTAAAAAAGTGCATTCTCTACAACTCGTTCAATTTCTGATATACAGCGAGATTTAGGATATACAAAAAATCTTTCTCAATTGTGTTGAGGGAAGTTTGCACGGACGGATAAATTATGTATTCCAACAAATACCAATCATTCCTTGTCCAAAGTAGTTTTGAGGTTATGAATCCTGTAAAATCAGCCTTCTCATCAGAGAGCATAAAGTTTAATTTCGTTTTGTAAAGTTCAAGTCTGTCTTGTTGAACTTCGGTTAACTTTTGAGGTGGGTTAAATGAAACAATATTTTTTCCGTCCCAAAGTGAGAGCAGATAAAAAACTTCGCCCTGCATATATTCTTCTAAAAAGTTTTTCTTGCCGATAAGTATTTCTTTTTTTTCTATCAAATCGGACATTGATTCTGCTATCTGTGTGCTTTCGGGTAAATCTGTTTTTAACACCACAGGGAATGTTATAGGTGCTTTTATGATTTCAGGCACATTGATTGAATAGTGTGCAGCAAGATTCTTTGAGATAATTCTTGAATCCAAATTTGACCACTTTTTATTGATGCCGATAATGTTAACTCCAAAGCGTTTTAATTCATCTGTGATTCCGTCTTTCAGGAGTTTGTTGTTTGCAGTGAGCGCTATATCTATGTTTAGCGCACGAGATTTTTTTGCGAGTTCCTCATAGTTGTTGTATTCAATATTTGGGATTCCGTCGAGTGGTTCTGAAGATGCTGTATAGATTTTATCCAGGAATTTTGATTTAAGACAAAGTTCTAATAGTGCAAGTTCAGCATCATTAGTTCCGATAATCAATATATTCAATGCTTGCAACCTCCGCAATTGCCGTTGCAGGAATGTCCGCCGCACTTTTGGCTTTTCATTAATGTTTGGATTTCAAAAGCTTCATTGTTTGCGATTTTTTCTGCAACTAGCGGAGTCATAATGTTTTCGATGTATTCAAGATACATTTTTAATTCGTCGTAGTGCATATCATTTGTGATAAAAATCGGATATTGAGCTACGATTTTATCTTTATATGTTAAAGTTACTCCGGTCACTTTAACTCCGGCAAGAATTGCATCACGAACCGGATCGTCTGACTGAAATGCGGGCAGTAATGAGTGGTGAACCTTTATATTCTTTATTATTTCATCTGTTGAGGATTTGTTCATAAAAGTGACCTATACATTTCCAAGTATTTCTTTGCGCTTTCTTTCCAGCTGAAATCTGCTTTCATTGCGCTTTCTCTCATTGCGTTAAAGGTGTATTTGTCCTTGTAAACTTCCAGTGCGCAGTTGATTGCATCTTTCATCGCGCCTGAGTCGTAACCCCAGAACTTGAATCCGTTTGAATTATCAAGCGGATAGCCGGTTACGGTGTCTTCTAAGCCTCCGGTTGCTCTGACTATCGGGAGCGAGCCGAAACGCATTGCGATGAGTTGTGAAAGTCCGCACGGTTCAAACCTTGATGGCATCAAGAAAAAGTCTGAGCCTGCATAAATGAGGTTCGCTAAATCTCCTCTGTAACCCACGTATGTTCTGATATTTGGTGTGTTGTTTGATAGCCAAATGAACATATTTTCATAATCTTTATCGCCTGAACCCAAGAAAATGAAATCGGCGTTCATATTTCTAAGTTCGTTTTCTGCTCCGCGGATTAAATCCAATCCTTTTTGCTCGACGAGCCTTGAAATTAATGCAATGAGCGGTCTTTCAGGATTATATTTAAGCCCAAAATATTCAAGAATAGCTTTTTTGTTTTCTTCTTTGTTTTTCAGACTTTTAACGTCGTAATTTTTTTCAAGGGTTTTATCAGTTTTCGGATTGAATGTGTCATAGTCAATTCCGTTCACGATTCCTACTAGTTTGTCTGTGTGCCCGCGAAGGGTGTAGTCCATTCCTTCTCCGTATTCTGAAGTCAGGATTTCTCTTGCGTAATTTGGGGATACTGCAACAACGCGATCAGCGTAGTTAATCGCACCTTTCATCCAATTGACTTTGCCGTAATGCTCACAACCCCACTCGTTGAACACGATATCTTTTCTCATGTTTGCGAAGTCCAAAATATCTTCAAACCAAACACCTTGATATGCGAGGTTGTGGATTTCAAAAACGTTTTTGGTCTTTGACCAAAATTCATCAAACTTGTAATTGGCTTTGATGTACAAAGGAATCATTGCTGTGTGCCAATCGTTTGAGTGAATTATATCAGCTCTAAAGTTTAGTTGTTTCGCGTATTCCAAAGTTGCAAGAGAAAACGCAACATATCTTTCGTGTTCATATCTTGTGTCCAGCCAGCGCGGGTAAACTTCTTTGAAACAAGAAAAATACCAGTCGTTTTGGACAAAAAATACGTTAATATTCGTGTTTGGTAATTTCGTCATAAAGAGTTTGAATTTTTGCGGAGAAGAGCCGAATGTAATCCACATCTCAGAGTTTTCCAATTCTTTTATTCCCCATTTTTGCTGGTCAATACAACCGTGAAGCGGAGTGAAAATTGCAATTTCCGCATCTTTTTCAAGAGCTTTTGGCAAACTTCCTACAACGTCAGAAAGTCCTCCTGCTTTGGAAAACGGAGCTACTTCCGCAGAGGCAAATAATATCTTCATAATCTCTCCTTACAACTTTATTTAAGATTATAAATCGTTATTTTTGTGTTGTAAAGTGTTTCAGGCAGTTATTGGTGCGCAAGTGTGCGCACCCTACTTATTAGGGTAAATAACGTTCAGCATGACATGTGGTGGGAACCACTGTGTTTTTCCCACCCTACATCTACAAGTTGAATAGTTGAATGGTTGAAGAGTTCGTATTTCCCTCTCCTGTCAGGAGAGGGTTAGGGTGAGGTGTCAACATTCGCTTTATCTTGCGATTCTTCGGCTAAAGCCTCAGAATGACGAAAAATCTGCGCGCGTGCAGCTTGCTGCAATAGCGAGCAAAGAGATTGTGCGCAGCACAACTTGACTTTCGGCTGAGCAAAGCGAAGACGTTGTGAACAATTGCGTGCTTCTTCTTTCTTTTCGGCGTTTTCTTTCTTCTTGCCTCGCAAATAAGAAAAAAGAAAAGTACAAATGACAAAAAAATATTTTAAAATGTAGCAAAAATATTTTTTTTTGAGTATTATACTTATTGAAATGAAAGATTTAAAACAAAGTCGTGATATAAAGGAAACTCAGAAGGTAAAAGCTCCGATTGTGGAGGCTTTGAAGAATGCTGTGGAAAATCCGACTTATCAATTTCATATTCCGGGACACACGAAGGGAAAAGCTATTTTTAAAGATTTTAAAAAGCTTGTGGGTGAAAAAGTTTTAAATCTTGATACAACAGATGAGTTTGATAACCTCGGAACTCTTCATCCTGCGACTGGCCCGATAAAAGAAGCTCAAGAACTTGCTGCAGAAGCTTTCGGCGCAAAGAAAACTTTCTTTTTGCTGAATGGTTCAACTGCAGGAAATCTTGCGATTGGCATGGCTTTAACTAAGGCAGGTAAAAAAGTTATCATAAACAGAAATTGCCACCGCTCAGCCCTGACAGGTCTGATGATATCAGGTGCAGAACCGGTTTGGATTTGTCCTTCAAGGATTGAAGACTGGTCAATTTGGGGAAGTATTGAGGCTTCAACCATAGAAAAAGCATTACAGGAAAATCCTGATGCAGGGCTTGTTTGGATTACAAACCCGACTTATGAAGGTGTAGTTTCTGATATAAAATCAATTAGTGCAATCTGCAAGAAATACGGTGTTCCTCTCGTAGTGGATGAGGCGCATGGTTGTTTGTGGAATTTTAATAAACACTTGCCTGAAACAGCTTTGAAACTTGGTGCGGACGCAGTAGTTCATTCGCTTCACAAAACCGGCGGAAGTATGTCACAGAGTTCAATGCTCCATATTTCAAAAGATTCTTGTATAAATCCTGACGATGTGGAAAAGGCATTGAAACTTTTGCACACAACAAGTCCGTCACTATTGCTATTGGCAAGTCTTGATGCGGCAAGAGCAACTTTACAATCAAAATCAGGGCAGGCTCTTTTGGACAGAATGATTAAGAATGCGAAATATTTGCGCACTCGTCTTGATAATATTCCTAATCTTCATCAGTTGAAAACAGATTTTGGGTATTTGACGGATGTAACAAAAGTTTTTATCAAAATTGACGGTTTGTCAGGCAAACGTCTGGAATCTATTTTGGAAATTGATTTTAGTATTGAAGTGGAATCCGCATCAGATATTGGTGTTCTAATTCTTTGCAATTTGGGTAACAAACGCTCTGATTTTAAGTATTTGGCAGACTGCTTAGAAAAAATTGCTCGCGATAATTATATGGACATTTGTTATCTAGAAAACAGAAAACATATGCCAATGTTAGAGCCTAAAATCGTGATGAGCTTGCGTGATGCGTATTATTCTGCAAAAGAAGTTATCGCGAAAGAAGATGCTATCGGAAGAATTTCGGCTGAGGTTATTGCGGAATGTCCTCCGGGAATTTCGATTTTGCTCCCCGGGGAATTGATTACGGAAGAACATTTGCCGTATTTGAATGATTATAAAACATTAGAAGTTGTAAAATAATTCGCATGGGAAGAAAGAAGAAGAGCTCAAATAAAACAATTCATTTTGTCATAACGTTTATCCTCATGGCGACGGGGATTTACTATTTTGGTTTGAATTACGTCCCGCAAAAATGGTATGACACCCAAACGATGCGTCCGGGGCAGGTTGAAGCTTATTACCAAAACCAGTGGTGTACTTCTGATTTTGGTCGAAAAGAAGTTATACTCTGGGACATGACAAGAGTCGACTGCATGTCTAAGGATTATGCAATAGAGTTCGATTTCGCAAAAAAATGGGCGGAATCAATTGGGCAGTCTTTATATTATTCAAAATTAACAGGCAAAAAGCCTGCTGTCGTCTTGATTTTAACCTCACCGACGGATTACAGATACGTAAAGCGCATAGAACGACTCGATAACGGGATAAAAGTGTTTTTGATTAAGGCATATTAATCTATCTTTGATAGAATACTATTCCGTCATTATCAATACTATTTTTCACTCACTTCTTGCCATTGCAAAAAGTTCGTAAGCTCTGTTAAAATTCTCAATACGTTCTTGTAATCTACTCATAAGCCAATTCTAGCAAATTACAATTTTCAAGTCAAAACGAGCTTCCTTTTTAAGGAAGCTCGTTTTATAGTTTAATCAACTAAATTCTATCAAATCCGGTGTATTTTCTTAAAACTTCCGGAATAATAATTGTTCCGTCTTCTTGTTGGAAGTTTTCGATGATTGCCGCGAATGTTCTTCCGACTGCAAGACCTGAACCGTTAATTGTGTGTACAAATCTTACTTGACCATCTTTTGTTCTATATCTCATATTAGCTCTTCTTGCTTGATAATCGCCGTAGTTAGAGCAGCTGGAGATTTCTTTGTAAGTATTGTAAGAAGGAAGCCATACTTCTAAGTCATAACATTTGTTTGCGCTGAAACCTATATCAGCTGTGCAGAGAGCAACTCTTCTGTAAGGAAGTCCCAATCTTTCAAGGCAAACTTCTGCATCTCTTGTAAGTTTTTCGTGTTCTTCAGGGCTGCTTTCAGGAGTTGTAAGTTTTACCATTTCGACTTTGTTGAATTGGTGAACTCTGATTAAGCCTCTTGTATCTTTACCAGCTGAACCTGCTTCACGTCTAAAACATGGAGTGTAAGCCGTCATATATTTTGGCAAATCATCCTCTGACAAGATTTCTCCTGAATAGATGTTTGTTACAGGAACTTCTGCGGTCGGAATGAGGTATAAATCCTCATCAACGCATTTGTACATATCTTCTGCAAACTTAGGTAATTGTCCAGTACCAGTCATTGTAGCAGCGTTTGCCATAAACGGTGGTAAAATTTCTTCGTATCCGTGTTCTTCTGTGTGTAAATCAAGGAAGAATTGGATAATAGCACGCTCTAATCTTGCGCCTTTTCCACGGTAGAGCGTAAATCTTGATTGAGAAATCTTAACCCCTCTTTCAAAGTCAACAATTCCTTTTTCTTCGCAAATATCCCAGTGTGCTTTTGGTTCAAAATTGAATTTTGTAGGCTCGCCCCAAGTTTTTACAGTCGGGTTGTCGTTTTCTGATCTTCCGATAGGAGTTGTTTCGTCCGGAATGTTAGGTATTCTGAGTAACAAATCTCTTTGAGCGTTATCAAGTTCGACTTGTTTTTCTTCCAGAGCTTTTACTTCATCCCCGAGAGCGCGAACTTCTTCTTGAATAGCGTCAGTGTTTTCGCCATTTTTCTTCATTATACCGATTTTTTGTGATTCGGTTTTTCTTTTTGCACGAAGTTCATCTGCTTGAGTTTGGATTTTTCTTCTTTCAATATCAATCTCAATAACTTTATCTACTGATAATTCAGGATTTCTTCTTTTTAAAAGCTCATTAATTTTTTCAGGGTTTTCTCTGATTAATCTTATATCTAACATTTTTTCCTCTTTTCTTAACTTATTAACATACAATCGCCATAACTGTAAAAACGATATTTGTTTTTTATTGCTTCTTCATAAGCCTCAAATATAAACTCTTTCGAGGCAAGTGCGCTTACAAGCATCAAAAGTGTTGACTTTGGAAGGTGGAAATTTGTAATCAAATTGTCCACAACTTTGAACTCGTAAGGCGGATAAATAAAGAGTTCCGAGGCTGCTTTACAGGCTTGAATTTTGCCGTATAGTTTATAAGCCGTTTCCAGTGTTCTGACAGTTGTTGTTCCGACTGCAATAATTTTTTTGCCTTCGGCTTTCGCTCTGTTAATCAGCCCTGCGGTCTTTTCAGGGATTTCAAAAGTTTCTGAATCCATGTGATGCTCAAGAATATTATCGCATTTAACCGGACGGAAAGTCCCTATTCCGACATTTAGTGTGACATATCCAATCTCAACTCCTTTATCAGCAAGTTTTTGCAATATTTCTTTTGTGAAATGCAAACCTGCAGTTGGAGCGGCAACAGAGCCTTCTTCTCTTGCGTAAACTGTTTGATATCTTTCAAAATCAAGTTTTTTCAAGTCCTCATTTGCCATTTTTCTTTCGATGTACGGTGGAAGCGGAATATTTCCGACTTTGTGGATAATTTTGAGGAAATCACCTTCAAAATTCATTTTCACCATCCATTTTCCGTCCTCAGGTAGCGGCATAATAACTTGTGCAGACAATTCGTCGCTTATTTTTATTTCAGTCCCTGTTCTTACGCGTTTGGAAGGCTTAATCAAAACTTCCCATTTATCGTTCTCGCGTTCTTTTAGAAGGAAAACTTCAATCTTCGCGCCGGTATCTTTGTAGCCGTACAATCTTGCCGGCATGACTTTTGTGTCGTTTAGAATAAGGACACAATCCTTGTCTAACAAGTCTACAATATCATAGAAGTTTTTATGCAGAATTTGACGAGAGTCTCTTTTAAGAACCATCATTTTTGAATTTTCGCGCTTTTCGCTAGGCTTTTGCGCAATCAATTCTTCCGGTAATTCATAATCAAATTCTGAAAGTAACATTAAACTTTTTATTCCTTTTCTTGTATTTGTTTAGCGTTCTTTACGTCGTCGTCATCAATCTTTTGAGCTTTTTTCTCATCTTCTTTTTCAAGTTGTTTGTTGATGATAACTGTCTGAACAACTTGGAAGATGTTGCTTGAAATCAAGTAAAGAAGAACACCTGCCGGAATTGGGATTATAACAAATGTGAAAGTCAACATAATCGGCATAAATGTGTTCATTGATTTTTGCATAGCAGCCTGTTGAGGGTCTTGTTGAACGTTTTTGTTCATAGCCATCATAGCTTTTTGTGAGAAGAACATTGTCACTGCAAACAAAGCAATTAAGAGAAGTACATCATAGTGGAAAGATGTTTTAACTTCTTTTGTAGGAACTGTTGCGGTTAAAATACCGTCTTTTCTTACAAATTCCATAGACTCAGATTCTTTTGTTTGAACATCCATTATATCAATTTGAGCCTTTTCAATTTGGTCTAGCTGGCTGAATTTCAAGTTCAAATTATCAAGACTGATTTTGAAATCAGCACTTTCCCCAGGGACAAGTTCGCCCTGAACCTCCACTGCTTTGGTAGGTTTCTCTATTTTTACGTTTTCGAGAGGCTCATCAACCCCTTTCAAGTAAACTTTAGCAGTTTTACCTGTCATAAAGGTATCGTATTTAGAAACTCCTAAAATTCCGTCGTGAGAAACTCCTGCAGAAGTTTTAAGAGTTGCATCAAGTCTGTTTATGAATAAGAATTGAGAATCACCAGCCATTTGGATAAATTGCGGACTCATAAGAGTTGAATACAAAAGAATGAAGATAGGCATTTGAATAAGCAATGGGAAACAACCTGCCATTGGGTTGAATTTGTGTTCTTTGTAGAATTCCATCATTTTTTGCTGCATCATTTGCGGATTGCTTTTGTATCTTTCTTGAATGGCCTTCATCTTTGGCTGTAAAAGCTGCATTGTTCTCATTGAACGTTGTTGAGAAACACCCAAAGGCCACATTGCTGCTCTTACGATGATTGTAAGTAATATAATACCAATGCCGTAACCGCCAACGACAGAAAGTGTTTTTAAAATATCAATGGTTAGTGTAGTAAAATCCATATTCTCTTCCCTAAAATTTCGTGATAACAATAAAGGTGCGAGTTATCGCACCTTTTAAAAATACTTTAAATATACCCTACAGTCAAGTAAATGGAATCAGACTGTTACTATTGTTTACACCTCTTCTTTTTCTTTGTTAGCATTTGAACTTAGAGAGTGTAAACGCTTTGCAGGGTCTGTTATATGAGTAATTCTTAAACCGAAGTTATCTTCGATTACAACAACTTCACCGTAAGCAATAAGCTTGCCGTTTGCATAAAGTTCAACAGGTTCGCCGGCTGCTTTATTAAGAGTTACGATAGAACCTTTTGTGAGTTCAAGAACTTTCTTGATAGGCAATTCGGTTCTGCCTAATTCAACAGTCAATTGAAGTTTAACATCAAGAAGAATGTTCAGGTTTTGGTTTTGCGGACCTTGTACCTGATCCAAATCTTCAAAAGATGCAAATTGAACAGGCTGAACCGTTACGGTAGAATCTTTTGCTGAGTGTTCTTCGTAAGCAACTGTTTCAGGCTTGAAATCTTCCGCTTGCGCAGGTGTTTCTTCTGAAGGTTCTTCGTTTGTGTGGTTTATATCCATATCTTTGAATTCATCATCCGGTATCATCTCAAGTCCTCTCTAAAAATAATTCCTCAATAGTTCGTGCATTTCGTCATACACATCAGTTATTTTAACACAAATATTATCTTTCATAGTTCCGGGACGGGCAAAAAATTTCTTTTCCCCATTGACTTTGACAATCAAATCGTCCTGAACTCTGTTATCAAGTTTAATGATATCACCCTCGGTAAGTTGTAAAAAATCATCCAATGTAATATTACAAGAACCAAATTGGACTCTTAAATCAACATTTGAAGAATTCAATTTTGATATCATTTTCATTCTTTCTTCGTTAGAAGCAACCAAACCTTTTGTTTGGAAGATGTGTTGTGTGCTTAAGTGACCCAAAACAGTTTCCAAAACCGGATATGGGAAACAAATACTGAATAAGCCGTAATGTTTTCCGCTGATTTGAACTTCAAATGTTAGCAAAGCAACGATTTCACCTGCGGTTGCAACCTGTATTGACTGGTAGTTGTCATCAAGGCTGATGAATTTTCCTGAAACAGGGATAATCGCGTTCCAAGAATCTTCCAAAGATTGAATAATTATATTAATAATTTTTTTGGCAAGAGCTTTTTCAATATCTGTAAGTTCTCTTGTTTGAATATCAACATTCCCGACCCCGCCAAGCATACGGTTGACAATGCAGGATAGAACTTCAAAGCTTATACCCAAAAGGATTTGTCCTGAAAGCGGTTCAAACTCAAATACACCAACACTGATAGGAGAAGGCATTGAACGGATAAATTCTTCATAAGTCAATTGGTCGACTGATACGATTTCGATTTCAACTCTCATACGAAGATAACCGCTCAAGATAAGTGAAATAGCTTTAGAGAACTCTCTGTGAATATCTCTTAGAGCTCTTAAGTTGTCTTTTGAGAATTTGTCCGGACGTCTGAAGTTATAAAGCTTATAACTCTTGTGCTCGGACTCACTCATTTCTTCTTCAAATGCCTCTGTGGCCAGTTTTGTTATTTCGTTATTGCTATCTGACATTCCATTTCCTACTGAATTATAAATTGCCCAAAGCTTACTCTAAGGACTTCTCTCTCTCCACCGAGAATAGAGTTTATGTCATTTGTAATTTGTTCTTTTGCAAGTTCTTTGCCTGCTGCAGAAGATAATTCTGCGGAGGTTTTGCTTGAAAGGTTTGTAATAACAGCATCCCTGATAGCAGGTTTGTACTGATTCATTTCCTTCTGAATAGACTCCATCGGATCAACAGCCACCGGAGCTGCGCCGTGTCCGCTGCTCTTAGGAGCTTCTGTTGTTTCAGGGAAATCTGTTTCTTTTTGTGAAACTTCTATTGCTACATTTACTTTAAGATATTTTTTCTGAGTTTCATCGCAAAGGTTAAGGATGAAGTCACCCAAGTCAACGATAACGCCCTTTTGAACTTCGTCTTCATCACCTTCTTCTCCGTCTTCCAAATCTTCTTGTGCAAGTGAAATCTTGCTGATTTTTTGAGTCAAAAGATTTTCCATTACAAGATAATTTACACCGGCAAAGACGACGCACAAAATAATTGTTGAAACCAAACTTACAATAAGGTATTTATTAAATTCTGCGCCTTTTATTTCCTGATTGTTTTCATTTTCAGCCATACTATTCTCCACTTATATTACATAGTATTATTATATCAACTCTGTTTGGATAAGCACCACCATTATTTGATGTATTCTTTGACGGTAAAAACTCGCCGTAACCGATTGAATTTATCCTTCCTCGCAGACATTCTTTTCCCATCTTAAGCATCAACTCTTCTATTCGGTTTGCTATGACGGTCGACATCTCCCAGTTTTTTATACCAAAATCCTTCTGCGAAGAAATATTTTCCGTGTGCACTTCTATTATAGCAGGATTTTTAATTTTTGCCAAAAAATGTTCTATGTTTATTATATTTGTGTAGAATTCAGGGCTAAATTTTGAGTATTCTTTTGCCGGATTTTTTATTTCAAGTCTTAAAATTATTCCTCGAGAATCTCTGATTACGCTAATTTGTGTCTTTTTGAAATAGTTTTCCGCACTCTCAGAGAGTTCGTTTAAACAATCATCGTTTAGAATATAAAGAAATCTTTGCGCACTCAAACATTCATAATCAATGCTGAATACGAATGTTATCAAAAGAATTATTTTAAGCGCAAACTTCATATTAATATAATTTATTAATAATCAAATAAATTAAATTGCTTTTTAGGGTAAAATTATTGCTTCATTTTTTTGCGAAAGCTATAATATTATATATGGGGAAGTTCGATTTATTTAATAAATTTAACAGTGCAGTTATCATTGTTAATAAGAAAAAGGAAGTTGTGTTTAGAAACAATGTTTTTAAACGCGTTTTTCCTGATTTCGAGAACTTAAAAAAGTTTTCCCACAAACTTAACTACAATGTTTGCGCGCTTGTCAGCAACGAGGTCGAAGTCCATTCGCCGATTATTCAAGCAATATCTTCTCCGCAAGATTTTTCTGCTCACGTTTTGTATCAATCTTCCGGAAATGAATATTCTTATTACGATATGAACGCTGCAATTAAGGGCGAATATATTACGATTGTGTTTACAGATGTGACTGCAAAAATAAGTTTGGAAAAATCTATTCAAAGAAATCAGTCTTTGCAAAAAAAGATTACGCTTTTGGAAACAGATAACAAAAACTTGTCGAAAATTAAACAGCAAGCGCAATCTCAGGCAATGAAACTATTGCTCTTAAACAATATTTCTAATATTATTAGAGGTTCAATTGACACTTCAGTGATTTTATCTTCTGCGCTGGATGAATTATCGCAATTGTTTGCAGGGTTCAGAGCCTATTATGCCGTGTATTCAAAAGATATGAACGCATATATTATTAATGAATCTTTAAGCAAAAAAGATATTGGAAGAAAAATAACTTTTGATAAAAATACAGAAAAAAATATCTCATCCGGCAAAGTTTTTTGCGGTTCATGCATGAAAGAATTTGTTGAAGCAAAACCTTTTTGCGAACTGGTGCAGAGAGTTGTTATTCCAATCTATCACTTGGATTTAAGGCTTGGGGTTATTGTTCTTTTAACAAAACAAAAAACAAAATTGGATGATGCTCTTGAGGTTTTGGATGGAGTTTCAACTCAGCTTGGCAGTGCAATTATTCAAGCCCAACTGTATGAAAAAGATGCAAGGATGGTTAAGGAATTGAAACGCGCGCTCAAAGAATTGCAGGATACTCAATTAAAACTTATAAATTCTGAAAAAATGGCATCCCTTGGTCAATTGGTAGCCGGAGTCGCGCACGAAATTAATACTCCGGTCGCATCTATAAAATCAAACAACGAAATAGCTACAAAATTGATTTCAAGATTGCAGGATGCTGAGACCGCGGAACTGTTGAAAGAAATTAATGACATTGATAAAGAGGCGATTGCTCGAATTAACGGCTTGGTTGTGTCTTTGAGAAAATTTGTGCGTTTGGATGAGGCAGATTTGCAGGAAGCTGACATCAATAAAGAAATAGATTTGACATTGGATTTGATACGTCACGAAACAAAAAACAGAATAAATATTATAAAAAATTATGGAAGCATTCCGCCGATTAAGTGTTATCCAAACATGCTTAATCAAGTTTTTATGAATATCCTTGTAAATGCAACACAGGCAATAGATGGAGATGGTTCAATAACCATTGACACGAATTACTTAAATAACAATTTAATCGTAAAATTTAAAGATACAGGTTGCGGAATAAAAGAACCTGAAAAAATATTTTTTGCTGGATACACAACAAAAGGTGTTGGAGTCGGAACGGGTTTGGGGCTTGCAATTTCACAAAAAATTATTGAAAAACATAAAGGAAAAATAGAAGTAAATTCTAAAGTTGGTTTTGGAAGCGAATTTATTATTACTATCCCCAGTGAGTAACAAATATTAAGTTTTTTGAAGGACGAGTTTTAAAACTATAACAGGGTTTTGCTCAAATTACAAATGTTATTATAATTAATTTTTGTAAAAATATCTTATTAGGGAAGTATAAATATGTAAAAATATGGTATACTAACTATTGCTGAACGAATAAGTGTAAAATTTACCCTAAAAGGGGAATGTAACAAAAAGTTAACAAAGAAAAAAGAAAAGCGCAATTTTTAAACATATTAAAACTTTATATATCTGTGTAGAAGTTAGATAATTGTCGGAGGTAATGTATATGGCAATAACAGTTAACAGCAAAAAGAAACAGGTTAAGAAAACTTTTCAAGAACTAATCAACGATTTGATGTCGTCAAGTTCTGAAAAAGTTAGATATAACGCTGCAAGAGTGCTCGGAGAAATGGGTGACTCAAAAGCTGTTGAACCGTTAATTGACGTTTTAAAGAATGATAAAAACGGCTCCGTTCGTTTATATGCAGCTCGTGCGCTTGGTGAATTGGGTGATTCAAAAGCTACAGAACACTTGATTGAGTCTTTGCGTGAAGATAGAAATGTCGATGTTAGGGTTCGTGCAGCTCGTGCATTAGGTCGTTTGGGCGGTAAGATTGTTGTTGAACCGCTTGTTGAAGCTTTGAACGATGAAAACTCACAAGTTTGTATTACAGCAACAGACGCATTGATTGAAATCGGTGATGTTGCAACAGATGCTTTGATGAAATCTTTAGACCACGAAAAAGTAAACGTAAGATGTGATGCTACTCGTGCTTTGGGCGAAATCGGCAACAAAAAATGTGTAGATAAAATTATTAATATGCTTTATGACGAATGGGTAAACGTAAGAATTTATGCGGTAACATCTTTGGGTAAATTGAACGATACAAAAGCTGTTCCGGCATTGATTGATGTTATGAAAAACCGTTCAGAAAATGATTTGGTAAGAGCAGGTGCTGCTGCAGCATTAGGCGTTCTTCGTGACCAAAGAGCTCTTCTTCCGCTTCGTGAATTGATTATGGAAGCTGAAGAATTGGGTGAACTTGAAGACACAGCTCTTAAATCATTCAAGAAAATTATGGCTGCAAACTGGCAAGCAATTCCGGGTGCAAGCCAACAAAAGAAACCTGCTACAGTTTAGGTTTTGAATAATGATTAAAAAGTGGCGGATGATGAAATCATCCGCCACTTTTTTAGTTTGTTTAACAAGATTAAATCTTGATAAGTATTTTTATGCTTTCTTTTGCTTTGTTCGCTTCAAAAGCTTCCAGCGCGTCATCAATAGAATAAACTTTGCTGATGAACGGTGTGAAATCTATTCTGTTGTTTTTGAGTAATCTCAAAGCCGGTGGGAATTGACCGCAGCGAGAGCCTAAAACGGTGATTTCATCAATGACGATAGGTGCGAGGTTTAATTCTTTTCCTGATGCTACTGTGCTTTTTAGAACAAGAACTCCGCGCGGTTTTGTTAAAGACATTGAGGTCTCAAATCCTGATGCTGTACCGGTTGCTTCGACTACAACATCGTATTTTTTCTCAGGTGTAAATGAGCTCAAAAGCTGAGTTTTTACACCTTGAGCTTTTGCGATATCAAGTTTGTTTTGGTGTTTGCCGACAAGAAGCACATCAAGATTGAGTGAGTTCAGTGTGAGAGCGGTTGTTAGACCGAGTTTACCGTCACCCAGGACAAGAACTTTTTTCATTGGTTCAATGTGGAGTTGTTCACTGATTTCGCAAGCTGCGGCAAGCGGTTCAACAAAGACGGCTTGTTCGTCTGTTACGTTTTCAGGAACTTCAAACAACACGTTGACCGGCATGGTCATATATTCAGCAAAACAGCCATCTTTTCTCCAGATTCCCAACGTGTGTCTGTTCGGGCAGTGGCGATAATTCTTCTGTGCGCACCATTCGCATTCCGGGTCGTTGCAGCCGTAGCTGATTTCTGCTACAACTCTTTTGCCGACAAGTGATTTGTCGCTTCCGTTAACCTCTTCTACTACACCCACGAACTCGTGTCCGAGAATTCCTTTATAACCCATATATCCCTTTGTGATTTCGTAATCTGTATTACAAATACCCGCTAATGTTACGCGAATAAGTGCTTCACCTTCTTGCGGTACAGGTTTTGGGTAATTTTTATCAAGTTTTAATCCGTTATCAAAAACAATTGCTTTCATGCTTCGCACCTCTCTTTCAGGTATAATTTTACCTCAAAAAGGCTGTAAATATTCAACTTTGGGTTTAGATGTAAAAAAGTTGTTACAATTGGAAGATTAAGAAAAAACATAAAATTGACAAATTTTTTGGATTTTTCTTAATCTGACCTTAGGTGTGTGAACATCGGGTTGTGTGCGGGATAGCTCACAACCCGATGTGAAACCGTTCCGGCTAAAAATTTGAAATGTTGTATTGTGAATTTGTACCTGATTTCAAAACAAGGTTTGCCGCGTAGGAGAAATCAACCCCAAGGGTACGGGGATAGCTACGATTTAATGTATTCAGCATAAACCTGTATCATGTATAATTGGCTTTTACGTTCTTCAAGAAGAAGTTTCGTAATTTGTGATTTTTTTAATTCGCCTAATTTTGAACTAAGTGTTGTTGTATTTTGGTAATATTTATTCCAGTCGGATTGATTTTTCATCAAACTTTGATAGTCTTTTTGAGAAAGATTTGCCTTCAAATCATTTAGCATGTCGTTGATTTCAGATTTATACTTGTTAGCAGTAGTAATATAACATTTGCTGGCATCGCCGTGGTTCAGACAATTTTTCAAATCGTCGGAAAGATACTTTTCTCTCTTGTAATCAGCATTATTGTATAGATAATTCAATATTATCAAACGATTTTTATTAATTTCATAGGTTGTCGAACTCGCAAACTCGTGATACATTGTGCCGTGAGCTTCTTTCAAGTGAGAAATTATAGCTACAGATGTTGACTGTTTGTAGTTATTCCAGTATGTTTGATTAATTTTGGCTTCAGTACTGTTTTGTGCAAATTTTGATAATTCTGCAATGCAGCTGTCAGATGCTTTTTCGGTGCAACATATCATATCATAACTTAAATAGCGATTTTTTAGGCATTTGGTTAAATCGTTTTCAATGCTGTCAACAGAGGCAATAGCGGCTGATGACATTGCAAAAAATAATAAAGTTGTATAAAAAGTTTTTAATTTCATTACTCAATAAAAGTAACAAATTGAGTGATATTTTGTCAATGACATTATAAAAATTGCTTATAATGCTTTTGTTACAGGGATTTTAGATGCGGCGATTGACGCCTTGTTCTCACGTGTGGCGGGTTTTGGGTTTAGATGTAAAAAAGTTGTTACAATTTGTAGCGAAAAAAATTAAATGTTGTATTATGAATTTGTACCTGATTTCAAAACAAGGTTCGCCGCGTAAGAGAAATCAACCCCAAGGGTACGGGGATAGCTATTAACTTTTTGAGTCTGTTATAGCAGGCTTATTAAGTGTGTCGATATATTATTTAATTTTATGCCGTTCAAAAAGGCGGCAGGGAGGGCTTTATGCGTCATTGCTGCGGTTTCAAAGCAGATGATATTTATTATTTGGTCGAGAACAGTCTTTATACATCAAGAAAATTGTCCGTCGGTTTTTGTCCGATTTGTCAAAAACCTGTTGCAGAGTTAGTGGAATATCGTTTTGACGGTGAGATTAATAAAAAGGCTGTATCCGGACTTGCAGCAAACGATTTGGTTCGAAAACATAAGGACAAAATTCTTTATTCAATGAAGGAATCTAATTATGCAAGATTTAAAACGCGTCCGTTTGGCTGGAAATACGGAATTAACAAGTCTGTAAAGATTAACGGTCAAGAAAAAGTTCGTCAGTATGCTTGCGATTTTTATGGCAATAAAGAGCTTATAAAGACCATATAATTTAGTTTGAAGTTTAAATTTTTTCGCAGGGGCTTTGTTTCACCTTTCTCTCGATTACACACTACTCCTCGCCCCTGCTTTTTTTTTATTTTTATCAAAGGAAATTTATTATGCCAAAAACAAAAAGTGCTAAGTTTGATTTAAACGCAGAACGGCAAAAAATCAATCTCAAACATATAAATTTTTATGACAAAACTCTTGAGATACTGGAGTTTATGTTGGATGAGTACTCTCGCGAACTCGTTCGCGCGGATATTGAATTTCTTGATGTTCCCAAAAACACAATCTCAACTTTGGACTTTTTGATATCATCAATTACTAAAGTTCAGAAAGGTCAACGTTTGGCTTTGGGGCTGGATGATATTAGCCCTGAGAATGAAGAGCCGCAGATTAATATAATCGAAGGAGTTGATAAAAGTAAAATATAGTTGCATAAATTAGTTAAAAATGGTATGCTTGTTTATGTGGAAAATGGAGTATATATGAAAAAGATTATTTTATTGTTGGTTTTATGCGCACTTGTTCAACTTAATGCTGACGCAAGAGATTATACAAAATTGCATATGAAAGAAATGAAACACGCGCAGAAATATGAAACAACAAGCAAGTATTTTGAAAGACCTGCTGTTCAACAGGTTAAAGCTGATGTAAAAGACCCGAAAATTTTCAGAGTAAACGATTTTACGCCGGTAAGTAATGCGGATTATACAAAGAAAATCAGTGCGGATAATGTTAAGTACGCAAAAATCGAAAAAGATTTTTTGTCACGAAAAACAGATAACTATAACGGACAAGCTTACGGTGAAGATTTTTACAGGGTTTATAGAATTGCAGAGCGCATGATTAGAGCAAATAATCTTCAGCACATTAATTGGCGCATTGTTATAAATCGTTCTACAGATGTGAATGCTTATTCTCACGATATGAACTGTATTGAAATTAATACCGGTATGTATGACACGTTTTTAGATAACGATGATGCAATGGCAATGGTTATCGGGCATGAAATGGCGCATGCACTTTTGGGACATGCACAGAGAAAAAAGATTATAACAGATAAATTGAACAAAAGTAATTTTTATCTCAATGAATCTGAGCTTTTGGCAGATGCTATTTTGATACGTAAACTTCTTATTGAATCAAAGAATATGGAGTTTGCGGCGGATACGGAAGGCGCCATTTTGGCATCGAAAGCGGGATATAATTTAGACAAGGGAGTTGATATAATTTCGTTTTTATATACTCTTCCGCAATCAAAAGATTTTCACAGTACTCATCCGAATGCAAAGAAAAGACTTGAAAATATTAGTGAAAACAGAAAATATTTCATAGAAGATGAATGGAAAGATTTTGGTAGATATAATGTCTATAATTCAGATGTGTTGAATGTGAGAGTGTCATCTGACAGAAAATCTATTATAATCGGTCAAGGCAAAACCTCGCTTACGGATGCACATTATCGTCCGGAAACAATGACACAACTTTATGAAAGATTTGGTTATCGTTCATATGTTCTGGGTGAATTTTCAGATGCGGATAAGTATTTCAAAAAAGTGCTTGATGTAGATAAAGATAACTACTTGGTTTACTTGTATATGTCTTATGTAAACGAATCTTTATATAATAAAACCGGCAGAAGTTCTTATTTGAAAAATGCTAAGGATTATGCAACTTACGCATTTAAGCTTAAACCTGATAGCAATTATACGAAAGAACAGGTAACTGCCTTATAGGAGAAAAGATGATATCGGTATTAATTCCGACTGACGCTGATTTTAAAAATTATGAAAATCAGCTTAAGTTGCTGTACGAAAATTGTCAGGAAAAGATTTGCGATTCGAATTCTTATGAGTTTATCCGCGACAACACGCTTTTTTATGCATTTTTAGATAATAAAAAATTACTTGGTGCGATTTATTATTTCATGGAAAAAGGTAAACTTTTCCTGAACGGTTTTGCGCAGCGAAAAAATTTTTTGGCAAATTTGGAGTGCTTAAAGAAAACTCTTGCTTGGTTTAAATCGGATATTTATGCAGAAGCCCAAAACAGAGCCTCTGCGTTATGCCTTTTGAGGTGTGGTTTTTCTCGCGAAAAAGATAATCTCTTTGTTTACAAACATTGATTCTTAAGCAGGAAATTCAACTATTCTGTTACGAGTGTATTCATCAACATCGGTTTTGTTTTCGTCAGGGTTCAAAATCATAACGAGGTCTTCTTTTTGAATTCTTTTTCCTTCATTACAACACTCATCTACATACTCAAAAATCTCTTTCACGTAGTCATTATAGATTTGTTTGAGTTGGAATAGGTTTGGTTTTGATTTTAGTCTGACATCAAAATTTTCGCCGCGTTCTCTGGCTTGTACAGTTTTCGCAAATGGAAGCCTTTTTACAAGGCTAAAGGATTCAAGTTCTTCCATCAACTCTTCTGCACCTAGAGAGTATACCTTTGCTTCACCTGTTGCTTTATAGAGAACGTCTGCCATAGATTGTTCAAGGCAAAGGTTGAGCAAATAATCTACAACCGTAAATTGGTCGCGAGTGAGTGTGAAGGCTACACAAGGTTCTTCCGGTGTTTTCTTCTTTTTACAGCAGTATTTTTCGAATTCATTGAGAGTGCCGGTCATTCTAAGTGCTTTATCCAGTTCAAGCAAATAGCTTTCCATTGCCTCTTGCGGAACGAAAGAGTATTTTCTACTAAACGCGTTGTTAATCCTGTTGATTTGGTCTTCACGATTAAAGTCTTCTATAGTTTTTACTCTTAACGTAAATCCACCGTCCAAAAGACTTGCAGGAAGATTGTACAAGAATTTTTCTACAAATGCTTTGCGAACTTCCGGCGGATACATACTTTTGGTTGAAAATGCTGTATAAATACTTCTTCCATATAGCGAAATGTAGTTGTTTAATTCGTTTCGGATTCGTTTTACTTCTTCTATATTGTTTTCTTTTGATTTGCTGATGACAAAGTATTGTTCAAGAATTTCATCTGCTTCCATATTACTTAATGGAGTTCTGGTATCGTTATAGACACCCGTGATGCGCTCAAAATCTACGTTTCTATTTTTCACAGGGATTTTAAATCTGTTATCAAGTTTTTCCGAAAGCACATCAATTTCGCTATCACCCGCCAAAACTTGTGAGAGAGCTATTTTGCAATCAGCTTGCGACATTGTAAATACAATCGGATTTTCTGTACATTTGTACAATGCGTCTGCCAAAGCAGCTTCCAGAGCACGGTTCATAACAGTTGATTTTGGGGTTTCCGAACAGCGAATGTTTTCAAGGTTTAATCTGTCCTCCGGAGTCAATTGAGTTTTAACAATGAATTTAGTCCAGCTGTTGATTTGATCTTCTGTTAAATCGCAGTATGCGGCATTGAAAAAGTCCATAAAATATTCTTTTGGCAAAAATTCACCTTTATCAGGGAATATGTTTTTGTACAGCTTCATAAAGTTTTTCATATATGGCGGATAGTTTTCCATAATTCCCAAAGGGTCAATTTGCATATATTCTTTGACTTCTTTTGCGGTTTCTTTTTGTCTTAAAGTTTTCGCTTTTAATATATCTCTTTTAAGGATTTCAAAATTACCGCTGTTGATTGCAGTTTTAATCTTTTGGTGAGAATTGCTGATTTCTCTGCCCAATTGTGCGGCAAAATCAGGATTTTCGCTCCAAAATGCACTCATAAGATTAGACATTTTATCGCTGAAATTTTTGTCGTTATACAAATCTTCTTCAGGGTTTTGGATACTTTTTCTTTTGAAAAACAGAGATAACTCGACCAAAATTTCAGGGTTGTTGTTCCAAGCATCAATCATCGCGTATCTTAAAGGTTCTGTTCCGGTTTTGAGTTTCGCTAAGTATTCTGTTTGCTCTTCCGGAGTCATCGTTTCCCAGCCTTCAACTCTTCTCTGGGTGCGTTTAACTTGGATACGTTCTCTGTCAAGCGGACTTAGGTTTTCATTAAAGATTTTCAAGTTGTTTGCAGCCCAAATCTTGAACAAGTCGTCGCGGCTCAATACTGATGAAGGTTGTGACGTATGAACTTGTGGATTTTTTGTTTGAACAGTCTTAGGTTTGCTGTGGGATTTTGTTTTGCCCAAATCGGAGGAGTTGAACTTTTTGAGAAGTTCTATTGTGTCCATTTGTTCTGCAATAACGTCAAGCTTTTCGTCATAAGACATTGATGCCCACCAGTTTTCAAATCTCAGAACGCTTGCTCTGGCTCTTGCGGTACGTTCTTCCGGAGGCATTGAATCCCAGAATGCTCTTTGAACCTGCGAAATTTTTTCACCTACAGCGTCAGAATATCCATCACGAGTGTATCTTAGAGATTGCATATATTCAAATGCAGGCATCTTTATGCCGAGAGCTTTGAGGGTTGTACCTCTGATTGCTTGTCCTTCAGGCTCTTTTTCTGTGTATAACTTTTTGAAATCAGGATTGAGGTTTTTGTCTAAATCTTGATTGATTTCATCAACTGTTTTGCCTTCAAGGAAAATCTTTTTAATCAGCCATACGGTCAAATTTTCTTTGTTTTCAAGAATACCTTGGTCACACATTTCTAACAAATCTTTGTTTTCACGATAAGTTCCCAAAATTCCTCGAGTAGCTTTGCTATCATCAGGGCTTATCAGGTTTTGGAAAAGTTCTTCTTCCGGATAACTGTTTTTGATGTCTGCTATCGTTAAAGCTCCGGCAAGTCCGGCGAATGCAGCCGCTTGCGCAGCAAGCGGTGTGAAAATTTCTTTGCTCGGAAGATTCTCAATGAATTTTTTTACGGTCGAAGGCATTTTGTCCGCGTTTACTTCGTAAAAACGGGATAAGCCTTTATCGACTCTTGCGCCAAAAGCAAGTGATGAAGGCAGGGATGAATATTGTGGCTGCTCTTCAATCGATTCTTCTTTTTTTGTGATTTTGGCTGTTTGTTTAAAGTTATAGTTTAAAAACGGATTAATTTTTTGTATTTGCATTTTATCTTGTACCTTTTTAAAAGTGTTTACCTGTTCATTCTAAAACCCGTAAAAATTTTTTTTGCCTGTGAATATTAGGCACATTGATAGATATTTATTGGGCATTTGCCCGGAAAGGAAATTTTATGTCTTTTGAGTACATTATTGAAAAGGATAATTCTTCAAAAGAATTATCGAAAGAGGAAGAAGCTTTACTTGTGAAAAGTATTTCAGGCGAGTTTGTTTCTTTAAATTCCCAAAGAAACTCTAATTTGGAAATGGCTTCTAAGTTGGCGAATGAAATATTTTTCAAAAATGATTTTAAATCGATTTCTGACAAGAAACAAAAATGGAAAGCCAAGGTTAAAATGTGTAAAACGTTTATGTTTTACCAAACGCTTAAGGCTTTTATTTGGCGAAATACTTACGCTAACGTAAATTCTATGTTTGATGTTTCCGGAGAAAATCACGATTCAAACAATTCTTCAAATAAGCAAAAAGCTGTTTTGGTGGATATTTTTGAAAAAATGGGGTTTCAAAAAACTTGCGATAAAGTTATAGATAACGCTTTATTGTTTGGAGAATTAATCTCGTTTACGGCTTGGAAGAAAAATTATGAAGAATACAGACGCCCGATTGAGATGTTTAAGAATGTTTTTTCTAAAGATTTCACAAAACTTCCGAGAATTTTAGACGCAATTAAAGAGGGCAAGAACTTCTGGGTAGATAGAAAGAAGATTTATGACAATCCTTATGTTTATCCGGTGAATCCCGCTGATTTGGTTTTTGACTCATCTCAGGTGGATAATTGGGATTCTTGTCCGAAGATTTATAGAAGTTACAAGACTCCGAGCGATATAATTAATAACCAATATTATGAGCTTGATAAATCTCAGGCAGAGCAAATTCACGAATTGGTTGCGAAAAATGACTCAAAAAATATCAGAAAAGGTATCGGAATTAATGATAACGAAATCGTGAATGGTTCTACCGTTGAAGTGCTTGAGCATTGGGGAGATTTGAAGCTTCCGTCAGGAGAAGTTCTCAAAAACTGGCATGCAGTGATTGTCGGAAGAAAATTCCTTGTTGAGTTCGGGAAAAACGAAAGAATAATCAATCCGTTTTCTTACGGTGCGTTTATCATTGATCCTGAAACAAAAAGAGGTATAAGCCCGCTCTATTGTGTGCTTTCGCTTGCGCATTTTCAAGAAGATTTGCTCAATAGAACCTGTAATTTGCAATCACTCAATGAAAATCCGCCGTTGCTTGCACCTGAAGGATTTTTTGATGAGGATGAAATCGAGCTTTATCCGGGGAAAATTATTGAATACGGGGATAATCTTTCTCCTACAGCGGCATTCCAACAGCTGAGTTTTAACCCATCTGTGTTTATGGAGGATATTTTTTTCTTGAACGATTTGATGGCGGAGGTTTCAGGAATATTCCCGAATATGATTGGTGCAGTGGAGACAACAGGGTCAAAGACTGCGACAGAAATTAATACGAAAACGCAAGGTCAGATGACAAGGCTTTCTATGCTTGTAGATACGATTAATCAGGATTTTATTATCCCGAATGTCGAGAAAGTTGCAAAACTTTGTGCGGATTTCAAAACCGGTATTGAAACAGTTTTTGTGAATAAAGAAAATCAACCTGAAACTATCGAGATTGATGACGCTGTAAGGCAAGCGGATTACAAATACACGTATTCGGATTCTTCTAATGCAACTCTCAAGTCTGAACAAGCGGATATGCTTGTGACTGCGGTGGAAAAATTCGCGCAGCATATTGAGTTAAACTTGCAGGAAATTTTCATCTGGTATTTTGAACAAAAAGGTGTGGATAATCCGGAAAGATTTCTTGCTCCTACAGGGGCAGGGGTAGGGGTAAATGGAGAAGAATTGCCCCCGAACGCGATGAATCCAATGTTGCAGCAGCTTTTGACCATGGTGAACAACAATGTTGAACAGCAAGGGGATGATACAGAAGAGTCAAACAAGATTACAGAAGAAAATGCACTACATGAATAGAATTATTAAAAATAAGAAAGGAATATTATGGAAGAAAATCAAATTCAAGCTAATGAAACGTCTGTTGCTGACGCTTTTGAGCCGGAGCAATCTGATAACTCTCAGGCGGAAAAAACAGAAGTCGTTTCAGAAACAGAATCCGTCGAAAAAATTGACGAAAAAGAAGGACAATCTTTAGAAAAAGACCCTCCTGAAGAGTTGATTTTAGGAAAATTCAAGTCAGTAGAAGATTTGACTAAAGCTTACGAAGAGCTGCAAAAATATCAGGGGACTTGTTCTGAAGAGTTGGGACAATTGCGCAAAGTTGCATCAACATACGAGGGGCTTTGCACCTTTATGAGCAATTTTGATAGACAATTTCGTCAATGTTTGTCTGATCTTGAAGAGATAAAACAAAAATACGATACTCCTGAGTATTTTCAAAACACTGATTTCAAGGCAATTTATAGTGCAGCTTATGGGGCTTTGAACGGAAATCTTGATACGGAAGAATTTGTCAACCTTCTTGATAAGTACGTTTCATCAAGGATTGAGACTGCTGAACGGAAAAATTCTGCTCAAAAAGAAACTCAGCAGATTTTGGATTCAATGAAATACAGCAAAAATCCGAAAACCTCTTTTATACCTCCTAAAAAGAGATTAGATGAAATGACACCGCAAGAAGTCGATGAGATGCTGGACAGGCTTATTTAGTACACACATAAAAATGAAAGGATGATTTATGACAACAACAAAACAACTGATTGTCGATGCTTTTTCAAAAGCTTTCAACAAGTATTTTTACAACGAACTTGTAGTCGGAAAACTTGCTCATTCAGAGATGAAGGATTCAATCAACAAGGGTGACGAAGTGGATATCGCAATGCCCGGCATGGTTAAATTGTTCGACTATGACGGCAGTGATTTGCCTGATGCAGAAGCTGCTGCGGTTTCAATGTGTAAGGTAAAAATCGACAGAGGAAAAGCTTTCCACTTTGAATTATCAGAAGTTGAAGAAAAAATGATTGCAAAAACTGACGGCGAATATGATAAGACGGTTGATTTGGCTAAAGATTACACCAATGACGCAATCAAGCAATTTGCAGCAGCAGTTGATTCTGCTTATGCAAACCTTTACACAAGAGCCGGTCACTATCTTGATAATTCAGGCAGTGCAATAACTTTGACTCCGACCGTAGCAAAAGATATTTTTGCATACATGCAGGCAAAATTCCAAAGAGGAGACGGAAAAGGTCATACTAACTGGATTGACGGTTCAATGGTTTGTATAATTCCGCCTGAATACCAATTCTACCTCGGAAAATTAGATGATTTGAAATACACCGAAAAAGGCAAGTCTGAAATGGAAAAAGGCTATATTGGTAACCTTTGCGGTTGGGAAATTCTTGTTTCAAACCACATTGCTCAACCTGAAGAGGGCGTTTTCTATCCACTATTCGGTGTTAAGGACAAAACTCTTGCGGGCGGTATTTCATCTAACTTGAATACAACCTTCTACACTCCGGAGAAAAACTTCAACACTTGCTACAAAGGCTACGGTCTTTATGGTGTTGGCGCTCCGCGTGCGGATATGTTAGGTACTGCAAAGGTTTCAGCTACACTCTCTCTCGGTTAATGAATAGTAAAAATCAGAAAGGAAAATTTTATGGCAAGAGATATTATTAATGTTCAATATCCGACACTTGACCACACAGAGTCAGTCGCAAATATCGGAATCACAGAATCAACTGTTACACAGGCAAACGGAGTTACAATCGCGGATGCGTTTTCTAATAAGAACAATTCGTTATTTATTATTATTAAAAACTCTGCAACGTCATCTTTGTTGACTGTTAAAGCAGGCGATGCGTACCCGAACTCAATGCTCGGAGATATCGTAATTACACTTCCAGCGGGAGTTTCTGCAATTCAGCTTCAAGACTTATCTCGTTTTGAAAAAGCTGACGGTTCAATTGATTTGGACTTTGCAACCGGATTTACCGGTACAATCTACGCTATTGCTAAATGGGCAGGTGTTAGAGAAGTTGAATAATTCGGTGATGCGGGCGGCGAAGCCGCCCGCATCACTTCTTAACAGGAGAAAACTATGTTTAAAATTACGTATCTTCCGACCGGACACACATTTGTGCTGCCTGCAGAGGAAGCAAAAGAGTTGCGCGAAAAATATCCGAACGAGTACAGAATTGTAGAGAAAAACGGGAAAAAATTTAAGGACAAAGCAAAAAAAGTCGTTTCCGATAAGACGCTATTGTCTAAAATTTTGGATGAATAGAGAGGGATAGTATGACAAAAACTTTTCAACAATTTTTAGAGGATTTAGGCGCGCGAGAATCCGGCGGAAACTATAAAGCCTTAAACAAATATGGTTATGCCGGTAAGTATCAAATGGGCGAAGCGGCACTTATTGATTCGGGGTATTACAAGAAAAACACAAGACGGTATAACAATGATTGGTGCGGAGTGTTTACAGGCAAAGACGGAGTGAACTCACTTCAAGATTTTTTGAATAATCCGCAAGCGCAAGAAAATGCGCAAATTATTTTTAAGAAAAAACAATGGTCGTACTTGAAAGCCGTCGGGGCGGATAAGTACCTCGGAAGAATTATTAACGGATATGAAATTACGCCGTCAGGTTTGCTTGCGGGTGCTCATCTTAAAGGCGCCGGTTCGGTCATTGAATACCTTAAAAGCAATGGTACAAATATTGGTAAAGATGCTTTTGGCACTTCGGTTGAAAGCTATATGAAAAAATTCGCCGATTATGATGTGAAAATCATTACCGGTTAAATCTTAAAAGGAGAAATTATGACAATAACACTACTTGATTTATATAACGCAACAGCTTCTCAGGAATGGGCGATGTACGACAATGACGCGGTTTCGGATGCAGAATTTGAAGACTCTCTTGTGATTGCCTTGAACAAAGCTATTTTGGAAATTTATTCGTCTTACGATTTTCCGTTTCGTGAACGTACGCATTTGATTTTGACTGTTCCTAAATGTGAGTCTTATGAAATGCCAAACGGCTTGATAAAACAGACTCAAAACGGGCAGTATGCGGTAAAATACAATTCCGTTCAACTTGAATTAGAGAAAAATCCTGAGAATCTGACTCCACAAATCGGAACTCCGAAGAAGTTCTATATAAAAAATAACGAAATCGTTCTTTATCCTACTCCGATTGAAAAAGGTATGGTAACGGTGGATTATTATACGCTTGCAATCGGTGAATCCGCGGAAGGTGATGAAATATTTTCATTAAAAAAAGATGATGATGTTTTGACAGTGCCCATTCATCTTGAGGAGATTATGAAGGAAGCGATAATGACAAGAACGATGCTTAATTCTATTGCATCAGAAAGTGATGAAAACTATTCGGCATACAAAAAACAGGCGGATAAAGCTTATAGATTACTCGTAAAATATTCAAAGGGGGTGGGGCTTGATAAAGCGATTACAATTTAGGAATAATTATAAGATGCGGTAAATAGAAAATTTACCGTATCTTACCTATTTTGCCATTCCCTATTTCTTTTTCTTTTACCTTGCAAACAAAAGAAAAAGTCCTCAAGAAATGAGGACTAAAAGCTTTGTAAGATGTAAGATGTGTGTGTAGTTTATAAGAGAGAGTGTGTTATTCTTTGTTGTTAAATAATGTGCGTAGCACCGGCTATGCAATGAAGTTATTACCAAATCTGTTAGCACCGTAGAAGAAGGATTCTTTCATAACTTGTTGAAGGCTTCTTTTTCTGATGAGTTTGTTTCC
>CAKVLI010000005.1 GCA_934757155.1 uncultured Candidatus Melainabacteria bacterium | reverse complement strand
GTTTTTTCATTGTCCTATCATTCGCTTTTGAATTAACAAGTTTTTTCGTCTTAATTCTATTCTGTTTTCAAGGTTCAGATTGAACAGCTTGAATTATATTATTCTATAAGTGCTATTCTTTCGGATTAAATTGAGCTTGAAACGTACACTCTTGCGATTACTAAACTTCGTCACTCAGACTCTTTGTCGCTTGCACGTTTGCTTAACGGCTTCAACGTTTCTCATCATACCAAGTCAAAATTCAATGTCAACACCTTTGTTAAAAATTAATTTTACAAAAGTTAAAATTTCACAAAATTTTCATTTTGTGAATCTGCCATAAGTCATTGATTTTATTAAATTACAACCTTTATAAAAATCAAAAATTTTTCTTATAATTTTTTTTATTTTTTATAATAAAAAAGGCTGATTTTCATCAGCCGAAATGTTAAATAGTGTAGAAGTTTTATCGAAGGAATTTTTTTATGCTGCCATTAGAGTGTCCATTACCAAATCCATAACAGCCGGTGCAAGTTCTTCACCGAACTCTTCTTGAACGATACCGTAAATCATTTCAAAACGTTCCATATATCCTGAAATTCTATCTTGTGTTTCCGCATCCAATTCTGCAGGAACACTTGTTGTTTCAGCAGGTGCTACGAAGAAATTATTACTTGCCATAAATTCCATAACTTTGTTTGGGTCAACCTGAGTTTCTTCAGGATTAACCATTTGTTGAGCAGGAGCTTCCTCTGTAGATTGTTCTTTTCTTTGCGGAACATAACCACCAACACCGTAATTATTGCCGCCAAATATTCTTCCGATACCGTCTGTCATTTTGATACTCCTTTTTTACTTTTTCCTTTTGCATCATGTATAACGGCATATTTTTTAAAAACTTTAGGGTTTTGAACAAAATCGTTACAAATCGTTACATAAAAGTTAAAATCTCCATATTACAAAGCTTTTCAGCCATGTTTATATATTTGTATATAAGTAAAGCACTTATAATGGTTGAAAATTAATTTTTAGCAAATTAAAATATTGCTTGTCGAAGTATAATATACAATTCAAGTTTGGAATCTTGAAAGAAAGAAGGTAAGAAATGAAAGACGGAATACATCCTGATTATAAGAAAACTGTTATCAAATGTGTTTGCGGTAACGAAATCGAAACAGGTTCTGTAGCAGACGATATCACAGTTGAAATTTGTTCAAACTGTCACCCGTTCTACACAGGACAACAAAAAATTCTTGACTCTGAAGGTCGTGTTGAAAGATTCAAAAAACGTTACGGCAACAAGTAAGTTTAATCTATTTTATAAAAAGCTCCGTTATCAAGCGGAGCTTTTTTAGTGCTGCATTGACAAAAAGCGTGATTACAATATAAAATTAGGCTATGGCTGTAGCATATTTATCATTAGGTTCAAATTTAGGCGACAGAGTCGGATACATACAACAAGCGACAAGTTTGTTGAAATCTTATCCTGAAATTAATATTGTCGCGACTTCTTCACTTTATGAAACTGAACCTTGGCAAATGGATTCTGAAAAATGGTTTGTAAACGCAGTCGTGCAGATTTCGACCACATTTACCCCTGAAGAACTTTTGCGTGAATGTCAAAAGATTGAAAGCGTTCTTGGAAGGAAAAGAATTGAAGGCGAAAAAAGTTATACCGACAGAACCATTGATATAGATATAATATTTTATGACAAGTTGATTTTAAACACCCAGAAACTTACAATTCCGCATAAGCACTTTCATAAACGTGTATTTATGATTATTCCTATGCTTGAAATCGCAGACGATTTTGTTCATCCGATTTTGAATAAAACGGTGGAAGAACTATACGAAGCGATTGAAAATCCTGAAATTGTATATTTATACGGTACCAGAAGAGAAGACGATGACTAGGATAAATAAAAATGTCGCAATTATTGGTGCGGGCGCGTCTGGAAGCATTTGCGCATATTACCTTTTAAAATCCGGAATCGACGTAACAATTTTTGACAAAGGGTCTCCCCTCAGAACTCTTTTGCCGACAGGCGGAGGACGGTGCAATTTGGCGCATGCCGAATATGATTTCAGGGAGTTAGCGAAAAATTACCCTCGCGGAGAAAAATTTTTGTATTCAGTTTTTTCAAAATTTTCCACCTCTGATACTCTTGATTTATTTGAGGAATTTGGTGTAAAGACTTACACTCAAGAAGACGGAAGAATTTTTCCGGAAGCCAATAGCGCAAAATTTGTTCGTGAAAAAATATTAGACCATATTGGGAGAAATGTTGTAAAAGAAGAGGTTTTGAATATAACGCTTCACAAGGACGGTTACAAAATAAAAACTACAAAAGCTGAATATTTTTTTAATCACGTAGTTCTTGCGGCTGGTGGTCATTCGGGTTACTCTTTGGCAGAAAATATAGGTGTCAATATTGTTCCTCCCAGACCGTCACTTGTGGGTTTGAATACTAAAGAGAACTTTAAAGAGCTTTCCGGAACGGTCGTAAAAAATTGCACCTCAGAAGGGCTTGAAGGAGATTTATTATTCACGCACTTTGGAGTCTCAGGACCTTTGATTTACAAAATCTCATCAGTCAAAGCGTTTGACGAATTTCCGTACGAAATTGAAATAGATTTATGCCCGACCTTAGAAGATTTTCAAGAGGTTCTAAATTCAAACCCTCACAAAGAGATTAAAAATATACTCAGCAATTTCCTTCCGCAAAAAGTGGTTAAATACGTTTTGAGTGGAATGAATGAAACGGAAAAAGCTCACAACGTCAACGGTAAAATAAGGGAGTTAATTCTTGAAAAAATCCACCACTTTAAACTAAATATCACAGGCGCAAACCGTGGAGAAGAAACCGTTACTGCCGGCGGAGTCAACCTGAACGAAATAAATCCAAAAACAATGGAGGTCAAAAAACACCCTAAACTTTATTGCATAGGAGAGTTTTTGAACATCGACGGTCTCTGCGGAGGATTTAATCTCCAAAACGCTTGGTCTACCGCATACATAGCTTCGACAGGAATATTATCTGACCAATAAAATAAACCAAGGATTTTCTTTGGTATTATCTCCAAAGTGCGAGAATTGTATCATCCCTTTTTTAGTGATATTCAGAAAACCTTTGAGCAGATAAGTGTCGAATTTAGCATTATTTGAAGAAAAACCGTAGTGATAAAAATATTTATCTGTATCATTCAACAAGATAAGTTTAAAATCACCATGACGTTTTTTGAGTTTCAAAGAATTTGTACTTTCACTAAAGTCCGAAAGTTTTACTATTTTGTATCCTTTGAAGAGTTCTTGAACCTCATCAACAGTAAGTTCTCGTTGCTGTAACTCATCATTCTTGAATGTGAATTCATAAAACTTCAAATCAAAATTTGAATATCCGATTAAAGAACCTTTATGTATAAATTCGTACTGGCAACCTGTTGAGAACATAAATTCATCTTGAGGAGAATAAAATTCGCTATAGTTGCCCGTACCGTCAGAAACTCTTTTTGTGAAACATTTCGGAGCTTTCTTGTTATTTGCCCAAACTGTTCCGTCATCTGACACACAGATTTTCCCGCCGTCTTTAATGTTTTTATACGGAATTGTTAAATCCTGCGCAGAAACATTTAGGCAAAAAGCCGTCATCAATACTAAACTCAAAAATATTCTCTTCATACTCACTCCGTTTTTAGACCATTATAACATAAACTTCCACTTTTAAGAGGAGATGTTTTTAAGAAAAATGAGGTAAAATCAGGGTATGAGTTTAGTAGAAAATATAATTAATCAGATATCTGTCGGCGGTGGAATCACAAAACCACAAGGGTTTGACCTGAGTGACGACACCTTTGCAAAGCTTTTAGAAAAGGCTTCTGCAAAGTCTAACGACATAAACTCAAATTTTGTAGGTGAAATGGGAATTCCTGCCGGACTTCAAATTGAACCTTTCGACGGCGTGGGGCATGCCGAAGCTGCACAAGATCAACTTGAAGCAGTCGGTGAAACTAAGCAAATAGGTGAGGTTTCTGAACCTATCGAAATAAAAGAAATTAATGTAGGAGATTATTTCTCTTCACTTTTAAAAACCAACACAGAAAACAACGACTTAATGGATTTTGCAAAAAAACAAGTAGCATCTTTTTATGCACAACAATCAAAACCAATCGTACTGGATTCAACTGAATTCGTTAGTGATTTATTGCAAAATCAAGTAACAAATTAATTTTTTACGTGTTTTATCTTTAGTATAAAAATATACTAAGGAGTTTATCATGGAACTTTTACGCCCCGATTTCGTTTTGAAAAATAACGTTAAAAACATTACCCCTGCCCAAAATACACAGGTTAATCCAAACTTCAAAGCCGGTAAAGCAGATATCGGAAAAGAACTGGGAGATTATGTTCTCAAAAGTTTGAACACATCTTCTATCAAAGACACTTTCAACAACCCTAAAAAAAGAGAAACTTTCTTGCAAACTTTAGGTTCAATCATTGTTTCAACAGCAGCAGCTTTGACAAATATTTTAACAAATTCTGAAAATAAAGAAGATACCCTAATCGAAACTCCAGAGCGTCCGGTTGAGCCAATAATGACAGAAGAAAAAGCTGAAGAAGAGAATATACAAGTAGTAAAAAGCAACATAGCTTTCAAAACTCCGAGAGGTAAAAAACCTCAAATTGAAAGTGATTATATAAATTTTGTTAACGAAAAATTTGGAGATAATGAGGCAATTTCTGATAAATTGAAATTGTTATTTAACGAATACTGCGGAATTAACAGAAATAACAAACATGCATTGAACAACGAAGTGGTTGATAACAAAACACTCATTCCCAAAATATTTGTTGAAATAAAAGAAAATGCAGACGATATAGAAAAACTTGACAATGTAATCACAGGATATCTCTCTTTTGCACCGGTCATAAATGTTATGGACTTAATGAAACAAGAAGTTCTACAAGAAGATATTATAAAAGAAGAAGAAAGCGCTGTCGTCGAAAATACTAAAATCAAGCTAGACGAACAACCAGTTGTACCAGAGATTAAAATTTCTGAAGCTGAGAAACAAAAAGAACTCGAGCAAAAACTTGATAAAATAAAAACGATTTTCAGCGACGAGTCTATTGATATCTCGCCTAAAACTGTTACAAAAGCAACTTCTGTTTTGAAAAAACAATTCCCTGATGATATAGAACAAATCGAACTTGTTTTTGAAAAGCTTGCAACAAGCAATGATAAGAAAATATTTATAGTAGACTTAGCTAACAAAATGGTTTCAAATGAAGCTGTAAAAGACTTCGCAAACAGTGAACTTTGCGATAAAATTGATTTTCGTCTATACAACGGACTTAAAAAAGCCGGAGTAAAAAACGAAAATATCAAAAAAATTGCAGAGTTTTTGATGCTTCAATATGCAAAAGAGATTGACATCATAAATGATGACAATGATTTCAACGTAAAAATAACTGATGATTATTCTATCAACAATAAATTCAAAAAAATTACGACTTTGTTCGGGCTCATAAAATCACAAGAAATAACTTTAACCTCAAATGATAAAGCCGAATTGGATGGAAATGACATAATTGATGAACTTAAAAAAGATTATTATCGAAACAATAACCGTACAAAATATAAAAATCTTGTAGGATACATCTACGGGAAAAATCATCGTATTTATGATGAATCTAATTTTGATACACATATCTATGAAAATCGTCTGAAATATTTGTTGGATATCGTTAACAATGAAAAAGTATTTAACTCCGGTCTATTTAGCAATCACAGCAAATTAAGATTTATCGAAAGATTTGTATTGAGCGAAAACTTTGGGACTAAAAAGTTTGAAAATGCAACAAGAGAAAAAGTCAGAATGTTTATAGAAACCTTGAAAAGAGAACTTATGAGAGGAATCACAGTTAGTTCCTACTACGCAGATGATGACATGGAAAAAGTCGGCGCTCAAATAAGATTTCAAAACCCGGAAAACGAAAACATCATAATAACGCTTAATTCTCAAGGTAAAATGCAGACCATAATTTAATTCTATTTAATTTCTTGAATGATTTTTATTATATTTTTGTTTGTTATATAATCTATAACATATGAAGAATGGCTTATTTTTTTGATTTATAAGGAGGTCAAATGGGCAAAATAGAAATTACTCAAGAAATTGAAAACAAATGCTGCGTATGCCGTGGTGTTAAAGGTGTACCGGCTCCAATCCCTCAAGAAGGCGAATGGACAAAATGTAAAGAAATCAAAGATATTTCAGGTCTTACTCACGGTTGCGGATGCTGTGCTCCTCAACAAGGTACCTGCAAATTAACTCTTAACGTTAAAGAAGGTGTTATCCAAGAAGCATTGGTTGAAACTATCGGATGTTCAGGTATGACTCACTCTGCTGCTATGGCGGGTGAAATTCTTCCCGGTAAAACAATCCTCGAAGCTTTGAACACTGACCTTGTTTGTGACGCTATCAACGTTGCAATGAGAGAATTGTTCTTGCAAATCGTATACGGCAGAACTCAATCAGCGTTCTCTGAAAACGGTCTTCCTGTTGGTGCAGGACTTGAAGATTTAGGTAAAGGTCTTTGCTCTATGTGTGGTACAATCCACTCAACTAAGCAAAAAGGCGTTAGGTACCTTTCTTTGACAGAAGGATATATTCTTCAGTTAGGTCTTGATAAAAACAACGAAGTTATCGGCTACAAGTTCGTTAACCTCGGTAAAGTTATGGACGCTATCAAAAAAGGCGTTGACCCTAAAGAAGCTTATGAGAAAAATATCGGTACTTACGGCAGATTTGCTGACGCCGTTAAGTACATCGATCCAAGAGAAGAGTAGTGCTGAGCACATAGACCTTGGGTCGGCAGACATCGGTTTATTACAGGTCTGCCTCAAATAGATAGAGTTAATAATTAAAAAAAGGAAATAAAATATGACAGTAAAATTTGAAGGACAAGATAGACGTGAAGCTACTCTTAAAAAAGTTTTACCGGAATACGGTTTCAAATCTTTGGAAGAAGCTCGCGATTTATGCTTATCAAAAGGCATCGACGTAGATGCTATCGTTAAAGGCATTCAGCCTATCGCATTCGACAACGCATCTTGGGCTTATACTCTCGGTTGCGCTATCGCAATCAAAAAAGGTATCAAGAACGCTGCAGATGCTGCTGAAGCTATCGGCTTAGGCTTGCAAGCTTTCGCAGTTCCCGGTTCTGTTGGTGACAGAAGACAAGTTGGTATCGGTCACGGTAACTTGGCAGCTATGTTGTTGAGAGAAGAAACTAACTGTTTCTGCTTCTTGGCAGGTCACGAATCTTTCGCAGCTGCTGAAGGTGCTATCGGTATCGCAAGAAATGCTAACAAAGTTAGAAAAACTCCTTTGAGAGTTATCTTGAACGGTCTTGGTAAAGACGCAGCTTACGTTATCGCAAGAATCAACGGTTTCACAGCTGTTGAAACAGATTACGATTACAAAACAGGCGAATTAAAAATCGTTAAAGAAACTCCGTTCTCTGACGGCGAAAGAGCTAAAGTTAGATGCTACGGTGCTGATGACGTTAACGAAGGCGTTGCTATCATGATTAAAGAAGGCGTTGATGTTTCTATCACAGGTAACTCAACTAACCCTACAAGATTCCAACACCCTGTTGCAGGTACTTACAAAAAATGGTGCTGGGAAAATGGCAGAAAATACTTCTCAGTTGCTTCAGGTGGTGGTACAGGTCGTACACTTCACCCTGACAACGTTGCAGCAGGTCCTGCTTCTTACGGTATGACAGATACTATGGGTAGAATGCACGGTGATGCTCAATTTGCAGGTTCTTCATCAGTTCCTGCTCACGTAGAAATGATGGGCGTTATCGGTATGGGTAACAACCCTATGGTTGGTGCTACAGTTGCTGTTGCCGTTGCTGTTGAAAAAGCTATGGCATAGTTGACTATAAAAAGTCCAATAAAAAAAGCTCTAAGTTAAACTTAGAGCTTTTTTATTATCTTAATTTTTTCGCTATCCTTTTTGGTAAATCTTTAAAAACCTTATCAAAATGTTGATAAAGTTTGCCTACAACAGGTTCATCATTTTTCAAAACCGTAGTATATGCCCCAAAATTCATTAGGGTTATATTTTCACTTTTCGGATAAAACTGAATAGGACGCTTAGCCAATTTTGAAGCCTTTTCCAAAACATCCATATGAGGTGCCAGTTTGTTATAAATCCCTTCTCCAAGTTCAGTCGGTCGAAAAACTTGTGAATCCGGAGTCTTCATATAATGGAATCCGTACGGTCCTTCTGTAATATTTGCAACTTTCATACACACGCCCTTTCTTTAGGCCTTATTAAAAATTATAAACGTATTTCTGATAACTTCATATCCCTTAAGAAGAGTCCTATAATCAACCTTCTCAGCGGCAGAGTGCATATTATAAACATCCGCCAAACCAAGCAAAAATGGCATAAAAGTTTCTCCTTTGGAGTTTTTATGCTGGCAATAAATGTGAGTTTCTGCACCTGCGTGGAATGAAGAGATATCATTTTGGATACCTGCACGTTCGCAAGCTTCTGTATGCACTTCTTCAATTCTTTCGTCTTCTGCTTTTTCAAAAGGTGGAAGATGTACTTCAAACTCAATAGTAGCTTTAGCCAAGCCTTCGTGTTCTTTGTTGAACTCATCTACAATTGATGACATCAAGTTTTTGAGTTCTGCTTCTTTAGCTAAACTGGCACTTCTTATTGAATAAGATGCCATACCCAAAGTGTTGATAATATTGGTGGCAGTCTTTTTCATTATCTCTGTTATATAATCATTTGTTTTAATTCCCTTTTCAACAATTGATGCAACAGAGTTTTGAACTCCACCCGCAACGATTGCGCCAAGATTACAAGAAGTAATTACACCGGTTTCATCTGAGTAGTATGCACCTTGTGGGAATTTTGCCAACAATTCAGCAATAAGTTTCGCTGCATTCAACCTTGTTTTATCCCCAATATCAATTCCTGAATGACCGCCTTTCAAGCCTTCCACAGTAATTTTTGCGTTCGTATAGCTTGCGCCGGAAATCTGTAATTGACCTAATTTATCCGCGTCACACACAAGAACATATTTTGAGAGAATTTTATCAAATTCAACGTGTTCTATACCGCTCATGCCGGTTTCTTCATCACGTGTAAACGTAATTTCCAAACCTCCGTGGGAGATTTCTTTAGAGTTCGTCAGTTCTTTTGCCAGCATTAAAGCGCAAGCAACACCGACTTTATCATCAGCTCCGAGAGTTCTGCCCTCAGCCTTAATAAATTCTCCGTCTAAATAAATATTTACAGGACTATCATCACCGACAACATCCATATGGGATGATAACATTATCGGCTCTTTGCTTGAATCAGTCGCCGGGATATTTATATAAATATTTCCATAATTATCTTTCTTACCATTTATACCATTTTTTGCACAAAAATCAAGAATCCAATCAATAACTTTTTCCTCTTTCAGGGAAGGAGAAGGTATTGAAACAAGATTACAAAAAATGTCTAAAACTTCGTTATCTTTTCTCAAATCATCTAAACTCATAATAATCTCCTATGTAATAATCTATTATTACATCAAAATTAGGTTTCGAGCAACATATTTAAGTTTGAATTATTACTTCACACCTCGGGAGATGTAATACCATTTTAAGTTTGGAAGTGAAGTGTAAAGGATGATGAAACTCAGCTTATTATAGTATAATGTCGTCCTGAATTTAGTTCAGGACCTGACCGGTTAGGCGTAAAATTACCAGCTGGTAAGGTGCTGAAACAAGTTCAGCACGACAATTATTCCAATCAACCAATACGTTCCCTCTGTAACCTACTAGCCTTCAGTTTAGTAGTTCCACTTTTTACCAGATACATTTACCCCTTTACCCCTACCCCCCGCGGAAGAAGCGTTGGTTCGTACCGCCTTCGCCTACACGAACACGAACAGAGCGCAAGCATTTCGGGCATCTGCCTGTATAGGCAGTGCCGTCTTTGGTTTTGTAGATTCTGCCATACACGTGACAGCAATCAAACCATATTCCTAAAAACTGTCGTTTCGGACTATCTTCTGCCACGTCTCTTTTCCTTTGTCATAAATTGGACTGTACCATCAGGTTTTTGAACATCATCTTCTTGTATAACAATTTCTTTTTTGAGCGGACGGAAAACACTTTCTGTCAGAGTACTGACATAGTTCTCTTTTAGGTGAGCATAGTCAAATAATATCAATCCGTTCAGGGAATAACGTCTTGCTGCGTGAATTTGTTTAATCAAATCTGTATCTGAACCGTTCATAAAGGTAACAAAAAGCCCTGCATAAAGTTTTGTACTAGCAGATTTATTACGCAAAACCTCTTCCATAAGACTCATTGCCGTTTTATCATCACAGGTCAAAAATAGAGGTGTGAAGCCATCTATGAAATCATTCATTGACCAATTTTTCCAGTCTTGAAGCTTTGTATCCATTGCACTTGTTCTGTTCGGGAAAATAACCGCAGTCAACAGTATGTCATTCGAACGACAGAGTGAACTTGCTTTACGTACGAAGTTTGAAACTTTTGTACAACGATAAACTCTCCAGTACGGCCAAAGCGCGTCATTCGGTTTTAGTTCTATCGGATCGACTCCATACATGTCTTTAAATTCACTTCTCGCAAACTGAGTATAGCCCCAGTTAGACATATCGTAATTCGGGTATATCGGAGAAAGTGATTGCGGGTATCTGATGTAGTCGAGGTTTATACCGTCAGGTTTGTAGCGTTCCACGATTTCACATAACAATTCGTATAAGAAATTTTGAACCTGAGGATTGGCAGGATCGATAAAATATCCGTTGTGTTCAGATACAGAGTATGCAATTGTTTCAGAGTCTGCATTTTTCTTTTGGTAATTTGCCCACTCAGGATGAACCGCCAGAATGTATTGCGGATTTGTTTCAGGCGGTTTGTTACCGACATAATACGTTTGAAACCAGATATGAACTTTTATTCCGCGTCTGTGAGCTTCCATTATCCAAATTCTTAGCGGATCAAAGCCGACATAATCTTCGTATTGCTTGATAAACCCGTATTTTTCCATCGTCTGAGACGGAAAAATAGTCTTGCCGTGATAATAAGTTTCTATGAATATATTGTTAATTCCGGCATCACAAAGATTATCTAATACTTGTTCAATACTTTTTCTGTCATAATAAGTCGGACGAATCCAAACCCCTTTCAATTCAGATGAATCATAAGGTATAACCGTTGACATAGCAGAGTTTGCGTACTCAATTGCACGAGAAGAATACTTTTGAGAATCCTCTCCATTTCTTTGAGCCTTATTTATCATATCTTTTGCTTTGTTCAAGTTTTGTTCTGTTTTTCTTTGATTATAACAATTTGAATTTTGCACATAATATGCCATCATAGTCTGAACTTCACGGACTTTTTCTTTTGCACTGTATAGAAAAGTTTCTGACGTTATATAAGCAGTTATGGTCTTTTTTTCTACATCAATAGAAATTTTTGCACCAACCATAATATTTTCGTTAATCCATTTTTTTGCGGCACCATGCCCGCTTATTACAAAACCGTTCGCAGGGATTAAAGAGTCTGCACCGCTTAGAGAAGTAACCGTGTCACCCACAACAATAGCTTCTGTTCCAAATTCGTTCGTATTTGTGCGATAACCGAATGCAGGAGTGTAAATCACTAATTGGTTTGAGCCACGAAGCCCCGGATAATTAATACCTTTCCAGTTTGTTGACGCGACAGGGTCAATCACATCAACTCTAAACATTGATTGATTGAATATTACTTCGTTTTGAGCAGGAAGATAAGGCGCATAGACATCTTGAGCGAATACACATTCGCTCAGAAAAGTCAAAATACAAAATAAAAATAATAAACTTCTCTTCATTCCTCTGTCCCAATACTTATATTATAAGACCATCCAGGAACAAACACAACTATATATTCAATTTGTATCCGCCACCATAAATCGTTTCAATATACTTTTTGTCACCGGAAATCTTATCAATCTTGCTTCTTAGGTGACGTATATGAACCCTGATTGTTTCTACGCTGTCATCAGGCTCGTAGCCCCAAATCTCTTTAAGAAGACGTTTTGCGGAAACCATATTCCCATGATTTTGGAACAACAGATTGAATATATCATACTCAATCGGAGTAAGTTTCTGTACTTTTTCATTAATCTGAACACTATAAGATTCCGGAATAAGTGTAATTTCCTTATATGTTAACAAATCCCTTACTGCAGAGGTTTTCGGAATTTGATTAGTTCTCTTCAACAAAGCTCTAACCCTTACAACAAGCTCATCCGGCTCAAATGGCTTGGTCAAATAATCGTCCACCCCGAGATTGAAACCGTTCACCTTGTCGTTTAGTTCAGATAATGCAGTGAGCATAATTATCGGAGTGTCAGCGATTTTCGGACACTGACGAATTCTTTGAGCAACCGTAAATCCGTCCACCTCAGGCATCATAACATCCAAAACTATTAAAGACGGTTCTTCTTGTTTTGCAAGCGCAAACCCTTCCGTTCCGTCATATGCCTGTATAACTTCGTAACCCTGCAATTCAAGGTTCACTTTTATCAATTCATTTATCGCCTTATCATCATCAACAACCAGTATTTTAGCCATTCGTAAACACTCCGTTTAAATCTTCTTCTTTATTTTCTATCATAGGAATTTCGTCTTCAACATCTTCCAAAAGTTTTTGCGGGATTTCTTTTGTCGAATTTATCCCAAAATCTTTAAGTGACTGCACTTGAGAGAACAAGCTCGGTTTATTTCTGTTTCCGCGCTTAAATCTGTTAATTGTAGTGGTAAGTTTTGAAGAAACATCATCAAATCTTTTCTGAACGTCAATCAAGTCTTCGCAGAACTGTACAAATGTTTCATAAAGATTTGTACCTGCACTAACTATTTGATTAATGCTTTCTGATTGCTTCTGCTGTGCAAGCAATTGATTTACAAGCCTTACTGTTGTGAGCAAAGAAGAAGTTCCGACAATAATTATGTTTGCTTTATAAGCTTGCTTAATCAAATCCGCATCTTCATACAAAAGATTTACGGAAGATTCAATTGGCATGTACATCAGAACAAAATCCGGCTGAGATAAATCCCCTGCGTTTTGATAATTTTTATTTGCCAAATCCGTAATTCTTTTCTTAACTTCTGATTTGAACTCACTCAATTTTGAATTGTCTTCGATATAATCTAAATAACTCGTTAAAGTAACTTTTGAATCAATAATCAAATGTCTGTCATTCGGTAGATTAATAACAACATCCGGACGAATTGTATGCATTTCATCATCTTTAAGGTTAGCAGATTTTGTTACGAATTGTTTTGTATAATGCACCCCTTCTTGCATCCCGCAAGATTGCAAAATCGTATCAAGAAGATTTTCGCCGTAAGAACCTTTTGTATTTTGGTTCTTTGTCAAAGCTTCGACAAGATTTTTTGCCTCTTGCTCAATAACTTTGTTATTTTTCTCTAAATTGCCGATTTGCTCAACAATTTTCGTTGTATTCTCTACTCCTGAAAGGTTGAATTTTTCTACTTTGTCCTTAAATTCACCCAACTCTTTTGTTAAAGGCAAGATTTTTTCTTCCAGAGTTTCACGGTTTTGTTTTCTCAAATCTTCCTGTTCTTTTTTAATCGTTTCATTTGCAAGTTGTACAAAATCACGTTTAATCATCTCCTGCATAGACGCAGTTGAGTCAATCACTGTACGTAATTTGACCAACTCTTCTTTTGCTTTGGCTTCACGTCCTATAAATATTGCATAAGAAACAGCTCCTGCTACTAATGCACCGACTAAAAACGAAACTATAGATAACAACATCTTTCCCTCCAGAAATAAAATAGGCTTCCTTAATTATAAAAGAAGCCTATTTAAAAATCTATCTTCTATCCATAAATTTTGAAGCAAGTTTAAGTATTTCTATATACAACCAAACAATTGTAACCATCAACCCGAAAGCTCCGTACCATTCGTAATCCTTCGGAAGCATGTTTCTTGCGCCTTGTTCTATAAAATCAAAATCAATGATTAAATTAAGAGCAGCGATTACAACAACTACCAAACTAAATAAAATACCGAAGTTTGATGATGTGTTTATCACAGGCACTGCATAGTGGAAAAAATGTCCTATAAAATCAACTAAGTAAATTACAGCTATTGAACAGGTTGATATAAATATTACGCTTCTAAACCTTTCTGTACATTTTATCGCACCAATTTTGTATAATGCAAGCATTGAAAATAATGCGGCAAAAGTTCCCATTACAGCCATTGATACAATGCCCGGGTAAGAAGCTTCGAATACAGCAGAAACACCACCAACGAATAAGCCTTCCAGTAGCGCATATACAGGAACTAATGTTTTTTTTCTTGTAAATGCAATTATCATTGCAACAACGAACCCTCCTATAAGCCCAACGCTTGTAAGCATATAAGCCATATCTGTGTAGCCAGTAACGAATTTAGACCATACAAAATAAGCTGATGCAACCAATAACAATCCCATCATTGCAGTTACTTGTATAGCTCCATTAACCGTCATCGGTTCACCCGTCAAAACTCTTTCTTGTTGAGTAAATTTTTCATTTAATATAGGGTTTGACATACCTTTTCCTCCTCTTATTTCAATATTATATCATACTTGCTCTAACGATTTGTGAAATTAATCTTTTTTTAATGTAGTATATTCTTATGAATTGGGATGTTCAAAGAAAATTTTTCAAATACTTTGTTCCTGATAAAAGAGGGCTTGTCAAATATGTCGTCTTATCTCTTGTAGTGGGAGTTTTAGAACTTTTCGGGATTGCACTGATTTACCCCTTTATAAACAAATTAATATCAGAAGGTTACAAAACCTCAACCGTGATTCTCGGCTGCGGAATCATACTTGCGTTTATTATAAAGAATGTTTTCATGGTGTTCTATAACTTCTTACAGGCAGATTTCGTAAAAAAATGCGAAGTAAAAATTGATGAAATATTCATGAAATACTTTCTGACGGGAAGCTACAGCTCAATTTCCAAAATTCCTCTGGCTCAAAAATTAAACATGCTCGGATTTTTACCGGTTAACGCAATCAATAATTATTTGGTAAGAATATTGAATCTTGTTGTAAATTTCTTTGTATTCTTCCTAATTACCGGATTTTTGTTCTACAAATTTTTCTACGCAACACTCATAACAGTGGTTTGCTCAATCATATTTCTCTGTGTTCAAGCAATATTTTTCAAGAAGAAAACCGCTGATATTTCTAAAAAAATTCTAAAAGCCAATGAAGAATTGAACCTTGCATGCAACGAACCTCTTTTGAATCTCAAAAGTATAAAAATTCAACAGAGCGAAGATTTTTTCTTAAAAAGATACTGCAATAAGCTTGAAAACCTAAGAAAAATCTCAAGAGATTTGCTTTTTTACGGAATGATTCCACCCTATGTTACAGAACCATTTGTAATTGTTCTACTACTTATTTTAGTTTTGATTATATCTTTTGAAAACTCTCAAAACACAGGAAATCTTATTGCATCATACGCAGTAATTGCTGCTGCAATTTTCCGTCTTGCACCGATTATAAGCAGAATTCAGGTAAATATAACAGGCTTAAATGCAGCTCTTCCGACAGTTGAAGAATTAGTAAAATATTACGATACTTATCGATTAAATATGCTGCCGAATACAAACTTTAACGAACCCACAGCTGAATTTAAAAATTCTATAGAACTAAAAGAAGTTTGTTTCTCCTATGATTTTGAAAGAAACACTCTTGAAAACATTAATCTAAAAATCAACAAAGGTGATTTTATAGGAATTGTTGGCAAATCAGGCGCAGGCAAAACAACTCTTGTAGACATCATTTCAGGACTACTTGAAATCAAGAGTGGCGAACTTTTCTTAGACGAAAAACTAATCTCTTCAAACAAAATGCCCCACTTGAATATCGGCTATATTCCACAAGAAATCTGTGTTATATCAGGAACAATCAGAGAAAATGTTGCATTTGCAAAAGATGATATTGATGACGAAAAAGTGATTGAGGCTCTGAAAAAAGCCAGCCTCTATGATTTTATTGTTGAAAATTACCCTGAAGGAATCTACGCTTCACCATTCGTTGATTCAACAGGTCTATCTCAAGGTCAGAAGCAACGTCTGGCTATCGCTCGGGCTTTGTACTCAAACCCTGACATAATAATCATGGACGAAGGAACTTCTGCGCTGGATTTAAATACAGAAAACGAAATATGCTCAGTCCTTGAAAAAATAAAAGGTGAAAAAACTGTAATCGTAATCGCTCACAGACTTTCCACCATAAAAAAAGCTAGTTTAATAATATGTCTTTGTCAAAAAACAATCGTCGCATCCGGCTCGTTTGAAGATTTGTACCTCAACAATCCGGAGTTCAAAAAACTTGTTGAACTAAATAACTCGAACTCTATCCATTAGTTCAGTAATTCTTCTTTGCAAACCTTTATCAATAGGACAAGTATCAAAACCTGACAATCTTGCTTCTTCTTCTCTTGCTGCGAATTCTTTTTCCAACATAGCCAATTTTCTCATTGCAATATTCATAACCAATTCCCCCTATGGATTCTTGTATACCTTACATCTATATAAAGTTTTTTTATTCGGAAAAATTGCTTAAAACATTAACAAAAGTTAACAATTGAATTAATGGAGTTTGCGAAAAATTAAAAATTTTTCGCAAACTCTTGGGAACGGTTTCAATCAAGGTTGTGTGCTATCCCGCACACGACCTTGATTTCACACACCTTAGGTCGGATTTGAAAAAGGTTCGAAAAATTGTCATTTTTCGACTTTTTCTGTATCCTCAATTCCAAACGACCTTTTCAATAAGCTCAATCTCATAACCGTCAGGGTCTTTGAGGAAGGCTATTTTTGAACCCTTTCCGTTCAAATCAAACGGCGGATAAAGGTATTCGTAACCAAGTTTTTTAATTTTAGCAGTCATTTCATCAAGATTTTCTACAGCGAATCCAAAATGCCCGAATCCTGTTCCCAATTCATATCCGTTTGCTGGAGTTTCGTCATTATAGGTCAATTCAATTTGACAAGTGTTTTCTTTATCACGCAAGAAAAAGAGTTCACAATCATCCAATCTCTTTTTGTGATCAAGTTCCATATCAAGAACTTCTGTGTAAAATTTCAAAGACTTTTCAATATCTTTTACTCTAATCATAGTATGTAAAAATTTCATACATCTCTCCTTACAAAATTTATTATATCATGCTAGAATAAAAGCTATGAAACATGAATTTTTACAAAAAGTATATTACGCAGACACTGATGCATACGGTGTTGTATGGCACGGTTCTTATTTAAGATGGATGGAAAAAGGCAGAGTTGATTTATGTAACCAACTCGGACTTGATTTAGTTGTTCTGAAAGAGCAAGATGTCGCAATTCCTGTTACAAATATGAATGTACGCTACAAATCTTCTGCAAGACTGAACGATGACGTAATTGTTGAAACTTGGATTGAAAAGATTTCTCCAATTACTGTAACATTCGGTCAAAGGATTAAGAATGCCGAAACAGGTCTAGCACACATTATTGCGGAATTTGAAACAGTTGCGGTAAATAACGACGGAAAACTCTACAGAAGAATGCCGGAAATCTTGAAAAAAGCGTTTGAAGGTGCTTTGGAATGCAAAGACTAAATAAATTTATTGCATCATCAGGTCTCTGCTCCAGAAGAGGAGCGGACGAACTAATTTTGGCAAAAAAAGTTTTGGTAAACGGAAAAGTTGTCGAAGAACTCGGCTTTCAGGTCGGACCGAAAGACAAAGTTACGATTGACGGCAAGGCAATTAAACCGGCAAAACTTGATTACTACAGGTTCTATAAACCTGCTGGTTATGTTACAACAGCTGATGATGAAAAAGGCAGGAAAACTATTTATGACGTTATTCCACCTGAATTAAAACATCTGAAACCCGTCGGGAGATTGGATAGAGAATCTACCGGACTCATTATTATGACAAATGACGGCGAATTGATTAATGAAATGACTCATCCGTCCGTTAAAGTTCCGAAAATATATTTGGTTACAGTGAACGGAAAACTGACTCCGGAGGATGGCGAAAAAATGTACAACGGGCTCGAGATTGAAACCGATACCGGAGAAAAAAGAACAGCTTATGCGGAAGTCTTGCCGATTGAACTCGCAAACAAAGCTTCCACTGTTCAAGTAACTTTGTATCAGGGAATCAACCGACAAATCAGAAAAATGTTTGCAAAATTGGGATTTGAAGTCACATCCTTAAAAAGAGTTCAACACGGAACAATCACGCTCGAAGGTATGAAAAAAGGTCAGATAAAAATCATCAAACCTAAACAATTGAAAGAGCTTAGAGCTTATTTAAGCAAAATTCAGAGGCTCGCAAAAAATGACTAAGATTGCGATTGTCGGAAATATCGCTTCCGGAAAATCTTGCGTAGAAAAAATCCTAATGGATAAAGGTTTTACCGTTTATGATACGGATAAAATTGCGCACGAAATCTTAGAGAAATCCGACGAAGCAAAAAAAATATTTCCACAAGCTGTCATAAACGGAAAAATTGACCGAAAAATTCTTGCAAGTATCGTGTTCAACGATATTGAGAAAAAAAAGATTTTGGAAAATATTATTCATCCGCAAGTTATTAATTTTATAAGACAACTGACCGAAACTCCGGTCTTCATCTCTGTTCCTCTGCTTTTTGAGGCAAATATGGAAACTTTGTTTGATAAAATCATTTTTATTTCAGCTCCAAAAGAAATTCGATTGGAAAGGTTGATGAAAAGAAACAATTTATCTGAGGAAGAGGCTAAATTGCGAATTAACGCACAACTTGACGAAGATGAAAAAATCAAGAAATCTGATTTTGTTATATTCAATAATTCAACAACCGACAAACTAAAAGATGATGTAGAAAAAATTTTAGCTAGTATTTGTTAGAAAGTTTCATTGCCTTGTACATTTCAAACATACTCAAAGCAAGGAATGCACCGAATAATAACAAGTACGAATTATTTCCGTAAACGAGTACGTCACCCACTTTTTTCGGTTCAAATACGTGCAGAATGAATCCTGTTGCTGTACCGAGGATTCCAACCATCATAAAGAAGCAAAAATTCATAATACTGACCGCAGTTCCGGAAACCATTTTTCTATTTGTCAAATGAAGTACAGGCACAAGAAGAGATGTAAGACTTGCGTTTCCGGCAAGCACACAAAATACAAAAGCAATAAACATTGATTTGATATCGAAAAAAATCATCAAACATATTGCCAGCAGGCAACAGAAAGTAACTACTGACGCGCCTTTCAAGAATTGCACTCTATGATTATGGCACATCTTGCAGACTGACGCGTTCACAATATTGAACGCAGCCGCAACTATCGCCATAATTGAAAGTATTACCGCCGCTCTGGGCGCAGAAAGTGTTAAAAAGTCCTCCAGAAACTTTTTACCTATTATTGTTTGAATAACATAAGATATCCCGAAGTTACAACATGCAAAGCTAAAAAGGTTGCGGTTATGACGTTTGTGCAGCACCAATCTAAACGGCAGAGTTCTGATTTTCACGGTATGATTTATTCTCGGCAACTCGACCTTGCGTAACAAACACGCATAAACAAGAATTGCAACAATTACAACTCCCGCAATCGCAAGTAAAATTTCTCTCCAGTTTGCAATTTTCATGAGCATTACAAACGGAGCATTCGCCGCTATTCCGCCCATATAACCGATACATAGCATTACCGAAATTGCCAGTCCAAAATCTTTGTCCGAAAAACAAGACTTCAACTCTTTAATCAAACTAAGATAAAAAGTGCTTCCGCCAAAACCGATAAGCGCACGTGAAAAGTACATTACAGGAAGTGAATACGTGAGAGGAAAGAGTATACAACCCAATGCTAAAACTACAGCGCCTGCCAGCATAACCCTTGTACCGCCATAACGGTCAACCAAAACCCCGATTATCAATTGGTTGAATGCATAGATATACATAAATATTGCACCAAATGCTGTAATATAAGGTGCAGTAACAGACAATTCCTGCTGCAGAATATCAAATACAGCCCCGGGAATAGCAATCCTCTGGAAATTCGCTATAAAATAAAAAAGCGCACCCAATAAAATTAAACTAATTTGAAATACAAATGCCTTATTTTTCATACTCGCTTCCCACACTCTAACTTACCTGACTCAGGTACCTATGTCAACAAACAAAAAAAAGGAATTCTTTTAATACAGAATTCCAATGGTTGTTTGTCTATTTTGTCTTTCCTTTTTCTCTCCGCCCATTTAGAGCGTTCTCGTGTTTCTTTCTAACTCTCAAGTGCAATCTCTTGCACCCATATCCCTGTCCTTTAACCAATTTTCCCCCGCCTAATCCAGTAGCGCCTCTAGGATTCTTGCATTTTTATCTGCAAGCCCGCTTTGTCTTACCTGACTTCTTGTAATATAGCTGCGCAAAGCTTCTCTGATTAACTCAGAACGTGATCTGCTTTCCAAGTCAGCTACTTGGTCAATTTTGCCCAAAAAACTTTCAGGCATTGAAATCAATACTCTTGCCATGATTTACTCCTTTTTATACTTTATATTCTGTTTTTATTTCTCATATATATATAAAGTATTGCTGAGATAAATAATTGCCTTTTTTGTTCAAAATTATTAAGATTTGTTAACAGTCTCTTTTATAACTGTGATAATAGGGGCTTACAGATATCTTTTCTGTAAAAAATGCCATCAAAAGTAATATTCTTAACCTCTTCATAAGCTCTTGAAGTAGCGGAAGAAACTGTTGAACCTGTTGCTGTTAATAGCATTACGGCACCGTTTTGAACTTCATATTCAAGATATCGGTTTTTATAAACTGCAGGGTAAAACGCGTAATCATAATCATCGCACTCTTCAAGACCGGCAATTGCATTTTCGACATTTTTACGATTTTTGCAAGTTAGCACAATAGAGGTTGCAAAGAGGTCTTTTTGCGGGATATATTCAACTTCATCACTAAATGAACCGATTACACAAGATTCAAAGAGCGAATACAATTTTGCATCTGATACATTTAAAACAGCCTGACAATCACAATCTTGCATAAATGACTGGAATCCGAGAATTTGTAATTTCCCGCCTTCCGTCAAAATTCCGTTTACTCCAAGAATTCCAACATAAGGGTTTCCTTCAGCTTCCATAAACTCTAATATAGGATAAATAACGTTATCCATTAAAAAATATTCGTTTTCAACTGAAAGCTTGTAATTAGGCGCACACGCACCCATTCCATTTGTCAATTGTCCGCCATCACCTTCAAGAGAATGTTTATACATTATTGAAGACCCGAACGGCAAAGCCTTGTAGCCGTCAGTAATTATATAAAACGCAAACGGAGTACCCCAAACATAGTCTTCAATTATCATTCTCTGGGATTTTTGTGCAAAAGATGATTCTACAATAGTTTTGGCAGCTGCTGTTGAAGTTAATACAACTGCGCTTGAAGGTTCATTAGTTTTTAACACAAACGGATTTTTAAGATTTTTTATATAATCCAGAACCATATTAGGTTTTTCAAAAATAGCAAATTTCGGAGTTGGAATTCTCAGCTTATACAAAACTTTTTTCATAGAAGCTTTGTCTAAAATAAGACGTGCAGCAGAGGCTGTCGGTCCGAAGATTTGTTGATTATTCTGAGTAAAAAGTTGAACCACATCAGATGCTATCGCAAGATTTGAGCATGGAATTGTCATATCAATACCGTTTTCCATAACATATTCTAAAAGCTCACGCGCAGAATCTTCTCTTATATCAACACAAGTGGCAAACTCTTTTATGGTGCCACTTCCAGGAGCAACAAATATTTCGTTATTCTCTGAAAGCTTCTTTGCAAGCGCATATTCCTTTGCGGAATTTCCAATTATCAAAATTTTCTTATTCATAGGTTTAGTATAACATAAATAATTGAATTCATTTCTTCACTTCTTCAAGATTAGCATTCGGTGCGCAAGTATGCGCACCCTACACACTTTAAGCAAACCCCTCACCCTAACCCTCTCCCTCGGAGAGGGTTATACACAATACCTGTAGCTTCCACCAACCAGCCAAATACATTTTCCCCACCTTGTAAAACGCTAAGCCTATAATCACACTTACCAGCTCAATATATTTACCCCCATTTTCCGAAGGACATTGTTCTTGTAGTCCCTACCTACCCACCCAATACATTTACCCCTTTACCCCCCCTTTGATTTTTGTTTTTATTCGCGGTAATATTTACTCAAGGGAGATTTACGATGAAAACACAACTTGAAAACATTTACGCATCAGCTAAAGCCGATATCGAAAAAGCACAATCTATCAACGAAATTGACGATATCAGATTAAAATACCTTAGCAGAAAAGGTGAATTAAACTCTATCAAAAAAGGGTTAAAGGATTTATCTGATGAAGATAAAAGAACTGTGGGTGCGCTTGCTAATCAAATTACGCAAGATTTGGAATCTCTTTTGAGGGAAAAACATGATTTGTTCTACCAAAAAGAACTTAACGAAAAATTACAAAAAGATAGAATTGATATCACTTTGAGCGGAAAGTATACCCCTTCAGGAAGGGTTCATCCGCTCACACAAACTACTGACGAAATTGTTTCAATCTTCCAAAACTTAGGTTTTTCAGTTGTGTCACCTGAGCTATCTCCTGAAGTTGAAACAGAGTATTACAACTTTGATATGCTGAATGTTCCGAAAGACCATCCGGCAAGAGATATGCAAGATACTTTCTACGCAAATATTGCTAAGAATGTTGTTTTAAGAAGCCAAACTTCCGGCGCACAAATCCACGTAATGGAAAACAAAAAGCCACCTATCAAGGTTATCGCTCCGGGCAGAGTTTACAGAAACGAAAATATCAATGCTCGTAAAAACAATTTCTTCCACCAGATTGAAGGTTTGTATGTCGACAAGGACATAACTTTTGGCGACTTGAAGGGTGTTTTGAACGAGTTTATCAGATTATATTTTGGCGCATCACGCCCAACCAGATTCAGAAGCAGCTTTTTCCCATTCACAGAGCCTTCTGCTGAGGTTGATGTACAGTGCATTATGTGTCAGGGCAAAGGGTGCAGAACTTGTAGCGGAACGGGTTGGTTAGAAGTTCTCGGCTGCGGTATGGTCGACGTAAACGTATTGAAGGGTGTTGGAATTGACCCTGATGTATATTCAGGTTTCGCGTTCGGTATGGGTGTCGAAAGACTTGCAATGCTTAAATACGCAGTTGACGATATCAGGTTATTCTTCAACAACGATAAGAGATTTTTGGAGCAGTTTTAGTCCTTATTAAAAAGTTTCTTTTCCAGTTCCATAGCGGTTTTAGTCTTTGCTAACCCACCTTGTGAGGTTTCTTTTAATAGCGGTGACATAAGCTGTCCTGTGATTTTTAGAGTATCTACAACTTCGTCTATAGGAATTTTGCTTTCTACACCGCAGAGCGCGAGTTCTGAGGCTGTTATCGCGTGTACTGCAAGGAACGCATTTCTCTTGATACACGGAACTTCAACCAGCCCGCAAACAGGGTCACAAGTCAGACCTAGAATATTTTTGAGTGCAAGTGCAGCAGCTTGAATTATTTCTTCCTGTTTTCCACCAAGCATTTCACACACAGCTCCTGCTGCCATGGCTGATGCAACTCCGCACTCCGCCTGACAACCCGCAACAGCGCCTGCCAAACGAACTTTATAAGATACAATTAACCCGATAATACCTGCTGTCAAAAGTGCATCTATTTGTTTTGATTCAGGGATTTTATACTCTTCAGATACCGCGACCAAAATCGCAGGAACGATTCCGCAAGAACCGGCAGTAGGACAAGCGACAATTCTACCCATACGCAGGTTTTCTTCCGCAGTTGCAAGCGCATAAGTCGTAATTTTTTCAAAAACTTTGCCGAAAATTGCTCCGCGTTTTTTGTAATTCTTAACAAGCTTTACGCAATCATCCCCGCACCAGTTTGAGATTGATTTTTCGGTAGATTTAAGCCCGTGTTGTATGGCTTCTCGCATAGCAATAATATCTTCTAAGACTTTAAGCCTGATAACATCCGCATTTTGTTCTGCTAAAAACGCTTCTTCATCTTGCGCTACTTCATAAATAGTTTTATTTTGCTCTTCACAAACCTTGAGTAATTCTGAAAATGATACAATTCCCATTATTTTAGTTTCCTAATATTTGTTACAAAGAAAATATCTTTGTATTCCTTCAACTTTTCTACAATATCCTCTCCGGCCGGCAAATCAAGCTCGATACACATTGAAGCAGTGCCACCTTTTGAATTACGACCACAATTAAGAGTTGCGATATTGATTTTATGTTTTTGAATAATTTCACTCACTCTTGAAATCATCCCGGGTTTATCTTTGTATATCAAAAGAAGAGTGTCGTATTTGCCGTTGATATTTACCGCAAAATCGTCAATTTTATTTATTCGGATTTCGCCTGCTCCGACAGAATTTCCTGATATTGTCATTTTATCGTCAATAATAATATCAACACTATTCGGAAATCTTGAAATATCTTCGACATATTCGTAAGAGTAGTCCACATCTTTGACAATTTTGAAAATATTTTTTATAGAAGAATCGTCAACATGATAGCCTAAAAGACCCGCCAGCAAGCCTTTATCCGTCCCGTGTCCAAAGCCTGTTGTTGCAAAAGAGTTATACAAAACAAATTTTACCTTAGAAAATTTATTTTTATAAATATTCCTTGCCATTAAGCCGAGCCTTACCGCGCCCGCAGTATGTGAACTGGAAGGACCGACCATAATTGGGGAAATGACTGAAAATATCGACTGCTGTTCCATTTTCTAGTAGTCTTCTCCGTCGTCACCGTTTTCGTGGATATATCCGTCCATAATCTTACAGAGCGAACTTTGCCAGTCGTTATTTTTTTCTAAGAAGAAATCCGCACCGCGAAGTTTGCATTGTTGTTCAATTTCTTTTCTTGGAGACGCAGTAATTACACCGATAACGGTTTTGGTACCGAAAGAACGAGCCATCTTTTTGAGTTCAGTCAAAAGAATAAAACCTTCACGCTCTGTTGGGATGAACAAATCCATAACAACATATTGGTACCTACGTTTTTTAAACTTGTTAACCGCATCATAAATTTCTTGAGAACAGTCTATATCATAATCAAATTGGGACAAAAGAACTTTTAGCTGATATGTAATTACGCCCAAATCATCCACAACAAGAATTGCCGGTCCTGTTGATTCCTCTTCGGCCTCTTCTACGCCAAAAATTTTGTTCGCAATCGGTTTTTTAGCATTTTTATTCAATTCTTTGAGTGTATCAACTATTTCTATAAGTTGTTTTTTTAAATCCACGAGCTGAACATTTTCCGGAATTTTAGTATTGGTAATATTGAAAAACAGCTCTAAAAACTCGTTATCTAAATCAACTAATGCCATAATCTCTCCTGAATCGTTAACAATTGTAAAAAAATTATAACATATTACGCAAAAAAAAGTAAGAGAAAAACTTTATAAATACGTAAGGTATTTGATTATGAAAGGAACAATTATGTTCGGAAAAGAACTTTTACGCTGTATCAATGACATTGAAAAGAGTACAAACACTGAGAAAAAGACAACTTCAACTACACCTGCCACAAAACCGATTTTGTATCTTATTCTCAAATACAACACTCCTGCTAAAAGGGCATGATAATCCTGCGTTTGATATATTTAAGTTTAAGTAGTTTTAGAGTATAATTTCTGTATGAAAAAATTATTACTCACAATATCAATGGCATTACTCATAATCCAACCCGCTCACGCGTGGGATTTCAGCAATCTTTTTCATATAAATGCCGTTGACAGCGATGAAAGAGCTGTCAAAAAAGTTTTAAATTCTCAAGTTAAATTTGCAAACAAAACGGATTTTGACAAATTTATCTCAACTTATGACAAGCAATACGTAAACTCTGATGGTTTTAACCTTGAAATTTATTCAAATCTCGTCAAAGATATCTGGAAAACCTATGACAGCATAAAATACGGGATAAAGATTAAGAATATTTCTATAGATAACGATAAGGCCGTTGCGGAACTCACAGAAACTTCTTACGCGGAAATCCCTGTTTCCGAAAAATATACAGGCGAACTAAAGAGCGAATCTAATAGCGTATATTATTTAAAGAAAACAGACGGCGAATGGAAAGTTATTTCCGATTCCGTAATAGACGAAACAACTACAATGCTCTATGGAGAGGCTCGTGACCTTGACATAAAACTAACAGTACCTACCCAAATTTCTGCTGACACGGAATACTCTGCAATGCTTGAATTCACACCGCCTAAAGAGACATACGCAATAGCATCCTTGGCATCAGACAAGGTTGAGTATCCTCAAAAGCCTGCAAAAGAGGTTTACAGAGTGCTTCCGGAAGACAATATTCTTGAAAGATTGTTTACCTCTAATAACGATAATGTTAACGAATACGTGATAGCAACGATTGGACTAACAAAGGCAGCTGTAGAGGATTTGAACCTAAAATTGAGCTTAACCGGATTTGGTTACGCAATAAAGAGAGTTAACGTAATTCCGCAAAACAAATTAATTACACCTGAAGAGAACAAAAATAATGACGAAAGCAAGTAAAATCGCATACCTTATAACCACATCAATTTTTTTGATAATTTTTGATTTGTATTTTTCAGGCGTAATTCTTGATTCACTGAGATTCAAACTGGAAGAAAACCCAGTTTTCGATTTGATTTTTGTACAAAATACGGGCGCAGCATTCAGTATTCTTGAAAATTCTAAAGTTTTCTTAATTCTGTTTTCTGCGGCAGCAGTTTTTATAATTCTTTTTTATGCGATAAAAAACGTATCAAAGTTCTCAGCAATGGCAGGATTTTGGGCAGCAATGCTTATTGCGGGAATCAGCTGTAATATGTACGAGAGAATAGCTTACGGCTATGTGCGAGATTTCTTTAAACTCAATTTCGTTGAGTTTCCGGTCTTCAATATTTCCGATATCTTCATTAACATAAGCGTTCTTGCTATAATAATTATTATTATCAAGAACAAATACCTGAGAAACAATGAAACTAATAATTGATGAAATATCAGAAGGCTCCAGAATAGATTCTTATTTGGCTGAAATTATGCCGAATTTGTCGCGCTCTCAAATTCAAAAAGGGTTAAAACAAGGACTCGTTTTAGTTAATAATATTGCAGTCAAACCTTCTTACTCACTAAAAGTCGGGGATATAATCGAGTTTGAAGCACTTACCCAAGAAGAAACTACCCTGAAAGCTGAGAATATTCCGCTTGAAGTTGTCTGGGAAGATGAAAATATGGCGGTCATAAATAAACCGTCAGGTATGCTTACACATCCGACTACAATTGAAAGAGAAGGCACTCTTGTTAATGCACTTTTGTACAAATACGGGGAAAATCTTTCTGACCTGAATGGCGAATTCAGACGTGGAATCGTTCACAGGCTCGATAGAAACACCTCTGGTCTTATTATGATAGCGAAAAACAATAAGACTCACGAATATCTCGTGAACGAGATGAAAGAAAAACGGTTTTCTAAAAAATATTTGGCAATTGTTCGCGGAATTATTGATGAAGATGAGTTTGAAATCAATAAACCAATCGGAAGAGACCCTCGACACCCTGAGAAACAATGCATTGCACCGGACGGAAAAGAAAGTTTGACTCTCGTAAAAGTTTTAGAGCGATTGGAGGGCGCGACATTGGTCGAATTAACCCTAATAACAGGCAGAACCCACCAAATCCGAGTACATATGACGTCTATCGGACATCCTGTCTACAATGACACCCTCTATGGTTTCGGAAAGATGAAAATAAAAACCGAAGAGCAGGTGCTTCAATCATACAAACTTGAGTTCAACAAACCTTTTGGCGGCGAAAGGATTTCTCTTGAAATCCCGCCGGATGAGAAGATTCAAAAGGTGATTAAAGCTCTGCGGGGGTAAAGGGGTAAATGGGGGTAAATATATTGGGCTGGTTGGTGCAAAATCCAAGCCTGTAAGCTCCTGAAAGAGGTAAATATAAATTCAGTACGACAAATTATAAAAAACAGAGGCGGTCATAATGACCGCCTCTTGATTTTTATACACCCGAATGTCGCAAGATTTGGAAATGCAAATTATTAATCAATTTATCCAAATGTTTCGCTTCTTCTTGAGTATATCCGGTTTTGGCATCGTTGTTCTTAGTGAATTTCAAACTGTCATCCGCACCAAAAAATTCTTGCAGATCTTTAAATGCTTTTGTGTTTTTTAGCCCCATTGCAGCTGCTTTTTGCATTAAGGCTTTTGGAACCGTGTTGCATAGAGATTTCGCCATGTATGCCCCCGGCTTACTTCCGGCAAGTGATGCAAAGCTTTGCATCATACCTATAGGAGAGCTTGAATTGAACCCGGCTATAAATCCTTCTATATTGTCTTTATTAGTAGCATCTGATCTCAACGTGTTTGCAATCACGCCGATATCTCCGCTGCCAATACTGTACTTAATTTTTTGACCATGTTCAAAACCTTTACTACTAAATTGATGAAGCTGCATTATGTCATCATCTGTTCTAGGCTTACCGTCCGCACCATTATCACGTCGCCACAAGTTAACGTCATAGACTTTTTCACCAACTTGATAGTAACTTGATGACAATTTAGTTGCCCAGCCCATTTCTACAGCTTTGTTCAAGGCAGTTTTCCAATCTTTTCGTTCAATTCTGTCATTCAAGCACTTTTCAAACAGCTGTTGTTTAAGCTTGGTATTATACTTGTTTTCGCTTGCATTAAGTGATGTCAAAGTATCATATGGCAACACTTCTTTTGGCATACCCAAAACTTTTGAGATAAACTCACCGTCAGCCTTGTTTTCACCCACAAGAGTTGCTAATCTTGCCTTAACCATTTCAGGCTCAGTTTTTACAAACTCTTTCAGAGCGTCAATGTTTTCTTTACCTATTGCATTAATTTTTTCTTGGGCAGAAGATTCCGGCGGAGTCGGTGTCTCGACTTCACCACCTTGTTCAACCGGAGGTTTGTCCTCAACCGGAGGTTTAGCCTCTACCGGTGGCTTGCCGTCAACAGGCGGTTTTTCATCAACAGGTGGTTTTGTTTCTACCGGAGATTTGGATTCACCGCTCTTTAAAATGACTTCGTACAAATCTTGTATCATCTTATCAACCAGTTTTGCTTCAGTTTGAGTGTATACAGCTTTTGCATCATCGTTCTTCGTGAAATTAAATTTGTCATCTGCACCAAAGTAGTCTTTCAGAGCCTTGTATGCATCAGTATCTTGCAAATTCATTTCAGCAGCTTTTCTCATCAATGCTTTTGGAATTCGGTTACATAGAGCTTGCCCCGGGCGTTTGCCATATTCAATACGTGATAACATCGCGATGTTTTCTAAAATACCACCGTTAGGAAGAACTTCCTTATAACCGGCTATTACACCAACAATGTTGTCTTTTGTAATATAGCCTTTATATTTGCCTTCCGTAGACCTTAACATTGCAGCTATATCACCAAAGCCTAATCGCAACATCACTGCGATCTCTTTACCGTGAGCAAAACCTTCTTCAAAGTTCTTGTCTTCACCTTTCACCGGAGGTTTTTTATCGACAGGCGGTTTACCATCAACAGGTGGTTTTTCATCAACCGGAGGTTTGCCCTCTACAGGAGGTTTACCGTCTACCGGTGGCTTTTCATCAACCGGTGGTTTATCACCTTCTTCTACCGGAGGTTTATCACCTGGTTTTGTTTCTCCGCCATCAACCGGAGGCTTATCACCTTCTACAGTCGTGTTGTTTTCTGTTTTTTCACCAATACCTTTGAGTTTGAGCTTATCTCCGGGACGAATTGTCATCCAAATATCATCAATGCCGTTGACAAGTGCAATCTCGGCAATACGTTTGTTAACTTCTGCCGGAGTAGGCTTTTTGCCGCCGTTTTCTTCCATTAACGAACGTTCTGCAATTCTGTAGAAAGAATCTCCCGCTTTGACAGTGTACTCTTTATCAAATTCAGAAACTAATTTGTCTTTATCTTTTTCCATTTTCTTTTTCAAGTTCTGGATAGCATCATTAAATGCTTTTCTTCTTGCTTGTCTTTCAGGTGAAAGTTTGGAATTAGAAGTTTTAGTCTCTTCAGCCTTCGCAGGTTCAGCAGGTTTTTCCGGCTCGGTTGGCTTTTCCGGCTCGGTTGGCTTTTCCGGCTCAGCAGGTTTTTCAGGTTCAACCGGTGCTGCCGGAGATTCCGGAGTCTCAGCTTTTGGAGGTTCTTTTGTTTCTTGTGATTCTTCTGAAACTGGCGTTAATTCAGATTCCGGTACAGTCTCTTTTGTCTCTTGCTTAGATTTTTCCGCAGTCGCCTGTTCCAAAAATTCTTCAATAGAGGAACATCCAGAGTTTTCAAATTTGTCTACCAATTCTAACATGGCTTCTTCGCCAAAAGCCTTCGTTGGTAATAAACCTCTTAGCATTTTCAAGAGTTCTAATTCTCTTCCGTCTACTTTTCCCTTTTTCTCACCAACATCATCTATTTTGTCAAAAATAGATTTTAGTTCTTTAAATTGTTTCTTAGCTTTACGGTAACTTGTACCTTCATTAAAATCAATTTTCTTTCCATTACCGTTAAATCTGATACTTTCACCTGACATACCAACACTCCTATAATTAAATTTTGTAATACATGTTTGTATAACGGCTATTTTTTGAAAAACTTTAGGATATCGTTACAAAAATTTACATTTCATACATATAAACGATAGAGATTTTTTTCAAAAAGGATAAAATAATAGTTGACATGTTTGTGGGCGAACGGGATGGAACAGGATTTAGATTTTTCTTCGTACAACAAAATAAAACGTGCATCTAATGAAGAGTTGACAGAGCTGTGGACTCAATATTTTGCTGACCACGACAACAAAACTCTCAGGGATAAATTAATCCTACAATATATCTATCTTACAAGATACGTTGTAGGGCGTGTGAAAGTTGCGCTTCCGCCGACTTTTTCGTTTGAAGATATTTCAAGCTACGGCGTGGAAGGGCTTATTGACGCTGTAGAAAAATATACCCCAAAAATGGGCGCAAGGTTTGAAACCTACGCGCTTGTACGTATTCGAGGAAATATCATTGACAAAGTTCGTTCACAAGATTTTCTGCCGAGAAGTGTCAGAAGAAAAATCAGGGATGTGAAAGAGGCTCAGGATGAGCTAAAAAAACAATTCGGAAGGGCTGCCACAAACACCGAAATCGCAAATTACTTGGGAATTGAGAAGGAAAAAGTCGAACAGTTATTGGCTGACGACACAACAATTACGTCACTCTACGACAAAAAAGGCGCATCAGACGGCGACATTGAAATAATTGATACAATCGAAGATTCTCACAATCTCGCACCACACGAACAACTTGAAGAAAAAGATGTCAAAAAGGAATTGGAGGATGCTTTGAAACGTTTACCTGAGAGAGAAAGAACCATAATGGTTCTTTATTACCACGAAAATATGACCCTTAAAGAAATCGGCGACGCGATTAACGTTTCAGAATCCCGTGTATCACAACTTCACGCACAAGCTATTATGAAGCTCAAAAACTTGTTGAGCGAAAACAGAAGCGAAAGACTTAAGAAAAGTATTATTTAATAACACTTTCTCCCGCAATTTTTTCTCCGGTAATTTTATAGGTTGCGGTTTCTGTCTTAATCAAATGGTTATCCACAAGTGAAAACGATTCCAGCGTCAGGCTGTTTATTCCGCTGAATTCCGTATCACTCAGCCTTATTGTTACAGTGTCGGTTAAGACTTTATTGTCATCATATTTTGCCTTTTTTGAAAAAACAACAACATTTCCTTCGACATTCTTAAGAGAGATTGTCGATTTTGCGCCTGTAAAAGGGTTGTCTAAAGTGATTTCATTCCCTACTCGGGACATATTCCAAAAATCAAGGCTCTGAGGTTTAAATGTGCCATAACTGTTTGATGTATCCAAAACCGCCTTGACCCGCCAGCTCCCGAACATAGCATCCGGAACATCCTCAATCGAAACACCTGCTTCCAAGACAGCAGCGTTTACAAAAAGGGGAAACAAAATTGCTAAAAATAAGGTCAGGAATTTTTTCATAATCTTATTATAACGTTTTTGAAAGAATTGTCATCATAAATATTGACATTTTAGTTTCATATTTTTAGCCGCATTTCTTTGACCGCAAAGAAACGCGGCGCAAAGAAACTCTCCGTCCGGAACTGCGTTCGTTAATCAATTGTAAAATTCGCCCTAAGCAGGTGAACTCACTACGTTCAAACAACACCTGCTTTGTTATTGGCTCATTAACATTGATTACTCACTCCGTTATGGACGGATTCAAGCATTCAATGCCCCCTTGGGGAGGGGGATTAAGGGGGTGGTTAATCAAATATATTTACCCTAACGAGCTAATAGATTGTGCGTAGCACAACCCTATTTTCGGCTGAGCGAAGCGAAGACGTTGTGAACAATTGCGTGCTTCTTCTTTCTTTTCGTCATTTTCTTTCTTCTTGCCCCGCAACTAAGAAGAAAGAAAATGACAAACAAGAAAAAAAAAATTTTGTCGGCATAGTAATGCCGACCTACTGCTAAGCAAAAAGAAAGAAAAAGAACAAAAACATTCGTGTTTATGCTAAGATTTAATTATCTAAAATACACGAGCGAGGGAATATATTATGACAGAGACAAAAATAAAAGCGGAAGATTTACCTACAGTTTATGACCCTACGTCGACTGAAGAGAAAATGTACAAATTTTGGGAAGACGGCAACTATTTCAGAGCAGATGCGCATTCTGACAAACCGCCTTACACGATTGTAATTCCGCCGCCAAACGTAACCGGTGTTTTACACATGGGACACGCTTTGGACGAAACATTGCAAGATATTCTTATCCGTTACCACAGAATGAGCGGATACGAAGCATTGTGGATTCCGGGTACTGACCACGCAGGTTTGGCTACTCAAAACGTCGTTGAAAAACAACTCGCGAAAGAAGGTTTGACAAGACACGATTTGGGCAGAGAAAAGTTTGTTGAAAAAACTTGGGAATGGACAAATGAACACAAGAGCCACATCCTTGACCAGTGCAAACGTTTAGGCGCATCTTTTGACCGCTCAAGAGAAAGATTTACTTTCGACAAAGGCTGTTCAGATGCTGTAAAAGAAGTTTTCGTAAAACTATACAACAAAGGACTTATTTACAAAGGTGCTTATATCGTAAACTGGTGTCCTCGCTGTCAATCAGCAATTTCTGACGTTGAAACAGAATACGAAACAGAACAAGGACATTTGTGGGAAATTTCTTACCCGCTCGTCGGCGAACCTGGTGCTATTATCGTTGCAACAACAAGACCGGAAACCATTTTCGGTGACGTTGCAATTGCTGTTCACCCTAGCGATAAAAAGTATTCAGAACTAGTCGGTAAAACTGTCATGATTCCGCTTTCAGGACGTCAAATTCCTATCATTGCGGACGAATATGTTGATAAATCTTTCGGAACAGGTGCGGTTAAAATCACTCCTGCTCACGATCCTAACGACTTCGAAGTCGGCAAACGTCACAACTTTACTCCAATTTGGGTTATTGATGGCGAAGGAAAAATGAAAGCTTGTACAGAAGTTCCGCCTGAATACCAAGGACTCGACCGTTATGAAGCTCGTAAAAAAATCGTTGATATGTTGAGTTACAACAATTTCTTGCTAAGAGTAAAAGACCACGAACACAATGTTGGTAAATGTCAAAGATGTAACACAACAATCGAACCGCTTCTTTCTGAACAATGGTTCGTAAAAATGGCTCCGCTTGCAAAAGAAGCGATTGCTGCAGTTAAAGACGGAAGAATAAAATTCATCCCTGAACGTTGGGAAAAGAACTACCTTGGCTGGATGGAAAACATCCGCGACTGGTGTATTTCTCGTCAAATCTGGTGGGGACACCAAATTCCGGCTTATTACCACAAGGTTACAGGTGAAATGGTTGTAGCGAAAGAAAATCCGGATCCTGAAAATTACGTACAAGACAGCGATTGCCTTGATACTTGGTTCTCTTCAGGTTTGTGGCCGTTCTCAACAATGGGATTCCCGAACTCTGAAACGGATGATTTCAAAAAATTCTACCCGACATCAGTTCTCGTAACCGGTTTTGATATCATTTTCTTCTGGGTTGCAAGAATGATTACAATGGGCTTAGAATTCACAGGAAAAGCGCCATTCTCGACTGTTTATATTCACGGTTTGATTCGTGATGAAAAAGGTCAGAAGATGTCAAAATCAAAAGGCAACACAATTGACCCTGTTAAAATCATTGAAAAATACGGTTGTGACGCACTTCGTTTCACAATGACTTCTCTCTGTACATACGGCGGTCAGGATATCAAGATTTCTGACGAAAGATTTGAATACGGAAGAAACTTTGCAAACAAACTCTGGAACGCATCACGTTTCGTATTAATGAATTTGGAAGGTGTTGACAACAATCCGATTGACAGAGATAAGCTCACGCTTGTTGATAAGTGGATACTTAACCAATTGAACGAAACTGCAAAAACGGTTAACCAACATATGGAAGAGTACAGAATCGGTGAAATTGCGCACACATTGTACGATTTCTTCAGAAGCGAATACTGCGACTGGTACGTTGAAATCGCAAAAATTCAGTTGAACGACCCTGAATTGAAAATGAATACTCAAAGAGTTTTGAGATACGTTTTGGATATGTCACTCAGAATGCTGCACCCGATTATGCCGCATATTACTGAACAAGTATGGCAAAGCTTGAGTTCATTCGGTTTGGGCGATGATGCTCCTTCTGCGTTGATTATCGCAAAATATCCGGTTTATGAAGAAAGCCTTTCTTTCCCAAAAGAAGCTGCTGAAATGAAACTTGTATTTGAAACAATCACTTCTTTGAGAAACGTAAGACAAAGCTTCAATATTTCAACTTCAGCAACAGTTGATGTTGAAATTAGAGCTGACGAAAACGAAAAAGCTATTTTCGAGGAAATTGAAGCATATATTCACAGATTGGCAAAAGTTAATAATATAACTTACGCTCCTGTAGACGCACCAATTCCGCCAAAATCTGCAACAGCTGTTGTTTCTGCTTCAAAACTCATTGTTCCCCTTGCGGATTTGATTGATTTGGACGCAGAAATCAAACGTCAGGAAAAGAAACTCGAAAAACTTTTGAACGAAAAGAATTCTCTTGTCGGCAGAATGAAAAACGAAAAATTTGTTGCTAACGCTCCAAAAGAACTCGTTGAACAAACCAACGCAAGAATTGAAGAAATCACAGTTCAAGAAAATGCTATCAAAGATTTGATTGAATCTTTGAAATAGCTTGAAATAAAATATTATTAAAAGAATCGCAAGCTACCAATACCTTGCGATTCTTCGGCTAAAGCCTCAGAATGACGCGGTTGTTTCGTCATCCAGAGGGAGCAGAGCGACCGAAGGATCGCAAGATTAAATAGTAGGATAATTTATGAAGTACAAAAACGGATATATTTATATAATCACCAATGAACATAATTCTGTTTATTATATAGGAGTTACTTCCGATTTACCCAAAAGAATATGGGAACATAAAAATAAAGTGGTCGAAGGCTTTTCAAAACAATATAATTTAACAAAATTAGTATATTTTGAATCTACCGACTCAATTGTAACTGCAATAGAAAGAGAAAAGTATTTAAAAGGCAAAACCCGACAATTTAAAAAAGATATAATTAGTAAGTTTAACCCTAGCTGGCAAGACTTATATGAGTCTATCATATAGTGGAAAAATACACGGACCTTGCGATTTTTCGGCTAAAGCCTCAGAATGACGTAACCATTTTGTCATCCTGAGGGAGCGAAGCGACCGAAGGATCGCAGGGTTAAACACAAGTGCAGTTAAGTACTTTACTAGTAAACTAATTAATTATATAATTTACTCAAGCAATAAGGAGAGAGAAAATGGCTAACGCATTTAACTATATGTTCAAAGACAATAAGTACGGGCAAAAAGCACTTGTGCTCGCATTAATCACGTTACTAACACAACTTTGCTATAATACAGCAGATATGTATAAGGGATGCTGTTCAAATGTTCCACCGTCTGCTGAATACTATATTTTAAACATACTTGGAACTCTGATTCACATGTTTGCGATTGGATACGGTTTTGCCTGCATAAAAGCGTTGTTTGAACAAAATGATAATTATGTATTGCCATTCATTAACCTCAAAAATAGTTTTATCTTGGGATTTAAAAACTATATTGCGATATTTTTATTTACGACAATCTTAGCAATAATAACTCTTGCACCTGTTGTTGTGGGAACTATTATCGGAAAACCGTCTACAGTTCCGCTTATCGTTGCAGCTGTTGTTCTAGCATTAACACTTATTTATATCATTCTATACACAATGGCATACGCTTGGATTTTTGCTAAAACGGGCTCTTTGACCAGCTATTTGAGAATAAAACAAGCAACAAGACTCATCAAAGCGAACAAAGGCACTTATTGGAAAGCAATTGGATTGTTTGTTTTATTAATCCTTATTTTTGCAATCCCTTACATAGCTGTTGCTAAAATCTGTATGGCATTTGTAATGAACAAAATCGTTTATAACGTAATAATAAGCCTTGCTGGAGCTGCTATAACCGCATACACATCTTTTGTAAGCTTTTTCATCACAGCAAAAGCCATCAAGCCTGAAACAGCAGAAAATATATGATAAATATTGATTCCTTAACTCTCAAAGCTTTCTTTGAAGAAAATATTGATTTTTTTATCGGCGCCCGATTGCAAAAAATTCAACAGCCGACAAGGAGAGATTTTATATTTTCGCTTAGGAACAACGGTGAGAGCAGGAAGTTTTATATAAATATTAATCCGCAGATTTATCACATTTGTTTTATTGAAAACGACCGAAGAGGAATTGTTTTTCCCAAACAACCTCCGATGTTTTGTATGCTTCTTCGAAAATATCTTGAAGGCTGCAGAATTGGAGATGCTCTTGTTATAGAAGGTGAACGAATTCTTGAATTTCATTTTGATGTAATGGATGAGTTCTCACAGAGAAGACAACTCTGTCTTTGTATTGAGCTTATGGGAAAACACTCAAACGTAATCCTCTACGACAGAGAAACCTCTGTAATAATCGGCTGTGCGCATAATGTGGGTGCTGAAAAAAGTCGTTATAGAGAATTGCAAGGAGGTTTGAAATATACTTATCCTCCGAAAACAAACAACGGCGAATGGACTCCATTAATTGAGGTTTTGAAAAAAGAATACCCTTCTGAAACCTCAATTAACACGATGCTTGATGAGTATTATTCAAAAATTCAAGAAAGCTTAAACCTAAAATCCGAAAAAAGTCGGCTTTGCGCAATTGTTCTGCCTAAATTAAAAAGGGTTAAAAACTCTATCGATAAGATTTCTTCTCTCTTGAAAAAACGTGATAAAACTGATGAATACAAGCTTTATGGCGAGCTTTTGACCGCAAATCTTTATCAAAAAGTGGATTACAGTCCGCAAATTGAAGTTTTTGATTATATAAATAACCGAAATATCACCATTGAGCTTGATGAAACAAAAACTTTGAATGAAAATGCTCAAAGATATTTCAGACTTTACACAAAATCAAAAACCACAAAAGAAAAGTCCGAAGAGTTGCTAAACGGTTTGAATATTGAGCGTGAATATTTGGAGGAAATCCTCTACAGCATTGACAAAGCCGCAAATATGAACGAACTTTCCGAAATCGAAGTTGAGGAAAAGAAGTCCACAAAAAAAGAAAAACCGCAGGTTACCAAAATTCAAATCAACGGGTTTGATGTTTATATCGGGAAGAATAACAAACAAAACGATTTTATTGTATCCAAACTGGCCAAAGATGAGGATTATTGGTTCCATACAAGACTCTGCGCAGGCTCTCACATTCTTCTGAAAGTCAACGGAATAGAGCCCGACGAAGGAACTCTTTTTGAATGTTGTAAACTCGCACGCGAATATTCTTCCGCATCACAACCTTCAAAAGTCGGCGTAATCTACACTCGCGCAAAGAATTTGAGAAAACCTCCTGCAGCACCTTTAGGCTATGTAACGTATAAAAACGAAAAAGAGGTACTCGTTTAAGAGTATACAAACGGCGGTCCGTTTTTGATTTCAAAAAGAATATTATCCGCTACAACCTTCAATTCTTCGGGTTTCGTACCAGTTTGCTTACGCAATTCAAATTCCTCACACAAAGGCTCAATCGCTGATTCTTTCTTTGCCTTAAAGTTCCTCAATTCAGTTGAAACAAGTCTTCTTTGAAGATTTAATTCAGTATTTGCGTTATATTTTTTCACCTGCACATCTTTGACCGCCTCGGATGCTGTTTTTCCTCCATAAGCTAAAGCAGAAATACCTGAAATTCCAAAGAACAAGTTCTTAAATTGCGGGTTTTTCGGATTCATTAGCCAATCATAGAAGAAAGACAGATAATCATTTACGTGCGAAAAATACGTAATTTTATTTCTTCCAGAACCGCCAATCGCGCTGTTAACCTTCTCTGTAGCCTGATTCATAGAAACTTTCAAGTGTTTGATAAACTTTTCTTTTTCACCCTCCGGCAAATTCATCTTGTTTATATATTCTTCAATTTCCGCAGGCTTGGCGTAAATTGACTCTAACATATTCTCGATTAAATGTTTGTACGCGTCCATGCCGGTAAGAACTTCACCGTTATGACCTTCTACAGGATTAATCGCTTTTCCCGCATTAAAATCTTTAATAACACCCTCTAACCCCGTTTTTGTGTTTTCAAGTCCTTTTTTGATAAATTCCTCACTCTTTCTGATATTCCGCATTGCGTAATATCCTAATCCGAGAATTGATGCCAATGTCACCACTCCGGTAATTACAAGCGGAAGTGTTCTTGAATCCTCTTCATCGTTTTTCTCTTTTTTGCCTTCAAACGCAACCGTTGAAGTTTCACCTAATGTCTTTGCAAACCCCTGTGCTTTGGATGAGAGCATACTTCTGATTATTTGAATTTTCCCTGAAAAGCTTTGAGTTTCAACCGCAATCAAGTTTTCTTGAAGATTTTTTTGAATATCAGCTTCACGTTTTTTTACCCAAACATCTCTGAACCCGTCAATAAACGTTTTGCCGAGAAATGCCATAGAACTGAGAGTTATTACCCCTAGCGCAGCCAAAATTGTACGTCTGTTCGGGGATTGAATCATTGAAAAAATGCTCTGATGAAGTTCGTCATTTATACAGTGGTTTCTGGTAATCCCGGGGAGTAAGTACTCCTGAGTGGACTCAAATTTTTTCTTGGAAAAATTCTTAATCATCATCGTAAACCCGCCAATTAAAGCCATTACACCTGTCGAAATACCTGCAAGGTACAAAAGGGTCTTATCCTTTTTTTCTTCTTTTTCATAGACTCTTTCCGGCAATTCGACACCCTCGTGAGAAATTACAAGAGAGTCATAAGTTTCATCCAGTGAGAGCAATGGATCTTTAATGAAGGCGTTGACAATTTTTCCTTCTTTAACATAGTTGGAATTCTTTTTTTGTGTATCCGTCATATTTCTGTGGATACGTGTTGATTCGGGATCGTTATAGATTTTCGGCGTCATGTTCATGTTTTTTCTTTTTCTTTCTTATTATTTTTTGTAAAATTGTTTTTAAATTGAAAATTTTCTTATCATCGTCAATCTTGGTGTCTTCATCATCCGAGTTGTTTTTCTTGAATACTTTTAAAATAAAGTTTTTGATAACAGAAACCATTTCTGAGACCTTCTTGTCCACAAAAGCCTTTGCTTCACCAAAGATTGCGCTCAATTTGTCCATAATCTCAAATTTGAAATTTGAAACAAGCTTCGGAATATTTCTCACAAAGTTTACTACAGGCACCGCAATATTTTTTATCGCAAATGCTATTGGCTTTAGTGGAATAAAGTTGGAAATCTGTTTTGCGAACTCCAGCATATTCGCAGAAAGCTTTTCCAAATTCTTTTGAAATGCTTCAAGGTTCTCCGCTCTATGCTCCAGATTTGCCTCGTGATTTTTCTGAGCCAATTCCCGCGCCTTCATCATATTGCCAATCATTGCACACTCATGATACGTCATCTCGCCAATATTACGATTGCGGTCTGACTGCCTCATAGAACCGGCACCGGTCGAACACACCGGACACGCCCCCGGAGGGAGTCCGTGCGGGCAAGTACCCGTATTGAGATTATTCACATTTGGAACTGAGTTTGCCAATACTAAAAAACCTTCCTTATTTGAAATTTTGCCGCAACAGGAAAGCTTTAGAATCACTGTGACTCGCAGTGTCCTTCATTGTAGTTACTCATAAAACGATACATCTACTTAATAAGTATTCCGGCTATAACGGTTGCGGCACAGTCACGGATTTTCACCGTAGTTTCCTTGTATTTAGTTTTCTTCATTATAAAAGAAAGGTATTTTAAATGCAAAAACAGGGTTTACTTTTGTAATATAATAGACCTATGTTTGTAAAAAATTTCTATATAAAAGATTTAGTTAATATAGCCGGCCCCATTGTTCTCGGGAACTTGGGTTTCATACTGATTGGAGTCGGGGATGTTATTGTTGCGGGAAGACACTCCACCAACACTCTCGCAGCTGTCAGTTTGGCAACTGCTATCATTAACTGCATAATGATGTTTGGAATAGGTATTCTCGGAAGCATTTCCGCAATTCTCTCTAACTACAGAGGTGCAGGAAAAGAACCTGAAAAATACTTCTATCCGTCACTGAAATTTGCAGGAATACTATCAATTTTTACTGCGGTTCTAATCCTTGTGACAATGCCGATTGTAGATTTTCTCGGTTTTGACCCGATACTTATTCCTGATATCAAAGCATACTTCTTTATTACAGCGTTTTCGACCTTCGGCGCGTGCCTTCATATTGCTGTGAAAGAATTCCTGCAAGCATTTGAAATTGTTGTTTTCCCTAACGTACTGACCGTACTTTGTATTTTTGTAAACGTATTTTTGAATATAATTTTCGCATTCGGTTACGGAATAATTCCGGAAATGGGCGCAGCAGGGCTTGCTATTGCGAGTTTGTTAACTCGATATATTATGGGAATTGTGCTTCTTATCTATTGCCTTAGAAAAGTCAAAGTAAAACACCACAAGGATAAAAATTACTACAAAGACTTGATAAAAGTCGGTATGCCGGCATCAGCTGCCGTAATGATTGAATTTATAGGATTTAATGCAATCACGATCTTATTAGGGCGAATTTCCGGAATATACGCAGCTGCTCATAATATTGTCTGCACACTCACAACCGTTTCTTTTATGGTTCCTCTTGCAATCTCAAACGCAACAGCTGTCAAAGTCGGATTTGCAAACGGTGCGAAATATTATAAATCACTCAAAAAATACGCATTTACCGGACTTAAAATCTGCGTCGGATTTATGGCTTGCTCAGCGGTTTGCGTCGGATTGTTCCCTGAATTCTTAATAAAATTATTCACAAACGATGTTGAACTCATAAAAGTTTGCATCCCGATTGTATACGTATTATGCGGATTTCAGGTATTTGACGGAATGCAAGTTGCACTCGCTGGAATTTTCAAAGGTATAAAAAAGACCGGAATCGTTATGATTTCTAACTTTATCGCATACTGGCTAATCTCAATTCCTCTTGGCTGTTACCTCGGATTAAAACTTAAGCTTAACCTTCTCGGTTTTTGGATCGGACTTGGTTGCGCTTCCGCTGTTTTGTGTACAATAATGTTAGTAACACTTTTAAGAAAGTTCAAAACGGAGTATAAAGATTAATGCCGCACTTTTTTGTAAAATCTGAAAATTTGGATAATAACAGAATTTCGATTAACGATAACGAAAACTACCGCCATATTGCGAGAGCTCTTCGCGCGCGTTGCGGCGAAAAATTGCTTTTGATAGACGAAAATCAAATCCAATACGAAACAGAGATTGAAAAAATCACTCCTGATGAAATCATCTGTAAAATCGAAAACTCCTATCCTTCAAAGCGTGATTTGGATTTCGATTTATATTTGGCACAAAGCCCGCTCAGAAGCGACAGCCAATTAACTGTTATGGAGAAAGCGACAGAGCTGGGGACAAGAGGGGTGTATCCTGTGTTGACCGATAATTGCGCTCTCAACAAATCCGTTATCGAAAAGAAAATTGAAAAGTGGCAAAAGGTTATGTATGAAGCATCTAAACAGTGCGAACGCGCCAAAATTCCAACTTGTTATGATGTAACAACCTTAGAAAAAGTCGTAAAGCGAGATTTTGACAGGATTATAGTTTTTGCAGAACGCTCAACTGAAATAAGTCTAAAAAAATATTTAACCCAAAAACCTATAAAAAAAGGAGAGAAAATCCTTGTGATAATAGGACCTGAAGGCGGATTTTCACAGAAAGAATTTGATTATTTTAAAAGCTTGTCTCTTCCGCTTGTAAGCCTCGGGGATTTGATACTAAAGGCGGAAACAGCTGTTATCACAGCTCTTGGAGATATTATTTATGAATATCAGGGATGATAAAATTTTAAAAAATATAAAAGATGGCTGGCTAGTTGGTGGCTGTGTAAGAGATTTTCTTATGGGAAAAACTACTTATGACCGCGATATCGCAATTTTTGGTGCGGAAAAATTCGCAAAAAAAATTGCAAAAGAGTTTGAAGGAACATTTATTGTACTTGATAGCGAAAACCAAATATTCAGGGTCGTTTTGCCTGACAAATTGAATTATCTTGATATCTCTGAAATTGAGGGAAATTCAATTGAAGAGGATTTGCAAAGACGCGATTTTACGATTAATGCAATCGGATATAACCTTGAGACTGATGAATATATTGATGTTACAGGTGGAATTGAAGATTTAAAAAACCATACCTTAAGACATATCAAAGACAAGAACTTTGAAGATGACCCGCTAAGAATTTTGCGTGCGTTTAGATTTGCGTCCGTTACGGGTTTTGAGATGACGGACGAGCTAAAAAATGCAATAAACAAATACAAAGCCACCCTTCTCAATCCTTCAAAAGAAAGAATTACGTACGAATTAATGAAATTATTTGGCGGGAAAAATGCTTCAAAAACATTGCTGCTAATGGACGAATTTGGTATTTTAGAAGTTCTTTTCCCTTGTGTTAAAGAGATGAAATTAGTGCCTCCAAACACACACCATCATTTAGATTTGTTTCTTCACGTAGTTGAAACTGTGAGAAACATTGAAGAAATATACGAGAATCTGCCGGAAGAAGAAAAAGCTCATCTCGACAGAGTTGATTTTGGCGGATTTCCGAGAATCAATCACCTTAAACTTGCAGGATTTCTGCATGATATAGGGAAGTATTCCACTTGGACAATAGAAGGCGGGAAGTTCGACGGAATGAGAGGTACTGACTGCAATGTATCAGCATTAGAGGATGGTGTCAGACAAAGATTTATCAAACACGACGATGTTGGTTCAAAAATGTGCGTTCCACTGCTCAGAGACCTGAAATTTTCTAAAAAACAAATTGATTACATCTCGCAGATGATAAAGATACACATTTACCCGTCAAATGTGGTCGCATCACCGGATTTGAGCGAAAAAATTATGATGAGATATCTCAGAAAAACCGGCGATAATGTTATCGACAATATTGTCCTTGCTAAAGCCGACAGATATTCAGCCAGAGGTCCTGCAATTACAGATGAAACGGTTAAACAAAATATAGAAGGACTTGACAAACTACTCAACTTCTATATGACAAAAAAAGATACTCTAAAACCGCTTCCGAAGCTTCTCGACGGGTTTGAGGTTATGCAAATAAAGAATATAACTCAATCTCCAAAACTGGGCGAATATATGACCGCTCTGCACGAAGCGCAGATAAACGGTGATGTTGTAACAAAAGAAGATGCAATCAATTTCATAAAAACATTATAAAAAAAGACCTCCGTTAATAACAGAGGTCTTTTTAAATACCTTATAAATACTAAGCTTCAGTTGCTTCTTCAGCCGGAGCTTCTTCTGCAGGAGCTTCAGCAGCTGCAGCTGCCGCAGCAGCCTCTTCAGCTTTTTTAGCTTCTTCTTCAGCCTTCTTAGCTTGAGCCTTTTTAGAAAGCTTAACTGTTTCTGATTTTTTGTAGTTCAAAGAACCGTCAGCATTGCAGTTAGCGATAAGATACTTAACTGTATCTGTAGGTTGAGCACCTTTAGAAATCCAAGCTTCTGCGTGTTCTTTGTTCAACTTCATTTCTTTTGTTTTAGGGTTGTAGTAACCTAATTCTTCAATAGGTTTACCTTCTCTTTTTGTGGTTGAGTTAATAACGATAACTCTGTATGTAGGAGCTTTCTTTGCACCTAATCTTTTTAATCTGATTTTTAACATTTCAATTTCCTTCTTTTTATTGTTACCACAGAGATTTAGCCGCTTAACCTCTGTATCAGGTAAATCCAAGAGGATATGACTTACCCACCTATAGAAAACCACAAATACACACGTAAATCAAGTACAGAGTTCACATTCGTTAAGATTTTTAAATATTAAAACTCTTTCTTGTGCCTTCTTCGTGATACAAACCGCCGCCGCAAATAGTCTCAATAACCTTCAAAACGAACTCTCTTGATGCATCCGTTGAATTTAAGAAAAATTCTCTGTTAGAAAGGTGTCTTATTTTGAAAATAGAGTTCTGAGTCTTATCCGCAGGCACAAATAAAGACGCGACCTCTTTTTCAAGCAGTCTTTCCATCATTTCATGACGAGAAGTTATACCTTCTATAAGCTCGTTGTAGTTTCCGTTAATTGCCATAATACGACCGGAAAACATAGGCGGATTGCCTTCTCTGAACAAAGCCTGAGGCTCATAATTGCATCTAGTAGTCAAACTGATTGTGTGCCACAAAATATTAATAACCACCACGCTCTTTTCGTTGTCGTGCTTAACATAGATATTCTCAGTAGTAATTCCGCGAGATGAAAAAGATTGTTTCAAAGAATCAGCAATCTCTTTCAAATTATCAATCATTTCAGCGAAAATCTCTGTAGTATTCATCGTTGCATGCTGATAATCCAAAAACTGCTTATACATATGAGTAGACACTAACCCTATTCTCTCTTGTATTAGTGTGGATTTTCTAAATGATGTTTCAGAGTTATTAAAATTTTCGTAGCCTTTAGACAAGATAAAGCCTCCTGACATAATTGTACACTTAAAACAAACTCCATGTAAACAACGAATTGTAAAATTTTGTAACAATTTTAAAAAAAAGCGTTATTAATTTTCAGAATGTGGAATTAAGAAAGTATGAGATCTTTATGAAAGGAGATTGATATAAAATGGAAATCTTAAATTTAGTATTATTTGGTTGTATGTTCTACCTCGCATTCATAGGTATACCTACTTTCTGCGAAAAGCTTAAAGGTGCAAAGGGCTAATTTACTGACTCACAGTCTTTCTAACCCACAATACGCTTTAGTTTATCCTGATAAGGGGCAAGCTTCTGCTGCTCTGATTCAATGTCTACAGATGCAAGACCTTGTTCTTGCACCGTGTCGATATAGAATTTTTCGAACAGCGCATACATAACGACTGCTTGGTTATCGTACTTTTGCAGCATCGCAAGAGTATCGTTTATCGTAAGCAGAGCTTCTTTTGGCTTTTGATTTGATATTTGAAGTTTGGCAACAAAGTATTTTGCCAAAACTATAATATTGAATATTGCGGAATTTTCCGCACTCTGTAAAACATCTTCATATATAGCCTCTGCTTTTTCCGTGATACCGATTTTTGAATACGCATAAGCAATCAACAAATCACAAAACAGCTCAAGCTCTCTTACATGAATATCTGACGACAACAATTTTGCTTGATAAATATTTTGCGCAAATCTCTTATAATCGTCATTTAAGGCTGAAAACTCCTGTAATATAAGAAATATCACTTTTGAAAACGGAGTGTAAGCCTCTATATTTCCGGTTGAGTACACTTTCCCCGCCAAATAATCCCTAATAGCAACAATACATTCTCTTTCCGGCAAATCTGTAGCCAGAGAGTTTGAAACTTTATCAAAGAATTCATTTAAATCATCATCCTGCAGCAACAATTTGGCAAAAGCACCCAGTCTGCAAGTTTCTAAAAGATGCGAAATAAAAAGATTTACAGAGAAATTTTCAGGTTTAACCTTTGCCAGCACCTCCGGAGAAAGCACTGACAATATTTCCTCCGATAAATCCGCACACGCTCTAAAATCACCTATATTGTAGAGAATTTCAATATTAACGAGCGAAAGTAGTAAGAACTTAGTGTTGACAGCGCCGTCAACCATCAATGTCGGATTTTGCATTCTTGACAAAATGTTATGCAACAACCCCAATGCATCCGTATAATTTGAAGATATTAACGCACCTTGAAGCATCAAATTAGAAAGTTTTACAATCTTCTCATCGTCACCTTGATTTATCGCATCCATCAATAAAACATTTTCAATAAAGTAAATTTTTGCCGGTGAATAGCTGTAAAGACACATCAGAATGTTGTTATAGACTTCTTTTTTATTCTCTTCTATAACCTCAGGTGAAATATCGGCAGAAATATGTTCCACAAGCGCTAAAAAGCCCAAACAGTTCTTTAAATAGGCGTCATAATCGCCAGCTTTCAGGGCAAATACAGAATTTTTCCACAAGGTTAAATATTCTTCCTTGTAGAACTCCAGCCTGCCCATAACATTGAACGCAACCGTATCATCCAGACCTTTACCGAGTTTTGACAAAATTGTTTTGCACAAAAATCCTGCTGCTTCTTTTTTCAATCCTGCATCTATGACAGGTGACAAAATGCCTGCATTGTTTAAGTAAACAACATCTTCTTTCAAAAAGCATAAACCGGAATCAGCAAGAATTTTAGCGTTTTTATTAACCTCTTTTATGTCCAAAATTTCCAATGTTTTGAAATCCAATCTTCCCCCCAACAAGGAAAGATATGCAAGCATTAATGAGCAATCCGTATTTTTATTAAAAGTCTTTATCCTTGCCTTAAACAAAGCTTTTATATCCTTTGGAATTATAACAGATTTGTTGTTTTTAATTATGAGCTTGTTCTCAAAATCCAGCAATACACCTGATTCTTCCAAGAATTTTACCGCATTTTCAAAATACAAAAATGAACCGGCATAATTTTCTTTTATCTTTTCATAATAAAATGACTGAATAAAATCAGCCGCATCTGATTTTAAAGATGCCAAACAAGCGTCAATTGCCGTTCTTGTTAAAGTAAATTCCGTATAACAAGAAGTTCTCAAAAGTCCTTTCAATTTAGAATGAACCGAGATATCCTTTAACGTTTTAAAAACAAAAATAGGTTTAACATTTTCAAATTTATCAAAATATAATTCCAGCGTCTGAAGAGTCGTATCGTCAATATTTTCAAACCCATCAGCTATTATAACCACCTTGTCCAACAATCGGAGAAAATTCCCCCATTGCTCCATATAAGCATACCTTCCGTCTTCCGGAGTCATTGATTTTGCAGGTCGCGCATAAACTAAGTCAAACAATGGTTGAAATCTTTGAATAACCTCCACCGGAATTTTTGATAAATCATTCAAGCCACAATGGAAAGAAAGTTTCCAATACTCTTTGAATATAGCTTCAAAAAAGCCCCAAGGACGATAATTCATCTGTTCTGAGCAAGAAACATTCAAAACTTTATAACCCTGATTATCAAAAAACTTTGTCAAATCAGCAGTATCAATACTCAATTTTTCGTCGGACCGAACTGCAAGAATTCTATCCTTGCCATTGAAATCAAGAGTTAATAAGCGTTCAATAAATGAAGATGTGCTAACTCGGACAAACTTGCATTTAGCATCAATATCAAACACTTTGAACGAATATAAATCTTTTTCTTCCTCTTGCTCTTTTGGAGCAATTTTTTTGAGTGCAGCATCAATCGTAACCTCATCAGAAGAATCGGAAGGAGGCAAAATATAAGAATCGAGAACTACTTCATAAAACACAGTTGCCATACCGTTTTCCTCTAAAGAATAGAGAGAATCGGTTTTGTATTCCTTATTGACAGAATCACACACGTACTGATCAAGGACAATCTGCATTCCCTTCAGGAATTTTTTAGCATTTTTCTTGACAGTCAAGAGCTTTACATTGTTTTCAATCAGCTCTAATTGCTGCAATCTGTCAGAAGATTTTCTTGTTATCGTCAATGACAAATTCAAAGGAATACCAAATTCTTCATACACTTTTGTATTCAAATCTACGAAGGCATTAAGTATCTTCAGTGCCAATCGCATAGCCTTAGCGGAAGATGTCGCAAAGGAAAGCTCTTTGTTCATATTTACAACAAAGACATCACCATAGATAATGAATTTCCCTTCAACCCCTTTTAACTGAGCCAAAAGCAAGTTCTTCAGTTTAAAATAAAACTTCGAATACAACTCTTGAGATTTAAGAAGTTTTCTAATATTTTTTAACGCATTAAATTTTATCGCTATTGAAGCAAACTCATCCGTTTCACATTCCTGATAAGCAAGAGAAGTCGCCGTCGGGAACTTACATTTTGGACAGACTCTTGTCTCTGTAGAGTTGATTTTTGAGCATTTAGCACATTTGACAAGAATTGTATATCCACATTTCGCGCACACGGAAGATTCGCCAAGCGTATGGCAATTTGGACATTCCAACAGCAATACCTTGTGACAAACAGGACACACTGTTTGGTTATCATCTATAACACTATGACATTTAGGACATTCCATATTCTTAACCAAAATTCCTTGCTCTCAAGAATACCGTATGTGTATATTATAATTCAAAATTCTTAATAATTAAATAATCTAAACGGTTTATGCTATAATTATTCTGATAGGAGAGCTATATGACTTTATTAGGAATTATTACGGAACCGGCAATACTTATTATCACTGTGTTTTTTCTGTTTTTTACAATGACGGTTCTCAAAAATTATACTCGAGTTGAAAAAAATCTTAATTCTGTGTGGGAATTTCTTAAAACACTAAATAAAAAAGAAATTTCGTACAGATTTCGTGAGCTGGATGAATTTATGTCATCAAACCCATATACAAATACCAGTTGGGAGGATTTTAAAAAGGCTCTTATTTTTCCTGACAAGTTGTTCACAGCATCTCAGAATGTCAAAACAGGAATGAATACCGCACCGGAAATATATTTAACAATCGATGCGTCTTATTTCTTCAATGAAGATTCACTTATTTACTCAAAGATTAACCACAAATTTATACAGACAATGCCGACTTTATTAACAGGCTTAGGTCCATTTTTCACCTTTTTGAAAATGGCTATAGCATTTACTAACATCGATTTTTCAGCCAAAGCAGCAGAAGGTTCAATCACCGGACTTATTGCAAATATTCAGGTCGCAGCGCTCTGTTCAGTTTTCGCTGTCGGCTACTCACTTTTGTTCATGTTTGTAGAAAAAATTCTTTATAACAGAAAGTGCAAAAAATACTACCTGCTTATTCAAAAGGAATTTATCAGACTTTTTGATGTTTGCACAAGTGAACAATTCTTGCTTGATTTAGTTAAAGAATCAAAAATGCAAAGCATAAACAACGAAAAGTTATTGAAAGCTATGCCTGAAGATTTCGCAAAAGCTGTCACAAAGTCTATAGGCGAAGTTACAACACCATATCTTGAGAACATACTCTACAGTTTGAATAAACTTAATGAAACTATTGGCAAAAGCTCCGGTGGCGGAGATGTTGTAGACAAATTATTTTAAATGGAGCAACTATGCGTCTTAGACCAAAAATTGAGAATACAGACGAAGGAAATATCTTTTGGGTGACAATGACAGACCTTATGACAGGGCTTGTTTTGGTCTTCATTGTGCTGTTTTTCTATACGTATATAAACGGGCATTTTCAAGCATTTCAACAAGAAATGGCGAGGGAAAACGCATCCAAGACTCTACAACAGTCTCTTAAAAACGAATCTCTGGAAGCAACTGTAGATCCTGTTTCAGGTATTGTAAAAATTTCAGATTTAGAGTTATTTGAAATTAACAGCTACAAACTTTCTCCAAAGGGGAAAGCTTATTTGGACAAGTTTGCACCGGCTTACTTTAATTCTATATTTACAAATGGCTACCTTAACAAAAATGTAGATAAAATAGTTATTCAGGGGCATACCGACTCGCAAACCTTTAAAGGAGAGTATTCTGATGACCAACAATATATGAAGAATATGGAGCTTTCGCTAAACAGAGCTTATGAAGTCGCTAATTATATGACCAACACACCTTATAATAAAGAAAACGGCGACAGATTAAGAAAAATGATTATTGTAGAGGGTGCAAGTTTCTCCGAACCGATTATAGAAAACGGAAAAGAAAATTTTGATAAGAGCAGAAGAGTTGAACTAAAAGTTACTCTAAAATCTAATAATAGCTAATATTGCACCAACAACAGCCGCTATTGTGATATAAAACAGCGGATCTTTTTTTGATTTCCAACTCATCAACAATAACACTGCAAGCAGAATCATTCCTTTTAAATCCCCGATAGAAGGTTTTAAAAGTCCTATTGCAACAGAGGTTAAAAGAGCGCAGCTTATAGGCTTTAAGGTCGAAATAATAGCTTTGACATAAAAATTATCACTGAATTTTTTCAACAACTTAGAAACAATAAGAACCAAAATCAAAGAAGGAATCATTTCTGTAACCGTCGCAAACAGTGACCCCAAAACACCCGCCGTTTTTAATCCCGCATACGTCGCGACATTTATTCCTACGGGTCCGGGAGTAATTGAAGCAACAGCAACCATTTGGGTCAACTCATCCACTGTGTACCAACCGTATTCTTGAGCAATATGGTACAAAAAAGGAATAGTTGCATATCCGCCCCCAAAAGAGAACAATCCGATTTTAAAGAATTCTATACCAAGCAGAAGGAATATCATTTTGCTTCCTCCTCATTGTTTTCTGACGAGTTTATCTCCTTATTTCTTACATTTACCCCCTTGTTTACCCCCACTTTATATAGGACTCCAAGAGCTGTAAACAATAAAATAGTCTTAATCGGAGAAAGTTTGAATATCAAAAGAGTTAGTAATGACAAAATAAAAATCGTGTAGAAAAATTTATCACGAACAGATTTTTGCCACATCTCGCGAACAGTTAGCATAATCAGGGCAATTACAGAAATTCCGACACCCCAAAGCGCACCGTTTACAATCGGATTTTCAGTCAACGCACCAAGAATGGACGCCAACAACACAATACACGCGAACGGAATCGTTATAACTCCGAACATAGCAACAATTGCGCCGAATTTTCCTCTGAGTTTATACCCGACAAACATTGAAATATTTGCAGCTATAATTCCCGGCAAAGACTGTGAAAGTGCAAAATAGTCTATTAAATCATCGTGAGAAATAAGATTTCTTTTATCCACAAACTCACTTGTTACAATCGGCAGAATTACATACCCGCCGCCAAGCAAGATTGCACCGATTTTAACAAATATCAAATACAGATTAAATAAAGAAATCTTTTTTGTCATAACTACGCCTTAACGAGTTTTCTTCCAATCTTTTCAATCAATTTTGCATCTTCTTCCGGAGAAAAACCGGTTGTCGTAAGATAGTTTCCGACAATTGTTGAATCCGCGCAATATTCAAATGCTTTTTCTATCGTTTCATTAGAAAGTCTTGCCTTCTTTCCGCCCGCAATTCTTATTGAAGCGTTCGGGCAAGCAATCTTGAATATGGCAAGGGTTCTTAAAACATTTTCTTCATCAATTTTATCAATATAACCTTCAAAAGGAGTATTCGGTATTGGAGTCAAAATATTTACAGGAATACTGTCAGGATTAATTTCTCGAAGTTCCATCGCCATTTCTATACGCTGTTCTACAGTTTCACCCATTCCGATAATCACACCGCAGCAAAGCTCCATGCCGTATTTTTTAACAAGATTAACCGTATTAATTCTGTCCTCATATGTATGAGTTGTACAAATTTCCGGATGATAAGATTTGCAAGTGTTAATATTGTGGTGAAATCTTACCAATCCCGCTTCTGACAGCCTTTTTGCCTGTTCATCATTCAAAATCCCGATGCTTGCACAAGTTTTTATTCCTTGAGCATTCATAGCTTTAATCATTTCGAGCATAGTGTCAAAATCACTCTCATCAGGAGTTTTGCCGGAAGTCACAATCGCAACTCTGTCGGCACCGTTTTTTACACTGTCTAAAGCAACATGCACAACTTCATCCACCTTCATCAACGGATTTGTCTCAATATTTGTATTGTAATGAGAACTCTGAGCGCAGTATTTACAATTCTGAGAACATTTGCCTGTTCTTGCGCTGATTATTGAGCAAAATTCAACCTCATCTTTGAGATACTTCTTTGATTCGTTCAACAATTTATCCATATCCATATTATATAAATCTAATAATTCGGCTTTACTTAACATTTTCTTCCTCCATCTAACAACCGCAAGTCAACCCTGCGCAAATATTAATTGATTGTCCCGTAACCCCTTTTGCCTCATCAGAAATAAGGTATTTCACCATGCCGGCAATCTCTTTAGGTTCGACAAAACGTCTTTGCGGAATACACTCAACAATCTCATCTTTTGTAAAATCACCCTCTTCAGCTGAAGAATTTCCCATATCGGTATCTACCCAGCCCGGATTAATTGTATTCACAGTAATTCCAAATTCGGCAAGCTCAAGAGCCAAAGCCTTTGTCCCGCCTACCAAACCTGATTTAGAAGCAGAATACAAACTCGCATTCGCTTCCCCCATAATACCGCTGATTGAACCGATATTTATAATCCTTCCGAAACGTTTTTCCTTCATATATGGAACAGCCTTTGATATCAAACACATCGGAACGACCAAATTCAAATTAATTAATCCTTCAATCTCTTCAAATCCGCAATCCTCTATCTCGGAATTTATATATGCTCCGGCATTATTAACCAGAACATCAATCTTGCTGTCAGAAATATATTTCCCGAGTTTTTCAATACCGTCTTTTGTAGAAAGGTCAGCCGCACAAAAATGTTTGTACTGCGCTAAATCCGCTGCGTTACGTGATGTTGCATATACAGCATATCCCAATTCAGTTAAATATTCGGCTATTGCTTTTCCTATACCTCGAGAGGCTCCCGTTACCAGTACGTTCATAAAAAAACTTCTCCTATGGCAATTATACCATGGAGAAATTTAATGTTTGCGGTAAACCTGACGTCAGTCTATCTCAAGAACTGAGCCTGATAGACCTCAAAAGAAATAGGTGTCTGAGCCTCAGCGGGTTTGTTGGATAATCCGAAAGCTCTGGACGCTTCACTTCTTAACCCTGCAAAATAAGTCATTGCCTGACCATCAATTGCACTTTGACTTAGCAATTGAATTGCATTGTTAAAAGCAGCATAGTCCTTTTCATAATCACCCGTTGCCTGAACTCCGATTTGCGCACATAGAGAAGCCCAAGGAACAACTTTTTCGCCCTTTTGATTCTCTATCTGGTTCTGAACCTGTTCAGAGTACTCAGCATACATCGCTTTGTCTAATTTTTTTAAATCGTCAACTTTACCTGTTGGAGTAATATTGAACTCATCAAATGCTTCTTCCAACTTACGAGAGCTTGTCGGAACTCTCCCTAAGTAGGAATAGATATTCGCACTTGAATAAGAATAAACTCCATTGACTGTGAAATTCGACATAGACACACCTCTAGTATGATATATAATGTATATCGGCATTTTTTCTAAAAACTTTAGGGTTTTTCGAAAAACATTTACAAATCGTTACATTTCAGTTCAAAACCCTCTGTTTTCTGGGGGTTTTTACACAACATAGCCATTATGCATTGTTAAGTTTTGTAACAAAGAAATCCTTTTTTTGAAATCGGCAGCCGGATATAAACTTTATATATATGTAAGACGAATATAAGAGAGCAGAACAAAACAATGGTAAGAAGCAAACCTGATACGACAGGTAAGCTTAGTTTGTCTTAAAAAATTAAACAAGATGGTCAGATTATAGCGAACAATCGCTTAGTCGGGCTGTCAAAAAACGGAGAGCTAAATATGGCACTATTAGAAAGTTACAATATTAACGCAATGGCAACACAAATTTCACGAGATTTTTATATCAATGATGACCATACAGAAGACAAATCGTATGTGCTTATCGACGAAATGAGACTCTTTGCTATGGATATGAAATCCAGAGTAACATTTATATCCCGAACAAAGCAATAGAGTTATAACAAGTTCTATCTATCTTACTTAAATATTCCCCAACTTACTATCTTAGCGCCTGATTCAAAAGAATTAGGCTTTTTTTTGTGTAATTAGGGGTAGAAATTAACCCTTTTTCATAATAAAATACAGCTATGTCAATCTGTATTTTTCCCGGAACATTTAATCCTATCCACAAAGCCCATTTGAAGATGGCAAATTTTGCATTGGAAAAATACAAATTTGACAAAGTTATCTTTGTACCGGCATATATTCCGCCGCACAAAGAAATAAATTCCAATCTGGCAAAACACAGATTTAATATGGTTAAACTTGCAACTGCCACAAACCCGAGGTTTGAGGTTTCCGACTTTGAATATAAAAACGAGGGTAAATCATATTCTATATTAACCGTCAAAAAATTTATTGAACAATATAAAAACACTAACCGTTTAAACTTTATAATAGGAACGGATGCTTTCGCCAAAATCGAGAGCTGGTTTAATGCAGAAGAGCTAAAAAATTTGGTTCATTTCATTGTTTTCCCGAGACACGGAGATGAGAATAAAGAAATTTTCTCAGAACTCAAAGAAAAAAATTGGGATTTTGAAATGGCAAAAATGGATTATGTAGATATTTCATCAACCGAAATTCGAGAGTCATTGAACGAGAGCATGCTGGATGAAAAAGTGGAGGATTACATTAAGGACAATGGATTATACAAATATTGAAAAATATAAGAATTGGCTCAAGGCAAATTTAAATTCTGAAAGATATGAACACTCCCTTGGAACGGCTGAATGCGCCAAAAGGCTTGCAAAAAAATTCGGACTGGACGAAGATAAAGCCTATTTCACGGGACTAATTCACGACTGCGCAAAATGTTTTCCAAGCGGAAAATTAAAAGATTTGATGTGCAAATGCGGTGATTTATGTGACGGCGAAACCGCAAACCCAAAAACCTTCCATGCACCGGCTGGAGCTGTTTTGGCACAAGAAGAATTTAACATTGAAGATTGCGAAATCTTGTCTGCAATAAGATGGCACACCCTTGGAAAACTTGATATGACAGACTTTGAAAAAATAATTTTTCTGGCTGATAAAATGGAAACATATACAAGACCGCCCGAAATTGTTAAACCTCTGGAGCAAGCTTTGGAAGAAGGCGGATTAGACAAAGCATTGCTGGTTTGCTACGGAAATACAATTAAAAGTCTTGTGGACAGAAATTTGCAAATCTGCACAGCGACAGTTGATATTTACAACAAACTTTTAGAAGATTTATAAACAGTTACAATTTGGACTTAAGAGGGAAGAGATAGTATAATTTAGTTATGAAAAGAAAGCTGGCTTTATTAATATTAAGTATTTTTCTTATAAACGGAGGAGCAATTGCCGCAGAAGACATTTATCAGGGGCATGCAGAGTTTGACGACAATTACGCTGAACTTGATAAAAAACTCTATACCGGAAAAACAGAAACTCTCGAAAAAAGAGATGTAATCGAGATGACAGTTTCACAAGTGCTTGACGGAAGCTTTTCGTTCGAAGGGGATGAGTTTTTTGCCGAAGTAACCGGTGATGTGCTTGGAAACAAAGGCATTATCATCCCGAAAGGTACAGTCGCTCACGGAACAATCAAACAAACCTCCGAGGCTAAACGACTGGGCAGAGATGGCTACATAGACCTAAGTTTTGACTATCTTGTAACCCCTGATGGCAGAGAAATTCCCATCGAAGGAAAAATGTCCACAAAACTTCACCCTGTTAAAGCCGCAACAAAAATTATTGCAACAGATATCGGCTATACGGCAGCGGGCGGAGTTATCGGCGGAGTATTTGCCGCACAAGCACTCGGGCTAGAAGCAGCAATTGCATCAAACGGCTACACTGTAGCCGGTGGTGCAGCAATTGGCGGTGCAGTCGGTCTTGGAATGTCACTCTACAGAAAAGGGAAAAATGTGCTAATTTCCCCGGGAGATGAAATTAAAGTCCGCATTCTTTCAAACGTAGAACTCCCTGTATACAGAGAAGAAGCCCTTAAACAAAAAGAAGAAAAATACCCTGGGCTTGATATTAGAATTGCAAACATAATCTACGAAAAAGACCCGTTCGGCGAAGTTAACACGCTCACGTTGTCACTTTCAATTTCGAACATGTCAGATAAAAGCTTTGCCGGCATGGATATTGCACTCGTAAACGACTACAATTCAGTATTTAACCCCTCAATATTTGGAGATACGAGATTGCTATTCTCTCAATTCAAACCGGGGGACAGAAGAGCCGGGAAAATATCTTTTGCTGTCAACAACGTAAAGCATTCATACTGGCTTGTTGTAAACGACAGGGCAACCAACAAGCCGCTGACAAGGATTTCATTAGACAACGCCTACAAGACCGTGTCCAAAGACGTTAAAAAACGCAACGACAAGGTTAAAACCACAAAGAAAAACTACTACAAAGAAGACGACCCGTTTGATTTATAAAAAAGATTAATCAAGGTCGTATTCAAGCATAGAAACAACTTCTACGCCCTTGTTTTCGATTTTTTCTTTGCCTTTAAGCGGAGTTAATTCAATTACAAAAGCAGCTGCAACCACGTCACCACCAACCTTTTTAACAAGGTTACACGCAGCACAAGCAGTACCGCCCGTTGCCAACAAGTCATCAATTACAACAACTCTATCGCCGGATTTAATCGCATCAGCGTGCATTTCAATAGTATCTTCGCCATATTCTAATGAATATGTTTCTTTAACGGTCTCAGCAGGAAGTTTGTTTGGCTTTCTAACAGTGATAAAGCCCGCATTCAATCTGCAAGCTAAAGGCGCTCCAAAAATAAATCCTCTTGATTCAATACCTGCAATATAATCGATTTTTTCGTCTTTGAATCTGTCATACAAAAAATCAATACATTTATTGAAAGCTTTTGCATCTTTTACAATAGTAGTCACGTCAAGGAACAAAATCCCTTTCTTTGGAAAATCAGGAACTTCTCTAACGTGTTCTCTTACATATTTAAAATCTTCTTCAGTTAATGTCATTTTATACCTCTTGCATTTCTAATTCTTGTCTGTTCTTTTCTTCCATAACCAGACCGTGAGCTGTCTTACCCCAATTCATATCTTTTTTACAGAACAAAATCTTTCCACATATAAATAATTCCATAGGAAACCATATTATCAAAAAGTAAACAGTAGTCTCCAGCGCTTGTTTGAAAGCTTTCATACGCGGAACAGAGTCATATCTTCTCAAACTATATCTTATTGCCGCAAAGAACCCCAAACCTACAACAGCTGATACAATCAATGAAGACCACAATACATTGTGCAAACTATATGGATCAATCTTATCCGTAACGAGTTTGATAACCCTAAACACAACCTCCATCATAAACCACAACGGCATAATGAATTGTGTAATATATATAGCCATATCCAGCCTTGCTCTCAAAGACATTTTCTTAGAGCGCATAGCCTCGCCAAAGTATTCCAAATATCTGCGAATAGTACCTTCCAACCATCTTCTTCTCTGTCTGAATAGCGGGAAGATGTAAATAATTCCTTCTTCATACACACAAGCATCAGGACAAAAACGGATATCCCAACCCTTGATATGAAGTCTTGTTGACATATCTAAGTCGTCAGTAATTGTGTAATTATTCCAGCCGTTAATATCTTCAAGAGCTTCTCTTTTAATCAATTCCCCATTACCGCGAAGTTCAACCGCACCTTTGACAGCATCCCTTCCGACTTGGAAATTTGTATCCAACGTATATTCATTGTTTTGGCATCTGGTAAGGAAATTGAAATTCTTGTTTCTGATAATTTTTCTTGCCTGAACGGCTCCGACATCAGCAGGTTCAAGCAACGGAATAAGTTTGTTCAGAAAATCCGGCTCGACAGTTGCATCCGCGTCAAATACCAAAACAGCATCCCCTTTTGCAATCTTAAAAGCATCATTTAAAACCGCAGATTTTCCAGGGAAAGCATCTTTGTCACGCACTAAAGCTGTAACCTTATCATACTTTTCTTCCAGTTTTCTGATAACCGCATCCGTATTATCAGAACTTCTGTCATCAATAACAATTATTTCAAAATTCGGATAATCCAACTGTAAAACGTTTTCTACCGTATTCGCAATAACATATTCCTCATTGTGAGCAGGAATCATAATAGTTACAAACGGTTTGTAATTTTCATTGATTACAGGCGGATGTTTCTTCAACAAACGTTTTTGGTACTGTGTTGCCGCAATAGAATACAGCCCGTAAGTAACCATACACGCACATAAAATTAAAAATCCAACAACCGTGTTCACATAATTCTGGAACACAAAAAGGAATACTCCCAAACACGTTAATATTATAAATAAAAGAATTCTTTCTCTCATAATCTCCTCAGCACCAGAATATTATACCAAAAACTATTTAAGATTTATTGCGATTTCGGCAAAAAACTAAACTCAATTTTACATTTCTTAACATTTTGGGGCAATTTTGGCAATTTTTTATTCTTTCTATACTTTATATATATATAAGAGATACACAGGAGCTTTAGAGATGTTATTCACCACTACTAATATCAATATCGAAAACGACGAAATTAATTCTATCGCTAACTTCTTCGATCAATATGATTCTGAAGTAAAAACAGTCTCTGAAGACGAAGCCCAAGAAGAAACCTGCGTATCTAAATACATATCTTCTCTTGTTTGCGGTCAGTACCAAAAATCAGTTGAAGATATCCAAAACACCAAAGTCGGAAACAAACTCATCAGAAAAAGAAGCCTTCAACAAGTTATGAAAGAATCCTTCTTCTACGGTGCTAACAGATTTGGGAACAATTTTATCGCTTAGCCGGTGTACTACATACGTAGACCGTGGGGCGGGTGATATCAGATAACCACCAAAACAAATCAAAAACTACAAATCACCCTTCTGAACAGACTACAAAATCACGCCAAAGCAAGAACGCACATGATTAAAACGAAAAGAATAACACACTCTCTCTTATAAACTAGACACACACATCTTACATCTTACAAAGCTTTTAGTCCTCATTTCTTGAGGACTTTTTCTTGGGGTAAATGTATCTTGGCTAGTTGGTCTTAACTACTGACTGGAAGTCCTGCGGAGCAGGAGCGGAGGTAAATATAAGGGGTAGTTGGTTTTAACTACTGGCTGGAAGTCCCACGGAGTAGGGGTAATATTGTCATCACATAGAGAAAAACAATTACTCTCCGCGAGCGTGTGCAAAGCACAATAGCGAGCGTAAGAGATTGTGCGTAGCACAACTTAAAATTCAGCGAAGCTGTTGTAAACAATTGCTGGGTTTTCTTTTTCTTTCTTCCTATTTCTTTTTCTTTTGTTTGCAAGGTAAAAGAAAAAGAAATAGGAATTTACTACTAAAATTTAAATAAAAACTTAATAAAATGTAGAATTAAAGTTTGATTACGAACTTTCGTCGTTTCATATCGTAAGTCAGAACTTTCAGCCCATGCTTGTCAACAACAAACTTTACCGCATTATGAATATCAGTTCTCAATACAGTGGAATTGTCTAACAAAGAAAGCGTATAGACATCCGGATGCCCGAATTTGTTCTCCCCGACAGAAATCAAAGAGTATTTAGGGTTTAAAACTCTCATAATCTTTTTATTCAAAACACCATGCGCGCCGTGGTGCGGGACCTTCAAAACCGTATAATTTTGCCCCAAGCTCCCAATTACAGAGTTTAAAGCCTCTTCACCGGCATCACCGGTGAACAACATTGAAAAATCTTTGTATCCTAGAGTCGTAATAATTGAGTTGTCATTATCACTCCCACCGGTTTTAGGAAGATAATTGACTAAACTCACACCCGATTTATCGTAAACAGTCTGTGAGTTTACAGCCAAAATCAGATTCACACCGGTCTCTTTTGCAGTTTTATATATGTCTTTTGCGGCATAAGAATCGTGGTTCAAATCGTTTACATACAAGTTTTTGACCTTAACCCCATTCATCAAATCAACCGCTCCGCCGCAGTGGTCGTTATCAAAGTGAGTCACAATAATCGTATCAATATTCTTAATCCCGTTATCTTTGAAATACTTCAAAACAATCAATTCTGCCTGCGATTTTCCGCCTTTGTAACCGTTTTTGGCTGTATCAATCATTAAGTATTCGTTTTGAGGGGTTTTAATCAAGAAACAATCAGCGTTTCCAACATCAAACGCCGTAATCTCAAGGTTAGAATTTTTGACAGGAATCAAGGTAATCATCCAAGTCACGAACAAAACAGCAAAAGAAATCAAAAGTTTCTTCAAATATTTCTCACGCAATTCTTTGTACAAAAGTCCTGCAATACAAAGCAAAATTCCGTAATAAACAAAAATTTGAAATACGCTGGGATGAGTCGTTTGCATAGTAGAATGCGGTAACTGTCCCCAAAAATCCGAAATGTTAACAAGTAGTGTCAGCAGAGGATTCAGTATAAAATCGAAAACCTGACAAATAAAACTTGCCAACGGTTTTATTGCGCACAATAGAGAACTCACAAACCCGCCAAAACTCAACACCATAAGTATCGGCACACTCATAATATTTGCAAACACAGAATATAAACTTATATTATTGAAATAAAAAATCTGAATCGGAATAACCCACAACTGCGCAATAATCGGAATTGCGACCGTTCCTGCAAGAAAATCCAAAAATTTGTTCTTAAACCTTGCAACCGCAGGTGCCATAACAAGAATGCCGAAAGTTACAATAAACGAAAGCTGAAATCCGACATCATTTATATACATCGGATTGTAAATCAGCATCAACAGCGCAACAAAAGATAGCAAAGATATACTGTGAGCGTCTCTGTCTATCAATTTTCCCAAAAGCACAAAGATTAACATACACGCAGCTCTGATAACCGATGCACCGAGTCCTGTCATCAAAGAATAAATAACCACAGTTACAATCCCAAGCGAAACTTTCGTTTTGAAATTAATTCTGAACAAGGACATAATCGCAAAGAAAAACGTGTAAATAAACGCAACGTTCATGCCGGAAGCAGCTAAAATATGGAGCAAGCCTGAGTTTATAAAAGATTGTTTAATATTCTGTGGCGGAGAAACAGCGTCATCACCAAAAACAATTCCGCCCAAAATCTCAAGGTTAGGGGATTTTAAGTATTTCGAATGGATATTGATAACATTTTCTCTATAATTATTGATTTTCTGCATTGTTTTTTCTTTCAAAGACAGTGTGGAATTCAGTTTTACATAATCTTTTGCGTAGAAAACAGAATACGCACGGTGATTTCTCAAATAGTTTCCGTAATCAAATTGCGAGGGATTACCGGCCTTGAAAGGCGCAGACAATCTGCCTGAAAGCGATATTGTATCAAAAAGCTTCAAATCCGCATCATCAGAATTCAGTGTTACCAATACTTTTTCATTCTCAAAATGTTTCTCAACTGAGCCGAATTTAATCTTTTCAACATCAAAGAAAAACTTCTGTTTCCCATCCAACTTCCCTTGCGGAATCGTAAGAACTTTTCCCGTAATTTCGGAATTAAGAGGGGCGAGATTAAGAAGCTCGTCCACATTTTTGAGTCTTGCGGATGTATTAATCACTCCGAGATAAAAGATTGTTAGCCAAACAAGCACATACTTTGTCGGAAGAAGGTTGAATGATATAAGCAAAATTAGAACTATCGTAAATATTAGCGACAGCACAAGCAAATGCGAAGATAGCACCGCATACAGAGCAAGTATATAGACCCCTGCTGAGAGGAGCATCAAAACATTCTTATTCCTTTCAATTAACCCGCAAAAATTTTTAAGCAAAACTGGCACCGGTTCTAATTCTTTTTAGCTTTGCCTTCTGAGACAATGTATTCTTTCTCTATTCCTTGAGCATCAAGAATAAAGTCACAGAGTTCTCTTACAGCACCACGTCCGCCGTTTATTGAAGATTTAAAATTACAAATCTCTTGAACCTCTTTTACTGCATCATTCGGACAGCAGGCCAAACCGACTTTTTCGAGAATACAGATATCCGGAAGGTCATCGCCCATATAAGAAACATTTTCGTAAGTAAGATTATATTTCGCCATGATTTCTTCCAGTGCAGGCAATTTGTAACGTTGACCTTGATAAAGTTCAGTTATGTTAAGATTTTCAGCACGATGTTTGACTGTTCCGTTGTTTCTTGCAGTAATTATTGCCGTAATAAATCCTGAGCGTCCCATTCTAACAAGCCCGTGACCGTCTTTAACGTTAAAAGTTTTGTATTCAACCCCGTTTTCGTCATACGTGACACTTCCGTCAGTCATTACACCATCAACGTCAAAAGCCATTAATTTAATCTTTTTTGCTGCTTCCAGAGCATTATTCTTAAGTTCTGCCATAACCGTTCCCCTTTTTTATTTTTCTCTTATACAGAATTATATTATAAATTTCAACCAAAAGGTTGATTTAATTCAAAAACTGTTAAAAAAGTTAAAAATAATGCCGTTAGAAATAGAGTTAAGGAAATATACATGCTACAACTATTACCCCAAAATGAAACGCTAAAACCGAATAGTACTAATCCGGAGAGCGCAGTTGAATACATTAACTCATATATCAACAAGTTTCCGTGCGAAAACATGAGCGTAGATATATCGTTTATGAATGTTTTGGACGCATGTTATGTGTCGACTCTATGTTCTGCAACGCACTACATCAAGTATCCGCAAGGCAAAATCAACTGGAGAATCTCATCCGAACTCATCCGCGAATTTAACAGAGATTTAGAATTAGGTAATTCGGAATACTGTTTATAGAACTTCAATTATTTTTTTAATATCGTCCGAAGTCACAGCATTGAGTGCAATGTTTTTATGCTCATGATTTAACACAGCTTTGTCTTTAAGAAGGGTTAAAACCTTCAACACAAGAGTTTGGTTTTGGCTATCCAAAAGCGACTCTAACTCTTCAATTTCATCCACATAATCAAGTGCAAAAAACACAAAATCACTTCCGTCAAAAAGTTCGTCATAGAAATAACTTTTGAGCTTTTTATTGTTCAAACCATTCAAAAGTTTATCCAACTCGAACACACTCTCTTTTGTATTTTTGTCTGAATCAAAAAGGTATTCTTCATTTTGAGCAAGTTCACCAATTTTGTCTTTCGCTAGCCTTAACAACACGGCATTATAACTGTTCAAAGGTTTTGACAAGATTTTTTCAAACACTGAATATAAGTCATAATCAATAATAGCGGTGAGCGGGACAATTTCCGGCATGGCGTTAATAATATTACACAATACTAAAGCAGCAGCTTCATCATCCTGTTCCGCCAATTCCGTCAACGGTATCAAGTAAGGAATTTCGGAGGCAATATTTTCAGAAAAAGAAGACTTTCTCATAACCTCAATAACCTTGTCCACAGAATCTTTAGCTTGATACGCAGCCAAGAATTTTACCGCATCAAAACAAGCGAACTCGTCTTCTGCTTCAAGAGCTTTCAGTGCCGCATTCTTAGACTCCTCATCCTGCAAAATTGACAAGACTTCTGCCGAATTCACAGCAAGCGGTTCAAAATCAGAGTATGCAGACACTCTTAAACTCGGCAGCAATTCTTTCAAAAGCTCTTTGTTCACAAAAGAGAAAAACTTCGCAGCATAAGCCCTTTCTGAATCTGAGCCGTTCAAATATATATCTTTTATTTTTTCAAAAAGCTCGTCTCCGCCATAAGAGTACAAAACCCTTGCTATCATTGTGTCATAAGAAGGTGAATAACAGTCTAAAAAGTTAAACAAGTTCAAATAATTATCGTTATTACAAGCGTCCTGAATTCTTTTGGCAACATTGTTTTTTATAAAATCAAACAGAAAATCGTCCTGTTTCACGAGCTTTGAGAACAATTCTTTGTCTGAATTGTCAACAAGAGCCCGCGCAACAGATTCATAATCCGCCGGATTTTTACCTGTGAGCTTTTTTATTAAATCCATAAAACTTTCCGTTTTAGTCTAGTCTAAATAAAATACTGTTACTACTTTGTGAGCTTCATCCGCATACTCTAGAGCTGTATGAAGAGTACGGCTCGTATGAGATAAGAAGCAAATTAACTGATTGCAATCATCAATAATTTCTCTGTTACAAACTCTTGAAGCGTCAGCCAAAGTCATCATTGCTCTATCAGCGTGTTCAACAATATTCGGAACACCGATAAGCTGATCTTGAACGTCAGAAGGCTGTTGACCGATTGTTTGAGGCAAAATAACCTTCAATTTATCAGGATTAGACTTCATAGCACCTCTGATTGCAGCTGCGTTTGTACCGCAAGAACCGCCTGATGTAATAATAGTGTTACCTTGCATTACAAGAGCTGTTGTAAGAGTTTCAATCATTTGTTGGTGAGTGATAGCAAGGTTACGTGAACCTATGATTGCGATTCTTTTGGCGGGCTGTTTAATAGTTGCTAATTCCATTGCTAACTCATCAACAGTATCGGGAGCATTGTCAGCTACATCCATATCACCCATCGGAACCATAATAGACGGCTGTTTTTGCTCATCATCCAAAGAATCTAAAATTTCAATCATCGTACCACCTTTATTAATTGCAAATAATACCTATTTTGTGTATGCTAGGATATAATAGCATAAAATCATGCATTTGGGAATAGGGGAATGGAAAATATTTTAGAAAATCTCAACAGCGAACAACAGGATGCCGCAAGAACTACGGAAGGCGCGTTGCTTATTCTTGCAGGTGCAGGCAGTGGTAAGACCAGAGTTTTGACCACTCGTATTGCATATATGATTCAACACGGCGCAATTGCAGGCAGAATACTTGCCGTAACATTTACCAACAAAGCTGCACGTGAAATGAAAGAAAGACTTACTTCAATTATCGGAGAAAAGAATGTCAAATATATGTGGGTGGGTACTTTCCACAGTATTTGCGGAAGAATTTTAAGACAAGATATTGAAAACTATTCCTTCCAATCAGGAAAGAAACTCGATAAAAACTTTACTATTTACGACGAAACAGACTCTCTCGCCGTAATCAAGCAAGCTATCAAAAAGCTTAATCTGGATGACAAGATTTATGCTCCAAAGCTTGTAAAAACAGTTATCTCTAACGCAAAAAACAAGATGCAAGACGCGTACACATTTGCAACATTTGCAAGAGATTTTAAGTCACAAAATATTGCAAAAATCTTTGAGCTTTACGAAAACACACTCAACAACAATAACGCAATCGATTTTGACGACATGCTTCTTTTGACAGTAAAACTTTTGGAACAAAATCCTGCTGTCAGAAAGAAATATTACGACAAATTCCAACACATACTTGTGGACGAGTATCAGGACACAAACCAAGCTCAATATCAGCTGGTTAATGCTTTGTACACAAATTTTGAGAAATATATTCCGCCGGAGCGTTCTCTTTGCGTAGTAGGTGATGTCGACCAGTCTATTTACAGCTGGCGTGGTGCGGATTTCAGAATAATTATGAATTTCCAAAAAGATTTTCCTGACGCAAAAATCGTTAAACTTGAACAAAACTATCGTTCAACCGCAAACATTCTTAATGCCGCAAATGCAGTCATTGAGAATAACGAAGAGCGTGTGGACAAAGTTCTTTATTCCCAAAAGGGAGACGGTGAAAAAATTACTTATTATGAGGCTCAAGATGAGGCGGATGAAGCGAATTACATTGTAAAATCCATCGTAAACACCTCTGATAACTACAACCAGTTCGCGGTTTTATACAGAACAAACGCGCAATCCCGTGCATTAGAAGAAGCTTTGATTGCTGCAGGTGTACCATACAGGATTTATGGCGGTTTGAAGTTCTATGACCGTAAAGAAATTAAAGATGCGATTGCATATTTGAAGCTAATCTATAACACTGATGATTCACAGTCATTAAGACGAATTATTAATGTACCTAAGCGTGCAATTGGTGAAACAACGCTTAAACACCTTCAAGAATACGCTGATAACGAGGATATAAGTTTATTTGCAGCAATTTTGGATGTGGATAACATTTCTACAATCAAATCAGGCACAGCAACTAAGCTAAAAGACTTTGCAACTCTTATCACAAAGCTCAAAGATGCTCAAAGCAGATACAATTTGCCTGAATTTTTGGGGTTTGTGCTTGAAAAGAGCGGATATTTGAGAGAATTGCAAGCGACAGGAACAGAAGAAGACGAAACCAGAATTGAGAACTTGCAGGAGTTAGTTAACGTAGCCAACGAATTTGAGCCGGAAGAACCCGACAACATCCTCGGAGAATTCCTTGTTCAGGTATCTCTTGTATCCGATATCGACGGAATGGACGAGATTGCGAACAACGTAACTTTGATGACACTCCATGCGTCAAAGGGTTTGGAGTTCCCGATTGTCTACATTGCAGGCTGTGACGAAGGAATTTTCCCTTCTGCGAGAACTATGAATATCAATTCCGAACTTGAAGAAGAGCGCAGATTAATGTACGTCGGAATTACTCGTGCAGAAACAAAACTCTACCTGACAACTGCAAAACGTCGTCAAATGTGGGGTGAATACAAGTATTACACACCGAGCAGATTCGTGGACGAAATTCCGTCTAACCTGTTGGATAGGGAAGAGTCTTGTGAAAGCGAATTCTCCCCAAGAAGCACCTTCACAAGCGCAGTAAAAACAGTCAAAAAAAATTACGCGCCTGCTGATAATGACGGATACGTCAAACCTACAACAGGATTTGGAGCAAATTTTGTTGCCCCGGGAAGCAAAAACAACAATGTCGTAAGCAAAACAATTAGTTCTAAGCCGTCAAGCTATTCTGCACAGCCTACGCGCACACCAAAGAGAGCCTTCATATCTAAAAACCCTATTAATAAGCAGAAGGAAGATGAAAAAATTAAAGCTTTCTTTGAAAACAACGTAATGAAACGCAGACTTGAAGAACGCAAACGCGAAGAGGCTAGACTTTCAGAAGAACGCCAAAAAGAAGCTGAACTCAAAAACACTGCAACTCAATATTTCTTTAATGTCGGCGAAAGAGTTTTCCACGAAAAACTCGGTATCGGACACATCACAGACGTTATCCAAATCGGCGAAAGTACTATGTATACAATAGATTTTGGCAAACTTGGCAAAAAAGCTATGGACGCTGCGTATGCTCATTTGAAGAAATTCTAGTTTGATGCGGTAAATCAAGTTTTTAACAACCCTCGGTTGTATTAACAGGCGGGCAAACCCGCACGTTCTCGCTCGCTATTGTGCAAAGCACACGCTCGCAGGAGTTTATTCAAGTTCGGTACGGTCGATTTCTTTGGTTGTAGTAAATTTAACAATATCGCCTTCTTGAATATCGTTGAACTTAACGAATGAAATACCACATTCAAAACCTTGTGCGACTTCCTTAACGTCATCTTTGAAACGTTTCAACTGGTCAACAGAGCCTTTGAAGATTGAAGAACCGTTTCTAAAGATTTCTGCGGTATCATTTCTGTTAATCTTACCTTCGGTTACATAACAACCTGCAATCTTAGTTGTCTTACCGATTGTGAAGATTTGTCTGATTTCAACCTGACCCGTTACAACTTCTTTAATATCAGGTGAAAGAAGTGAAATCATTGTCTTTTCAATATCTTCAAGGATTTGGTAAATAATATCATATTTCTTGATTGTTACGCCTTCTCTTTCAGCAGCCGCAAGCGCGTTTGAATCTTCTTTTACGGTAAATCCGAGAATCAACGCGTTAGACGCAGATGCCAACATAACATCGGCTTCTGAAATATCACCAACACCAACGTGGATAATTTTTGTAACAATTTCTTTTGACTCAAATTGTGCAATTGCTTGAGATACAGCTTCAGCAGCACCGTGGGTGTTCGCTTTAATAATCAAATTCAATTGCGGAATATCACCCTCAGCATCACCGGCTTCTCTTCTCATATGAGCAGGAAGCATTGCATCAAGTCTCTTATTACGTTCTTTTTCCTTACGCTTGTCAACGATTGCTTTCATTTCTTTTTCGTTCTTAACAACTTCAAAGTAATCACCTGCGTTTGGAACTTCAGTCAAACCTAATATCTCAACCGGAGTTGAAGGTTCAGCCTTTTGAATTCTTTCGCCTGAGTCTGAAAGCAACGCTCTTACACGTCCGCAAGCAGTACCTACGACAATGCAGTTACCTGCTCTGAGTGTACCGTTTTGAACAAGCAGTGTTGCAACAGGACCTTTACCTTTATCAAGGTTTGCTTCAATAACAACACCTGACGCTTCAGCCTTAGGATTAGCTTTAAGGTCTTGCAAATCAGCAACCAAAAGTATGTATTCCAATAGTTCATCAATACCAATACCTTGAAGAGCTGAAACTTTGACTGTAATTGTATCTCCACCCCATTCTTCCGGCACAAGTCCGTGTTCGGTCAACTGTTGCAAAATTCTGTCAGGGTCAGCACCCGGTTTATCAATTTTGTTTACAGCAACGATAATCGGTACTTCTGCAGCTTTTGCGTGGTTAATAGCTTCAATTGTCTGAGGCATGATACCATCATCGGCCGCAACAACGAGAATCGCGATATCAGTAGCTTTCGCACCTCTGGCACGCATTTCTGTAAACGCTTCGTGACCAGGAGTATCGACAAACACAATTTTCTTTTCTTTGTTATTGTCCAAATAAACCGTATACGCACCGATTGACTGTGTAATACCACCGACCTCGGTTGCAACAATTTTATGTTTTGAAGCTCTGATACTGTCGAGCAAAGTCGTTTTACCGTGATCAACGTGCCCCATAATTGAAACAACCGGCGCTCTGCGTTTAAGAAGCTTTTTATCAACTTCACTCAAAGCTTTTTGTTTTTGTTCTTTTTCAAGTTCTTCTTCCATGAAGGCATCAATGTCTTCTTCAAGGACTTCAAGTCCGTATTCTTCACAAACTTTCTTGATTACGTCAACATCAATAAGTTGGTTAACTGTTGCCATAACACCTTGGAACATCAAGAATCTAACGATTTCCGCAGGTGTTTTTTGGATTTTTTCTGCAAGCTCACTGATTGTCATAGCTTGATTTACAACGATTTGTGTAACAGCTTCTTTTTCTTCCTCTTTGTGAGATCTCTTTTTGTGCTTTTGAGCAGCAGCTTTTTCAAGAGAAATCATCTCTTGATCTTCTTTCTTAGAATTGAAATCCTTTTCCTTCTTGCGGTTATCAGATTTTTTCTTAGATTGACCTTTTCCTTCATAAATCTCTTGAGGAATAATTCTTCTCTCAACCAGTTTCTTTTCACCTGATTGTTTGTTGAACGGTTTTCCACCTTTTGAATCTTTGTCTTTGTTAGCATCATTTGCAGGTTTTGACGGAGCTTTTCTTACAATTTCAATTCTTGATTGGTTTTTAGGGTATTCTATTTTGGTTCTTTCAACTCTAACAATCGGTTTTTCAGGTTTTTCAACTTTTTTCTCTTCAACAACAGGTTTTACTTCTTCTTGCGGTTTTGCTTTTGAAACAACTTCTATTTTTGGGGCTTTTTCTACTCTTTGAACCCTTTCAATGCGTTCAACTTTTGCGGTTTCTTTTGGTTCTGCCTTAACGACTTCTACTTCCGGCTCTTGAGTTGCTGTCTTTGCTTTCTTTACAATAAAAGCTTTTTTTGCAGAAGTTTTTTGAGGAGTAACTCCCAAATGTTCTTTGAGTTTGCGAATCTGTTCAGGAGTAACCGTATTTGAGTGAGATTTTACCATAATATCTATCTCGGCGAATTTCTCAATCACCTGTTTACTCGTTAAATTGAGCTCCTTTGCTAATTCACTAACTCTTAAACTGTTCATTATTTATTAATCCTTTCAGGTCCTCGCAAGTTTTCAAAACCTTGTTTAGTCTATTTTTCTTTAAAGCTGTTTCAATACAACTTTGATTATAACAAAGATATGCAGATCTGCCAAATGTTAAGGAATCCGGATTTACTACCGCTTTCCCCGTTGCGTGGTCTTTCGTGATTTTTATCATATTTTCACGCGGTTTAAGTTCCCCGCAACCTGCACACTTCCTTAAATTGCTCATCTTTTAACCAACCTCGGCAAGTTTTTCCAGCTTCAATTTTTGGTCATATTCTGTAAGCAAATCAATAAGTTCGTCCAAATCCCCGTCGATTACTGTCCATACATTAAGGTTTTGTCCTATTCTGTGGTCAGTCAATCTACCTTGCGGGAAGTTGTATGTTCTGATACGTTCGCTTCTATCACCTGTTCCGACCTGAGAACGTCTTAAGTCAGTAATTTCCTGCATTTGTTTTTGAACTTCCATATCATAAAGTTTTGCTTTCAAAATCTGTAATGCACGTTCTTTGTTTTGCAATTGAGAACGTTCTTCAGTACAGAAAATCATTATTCCGGTAGGTTTGTGGAATACTCTGGCTGCTGTTTCAACCTTGTTTACGTTTTGACCGCCGGCACCACCGGAACGAGCGGTTGTGATTTCGATATCATTCATATTGAGATCGACTTCAACATCGTCAACCTCGGGCATTACAGCAACTGTAGCAGTCGACGTGTGGACTCTGCCTTGAGATTCTGTTGCCGGAACTCTCTGTACACGGTGAACACCTGATTCGTATTTAAGACGGGAATAAATGCTGTCGCCCTTCATTGAAATGATAACTTCTGAAACACCGCCTGCTTCGCATTCGGTTTTACTCAAAACCTGAGTTTGCCAGCCCATTTTATCAGCGTAGCGCATATACATTCTCATCAAATCGCCTGCAAAAATGTTAGCCTCATCACCACCTGCACCGCCACGAATTTCTAACATAATATCTTTGTCATCCATCGGGTCACGCGGAAGAAGAAGAACTTTCATTCTTTCTTCGTACTGAGGAAGTTTTGCTTCGTTTTCTTCCATTTCAGCTTTGAGAAACGCCTTCATTTCTTCATCTTTTTCTTCGTGGATAAGTTGTTTTGCATCTTCTATCGCATCTACAGCCTTTTTCCATTCGTAATAAAGCTGAACGGTTTCTTCCATTGATTTTCTTTGTTTAGACAAATCACGGAATTTGTTATAATCCTGAATAACAGCAGGGTCAGAGAGAGTTTCTCCCAACTCGTTGTATTTCTTTTCTATTTGTATAATCTTGTCTAGCATATCTTTCATAATTGTTTACCTCTTTAATTAAAGTATACCAAAAACAGAGCTAAAGTTATCAATTGTTACAAACTTGATTAATTTTTAAATCTGTATTAGAATGTCGGTAAATTTGATTTTTAGAGGATATAGGAATATATGAAAAAAGCTTTATTAATTGCCTCAGTGCTATTCATTGCAGTTGTTTCAACAGCTTGCATTAACAATATTGCAGTTCAAGAACTTAATAACAAGGCTGCAGAATATATGCAAAAAGGGGATTATGAATCTGCGATGAACAGACTCCAAGCAAGTATCGACTTGGATTCAACTATGTATGAAACCTACTACAACCTAGGTATTGCAGCTACTAACGCAAAGAAGTTTGACACAGCAATCGAAGCTTTTGAAAACGGAATGAAAATCAAAACCGATTATCCGAATTTCTATTATTCATTAGCCGTCGCGCAGTCTGAATACGCAGACAGCCTTACAGAAGACAAAGTTGAAGAGGGTTCTACAGAAGTAAAACCTGCTACAGAAGAAGATAAGCTAAAAGCAGTTGAATTAAAAAAATCTGCAGTAGAAAATCTTAACAAATACTTGGAATTAAATCCGCAAGCGGAAGATAAAGATACCGTTGAAACCTTAATAAAAGATTGTAACGATTTTATCAACGGTGACACCCCTAAAGAAAGTTCAGCAGAATAATGTTCGCTTCACATTCACAAATAATTTGCACCATATTTGGTGTTAACATATATTTTTACGGTGTAATTATGGCTATGGCAATAGTTGCAGGCACTTTGATTTCCGACTACATCGGAGAAAAGTTCTATGCACTGAAAAAAGAAACTATTGTTGATTTAGCACCATATTTAATCATTTTCGGAATAATCGGCGCAAGATTGTATTATTGCCTGCTGAATTTCAGTTTTTACCTGAGATTCCCAACTGAAATAATCGCAATTCGTCACGGCGGAATTTCAATTCACGGTGCGATTTTGGGTGGACTTATCGGATTAATAATCTTTGCTCACAGAAAGAAACTATCAATCCCGAAGCTTTGCGACGTTACAGCTGTCGGTTTGGCTTTTGCCCAAGCAATCGGACGTTGGGGAAATTTCTTTAACTCAGAAGCCTTCGGCGGTCCGACAAACCTCCCGTGGAAACTCTATATTGCACCACAATACAGACCTATTCCTTACACGGGTTACGACTATTTTCATCCGACATTTTTGTACGAGAGTATTCTTGACCTACTGATTTTCGGAATACTTTTCTTAATCATAAAGAAAAACAAATCAAAAAAAGACGGAAATATAGCGCTTTTATACCTGATACTTTATTCTGTCGCAAGAATTTTTGTTGAAAATATCCGAATAGACAGCGTTTGTTACGTATTCGGACTTCCTGTTGCAATTGCTGTATCTGTCGGTATAATAATTCTAGCGGGAATTTTACTTATTTACAGAAACTTGCCGAAAAAGAAGGATGCGCAATAATGAAAGCTGTTTTATTTTACGGACCTCAAGATATAAGATACGAAGAAACAAGAATTAAACCGCTTGAAAAAGGCGAAATTTTGGTAAAAATAGAGGCTGCGCTGACTTGCGGAACAGACGTAAAAACCTTCCGCAGAGGACATCCGGTATTGATAAAACAAATTCCATCCGGCTTCGGACACGAGTTTTCCGGAACAGTTGCGAAAATTGCAGATGACGTGACAAACGTTAAAGTCGGAGATCGCGTTGTTTGCGCGAATTCTGCCCCTTGCGGAGAATGTTTTTATTGCAAAAGAGAAGAATACAACCTTTGTGAAAACCTCAATTTGTTAAACGGTGCTTATGCCGAGTACATCGTGGTTCCGGAACGTATCGTAAGGAAAAATACTCTAATTTTGCCTGACGATTTGCCGTTTGAAAAAGCAGCTTTTTCTGAACCACTCGCAAATGTTGTTCATGGTGTAGAAAGAACAGAAATCAAACCTAATCAAACAGTCGGCGTTATCGGAATCGGTCCGATCGGATTGATGTTCGCAAGACTGGCAAAACTCAAAGGTGCGCGAGTTATTGTAGCAGGCAGAAACCCTGAGAAGCTCAGACTTGCGGATGAATTCGCTCACGCAGATGAAATCGTTGATTTGAAAAAGTATTCAAACCCTGAAAAGATTTTTAAAGATTTCTCAGACGAGAAAAAAGGGTTGGATGTAGCTATCGAATGCGTCGGGATGCCTGAAATTTGGGAACTTGTATTCTCTTGCGTGCGCCCGGGCGGCACAGTGCATTTCTTCGGCGGATGTAAATCAGGCTCAAAAGTTAGTCTGGATACGACAAAGATGCACTACGGTGATATAAAATTGATGAGCGTGTTCCACCACACCCCTAAATACTTCAGACAAGCTCTTGACCTGATTGCGTCAGGCGAGGTTGAAGTCGAAAAACTTATCACAGACACTCTTCCGTTGGAAAAAGTTCAATACGCAATGGAACAGCATATCGCAGGCAACGCGATAAAATTCCTAATAAAGCCATAGTCTAACTTATTCTTTTGACTCATCTTTATTCACATCTTGATTGTCGGTAGAAATACCCGTAAATCGTTCTACGAACTTGCCCCAAACAGAATGACTATTTGCAGCTCGCTCAGCTAATTTTCTAAGAACAGAATTTTCTCCTTTTTCACGTCTGGCAAAAAATCTTTTAAAAAAGCTAGGAGTATCATTTTCAGCCTTTGAAGACTCTTCCTTTAATGCTTTTAATTCTTTTGTAATTTCTTCTTTTTTCGTTTCCCATTCAGATTTCTGTTCATCTGTCAAATCTGTACACGCTAAAATGCGCTCCATAAAAGACAAACAGGTTTCATAATATGTCATTTTGAATTCGTTTTTGTCCTGTGCTGACAAAGACTTATCAGGCGTCTTATTATATTCTGCCACAAATTTTTCATATTCTTTTACGACATCATCAACTTTTTCACCGGAGCCAACTACCAAATCATTCCTGATTCCTTGTATTTCCTGTTCAATAATGACTTTTTTGTTTTCCCAGTAGGTTTTTAATTCACCTGTAATATCAGAGCAGTTCAGCATTCTGTTGATATAAGAAATAGCTAAACGTTTTTCCGCAATTGTAGAAGTCGTATCCGGAACATTCTTTTGCATCTCTGCTAAAACGTCCTTAAAGCATTCTTCCTTTTTTGATGAAAGATCTACTTTGTCCTCGAGCTCACCTGTCTTTGTTTCAGTTTCTTCAGGTTCGGCTGTTTTTTCAGCTTTATTGTCAGAATCGGTTTTTATGCCGAATAATTTGCTACGAATATTACTACCACTAAAATCAGGATTGATGAATGTCATTATAATCTCCTTTTATGTTAACGCAATACATAACTATATAACGGCATATTTTTCAAAAACTTTAATTAACTTTTGTTGGTTTTTACATAACTTAATAATTAGCAAGATGCGGTGGGAAGACCACTTCCCACTCTCCCCCCCATTCTGAAGGACGCAAAGCCGGTAGTCCTCACCCACCAACCCCTTACATTTACCCCTACCCCAGAAGGTGTTTGCCAAAGAGAATAACCCCAATAATCACACTGATTACGGACGCGAACATCACTGCACCTGCGGAGATATCCTTCGCCATTCCGACCATTCTGGAGTATTTGTTGTGATAAATTGAATCCAAAGCGAATTCTATTGCTGTATTCAGCATCTCAGCCACAATCACAACTGCAATTGCAAGGAAGAGTATACAATATTCAACTGCAGAGAATTCCAAAATATACGCAAGAATCGTGACAAACACCGCAATAACTGCGTGAATTCTGATATTCATCTCGCTTTTCATTACGAGTCTGAACCCTTTTCTTGCGTTCTTAAAAGTATTCCCAAATCCTTGCGCCTTAAATTTTGTCATATTCAATACTCCCGAGAGCTTTTCGTTGTTCCGCTATAACAAAATTGTATTCCTCTTCGTCCCTGTGGTCAAATCCCAAAAGATGCATCAAACCGTGACTTATCAAAAAGAAGAGTTCTTGCTCTTTGTTTTTAGAAAAACTTACATCTCTGTTATCGCCGGAAATAACCTTATCCAGAGCGATTACGATTTCGCCGAGATTAATATCTCCGTCAAAAACGAAGCTGTTTTTATCGTCCGCAAATATCGCAAACGTAATAATATCTGCAGGATAATCTTTCTCTCTGTAATCTCGGTTTAGTTCGTGAGTTTTTTCGGAATCACAAAACACGATATCCAGCGTAATTGACTCATAATCTCTATTCGCAAGACAAGAATCCTCTCCCAACTCCTTGATATAAAATTGGAGCATCCGCTTTGTCTTTTCTATAACATCTTTTTCGTCAACCTGCCAGTCAGGATAAAGATTTTCGGTGAAAACATTAATTGTTGTCATTCTTTTTGTTTTCCAGTTCTTTAATCTTTGAGTCCAAATCCGCATCCAGTGTCGCAGGAAGAACTTCTTCGTGCGCTTCTGCGTGATGTTTGCTATTCTTATCCAATTCGTTTACCAAATCGTTATGATACTTAATTCTCTTGTGGTGCATACCTCTTAACATTCTTGAAAGAGTTTCCGCAATGGTTTTCAAGTCTTTCAGCGTAAGCGGTGAATCGTCAAGCTGACCGTCATTCAAACGTTCTTTAATAATTCTTGAAATAATCTCGTCAATCTCTTCATTAGAAGGGTTTTTTGCCGCTCTTACAGCTGACTCAACCGCATCCGCAATCATCAATATCGCAGTTTCCTTGGTATTCGGTTTTGGTCCAGGATAACGGAATTGTTCTTCCTTAACGTTTTCTTCGCCTTCCTGTTTCAATGCCTCGTTATAGAAATAACTTACAAGACTTGTTCCGTGGTGTTGAATAATAAAATTATTGATAACCTGCGGAAGGTGATATTCTTTAGCCAACTCCAAACCATCCTTAGGGTGAGCGGTAATAAGCATTTTACTAAATCTCGGAGTACAAGTTTTGTGCGGGTTTTCAATTCCGTAGAAGGATTGGTTTTCCACAAAGAACATCGGACGCATAAGTTTTCCGATATCGTGATACATTGTTCCTACCCTTGCAAGAACAGGGTTCGCACCGATTGCTTCTGCTGCCGCTTCACAGAGTTGAGAAACAATCAAACTGTGGTTATAAGTTCCGGGAGCATCAGAAAGAAGTCTTTTCAAAAGTTTGCTGTCTGCGAGTTCCGCCAAACCGTACGGAGTCATTACACTAAACGCGTTTTCAATAATCGGCAACGCACCAAGCAGGAACACACCGCTGATTACAAAACAGTTAAATACGATATAGCCCAAATCTCTGAGAATCATCATATTGTCGATATCCATCATGTATTTTTCGAGGAAGTAAATACCGCCAACCACGAGAATACCGGCTAGAGAAATTTTAAGGCTTATAATCAGCAAGTCAGAACGTTTTGAGAACTTCAACTTTGACATAGCCGTCATGACAACTGTGTTCAAAAGCATAAATGCGACAACTACTTCGATATTATAGTGCATACCGATTGAGAGCAGCGCAAGAAGTATGGTCGACGCAAAAAACGCATTTCTCGGAGTCGTGAATATCGATATCAGTATCGTATAAGCCGGTATCGGCACGATATACGGCGAAAAACCGGTCGGTAACAAAACCGCCACAAATGCCGTCAACAAGGTGAACGACGACATTATGAGCATATATTTTGCGTTAAAATATTGTTTTTCAAAATTTCTTTCATATTGCAAGAACACAAACGTAAAGAAAGCTACAAGAATAAATATTCCTGCAATACCACCAAAATTGACTTCCAAAACATTGTACCCAGCTGCCCTCAGCGCATCACTTTTCAGTTTGGTAACAGGTTCGCCTTCAAATACGATTTTCTGACCTTTTTTGAAAACTACTTCGTAAGGTTTTACCGCATTCTGTGCGTTTTTCTTCGCAATTTCGGTCGCAAACTCATCTACTACAAGGTTTGGCACAATTACTTGATTCAAAATATTTGTAATCATATAAGCTTGTGAACGTGAAGTTGAGTTCGGAATATTTTTTCTGATTATGTTTGAAACATTATTGTTTTCAAAATCCTTCGCTGAAATACCTGTGTTCAAAACACCTGAAAGCGTAATTTTTGCTTTGTCAAACAACAAGCTCAAATCGCTGTCGCTTGTTCTCAAAAGGTATTCAATAACACCTTTCTTTTGATTTTCTTCGAACAAAATGCTCAATTCATCAGTTTTTATTAAATCTGAGGCATCTTTTTCTCTGATTTTCACAACTGATTTTTGCAAAGTCACAAGGCTCGAGGTAATAAAATCGTCCTCTGCCTGAGTCAAAATCGGCTCTACAGATTGAGCAACTTCTTTTTTGTGCTGCTCAGTCTTTTTGGTATCAATAACTTTAATATCTTTTTGAGCGATTATATCACGTTTACTTATACCGTTTTCAATAACCTTTTGGAAAAAATAGTTCTGAGAAGATATAAGAGTAGTCATCAGAAACGTGAACACTATGAAACACAGCGCGTTTCTAAATTTCTTTGATGATATAAAATCCAAAACCTTTTGCATATAAGAACCTCTTTGATTTGTGTCTTCCATATTCTAATACAAAATCGCAAGTTTATCTACTGTTTATACACTTATACACTATAAAATCCATCAAAAGCCTTAATTATAAGCACCAACTTTGTAACAATATGTGTATAATTGCACAGTTATGATTGCAAACAAGAAAAATCTATTGTATAAGAGAGGTAAGGAATGGAGTATCACAATGCAACACAGTTTAAGTATAAATCCTATAACAACACAGGAAATGGGTAAGTATTCAAGAATCTCTTTTGAACACAAAACTCCCGAAGAAAGACGTGCTAAATATCAAGAATATTTAGAAAAAAGGGCTTATATTGACGAAAAAACCAAACCCTTAAATGATTTGGGAATAGGCTTGTTTTTAATGTCGCTAATTTTAGATGTACATCATATTGATAGCCTAAAAAGCAAATTGAGTAAATCACAAAAATTTGGAATTGGTGCGCTTGTTCTTTCATTCGGAGCTATTATTGCAAGCATAATTAAGGAGATTAAGCTATCTAAACAATACGATTTAGACAATAAATCATAGCTTATTTAAACTTACGATTTTTTTACTACAAACCCGCATTTTGTACAAGCCAAAACCAATCCCGTACTATCAACCGGCATAAAGTTGTGTTCGCAAGTCAAAGCCTCATCAACCTCTTTAAAATCGGGCTTTTCGGGTTTAACCTCTTTGCTCTGGCGTTTGTTCAGCCATTTTACAAATAATTCAACAATATACATAACAGTTAGATTTTGAACCCAAACGGCAAGAATTCGTGGAGAGGCTTCGCAATCGGCTGTCCTTCGTGTTCGGTTATAACCATAATTTCGTTATCGCCCTGAAATTCATACATAACCTGTCTACAAGCACCGCAAGGATAGCAGTCATCGGCATTCGGCGAATAAATTGCAACCGCCAAAATTTCTCTTTGACCTTCTGAAACAGCCTTCACGATAGCGCATCTTTCCGCACAAATTGTCATTCCAAAAGAAGAGTTTTCAACGTTACAGCCTGTATAAATCTGTCCGTTAGACATCATAACAGCCGCACCGACCGCAAATCTTGAAAACGGTGAGTAAGATGCCTTTGATGCCTCTTTTGCCTTATTTACCAATAAATTATAATCAATATTCATACCTCAATAGTAGCCTATTTTTCTAAAAATAAATCCGTTAATCGGTTGATATTGTTGTGAGATGTCTAAACTTTAAAAATCCTCTCTCCTCGGGAGAGAGCTAGAGAGAGGGTTTGTTAAAATATTAACTTTTGTAAACATCCAAAACCCGCGCCACATCTGCATTTCAAAAAAAAAAAACGCTTTTTTGAGCAATTTTGGATTTCCGAATGTTTTTATAAATACATAACACGGAGAAATCGATTTCAACAAAAAACGGGGATACTGATTGAGGTATAAAAAATTCGTTAAGTAAAAATCAGTTAATAGTTAATAGGGAATAGGAGAAAAATTATGAACATTTCAAGAATCGCAGCAAAATTGTCACAATTGGAAGGCACTTCTGCAAAAATCAAACTTGGTGGAAAACAAATGATGGAACTGGCTAAGAAAAGTGATGAACCGGCAGTAGCAGAAGCATTGCAAAAAGCTTTGAGTAAATATCCAAAAGCACAAGCGGAAGTTGCTTACAAAGTATCAGAACAAGGTTTTACAGTAGGTGCAGTTGAAATTAAGAACAGCAAAGAAGTCATTGGACGTGGTGCCGCATCAGTTACAGGATTTGGGACAGAAACTCCGATTGCAAAAATGAGATTGAATATCGGCAAAAATGGCGAAGTATATACAGGCAGTTCTTATGTTGACCTGGGAAAAACACCAAAAATTGAAGACTTAGAATATGCATTGTCAGTAAAAAAAGGTGTCATCACAACTGAAGCAAAAGCTGGGGATTTTATCGGCGGATATCAAAGACTCAATGCCCCAAAAGCCGCAGAAATGTTCGGCTTAGAAAAAATTGGCGCTGAAGTCCTTGATGCAGGAAATAACGTTCTGAAAGAGGTTATAAAAAAATTAAGAAAAATTGTTTCAGGTAAGGAAGAAAAGGTTAAAGCTAAAATGGTAGCAAAAGATATTGAACAAGCATTTGCAGGTAAAGCCGGCACAGGCAAGAAAAGTGTATCCGAAGCTCTTAAAAAAGAAATGGTAACAGATAAAGAAATTCTTGAAAAGCTCAAAGAAGTTGCACTAAAGCAAAATCAGGAGTTTAAGAAGAACATGGAAGCTTGCAAAAAAAGTGTATCAGAAGCATTTGCAGGTAAAGCCGGTACAGGCAAGAAAAGTGTATCCGAAGCTCTTAAAAAAGAAGTGTGGAATGCTAAAAAGGTAGATTCCGCAAAATTCTTAGAAGAATTGGACAAAATTGCCAAAGCTTCCTCAAAAAAAAGTTAGTTATAGACATAGAATCTCTTAAACGTAAGAACAATTGAAAACAAGCAAGGTGCGCCTTTTAGGCGCACCTTGCTTATGCCTTTCTAGTAGAGTAACGTCCGCACAGCACAAGGTCTAAGTTGTAGGATACAGTATATCGATGATTTACCGAATCAAAAAAGCTGGATTACTTCGCATTCGCTCGTAATGACGTGGCACTTTTTGCGTAATTTACACCTGTCATGCTGAAATTATTTCAGCAGGGGTAAATGTTTTGGTTGGTAGGTACAATCTACAAGCTGGTGAGGTCCTGAAATAAATTCAGGACGACAAGTTAAATTATATTTACCCCTGCGAGCGTGTGCGCAGCACAATAGCGAATATAAGAGAAATTACATTACCTTTTAATTCTGTTCACAAGCTCGCGCGCGTAATCCATTTTGAACAAAAGGTTCAAGCCGGAATATACTCCCAAGCAAAGAATCGAGATAACAAGGATTTTAACCCCTTCAAACACATATTTTGGAAGTTCAATGTTGTTAAACATCAAAGACACAAACACGCACAAACCGAAAGTCAAAGCGCCTGCTATAAGCATTTTCCCGAAATTCAAGAACAAAGGTTTGTAGTCCAATTTAATTCTTTTATGGATAAACAAGCCCAAAAATACAGCGTTAAACAAGGTTACAAAAGAAGTTGAAAGTGTGATTCCCGCAATTCCCATATCAAGTTTCAGTATCAAAATGTAATTGAGTAAAGCCTTCAATGCAATAGATGTCATCGCAACAAGGAACGGGGTTTTGGAGTCATTAAACGCGTAATAAACTCTCGTAATAGAATCTCTGAATACATACGGCAAGATTGAGAAAGACAAGAAGCAAAGTGCTTCCGTAACCATTAATACAGCGTCAGAATTAAATGCACCTCTTTCAAACACCAAAGAAACACCATCTTTTGCAAGAGACAAAATCAAAATTATCATCGGTATTGCAGCAAAGAACAACACCCCAACCCCTTTATTAAAATAGCTTTTGATATCATCATGCTGTCCTTGTCCCGCCAGTCTTGAGAATATCGGGAACAACGGCACCAAAAACGCAGTAACCAAAATTCCTACAGGGAATTGGAATATTCTGTTTGCAAACACAACCGAAGTCCACGCGCCTTCGCGAAGAGTAGACGCAAAAAACATATCAATATAAATCGTAATTTGTCCCATCGTAGAACTCAATATCGCAGGGAACAAAAGCTCCATAAGGCTTTTCATATTTGCATTATTCACAAAATCGAAATTTGGTCTTATTCTATACCCGATTTTTCTAAGGGCAGGGAACTGGGTCAACAACTGGCAAACAGCACCCAAGGTCGTAGCTCCCGCAAGAACAAGTCCGGTGTTGTCATTCTTCGCCAAAATAATTGAAATAATCACCACAACACTCAAAATCATCGGAGATAAATTCGGGAGAATAAAGCGTTTATGGCAAATCAGAAGTCCGTAAAAAATCCCGATAATTCCGCCGATTAAAATAATCGGAGACATAATTTTAAAATGCTGAGTTGCCAAATTTACAAGCTCCGGAGAACCCGCAGATATAATAACTCCCATTATTTTATCCGCAAAGAAATATCCCAAAACAGCAAACACGGCAAAGAACATAAACGTTGCCGTCAGAAATGTGTTATAAAGCTTATTTACCTCTTCTGTCGGCTTAGAATCAAACCCCGGAAGCAGTTTTGAAAACACTGCAACCGTCGCGCTATGAAAAGGTCCACCCACTCCGCCAAGAATAATTATCGCAAGAGAAGGTATCTGCAATGCGTAAAAATACGCATCAGAAACAAGTGTTGCACCATAAAAGTTCGCGACCACCATATCTCGAGCGAAACCCATAAACTTGCTCGCAATAGTCACGAGCGCAATCAGCCAAGCCGCTTTTAATACATTAGGAGTTTCTTCTCTTGCTTCCATCTAAACCTCTATTTGTGAACCGTACCATAGCTTTCAACAAGCTCAACATACATTTTTAACGGACAGACCGACGGATAGTAAATAATAGTATTTTCGCCGTCTTCTATATATCTCGAAATATCAATCTTTGTTTCTCTTTGGAAAATCGATTTATTAATCGGAAATTCAACCTTTTTGCCGTTTATTGAAACTTCAACCTTCGGAACAATCTGCCCCACTACAACGATACTTGCACGACCTACAGGAGCCCAAAATCTTTGAGTGACCTCACTTCCTGCAACAGTTACAGGCATTGTACCCAAGCATATTCCGGAGTAATAATGCCTTAAAATGTTGTAATACGGCTGATTAAGCTTTGTTGACATATAGCCTGCACCAAATTGACTCATTCCTACACCGTGGCCAAAACCTCCGCCGTAAGCGGTGATATCCGTAATATTTCCGTAAGTGTCAACAGTTTTTTCAAAAACAACATTCGCGCTAGGTAAAGAAATTCCGTCTTTTTGGAAAACACGTCTTATAACAAGCTCTTTAGAAATTCTGTAGCATCCTTTTGATGTCATCAATTCAAGTTCAATAACCTTACCGGAATCCCCTCTACGCATAACTTTTATGTCTTTAATTTTGCCCAACTCATCCCCTTCACGAAAAACTGGGTTAATAAAACCCGTCTTTGATTGAGCAATCAAAGTTTTTTTCAAAACATTTTCCAACTCACCGACAGCCCAAGTTTTTTTCCATCTGTAATACGGTGAATCAATATCATAAGAAGGAATTTTTGTTGTATAAAACTCTTTCGCCTTCTCCTCTGTGTTTAATGGAGAAAACTCATCCTTATCCGGAACCGCTACTAAATACGGTTTATTTATTGAAGGAAAAGCCTTTGTTGTAGGGTCAGAAAACGCATAAGCGTAGCTTTCCGTATATCCGCCGGCTGTTGAGCTGTACAAAGTCAAAATTGGCTCATTATTATAAAGCGCAACAATTCCGTCTGTTTCCATAACCGCGCGGGTTGCCAAATCAGCCTCAGTGTTTGCTCCGAAGTACACTTGGCTTGAAACACTGTCCACAACGTTAAATTCTTTATACGCCTGAGTTCTCGGAGTCAAAACATAATTTCTCGCCGCAACAGTCTGTGCCTTTAAAGCTTCCAAACCAAATCTCACAGGCATTTCATTCGGTACAACACCTTTCAAGTATTCTTGAATTTCAACAAGATTTATCAAGTAAAAACCTTTATGCGCCGGCTCTTGAACAACTTCAAACGCGCCATGATAAAGTGCCGGTTTACCTTTTCTGGTTAAATTTCGAACCCCTAAAAGTCCTGAAGGGCAAACTATAACAAAATCTCTAAGAGTGGCATTTGAATCCTTCAAAAAGACATCCATGCCGGCAACACCGTTTTTGATTGTAATATCAGAATCAGCAGGAACTCTTGCCATAACACGACGAGAGGCTCTGTCGCAGATTTCACAATCCGCAGTACCGTAAACGGTTACCTCTTGTTTCAAAACATTCTGAAACTTGATGTCCGTCAATCCGACTCTTACAACATCACCCGCTTCTGCTGCCTGCACAGGAGTTGCAAGCATCAGAAAGAGAATGAGCGAAAGAAAAATCTTTCCTATTTTAATTCCCAAGTTGTACCTTCCTTAGAATCTTTTAGTACGATACCGTATTTATCCAGACTTATTCTGATTTTGTCAGCCAAATCCCAGTTCTTCTCAGCACGAGCAAGTTTTCTTGCCTCGATTAGCGCATCCATTGAGTCATATTTTGCACCCAAATCTTCTGACACACCTGCCAACACCTCTTTCAATTCGTCTTCTGAAAGTGATGCCTTGTCAAAAGTGAAGCCCAATACTGTTGCCAGCTTATACAAAAGCGTATACGCGTAATCAACGTCTTTGTTAGCTTTGTTTGTTAAATCAAAAAGCACCGCTAAAGCTTTAGATGTGTTCAAATCATCATCCATTGCTTCCGTAAACTCTTTGTATTCATCAAACTTAGTTATATCAAGACTTTCGTCAATCTTGGTTTTCTTAGCATTAAGCATTCTTTTAACACCGTTTGCAGCAGCTTGAAGCGCATCGTCAGAAAACTCTACAGGCATTCTGTAGTGGTTTGTAAGAATAAAGAAACGAATTGTATTTGCATCATATTTTTTGAGCAAATCATCAATTGTCAAAAAGTTTCCGAGAGATTTTGACATTTTTTCTTTGTTAATAGTTACAAAACCGTTGTGAAGCCAGTAATTAACAAACTTACATCCGTTTGCGCATTCGGATTGTGCAATTTCATTCTCGTGGTGAGGGAAAATTAAATCTGCACCACCAGCGTGAATATCAATGGTTTTACCCAAATATTTACGGCTCATGGCAGAGCATTCAATGTGCCATCCGGGACGACCTACACCCCAAGGGGAGTTATAACCGAATTTTTCATCCCTTTTCCAGAGCGCAAAATCAAGCGGATCTTCTTTTTGTTCCCCGACTTCAATTCTCGCTCCGCTTTCCAATTGGTCAATCGGTTGTTTTGAAAGATATCCGTATTTAGGGAATTTTTTAACCCTAAAGTACACATCCCCGTTAGCCTCGTAAGCATAACCTTTGTTAATCAAATCTTTTACTATTGAAATCATTTCACCGAGAGTTTTTGTCGCAAACGGTTCAATATCTGGCTTAAGGTTATTCAAAGCCTTCATACTATCTGAAAATCTGTTGTACCAATAAGTTGAAACCTCTTGGGGAGTTTTACCTTCTTTTTCTGCTTTCTTAAGAATTTTATCGTCAACATCGGTTACGTTACGGCAATATGTAACATCATAACCTTTGAATTTCAAATATCTGTACAAAACATCCCAAGTTATATAACATCTTGCATGTCCGAGGTGTGCGTTGTCGTATACCGTCGGTCCGCAAACATACATTTTCACTTTGTTTGGTTCTATTGTTTCAAATTGTTCAATCTGGTTAGTGTAAGAATTGTGTAGTTTCATAAAAATATACTCCCTGTATAAAAATTTATAACAAACAACACCTATTGTCCATTGTTTGTAACATAGTTCAAAATTCCCTCAGCAATACCTTTTGCAACATTGTAAGGAAATCCTTCCGCTCTATACATGACAGAATCTAAAGGATTTGTCATATACGCAGTTTCAACAAGTATTCCGACATAATCAGTCGGTCTGATTACCGCAAAACTCGCGGTTCTGACACCATCTTTTCGAGTTCCGACAATATTTGTAACGGACGTTTCTACTGATTTTGCAAGATTTTTTGAATTCGGATTGTAGTAGTAAACGCTTGTACCTCTGTTTTTATGAATATTCATCGGAATATCACCGATAGAATTCAAGTGGACGCTTACAAAAATATCCGCGCAATTATCTCGCGCGATTTTCACTCTGTCGTTTAGAGAAACATTTCCATCGCATTCACGTGTCATGACAACATTTGCGCCCATCAAAGAAAGCATTTCTTTCAACTCCAGAGCAATCTTTAGATTAATATCTTTTTCTTTGTCCCCAAGGCAGCCGATTGCACCTTTTTCACTTCCGCCATGACCTGCGTCAACAACAATTGTTAAACCGTCCAGTGTTTGAGTCTCAGGCTCAGGAAGAGCATTTACCTTAAATTCGTACCCCCCGTTGCACAAAAAAGTCTTGTAAACATATTTTTCAGGTTTCCTTATGTTGACTGTGTAAACCGAATTATCGGATGCATAAGGATTATAAACCTTAAACACAATCTCTTTATCGCTCTCGTCAATTGTATAAGGAAGTTTTCCGGAAAACTCTATTATATGTGAAGATGCGTTTTTGTAAGTCTTGCTGTTCATTGTAATAAAATTCGGCTTATCAACAGGCTCGCTAACCTCTTCAACATCTCTTTGCGCAATCCAAGCTGTTTTGTTTTTGGAAAGATAAACCCTGTAAAACTCCGCTTTTGAACCGTTTATTATCAAATTAGTATCTTTGAAAAGGTGCGAAATTCTGTTCATCCCAAAATCAATCGGAGTCGAGCGCAAAGGTGTATTATCGTTTTTTACCACATAATATTTAGGCTCAAACTCATATAATTCAGGTTTTGCACTCTGAACCGCCTTGTTTTTATAAAATCTGTAAACCTGTGTATTAAAGTTTGAACGCATCACTATTCTGTTTTCACCGTCTTTAAGCTTTACAGAATGAGCAAAAGCGCCGTTTTGAGCAATATGAATTTTTTCATCATTAATCGTAATTATTTCTGTTTTTTTAGCCTTTCCGACAAAGAAAGCATAATTTGTATTAACCGTAGATTTTTTCTCGCGCGGAAGTATCAAATCATACGCAAAAGCCTGGTTTGAGCCAAATACAAACATTAATAATAAAATCAAAAACGCTCTCATATTCTTCATATTATTATAAAACTTAACTCCTTGCAATTTTCATGATAAACTATAAGACATGAGCGGAAACTACGTACCTTTATACCGAAAATACCGCCCTCAAACGTTAGAAACTCTCGTCGGGCAGGAGCATATCAAAAAGACTTTGACAAGCGCAATTGAGCTTGGCAAGATTTCTCACGCGTATTTATTCACCGGCCCTCGCGGAACCGGTAAAACCTCTACAGCAAGAATTCTAGCAAAATCTTTGAACTGTAAAAATGGCCCGACTATCCATCCATGCGGGGAATGTGAAAGCTGTAAAGATATTGCAAATTCTATTCCGATAGACGTAATTGAAATCGATGCTGCAAGTAACAGAAAAGTTGAAGACGCCCAAAACCTTTTGGAAAAAATTCAATATGTTCCTGTTAACGGCAAATACAAGATTTACATAATCGACGAAGTTCACATGCTCACAAACCACGCTTTCAACGCACTTCTTAAAACGCTTGAAGAACCGCCTGAAAACGTTATATTTATCTTAGCGACAACCGAAGTTCACAAAGTTTTGGACACAATCAAGAGTCGTTGCCAAAGATTTGATTTCAGAAGAATTACAACAGATGATATTGTAAAACACCTCAGATATATTTCTGATCAAGAAAAAATCAACATCTCTGATGATGCTCTTTTTGCAATTGCAAAAAACTCCGCAGGCGGAATGAGAGACAGTATCTCACTTCTAGACCAGTTGAGTCTTCTCGGCGTAACAAAAGAAATTACGGTGGATGATGTCAATGCAGTTTTGGGCAGAATTTCTTTTGACACATTGCACGAGCTTTCTGAAAAAGTGATTTCATCATCTCCATCAGAAGCCATTGAAATTTTGAACAAAATCTACAATTCAGGTAACGAACCGCTCCAAATTCTTACGAACTTGAGTGAATATTTCAAAAATTTGCTCATCGTAAAAACTTGTTCAAAAGAGCTTTTGCCTGAACTCACAGGGCTAAACGAGCCTCAAATAAATGAACTTTTGAAGCAAAAAGAGTCACTTGAAACTCAACAAATAGTATTTTTAATCGAGCGAACTTCTTATTACATTAAGGAAGTAAAGTTGGCTACAAATCAACATCTTTGGCTTGAAGTCGGAATGATTGATTTAGCAAACATGACAGAAAATTCTACTCTTCTTGATTTGCAAAAAAGATTATCTGCACTTGAAGGCGGGAGCGTTCAGATACAGACGGCTCCTGTTACAATACAACAACCGGTTACAAGGCCTGCACCAATTCAGCCGGAACCAATTCAGCCGAAGGAACAAGCCGTTATAGAACCGCCGAAAGCAAAAGCAGAAGAGGAAGACTTATTTACTCCTCCTCCGATGTCTAAAAAGCCTGACGGAAAAGATATCGGCTCAATATGGCATGCTCTACTCTCAAACATAAAGAGTCCTTCAACACAGGCTCTGCTTAAGCTTGCAACCCCGCAACAAATCTCAGAAGAAGGAGTTGTGTTGACGTTCAAGAACGAAAGACTTGTTTCTCAAATAAATGATTCAAATAAAAAACAACTCATTGTTGACGCGGCAAACGCTATGTTTGGCAAAACAGACATCCACGTTACAATAAGGCTTGCACAGAGCGGAGATATGAAATCTGTTGCAATGCCAACTCCTGAACCGCCAAAGGCTAAGCCTGTCGAAAAATCGGCAGAAAAGCCCGTAGCACCACCTGTTGAAAAAACAGTCGCAAAAGAGCCTGAAGCTCCGATAAAAGAAGCTCAACCACAAAAAGAAAATCCAAAACAAGACGAAACTGATAAAAAAAAGATTGAACGTATAGAAACAGACCAAGAAAAAATGGTTATGGATTTATTCGACGGAAAATATGTAGAATAGAATTAGTTTTCTTTATTTTTAACAGTAATTTGTTTTCTGTCTCCGGAATAATCAATGCTAATTTCGCGTTTTTTGTTGTATCGTTTAATTCTTGCAACATTTCCGTTTGAATCAAACAAACAATCGACCATTTCAAACCCTTCCTCTTTGGAGTCCTTCCCTTCAAGGTATCTCACAGGTTTGAATGAATATGGGTTTCTAAACAGTGTTTTGAAAGATTTTCCCTTTCCTGAGAACTCTGAAACATTGTTAACAACACCGTCTTCGTCTAATTGGATAATCGTATATCGCTCGTTAATTTTTATATCAAATATAGTTATACTGACTTTTAAACGACTGCCTTTTCTTGTAATCGGTTCGATTTTTGTTCTCAATCTGCCTGTATTCTTATCGTGCTCTAAAATTCTTCCAATTGAAACATTCTCAATCGGTGTTTTTGCGTAATAATAATCCCTAATGACATCAGTATCCTCTTCTCGCACAAGCAAAAGCGTTCCATCAGGCTTGTAATATCTGTCTCCGTTAATTTCATCAATATTAAAATTGTAAATAGGCATCCTTATAGGCATCATATTATTGAGAATTCTGACAACTTCAATTATGTCATTAATATCTTTGTCATATTTAGGGCGCAAAGTTTCCTGACTAAATTCAGTTAGCGCTACCGAATCTACTTCTGTTCTCATTGAGAGCGGATTTGAAGTTTGAACTTTATTTGAGTCTAAATTACCTTGTTCTTGTTTGATTACTGATTTAAAATTTGAATAATCATTCATAAAAACACCTAAAATTTAAAACTAACCTATATTAATTATAAAAACATTTTGTCTCCGAAAATTGCCTAAATTTTCGATTTTACCTGTTTTTGTTAAGATAATTCTTAACATTTTGTGATATTGAGATATTCTGAAGCGACATGTTATACCGCTTCAAATCCCCAATATTAGCGGATTCCTGCAACAAATCGCGATGAGTATTTATCTGAATTTGCTCGCCCTTGTTTTCTTTTTCCGCATTTTTAGAATCTATCTTTTTTATCACAGCATCAATGTCTGTTGAAGTAGAAACACCGTGCATTGATGCTATTTTCTTAACTGAACCGCCCGCAGGTAATCTGTAAAGCCATTGAATTGAGTATTTATCATTGGCAGACAATGACGCATTGCCGTACTGATGCGGAGTATACATAATGTCTCCTTTATAAGGGCTATGATTTAACCCCAAAGCATGCCCGATTTCGTGCAAAATTGTATGGTAAACCTCCGTATCGTTATCATAAGCCTTATGTATCCTTCCATCGGTCAGGCCAATTGAAACTTCTGCACCATAAAGTCTTCCTGCATTATCCCAATTAAAATAGCAGTGACCTAAAGCCTGCCTGTCCACACGTTTCCAGTCAACATTAATATTTGATTCTAATAAAACACTTGTTATTCTGAAACTTATCTTACCGCCACTCGCCGCAGACCACGCATTGAGTGCATCCATCACCATTTTTCTAAACTTTGCATCCTCGCCGGTTTTGGAATAAAACTTCATCGGAGCAATATAGACTATGAGCGGGTTGATTGACCAGCGCATCATATTACCATTTTTAACACTTCCGTTAAGATAAGTTCTAGGCATAACTATAATATATCATATTACTAGCAAATTGTATAAACTTTTCTGTAATAAAGCCCTATACCAATAATTGTCAGGATTATATTCGGCATGAACGCCGCCAGTGACGGAACAAGAGTTCCTGCCTCACCGAAAGATATTGATAGCGCACGGATTAGATAGTACGCAAAAATAATCAAAATACTAAACAAAAATCCTCTGTTATAACGCACTCTAGGCGGAGTTATCGCAAGCGGAACGCCAATAAGCACCAATACCACAGTAGTTAATGGCAGTGCAATTTTGTCGTACAAATCTATCTTCAAATCCGGTCGATGCTCTTTAACAATATGTTTCATCAACTGAATAAAGTTGTGTTCGTTCGCAAGATTTCGCTCCATTTCTTTAGACAAATCCATGCCGAACATTATTGTGGAATCGTTAAACAGAGTTGTATCCAAAGTTTTACCGCTATCAGTAATTGTATAAATAGCACCTTTTTGGAATTTCCAACCCAAAGGAGAAGTCTTACCCTCTCTTGCCTGCAATATCTGAATTGTACCCTCTTTTGACGCATCAAGAACTGTTATATTGTGCAAAGTCTTATCCGAACAGTCTCCCACATAGAAAAGTCGTTTCAGCATGCCACCGTCCTTGACTTCTTTGAAGGTGAAATTGTGTTTCCCTTCCGGAATATTTTTTTGTCCAAACGCATACAGCGCCAAGTCTGTAGACTGTTTTGTCATAACAGGAACGATTGTTTCGTTAATAAAGAAACTCAAGCATGCCATAACAATTGCAAACACAAAAATCGGCTTTGCGATACGGTTCAAACCTATTCCGCATGCCCTCATAACAGTAATTTCCGAACTCAAAGAAAGACCGTTCAAAGTCATAACAGTAGACAACAAAACGCCCATAGGGATTGTCATTACGAATACTGACGGCAAATGCAGAATAATAATTATGAACGCAATCTTGAACGGAATACCGTATTTTGAAATCTGTTTAATCAAAGTTATAAAGGTATCTGACGCGAAAATTATGGAAGTAAAAACAAGTACACCCATAATAAACATCGCTATAACTTGCTTGAGGATGTATTTGTCCAAAAGCTTCATGTTCTTATATTCATCAACCAACTTTGAAAAAATATTCATATAGAAATTTTATCACAAAATCAGGGGGGAGGTAAATGAACTGGGGGGGGGAAAATACATTTGTCGT
>CAKVLI010000004.1 GCA_934757155.1 uncultured Candidatus Melainabacteria bacterium | reverse complement strand
GCTTTGCACCGCGCCCCTCGTTCTTTTACTGGTTAGCATTTCGCATCTGGAAGAGCTGTGGAGTTCCTGTGTTACTGCATACTCCGAATTGACAGCTTGTGTTGTAACTGTAGTCCGTTGATTGAGAACCGAAGTTTCGAAAATCCTTGTCGGCTGTGTTTTGAGCCGGAACAAGCCGAGTTTCAGGGGTTTGAGAAAACTCTTTGATGTTCGGCTCTTTACTGAAAGTCTGTTGCATAGGCTCTTGAAACTGCGCAAGCGAACAAGCAGCTCCCGTTTCTATCGGACAGGATGCGAGTACCGGTAATGAGGCTAGAATGGCGGTTATTAATAAAATCTTTTTCATATTATTCTCCTTTTATACCTTAATTGTAATCGTAAAGTTGTCGTTATCATTGCCGTTTCGGATTAAGCACAAACTCTATTATTTTTAACTTTCAGATTTGAATTCGACTATATGAAGGATTTAACAAAACTTAATAAAGTGTTAACATTAAGCAGGTAGGGGTTTGGAGGGCTTTCTATTGTACGCTTACAGACAACAGGCTGAGTTAAGAGTTGTTCGCGCGGTTCCGCAAAGAAGAGTTGTGCATCCTCATGTTGTCAAAAAAAAGGCGAAGATTAAGAAAGTTAATCCGATTATTCAACTTTTTCGTATGATGGTCGTTCTCGCATTTTTAGCGGCTTATGTTGTACTTGTTTTCCCTACAGCCTACAATTCTTTGATAAAACAAGTCTTTTTCCCTACTCAGATACCTATGCAAAAAGGGTATAAGAACGTTATGGCAAAGGAAAATCCTTGCTATTCAACGGATGTAAATTTGTATACTTTGGCAAACCCTGTTACAAACTATGTTTATAACGATATGTTTAACAACCAACTTTTGCTTACTCCAACTATTGAAAAGGCTCACAACGAAGTTACCACGATGTACCACACGACCGAAATGGCATCGCTGAAGAAGAATTTGCAAAATTTAATGGCACAATATCCGAGTATCAAACCTTCCATTTATGCTTGGGAATACGATCAAGGCAAGTTTGTTGATATTAATGCAGACAAACTTTATCCTGCTGCAAGTATTATCAAACTCCCTGTTTTGGTAAGGATGTTTAAGTCTATTGAGGCAAATCAGCTTACTATTTATGATGAAATGAAGATGATTGAACAATATCGTTCTTCAGGTTCGGGTAATTTGCAGTACGCTCAAGCAGGTAGGAATTACACAATGGATTATTTGGCGAAGATAATGATTCAGGATTCTGATAACACTTCTACAAATATGATTATGTCAAAACTTGGCGGAATGGATGATATTAATGCCGGACTTCGTGACTGGGGTATTTCTAAAACCTATGTTAGGACTTGGTTACCTGACCTGAAAGGTACTAATAAAACTACCGCTCTTGATATAGCAAAAATTCTTTACAACCTTGATAACCCTGGTTTTTTGAATATTAATTCAAGAGAATATATTATAGATTATATGAGCCATGTTAAAAATGACCGTTTGATACAAGCAGGTTTAGGTTCAGGCGCTTTATTTATCCACAAAACAGGCGATATCGGAAGCATGCTTGGTGATGCTGGTATTGTATACGCACAGAATGGAAAAAAATATATTGTTGTTATTTTAGCGGAACGTCCGTATAACTCACCGCAAGGCAAGGATTTTATTGTTAAAGCTTCATCATTGATTTACAAATCCATTGTCGAGGGGCGGGGGTAAATAGATTCGGCCGGTGGGTATTAGCTCCCCGCCCCTTGAGGGAGGGGTTGGGGGTGGGGTAAAACTACTAGTTTAGCATGTTTTAGTGTTCAGGTGACTAAGTGAATAAGTGACCAAGAAAATTTTATCCGTCATTCTGAGGCTTTAGCCGAAGAATCGCAGGGTTAAGCAAAAGCAGCATGTCGTCCTGAATTTATTAAATTTACCCCTTTCAGGACCTAACAGGCTAGTAGTTGTAACTTACCAACCCGATATATTTACCCCTGCTGAAACGAGTCCAGCATGACGAAATATTGAACCCTCAACCTTAATCCCTCTCCCTTGGAGAGGGTATGACTTTAAGCTTGTAGATACCACTTACCGACTCAAATATATTTACCCCTTACCCCCACCCACCTCCGAAGGACATTTGACTTGTAGTCTCACTTACCAGCCAAATACATTTACCCCCATTGTAAAATATTGTAACGATTTTATTCATAGAACAGCAACTAATTTTATTTACGGTTTTTTGATAGTATGATTGATAAGTAGCCGAAAGGAACAGGTTTATGTTTAATTCAACTATTGTAAAAAATTGTAAAGATTCTGCAATTTTTAGAAACGAAAATACTTTATATAAGTACGTAGAATATAGAGGATTAATAAATATGAGAAAAATCACGAAAAAATTATCAGCAATTGCGCTATGTGCAATGTTTGCATCAATGCAGGTAACACTTGCAGCTGGTTTGAGTGATGCGTCAATCAACCATGTTGATGGTGGCTTCAAAGGTTCTGTCGCAGGAAACAATTCTTTAGATTTGAACTTCAATGGTAATGCTCATGTTAATTGGGATAGATTAAACGTTGGTAAAAACGAGTCCCTAAACTTTAACGCTGTAGACGGTGCTAAAGACTTAACTATTTTGAATACTGTTAATAACGGTATGACAAATGTTTACGGTACAGTTAGTGCAAACAGCGGTATTTCAAAATTAATTATTTCAAACCCTAATGGTGTGTTGTTTGATGGAGCAAACTTCACAACTGCGGGTGACACGTTGATAACAACACAAGCAATGGGTGCTAACTTTGTTAACGGTAATATGGATATTACCAAGCTTCAAGAAGCAACAGTTAACGGTGTTGTAATTAAAAATAATTCTAACTTCAACGTTGGCGGTGAGTTTACAATTATGGCTCCTTCAATCAACGCTGTTAAATCAGCAATCAGAGCTGATAAAGGTGTTAAATTGATTACAGCGAACGGTCAAGATTACTTGGTAGCACCTGCAGAAGGTACAACTATTAAAGATGCAGGCGTTAGAATGGAAACTATTGAAGTTGACGGTAATGTTTACATCTTATCAGGCAAGGATATTGTTAAAGTCGTAAATGGCGGTACAATCAACGGTGACTTGACAGTTGATTCTAAAGGTATTGTTGCTTTGAACTATGTAAATGATGCTAAAAACACACTTGATATTAAAGGTAACTTAAAAGTTAATTCAACAGGTGATATGAACCCTGCTAATAAAGGTAACTTTATGTATTTGAGAAACGCTAAAGTTGGTGGTAACGTTGACATGGCGAACTCAGGCGGGTTTTTGGAAGTTGGTAACTTGACTGCCGGCGGGGACGTAAAACTTACTACAACAGCAGGTGCTAACTCTCACGTAAAACACTTTGTTCACGTAATCGGTGACAACGATATCAAAGGCAACTTGACAGTTGATTCTATTCATAACATCCACATCGGTGGTTACAACTACGAAGAAGGCAAGCTTGCAGACGGTAGTTTAAAAGTTGGTAAAAATCTTACAGCTACTGCACACGAAGGTTCAATAGCAGTAACTATAGATACATCAGCGGACAAAGTTGCTTTGACATCAGGCACATTGAATATTATCTCTGACGGTAAAGCTAATATCACAGCTAACGAATATCAATTCAAGGCTAACGGTTATATCGGCGGTATGGATACAACAGAAAACCTTATTAACACAATGGAAGGTTACACATTGATTCCACCTGCTAAGAAAACCTTCTTGAACATTGAAGGCGGCAAGGTAACAAAACTTGAAACAGCTGACAACGGTTATGCATTTGTAAGAGCTAACAAAGATATGGATATCAACGGTGTTAAGGCCGGTAAAGTTAACCTTTCAGCTGGCGGCGACATCAAGATTGGTAAAGATGCTCACGCAGACTTGATTAAAGTTGACGGTGAAACAAGAAACCTTACTGTTGAACTTCCAAGCAGAGATTACACATTGAAATATACAAACATCAAAGATACAGAAGAAATCACAATTAATCCGGAAACAAAAATTACCTACGAAATGGCTAACGGTGAAAACGGATGGAACAAAGGTACTCAAACTAAAGAAAATACTTACCTTGTAGTTCCTGGTGAAGATCCTGTAGACCCAATCCCTCCGGAAGATAATGACAACGTAAAAATCTTGAACAACTTACAAAGAGATCAGATTAACGCAGCGATTGATGCAAACGAAGTTTACTCTCCGATAGCATTCGCAGCAGACCTCGATGAAGATGAAGACACAGGTGTTCGTAAGAACGTTGACGGTTCAGTAACAGTTGTCAGAGCATTTCCTTCAAAATAGGAAAGCAAGTTAGATAATAGAAAACAGGACTGATATTTAATATCAGTCCTGTTTGTTTTATAATGCTTAGTGGAGGGCAGAGATTTGATTATACTTGAAAAACCTTATGTATCCGGATTTTTGATAGACACAATTGTACAGAATGATTGGGCAGTTTTAGAAAATGAGACGATAGACGATGCTGATATTGAGGAAGGTGCATTAGAGATTATACCTTCTGAAGTCGCGAAAGAGTATTACAGTCAGGTTGAGTATCCGCTTATTTATTCTAATTCAGAAAACTCTATTAACTGGGTTTTGGAAAATCTTCCGGATTCAAATTTGAGTCGTTACATAAGACTTTTCAAAGATAAAATGGTTTTTAGAAGCATGCTTCAGGATTTATATCCGAAGTTTATGTTTAAACAGGTTGAATTTTCTGAATTGAAACAAATTCCGCTTGAAGAGTTGACTTTTCCGTTTGTAATTAAACCGACTGTCGGATTTTTGAGCTTTGGGGTTCATACTGTTTATAATGATGCGGATTGGAAGTCTGTGCTTTCTGTTTTAGAAAAAGAAATGGAAGCGGCTCAAAAGCTTTATCCGGAGAATGTTGTAAATTCTTCCAAATTTATAATGGAAGAATATATCGAGGGTGAAGAATTTGCGATTGACGCGTATTATGATGTAGACGGAAATCCTGTGATTTTGAATATTTTTCAACATCCGTTTTTGGATTCAAAGGACGTTAGGGACAGAATTTATATGATGTCTGCTGGAATAATGATTAAGTATATGGCAAGATTTGCGATGTTATTAAAGCAAATCGGGGATAAAAATAATATCCGCAATTTCCCTATGCATATGGAGGTTAGAGTTACTTCCGACGAGAGCATTGTTCCTATTGAGGTTAATCCGATGAGGTTTGCGGGTTGGTGTACAACGGATGTGGCTAAGTATGCTTGGGGCATCAATGTGTATGAATGCTTTTTGAACCAACAAAAACCTGATTGGAATGAGATTTTATCTAAGGCAAAACGCGGAATATATTATTTCTCTATGGCAGAGGTTTCTGCTGATATGGATAGAGAAAGAATTAAATCATTTGATTATGACAGATACTTGTCTAATTTCTCAGAGGTGTTGGAATTGAGAAGAATTAATCCGAAAGACAATCCTTTGTTTGCGGTGATTTTCGGCTCAACATATAGTAGTGAAGAAGTTAAAAATATTTTAAAACTAAAGACTCGTGATTTTACAAATTTCTCGTAAGATAGTTAATTATGTGCTAAAATACTTTTATGGATAATCTGAGAAAAATATTGAAAAAGATTCGAGAAATGGATAAGAAAAAAAGAGCGTATCTTATTGCGGTTCTTTTGATTGTAGGGGTTATGGCATGGGCGTTTCTGACAGCCGGAATAATCACCTCTAATTTCAATCGTGCTCAGGTTAAAGGAACTCAGGATGAACAAAAAGTCGATGCTCTCGGGATTATTATTACCGAAACTAAAGAGGGTAAGAAATATTTTGAGATTTATGGCGAAAACGGTAATTACAGCAACGAACATAGCGTTGCGACCTTGAATAATGTTGTCGGCAATTTTTATAAAGACAACGAAGTTGCAATGAGTTTCCAATCATCAAAAGGAACTTATGACGAAAAAGCAGGTGTAATAAAACTCTACAAGAACACTTATATTGTTTTAAAGGATGAAACATCTTTGCAGGCGGACAGTTTAACTTGGTCAGGTTCTGACAAGGATACGATTGCGGAAGGCAATGTTAAAATCAAAAAAGGCAAAGAGATGAACGCTCTTGCCGACAAGTGTATAATCAGTGCCGGTTATGATAAATTCAAAATAGTCGGTAAAACAAAAACAAGTATTTACGGAAACGATAAAACGTAATTGATGTGAATGAATTTGGTTAATCCAAAGGAGATAAAATGAAGAAAATCTTATTAATAGCTTTTTTAATACTTTCATGTTTTACGGTTTTTGCTGCGGATTTGGTTATCGAATCTAAGACTCAAACTTATTCGGACAAGGAAAAGAAGATTAAGCTTGACGGTGGCGTTAAAGTTAAAATGGATAACTTGACTGTAGAAAGTCCGAGGGCGGATGTTTCTGTAAGAAGAAGTAACAGGCTTGATACGGCGACTTTTTACGACAAACCTTATGCATTTGAAATAAATGCGAACAAAAAAAGAGAAGTAAAAGCTAATATATTGCAAGTTTCTTTGATTAATAAAGTTGTAAGAGCTGAGGGTGATTCTCAATCAGTTATTACAGAGGGAAATACTCCTATTGTTGTGATTAATGCTGATGAGCAAGAATATGATACAAAGAGTAATGTTATGGTTGCTACAGGCTCTGTAGGTATCAAGTACAAAGATATCGAAAGTTTTTCCGATAAAGCGGTTATTATCGCTGATACAAAGGGCGGACTTAAGAAAATTGACTTGATTGGAAATGCGAGAGTTAAACAGGAGCAAAATACTTCTGAAGGTCACCATTTTGTATACAATCCGATAACTGAAGAGATGAGTGTTAGCGGAAATACAAAAACTGTTGCGATTACGGATGACGGTAAAAAGCTCACCATTCACTCTGATTACCAGCAATATAACAAAAAACAAAATTCATATATCGGAAACGGTCACGTGAAAATTTGGTTTGACGAATACTTTGCGCAAGGTCCGAAGGTTAGCGTTTTTCCTGATTCTAAAACGGGAAAACCTAATGAAATCTATTTTGTTGGAAGATCAAAAATCGTTCAAACAGACAAAGATATTATTGCGGATAAAATTCGTATGACAATGGATCCGAAAGACTTTCAGGCTGAGGGTAATGTAAGAACTATTATCCATAATATTGATACAAAAGATGTTGACGGAGATTTATAATGTCAGAAAGAATTGATAAGGCAATGAGCCTTTTTAAAGAGAGAAAATATAAAGAGGCTATAGATGCTTTTAGTTCCGTGTTGGAAACTGAACCTGATAACGCAGATGTTTATAATAATATCGGGGTTGCGTATTCTTGCCTTGGAGACGCAGAACATTCTGAATACTATTATACAAAGGCAATTGAGCTTGATCCGGAATTGGCGCAGGCATACATAAATCTTTCTGATTTATATTTTAAAATGGGTGATTTGGCGTCAGCTATCGGAACTTTGCAACGCGGGAGTTATGAGTTGGAAGAGAATTATGCTCTTGCTCATCTTCTTGCGAGAGCCTATATTGAGGACGGAAGATTTGAGGACGCTATTGTCGAGTTGGAAAGAGTTCTTGATGCTGAACCGGAAAACTATGATGCCTATTATGATTTAGGTCATGTTTGTTTTGAAACAGGGGATTACGAAGGTGCAATCTCAAACTTTGAAAACGTTATCGAATACAAAAAGGAACAGGCGAGTGAGCTTTTGTATTACTCTTTGGCACAGGCTTATGAGGCTAATAACGAGATTGACAAAGCGATTTCTAACTATTTGAAATCCATTGCTGTGAATGATAAATTTACTCTTGCGTACAAAAAAGCAGGGGTTTTGTTCCTTGCAAGAGAAGATTATGAAGATGCGATTGAGTATTTTGAAGATTACGCTGAGTTTGATATTCCTGAGGAAGAAAAAAATAAGATTAACAAGCTTATAGATAGAGTTAAGGCAAAATTGAAGTAATGAATACTAAGTATTGGACAGCTTTTTCATCCATTGAACAATTAGATTCTACTTTTATTCAAAGACTCTATAATTATTTTGGTGACGTTCAAACCGCTTTTAATGCTACGCTTGATGACTTGAAACAGATTGAAGGTTTGAGCGTTAGAAAAGCTGAAAACTTTATTCAAAAGAAGCAGGGTGTCAATCCTGAACAGACATTAGAATTTGTCTTGAATAAAGGAATTAAGATTTTGACTTATGAGGATGAGAAGTATCCTTATATGTTAAGGCAGATTTCTAACCCGCCGATGACCTTGTATTATAAAGGTGATTTGTTCGGGTGCAATCTTGAGCGCACAGTCGCTTTTGTAGGTTCAAGAAGAGCAAGTTTTGCGGGAAGAGATAGTGTGAGCAAGGTGATTTCTGATTTGGCGAATACTGATATTTGTGTTATATCAGGGTTAGCTGCAGGAATTGACGCGGTTTCTCACAAGAGTGCGATTGATAACAACCTTAAAACAATCGGAGTTATCGCAAGCGGTTTTGATTATGTCTATCCTTCAGGAAACAAGTATTTGTATGAACAAATTGAAGGCGGATGCGGGGCTGTTGTGACAGAATATTACCCGACTTTTGAGCCGATTAAGTTCAGATTCCCGCAGCGCAATAGAATAGTGACAGGGCTTTCTTACGGAACAGTTGTGGGAGAAGCTGCTTTGAAGAGTGGAGCTTTGATAAGTGCTAATCTTACATTAGAGCAGGGGCGAGAATTGATGTGTATTCCGGGGGCGATAAACAATACTAACACTGAAGGTATTTATAAACTTTTGAAAGATGGCGCAACTCTTGTTACGAATGGCGAAGATATTTTAAACGCATTGGGTTGGGAATACGAAGAGCGCGTTGAAGTTGCAAAAACTCTTCCGCAAATGAATGAGACAGAGGAAAAAATTTTTGGTATAATTGGAGTTGAACCGAAGGGGTTTGATGAAATTCAAACCAAAACAGGTTTGACTACGGATGAGCTTCTGATTTGTTTGACAGGAATGGAATTACGAGGTTTAATAGAACAAACAGAGGGAGATAGGTACAAAAGACTTTAGGAAGATTTATGGCAGAAGCATTGGCGGAAAAAAATATTAAACCGAAAAAGGGTAAGGCTCTTGTAATAGTTGAGTCTCCTGCAAAATCTAAAACTATCAAAAAGATTCTAGGTGACGGATACCAGATTGAAGCGAGCTTTGGGCATGTAAGAAATCTTCCGGATAATGTTTTGGGCTTTGATGTACATGACAATTTCAAACCGACTTATGTCATAATTCCTGAGAAGAAAAAAGTTGTTACTAAATTAAACGAACTTGCAAAACGCTCTGACAGAGTTTATCTTGCATCCGACCCCGACCGTGAGGGAGAAGCGATTGCATGGCACGTTAGAGAACTCCTTGATGTTCCTGATGATAAAGTTTTTAGAATTGAGTTTAACGAAATTACTCCAAAAGCGGTAAAATACGCTGTTGACCATTATCGTCAAATTGATATGGATAGAGTTAAAGCTCAGCAAACAAGACAGATTTTGGATAAACTTGTAGGTTACAAGCTTTCTCCTGTTTTGTGGAAGCAGCTCGGAAATTATCACCTTTCTGCAGGTAGAGTTCAGTCTGTTGCCTTGAGGATGATTTGCGAAAGAGAAGAAGAGATTGAAGCATTTGTTCCAAAAGAATACTGGTCTATTCACGCGCTTTTGGATAAAGACGGAAAAACTTTTGAGGCGGAAGTTGCTAAACATAAGAACAAGAAGTTTGAAATTCCGAACGAAGAAAATGCAACTAAAATAAAAGAGTATTTGCTCTCTCCTGATGTTGAATTTAAGGTAGAAAAGGTTACGAAAAAAGAATCTAAGCGTAAACCTACCGCACCATTTATTACTTCAACTCTTCAAAGAGCAGCGAGTTCAAAACTCGGTTTCGGAGTTTCTAAGACAATGCAAGTTGCACAGAAACTCTATGAAGGGGTTGAAATTGACGGTTCTCCGGTTGGTCTTATTACTTATATGAGAACGGATAGTGTCAGAATTTCTGATGACGCGCATGAAATGGCGAAGGATTTTATCCTCAAAAATTACGGTGAAAACTATTATCCTCCGACTACAAATATTTATGTTAAAGGGAAACAAAATGTTCAGGATGCGCACGAAGCTATCAGACCTTCTTATCCTGAGAGAACTCCTGAAAGCTTGAAGCAGTATTTGGCACCTGACCAGTACAAATTGTACAAGCTTATTTGGGACAAGTTTATGTCTTCTCAAATGGCCCCTGCGACTATTGCGAATAAAACAATTGAAATCGGTGCAGGCGATTATACTCTTAAGGCAGGTACAAGCAAAATCCTTTTTGACGGTTTCTTGAAACTTTATAATGACGCAGAAGAGGATGAGAAAGATGCTGATGCAAAGATTCCTGATTTGAATGAGGGAGATAAAGTTGTGTGCAAAGAAATCACTCCGAAACAGCACTTTACTCAGCCGCCGCCACGATACAATGAAGCGTCTTTGGTTAAAGCTTTGGAAGAACACGGAATCGGTCGTCCGTCTACTTATGCAACGATTATTACCGTTATTCAGACCAGAAAATATGTTGAGAAAAAGGATAAAGCTCTTCATCCGACTTTGCTTGGAAGAACTGTTTGCAAACAGCTTGTGAGCCAGTTTGCGGATATTATGGATTACAAATTTACTGCCGGCATGGAAGAAAAGCTTGACGAAATTGCTGAAAAGAAAGCTGTTTGGAATGTTGTTTTGCAGGAATTTTATACTCCGTTTATGGAAGTTGTGAACTCCGTAATGAAAACGGGACAAAAAGTTGTTATCGAAAGTGATAAAGTTTGTCCTAATTGCGGGCGCAAAATGCTTGTCAGAACAAGCAGATTCGGAAACCAATTCTTGGGCTGCTCTGGCTATCCTGAATGTAAAACGATTATTTCTTTAAATAATTCTGTGGAACTTGATTCAGCGGACGAAAACGGCAATAACGAGCCTCAAACTGTTGATGAAAAATGCGAAAAATGCGGCGGAAGTATGGTTATGAAGATTGGACCGTACGGAAAATATTTGGAATGCACAGAGTGCAAAAACCGCAAAAAATATATTCGCTCAACAGGGGTTAAATGTCCTAAGTGCGGCGAAGGTACAATTATTGAGAAAAAATCAAAATACGGTAAAATTTTCTTCGGATGTAACAGATATCCTGATTGTTCTTACGCGCTTTGGGATGAACCGACCGGAAACACTTGTCCTGAATGTGGTGAATTGTTGGTTAAAAAGGTTACGAAGAACGGAACTTTTGAATCTTGTTCCAACAGGACTTGTTCATATAAAAAACAATTAGAAACTGTGACTGAAGAAAATCAGGAATCCTGATTGCCTTAATGTATGATACGCTTTTTTTACTTCTGTAAATAAAATTATCTACAGAGGTTCAAATGCGTATAAAAAATAAAAATTTCCTCAGCGTTTTAATCACGCTGTGTTTAATATTAAATCTTTTTACCCCGATTTTTGCGGTCAATAATGAGTGCAAATACTGTGATTTTTCACACATGTATGTGGGTGAGGATAAGTACGAGAATTTTAATCGCAAGATGTTTAATCTTAACAGCCGATTGAACAAATATATCGCGCGTCCTGTCCATATTCTTTGGTCATCTTTAATTCCAAAATACGGATTAGATAGAATTCAGAGTGCGTATCTGAATATTGAATATCCCAAAAGACTGGCGAGTTGTCTTTTGCAAAAAGACTTTAAGGGGGCAAAATCGGAAACAAAAAGATTTTTGACAAATACAACGCTTGGGTTAGGCGGTTTGTATGATCCGGCAGACAAGCTTTTTAAGATTAAACCAGTCAATGAAAATATGGATCAAGCTTTGTGTAAGTGCAAAATGAAATCCGGCTCGTATCTTGTTATGCCGATTTTGAACACTTGTACTCCGCGCTCGCTTTTGGGAAGAGCAATTGAGGCAGCTCTTGACCCATCTGTGTATTTGGCATCTCCAATAACTTCGCTTGTAAAATTCGGTTTTTTCGTGAACAAAACTTCTTATATGCAGCCACTTGCGAAAATGATTGAGTCAACTTATGCTGACCCTTACGATATAGCGAAAAAGCTTTACGGAATGGAAAACTATATCAAAGCTTCGGATTTGGATAGGGAGGATTTGTTGAGTACGGATGCAAAGCTTGTTAGTGAAAATTCCGGAAACGAGATTATTGCAAATGTTGAGGGTGAAGAGCAATTGAGTGAAATCACAAAAAATATTGAAGAGATTAAGGAGGAGGAAAATTCGATTCCGGACGAGTTGGCAGAAGGAAGTTTGACGGGAGCGGCGGCTAATTTGACTCCGGATATTGTGCTTTCGGATTTCAAAGCGCAATCGCCGGTGGTGGATTCTATGCGAACAGCGCTTTTTGACGCACCGAATTTAAATAAATCTATTTGGAACGAGCTTTCTATCTGGAATCGTTCGTTTGCAAACAGGGTCAAAACTTCTTCCGTAAACATTGTACAAGATAGAGATGATTACAAGTTCAGATATATTTTGCAGCGAAACAAGACGGCTCCGCTTGCGATAATCAATCCTTCAATCGGAGAAGGAATTAACTCGCATCATTCGGTGGTGTTTGCGAAGATGTTTTATGACGAAGGTTATTCCGTGGTTATTTTGGGGAGTCATTTTCAGTGGGAATTCGCTAAGAGTATGCCTAAAGGGTATTGCCCGGGGATGCCTTCAGTGGATGCGGATTATTTGAAGCTTGTGACTTCAAAAGTGATTGAGAATCTGCAGGAGGAGCATAATTGCAAGTTTGAAAACAAAGTTATGGTCGGGACTTCCTTTGGTGCAATGGCAACTCTTTTTATTGGCGCAAAAGAGTCGCAGAATAATACATTGGGAGTAAACAAATTTATTGCGATATCTCCGCCGATTGAGCTTGTCTACGCGATGAGTCAGGCAGATAAAAATAGCGAGCAATTGGATATGACCTCACCTGAAGCTAAGCATAAGACGGCGATTACAGCTGCGAAAATTATTCAGATTACGAAATTAAAGGAGTCTCCTGATTTTAATTTTTCCGAGATGCCGTTTACGGAGGACGAAGGTAAATTAATAGTGAGTTTTCTGATGCGCCAAAAGCTTTCGGATTTGATTTTTACTCTTGAAGGGGCTTCTAAGACCCAAAAATCTGATATTTATAATTCAATAAATAACATAAATTATCAAGGGTATGTAGAGAAATATTTGCTTGCAGAATCTGGCGCAACGTTAGAGGATATAAGTTTTGACACGAGTTTGTATTCAATTGCGGATTATTTGAAGAACAGTGATAATTATAAAATTTATCATTCGTTGGATGACTTTTTTGTAAACAAAAAGCAAATTGAGAGGTTAAAGCTTTATTCACCCTCACAGGTTGTTTGTTTGAATAATGGTTCGCATCTCGGATTTTTGTATAGAAAAGAGTTTTTGGACTTATTTAAAAAGGATATATTGATTTCCGATAGTAAACCTGCTGAAAAATAAGAAAGGAGAAAATTATGTTTTACAATGTTTTGAAACTAAATGACCTTGTAGATAACAAGGAAAACAGTTTTGAGAGAAAAGTTTTAATGGAACACGGAGACTCCAGCTTGAATGTTATTGCTCTTAAAAAGGATGAGTTAATTGACACGCATATTTCTGTTTGTGATGCGTGCGCGTATGTGTTTGAGGGTGAGGCTGAATTTCATTTTGACGCGGAGAAGTTTGTGGTTAAAAAGGGTGAGCTTATAATGTTCAAAAAGGAACACGAACACTCAGTCTTGGCGCTCAAGGATACAAAGTTTCTGTTAGCGAAAATTTAATGTAGATAAAACAAGAGAGCCAATTTGGCTCTCTTGCTGTTTTTAATAATGAAATTCATTACCATTGAAATAATCATAATAGCCATCAAGGACTTGTCTGATTTTTAAATCTATTATGATATTATCTTTATTTGTCAGTGCCATGTAGAGGTATGCCATAGCCTCTAACTTGACCAAATCACCCGTAGAATTGTATTCCGAGAACATCTTTTTGAGGATATAGGTTAGGTCATCAGAGTTATCTCGGCGGTAAAGGTGAATTGTATCGTCATAAGATTGTATATCATCACCGTCGAAATAGTATATAACTTTAACATTACCGTTCTCATCGGTAGTTCCGTAAACACCCGGCATAATTTCGTCAAGCGCTTTAAGCTCAGCCTCAAATTTATACCAATTAACTCCATGAGGTTGTGCTACCATTGGATCTCCAAGTATGCCTTGAAGTTTCTTTTTGAACTCTTCTGTCGGTGTACCGTTACTGATGAATTTTGGTCGGTTTCCGTTATAAGTTATGCCTGTTTGTTGGATACCTGTGATAGTTTTGTCTTGTACTTTATGAGCATCATTTGTATCCATTTCGTAGTAACCTTGTTCGCGCATGTAGTTATCCAAGAGGTTCCACATCTTAGGAGGAGTCATAAGTGCTGCATTAGCAACACCGTGTTTCCAGAAACAATCGATAAATGACTTGAAGTCCTCAAATGAGAGTTCAGAAACACTCTTTGCATCACTGTATTTCAAAAATTCCGGATGAGTACCTTTACTAACATTTATCCAATCTTTAATCCAGCTTTCCTGAGTATTGTATTCCGTACGCCAATCATTTTGGCACCAATCATAGAATATTGCATACACGTCAGTGTTAAAGTATGCACCGGCTTCTTTTATATAATTCCACCATGTCTCTGAAATTTCTAGATTTGGAGTATTTGAATCATCTAGTGCCCCTAATAGTTCGTTAAATGTACTAGCATCAGGAGCGACAAGATGTTTAATAACACGAAATTCCGGATATGATTCAAGAAGAGTGTTAAACAATTCTTCGTTATCTCCTTGAAGTGTTGCATAGATACTGTTCCAGAAAGTACTGTCGTTTATGTTACCCGTAGCGGTGACTCTTCCGCGCACCAATGCTTCCATGACTTTGCCTCGTACGAGAGCTTTAATATCATTACCGCTTTCAACTTCTTCCGCAGCAACGGAGGAGAGATAAATTCTATGGAGTGCATCTGTCGTTTTGTATTGAGTTTTGTAGTATGTAGAGAGGCTGATACCTGTGTGTCCGTTTTCTCCTGTGATACTACCGAGCTCTTTTGCCATATTTTCCCAATAGTTCTCCATATCGCTATGCTCTGTAGAAAGCTGCATTTTGCTGAATATTTCTTTCAGTTTTTCATATTTATCATTACCGCCAATTTGTATAGAAGCTTCATAGAAAAGAGTATTCCACGCGTCAACGTCAATATAAATCTTGCCGTCTTTTTCGAAGAATGTATTTTCCGGAATGCCAAAATCTTGAATCATACGATTCTTGATGCGTTCGGTACCTGTCATTAACGTAGTGTCGGCAATTTGCTCTTCTGTAAGTCCGGAGTTGAGCAAGATTTTTTTGTGCCACTCTGTTGTATCTTCTGCAAAAGATGGGTCTGACATATCACCTTTTGCTCCGCCATAGTTTTCTTTTGCGTACCAATTAATGTTGTCTTCATATTTTGTTATCTCTTTCAGGGCATCAATAGTATTTTGTCCTTTTTGAGGTCCGCATAAGGCAATATATGTGCATCCCTGATAGGAAGGAAGCAGACAACCATCATAACTGCTATAAAAATATGAATTTGATGTTTCATAAACATTGTCAACATGTACCTTTGTTTTATCACCAAAATAGCCTGATATTTCGTTGACGTCACCAGGAGCTTGCATTACGGTAAGTGAAGATTCTCCGGTAAGCAACATGTATGTTTGTGCTAAATAGGCAACTTCATACGCAGCACTTTCAGGTGTGTACGAACGGCTGTTCCATGGAGTCCTGTTAGGGCTGTAGTTTGAAAGGGCGTTTTGTATTTGCTCATCGGTTAAACCGCCATCTTTTGCCATCCGGTAATATGCCATGATTGTATCTAATAATCCACCGAAATCAGTTTCAGCTGCTTGTTCTTTGATATACAATTGTTTGCCATTTTCGCCTTGGTATCTTATACTACGCAATGCCTTTTTTGTATAGAGGTCTATAAACGAATCGTCTACTTGAAAATTGCAAGTAGCTCCGTCAACTTTAATAACATCATTTTCGAGGTATTTAGACATAGCATTGTCTAAATAATCTGATTTTAAGCGCAAATCAATAAAGGTAGAAGAATCAATTTCTCTAATACTTTCCCAACATTCTGCAGATTGTTCTCCTATTTTTAGTCCGTCAGGCAGTCCTGAACCGCATAAATCTCCCAGATTATAAAATTCATGTTTTTCAGGATCCCAAATTTTATAATCTCGTTGGTAAACACTACCATCATAGCCTATTCGGTCAACTTGGAATATTCCTGGTGCTACTTGAACTATACCTTTGCTTGCCATATATGCTTTGGCTTTGTCAGGTAAAAATTCTCCTGTTTCCATATCAAAAAGCACGTTCGCGATATCTTTTCCGTATTTGTCGGCTACGATTTTACCGGCTGAGGTGATAAATTCGTTAGGATTGTCCGGATTAACAAGACATTTCAAATCACTCCAACCCATAAACTGTAACCACATCACAGGATCGTTTTCGTCAACTACGCCTGCCCACTTTGATGAACTTACAGAACCGCTTTCACCCACGCCATCAACTTTCTCTATCTTTTCTACGGCAGTTGTTTCGGTTGTTTCTGTGGTTTCTGCGGGTGCATTTGTAGTCACATTTTGAGGAGTAGTTGTTGTTTTGGTTTCCGGCTTGCTCTCAGATTTACCTTCCGGAGTATTCTCCGGTGCATTTGCAGGAGTATTCGCAGGAGTATTCGCAGGCTGTTTGATTCCTTGCGAATACAAAGTTTGAAGTCCGAGTTTTTCTAATATGGACAAAATCTCTCCTTCATCCATATTTTTTAGCTGATTGACTATTGCATCAATATCTTTATTACAATCATTTTGTGGACCTTGTCTTCGGGTTCGGTGTCCCATATTTGGGTTTACTCCGTATAAATTGCGCATCTCCGGATTCCAGTTGAAGTTTGACATAGTTCACTCCTATTTTGTTACGTATAGATAATAATAATATTATTAACGGCATTTTTTTGAAAAACTTTAACGGGCAAAATGATCTTTTTGTGCTATAATGGTGACTATGCCTGTATTAGAGTCGATTGTAACAATTTTCTAAGTGCGCTTAACATTTGAAATATTTCTTAATAATGGTTGAGTTTTGCGCTAAACCCTGCGATTCTTCGCTGCGCTCAGAATGACAGCAAATTAGTAGTATTAAGTTAAAAGTGCCACGTCATTACGAGCGGAAGCGAAGTAATCCAGTCGTCAAACTTGTAGTTTATACCTACCAACCAAATACATTTACCCTTTTACCCCTCGTATTTACCCTCAAGGACTATTGCGCCGTTGGATTGTTTTAGGATAGTTCGTTTAAAATCTTCTATGTACTTTTTATCAATCTTATTTTTGTCAAAAATTCCTTGGTTTGCAAGCTCTATGAGCCTATCAACGTATTTTTGACAATTTTCTTTTGTGTGTGGCCGGCGTTTCATCTGATATACAAACGAATAATTCCCGCGCTCAGCGTTTTCTCTTGTCGTTGCGCCGCCAAAGTTTGACATTGCGTCTGCTCCTCCGCAAGATTTTGGGAGAATATGTTCTACTGAGGCGAAGGTCGGCCAAAGTAGCCTGTATGCAATTTTTTCCGGAGGTTCGGTCAGGTATTTCAAAACGTATGCGGAAACAGATTCTCTTGATGTCGGAAGTTTTGATGCGATTGTAAACAGCCTGTCACCCAGTCTTTGGTCGGGCAGTTTATCTAAAATTTTTGCCAAATCATATATAAACGCTTTTCTGCTGAACGGAATTTTTACTTTTTCGTGGTTTAATCTTGATGTGGAAGAGTCGATTAAGTTATTTAATTGTTCATCTTGCTTAAGTACTGAGGTTTTTAGTATTATTTTTAAGAAGGTCATAACCCCTTTTTGATAATCCTCTGTGCGGACATTTGTGTCAGGAGTGAGCTTCTCGGCTTCTTTTAGCATTTTGTTGATAACTTTTTGTTCTTTGTATCCGCAGCGCTTGTTGATATCGTCTTTAATTTTTTCAAGTTTGTATTTAAACTCAAATGTGCTGAACGGTTGCCAGACGGGTTTGTCTTGAAGTTTTAAGTCGGTTTCTTCCATAAGTTTGTCGAATTTGTACTTATAACCTTCAGGAAGTTCGTAGGCATTTTCTTTAAGCTCTTTAAAAATTCCTGCTTGTTTTTTTCTTAGTCTTTTTTTATAAACAGGTGAAATTGTTTCTAATATCTGTTTAAAGTCCTTATCGGGAGTTTCTGCGCTTTGAGCTTTTATGGCTGAATAAACCCGACCTTCGATTTCTGCTAAATTGTTTTCAAACGGAGTCATAGCTTTTATTACATCAGCAGAAACACCGCGGAGTTTCCCGTCTTTGATGAGTCTTTGCACTCTTCTCGGGTCAATCATCTCGACTCCGGTGTACATACAAGGAAGCCCGTATGAAAACAGAGTCCTGAGCTTTGCGGAGTTTGCGATACCAAAAGTCAGTCCTGTTGTATTATAAAGGCTAACAAAATTAGTTTGATTTTGTTCCGGTGACACGGAATCTTTTTCCTGTGTATTTGAGATATATGCTTGATTGTAGTTGTATGTCTGTATTGCCTGGATTTTCATTTCCTTCTCGCTTGGTTATACTAAACCCTCTAAAAAAATATTTTGCTTAGATTTCTTTTTTTAATTCTGCATAAGGAAGTTTCCCGAAACCGCACTTGTTGTAGACGTGTATTGCGTGCGAGTTTTCTTCTTCAACCTCTAGTCGCAAGATTGTATTAGGATTCTCGGCTTCAATCTGACGTATAAATTCCGGAACGATTCCCTGTCCTCTATATTCTTTTTTGATATACAAGTCCTCAAGCCACAGACAAGGTTTTCCGAATTCTGTAGAAAAACTCTTGGCAATCATCCCATATCCCAAAATTTCTTTCCCGCATATAAAGATATAGCCTTCCAAAAATGGAGAAGAACTTATACAGGTGTCAAAATCGTTAGAGAAGATTTCGTGGCTTCCGTTTGTTGAAACCGCGTCACTTGAATAAAATTCTTGCATCATGTCAAGAACTTCTTTTTTGTCCTCTTTAAAAAACTTTCTAATGACGAAATCCATAGACTTCATGGTAACACGAAAAAACTAAAGTACGACCTCGTTAATTTGTGCATTCTTCTTATTCAAGAAAGGAATTTCAATAACAAATCTGTTTGAGGTGCCGTTCGCTTCTAAACTGACTTCTCCTTCGTGAGCTTCAACGATTTTCTTGCAGAAATATAAACCTAGTCCGACTCTTGCGTTACTTTGGAGTTTATCTCCGCAAACGAATTTATCAAAGATGTGTGATTTGATGTTTTCAGGAATAATATCGCTTTGGTTTTCTATTCCAATAGTTATGGATTCTTTAGTTGCGGTTAAATCTATTTCTATAGAAGAATTTTCATAAGCATAATTCACTGCATTGTTAAGCAAATTGTTTATGACTCTTCTAATTTGCAATTCGTCAGCAAAGACTATGTTGTTGTGTGTTTTTATTGAAGTTTCAAGTTTAAGCTTTCTTTCTGTTGCAAGGTTTTTAATCTCTTTAACAGAACGGATTAATATTTTTTCAATATCAAAATCTTTGCGTTCTAATTTTATTACGCCATAGTTATCTTTGCAGGTGCTAAGAAGTGTGCAGAGCATATTTCTCATGTATTTTGCAGATTCAATTATAAGTTCCAAAATTTCTTTTTGCTCATCGTTTACTTTATCAGCAAATTGTTTGTTAAACATCTCCAGTGAACTTATTTGAGCTTGCAGCGGGTTCTTTAAGTCGTGTGATAATGTTGCAAGGAACAAATTCTTTTGTGTTTCTTGCTGTTTTTCAATATCAATATTTTTTGCAATGGTGACGAGCCCTGTGACATCATTAGATTCTGTCAAAATGGGCGCTTTGTGAATTCTGTAATGATGCGCTTTTCTATCAAGACCGGGAACTATTTTCTCTTTGACCAAATCTTTTTTGTTTTCAATAACGTAATTATCTTCGTTAGAGGTTTCAGCTTCAACTTTTCCCATATCAAGATGAAGCCCGCTTTCAAAGTTATCAATCCCCTGATACAAAAACTTTTTAGATTTTTCAGATGCAACAACAATGTTCTTGTTTTTGTCTTTCATATAGACAAGGTAAGGAATATTTTCAAGCAAAGTGTTTAACTGATAGTTCTTTTCAATAAGTTTTGCTTTTAAATTTTCTTCGTTTGTTGCATCAGAAGAAACTGTTAAAATACTTTCTACAACACCGTTTCTTATAACAGGAGTCGTAGTTTGTTTAATAATTCTTGTAGTACCGCTCTGGTCAAGAATAAGAGTGTAGGACTGTGGACGCAACTCTTCAATTACGCGTTTTGCGTTTGTAACTATTGTATCAATACAACTTTGAGGCAATACTTCATACACAGATTTGCCGGTAATATTAGTATTAGGACCTTTGTTGAGAATTTTTAGAAATGCTTTGTTGCAAGCGACATAGTTAAGGTTTAAATCTTTGACCGTAATAATGTCATCGCAGTACTCTAATACTGCATCAAGCAGATGTTCGTTTCCTTTTAAATTTATCAATTTATTATTCCATTAACCAATTACAAATTCAACATACTCTCTTTTCGAGGGGTAAACAATTGCCTGTTCGGCTAGTTTTAAAACGAAATTCATTGAAAAAATAATAAAAAAAGACTCCTTTCTGTTAAGAAAGAAGTCTTTTTCATCCCCATCTCCCAAAATTAAACTACAATATTAACACCGTCAATATTTTTTGCGTTATTAATTACTTCCGGAGTTATGTTTGTAGACTCTGAAAATACTATGTAAGGTTTTTTTGCATCCAAGTGGATTCTTTCTTTGAATGCGTTTTGTATTTTTTCAGCCATTGCTTTAGGGAAGTTTTGAAGGAATTGACCGTTCTTAACTTCGTCTGCAAAGCTGTATAATGCTTTTGGTTCACCAACGTCTTCCCATTTGTCGATAACTTTAACGTCAGCACCTTCCAAAGGTTTAATACCGAACCAGTCGCCCAATTTGCTGTGAACGTATTTTACAGCGTTAGCGAAATCATAAAGTTCAGTGTCGTTTTTCTTGATATTGTTTTCACCATTTTTGATTTCTTCCATAAGGTTTGTCATAGCTTCTTTGCTCAAGTAGAACAAACCTGTGTTGGCGATGTTTTTACCGTCAATAGCGATAGCTTCTGCTTTTTCGATAGGTGGTTTTTCGCTAAATCCTTTGAGTTTCAATGCCTCGCCGCCCATTTCGCCTTCTGCTTCCAAAACACCGAATCTGTTAGCAACTTCTTCCGGAGTTCTGCCTACACCAACCAATGCAACATGTTTGTTAGGATTGTTGATAGTCTTTGTGAAGAATTCCATAATATCAGAACCTTTACCGCCGAATACGTTGTCACCGCAACAAACAACTGTGTCTTTAATAGGGTTTCCGGCTAAATAGTATTGAACAATATCGCCGAATGAACCAGAAGGTTGTGCTGCAACGATTTTGTTAACGCCTTCGTCCCCGATAAAGTATTTGCCCATTGTCATAGCAAAATCAAGCATGTGAAGGTTTTCTTTTTCGCCGATTTTGAACGGCAAGCTGATTTTATTATAATCTCCTACTGTTTGGGCCAATTCTCTGAAACGGCTTCCTGAACCTGCTGCAAGTGTGAAGAAGTTTACATTATTGCTGTAATCTTCCGGTTTTGCAATAACAGCACCTGCACCTGCTGCTGCAATAATAGCTGCTGCTTCAGGTTTTACGGTTTTTCTTAATTCAGGTAATGTCTTACCGTTGAAAGTATCTACTACATTAGCAGCAATTTTTCTGCCCAAATTTTTCTCTGATAAAGTTACAAAACTTTTACCAAAATTTACTTCTGAACCATTTTCAGGAACAGGAGAAACACCAAGAATTCTCATAATTCTAAATTCCTTTCTATAATGATACACACGCTTAGAAAACATGTTGTTGATTTCTGTTACTTAATTAAACCATATAAAGATTTTTTTTCAACCGCGGAAATAAAAATCTAAACCGCATTTGAGCGTTTTATGAAAAAATAAGGAGCAGAAAATCTGCCCCTTACTCTATATATGAACATTATTCCATTAAGTTGTTAAGGTCGCCGATGATACCTTCGTGATTTTTTCCACAGTCACATTCACATTTTACTTTGCCTACATCAACGGTTACTTTAACATCGTGGTCCTTGATAGCGTTAAGCAATTCGCTCATTCTGCCATCAATCATGCTGCTCAAGTTGCCGAGAATTTCGAGAAGCTTAGTATCGTCGTAAGTAACTCCGCTTCCACCGTCACCCAACTTGTTGAAGATTTGCTGCATAAGGTTGTAAGTTTTTTCATACCTTTCATCACCTTTTTGGGATTCAGCATCAATCTTATCCAAGATTGCATCGCCTGTCATCTTGATAGCATCAAGTTTAGCATCGATATTTGTCAAGATGTTACCGTTTTTCTTAGCTTGAGCAAGAAGGTCTTTCATCATAGCTTCGATACTTGAAAGGTCGATTTGTGAACCGTCAAGTTTAATATTTCCGATAGCTTCGATGATGTCAGCTGTGTTTTTGTTTTGGTTATCAAGAACTTTTTCAAGTAATCCCTTCAAGCTTTCAGTTCCTTTGTTGCCGTCGTTGATAGCGTTCAAGATTGCAGTGAAGTTTTTATTCATATCGAAACCGAGAGCTGCGATGTATTGAAGAACCTTGTTACCTAAATCTTTGCTGTCTTTGTTGTGGTCAGAAACAAGCTTTGTAAGTTCTTGCATAAGAGCTGTAAGGTCATCAAGTTTTACATTACCGTTCTTAACTTCGTTGATAAGAGAAGAGAAGTTTCTGTTCATTTCAAAACCAACTGCAGCGATGTAGTTAAGAATTTGGTCGTTGAATTCCTTACCGCCGTCTTGATTTTCAACGATAACCTTCAAGTCATTGATAAGAGAAATAGCTTGATCAAGTTTAATATTTCCGTTTTTAACTGCTTCTATAAGAGCAGTGAAGTTTCTGTTCATTTCAAAACCAACAGCAGCGATGTAGTTAAGAATCTTGTCGCCGAGTTCTTTACCGTCTTCACCAAGTTGTTTGATTAATTCGTTCAAATCTTTAACAGTAACGATTAATTCGTCAGATTTAGCGTTTCCGTTTTTGATTTCGTTGATAACTTTAGTGAAGTTGTTGTTCATATCAGAACCAACGTTAGAAATGTATTTGTTAGCTTCTCTGATTAAGTCTTGAGTTTTTTGATCCATTTCTTTATCTTGAGCCATATGGTCTTTCATAATACCCATAATTGCATTTAAAGCTCCCATAACTTGATCGCTTGTGCAAAGCTTATTCATATTGATAAGAATAGATTCCAAAAGCTCATAGTTACCAGCTGAAATGCTGTTGTTTTCTTTAATCAAATCTCTGATTTCTCTTAATTGTTCTTTTGTTCCATCATCTCTGTCTTCAAATTTCTTGATAGCTTCTTCTAATTTTCCGATGATTGAATCAAGTTTGCTATCAATAGAACCTAAGATATTTTGGATTTTTTCAAGAGCTTCTTTTGCGCTGAGTTGACCTGCTTCAACCTTAGCAATGAGGTCTTGCAAGTATTTGTTAGCTTCTTCTTGAGACTTACCGTTAGCAACGAGTTGTTTAATAATAAGTTCTTGGTTAGCTTCTGATTTAGCCATAAATTCAAATGCCTTTTTATAGAATTCATCAGCATTCATATTGCCGTTTTGAACTTCTTGAAGTAATTGCATCAAATAAGTGTTCATTTTAACAAGTTGTTCGTTTGTGATTTTTTGTTGATTCAACATTTGTTGGTTTAAAGTTAACATTTGCTGATACAATGCAACAACAGCAGACATATCTACTGTAACTTCTTGACGTTGTTCAACGCAAGATTGAAGTGAAGATGCTGCGCCTAATGTCATCAATGCCATCATTGCACCAAGTGCGCCGCTTTTTAATTTTGTAGCAACTGCAGATTTACCCATAAATGCAACATTGTTCATTTGTAATTCAAGAGCGTTTAAACCTGATTGAGGTTTGTTAACAGGAGGTTCTGCAATGCTTTCGGATGTTTTTGTACTTGGTTCTTCACCAAATTTAAGACCTTTGTTGATTTCCATAAGTTCAACTGCTTTAATGTTCATACGTATATACTCCTTTTCTTTACATAATTCAATTTATACCATATGTATAGGCATTAAAAAAGCTAAAAAAATTTTTTGCTACTGTTGTTACAAAAGTTTACAGAAAGTTTTGTGAACATATTGTGAACATTTTGTTGTAAAACTCGTTGTTTAAATATATAATAATTACTGACCGGTTTAGGATATAAATGGTATGAAAAATATAATTGTACAAAAATTCGGAGGAACGTCAGTCGCAGACACTGACAAAATAAGGAATGTCGCAAGAGCCGTAATTAAAGAAAAGAATAACGGCAATGACGTTGTTGTTGTTGTTTCTGCTATGGGACATACGACAGATATCCTTACCAAAATGGCAAAGGAAATTTCTGCTCATCCTTCATCAAGAGAAATGGACATGTTACTCTCAACAGGTGAGGGAGTGTCTATTGCACTTTTGGCTATGGCGCTTCAAGCTCAAGGATGTGATGCTGTAAGTATGAATGCAATGCAAGTCGGAATAATTACAGAAAACATTCACTCAAACGCTCGTATCTTGGAGATTAAGACTGATAAAATTGTCAAAAATCTTGAAGAAGGTAAGGTTGTTGTAATAGCAGGTTTCCAAGGCGTAACTGATGATTTTGAAATAACAACGTTAGGACGCGGAGGTTCTGATACTTCAGCCGTAGCTCTTGCGGGAGCTTTGAAGGCAAAACGTTGTGATATTTATACAGATGTAGAAGGCGTGTATACAACTGACCCTCGTATTGTACCGCATGCTTCAAAATTGAAAGAAATTTCTTATGAAGAAATGTTGGAGTTGGCAAGAGTGGGCGCTAATGTACTTCATCCGCGCGCAGTAGAGGCAGCAACACAATACCACATGCCGGTTAGAGTAAGAAGCGCATTTAAAACAGATAATTTAGGAACTTTAATACTTGGAGTTGATAAGATGGAATTACAAAGACCCGTAACCGGTGTCGCTGCAGACTTATCTCAATTGAGAGTCGTGGTCTGCGATGTTCAAGACAGTCCGGGAACAGCGGCAATCCTTTTTGACGGATTGGCAAAAGAGAACATTTCTGTAGATATGATTATTCAATCATACGCGAGAAAAGCGTATAACACCAATGACATAGCGTTTACAATCAGCAAAAATGATGTAGACAAGACTCGCGAGATTTTGGAAAAAGTTAAATCTGAATTGAATTACAGCAATGTTTTTATTGATGATAAGATTGCAAAAATTTCAATTGTTGGTGCCGGCATGATTGATAGACCCGGTATTGCGGCAAAAATGTTCAGAACTTTGGCAGATTTAGACATCAATATCAAAATGATTTCAACCAGTGAAATTAAAATCAGTTGTCTGGTTGAACAATCTCGTGCAAATGACGCAGTTGAAGTTTTACACACCGTATTCGGTTTGGATAGTAAGTCTGTAGCGGAAGTTAAAGGCGATTTACCAAACGTATAAAGGAGCATTATGAAGAAACTAATTATATCATTTATTACCCTTGCGCTTACGCAAATTATAGTTATGGCAGATGGGAATCAGGATGCACTGAACTTCTTTAATAAGTATGTGAATGCTGCGAATACTTATAGTTCAGAAGTCGCAACAATGTATTCTCCGAACGCAAAAATTATTCGTCAGGTTGTAAAACCGGACGGTACAACTGTTGATGTTACAACAGATACGGCGACTTATATTAAACAAATGAAAATCGGTCAGGCAGGCGCGAAACTTAGGCATTACAAAAATACTTATTCAAATATAACCGTAACACCCGTAGCGAAAGGCTATAAAGTCTCTTCTTTAAGACAACCTTCGGGCGAAACATATAAACTAAAAACTTATATGATTGTTCAGAAACAACCTGATGGTAGATGGTTAATCGTAGAAGAGCTTATGCAAACAAAAGAACAGATATTCTTGCGTTATGCAAAATAGGTTTGAATTAAAAAGGCGGCGCGTCTAAAAGACGCGCCGCCTTTTTTGTTTTATCTAAACTCCCAATGATGGTGCAATTTGAATAAATGTACGAACAATGTTTTCGTCCCATTGTTTGCCTGCACCGTCCTCAAGAATACTGATTGCTTTTTCAATATCCATACCTTTTCTATAAGGTCTGTCGCTTATTAGAGCGTGATATGTATCTGCGATTGCAACAATTTTTGCTGCGAGCGGTATTTGGTCGTTAGAAAGTCCTTCCGGATAACCTTTGCCATCGATGCGTTCGTGGTGATATTTTACAATCGGAATCAAGTCGCGCAGACTTGGGTTTGGTTGAAGAACTTTTTCTGTACCGATAACAGGGTGCTGCTTCATTATATTCCACTCGTCATCAGAAAGCGGGCCTTCTTTTTTAAGAATTGATTCAGGGATACCGATTTTTCCGACATCGTGAAGAAGTGCGCCCAATGTGATGCGTTCAACTTCTTTTTCGGGAAGATTGATTGCTCGAGCCAATGCTTCTGAATATTTTGAAACAGAGGTTGAGTGACCTTTTGTGTAAGGGTCTTTCGCGTCAATTGCACCTGCAAGAGATGTTGCGATTTCCCAAATCTTTGTTTCTGATTTGTTGTGGTCCGTGTTGAATTGTGCAATCAATTCGTCTTCAAAGTTGATTCCGAGCTGTGCGTGACGTTTAGCAACAACTTCTGCGTAAGATTTTAGTGCTGCATCATCCCAGAAATTAAAGTCTGATGAACTGATGATTGCTGACATTCCGTCTTTGTAACCTTTTGCTTGCGAAATATACATCGCTTGTTCTGATAATATCAAAAGTTTTTCTTTATCTTCTGAACAATCAGGATAGGTTGAAATTCCTACAGAAACTTTAATCGGTCCGATGTCGTCAATGAAACAGCAGGACAGAGTGTAGGTCAAATACTCTGCAATATATTTTGCTTGAGCGGATGATGTGTTCGGAAGAATTATAGCGATTTCATCTCCGCCATATCTTCCTGCAACGTCACTCTCGCGAATATTTTGACGTACTTTTTCCGCAACGAGTTTTATAACTTCGTCCCCTTTTGCGTGACCGAATTCTCTGTTGATTTTGGTTATATTATTTATGTCCATCATAATAACAGACAAGGCTTGTTTATTAGTCTTAGCTCTTGCAAGTTCATTTGTAAGAATTTCTTGAAACCCTCTGTGGTTATATAGGAGAGTCAAATTATCCGTGTTATCCACGCCTTCACTCTTTTCCAATAGATACAAGTTGTGGATATAAAGAGCCAAGTAGCTTGCTATCATAATGTAAAGCTGACAATTCTGACGAGCGTATGCGTCTTCTACCAACATAACTCCGATGCATTTGTTTATGGAGAATAGCGGTAAAATTGCTGTCGTGTAATCTTTGTAATAAGGCAATTTTAAGAAGTTTTTGTTATCTACGATTTTTGCACCGCTGCCGTTAAATACTTGTACAATAGGGTTATTATCTTCTTTCAAGAAGACCTTTGTTGAATAGTTGTTCCCTAACTTGTCTTGAAGCCTTAAATTTATACAGCCCGAATTCTCTTTGTATAGACCAACTGCAAAGAAGTGAGAGTCTATACAGCCCTGAATCATAGAATAAATATTGTTGCAGAGTTCTGAAACATTTTCTGCATGAGGAAGTTTAATAAGCCCATCGACAACATATTTATAATTTAGCGTAGAACATTTTTCGTTGTTAAACACTATATTATGGGGGTTTGCACTTGTTGTTGATGCGGATATTGTATTGAGTGCATTAACCTTGGAGACCAGTTTTTCCTGAGAAAACGGAGATGTTACTGTTCTTGAATTGTTAATGTTCTTGCTTCCTTGATTGTTTGCTACTTCGTTTTCTTGCACGCCTTTACCTTCTACACTTAATTATAGCTGATAAAACATGTAAATGCTGGAAATTTACAAATTTGAGACGTTGGTTAATAAAAATTTACACAATCCTTAAAAAATGTATTTATTTTCACTTCGCAACTCTTACTTTCATATTAACATTTTTTCAGATTTTTTCTAGTCTATTTTCAGAAAATTATTAAGTTTATTAACAAAATTATATTTCAGAATTAATTTTTAACATTCTGTAATAAAGACTGTTGTTCGTATTCAGGTTCTGTAACTTTTTTGTGTGTAATTGGAAGTGTAAATGAAAAACAGTTCATTTCATCTTCATTTTTGTGTGCATAAATTCTTCCGCCATGAGCATCCACCATTTTTTTGCAGAATAACATTCTTACACTTTGTCCGACAGTTGAATATCGCGGACCCTCGGAAAACATTCTTCTGCAGTCTTCCTCGGTCCAGTGTTCGCCTTGGTAGCTAATCTTTACTTCAAAGTTATTATACATTTTTTTTAAGCTAACGTGGATAGTGGAGTTTTTGTCCGCATTTATAAGTGCTGACGAAATCAAGCACATAGCGAGTTTTGACACTCCGTTTTTGTCAGCCTCTATGTAATCATAATTTTCAATTTCTCCCGAAATAATTACTCTTTTTTCGGAGGAAATTTCGGATAAGTTACCGCAGCATTCTGAAATAAGCTCGGATAATTTGAACTTTTCGTAATAAAGTGATTCTTCACCGTTTTCGAATTTATACATACTCAAAAGCATAGTTATCATATCTAAAGTGTACTGGCACGAGTCTTTAATATTTGAAACGAGTTCTTCGTTTCCGTTTGCGTTTTTGAGCAAATCCAAACCGCGGATTTGAGCTAAGGTCGATACCTTCAAGTCGTGACTCAAGGTATTAATGAAGTATTCTCTTTGTCGTATAATTTGTTGTCTCAGATATTTATATTTAACAATATAATTTGTTATCATAAACAAGCACCCCGCCAGTACCATTGATTCAATCTGAGTTGAGTCACTTAGTACCAAAAGAGTGATTATCGTTACCATAAATAAAGCTGTTAACAACAAATCTTTAGCTATACTCATAACCAGTTCCTTATTTACATTATTTATGTTAACGGATAATGAGAAAATAGAAATTAGCTATACGGGTATATATAATTTACCCGACCGGATAATTGTTTGTGCAGTTTGACATTATGCACTCTCAAGAAGTCAACTTTTTTTTGAAACAATGGATATGAAACCGCAAGTGTGAGCGCGTCTTTGACCATGTCGTCGGTGTTCTTTTCAAGCCCTAAAAATGATTTTCTGGAAGCTCCTACCATGACGGGTTTACCTAAAAAATAAAGCTCTTCAATTCTGTTTAAAATTTCGTAGTTATCTTCCTTGCTTTTGCCAAAACCTATTCCCGGGTCTATAATAATATTTTTTATGCCAAAACTTTCTGCTAATTGGATTTTTTCTTGAAGTTTTGTGTAAATTTCTCCCATCAAATCATCATAAACAGGATTTTCTTGCATATTTTCAGGAGTTCCTTTTGAGTGTTGAAGAATTACCCCTGCACCGTATTTAGAAACCACTTCCGGCATGCGAGAATCAAAATCGAATCCTGAAATGTCGTTGATATATTGCACCCCTTTATTTAGGACAAAATCCGCGACTTCAGAACTTCTCGTATCTACGCTTATCGGAATGCTAAAATTTTCCTTTTCAATAAAATTCAAAACCGGAGTAAGTCTTTTGATTTGTTCTTTAGCAGAAACTCCTTGCGAAAAAGGCCTTGTGCTTTCAGCCCCGATATCAATCATATCCGCGCCATCTTTAATCATTTCAATAAGATGTTTGCAGGCTGAATTCTCATCCAAATATTTCCCTCCGTCCGAAAAAGAATCCGGTGTTATGTTCAAAATTCCTGTGATTTTCGTGCTTGAACGAGGTTTGTCCTCTAGTAATCCTTCTATCTTTTCACTCAATACTGAGAGCGAAAACGGTTGATATTTCAACTTTTGTGCAATTTGTCTTAATTCAGAAATACTTCCGCCTAAAATAACAGCGGATTCTTCAATATCCCCGGTGATAACGTTTCTGTGCGTCGCACAATCTGCTCCGCAAGACAAAGCTGTTTGTTTCAAAATATTAGCTTGCGCAGAGGTCAGAGGAGATATTTTAATGTTCTTGTATCTGTATTTGTTTAAAGCCTTTGCGCGATAAGATGAGTCAAACCCGATTTTTTCGAGTTCATTCACAGATATTTCTGTAATTTCTCTTAAAACAAATTCCTTCATAACCGGATTGTATCACAGACACTTTTCTATTGAAATGCCGGAGAAAATATGTAATAATATTATTACTTTATATAGGTGTTTATTTTGTTCCTACATTTTTTACTAAAAGGGAGAGTAAGCTCTATAGTCTTTTGAAGTATACCCGTCGATACAAAATCGCCAGCGGGAAACGGATATTCTAAGGCACTCACCCACCTGCTGACTAGCAGGTAACAAAATCGCACTTATATAAAGTTTTTTTATATTCCTATCCCTATAATAAGATTTGTGTGCCTAATATTATCCTGTGTGAATCTTTTGCTGCGTCGTTTTGGCAGAATACGTAGTTAAGCATCAACTTCAATCCCTGACCTTTTATGAAGTAGTTAATGCCTGCAGTGTATTCACGTCGGTTGTTGTTAGCAATATCTCTGTTTGGGTCAAATTGGTCGTATCTGAACAAAGCTTGTAATTTCGGGGTTATTCTGTAAGCGATTGTTGAATAAAAACCACTAGCCTGCGTAGTTGTGGAATGGTTGCTCGGACCGTTGTAGCCGTTAGCGTTTGCCCATTCAAAATTTAACAATAAACGCTTGTATTCCCAGCCGATATAAGCACCGGTTACGCAATAATTGTTATCTCTGTGTCCGCCTTGTAAACCGCCACCAATTTTTAGTTGTCCGTATCTACCATCTGTTTTTCCGAGCGGTTTGAAGTTTACCCAACCGATAAATTCTGCCCCTGGGAAGAATTCCTGAAAATATGTGTCTGAGCTGTAAACACCAAAATCATAATCTACCAAACTGTAGTTTCCGGAAGCTCTTGCACCGAGTTTTCTCACTGTACCAAAGTTTCTGGAAATTTGCGCTCTGACTGCAAATGGTAAAATGAACGGACCTTGCGCGCCTTCAACCCCGACCGGTGGTCTAGAATTACCTATTAAAAATCTGTGATGCGGAACTTTGTTCGTTGCAATATAAACATCCGCAGGCAAATTTTGGATAACGTTTCGGGATGACAATGGAGATATGTTTATCATCATCCTGAAATCAGCATTTTTATCCTTCAAAAACGCATCATAACCGACATTAATCGTGTTAAATTCAAACTGATTCGTTATGGTGTCATCGTTGAAATACATTCCGATATCACCGTTATACCCTGCCCATAATTGGGTCTTTTCCCAAGGTGAATCTTCGGCAAATCTTTTCGTGAAAACATCCTCTAACAAATAATGCGGTTTATCAATTTGTTCAACTTCCAAATGATAAACATCGCTCAATTTTTCCCTCAAAGTTTTTTCCTGAGGCAGAGTATAATCCTCAGTCGCAACGCTTTCTTCTGCAATCTCTGTGTCGAGTTTTAACTCTTCAACTGGCAAAGGTACTTCCTCTATTGCAAAAGAGGGTAAAAGCGGAAATATAAGTGCTATTAATATCGGCAAAAATCTTTTCATATATAACATTCTATAATTTAGTTAAAAGAAAGACTACTACAAAAAATAGTAGCCTTTCTTATCTTATATCATTAATTAACCTTGACGTCTATGTTCTTCTCTAATATAAGCTGTCCAGAATAAAAGAACAACAAAAACAAACGCACCCACAATGTTACCCAAAGTAACAGGCAACAAGTTACCTAAGAAGAAACCTTTCCAAGTCATTGTTGCCAATTGGTCAGGGGTAAAACCTGAAGCAGCAACGATTGAAGGGAAGTGTTTCATCAAAAGTCCGTTAGGAATAAAGAACATATTCGCAACACTGTGTTCATAACCTGATGCAACGAATGTCATAATCGGGAAGAATATTGCAAAAATCTTACCGATAACACGCTTTGATGTTGATGCCATAAAGATAGCTAAGCAAACTAACCAGTTACAAAGAATACCTCTGAAGAATGCTTCCCCAAATGACAAATTAATTTTTGAGAAGGCTGTTTGCATAGCGGTTACACCAACTGCGTCTCCGCCGTTATGTCCCATACCTGCACCGAAAATCAAACCAGCTACCAAAATTGAACCCAAGAAGTTCGCAACATAAACCAATGGCCAGCTTCTTAAAAGTTGTATCAAGCTGACTTTTCTTTCCAAAACAGAGAAAGTCATCATAACGTTACCTGTAAACAATTCAGCACCTGTCAAAGCAACAATCATCAAACCTGTAGCGAATGTCATTGCTCCGATTAGCTTGGTGAAGCCCCAACCCATCATTGAATCACCAGTCATTACAGTCAATGATACTTGCGCACCAAATGCGATAAACGCACCTGCAGCTATCGCAAGTGTAAATGTTTTTGTTTTACTATAATTAGCCTTACCTGTCATAACACTGTCACTTAATTCGTGTACAGTCGCGCTCGGAGTAAGGCTGTCTTGTGTAGAAATTACTTTTTCTTCTTCCATTTTCCTATTTTCTCCTCTGTGTATATTTTGAGATAAAACAAACTCCCGCGAAACTATGGTCTTCGTGCAAAAGCTTTGTGTATACTCTCTACTATTTATACTGTAAATGTCCGTCTAGTATAATATCACCTTAAACTTTATTTTCAAGGGGTAAAGGGGTAAATATTAAGGTTGTTTGGTCAGAACTACAAGTTGATTAGGTCCTGAAATAAATTCAGGACGACAATATATTCCCCTCTCCAAGGGAGAGGGTTGGGTGAGGGTTCAATTGACGAGAGTGTTCGTCAATACCCTCCTTAGGGAGGGCGGATTTTCGGTAGGGCGATGGCGAAGCCTAGCCCGTAAGGTCGAGCCGGACGTTACTCCGGCGAGAGCCCGAATAATCCAAGACAAGGGCGGTGAGGTGGTTGGTTAAACAAAGTCTTGTGGCATTGACCTTCTGCCCCAATATTATTTACCCCGGTAGGATGCGGTAAATCTTTGATTTACAGCATCAACAAAACTATCAAGATGACAAAAATAGGGTGCGTCTTTTTGACGTACCCTATTTATCTTTTGAAAGTTGTATTGGGTAAGATTAATAATAAATTGTATCTCCATCGTTATTTTTTACGAATTCGTTTTTTTCATTATTTAAATCATGCAACTTTTGATCTTTATATTCACTAAATTGTTTTTGAGCCAGTGCAACATATTCATTCGCCAGTTCTTCTTTCGGTTTTCTTTCCAGTTCTATGTAAGAATCCATTATAGGTATTATACCCGTAATAACTCCTGTTAAAACTCCTGTGGTTAGTCCTTTTTGTGTACCTTTTACCATTCCGGTGCATAAACCGACAAATCCACTTAGAAAATAACTTATTATTCCCAATAAGAAACCATTATCATCACAACCTTTTTTTGCGATTTTCTTACCTTCACCGTTTAAGCCGTCTTCCATCAACTTTTTTTCATCAAGAGAAGAGGCAAGGATTTTTTCTTTTGATTGAGTGTAATAGTCTTGGAAATTAATTGTTCTTCCGTTTTTGCACATTTTGAGGCTATCAAGTGAACTATCTAACTGTTCAATGCTTCTTCCGTATGAGGTTGTAATAGTGTTTTTGTCAATTATGGGGTCACAACAAGACGTCAGAGCACCTGCAGTCAATGTTGCGGCAGCAGTAAGAGGTAAAATTTTGCGTCTGATTGATATAGGTAATGTTCTCATTTTATTATTTCCTTTCGATTATAGCCGGTTAAAATATTTGAATAGGCATTTCACTTAGATATTTTTAGAATACTTATGTTGTTTTTAGATCATCTATTATGCTTGCAATTGTTCCCGCCACGAGTCCGGCAAATACCAATCCACAAACTATATCCACTATTGTCTTCCAAGCATTTTTACCGGAATTCTTTTTTTGCTTGGTCGTATCTACAGATGTTTCTCTTATGATTACTGTAGTTTGGTTATCGGGTGTTTCCTCAGTGATATTATTAGAGTTTTCAGTTGTAATATAGCTATCGTTTTGAAAATCGATTGTTTCTGCGTTTTTATGCTTTTCAAAGCTGTCATGTGAATTGCCTAATTGTTCAATGTTGCTTCTGTAAGTGATTGTAGTAGTATTTTTATCAATCCTAGGCGCTGAGCATGATGTCAATGCGCCTGCAGTTAACGTTGCAGCAGCTGCAAGAGGTAATATTTTGTTTCTGATGGATATTGGTAATGTTTTCATTTTATATTTACTCCTTTTTTTATACCGTCATTGAGTTAAAAACTTGTAATTTTTTTTTTTGTTATTTAATTTAACATTTATTTACACAAGCGCAATTTTTTTGAGAGAAATGTTTTTATATATATATGGTTAGTGTAAATTTTCAAAATGCAAAGGTTTATCAAACGAGCGGAATAGTTAACAAAACTCAATCCGCTCCTTTCTCTTCCCAAAATGAAACGATGAAAACATCTTCTCCGGCATTCAGAGCGGAAGCATATACTTCTGCGGTTACTGTTAGAACGGCATTAACAACAAAAGATGAGAAGAAAAAATATAAAGAAATCTCTGAAGAATTGGATGCAAAGTACAGAAGAAAACTCGATTATGCACTCAAATCAGGAATATTGTTGAAAAATGATTCTGATGACAAGAGCTCTGTACTTGATAATTTGCACAAAATTCTAAAAGAAGAAAGAGATCCGGGGTTAGACGGCAGGACAATTTTGGAAGAATGTCTTGATATTATCCAAAACCCTTATGTAATCACTCAAACTTGTGAAGATATTCCGCGTGAATACAAGGTTCCGGTCATCGGTTTGGTTACAAATATGTCCGAAGACGAAAACGAAATCAATGAAGCAAACTATAATCTCGACAATATGCACACGGGAACCTGTCCGACAGCAAGTGTTGAGTTCGATTTGGCAACAAAAAACCCTGCAGAATTTTTCAGAATTGTCGAAGGTTTAACTTCTTCTGCAAACGAAGCATACAAAATCATTGATATGGACGCATTGTCTGACAAAACTCTTGATGCTGTTTGGCTCTTGAATAAGTTTAAGACTCCGCATAAAGTTCTGAATTTTGATAAGGCAGCAGTTGTTTTAAAACCGGATAAAAATGCTTTGATTAGAGCAAGAATTCAGAACAATCACAGAGATAAAGGCGAACGTTCAATCATAGATGTTCTTATGCAATCAACTATGATGCAGCTCGGCTCACAACAAACTTACGATTCTTTGACTGACAAACGCGCTCCAAATGCTTGGACTGAGGAAGACGGCGGTTTGATTGACTTTGAGAAAACTTATGTTGAATCAATTATGGAAAATAAAAACACAGTCTCCGTAATTTACCAAAAGGTTGATCAAAACGGACGACTCGAAGGTTATGAAAAAGATTTTGCAACTATTAAAAAAGAATTGTTAGACACACTTAAACTCGGACACAATATAATTATTGGCTATACTTGGCCAGACCCTGACAATGACAACAAATTGGCAGGTCATGAGATAACAATTGTCGGCTCAAAAACAGGTAAAAACGGCGAAACAATCTTTATTTGTCAGGATTCTGATGATAATCTCGATAAGCCTATTGAAATGCCCGAATCCTTTCTTATTCCGAAAATCCACCACGCTGGATTGCCGGAAGAAATCGCTTCAAGAGACTTTGACTATGAAGAAAGCTGGAAATACGGCGTAGATGATTTTGAAAAAATGCAAAAAGCTAAAAATGGTGAATACCATACAGCTGCATAGCGTTTCCGGAAAGTAGGTCATAGAGCAACTTCTCGTCATTGAATTTTTCTAAAACACGCAGTTTGAAAACTGCAAGATTTCGTTTATAGGAGTCTTTGTTTTGGTTGAACGCTCCGACCGGCGCATCCGTTGCCCACATAATCTTGTGTGTAAAATCTCCTTTTGATGTATTCTTCAAAGCTTCAATCAGCATCAAAGTGTCTTCCATTGTGTCACTCAACCTCTCATAGGCAAAATCTATCCATGAAACATCGACATACAAATTTGCATCGTTGTTTTCAACGGATTCAAGCATAATCTCAATTGCCTTAATATGAGAGTCTTTTGGTCCTGTAGAAAGATGCCCGAGAATAATCGGCACATCGGGAAATTGTTTGGCTTTCTCATAAATAAGAATGGGTGAAGAAAAGCGCGATTTTATATGTCCTGAGTGGTACAGGCAAGGCTTTTTAAGCTCTCTTGCAAGCTCGAGATATTTGTCGTATTTTTCGCTGTTTGCAGGAAGTTTCATACACTCCGGATGGATTTTTAACCCGATAAATTCAGGATGATTTTCTAATAATTCTCGGATTACTTCTGCGTTTTCTGTCAAATTCGGCTGACAAACCGCCAAAGGTTTGAGTTTAGGAAACTTTTTTGAAATCTCAAGCATTTCAAGATTACAAGTTTTTTCGTCTTTGAGGGCTTTTCCAAAGGCTCTTTCAATCCCCTCTAAGTTAGAACAAATCGCAAAATCGACCTCTTCTCCAAGGAGATTAAGCAGATATTCGGGGGTAAAATCTCCCCACGCGGAATTGCCGCAATGTACGTGTGAATCAATAATCATAAGGTTTTATCCTTTCACACTGCGGGTAATTGCTTCCAAAATTCTTTTTACCTTAACGATATTTATTCCATCAAATTTTTCTGAAATATCGTTAGCTTCCGGAATGATAATTCGTTTGAAGCCGAGTTTTTGAGCCTCGTTTATACGTTTATCAATATGATTTACAGCTCTAATTTCTCCCGAAAGTCCGATTTCACCCACAATTGCGGTATGTGAATCAAACACAACATCTCTTACGCAAGTTATGATTGCAAGTGCAATTCCCAAGTCTGCAGCAGGTTCATTGACGTCAATTCCGCCGATTACGTTCACGTAAACGTCCTGTTTAGAAAGGTTTAGCCCGATTCGTTTTTCCAAAACTGCCAAAATCTGAAGAACTCGGCTAATATCAACTCCGTTTGCAATTCTTCGAGGAGTCGGATATGGAGTTGTCCCGACCAAGGCTTGGATTTCAACCAAAAGCGGACGAGTTCCCTCGCTGGTTACAATTATTGTACTTCCGGGGGTTTGGGTTTGATTGTATTCTTTCAAAAACAGTTCGCTAGGGTTAATAACTTCGCTTAAACCCTTTGAACCCATTTCGAAAATTCCGACTTCTGATGTGTTTCCAAAACGGTTCTTGACAGAGCGCAAAATACGATAAGTCTTGTATTTATCTCCTTCGAACTGGATTACGGTATCTACCATATGTTCAAGAACTTTTGGGCCTGCAATGTTCCCTTCTTTGGTAACATGCCCGATAACAATAATCGAAACATTCGCGGATTTTGCAATTCCCATAAGAGAGTTGCAGCATTCGCGGATTTGAGAAACACTGCCTGCTGAGCTTTGAATAGTTGAGGTATAAATTGCTTGAATACTGTCCGCTATAACCAAATCAGGCTTCATTTCTAAAATATTTTTCTTTATCAATTCGAAATTTGTTTGCGGATAAATGTAGAGATTGTCTGAAGTCACTCCGAGTCTTTCTGCACGAAGTTTTATCTGTCCTGCGGATTCTTCCGCAGAAATATATAAAACTTTTTTACCTTGCCTGCATAGCTCGCCTGCGGTTTGCAAAAGGATTGTAGACTTACCGATACCGGGGTCGCCTGCAAGCAGAACAAGAGAACCTTGTACAATTCCACCGCCGAGAACTCTGTCGAATTCACCGATTCCGGTTGTTGTACGGATTTCGGAATTCATAACAATTTCGGACAATTTAACGGGCGGGTTATCGTCAGGCAAGAGGATGTTTTCAGACTTTAAAACCGTTCCTGAAATCTCTTCAACAAAAGATGCCCAAGCACCACATTCGGGACATTTCCCCAAATATCCTGCTGTTTCATATCCACAGTTTTGACATACATATTTAGACTTTACTTTTGCCATGACCTATTGATTCATTGGAATGATTAGCTTTTGACCGATTGACAATGCGTTTGGATTAGCCATTTTGTTAGCTTCTTGAATAGCATTAACTTTGCTCATATCAAAAGCCCCGTAAAATCTTATAACGATACTTTCCAGAGTGTCGCCTTCTTTAACGACATATTCTTCGTTAGAAACTTGTACAGCCGTTGACTTAGATGCTGCGCTGTCTGCAGGGATAAATGAGAACTTCCCAGAAGTTTCAACTTTTGCTTTTTTAGGCATGACCATGTCATCTTTAGGGGTTGAGAAGTTCACCAACAAGCTTACAAGAGTCGTAATTGCAAGGGTTGCAATTACACCCAAAATCAAACCTGTTACAAAGTACACTTGCGGAGCTTTTTCACTCTTTTGAGGTTTTACACCAAAAGATTGCCAAAGAACATCCAACTCACGAGTTTTGTTCTGTGATTTGTAAAAATCTTCGTCTTGATGCTGCTTGTTGTAGCGGTTTAGCGCTTCCATCATAGCAACTTTTTCTCTGGTAATATTTGATCTTCTAAGTGTTGTACTTTTCATTAGTCCTCACAAACCGACAGCTTTTACCCCTATACTATACTGCCATTATATAAAAATTTAACATAAAATTTTTTGCAGCGCAAATATGTTAACTGTTATGTAAATATATATTAAGTATTTCTTTAAATTTTATTTCATTATTATCCAAGCAGTGGTTTTACAAATGGTGCAGGGTGTATTATACTTTCTCTGAACTGTACTGTTGTGACAAAAAATGTTCCGGATAACGCGGTGGTTGTGGGCTGTCCGGCGAGGGTAGTTAAGTCTTTGGATGCGGAAAAGTTTGAATAATTGAGGTAACAAGAGTTTGTTGTGATATAATCAAACGAGAGGAAAAAGATACTTTGAAAAAGATTCTTGTTATCAGATATGGTACGATAGGTGATACGATTTTTGCGAGTGCATTTTTTAGAGAATTGAGAAATGCTTTGCCAAATGCGCAAATAGATGCGCTTGTGGATAAAATTTCCGCACCTGTAATGGAAAGCAATCCTAATGTGGATAATTTAATACCTGTAGAAGGCAAACTGAGCAATTTGTTTGGGTATATAAAGCTGTTTAGAAAATATGACACGGTATTCTTTCTAAAGAATGATAACTTTTTTTCAAAAGTCGCTTTTTTAGCCGGAGTAAAAAATCGTATCGGTTTTGATGTTATGCGCAATTTTGCTCTTACAGCAAAAGCTCCTTATAAAAATGATAAACACGAAATTGACTTTTATCTTGATTTGCTTCGAGCGATGAATATTCCGATAAATAATACAGATACGGAGATATTTTTTGACGATGCGTTGAAATCCAAAATGAGCGTTTACTTACCCAAGACACACAAGAAACGAGTATTTATTCAGGCATTCAGCAGGTTCAGTTCTAAAAATTGGGTTATTGATTATTGGGTCAAAGTTATCAAATATTTGAAGAATACTTTGCAGTGTGAAGTTATATTTGCAGGCGGAAATGGTGATAAAGAGAACTATAATCGGATATTAGAAAAATTGGGTGATGAGACCAATATTATTAATCTTTGCGGGAAACTTTCGATAGCAGAATCAATGTGTTTGATAAATTACGTAGATTTGTTTTTAGGTATAGATTCCGGCTTAATTCATGCTGCAGCAGCCTTGAAGAAATCTTCAATTTTGTTGAACGGACCGACTTCTTTGGTTCGTTGGAAACCCAGAAATGAGAATTGTATTGTTTTGACAAAGAACTTTGAATGTTCACCTTGTACGTTCGCATACGGCAGAAAATATCGTTGTAAAAACAAAGATTCGGAGTGTATGGTAGCAATCAAACCACAGCAGGTTATTGATACTATAAATAGTCTAAATATTTGATTTTTGGATGCTCTGATATGCCAAACGTTCGGTTCCGTCGGGCTTTTTGATTATTCCGCAGTATACAGATCTGTTTTTTAGGATTGTTTTTTGCATTGGAATATTGTCTTTGTGAGTGTCGATTTTTTAGCAAACAAGGGCGAAAGCCACTTTAGTAAAGGATTTTACCCCCCCCGAGGACGTCTTTGTCGATTTTTAATTGTTTTTTATACAAATTAACACAAGGTTTTTCGACAAGGTGAAATAAAACTATTTTATTAATCCTTAATTGGTTGTGATGCCAAAGAGCAAAAATAGCTCGTTCATCATTTGCAGGATAGTTTTCACTTTTAAAATAGACAAAAATTTTCCATATTCTAAATAGAAAATATAGTGCGGTTGATATTATTGGTACATATTTTTTAATTTAATTTGTTTGTTTTAGACAGTTTGTTCTTGATGTTTAAATTGCATTTCATAAAGAGCTTTATATGCACCATTTTTTATTTGTAATAACTGCTCATGAGTACCTTTTTCTACAATCTCACCTTGATTAATTACGACAATGTTATCTGCATTTTGGATTGTTGATAATCTATGAGCAATTACGAATACCGTTTTATCTTGCATTAAATTATCAATTGCCTTTTGAACAACAGCTTCCGCTTTGTTATCTAAGGCAGATGTTGCCTCATCAAGAATTAATATCGGAGCATTTTTTAAAAATGCTCTAGCGATTGCTACACGTTGCTTCTGACCACCTGATAACAAAACACCTCTTTCTCCAATTACGGTATTTAAACCGCCTTGAAGTGTTGCTATAAAATCATCTAGATATGCCATTTTTACTGCTTGATTAATTTGTTCTTCAGTTGCAGCTTCATTGCCAAGTAAAATGTTTTCTCTAATTGTTCCTGAAAATAGAAAGTTATCTTGAAAAACGACTGCAATATTTTGTCTTAGTGATTCTAGTGAATATTTTCTAATATCTATATTGTCTATTGTTATCGAACCGGATTTAACATCATAAAAACGAGGTAACAAATTTACTATCGTAGTTTTTCCACCTCCGGAATTTCCTACAAATGCGATTGTGTCTCCACATTTTATATCTAAGTTTATATTTTTTAGAACAGGAACATTTTCTACATATTCAAAATTCACATCTTTAAATTGAATAGCACTATGTTCTCTTCCTAATGTTATTGGATTTTCACAATCTCTAATTGAAGGTACAGAATCCAAAACTTCAAATATTTTTTCTATTGAGAAGAATGAGAACTGTACAGCATTTAAGTTGTTACCAATATTTTTCACAGGAGTATAAAGTAAAATTAATGCGGTAATAAATGAAACAAAATTACCACTTGTAATTTGATTTGACATAATTAAATGAGAGCCATAACCAATCGCTGCAGCAATACCAATAGACACAATTACGTGCATCATTGGGGACAACCATTGTGTTTTTTGCACCATTTTAATTCTTAGTGTGAAAATATTTTTAAGAATTTCATGAAATTTATTTGTTTCATGTCCTTGCAAATTGTATGAAGTAATTGTTTTATTTCCTGCAAAAACTTCATTATATTCCGTAATAATAGAAGCATCAGCAAAAACTGTTTTTTCCATAACTGATTTGATGCGTTTTTGAAGTTTAGCAACAGGTGCAAACGCACAGCCTAATACGACAACGGCGATTAATGCTAATTGCCAAGAGTTATAAAATAAAACACAAACTAAAGAAATTGATGAGAAAATTCTCTGGGTAAATACACTCAAATTATCTAGTAATCCATTACATGCTATATCTGCCTGATTATTAAATTGGAATACTACATCTCCGGAGTTTCTTTTATCATAAAAAGATGTAGGTAAAGTCAAAAGTTTCTTAAACATATCAAACTTTAATCCATTAGTAATTCTTCCACCAACCCAAGTTGAAAGATATGATGATAAGTATTTCAATCCCCCTTGAATTGATGTAAATGCCACAATTCCCAATGGAATATACCAAGGTGAAGTAATAGATTTTTCAACCATTACTAAGTCCATATATGGTTTTAGAGCAAGAGCAATGACCGCATCAAGCGAACCGATTGGAATACAAATAAGCATTGAACATAATGCCCTAAACCAAACTGGTTTAACGTATGGCCACATTCTACTGTAATTTATGTAAAAACGTTGATTATTCCAAAAATCATTAACGCTTTTCACTTTACCTATCCTTTCTGCTTATTTTAAATTTAATAAATAATTATAAACTTACCCCACCATCAATTGGCAATACTACGCCTGTTAAATAATTTGCTTCTTCGGATGCTAAAAACATTACAACCTTCGCTATATCCTCTGGTTTTGCAAGACGTTTAAGAGGAACTCTTTCTGCATAAGCGCTTCTATCCCTATCACCTAAAATAGGAGTATCTACAATTCCTGGACATATACAATTTACTCGGACACCTTCCTCTCCATAATTTTTTGCCATCTGGTGAGAGAACTGTATCACTGCCGCTTTACTTGCACTATATGCGTAAGATCTTCCTGCTGCATAATGTTGCAACCCTGCAATAGAAGCATTATTTATTATATTCCCTTTTTCTTTAACAATGTATGGTTTAGCATATTTTGAAACAAGAAATGTTCCGGTTAGGTTTATATCCATCGTCTTTTGCCAATCTTCCAATGGCATTTTCTCGATTTCCATAGATTGCAGCATTACCCCTGCATTGTTAAACAAAATATCAATTTTTCCGAAAGTTTCAACGGCTTTTTCTACCATTTTTTGAACTTCTTCGGAGTTTGAAACATTACATTGAATAAAAGTTGCTTTTGCACCTGTTGAAATAATTTCTTGTTCAATATTTTTTCCTTTTTCTATGTTACGACCGACAAGAACTACACTTGCACCTTCTTTTGCAAATGCTTTTGCGGTGCTTTCACCAATTCCTGAAGTTGCGCCGGTTACAATTGCTACTTTATCTTCAAATCTTTTCATTTTTATCTCCTATTCTAGAACTTCTGCTAATAAACACAAATCCCCACAGAAATCTAATGTCGAAGGTTTTCTAAATTTAAATGTGTAACCTAAATTCCAATCTTCTATTAATGGCTTAATATTCCAAAAATCATCAAAGTTATGATATGTACTGATAATTAAGGAAGGTTTATCACGTTTTATTGTTTCATAAGCTCCTTTTAAGAGACATTGTTCAAAGCCTTCTACATCAGTTTTAATTAAACCGACTTTTATTTCATTTTCCGACACGTATTTATCTATACATATTGTTTTAACAATTTGTTTTTTTTCTAAATCTTGCATATTATCTTTTTGTTCGATATATGCCCCAATCTCACTACCTGCTGGTATTGTTATAACCATTTCTGTTTCTACATCTGATATACCACTATTAACAGGAATTATCTTATTCTCTAATTTATTTATAGCAATACTACGTTTTAAATTTTCAAAATTAGAATTCTCTGGTTCAAAAGCATAAACTTTAAAATTGGTATAATCAGATAAAACAATTGCGCTATCACCTATATAAGCTCCGGCATCAATGATATTACCATTTAAAATTTTATTTTTATTCAAAAAATCATTTACAAAATGTTTACAAATAACTCCAGCACCACAGTTAATAGTTCCAGAAAGACAATATCCATTTACTGCGTTATAACCATTACCTAAAGAAACAGGAGAAATTATATCAGGGTGTAACATTTCAATAATTTCTTTATATTCTTCTTCTTCAACAAAAAAATCTGTTTTTTTATATTTTGCAAATGAAATAATACGATATAAAATTCTGTTTATTAATTTTATACTCTTCACATCTAAACCACGAGTTAAGTTAATATATTTTTCAGTAAGATCTTCTGTTATAAAATCATTGTAAAAATTTTTAGGAAAAATTTCTTCACAAGGATAAAATTTAAATATAAAATTTTTATTTTCTAATTGTTTTGACATATAACAAGAATCACTATCTTGTAATTTATTTGAATTTATTTTTTTTAAATCATTTTTTTTTCTAAACTTAAATTTTAAACCACACACGCACAAAATTTTATGTGTTTGTGTATTATCAATAAAAAAAAATTTACTTAACATGTATTCTCCTTATTTTAATTTTGTCAATTTTTCTTCAATATTTTCTGTTGTCAATCCATAATATTCCATTTTTTCTTCATACGTTCCATAATTTCTGAAAATTTCACGAGGGAATGCAACCTCTTCAATTTGAACTGGTTTACCATTAAATGACTTTATAACATCATGAGATAAACTACCTTCAAATTCAGGTTCAACTATTAAGATTTTTCCGTTATTGTAGTATTTTGAGAGTGTTTCTCTATCAAACGGTTCAAGAGTTGTGTAATAAAGCACGGTAACATCTTTCCCCTTACATATTTTCATTACATCATCAAGCATTACCGAAACTGCAATAACTGTTGCTTTTTTACCCTCTTGAATAACAGTAGCTTTGCCAAATTCAACATCAGGATCATATTCTGTATTTGGATGATCGCTTACCCTAAAGAAAGTAGGGTGTCCGTTTCTATATGATTGATTAAATAATTGTATAAACTGTTTTGCAGTTCCAGGAGCAACAAATTCACACCCCGGAACAGCTTTGATAACATGAACATCCTCTGCACAATAGTGAGAATAACCATATTTTGGATAATCTACCGCCGCACCTGTTCCTATAACATTAACCCCTAATTTTTGGTAAGCTAAATCCATTTTTATTTGTTCTAATGTTCTTTCAATTAAGTATGGTTGTATTCCAAAGATTGTAGGAACAAACCCTCTGCGTGCCATACCTGCGGCAATAGAAAACATACCGTCTTCATAAATTCCAACATTAGTACATCTTTCTGGGAATTCTTTTAATACATCACGTATAGCCCACATACCTATATCAACTGTAAAAAAAGTTGTATCAGCTTCATTTCGTATCATATCTGCAACTCTACTTAAAAATGCTCTTCTCATGCTAAATCAACCTCCTTAGTTAATAACGCAAGTTCTTCTTCATTCGGGCTTTTGTGAAACCAAATATCATTTTCAATCATTGTTTTTGAGCCATAACCTCTAATAGTTTTTGCAATGACAGCTTTTGGTTTACCGTTTTTCTTTTTTCTCAAATTTTTAAAAACTATCTCAAGAGCATCCATATCATGTCCGTTCACAACTTCAACATCAAAATTGAAGGCTTCTAACTTTTTCTTCATGTCACCCATATCAACCATTGCACCAACAGAATTATTATCATCTATAATTACAGTTAAGTTATCAAGTTTTTTAGCAGAAGCAAAAATACAAGATTCCCACATTGTGCCTTCGCAAAATTCGCCATCACCACAAAGTACATAAACTTCGGAAGGAGATTTTTTTATTTTATTGGCATTTGCAATCCCTGTTGCAAAAGGCAATCCATGTCCAAGAGAGCCGGCATTGTTTTCAATTCCGCCTTGAAATTTTGTTAAATCCGTTTGAATACAATATCTGCTATTAAATTGCCCTATCTCAGAAGCAACATTTTCCATTTTAAAAAATCTTTTTTCAATTAATACAGGATATAATGCCAAAGTTGCTTGGCCTTTTGAGATAATAAAAAAATCTCTGTTGTCATCTTCAGCTTTTTCAGGCGACCAATTCATAATTTTATCATATAGCGTCCACACAATATCAAGACAAGAAAATACACTTTGCAAGTTACCATCCTTGCATTTGTGTGAAAGATAAAGTGCATCTTTCCTTAAATTTTTACTTATTTGCTGCATTGTTTTCTCCTTAAAAAGATTTATTCATAAAAACCATTATATCTTTTTCTTTTATTTCGTCATTTAAAAATTTATTTACTAAATTGTTTAAGAATTTTTTTTTGGACATTTTTTGTTTTTTTAATAGTATTTTATGAATTGGTCTTAGTATAAAATAAGGTAAACAAAATATTAAAAATATCTGCCATAATGAAATATCACATACTTCTTTTATGTATGTTTTGTATTTAAAAAATTCAAGAATACTTAAATGATTATGTTTTTTTACTTTTAATATAAATAACAAAGAAAACGGCTCACAATCTGATAGTTTAAATTTCAAAGCATTGGGTTTATATGGATTATAAATTTCAGGTAGTAACATTATTGATTTATACCATCTTTCTCCAAATTGCCATAAAAAATTCTTATGCCAGAAAGAGCCCCCAGTTATGCAATAATTGGAACGCCACAAAGTTAATATTAGTTTAATTGCTTTTATTTCAGTATTTGCATAGCAATCAAAGTATGCTATAGGCCAATACATTCCATAATTCTTTTCATCATCCAATGGAATTTGTTCAATAACATTTTTTAAAACATCACTTCTTACAATTGTAGCACCCAAAACAGACATTTGAAATAAGCAATCTTGAAATAATTCTGTGATACTATCATATTCTTTTTGTCCGATTTTGTTAAGATCTCTTTCCATAATATCTAAAACAATTACTTCATAATTGTTATCTAGATATTTATTAATCTGTGGAAGAATTTCAGAAATATTGATTGCTAATCCATCTCTTGTAATCCATAAATACTTATATTGATCAGCATATTTTTCTATTATACTAATGTATTTTTTATCAATACTTTTGCTTTTTACATCATCTTCATATCTTTTATATTTTATATTTGAATATTTTTCATTATATTTGTTGACGATTTTTTCTATTTTATCATTATCGCTTGAATCATAAATAATTACATCTATATTATTGTTATAATAATCAATGACATAGTCATTTAAAAAACCTATAATACTATTTGCCCTATTTTTAGTAGGTACGACGATTGCAAGCTTATTATCATATATTTTTGTATTTGCATATTGTTTCGCTATTTCCGGATTAAAAATTATTCTTTCTTGAGCAGGTATAGCTGAAATACTTTTTCCTATTTCTTCACATGAAAGTCCTTTTTCTACGTAATAATTAGCATAATTAGGATTACAATTATATTTTGCAGTGATTTCAAACGGAATTGAATATCCCCATTTTTCTTGTTCATAAATTTGTAATATGTATTTATCGTAAATTGCTATAAAAGTATTTATATCATAATTTTTCTCTAATTTTTCATTTGCCCATTTTGCAAAAAGTTCAATATTTAAGTTACCTGCACCTCTGCCTATACCATAAACACTTGCATCTATAATTAAATCTCGAGCAAGATTTTGCTCACAAAATGCACAAGCAACTTCAAATGCTTGCATTAAATTGTTATGTCCATGATAGCCTACCGCAATTTCTGGTTTTAAATTTTCATCTGCGAGTTTTAGATAATGCAATAACTCATCTTTATACATTGTTCCCCAACTATCAACAACATATATTGCCATAGGATTTAACGAACTAAATAAATTAAGCATCTCTACAAATTCTTCATCAGAATATTGACTGACTCTGGCAGGTTGCACACATAGTTTATAACCTTTTTCCACAATACCTTTACAATACTCGTAACCTTCTTTTAACATGCGTTTCCATACAATTACTCGAATAATTTCAGGAGCACCTTCTGAATAAGGTTCTAATTTTTCTAACGGATAAGGATTTGAAACCTCCGTCATAATAGCATATTCTCTATTTGGAAGTTTATTTTTAATTAATTTTTTAACCTCATCAATGCTAGTAAAAATACTTCTATCTTCATTTTTATCTTCATCACGAATAAAACCTAGTTCGATTATCTCCGTATTACTTTTTTCAAGTTCTTCCTTTATATCTAAAATGGCATTTTTTCCAAAATTCCAATCATTGATATACCCACCATCTCTCAATGTACAATCTAAAACTTTTATATTTTTCATTTATAACTCCATTATTTCATTGTATAGCTCTCGATCTATATTAGGAATTTGATCGAATAAATTATCTTTTCCAAAAGCAGGTTCTAAATATGTTACAGTATCCAAATTAACTTCTATAAAATTAGGTTTGCTTATATTGATATGTTTTAATTCTTCTAATTTGTTTATTGATACACATTTAATATTATAAGCTTTTGCGATTTTCTTAAAATCTGGTACAGAATAACCTGTCGTTAATGTTGTAATTTTATAGTTTGAATTAAAATTCTTTTCTTGAAATTGCCGAATCATACCTAGACACCTATTATTACATAAAATTATTGTTATCGGTAATTTATGATGAGATATAAATTGTAATTCTTGAATATTCATCTGAATACCACCATCGCCAACTATTACAATACTTGGTTTTTGCGTAGCATAATAAGCACCAATTGCTGCTGGTAATGCATACCCCATAGTACCTAATCCTGCAGACATAATGACTTTTTGATTATTTTTCAATTCCAATGCTTGAATAGCCCATACTTGATTTTGTCCTACATCCAATGAGTATGTTACATCTTCTTGTATTAATGAAGAAATCTTTCTTAAAAATTTATGCGCTTCTTCATTATCATTGGCATATTTTAACTTTTCTTTTATTTTATTTGTGGTTTTTATCCATTCTTTATGACAACATTTTTCTGATATGTTATTAAAATCTTTTAAAAATGTTTTTAAACCCGTCTCAATCCTGATTTCATTATGATTTATAAAATAATTTAATTCGTTTTTATCAATATCCACTCGAATTATTTTTTGATTTTTAAAAAATTGCCTTTTAATTCCAATTTGTTTTAAATCTAATCTTGTACCTATACAAATTACCAAATCGCTTTTTGCTAAAATCAAATTTGCATATCTATGACCATTAACTCCGATAAATCCACAATTCAAAACGTCATCATATGGCAAAATATCTATAGCTGACATCGAAGTTACAACTGGTATCTGATAATCATTTGCAAGTTTTCTAAAATCTTCTCTTAAATTGCATTGATTTAATCCCGCACCAACTAAAAATATTGGTCGTTTAGATTTTTTTAATTCTTTTTGAATAATTTTATAATAATTACTTTTTTCTTTATATTCTTCTTTGGGTAATTCGTTAAAATCACAAACTTCAATAAAGGCTCTTTGAATATCGGCTGGTAAATCAATTAATACCGGACCTTTTCTATTAGATAATGCAATTTTTATAGCTTTATCTAATTCTTCTTTTATATCCTCTGCTTTTAATATTTGAATACAATATTTTGTAATAGGTTTAACAATTGAAATAATATCTGTTTCTTGAAAACCATATTGACGAATTTCAGATTTAATATTACTTTTTAGTGCATATGTGTCAACTTGACCTGTTAAAAATAAAACTGGTAAAGAATCAAACCAAGCATTTGCTATACCTGTTATCAAATTAGTCGCACCTGGCCCACTTGTAGCAAATGCAACACCTAATTTACCGCTAGCCTGAGCATATCCACATGCAGAAAATGCGCTTGCTTGTTCATGATAATTTAATTTAATATCAATTTTATCACTATATTTTGTAGCTGAATCAATTAAATGACAAACTACTCCGCCAGGATATCCAAATATTGTGTTTACATTATTCTCAATTATTTTTTTTATAATATAGTCAGTAACTTTAATTTTAGCCATAAATCTTAGCCTCAACAAATTCTTTTATTGTATCAGCAATTCTTGTAATTTCTTCTTCGCCTAATGCCGGAAATGTTCCAACCCAGAAAGTGTTGTTCATTATGAAATCAGTTTTGGGTAGCTTTTTATACCATTCTTCCGTCAAATCTTTTGAGCTTAATAAGTCTAAATTACCAATTCTGAAATTAATATCATTATCTACAATCATCGGTTGACGCAAAATATTACCAGCAAACAATTGACGTGTACCAATTTTATGGCTTTCTAAATATTCAACCAATTGTTGTTTTGTGAAAGGTGCATCAGGTTTTACAGAAATCAAATACCCAAACCAAGACGGTTTAACGCCCTCGTTTACAACTGGTAAAATTAAATAGTTTTGCAAGTCAGAAAGAAGTTTTGTCAAAAGTTCTGCATTTCTTTTTCTTATTGCCAAAAATCCGTCTAATTTTTCGATTTGAGAACAACCCAAAGCCGCTTGCCAATCTGTTATTTTCAAATTATATCCAACGTGAGAATATGTGTATTTATGGTCATATCCATAAGGCAAATTACCCAACTGTTGCGTAAATCTCTTTCCGCAAACCCCATCACGTCCTGGAGGACAACAACAATCTCTGCCCCAATCCCTAAAAGACATAATTATTTTGTAAAGTTGAGGGTCGTTTGTAATAACAGCCCCGCCTTCACCCATAGTCAAATGGTGAGCAGGATAGAAACTAAATGTTCCTATATGACCGATTGTACCAATCTTACGTCCTTTGTATTCACCGCCCAAAGCGTCGCAAGAATCTTCAATAACCCATAAATTATATTTTTCTGCAAGTGCCATAATCTTATCCAAATCATAGCTGTTACCCAAAGTGTGAGCCAAGAAAATTGCCTTAGTTTTAGGTGTAATTGCTTCTTCTATTTTGTCAGCATCAATATTATAAGTTCCGATTTCGCAATCCACAAAGACTGGAATCATTCCATTTTGGATAATAGGATTGATAGTTGTAGGGAAACCAGCTGCGACAGAAATTACCTCATCACCTTTTTTCAATGCCCTATCACCCAATTTGTGAGAAGTCAAAGCTGAAAAGGCTAATAAATTAGCGCTTGAGCCTGAATTCGTTGAAAGTGCATATTTAACTCCCATATATTTTGCAAATTTTTGTTCAAATTCTTTATTAAATCTTCCTGCGGTAAGCCACATATCAAGCGAAGCATCAATCATATTCATCAATTCTTCTTCGCCCAAAAGTTTTCCGCTTGGTGGAATATAATCAAATTCACGTTTTTTGCCGTAAATCTCTTTATAATATTCTTTTGCTGCTTCTTTTACTTTATTTCTTAACTCTTTTTCGCCCATCTTATATTATCCTCATAATCTTTAATTTGTTCTATTGTAAAATTGAACATATCAACTTCTTTTGCATAAAAATGTTTATACCATTCAACTGTATGCTTAACCGCTTCATCTGCTGTATAAGTCGGTATCCAACCTAAAACTTTTTCTGCTTTTTCAATATTTAGCATTAATAAATTCGCCTCGTGCAAATCATCTTGTTTATGGACAACAACTTCGCCCTTACCATAATATTCACAAACCTTTTGAGCCACATCTGCAACTTTTAAAACACTATCTTCGTTCGGTCCGAAATTAAATCCTTCTGCAAATTTTTTACCTTTCTCTAACAATCTTTGTCCTAATAACAGATATCCGGAAAGTGGTTCTAATACGTGTTGCCAAGGTCTTACAGCAATAGGATTTCTGATTTCAATTTTTTCACCAGCATTAATGTATCTTACACAATCTGGAATTAACCTATCTTCTGCCCAATCACCACCACCAATAACATTACCAGCTCTGGCTGTTGCCATTGCATAAGCCCCTTCTTCCTGCAAAAATGAACGTCTGAAAGACGATGACATAATTTCAACACAACCTTTTGAAGATGAATACATATCGTACCCACCCATTGGCTCATCTTCTTTATAACCCCTGCTTACCTCTTTATTTTCATAACATTTGTCAGTCGTTACATTTACAAATGCTTTTACACTTTTACATTTTCTTGCCGCCTCTAGTACATTTAAAGAGCCAATAACATTTGTTTCATAAGTCATTTTGGGTTCTTTGTAAGAAAGTCTTACAAGCGGTTGAGCTGCTAAATGAAAGACAATATCAGGTTTAAATTCATTTATTGTTTCTTCCAAAGTTTTAGTGTCAAGAATGTTTCCAATAACGTGCCTGCAATGACCATAAATTCTAAGTTCTTCAAACATTGAAGGTGTTGTGTTTGGTTCTAATGAATAGCCGCAAACATCTGCACCTAAACTTTTTAACCAAAGTGTAAGCCAGCTACCTTTAAAACCTGTATGACCCGTTACTAAAACTTTTTTATCATTATAAATATTATTAAACATTAACAACCTCTTTCGATTGTAACCATTTTGCCCAAGGAGCTTCATTTTTTATCCACATATCTGTTAATTGGTTTTTATCATTCAATGTATCCATTGGCTTCCAAAAACCTTTATGTTTATATGCATTCAATTGTCCTTCTCTCGCTAAATTTTCTAATGGAGCTCTTTCAAAAATAGTGCTATCACCATCTTTAATGTAATCAAAAACTTGCGGTTCACATACCATAAAACCTCCATTAATCCAGTTTCCATCGCCATCAGGTTTTTCTTGGAACGAATTTATAGTTCCGTCTTTTTGAATGTCTAACGCACCAAATTTTCCTGAAGGTTTTACTGCAGTTAATGTGCAATATTTACCACTTTGTTTATGATGTTCAATTAATTTAGCTACGTCTATATCTGCTACTCCGTCGCCGTAAGTTAGCATGAATGGTTCATTTCCAATATATTCTTGTGCTCTTTTAATTCTTCCACCAGTCATTGTGTTTTGACCTGTGTATAACATAGTAACTTTCCAAGGTTCTGTTTGCATTTTATGAATTTCAACAGAATTATTTGCCATATCAACTGTAATGTCTGAATATTGTTGATAATAGTGAACAAAATAGTCTTTTATAACGTGAGATTTATAGCCTGTTAAGACAATAAAATCATTAAAACCATAATATGAATAAATTTTCATAATATGCCAAATAATTGGTTTACCACCAATTTCTACCATTGGTTTTGGAATTAACTTTGTTTCTTCTGATAATCTTGTGCCAAATCCACCTGCAAGAATAATAATTTTCATACCTGCTCCTTTCTCAAGTCTAAAGAACATTTTGGGTATTGTCTTAAACATAACATCTTCATTAATATGTAATTAATTGGACGCAAGATAAATTTAGTTACAGGTTTAAATATCAAATATGTATATAAGGAAATTATCTTATTTTGATAGGCAAATTTAACCAATTCTTGTTCCGAATAATTTTCTTTGCATCCCCAATAACGATACATTTTATGAAACCATTTATATGAAAAGATATTGTATATTAATCTCGAATAAAAATTAGCGTTCAAAACTTGCCTAAAATAATTACAATTTGCAAAATATTCTTGTGTATTTAAGGTTTTTGTTCTTGATTCTTGTGTTGAATGTATACGATAGTTATAAAATGGTGTATCTATATATATAACTCTTCCATCTTGTACAACTTCAGTTACTAATAATTTATCCGCTATACTATCAGCATCTTTAATTAGTTTTGTTATTTTTACATTTTTTAAATTTTGTGTTTTAAATATGCAAGTTGGAAAAATTAAATTATTTTTAATTATAAGAAAATAAGTATAACAAGCGAAATCTAATTTATTTTGAAAAATTCGATATGTTATTTTTTCTTGATTTACATCTATTAAAGAAACTTCATTATTGAATGGATTAATTTTTGAATATATTAAACTAACATTTTTATTTTTATCCAAAAGTTTTAAAGCAACATTAATATATTCAGGATGTAAAATATCGTCATCATGAAATATTAGAACATATTCAGCAGAAACTAACTGTCGGACAGACAAAAAATTATCCAAGACAGACACATTTTTTCTTTGCTTATAATAATATAAATTAGAATATTTTTTTTGTAGTGATTTTACATAATCTTCAGTACCATCAGTACTACAATTATCCATAATTGTAATTTTTAGATTTTTTATGCTCTGATTTAGAGCACTATTTATTGCTGATTTTAGATATGACAAACGATTATATGTAAGAATAAATATTTCAATTGTTGTCGCATTTGGCATTATCCAATCCTCACAATCTGTTTTCCAAACAACGTAATATCAATTCTTGATTTATTGATATGAATTGAGAATAGTTTTTTGCGCAATTCTCTGAACTGTTCTTTTTTAACAAGTTTGTCAATATGTTTTTCAAACTTTGCAGTATCAGAAATTAACATATTAAATTCGTGTCGATTAACCTTTTTAAAAAAGTCAGTTGGTATTTCACCACTTTCTTTATAGTCAGAGAAAATTTCTGAAATCTTTTCTATAAATTCTTTTCTGAATTGTTTATCAATTCGTTTTAAATTCCACATGTAATTAACATATTCTTTAACCAATTTATAAGTGTTTACATAAGGTTTAAGTTCTTTATGTTCATTCAAGAATTTTGTAATTTCAGCGTATTCTGTACAAATCGCATAAACCTTTGACGTCGATTTAACTGAAGAATTTAAGTTATCTTGTCTATAATAAATGTAGGCTTTATCAGTAAGTACAACATTTTTAGCCAAGCACATAACTTTAAATGCGAAACCTGTGTCTTGATAGCTTGCACCTGCTGTTTCTGTAAATCTTATATTGTTTTCAGTTAGTAATCCTTTTCTATAAATCGCACTCCATATTGCAGGTTGGATTTTTAAAATCTCTGGATTATCTTTTACGTTTAAATCTTTGTTTTCCGGAAGTAAAGCCATTCTGCCGGCTTTTCTTACAGCACCGGTTGATGTTGTATATTCAAGCCAGTCAGATTTGACTATATCTGCATTCTTTTCTTTTGCAAGATTGTATAAATCTTCAAACATTTCAGAGTCAGCAAAATCGTCTGATTCAACAATGCCAATATATTCACCATTAGCAGCATCTAACCCCATATTCATAGAAATCCCGTATCCGGAATTCTCCTTATTGATAACCTTTATTCGCTTATCTTTAAATCTATATTCTTCTAAGATTTGTGCTGAATTATCAGTTGAGCCGTCATTAACGCAAATAATTTCAATATCGTCTAAGGTTTGGTTGATAAGACTATCCAAACACTCTCTCAAATATTTTTCTACGTTAAAAATTGGAACAATAACTGATACTTTAGGCATTGGCTATACCCTCAAATAGGTCAATAGCGCGAGCTATTGCTTTGTCCATATCGTAGTATTTGTAGTCACCTAATCGACCTAAAAAGTAAACATTATCCAAATCTTTCGCCTTTTCTAAATACTTGTTATAAAGTTTCGTATTTTCATCTTTTGGAATTGGATAATATCTTTCGTTTTTACCTATTTCAAAAGCTTCTGAATATTCCTTTGCAATAACTGTCTTGTCAGATCTTTCGTTTAAATAATGTTTGTATTCGTGAATACGAGTGAAATCATAATTGCAAGGATAATTCACGACCGAATTCTGTTGATAATATTCTTGGTTATGCGTTTCAAATTTGAAGTTCACACTTCTGTAAGGCAATCGACCTAATTCGTAGTTGAAATATTCATCAATTGCACCTGTGTAAAAAACTCTTTTGTATTCTTTATCAGCATTTTTAAGATGCTTGAATGGTTTATTCAAAACAACTTCAATGTTTTTATTGTCAAGCATTTTTTCAACAACCTTTGTGTAACCCTCTAAAGGTATACCTTGATATTTGTCTTGGAAATATCTGTTGTCTTTGCTGATATATACAGGAACTCTCGCTGTTACAGCACCGTCAACGCCATTTGGTGAAACTCCCCATTGTTTTGTTGTGTAGTGCAAGAAAACTTTTTCATAAACATAATCTGCCAAGAATTTTAAATCTTTGTCTGTTTCTTTTGTGAATTCTAAAATAGGAACTTTTTTGTTGTATTCGTATTTTGCAAGTAATTTTTCTTCTAACCTTGAAGCTAAACTTTGAGGAAACACGTCGTACAAAGTGTTAATATTGAACGGAATAGTTGTTTCAATACCGTCAATATTTGCATAAACCTTGTGTATATATGTGTTGAAATCAGTAAACTTTGAAATATAGTTCCAAACTTTTTCGTTACCGGTGTGGAAGATGTGAGAACCGTATTTATGAATAGTTATACCGTTTTCGTCTTTGTAGTCATAACAATTACCTGCAATATGGTCTTTTGAATCAATCACAACGACTTCTTCGTTCAATTCAGTTGCTATTAAATTTGCAATTGTTGCACCGGAAAATCCGGCACCTACAACTAAATTTTTCATTATATTCTTCCCTCATTAATGTAAACGGGTATAAAACCAAATAAATATACTATTTTGGTTTTCAAACTTTCTTTTATTTTTAAAAGTGGAACATCAAAGAACTTGAATTCCTTCGTAACCGCCCAAAAGTTTTTATCTCTGATTTCGACTTTGTGTTCTTTTAAAAAGTTCAAGACTTCTCTGTTCGCATTATTTTTGTCGATTTTCAATTTTTTTAAATGTTGAGTTTTTCTACTGTTAACAGTTGATTTTGGATTATCAAAATAGTAATAATTAACATTTGGAACAGTTACAACCCCATTTGCAAAATAAACAGCTTTTAGTGTAAAAATTCTATCTTCGCAATAAACACCTTCGGGCCATTGAATATTACGGCTTATAAATAACTCTCTTTTGTAAATCTTGTTTGTAGGACAAGGATTTTTCCATTGAATATTTATATCAAATTTTTCTTGAACTGTTTTATATTCTTTTTCTTCAGTAATATTCAGGCGCTTTTTATTAACATTTTTCTTTACCCTAATATTAGTTCCGAGTGCGATGTCAAAATTATGTCTAGTTGCAGCGTTATATAATTTTTCGTAAAAATCTAAATCAATCCAGTCATCTGAATCTACAAAACCAATGTATTCGCCGGTAGCGATTTTCATTCCCGCATTTCTTGCTGCACCTTGCTTTTTGTTTTTTTGATTGATGATTTTGATTCTATCATCTCTTATTGCATTATCTTCTAAGATTTTTAATGAATTGTCGGTTGAACCGTCATTAACACAGATGATTTCAATATCTTCCAATGTCTGATTGGTAAGACTATCCAAACACTTTTGTAAAAACCCTTCAGTGTTATAAACAGGAACAATAACTGAAACCGCTGTCATTATTAACTTTAACCTCTTTTCAAAAACTACTCTTTTTAAACATTCTTAACATTTTATCTATATTGTAAGGAGGATGTTCCTATATAATTTTAGCATAAAAATATTGAAATTTTGGATTTATTTACAAATAGTCAAAACTCAATACTCATAAGTGATTTCAAAAACATTTTCTAAACCATATATCTAATTTGTTAAGTCACAGTTTGCATACTCGCTAAAGCTAATTCTAACACAACAAAAGTAAAATTAAAATATTAGACAGTTGGCTAACATGCTTGCAAGATGTGTGACTATGTTGCTAAAAACTTAAAAAATAAGATTTTTTCATGATTTGTTTCCTCACACGAAAAACACCTTGCTTGAAAGGTACTCTAATTTAGAATATTATAATAAAGGGAAACTCAGTGGAATGTACTATAACACAACTTGTAACTCACCAATAGGAATCATTACGCTTGCTTGTAATGAGCAAGAATGCCTCGTTGGGCTTTGGCGGGAAGGACAAAAATTTTTTGTGGATACAATTGATTCTGAGGTTACAGAAAACGATGAACTTGAAATCTTCAATCTTACTAAAAATTGGTTAGACAGGTATTTTAAAGGCGCGAAACCTGAAATTTCAGAGCTCCCACTTGCACCAATCGGAAATGAATTTAGGCAAAGGGTTTGGCAGCTGCTTTGTGAGATTCCATACGGTGAAGTTTGGACTTACGGAAAGATTGCTAATATTATTGCAAAAGAACAAGGCAAGGCAAGGATGTCTGCACAAGCAGTTGGCGGTGCGGTTGGGCATAACCCGATATCAATTATCATTCCTTGTCACAGAGTGGTGAGTGCAAATGGCAGTTTGACAGGTTATGCAGGCGGAATTAAAACAAAAAGGGCTCTCCTGAAACACGAAGGTGTGAATATGGAAAAGTTGTTTGTTCCAAAACACAGCACCGCGCCATAATTTTTGTGCTATGGTGTTTATTTGCCCCTGCGATTCTTTGACTAAAGCTTTAAAATGACAAAAAGCAAGGTGCGTCGTGACGCACCTTGCTAAATAGAAATTTTACCCTACCCCTTGCCGAGAGCCCAGCGGAAGCCAAAGCTTAGAGCAACACCGTTTCTTCCGCCGTTTCTAATCATAGCTTGTCCAAATCCTGTTAATCTTTCGCCAATGTGTTTTTGAACACCTACACCATATTGAACGTAAGGTTTTACGCTCATATCCGGCAAGCTTACGTTATTTGCTTTGAACTCTGTTTTATCCAAAATGTTCCAAACCATTTGTACGCTTGCATAAGGCTGCCAACCGTTTTTCAAGTTTCCGATGAACTTAATCCCCGGAGCGATTTGTATTGCGTTTAGAGGATTGGATTCAATTCTTACTCCTTGAGAATTTGTGTAATCAAAAGTGTTTACAAACGTGTATGACATCAAATAGTTTGGCTGAATTACGAATTTCCCTTTTGCTAATTCAAAGTTATAACCGGTTTTTGATGCGATACCTGTTGCAAGCATTGTGAAATTATCGTTGCCAAAACGAGAACTTGCTTCGCCTGCGTTTGCGCCGACGTTAGCGGTTAAACCTGTGTAGAAATTACCTTTGTACCAAGCTCCGCTTGCACCGAAAGTTCCGCCGTTTTGATAAATGCTAACTCCGTTGTACGCTTGATGAGAACCTGTGTAGCCCGCATAGAGCGAATAAGTCATATCCCAGCCGTGAGAGAGTTCAATTAGACCGCTGTCACCGCCGAATAATGAGCCATAGGCAACATTGCTAACGCTTGGGCCATTCTTCAAACCTACTTTTTCAAATGTTGCAAAAGGTCTGAACCAAAGTCCTTTTTCTTGTTCTGCAAACTGGTTCGGGCTGAAAGTTACGACCCCGCCGTTACCTGTACCTTGGCTAAACGCGTACTTGTTAGCGAATTTCATTGCCTGACGTTTTTCGCGAGGCAGCAACATGTACATATCCATATTAGTGAATGCTTGCGTGTATACGTTTAATTGCTCTAAATAGCTTCCGACTTGAGCTGCAACCGGTGCTGCCAGAACGGAAGGATTAAAGCTGTTAATGCCGTTTCCTCTTGTGAAACTAAAGTTCCCGTTTGATTGGTTGTAATCAACGTTATATTTATAAAGAGGTGAGTATGCAACTTCTGAATCACCGGTGTATTCGACATTTGACGCCAACTCTGTATTTTTAGTAAAGCTTATTGTTGTAGAATTATTTTTTGCGTCAGACAAAAGATTTAAGTCCGCTATCTTTAGCTTACCGCCGTTTGCGTTAACTTGTGATGGGTTTAAGCTATCCATTTTGGAGTTTGCTAAATCAACATCAAGGAAAATGTTTGAATCCTTGCTTAAAACAATTCCATATAATGGAATATTTGATGCTTGCCCGTTCCTAAGGTCTAAGTTCCCGCCTTTGAATGTCAACGCGTTCATTCCGCCATTTGATAAATAAGAATCAAGTGCGTATTTTAATGTTCCGCTGTTCAAAATCCAAAATGCATGATTATCATTGCCGTTTCTGGTTAAAGTTGCATTCCCTAACTCAAGTGCAACCGTTCCGCTTGGAGAAATTCCGTTGTATTCTCCATTGAAGTTAATGTTGCTGTTTCCTTCAAATGTAACACCGCCCGTCCTAGCTTCATTATTGATAGTAGTGTTATCAAGGTTTAGAGTCTGACCTGAACTGTTACGGATAACAAGTTGACCTTTGCCTTTTGGAGAAAGTGTAGTGTCTTTTATGTTTGCGTTAGTTAAAACGAGAGTACCTGCGTCATTAATATCTATTGAAGTATTTTTTATTACTCCATTATTGCTACCATCTACAATAAAACGACCACTTGAAAAGCCACCTGTAGCAGATTCTTCGCCACTTATTTCGTAGAAATAATCACTTCCTTTATTAGGATTCATGGCTTCGTCTCTAACTTCATCTAATGCTTCTTGCAAGCTGTTTTTAATTCCGTATGAAATTTTTCCTGTAAATTTATTATACATAACAGAATTTACATCACTTGCTGAAGATGCAGTTTTAATTAGTTTTAAATCACTATTTAAAGATGTTCTGCCGTAAATATCAGAATTGTTGGCATCATCAATTAATTGCCAATTGTTAGAAGTGCCGTCACTAATTTCTAATTCTATAAGGCTGAATTTACCTTTTGCTTTATCGCGGGGAGTATATAGCGTAAGACCGTCTTTCATTTTAAGATTTAAAGTATCATTCTCAGCTAAAATCAAATTATTAGGAGTAAATTGTAGTCCAGCAGGTATTGTGCTTTCTCTAAGGTTTAAAGTTGAACCGTCTTCAAAAGTTATATCACCTGTAGTAAAGATTCTTGATGTTTCAGAGCCAACAATTTGTACTTCGCCACCATTTTTAACGAAAGTTTTACCGTTGTAGTTGTCAAGACGTACTAGTGATTTTACTGCGCCGATGATATTTACAATACCACCACTTTGACCACCATAGTTTTTTATTTTATCCGAACTAGAAATAGTACCGCCTGTAATGTTGATTATAGAATCTACAGAGTCATTTCCTCTTTGTTGAATATAACCAGTAATATTATCAATATTTGTTGTTATTTCACCAGTTATAAGAGGAGTATCATGTCTTAATTGATTATAATTCACTATATTTCCACTAATCTTGCCTTCGTTTATTAATTTACCTGCATTTTTAATCTGATTTGCAATTATTAGTTTGCCTGTTGAATTATTTTTAAATGTTGATTTTTGAGAAATGTTATAAGAAGTAGTTGCTTCAATAGTACCGTCGTTTACGGTATTACACACAGCGTTATAATCTTCAGTCATACTATCGGTAACTTTAATATAACCTTTGTTGTTTATATTTGCCTTAGTTATGTATAAGTAATTTAATTCAATGTCTCCAGAATTATTTAGGGTTACAGCTGAGGCAGAGGAACCAGTTGAACCAAGGACCAGACGATAATTTTTAATTTTAAACTGATTACCTACCGTTGTTGTTCCAGAAGAGAAATGGATTTCGCCATTTGCTAAATCAGTATGATCAATTGAGCCTGAGTTAAAATAATTTTCACCGGATATATTTAAAGCATTGCTCGTAGCCTTTGTAACGTTGTTGATAATGTTTGAGTTATTGTTTAGTGTTACTGAATTCAGGTTTAGGGTTCCTGTGCTGGTGATACTTACATTATCTAAAATAGCCGAGGTTATGTTTGTTGTTCCTTCGTTTTCAACAAGGCTTGAATTTGTGAAATTTTTCAAAGTGATATTGCTTAAATCAAGAGTTTCTCTTGGAGCTACACTTGTGCCCGCAAATCCGTTGCCGTCAAGGGTAAATGAATTGCCTTCAATTCCGTTATTAGTGCCGATAAATTCTTTTAAAGTTTTTGTAAGGGATGTATCTTTTGTCAAATTGATTACGTCTGCATATGTCGGGATTTGGCACGACAGTGCATACAACATAATACACAATAAAATACTTAATCTCTTATACATGCTTCTCTTAAACTCCTAAATTGTAATTGTTTGTCAATTGTAGCATAAAAACTCATGCTTTGCCACCATTTAGGAAGATTGGATTTACTAATTCGATAAATAATAAGTAGGGTGCGCATACCTGCGCACCTTTTACTTTTGCCGATTTTATGTATAATAAAACATATATTATTAAGGAGTACATACAATGCAAATTGACAAAATAAGAAACAATACTCCGAGTTTTGGAGCGAAAATTAACTTAAACTCTCGTGGTGTAGCAGAATATTGCCAATATTTGGACCACTGTAAAGATTCCCCTGCGGGGTGGTTTTCTTCTAATAAACATATCGCATTGTTTTCAAAAATATGTGACGCTTTTGAGAAACATCCTTCAAATGAGATTCTCAATACAGACGTGAAATATGTCAAAGGGTGTTTCAATGCACGTGGAGTTGTTGACACTTCTCGGGGACGCATAGTTGATATTGAGCCATCCAGAAGCGACGATGGTCAAGGTCCGATGGAGTTTTTATTCAGAAAATTACTTGATAGGGATAATAAAAATATATTCAATAAATTGCTGGGAGAGGAACATTCTTCAGTATATGATGAGTGGTGGAATAAAAATATCAAACCAATTTGGAATGACGTAAGTAATTTGTATAGAGTCGATAAAACAACCGGTCTTGAACGTACTGAAAGCGATTATAACCTTATGTTTAAAGATCAATTTACTGAAAAATTATAAAGGAACTAGGGTGCGCATACTTGCACACCTTTTATAATTAGAAAGATAGTTTTATAAATAGTGAATCTTAAGTAAAAGGGAAAGTGCTTAGTTTTATTGGGGTTTGTTGCCTCTTCCGTGTCTAAAAAATGTATTAAAGTAAAAAAGTTCTTGACATAGTTAGATATCTAACTATAATAGTTGTATGAGTGCTATTCTATCTCTAATATCCAAAATCCATGAAAAAGGTAACCGTTTTATTATTGAAGAATTAAAAAATAACGGTGCAGAAGGACTTGTGCCTAGTCATGGTGATATTCTTGTATGTCTTTACAAAAACAGTAAAATGACGATGAAAGATATTGCAAATTGCATTCATAGAACAAAACCAACGGTTACAGTCTTGGTTGATAAACTTGAGAAACTAGGATATTTAAAAAGAGAAGCTTCTGATGAAGATAGTCGTTCTACAAATATAGTTTTAACGCAAAAAGGTGAAGATTTTCAGACAACTTTTGAGAAAATATCAAAAAATTTAAATGAAATGTTATACAAAAATTTATCCAATAAAGAAGTTGAAATTTTAGAAGAACTTTTAAGAAAAGTACAAAAATAAAAATTTTTACAGTAATAGTTAGATGTCTAACGAAAGGAGAAAACATTATGACAAACTTTAAAAAAGAAGAAATCAGAAAAATCAGCGAAGTAGGCAAAAATTATGAAAACGGCAAAGCGTTTTTGCATGATTTGCTAGGCTTAACAAGTTGTGAAATTTCAGTTAGTGCAATGCCTGCCGGAGTAAAATTGCCATTCAATCACAAACACAAACAGAATGAAGAAGTTTATATTTTCTTAAAGGGTGAAGGTACAATGACTTTAGATAATAAAGTTGTTGAGGTTAAAGAAGGAACTTGTATCAAAGTTCTTCCAAATGCCGTAAGAACAATGGAAGCAAAAACTGATTTGGAATATATTTGTGTTCAAGCAAAATATAATAGTTTAGAACAATTTGGACTTGGCGATGCTGAATTGTGCTAAAATTGAAAGGGGCAATCTTGCCCCTTTTTAATCAGGAATAAAAGTATAAAATGATAATCAACACAGGTTCAAGGACAGATACAGTTCAATATTATTCAGATTGGCTTTTGAAAAGGTTTGAAGAAGGTTTTGTTTATTCAAGAAATCCAATGTTTCAAAACAAAGTAACAAGATATGAACTAGACCCAAAAGTTCTTGATTGCGTTGTATTTTGTTCCAAAAATTATGAACCGATTTTAGACAGATTAACAGAAATTACCGATAAATTTAACACATATTTTCACTATACAATTACTGCTTATGGCAATGATGTTGAACCAAATGTTCCAAGTATAGATGACAGTATTGAAACGCTTGTTAAATTATCCCAAATTGTTGGCAAACAAAGAATTGCGTGGCGATATGACCCAGTTCTTTTGACCGAAAAATACACTAAACAAGTTCACTATGAAACATTTGATTATATGTCCGAAAGACTTTCACCATATATTGACAGATGTATTTTTAGCTTTGTTGAAATGTATAAGAAATTAAAAATAAATATGTCTGAAATTATCACATTGACTGAAATTGATAAAAATGAAATTGCAAAAAATATCGGAGCGATAGCGAAAAAACACAATATGATAATTCAAACTTGTGCAACAGTTGAAAATCTTGAACAATATGGGGTTTTGCAATCGGGGTGCATGACTTCTGATATTTTAGGTCAGGCAAATGGTATTACTTTTAAAAAAGTTCGACATTTAGGTAACCGACAGGGTTGTCGTTGTATGGAGAATAGAAATATCGGAGATTATGACACTTGTCCAAATGGTTGTAAGTATTGTTATGCAAATCAAAACCCTCAAATAGCACAAGAAAATTACAAAAAACATAATCCAAATGATTTGATGATTTTAGGGAATCTTAAACCGACAGATGAAATCCAACAAAGTAGCCAAAAAACGTTTTTAGAAAATAATATGCAACAAAAATTGTTTTAATCTCTTTGGCAAGTAAAAAACTGCTTGCCAGCAATTTTTTCTAAAACTTGTGGCTCAACACGCATTATATTATTCTTTACTTAAAAGATGGCGGTTTTAAAATTTATTATTTTAAATGTCAGACATTATTAAACTAAGTCTCTAGTTATCAATCCGCCAAATATAAAATTTTAATGTCGGCTTAGTATGAAGTGCACCCACTAAAAAAGCCACCTTTCAAGGTGGCTTTTAAATTAGGAGGAGGTGGGATTCGAACACGTATTTTTGCTTTTTGTGTCCTTAAATTTTCTCCTGTATCCTCTAATATTGTTTAGTTTTAGTCAACCATTCTTTTAATAATTTCTAATAGCTTTCAGGGACTTTTTGCCAAATTAGTCCCTTTTTAGTCCCACAAAAATTGAAATTTTATTTTTGTACCATTCTAGCATACTGCCAATCTTCTGGCAATATTTTTAGCCATTCCAATTGCACTTTATTATTTTTTGCTTCTTCAATAAGATTTATTCCCATAAGCATATCAGAACAAGTAATTTTTTCTTTGTAAACTTCACCAAGTATATAAGTTAAGTATCTATGTAATAATAGTGAAAAATATATTAGACTATCGCAAGTTTCATACATAGTTTCAATAATGCATTTCATTTTTATTGCAAAAATGTTTACATTTTCTTTATCTGTTAACACATAATCATTAAATGAACATATCGCACTATTTAATCTTTCTTGATATTGCAAGATTTGGTTTAATGCACTTACAGCACCTTTACTTGAATTTATCAAGAAGTCGTAATCTTTAATGTTTATAGGTAATAACCAAGAAGAAAATGGTTGTCTTTCTGTTGCAACAGTTATATTACTTGCATTTATTGCTTGCAATTTTTTTATTAAAGTTTTACGATATTCAATCAATGCTGGAACTTGTAATTCAATAAGCGTATGCAATATTATTGCTGTATTAATATTTATTTTATATTGTTCTTTTTCTCGCCTTTTATCTGTTAACCACGCACCAAAATATACTGCCCCTAAAGAAGTAATAGCAGTTATAAATGGAGTTGCAATTTGCCAATAGTTTATATGAGAATTTTCTTTAAAAATAAAATCTAGCATTTATATCCCTTAATATTGTATAATTATAATACAAATTCAAAACTAAAGAAAGATAAATATGCCATATTCCGATAACTCTTTTAATCCAATAGATTATTTATCATACACATCTATTTATATTGAAACGTACTTTAATGATACATTAATAACAAAAGCTAGTGGTTTCTTCTATAACAAACAAGATAGGTACTATCTTGTTACAAATTATCATGTACTAAGTGGAAGAAATCATATTGCTGATTCAAATGGCGTACATCAACCACTGCATAATAGAGGGGCAATTCCCAATAAGGTAAAAACTTATATTTATGGCTGGTCAAGCGGTAACAATGGTGAAATAAGTACAGATGCAGATATTGTTTGTGAATTTACATTAATTGATAAAGATGAAAACCCTTTGTATAAAGCAAAAAAGTACACATACAGTGAATATATGGATATAGCAATATTACCAGTAAATGTTACATTGAATTCTTTTGGGAAAAGCAAAAAACTTTTATGTGTTAACGACGCATATTATAAAAAATTTGAATCCAAAAACATCATACATCCATCCGACGATGTTTTTATTTTAGGTTATCCTTTTGGGAAGAGGGATGATTCGGGAACTTCAATATGGAAACGGGGAAGTATTGCTTCAAATTTAGCAAATCGATTAAAGTTTTATGTCGATACTTCTACTCGTTCTGGAATGTCAGGTTCGCCTGTTTTTTACATAAATAAAGATGATACAGCATGGTTAAAATATGGCGGAAAAGACATTTTTGAAGAAAAATTATACTCTATTGAATTTATAGGAGTTTATAGTGGAAGGGTTATAAATGAACAATCCACAGATAAGGATTCTTATATAGCAATAAAAGAATCTGATGTTGATGTTGCTGCTCAATTAGGAATAGTATGGAAGAATTATCTAATTGATGAGATTATAGAAACTAATTGACAATTTTCAATCCTGCGTAAAACTCATCCATTTTATTAGCAACCTGAGCTTCTTTTGATTTGATTATGTGAGAGTATGTGTTTAGGGTTACATTTTTATCTGCATGTCCGAGTCGACCGCTTATGGTTACAATATCTTCACCAGATGAAATTAGTAAACTTCTATTTTAGCTTCAACATCTTCAAAGGTAAATAAATTACAACTTTCGTCTAAATCTGCAACTCGAATACTGTGATTACTTTCAAAATGTGCAATTTGTTCATTATTTTTACTAAGAACAAGAATTTCATGTCGAAATTCGTTCTTATATATGTCTTCATGGTTACAGTCGATTATAATAATATTGCTAAATCTAAGAGACTGTACACAACTCACATCAGTTATTTCACAATTTTGTCCTTTCTCAATTACATCTAATAATGTCATAACCCATATTCATAGCTTTTTGCTTAGCTTCGGCTCTGTTGTGAGCTTCTACAACTATTTCTTCCTGTCTTGCATATTTGCTACCTCTAACACGAACCAACATTTTGTACTCATAAGTGTCTTTGTGGTGATATTCAGGCGGTTTGTCGTGTGAAATGAAACTTGTATCAAATTTTGGACTGCTATAATCCACATTATTTTGAGCAGGTGAAAAATTTGCCCACATATCATTTTCATTATTGTAGTAATTTTCTTCGTACTCATCATTGTAATCGTCATAATAATCGTTATCAGAGTTATAACTTCCTATTCGACCTCTGATTTCATTCATAAAGCCATTTACAAAAATGTAGATTACTAACGCAATTCCTAGCCATTTCATAAGTTTGTTCCTTTCTTTGTTTATTCACAAACTTATTATAAATTGCTTTTCAAAAACCCGCTCCCAAATTCATCGTTTTGGTATCTATCAGAGAGTTTAAGACCTGTAACCTACCCAAAACTAACAAATAGCTTAGATTTACCACAATTACCATTGATAACATCTCTAAAATCTATGTCTTACTTGGGATTGACCAGATTTACCGCAGAAACCGATATAATATGTTGCATTCAGGTCAAATGCTAAAATGTTCTAAAATCAACAAAATTTTTCACCAGTCCCAAAACAATCCCTTTGGGGACTAAATTTAGCTGTTTTTGAAAAATTTGAAACTCTGAAAACGTACTAAAAAAGAGCCTTTTCAGACTCTTTCTAAATGGAGGAGGAGGTGGGATTCGAACCCACGGAACGCTCGCACGTTCGACGGTTTTCAAGACCGCTCCAATCAACCGCTCTGGCACTCCTCCGAAGTGTTTTCATCAGTTGCAAATCTATAATAACCAAAACAAATCGGATTGTAAAGAGTTTTTTTTTAATGGGATTTATTATATAATATTTGGGGGGTTAGGAATATGTTTGATTATCTAAAAGGTTGTCTATCAGATAAAAGAAGGTCTTCAAAAGGTACTTTTATCACGGTTGAAGTGTCTGGTGTAGGTTACTTGCTTGAAGTGACTGAACAGGATTTCTTTAACTTTGAGCCTAACGAAAACGACTCAAAAAAATTCTACACAACCCTTATTCACCGAGAAGACGCTATGTCGCTCTACGGTTTTTCTAACAAAGAAACTCGCGACATATTCCAAATCTTACTTTCTGTCTCGGGTGTCGGGGCGAAAATGGCTCTTGCACTCCTCAACGAGTTTGACGCATGTGACCTCATATCATTCGTAATAGACGGAAACTTCAAGGAGCTTACCCGCGCGAAAGGTGTCGGTCCGAAGCTTGCGCAAAAAATTATTCTTGAACTTAAAGACAAGCTAATGAAAACCGAACTTCCGCGCTCAACAACAAGTTCGCTCCCGCAAAACCAAGCGATTTCAGACACACAAGCAGTCTTGCTCTCACTGGGTTACGAAACCAAAGAAATTGAAGACGCTTTTCTGAAAGTTGCATCAACTGTTGAGGACACGTCTAATCCGGAAGAAATTCTAAGAAAGGCACTCACATGCTTGTCAATGTAAATTATTGTAAATTTAAACGCAATTTTGATTTTGAGGGGTTTTAATATTGGTGTAAAGAGGTGGTTATGAACTTTAATATCCCAAAACTTAATATCAATATCCCGCAAGTTACTTTCCGCAGTAACGACAAGAAAAATTTCACTCCCCAAACCGCTCCGATTCCGAATGACACATTTGAGATGTCTATCGGTTATGTCAACGATACTCACGGGCAAACAAACAATATGATGCGTATTCTATCAGGCATAAAGGGCGACTTAAGACTTTCTGCCGGTGATAATGATATCGGGGACGAAAAAAACAAGGCGGTTCACCGCGCAACCGCGCTATTCCTGAACATGGCAAAAGTCACTGCCTCTGCTCTTGGTAACCACGAAATCGACACAACTCAGTCAGACTTTGTAGATACAGTTAAACATATGGATGCGGATGTGCTTTCCGTAAACTTCCATAAATCAGAGCAATGGGAAGAGCGCGAAGATAATCTTGAAGAATACGGCAGAGATTTTATAGATAAAGAACTTAAGGGTTCAAAGATAGTAGAAGTTAAGGGTGAAAAAATTGGCTTAATCGGAGCTTCTCCGATTGATATGTTCGACCGTCTGACTCACCCTAACTATCACAAAGACTGCTATGTAGATGATTTGGATGAAACAATCGAAGAAATTCAGGAAGAAATCAACGAGCTTAAGAAAAAAGGTATAAATAAAATTATTCTTCTTTCTCATCTCGGCCACAAGCGTGATAAAATCGTTGCGGAAAACACTGATGGTATTGACGTAATTGTCGGTGGTCATACACATGAGCTTCTTCAAGGGATTAAAAAAGGCGAAAATCTCTATTATTCAAAATCCGGCGAACCTGTCGTAGAAACCGAAGCCGGCAGAGATGGAAGTTATTTCGGTTTGCTAAACCTTACTTTTGACAAAGACGGTGTGATTACAAAAGCTCAAAATAATTTAGGCGAGACAAGACTTTTCCATAAGAATATGATTAACCAGTATCTGTTTGATGAGATTATGGGCAAACCTGAAAGAGTCGGTGTTATCAAGGATGCTCCTGCACCTCCAAAACTTTTAATAGAAGAAAACCCGCACGCAAACTTTGTTTGTGATGCGATGAAGTATATGACAAACTCTGATGTAGCGGTTTGGAATAACAGTGGAATAAGAAACTTTTTCCACCAAGGTGTAATTGATTCCAGAGACATCAAAGATATCGCGCCATTTTTTGACAGAATCGCGGTTGCTAATATTTCAGAAAAAGCGATTGTGGATTTGTTGAAAAAATCAACCGAAACTTCATACGCAAGTCACGGCTACAAACCGGGGTTGGTTGCTGTTTCCGGACTTGAATATGGTGTGGATGAAAAAGCAGGCAAAGTAACTTATATTAATTTTGTGGACAAAAACGGTAATAAAACGCCGATTGATATTGAAAACCCTCGTGAAGACAAGACATACAGACTTGCAACTGACGAATATATGATGGCTGCAGGGGCGGATTATCCTCTTCTCAAACCGTTAGAGGAATGCCTTGAAGTTTATCCGTATGACAAAGACGTTATGACTTGCCAGTACATCAAGGAGCTTAACAAGCCTATCACAATCAACCAAACCGGCAGAATTAATTTTGAGTAATCAACTCTTTGATTGCTAATGATACGTATTTCGGCAAGTCTGATGCAAGCACGGAATACTCGCTCAACTTTTCTGATGCGATTTCGCCTGCTCTCGAATGGAGATAAACACCTAGTTTTGTAGCCTCAAAAGTTGGCATACCTTGTGCCAAAAGCCCTGCGATAATTCCCGCCAAAACATCTCCGGAACCGGCTTTTGCCAAGGCAGAATTTCCGTGTTGGTTCACAAAAACTTTTTCGCCCTCACAAATAATTGTTCTGTGAGTCTTTAAAATTGCTACACACTCATATTTTGCGCTTAATTTTTTTGCACTGCCTTCTAAATCACTAAGAATTTTATCAACTTCGACTCCCAAAAGTCTTGCTGCTTCAAGCGGATGAGGAGTGATGACACTGTTTTTAGGTGGTTTTATTTTTGTCCTGCTCAAAATATTCAGACCATCAGCATCAATCACTACAGGCATGGTTTCTTTTTGTAACTTGTTGATAAATTGTTTGAAAACTTTTATTGATGCTCTTTCTTGACCCAAACCGCAACCGATTAAAAAAGTTGTGTATTGCTTAATATTTCTTAACGCTTCACTTCTTGAAAGATAAACCGCCTCAGGCAATAGTGCTGATACTGAGCGGATTACGTCTTTGGTTGAAGCTAATGCACAAAATCCCGCACCGACTTTTAAGGCAGAAACGGTTGAAAGATATGCCGCCCCAATATAATTTCCACAACCTGACAGGTTTAAGACCTTGCCAAAGGTTCCTTTATTGGATTCTTGTGTTCTTTCAGGCATTTTGTAATCGGTCATAACACCTCTTAGTTATTCTATCCCAACCCCTTGACGTATGGCTTCGTATGCCACAATTGCGACAGAGTTAGAAAGGTTGAGACTACGCTGACCTTCTTTCATTGGAATGGTTAGCGCAGTATCTTTAGTGACGTATTCTTGCGGTAATCCTCTTGTTTCAGGTCCGAAAACGATAAAATCTTCGTTTTTGAACTGAATGTCGGTGTATTTTCTTTTTGTTTTCGTGGTCAGATAATAAAATGTACCATTAGGGAACTCTTTGAACAATTCGTCCATAGAGCTAACTTTATGCAAATCAACGGAGTCCCAATAGTCCAAACCCGCGCGTTTTGTGTATTTGCTTGAAAGAGAAAATCCTAATTTCCCGACTAAATACAAGGATGCTCCCGTGCAAGCACATAATCTTGCAATATTTCCTGTATTTTGAGGGATTTCAGGCTCATATAAAACAATGTTTAACATATTTACTCAGCTTTATCTTCAAACAAATATTTCGCTTCCAAAACAACAGGAAGTCCTCTGACTACGCAGAACACAATTGCAAATACAGCTGCCCAGAAACCGATTGCGCCGATTAATTCAGCGTTAGGACAAACAGGAACTTTTGCCGCGATAATGAGAACAAATGCCAAAACCTTTGCTACCGCATAGCTAATTCTCATGAATTTTGAACCCGTAATAAATTTACAAACAGGATTAACTTGCATACCAAACGGAGTCAAGCCGTGTTCCATAGCTGCGCTTCGGATTGTATCTGTAATAAAACCTCTTGTTATCGCAATCAGTGGGAAAAGAATGTTCAACCAACCCATTACTGCAAACAATATCCAATAAGTGTTTTCGACGATTCTGTCACCCATAATATCAAGCAAAGCCCCGAATTTTGATTCTTCGTGGAATTTTCTTGCAACATATCCGTCCAAACCGTCGAGTGAAAATGCGATGATAGTCAGTGCCAAAGCCCAAACATAAGCAATCGTGTCACCTTCGCAAGCATAAATTAAATATACTGCTACGAACATTACAAAAATTCTGAATATTGAAATAAAATTAGCCATTTTTTTCTTTATAACCTTTTATACTTTCTCCCTCTCCTTGGGGAGAGGGTTAGGGTGAGGGGACAATTGTCTCATTTACCCTTATATATTTACCCCCTATACTTTCATTCTTGAAACTGCGAAATCTTTTTTGTTCAAATCTTCAACTTTTGAACCGAGCATTATTCTTTCTGCTTCTTCAAGAATACTAACTACGGTGTATCCGTTTTCTCCGTCCGAACGAGCCTTTTGACCTGTTGCACAGCAGTGAACAAAGTGCTGGCATTCAAGTTTTAGAGGTTCAATTTCAAGATAATCGAGCGGATAATCTTGTGTGTTTGCCGGAATAAAGTTATCATAAACTTTGAGTTTGTTCTCCGGCATTGTGTCATCAAATATTGCGGTAGCTTTTGTACCTCTAACAAGCAAGTTCACTCGTTTTTGAGGAGTAATCCAGCTGTCAGAAATATGAGCAATCATTCCGCCTTCAAACTCAACTCCGATGTGAGTTATGTCCATAATATCGTTTTTGTCGGAAGAACAACCGATTGCTGAAAGTACTTTTACGGGGTTTTTGCCTGTAGCGTATGCAATCATTGAAACATCGTGCGGCGCTAAATCCCACATAACGCTTCTGTCGTTTTTATGATAGTTAACATTGAGTCTGTCGCTTTGTGCGTAGACCAACTCTCCGAGAACACCTTCTTCTATTAACATTTTTAATCTGTTAACTGCAGGATGATATAAAAGTAAGTGACCAACCATTAAGATTAAGCCTTTTTCTTCAGCAAGTTCTGTTAATACTCGAGCTTCTTCTGCAACGGTTGAGATAGGTTTTTCAACGTAAACATTCTTGCCCGCTTCAAGCATAGCTTTAACCATTTTGAAGTGAGTGTGAGAAGGGGTTACGACTGCAACTCCCGTAATAGATTTATCGTTGATAATGTCATGAAAGTCTTTTGTAACTTTTACTCCGGGAAATTGCTCCTGAACTGTTTTTAGAGAATTATCATCCAAGTCGCAAACGATATCCAAAACATTAAGATTATAGAAATTACGGACTATGTTTCGTCCCCACATACCAAAGCCGATAACGGCAATTTTTTGTTCTTTCATACCTATCCTTTTCGTGTTACAGGGAAATTTATCCCCTCATCCCTCTTTAACTTTTTTTATAAAAATATTATATTACAAGCCGATTTTTCAGTAAAGCTTTTGGAAATTAAATGTTTATAAAGATATCAAAAATCCACTCTTGCAATTCTATTTTGTTCGGAATATAACAAAATCTGTAAGAAGACAGACACTATAATTTTGGGAATGTAAATAGTTATGGAATATTTTATTTTATCTATCGGAATTCTGCTTTTGGGCGCATTGTTTTCGATTCTTGTCAAAGATGATTTCAAACTTAAAATTTGTTCAATATTTGGATTTATGGGGCTTGCGACAGCTTTAATTCCTGCGTTTTACGTATTGTACACAGGGCAAGTTTTAGTCGGAGCTTTTGATTTAGCTTCTATTTTCGGAAGAGTAAATCTTGTTATTGACCCGTTATCCGCAATATTTATTGCGATAATTTCAATAATGAGTTTCTTAGGCTTGATTTATGCGAACGGTTATATGAAACCTTATCTCAATAAGGGTATGAATGTTTCATCACACTGTTTCTTTTTAATGCTTCTTGTTGCATCAATGCTTGGAGTAGTAACCATTCAGAACAGCTTGTTTTTCTTGATTGTTTGGGAACTGATGTCACTATCATCCTTTTTCCTGGTTATTTTTGAAGGCGAGAAAAAAGAAGTTCTTTCGGCAGGTATTAAGTATTTAGTTTATATGCATTTCTCTGTAATCTTTATTACAGCGATGTTTGTGTTGTTAACAAATGCTGCAAGCAGTTTGAATTTTGCAGATTATGTCGGGGTTTTGAGAGATAATCCGCAGCTTGCAAATATTGCGTTCATTCTCGGATTTATTGGCTTTGGTATTAAAGCAGGTTTTGTACCTTTCCACAACTGGTTACCGGATGCTCATCCTGCAGCACCTACACATGTTTCTGGAATTATGTCCGGTGTGATGATAAAAACCGGTATTTACGGAATTTTGAGAACAATAACTTTGATTGGTGTTCCTTCAAAATTAATATCTTATGCAGTTTTAATTGTTGCTGTTATTTCAGCACTTTACGGTGTGCTTTATGCGATAACTCAACACGATATAAAAAGACTCCTTGCGTATCACAGTATTGAAAACATCGGTATCATTGGAATGGGTATCGGTATCGGTATGTTAGGTCTTGCTTACGGTAATCCGATTGTTGCAACTTTTGGGTTTGCAGGCGGTATTTTACACGTACTTAACCACTCAATATTTAAAGAATTGTTATTTTTTGCTGCAGGTAGTGTTTATTTAAAAACTCATACCAGAAATATTGAAAGGTTAGGAGGTTTGATTAAAAAGATGCCGTGGACAGCACTTATGTTCATAATCGGTTCTGTCGCAATTTGCGGTTTGCCGCCATTCAACGGATTCGTAAGTGAATTCTTAATCTATGTTGGTATGTTAGTTGGAATACCTTCTTCAGATATAAATTCATTTATAACACTGGTTATATCAATTGCCGGACTTGCGTTAGTCGGTACAATGGCTGTTCTTTGTTTCACAAAGGCTTCTGGAATAATGTTCCTTGGCGAACCTCGTTCTGAAAAAGCAGAGAAGATTACGGAAGACTCTTCTGCTGTAATGCTTGTTCCAATGGGAATTCTTGCTTGCTTTACATTATTAATAGGTGTTTTCCCGCAATATATAACAAAAGCAATTTTGTCACCTACTTCTATGTTTGTTGGCGGAAATGCAATGATTCCGATATTTGAAACAGTCATTGCGGTTATGCAGACAATAAGTATTCTCTTCTTGATTTTCTTGGCTCTTGTTGCCGTACTTTTGGTAATCAGAAGAGTTATTAACAGTAAATATACAGAGCATTGCACTTGGGGATGCGGTTATAACAGAGCAAACAATCATATGCAATATACTGCATCATCTTATGCAAATCTCTTTATTTCAACATTAAAACCTCTTTTCAAAAGAGTTTCTCATATCAAAAAACCTAAAGAATTATTCCCTAAGGATGCTTATTATGAGTTAGAAATTGAGGATATTGAAGAGGCATATATTGTTAAGCCGATTTTGAAACTTGATGAAAAGATTTTGGCGAAATTCGAAAGAATTCAAAACGGAAACATTCAGCAATACATTTTGTTTGGTTTGATATTCCTGGTTATCGCAATTGTAAGTTTGGTAATTTGGGGATAGAGGGAGATAATGATGGCTATAACATTATTAAATATACTAATACTAATACTTGCTCCGTTTTTGATGATTGGTGTTATCAAAAAGACAAAAGCATTTTGGGCAGGACGTAAAGGTGTTAGCTTTTGGCAGCCTTTATGGGATTTTACAAGATTAATGAAAAAGGATGCTGTTTATAGCAAAACCACATCTTGGGTGTTTAGATTTGCTCCCGTTGCCGGTTTAGCATCAATAATTTTTGCAGCACTTTTTGTTCCGCTTGTAAACGGTCAGGCTGTGATTGATATTCAGTTTGGATTTGTTATTTTTGCCTACATCTTAGCTTTCGGAAAATTCTTCTCACTGATTTCTGCACTTGATACCGGAAGCAGTTTTGAAGGAATGGGTGCATCAAGAGAGGCTTGTTTCTCAACTCTTGTAGAGCCTGCATTTTTCATAATGATGGGTTCAATTGCAGCGTTGAGCCAGGTTTATTCTTTCGGAAGTTTTAAATACATTTTAGGCAGTGCAGGTGTTTACGGAATTTTGATAATAATATTGGCTGTAGTTGCTTTATTCATTATGCTTTTGATTGAAGGTTGCAGAGTTCCTGTGGATGATCCTACAACTCACCTTGAGTTGACAATGATTCACGAAGTTATGATATTGGATAATTCAGGTGTGGATTTAGGTTTAATAACTTGGGGCGCAGCAATCAAAATGTTTTTATTTGAAGCTTTGATTGCAAACTTAATTATCCCGATGAGTTTGGGATACATTTGGACAATAGTTGCGTTCTTGGCAATCGTATTTTTGATTTCAGTTTTAATAGGTACAATTGAGTCTTCAATTGCAAGATTCAGAATGACTCACGTCTTTGAATTCGTATTCGTAATGACTTTGATTGCTCTTTTGATTCTTGCTCTTGTAACTTACAGAATATATGGAAATTAGGTTGGCGTTATGGAAAATATTTTTATAATTTTACTTGGTTTATCAATGATATACATTGCATCAACAAGCAGACTTGCGGCTCACGTGAATATGCTTGTCGCACAAGGTTGGTTGTTATTCCTTGTATGCTTGGCGGGCGTTGCAAAAGAGCCTTGGTTTACAACCGCAGTATTGACGGATAATGAAGTTTTGATGGCAAATATACCTCACCTTGCAGGATTGGTATTTATTGTTTTTGAAACTTTGGTTATCAAAGCCTATGTTATCCCTTGGTTTTTGAAAAAGGTTATCAAGAAAACAAATGCACACAGAGACACAGATGCAAATATCCCGCACTTTTACTGCCTTGTAATATCAAGCATTATTTTGTTTGTGGCTGTTTTGGCCGCAAATACGGCTTCACCGGAATTCAGACTTATTGATCCGATTTACTTTGGTGTTTCAATTTCTATGATAATTACAAGCTTGTGGTTGATTACGATTAAGCATAAAGTTTTATCAAATGTAATCGGTTTTATTACAATGGAAAACGGAATTTTCTTATTCTCTCTTTCTGTTGCAAAGGAAATGCCGGTTATTGTAAACCTCGGCGTACTTTTGGATATCTTTATTGCGGTATTCATCTTGGGTATGTTGGTAAGAGAGATTAATAAAGAGTTTGACGATTTGGAAGTGTCACAGTTATCAGATTTAAAGGATTACGAATACAATGATTAATTTAATACTGTTATTTCCGCTTTTAGCGTGTTTGATATTATTTTTGTTTAAGAAGGATTTTCTTAACAATTTGATGATAAATATTTATGCACTTTTGCACTTGTCTGTATCAACTGCATATTGCTTGGGAATTGATTTTATTCCTGCTTGGCAGCCGTCATCATTTTTTGCGGTGAACGGTCGAAATATCGTTTTCCTCGCAATTATGTCTATCGTGTTTTTTGCGGTTGCTATTTATAACAACGGTTATATGAAAGGTGAAGAGGCTGACGGACGTAAAATAAGACATTACACTTATATGGTTTTGTTTTTCGTTCTTTCAATGACAGGTGCAATTTTATCCACAAACTTGGGTATTGCGTGGGTATTTATTGAAGGTACAACGCTTGCGAGTGCGTACTTAATTTATTTCCACAAAACAAAACATTCAATCGAAGCTGCATGGAAATATGTATTTATATGTTCAATCGGTATTGCGCTTGCGTTTGTCGGAATTATTATGTTGACGGTTGCTACAGGAAACTTAAATTCTTTATATTACGCAGACTTGTATAACAATGCTCAACTCTTCAATCCGTTCTGGTTAAAGTTGTCATTTGTATTTATATTGTTTGGTATTGGAACAAAAATGGGCTTGGCTCCGGTTCACTTCTGGTTACCGGATGCTCACGCAGAAGCTCCGTCACCAATTAGTGCGCTTTTGTCCGCTACACTTTTGAACTCTGCATTTTTAGTTATTTTGAATGTATTCGGAATAATGGTTCTTGCTAATTGTGACGGTTTTGCAAGAATAATACTTTTGACAATGGGATTTTTATCTTTGTTTGTAACAGCAGTGTTTGTTTATCATATTAATAACTACAAAAGAATGCTTGCATATTCTTCTATCGAAAATATGGGTATTCTTGTGATTGGAACTGCATTGGGTGGAGTTGCCGCTCTTGCGGTTATGATTCACTTGATTGGTCACTCTTTGATAAAGGGAGCTTTCTTCTTAACTTCAGGTAACGTTTTAGAAATTTTCTCAACAAAGAAAATTAAATCAGTTACAGGTCTGATGAAGGCTGACAGAAAAACCGGTTGGTTGTGGGTGCTTTCATTCCTTGGAATAGCGGCATTTCCGCCATCAATTTTGTTTATAAGTGAATTTTTGATGATTAAACAAATGTTTTCACAAGGCAGATTTGTTATGTGTGCAGTCTTTATGCTTCTTTTGACCATAATTATTTATGGTTTGGCAAAAGCTGTTATCAAGATGAGCTTCTCTGCAATGAATCCTGAAAAGGAAGATGCGGTTAAGGAATCTGTTAAAAAACTCAATTGGACAATGTATGCTCCGCAGGCTGTTTTGCTTCTGATTGCGTTTGTTCTCGGTATTTATATGCCGTTTAATATAAGTGAATTTTTAGCTAATGCCGTATCAATGTTCGGTTAATACGGAAAGAAAGGTAAATATGAACTGGATAATAACTGAAAATAATAAAAAATTTGACGCGCTGAGTATTCCTATCGTGTCAATTGATGAGATAAAGGCTGATTTCGAAAAAATGAAAATGCGTTTAATCGGCTTTTTCGGAAAACAGGAATTTGAACACGTAAGATTGTATGTGATTTTGGCGGATGATAAAGTCGGTAAATTCTACGTAACATCAGCAGTATTTCCTCCTGAAGTTAAATCTTACGAGTCATTTACTCAAAAATTCCCTTCGTTTCATATTTTTGAAAGAGAATTTTATGAAGAATTCGGTATTGAACCTTTAAATCATCCTTGGTTGAAGCCTGTACGCAAAAATCAAGATGAATATCCGTTCTTTGAAATGCGCGGGGATGAAGTTCACCAAGTAGCAGTTGGCCCTATTCACGCAGGTGTAATCGAGCCTGGGCATTTCAGATTTATGTGTCATGGTGAAAAGGTTTATGATTTGGAAATTATGCTCGGATATCAACACAGAGGGGTTGAAGAGATTTTCTTGAAGAATAAAGCCTTCAACAATAGATTGGCAGAGTCTGTTTGCGGTGATTCAGTAATCGCTTATAATATGGCATACTCCCAAGCTATGGAAGCTTTGTGTGATGCAAAAATTTCTAACAAAGCGCAAATCATCAGAAGAATAGCTTTGGAAATGGAAAGAATGGCAATTCATATCGGTGATTTGGGTGCAATCGCAGGTGACACAGCTTACCTTATGGGTGCATCAATTTTTGGTATCACAAGAACCCTTGTAATTAACACTATGCTCGAAATTTGCGGAAGTAGGTTTGGCAGAGGATTGATTGATGTCGGGGGTGTTAACTTCGATATCGACAAAAATATGTCAGAAAAAATTATAAAAATGCTTGATGAAGTTTCCAAAACTGTTGATAGAACCACAAAAGTTATGCTTAAATCCCCAACAGTTATTTCAAGACTTGAAAGAACCGGGGTAGTAAGTTCTGAAAACGCAAAAGTATTGGGTGCTGTAGGTATGGCGGCAAGAGCTTCCGGTGTGGATATTGATTCAAGATTTGACTTCAATGATAAGTGGTACACTTCTCTTGACGTTGTAAAACCTTTCAAAGCAACGGGGGATGTTCATTCAAGATTCAAATTGAGATACAAAGAAATTAAACAATCTATGCAGATTGTGAAAAAACTTCTAAAAAAACTTGAAGATTATAACAATGAAAGCTTGAAAACAGTTTGCAAACCTCAGCTTTCAACAAACTCTATAGTTATATCAGTTGCGGAAGGTTGGCGTGGAGAAGTTGTTCACGTGGCTATTACAGGCGCAAATGGTGAGCTTTTGAGATACAAGATGAAGGATCCGTCTTTCAATAACTGGTATATGTTAGCAATTGCGGTAAGAAATAACGGAGTTTCTGACTTCCCGCTCTGTAACAAAAGTTTCAACCTTTCTTACTGTGGAAATGATTTGTAATAAGGAAAAATAGATATGTTTGATACATTAAAGTTAAAATATTTTCAGGGAAACCAATTTATTCCGGATATTCCGAATGCTCCGATGAGAAGCCAGTTTAGAGGTTTTCCTATCCTAAAACAGGGAGAAGTTGTTAACCCTTGCGTTTGTCCGACAGGTGCATTGAATACAAAACCGTTATCTATCGATATGGGCAAATGTACATTGTGCGGAAATTGCAAATGCGAAGCTATTCAATTTTGCAATTATTATAAGCTTTCATCAACTTCAAGAGAAAAACTTGTTATAACTGAGGGGATGACTCCGGATGAGTTTGAAAAAGTTGCAATTGAAGCCAGAAAAGAAATCAAAAGAGTTTTCTCAAAATCATTGAAGCTACGTCAGGTTTCAGCAGCAGGATGTAACGGCTGCGAAATGGAATTGAATGCTTGTTCAAACTGTAACTTTGATATGGGAAGATTTGGTATAGATTTTGTTGCATCACCTCGTCACGCTGATGGTTTGGTCATTACGGGTCCGATTTCTGAGAATATGGCTTATGCCCTCGAGGACTGTTATAAATCAACTCCTGACCCTAAAATTGTTATTTTGGCTGGGGCTTGCGCTATATCAGGCGGAGTTTTTCAAGAGTCATCTAAGTTGAACAGAGAATTTTTGGAAAAATATCCGATTGATTTATACATTCCAGGTTGTCCTATTCACCCGTTGACTTTTATTAACGGTGTTTTGGATTTTATATCAAAGAAATAAAAATTTTGTACAAAATAGAATAAAATCCTCCGTTTAGAGGAGAAAACTACTGTAATAAATCTTTACACGTATTGCGTCGTATGTTAAAATTAACTTAATATTGCTTAATACTTTGTTACAATCCGGCAATTAAATTTGTTTTAAGTTTTTATTTAAAATACAATGTTAGATACGTAGTAAAGTATTAACCCATTATTAACAAAAAATAATTAGGAATTCTGACTTATGAAAAAACAAATTTGTTATTCACTTGCTTTGTTTTTCCTGCTCTCAATGAGCAGCGTTAAAGCAGCCCCATTTGCAGGCGGTGTTGATACCGATGCCGGTGCTTTCAACAAAATGGAAAGACAACAATTAAACAACTATCAAATCGATAAGAGTTATGTTCAATCTCTTGATGACGTAACTGATGATGAAAGAATCTATGACGCAACTGTAGAGGAAGATGCAGCAAGACAAGGTATGTTGTATAACCCTCACTTTTTGCTTGAAAGAATTAACTTTGAAGGAAATACGGTGATTTCTGACGAAGAGCTTCAAAAACTCGGTTTAGAAGTTCTTGGTGAAGATATTTTCTTTGATGAACTATTAGAAGTTTGTTCAAAAGTTACTAACTTGTATCATTCAAAAGGTTATTTGACTTCATACGCAACAGTTCCGCCGCAGAGAATTGTCGACGGTGTTGCGACCATCAAGATTATTGAAAGTAAAGTCGGCGAAATGAATATCGACGGCGAAAAATGGACCAGAGAATGGTACTTAAAACATATTATCATGGGAAAAGCTGGGCTTAGAGAAGGCGAAGTATTTAACGCTAAGAACCTTCAAAGGGCTATGAAAGAAATTAACAGAGAAGATTATGTTCAGGTTCAAACAGAAGTTGAACGTCAGCCTGAGGGTGATGAAAATACAGCAATCACTCTTAATGTAAGAGACAGATTCCCTGTAAACTTGAACTTCTCATACGATGATTACGGCAGATCTTATACAGGTGCTCAAAGAGTTTCATTCCTTGTTGGTATGGATAACTTAACAGGTTTGGGCGATAAGATTTATGGCGGTACTATTTTATCATCAGGTTCAACCGGTTGGTTGGCAGGTTATTCATTACCTGTAAGCTCTTACGGAACAAGATTGTCATTCGACTTTTCTGATTCTCACGTAAGATTGGGCGGTCCTTACAGAGGATTGAACGTAAAAGGTAACGCGCAAAGTTACTTCTTCAAATTAACTCAACCGTTGGTTCAAACAGCTAAATCAGATTTATTCTTATATACAGGTTATGATTTTGTAAATGCAAGTACAACTTGGAACCCTGCAGGAACGAAGGATTATCTTTCAGATTACAATCTCCATGTATGGCGTTCAGGTTTGTATGGTATGACAGACGACAGTTACGGAAGATGGATTGGAAACCTTGGTGTTGACTTCGGTATGGGTGGCACCGATAAGATGAATTCCGGTAGTGATAAGGCATTCTTCAAGTTAACAGCTAACGCAACTCGTGTACAAAGATTGTTCGCAAGAAGTATGGGTGTTGTAAGAGTTGGTGGTCAGTATTCACCAAACAAATTGTTTGCTGCTGAACAAATGCAAATGGGTGGTCCTTACACATTAAGAGGTTATCAACCGGCTGAATTAATTGGTGATTATGGTGTTACCGGTACAATTGAATACAGAACTCCGTTGCCGTTGTTAGACAAGATTTGTCCTTGGTTAGATGAAAGATTAAGGATAGCTGTGTTCTATGATTGGGGCTGGTTGGGTGAAAACGGAAATGTTTATAATTATCCGCAATCATTCTTGCACAGTGTGGGCTTCGGAACATATCTTAACTTAACAGATTGGGTAACAGCTCAAGTAGGTATAGGTTTCCCTCTCGGACGTGATTACAACGAAAGCACTGCAAGATTATACTTCAGTATTAATTCAGACTTAGACAGATTGATTCCGTTGAGAAATCCGGAAAAATTATAAGAGATATAAAAGAGGCGGTTTTCGAACCGCCTCTTTTTTAGCAAACTCTTATTTTAAAAACTCAAAAATATTTTTTAAAACTTCTTGCGCAAACAGCTCCTTCATCTCTATCCGAGGGGTTGTTGATGGCATCTGTATTTTATAAGTTTTGAATTTATCTTTTGCATAAATGGTTGAATACATTAAACCAACGGGTTTTTCTTCGCTTCCGCCAGTTGGACCGGCGATTCCTGTTGTGGAAACACAGATATCTGAGTCGGTGAGTTTTTGTAACCCTTTTGCCATCTCGCATGCGCATTCTTCACTTACTGCACCGAAGTTATCGAGAGTTTCGTTTTTTACTCCGAGCATTTTGTGTTTCGCCTCGTTTGCATAAGTTACGAGGTTCAAGGTAATATATTCAGAGCTTCCTGAAATATCTGTTAATTTTGAACTCAAAAGTCCGCCCGTGCAAGATTCTGTGGTAGAAATTTTCCACGACTTAGCTTTTAGTATTTTGCCGATTTCGTGTGCGTAATCCATTAGTAAGTCGTCCTTGTGAGAATTACTTTGGAGTGTTTGTCATAGAGATTGTGTTTGTACCAAACTCCGACAAATGTTCCGTCAGGGTTGAATAAATATTGTGTATCTTTTGATACAAAATAAATTGCGCTTACAGGTTTTCCTGAAATTCTGTATTGATAAGAGTAATACGGATAATCAGGATATTCGCCGTGAATATAATCCACATATTTTAAATGTCCCAAGGCATCGTAATAATATGACATTGAAACATCTTTCTTATCTTGGATTGCGTACATATAAATATGCTTTTGGTTTTTGTAATAAAAAGCGGAAATATTGTAGTTATCAATCTCTTTGTAACCGGCAGATGCAGCAAAGTAGTGCTTTTGGTACTCTTTGTCTTTCAACCTGTCTTTGAATTGCGCTTTGAAACCTTCGATTTTTGAGAGTTCAGCTTCAAAAACTTCGTCGTGAACTTCACTGATTATCGCTTCTTTTTCGACTTCTGATTTTCTAATCCAGTCGTATTGAATGTCTGCGATAAAAATGTCGTTATAGTTCGCAAAAGCAATGCCTTGAGCCAATATAAAGGCTGTTAGTAAATATTTAAATTTCTTCATAGAACAAGTATAACACATTTTTTGCGTTTTATTGTATAATTTAAGAATGGTTAGATTGTTGAATAAGAATAATGTGGAGAAGTTTTCAAACTTTGTATACTCAATATTCAAGATACAAGAGTTTTTTACACATATCGTCGAGGTGGAAAATCCTGAATGTGAACCGTGCATTTACGCAATGTGGCATGCTCATCAGTGTTGCATACACGGACTCAAGAATAGGGCAAGAACAAATGTTTTGATTAGCCGCTCAAGAGACGGAGAGGTTATTGCGCAGGTTGTGGGCAAATGGGGATTCAAACTTATTCGCGGTTCAAAAGGGAAAAAAGGTGCAGTGGAAGCTTCTATGCAAATGATTGAAGCTTTGAAGAACGGTGAAAATTGCGCAATGATGATTGACGGACCGAGAGGTCCTGCTAAGGTTGCAAAAGATGGAGTAATCAAAATCGCGAAGCTTGCAGGAGTGCCGATTGTGCCGATTTATTGGTATTCAAACAATTTTAATTTTGCAAAACTTCCTTCTTGGGACGGTTTGAGAATGCCGATTCTTGATGTACGTTTGATTAATTTATACGGCAAACCAATCTATGTCGGAGAAAACGATGATGAAGAAGAAGCCAGATTGAAGCTTCAAGCAAGTTTGGAAGATTTGGAACGTAGAGCTCCTGAAGAGTATAAAAAAGTCTACAGGTTTGGGTTATGGCGAAGAAAGTAAGCTTGCTCGCAATCCAGATGGGTTCTGTGATTGCGGATAAGAAAAAAAATATTGAAAATGTTGAAGGTTTATTAAGGCGCGAACTTTCCAAAGTGAAGGCTGATTTTGTTATCTTGCCTGAGGTTTGGACTTCCGGCTGGGATTGCGAGTCTTTTACTGAATGTGCGGAAACTCTTTCTGCTGGCGAATCAGTAAGGATGTTGAAAACTATTGCTAAGGAATTTGGAGTTAATATTCTTGGCGGAAGTTTTATTGAAAAACGAGGCGAAAGGCTTTATAACACTTGCCCTGTGATTAATCGTAACGGCGAAATGGTTTGTACGTATGAGAAAAACCACTTGTTCTCATATTACGGCTGCACAGAGGGAAATTATATAACCCGTGGAGATAATCCTGTCATGGTTGAACTGGACGGAGTTAAGCTCGGTTTGACTATTTGTTATGATATCAGATTTCCGGAAATCTATCGTGCTTATAGAAAAGCGGGTGCGGATATTTTGGTTAATATGGCGGCTTGGGGTGCGAATAAAAAAATCCCTTGGGATTCAATGACCACGTCAAGAGCGGTGGAGAACCAATCTTATTTCGTTGCGCTGACTCAAACCGGTGATTTGCGTGGCGGAGAAAAGAATTTAGGTCATTCAATGATAATGGATTACAAGGGCGATATTTTGGACGAGATTGATAAAGTTGAGGGCGGAATTAGAGCTGTTTGTGATTTGGATGAGATGTATGAATTTAGAAACAAATGCAGAGTTCTTGAGGACATCAAGAAGTCTTATGAGGTTATAAAAAAATGAAAAAATTTGCGTTAATCGTTGTGGCAATGTTTTTATTTGCATTAAACGTTCAGGCTGCAAAACATGTTAAGTCAGACTTTTTGTCTGTGATAAAAGATTCCGGTGTTGATACTGAATCAATTGCTGTTTCAATAAAATCTGCGGAGGGTGGAAAAGCTGTATATTCACTGAATAACAAAATGCTTATGAACCCTGCTTCTGTTCAGAAGGTCATTACGACTCCTGCAATGGTGGAAGCCTTGGGTGAGGATTACATGTTCTCGACTGAAATCTATTCTCGAGGCGAAGATTCTTTCCTTATCAAACTTGGTGCAGATCCTTATTTGACCTCTACTGATTTGAGAAAATTGGCTAATTACATAAAACTTGATACAAAGAAAGTTTATATAGACGACAGCGTTCTTGATAATAAAACTTGGGGCGAGGGCTGGCAATGGGATGATGATATGAACCCTCTTATGCCGAGATTTGGCTCATATAACTTGGACAAAAACCTTATTAAACTAACAATTATGCCTCCGGAAGGCAATGCTCCGGCTGTTATTATAAACCCGAGCAGATATCCTTTAGTGTTCTTCAATAACATAAAAGCAGGTGATAAAACGGATGTGCAGGTTTATAGAGATAATGCTGTTTCCGCGAATACAATTATGCTTTCCGGAACGGTTGCAAGACCTACAACAGTGTTTATTCCTGCGAATAACTTGAAAAGATACTTTGATGTTCAATTAACAAGAACTCTAGAGAACAAAAAGGTTTATTTGAAGGACGCATTTGTGTCAGATAAACAAACTTCTGCTGATAAATATTTAGACAAAGTTACTCATGATATGGATAGTGCAGTAAGTGATATTTTCAAAAACAGTAATAATATGGTGACAGAAACTTTGTTTAAACTTGCGGGTAAAAAGTATTGTAATCTTGAAACAGGAACGGATGCAAGTGGTATAAAGATGTTTAATGACTACTGCTTGCGCAATAAATTGGATAATTCCAGAATAAGAATTACGGACGCGAGCGGGGTTTCAAAAAACAACCTTGTTTCTGCGGATTTTGTGACAGATGTTTTGTATGTGAATAAAGACAATAAGATTATGGAAAAACTTCCGGCTCCGGGGGAAGGCACCCTTACGCATCGTATGTTGACGATTAAGGACAATTTGAGAGCGAAAACAGGCACTCTTTCTGACATAAGCTCGATTGCCGGATATTTAACCTCAAAAAGCGGTAAAAAATACGTATTTTGCATAATGATTAATGATATGAAACTATCTTCTGCGGATAAGAAGATGTTAGAAGATTTTCTTATCAGAGAAGCTTATTTGAGATTATGATTTTATACGATGTGATTTCGCAATACCTTGAATATCTTGAACTGGAAAAAGGGCTGTCTTCCAATACGATAGACGCCTATAGAAGGGATTTGTATTCTTTTGCGGAAGGTGTTGAAGAAATTGAGGATGTTGACAGACTCGCGATAAACCTTTTTGTCAGAAAACTCAAAGAGCGCAAATACGCGCCAACAAGTATTATTAGGAAAGTTGCGTCTTTGAGAGGGTTTTTCAAATGGGCGGATTCAATGAATATTATTTCAAAAAATCCTGCGTCAACTCTTGAGCAGCCGAAAGTTCCTCAAAGATTGCCGAAGGTTATTACTCTAAAAGAGATAGAAGAGATGTTGCATTCAAATCTAAGCCCTTTACAGACGGTTATTATGGAACTTTTGTACAGCTGCGGATTACGTGTTTCTGAGCTTGTTAACTTGAAAATCAACGATATCGATTTATCTTCAAAATACGTTCGTTGCTTTGGTAAAGGCTCAAAAGAAAGGCTTATTCCGCTTGGCGAGAGGGCGAAATCAGCCGTGTTGAACTTTTTGCCTTATAGAGATTTGGCTGTAAAAAAATATAATCTGAACTCTAAAAAGCTATTGGTTTCAGATACCGGAAGGCTTTTGACCAGACAAGATGTCTATGATTTCATCCACGCGAGGGGGAAAATTATTCACAAAAATATTTCTCCACACACTTTGAGGCATAGTTTTGCGACTCACTTGCTGGAAAACGGTGCGGACTTGAGGGTCGTGCAAGAGCTTTTGGGACACAGTGACGTTTCTACGACACAGCTTTATACACATATAAGCAAAAAACGTTTGAAGGATGTTTATTTCAGTATAAACAAAGAATAAAAAAAAGAGGCATTTCTGCCTCTTATATTTCAAAATAAACAACCATTGTCTTACATCTGTATTTTATTGTTCAATAATTTTATCGTATTTTTTACCCGTTTGTTTTTCGAGGTTTGCAGTTGCTTCTTCTGCAGAGCTTCCGTAAGCAGGTGCAACTTTTTCGTCACATCCGTCAACAGCTTTGTATGTTGTAGTACCAGGAATTTTTGTTACTCTGACATCGTCTTTACCAACTTCTTTAATCAAAGATTTACCATTTCCGTGAACTTTTTGTTTTTTAACGGTTCCGTCTTGTCTTTCAACACCATTTATAGATGCAGGAAGTTTGATTGTGTTAGGAAGGTTTCCGCCTTCAAGAAGTTTCTTCAATACGTCTTTGTCACCGCCGGCGAGAGCTTCTTTTAATGCTCTGATTGCACCGTTTTTGCCCCACAAGCCACCGCATTTTTCAACCAAGTCAGGGTAGTAAGCTTCTACCAAACCTTGCCAAGTATCACCGTACGTAGTTTTATGAATCTTAGTTAAATCTTCTGTTTTTTCAGTTGCTTCAGTTTCTTCTTTTGTAACAACTGCGTTGCAAACTTTGTCATCTTTGCCGCAATTTTCTTCTGGTTTAACTTCCGGTGTATTTGGAGTATTCGGATTGATTTTGTCAAGGATTTCTTCGTTGTACATTAAACCGCCTTGAACTTCTGTGCAATTTGCGTTACTACCGACACCTGCAAGATTTTTTATGATTGAGTCATATTTTTGTGGGTCAAACTTGCCGTTTTCATCTTTGCAAAGTTTTGCGATAGTGATGATTGCATTTGCTTTATTTCCGTTGTCTTCATAACGTTCTTTGATATATTTTTCATATTCTTCAAAGTTTGTGTATCTTTCGTTAGAGAAATCGAAGTCTGAAATTGGTATGCAAGAGATTTCAAATTCTCTGCCTTCACCCAAAATCATTTGGGTTAGAATTGAACCGAGTACACCGACTCCTAAACCTGCAAGTGCGCTCAATACCTTAACATCAGCGATTTGAAGTTGTTCAATTGTAATCAATGCTTGTCCGTCTCCAAGAGCTGTCGTTGTCGCACTTGTTCCATATTCTTTTAAAGAATCCAACAATGTCTCAACCATTGCATCTTCAACTTCGAATCTGACACGTTGGTGTTGAATTACAGTCGGGCTGCCGACAGCACCTGCCAATGCATACTTGATAGCATCAAGAACTGCACGTTTGTTTCCTTCTTTTTCAATTTTACAGAACTTAAGTAATTCTTCTACTTCAGATTTTGTAAATTCTTGTCCGTGTGTAATCTCTTTTAATTCAGCCTGAATATTTCTCAATTCACTTGATTGCGTATTATCAGATTGGTTCATCATGTAGTCATAACCAGCTCTGTATTTGAGTTTTGCAGCTAAAGAAGTGACATCATAAGAACCGTCTTCGTTTCTATGTTCTTTAAAGTATGAAGCAGAAAGTTTTGCTAATGTGCTTTCACTTAATTCAGATTTAAGTGTATCTGCAGATACATTCTTGAGTTTTTCATAATTTTCTTCATAGTTGTTATGTCTGGCAACTAGTTTGTTAGTATCTTTTCCTTGTCTTGATGCTTTTCTTGCATAAGGGTCTTTCGGAGCTCTTGTTTTCTTGTCATTTTTTTTGATTTCTTTTTCTGTAACCCCGTCTGATTTTTTAGAATTAGCCTTTTGAACAGCATTAGCATCTTCTTGAATGTACTTTTTTAGTTCTTCAAAAGCTTTGTCTGAGTAATAGGATTCTTTTTTAAGTCCAGCTTTTTCCATTTCTTTTTTTACAGCTTTTTCAAGTTCCTTAAAGCTTATAACTTTTTCACCATTTTTATTCTTTTTGTAAATGGGTTGAGAAGGATCTTCTTTGATTTTGTTATAGATTTTAATTAATTCTTCTGTTTCTTTACCAATTTGTTCATTTTCAACCGCAGTTACTAAATCAGTTAAAACGGTGCCGGCTAAATCTTTCGCATTTAAAACGCTATCCAATACTTTTAATTGTTCTTCGTTTAAGCCTTTTCTGAATCTTGTTAAACCTCTTTCAATGGCTTTGTCATTTCCTGCCCCATAGTATCTTTGAGCGTTAATAACAGTTTCAACGATTTTTTTAAGAGTTTCAACGTCTTCTTTTGAATTATATTTTGTATCTTGAATAGCTGTAATAACCTCTTTGATACTTGCAACTGTAGAAGTGTAGTCAGTAGAAGTATACATTTTGTCAAGTTTATCAAGAATTTTTTCTAATGTATAACCTTTTTTAACAAAGTCGTGTATGTTCTTTGTTATATTTTCAGTAGCACGGCCTTGTGAAACAAAAGATGTTTCCGGAGAGTTTTTTTCAGTTTCTTTATTAGCTTTTGTAACAGCTGTTGTTTCTGCTGTAGCAGCTGCGCTTTTATAAAGTCCCATTGCTTGGTTAAAATCTTCTGCTGAAACACCTTCTTTTTCAAGAGCTTCTGCTTTGAATACGCTTAATTCTTCGGCATTTAGCATTCCGTTATTATCAGCATCAGCTTTGTAAGCTAATTTTTGCAATTCCGCGTTTTGAATTTTAGAAATGTCAAGACCCATAATAATATTCTCCTTTAATTTATAATCCTCTTGTTTATATAAAGTTTCTGTTAATTCAAAAATTGCTTTTTTTTATACAATTTTGTTAACAAAACTTAATATCAGTTCTCTTTAAGAAACTTCTCAAGGGCTTCTATAGAGCGTTTTGACAGCATTTCATTTTTTAACTTTTTGTTTTTCCTTTCCTTTTTAGGAAGCTCAACCGGCGGTACCAACGCCCAATTTGAGTTTGTCGGCTGGAGTGAATTCTTGCTCTCCAAGTGCTCAGGAGCCGTGATATAACGAGTAAGTGCACCTAATATTGTTTCCGGAGGAAGTACAATCGGCTCTTTTCCAAGTAATCTCTCAGCCATATTTATTCCCGCGAGCATTCCTGTGGCAATGGATTCGGTGTAGCCTTCAGTTCCTGTTAATTGTCCCGCAAAGAACAAAGCTTTTCTTTCCTTAGCTTCAAGAGTCGGGTTCAAAATAGCAGGGCTGTTTATAAAAGTATTTCTGTGCATAACGCCATATCTTACAATATTTGCGTTTTCCAACCCCGGAATTGAGTGTAAAAGCTCTTTTTGCGCACCCCATTTAAGGTTAGTTTGAAATCCTACGAGGTTAAAAAGTGTTTTAGCTGCGTTATCTTGTCTGAGTTGAACAACCGCGTAATTCTTTTCCCCTGTGCGTTTATCAATAAGTCCGACAGGTTTCATAGGTCCGAAACGAAGAGTGTCAACACCTCTTGATGCCAAAATTTCTATAGGAAGGCAAGATTCAAAGAACTTTGCGGATTTGTCGACATCATGTCCTTCAATTCTTGGTGCGTTAATTAATATATTATAGAAGTTTTCGTATTCTTCTTTGTTCATAGGACAATTGATATAAGAAGCTTCGCCTTTATCATATCTTGAAGCCCAAAACGCTTTATCAAAGTTAATAGAGTCAACCTCTACTATTGGTGCGATTGCATCAAAGAAGTGCAAATGTTCGCTTTTTGTGAATTTTAAAAGGCTGTCAGCCAGTTTCTCACTTGTGAGCGGTCCTGATGCTACAATAACATTTCCATCCGGAATTTCAGTCAGCTCTTCTCTTATGAGTTCAATATTCAGCTCGTTTTCGATTCTTTTTGTTACTTCGGTTGCAAAATCATCTCTTGAAATAGCAAGTGCATTTCCCGCAGGAACGGCGTTTTTGTAAGCTATTTTTATTAATTCTCCGCCTAACGACTCCATTTCTTTTTTCAAAAGTCCGCTTGCGTTAGTCACATCAGATGAACCTAAACTGTTTGAACATACGAATTCGGCGCAATTTCCGCCTGTGTGTGCGCCTGTGGTTTTAACGGGGCGCATTTCATATAATTTAACTTTAATTCCTCTTTTTGCTAATTGCAGAGCGGCTTCCGAGCCTGCTAAACCTGCGCCGATTATTGTTACTTCGTATTCCATCTTAATTCCTTTTATTAAAAGTGCGCTAAATAGCGCACTTATTATCTAGTTTTCAATTTTTCCGACCTGATTTCTTCCGTGTTCTTTTGCGTAATAAAGCCCTTTATCCGCAAACTCAATAAGGCTTTGAGGCGAGTCTGCGTTATCCGGATAAGTGGCTACTCCTACGCTTATTGTAACGTTTCCGGTGTCAGTTGCGTTTAGGTGGAAAGGTTTTTCTGCAACTGCGTGTAAGATTCTGTTTGCGTTAAATAAAGCTTCCTCAGAAGTTGTGTTCGGCAGAATTATACTCATTTCTTCTCCACCGTATCTGCAAACATAATCAGTTGTACGGGAGTTCTTTTTAAGGGTTTGTGCAACCTGTCTTAAAACCGCATCTCCGGCTTGGTGACCGTATGTATCGTTGAACTTTTTGAAGAAATCAATATCAACAATTATTAATGAGAACGGTTGACTATAACGTTTTGAAATCTCAAGTTGTTTTCTCAATGTATCTTGGAAATATCTGTGGTTGTAGAGTTCTGTCAAACCGTCTATAGTTGCAAGTTTATATTGATATTCAAAATCTCTTGATTTGATTATGTATTTTGCTAAGAATGAGAGTGCAAATGCCAGCACAATCGCAATTGAAGGCAATACTACCGGAATCCACAGGTTATGAAGCTCCATTATGTAGTAGGAAACAAAGAGATATGCAATTCCGAACAAAACGGTTGAGAGTAGTGCAAATATTGTTGATTCGGAAAACATTACGATGCATCCGACTGCGCAAGCTACAAATACTAAGATTAATATGTTTATAAATCCGTTTGTTTGTTTGATGAAATTGTTATCTAACATATTGTTAAAGAAGGTTGCATGGACTTCAACTCCCGGGTAAACACCTTCTTGAACCGGAACGCTCTTTGTATCGTGAAGTGCCATTGCAGTTGTTCCGATGATAACGATTTTATCGTGGAAATAACTTGCATCCTTGTTTGCTTCCATTTCGTTTATAACTTTGTACATCGGATAAACATTGTGAGAACCGCTTTGTCCGTACCAGTTGAGGATTGCATCTCCCTCTTCGGTCAAAGGAATTTTTGTGTCAGCAACACTTAATTCACCATTTTTATCTACATAAAAGTCTTTAACTTTTTCCCCCGCAAGGTAGTCACTGCCTGCTTCAAAAGCTAAATATGGATAAAGCTTACCTTTGTATTCCAAAATAGGCGCAACTCTTCTAATAATTCCATCGTTGTTTCTTATAACATTTGTAATACCTATACTAACTTTGCCGTTAAGAAGTTTTTCCAAAATCGGACGGCAGTTTGTGAAGTGGTATTTTTTTGAAAAATCTATGTGAGAGTCATTATTTACATTAAGTTGTAATCTGTCAGGCAAATCAATAGGAAGTCTGACTTCTGACGGTTGGTTGTCAAAATTCATTGCTGTATAAACATTATCGTACTTGTTCATTGCATTGATAAGTGCATTATCAGACGCCTCACTTGCTCTAATTGATTTTATGAACATCAAATCAAATACGATAGCTTGCGGTTTACCCTTTTCAATGTGTTCTATCATATCTGCGTAAACTTTTCTCGGAATTGGCCATTCGCCGTATTTGTCCCATAACATTTCAAGGCTGGCATCATCAATCGCGAGAACTACGATATCTTTGTTTACAACAGGCTGCTTATGCAGAACTCTTAAAGACTGCCTGTAGTCGAAGGAACGATTTTCCGCAACTTCAAAAAAGGAGTGGATTACTCTATCAAGAGTTTTGTTGTTCTGTAATAACACAAAACCCACGAGCAAAGTCGCGAGTATCAATAGTATATATGTTCCGAATGTGAACCATTTTGTTTTTATTAAATTTTTCAAAATTTTTCTCCCGTATCTTAAATTCTACCTGCGTTTAATTGAATTTCTCCGCTTTTCCCGAGAAATTTATCGCTTCCTTTTTCAATAAGGATATTGTTGAGTTTCAAAAGCTCTGTTGAACGAAACAAGTCAACAGGGTTTAAAAGATATTTTAGCAAACATTCTTCGTGTAAATTCATGAAGCCTCCTTATATATAAATTTATATTAAGAATTACGGATAAAATTTGACATTTCTTTAGAAATCATTAAGCACGATAGTACAAACGGATGATTTTTCTCAAAATTGTCTAAAAAAACTCTTAAATCTTCCGATTAATACTATAAAAGAGGTGAATTATATGTTTAACGGATTTATTCCAAGATACGATTTGGAAGCAAGAATACAGCACTCTAAGCTTGATTCTTGGGGTTATGATATGCCTTCTGCAAGAATGAGCAGAGTGGAGGAGCCTGCGACAACAGATTTTTCAAGCGTAATGTCAGGACTTGTGGAGAATTTGAACACAGAGATGAACGCTCCTGATAACCTCTTGAAAGATGCAATGATGGGCAACGAAAACGTTGATGTACACGATGTTATGACTGCAATGTCGAAAGCAGAATTGAGTATTACGGTAGCAACAACTGCTGTCGGAAAAGTCATCCAAGCGTATGATAAAATTATGCAATTGCAGATTTAGTATTCTCATAACAGCCCATAATGTGTATAATATAAAATAGGGAAGGATATATGGATTTCAAAAAATTATTGGAAAATAAAATTTTACTTGCCTCCATTGCCGGTGGGGTGATTCTTTTGCTGATTATTTTTATAATCTGCGGAACGATTGCAAGCTCAAAATCCAATAATAGCGAAATTGATGTATCAAATGAACCTTTAAAAGAAGACGTAGATTTGCTTTCAACTGACAATTTGGGTAAAGCTCTTGAAATTCAGGCTTTGCTTGCAAGAAATAATATTGTTGCAGCAAGAGCGGTTGATGGTACAAAATCTGTTTTGAGACTTAGAAAAGGTGATTGCACACCCGGCATGAAAAAATGTACAACAGAGCAACGTGACCGTGCAATTATGGTTATTGTGGAGAGCGGTTTATATGACCAAAACGTTGGTTTGGAAGTTTTTGATAAAGGTGATTTTACTTCAACAAAAGAAGATAAGAGAATAAGACTGGTTCGTGCGATGAACGGCGAGCTTTCTCGTTTGATAAAAAGAATTGACGGTATTGAAAACGCATCTGTGTTTATTTCAATTCCGGAACAAACAATGTTCTCTTCAATGCAAAAACCTGTCACGGCGACTGTCCAATTAACGGTTGCAGTTGGTCAGACTCTCAATATGAGTACGATTAAAGCTGTTTCTAACTTGTTGTTAGGCAGTGTTTCAGGTTTGACTGCACAAAATATTTCAATTACTGATACAAACGGACATGTTTACAACAGTCTGGTGGATGCGCAGTCCGAGATGTTACAAAGATTGCAAGAAAATGATAAATATATGCAGGAAAAGGTTCAAGCGCAATTGAACCGTTTGATTGGTTCTGGAAAATATGTTGCGACAGTAAGTACATTCTTGAAACAAGCTCCGGTCGAGAGATTTACGATTGAATATGATCCAACCAAAAAGACTGCTGTAAATGAACAAACATTCTCTGAAGGACTGGGTGATCAGACTCAGGATGTTAACAGAAATACTAATGCTGTGAGCGTATATTTACCTAACGGTTTACCGGCAGGAAGTTCAGATTCTTCTCAAAACAGAAGTTATTCAAGAACAGCTCGTGAAACACAGTTTGGTGTTACAAAAGTTCAAACAAATGAATATATGACCCCTGGAGTTTTGGAAGAAATTTCTATTGCGGTAACATTGGAAAAAGATGCATTGCCTGTAGAACTTACTCTTGAAGAATTGAAAGAGTTAGTTGCTCACGCAGCAAGTCCAAAGGCAAGTCCTGAAAATGTTACAATTGCATTTGCGGAATCTCTTGATCCGTTTATGGCAGGTGATAAGAATGTTAAAGCTCCTATTAAGGCTGAACACGGTAATCCTTGGTGGTTAGCAATTGTTCTTCTTGCAGGTGGTTTGTTCTTCGGTCATAAAGCATTATCACAAAAAATCAATGCCGCTAAAGCTGCTCAGGAAGAAGAAATGATTCGTTTGAGAGAACAAAATGAGGCTCAAGAACGTCAACTCAAAGATCTAAGCGTTAATGCGGCAGATATGATTGCAAAACAGTCACAATTACAACAAGGTTTGATAGAACAGCAGAATAGACCTGTGATGAAGTCTTCCGGTGCTGAAATCAGAGACGCTTTGCGTGAACTTAAACGCGAATTTGATGGTGTGGACGAGGCTGAAGCCGGTGAAAAAATTCGCAGTTGGGTTGAACAGGGTTAAATAAGTGTTGTTCTTATCGCAATGTTACAAAAGTTTCTCTTTTTCTAACATCATCTAGTAATAAATCAAGTAGGCTTTTGTCAGCTTGTAGTTCTTTGTATATTTTCTTCGGATACTTTTCTCGTAATTGACTGAGGCTCAAGTCTTTGTTTTCCGGAAGTGACGCTAAGCTTTTTATTTCACTCCAGATTGCTTTAATATCAGAGCGATTAGTTTTTTCTAAACTCTTTCCAAATTCATCGCAAAAGTCAAGAGCTTTAAGTTCACCGAATTTTGTTTTTGCAATTTTTTCGTTTAATAATGCATCAAACAATATTCCGCCAAATTCATCTTTATTAGCTGCTTTAAGTCCTTTAATAGTATCTTTGGTAGAACCGATAAGCTTTAATTTTTGAAGTTCGGTAGCCAATTCTTTAATTGCATCCGTGTTTTTATCACCAAAATATTTTTTTAGGATAGCATCTATTTCTTCGCCAGATAAGTCTCTTGCGTTTTTATTTATGATTTCAACAAATTTCTCTCTGCTTAGTAATTCAGTGTTTTCTGCACCTTTTGCACCCTTTTGCGCGATTTTCTCCGCTTTGCCAAAGATACCTTTAAGGTGTTTTCCGTGTGCAAAGATTAAATCTGCTACGGCAGCAAGACCGGCAAGTCCAACTACACCTGCTGCGATTTTAGTCCCAACATGTTTTCTCTTTTCCAAGGTGTCATTTTGTGGATTTCTTTCAAGTGAGTTATTTTCATTTGCTTTGAAATTTGGAGTGACATTAGCTTTTTCAATATTGTCGTTTGTCGGAGCTGCTACAGCATTGATGTTTTTAATCATAATAAATTCCCTTTTTCTTGCTAACCTACATCGTTAATATTTTAAAAACAGTGAAACCTAATAAATTGCTACACATCTTAATAAAAATTTACATACTAAAATCACAAATTTGAAAAACTAACAAATCTCATTAAAATATATGAGGAACGTTTGGTTTAGGGGGTATATAATATCATTGGGGAATTTATATCCGATAAAAGTGAGGTCATATGGCAATAGAAGGGTTTGATTATAAAGGTTTTGCGGCTTCAATGGCTGAGCAGGCGAAAGAGCTTGTGCCACAGGATTTGCAAGACAGAGAAAAAGACTATATAGTTAAGACTTTGGGCAACTTTACTTTACTTGCAGGTGAAGCGCTTTATAATGATACGCAGTTGAATTTAACTGCGGATCAAGCCGTTTTTATAACTCAAATTATTGCAGAATGGTCTTATCACAAATCAATCGACTTGATTCATTCCGGTATTCTTCCTGAATATTGGGATAATATTATGCAAAAAATCGCATTTACCATCTTTGAAATTGCAAAGCAAGCAATGATAAGAAAAATTCCTCAAGAGCAACTGTTGCAGGCTGTTGAACATCACGTAGTTAAAGTTTATAAACAATGTGTCGAAGACCTTGAACAGAAAGGTGTTATTGACGAAGAGGTTAAAAATAGAGCAGAAAGTCAATCAAATATTGATGCGATGGCGAAACAGGCGCAGGCGGAACAAGAAAGACGTCAGCGCGAAATGGTTGAAAGCTCTGAACGAAGTGCTGCGGAGGCTGAGCAAAGACGTGCAGAACAGAGTGGTGCAGCTTCCAATGCTCCCGCCGGAGTTGCATCAGTGCCTGAAAGTATTAGCAATAAGCAAATGAAACTAATGTCACTTGCTCTTGTGCTTAAAATTCTTTCTCAGGATAAAGTTACAACTATTCTTAACAAGTTTGATCCACAGGATTCAAATGCAATTTCGCAATACATGAATATGGCTGATTTAGAATCACGAATTGATGGCGACTTGATAACTGATTGTTTGAAGGATATGAAGAATTATCTTCCTATCAAGAGAAAACTTACAACAGAGAATGTTATATTAGAATTTTTGAATTTGTATAAAACATATTCAAGAGAAAAAGTCGAACGCGTTATCAAAAACGAACGCCCGTTGATTAAAAGATTTGCTTCTCTTGCATATGATGGCGAGTACGGGCCGCTGCCATTAAAGGTTGCCGGTGTTCTTGCGGAATATATTGAAGAAAGTATATAATATAAAATATGATTATAAAAAAGAGTGAACAGAAAAAGAAGATTGTAAAGAAAGAGCTGTCAAAAAAGCACAGCGAAGTTTCTGTTGAAATTCCGGAACTTGTTTCACAACCGGCAGAAGAGCTGAAAACTATTGTTGTTGAAGGAGTAAAGCAAGAACCGGAAATTGAACTTTTTGATATAGAAAATATTGACTTTACTCAAAGACAAGAGCGCAGAAGAGGTTCCAGAAGACGCGGTTACAGAAGAATTGATGACAGAAATCTGGTATCGCGCGCGCAAGAAGATGCCGAAAATATTAAAAAGTCAGCGTTTGAAGAAGGATATAGAGCGGGACTTGAAAAAGCACAGGTTGATTTGGAAACATTTAGAACTGAACTTGCAAATTTTATGAGTGCGAGAAAAGATGTTTTTGAATATATTGCACCTGACGTTTTGGAAATTAGTGTAGAAATTGCTAAAAAAATTATAAAAAAAGAAGTTGAGGAAGATCCTCAAGTTTTGATTAATACAATTATTGATGTTTTAAAATCTGTATCGAAGAGTGAACCTAAAATTGTTATCAGGGTTCGCCCGCAAGCGGTACAATTCATTAAGGATACAATTCCGAATATTACGTACCAATATGGAATTGATTCTAAAATAAATATTGTGGCTGATCCGTCAGTCGAAGAGGGAGGATGTATTTTCCAGACAAACAACGGTATTGTCGACGCATCCATTGACACGCAGGTAGAAATTATTAAAAAAGCTTTAGAAGGTATTGGGGTGAATCAATAAATACCTAAAAGGATAGAATGGCAGCAGAAGGACAACAGAACAAACCTATATCAGAAATATTTTTGGCACTCTTTGTAATGGCTTTGGTGTTAATCCTCATTATGGAGATGCCGAATTGGGTTATCAACTTTTCAATAAGCTTGAATATAACCCTTGGTATTGTGCTGTTGATGATATCTTTGTATGTCCAAAAACCTCTTGAATTAGCTGCGTTTCCGTCAATTATTCTTATCGGTACAATGTTCCGACTGGTTCTTTCAATTGCGTCAACCCGTTTGATTTTAGCGAAAGGTGATGCCGGAGAAGTTGTACACGCGTTCGGAACCTTTGTTACTGGCGGTAATATGATTGTAGGCGGTGTAATCTTCCTTATTATTACGGTTGTTCAGTTTATGGTTATTACAAAAGGTGCTGAACGTATCGCAGAAGTTGCTGCACGTTTTGCATTGGATGCGATGCCGGGTAAACAGATGACAATTGACGCCGACTTTAACGCCGGTTTGATATCTCCGGAAGAGGCGGTTAAGAGAAGAGAAGATTTACAAAGAGAGTCAAGTCTCTTCGGTTCAATGGATGGTTCCATGAAGTTTGTAAAAGGTGATACTATCGCAGGTATCATTATTGTGCTTATTAACATCATAGGTGGCTTGTGTATAGGCTGTCTTGTGAACCAAATGCCGATTGCGGATGCTGTTAGCAAGTATACGGTACTTACAATCGGTGACGGTTTGGCGTCACAGCTGCCATCACTTTTAATGTCAATTTCTGCAGGTATCGTGATGACCCGTGCTTCTGCAGGTAACAATTCCCTCGGTGGTGATTTGACGAACCAAATCTTGTCAAAACCTTATTCATTGTTCTTCGCAGCTTTGTTCTTGGGCTTGATTACCGTGACTTCACCAATTACAGGCTTGCCGTTTTTGCCGTTTTTGGTATTTACAATCGTTCTTGCTGTTGCAGGCTTCTCAGTACTCGTCAATGCGGATGTTCAATCTCAATTGGGTCAATTGGAAAGCGTACGTCAGAATATGCAAGACTTGGTTAACCCGAACAAGATGTACGAAAGATTGGGTGTTGATGTTTTGAGCTTGCAGGTTGGAGCCGGATTGCTTGTTATTGCAGACCCTGATCAGGAAGGTCAATTACTTGCTAAGATTGCTGCTTTACGTCAAAGGGTTACGGATGAATTGGGTTATATTTTACCGAATATCCGTATTATGGACTCCTCTGCTCTTGAGGCTAATGAATATGTAATTTCTATCCGTAACAATGTTGTTGCCTCAGGTTTTGTATACCCTGGAAAATATATGGTTATTGCTGATCAGTGGGATTCCGTTAAGAAAACGATTCCTGAGGATGCAACAGTCGGTGTTGATCCTACATATCAAACTCAGGCTTACTGGATTAGCGAAGAAGACGCTAAGGCAACCAAAAACGTTACGGCAGTTGATGCAACAGATGTTCTTGTTACTCACCTTCAAGAATGTGTAAGAAAGCACGTTGACGAGGTTATGACAAAAACTGACGTTCTTAAGCTCATGGAATTGGTGCGTTCTCAAGATCCTACGCTTGTTAACGACCTTGTTCCGGCTATTATTTCAACTTCTGACCTTAGAAAGATTTTTGTTAACCTTATTCGTGAAAAAGTTTCCATCAAGGATATTATCTTTGTGTTTGAGCGTCTATGTGATTATGCGAGATTTTCCAAAGAGCCTGATATTTTATCCGAACGTTTGAGAGCGGCTCTAGGTCGTCAGATTTGCTTAAGCAATGTGGATAAAGATAAAGTTTTATACGCTCTGACGCTTTCTCCTGAATGGGAAAAAACTTTGGATGACAGCTGTCAGAGAACGGAATTGGGTACGATGTTCCTGTTGAACCCAATGCAGGTGCAAGATTTGATAGAATCAACTGCTATGACATTGATGAGAGCTCACCAAAACATAGGTTTGCAACCTGTAATTCTTTGTTCTCCAAGAATTCGTCTGCCGTTGTATCAGCTTCTTGAACGTCACATCCCGACGATTGTTGTAATTTCTTATTCAGAACTTATTACGGACATTAAGGTTGAGGCTGTTGATACAATCGGCGAATCAGGCGGGTACTAAGTTCTATTGTAAAAGCTCCTCTGTTCTGCTAAAATAACCATAGAAGGAGGGTGTTATGAGTATAAACCAATCTATAAAGCCGATTACGACAGAGACTAAGGGAAATATTTATGTTGGCGGATGTGATTTGGTTAAGCTTGCGCATAAATATGGCACTCCTCTCTATGTGGTTGATGAAGCGACTTTACGCGGAATTTGCAGAGAGTATAAATTAGCGTTTTCGGCTTATAAGAATGTAAAAATGATGTACGCTTCAAAAGCTCTTTGTAATCTTGCGATTGCTAGAATTCTTGCTGATGAAGGGTTTGGGTTTGATACGGTTTCTGCGGGTGAAATTTATACTGTATCAAAAGCGGGTGTAGATTTATCAACGGTTTTGTTCAACGGTAATAACAAATCCTCGAGGGAGATTGAACTTGCGCTTGATTTAAAAGTCGGCCGATTTTCTGTGGATAATTTTTATGAAGCGAAATTGTTAAACGAAATTGCGTCTAAAAAGGGAGTTATTGCTAAAATTCTTCTAAGAATTACTCCGGGAATTGAATGTCATACTCACGAATACATTCAAACAGGGCAAATTGATTCCAAGTTCGGGTTTGACCTGACTGACGTGGATAAAATAATTGAACTTATAAAGAATGAATATAAAAATCTTGAATTATGCGGTTTGCACGCTCATATCGGCTCTCAAATCTTTGAAGTTCAAAGCTACAAGGATGAGGTAAAAGTTCTTGTTGAAGAGTTGAAAAGAATAAATGCAAGCTACTCTCTTAATATGACAGAGCTGAATATTGGCGGAGGTTTGGGCGTAAAATATGTCGAGAGTGACAATCCTCCTTCTGTTGAAGAGCTTGCTGAAGCTTTGAAAGAGGTTGGGGACGAAGATTTGACCTTTTATTTAGAGCCCGGACGAAGTGTAATCTCGACTTCAGGCATAACTTTGTATACAGTTGGGAGTTCAAAACAAGTTCCGAATGGGCGTAAATACGTTGCTATTGATGGTGGGATGGCTGATAATCCCCGTCCATCAATGTATCAGGCAGAATATTATGCTGAAGTTGCGAATAAACCGGAAGGTCAAGATAAAGAAGAGGTTACAATTGCGGGCAGATATTGCGAAAGCGGTGATATTTTGATAGAAAATATTATACTTCCAAAGCTTGAAGCCGGTGATATTCTTTGTGTTTACAATACCGGTGCTTACAATTATTCAATGGCATCAAATTATAACAGAGTAGAAAAACCTGCAATGGTACTTGTAAATAATTCACAATCTGATATGATAGTATGTAGAGAGTCGTTAGACGATTTGATTATGAAAGAAAATATTCCCGATAGGTTGAGAAGATAATGATAGAAGGGCTAATTCCTCTAATTAACGGTATTTTTGAGCCACTGCGCAGTTCATTGAATTGGGTAAGTATCTTGGAAATCTGTATTATCATTCTTATTCTTTTTGTTTTTTATCGAAAATTTATCAAGAATACTCAATCCGAAAAGCTTGTAAAAGGTCTATTTTTCCTTGTTTTTGCGTGGATATTCAGTGAAATTCTTATAATGATAGATTTGAGCATTCTAGGAGTATTTTTAAAATCTCTTGTAACCTTGATTGCATTGAGTTTGATTGTTATATTCCAACCTGAACTCAGGCGTTTCCTCGGATATTTGGGGCAGCCGGGGTTTATCAAAAGAACTTTCTTTAGTGGTGGAACTTATCGTGAAGCAGCTGAGAATGATGTAGATATTATAAAAGAAGTTATTGAATCTGTTAAATACCTGACAAAAACAAAGACAGGAGCGTTGATTGTTTTCAAAAAAGCTTTGAGCACAATGGCTTATTCTGATGTCGGAACTGTATTGGATGCAAGAATTTCAACAGAATTGATTTTGACGATTTTCCATCCGAATACACCTTTGCACGACGGAGCAATGGTAATTGAGGGTAACAAAATCCATTCAGCCGGCGTTTTGCTTCCGCTAACGGAAGATCCTAAGCTGAGTTGGAAGTACGGAACTCGTCACAGAGCTGCTTTGGGGATGTCTGAGGTTTCTGATGCAGCGTGTTTGGTTGTTTCTGAAGAAACCGGCGATGTTTCAATCTGTATGGATGGAATGCTTAAAAAATATGAGGATTTAACAACTCTGAAGGCGGATCTAGAGTCAATTTTGGGAATTAAACCTGTTGAAACAAAGGTTGAGAAACATAAAAACCTCTTTGATTTTTTGAGAGGTAAAGAGGACTAAAGAAATATAAGAGGGAGGAATAAATGTTTTTTCATAGCAAGAAAACACCTGAGGTGAAGGTTAAATCAAAACGAGAAATCGTTTTTGAATATATGAAAAAAGCGTTCTTTCTTATATTGGGCGCGTTTATTGTCGCAGTTGCTCTTGAAATGTTTCTTTTGCCGAACAAAATTATTGACGGCGGCGTAATCGGTATTTCAATGATGGCGTCTTATGTCACCGGCGGAAATTTAGGTTTGTTTATTCTTGGAATAAATATTCCGTTCATTCTGGTTGCTTATAAGACTCTCGGACGAAAATTTGTTATTAACACGTTTTTTGCGGTATTAATGCTTTCTGTTGCAACAAACTTGGTTGTAAAGTTCAAGCCGGTCACTGAAGACCTACTGCTTGTAACAGTATTTGGTGGTATTCTTTTGGGTTTAGGTGTCGGTTTGATTCTAAAACACAATGCTTCTCTTGACGGAACTGAAATGATTTCGATTGATTTATCGAAGAAACTCAAGATAATTTCTGTCGGTGAGCTTTTGATGTCTATCAATCTCTTTATTTATGCAGGCGCGGGATTTTTATTTGGTTGGGAAAGAGCTTTGTATTCAATTCTCACATATTATGTAGCATCAAAAGTTATTGATACCGTGCTTGAAGGTTTGGATAAAGCGAAGTCCGTTCGAATTGTATCTGATTTTTCTCGTGAAATCGGGGACAGCATTATGAAAGAACTTGATATCAGTGTTACATATATAAAAACTTTAGGAGGGTATTCAAGGCAGGAGAAGATTTTGACCTATTGTGTCGTAAATCGTCTTGATATGCCGAAATTGAAAGAAGTTGTTCATAGCGTTGATCCGAAGGCATTTATCGTAACAGAAGATGTCCACGAGGTTGAAGGCGTAAGGTTCAAAAAATCAACTAAATAGTTGATAACAAATGACGAAAAATATATAATAATGATATTGGATAACTGGGGAGATTAGGGTCTCATGTTCAATAATATTAACGATAACAACAAAGACTTTTTATATAACTCTCAACTTGAAAGGCAGAGTAATATAATCAATCTTGCGGCAATCAGAGCTAATACTCAAAAGACTGCTTACAGCAAGACTCTGAACCCTTATATTGATAAGTCAGAAATATCAGCAAGCGCTATTGAGTTATTCCAAAAAGATTGCGATATTAAGAACTTTAATAAAATCGCAATGAGTGACCCTGAAAATTTATCTCATCTTGAAAGGATGAAAGATTTGTTTGCCGGCGGGGTTGTAGATGTTTATGAAGATGATGTTTTATCAAGTCTTGTAACAAATTCTAAACTGTGGGATGATTTAGAACTTTAAATGTGCTAGAATTGGGCTATGGCAGGCTCTGAATATTATATACAAGACAATTCTGATATAGAGGATAAGAAGCTTGAAGCCGCAAAGGGATTATTTAATTCAGGTAACTATGCAGGTGCTTTGAAGCTCTACCTTGATATGGTTAATACGAGTTTTTCTTATAAACTGTATTACGAAATCGGGCGCTGTTATTACAAATTAAACGATTTTGATAACGCGGAAGACGCTTTCAAGCGTTCAATTTCTTTGGAAGAGCTTAGAAATCCTTCCTATGTTTATTTGGGAAATGTTTACTACAAACAGCAGAATGTGCATTTGGCAATAGAAAATTGGGTTAAGGCTTTTTCATTCAGACCGAATGACGAGTCTGTTTGCCTAAACTTAGCAACTTCGTATTTCTCAAGAGATATGAGGTTTCAGTCTTTGTTTTATTATCTGAAATACCTTAAATATGCTAAGGATAAAACTGTATCTTATTATTTGGAGATAAAAAAGAGTATCGGTGATTTTGAAAAAATTGGTCATGAGTTTTATCAAAAGGGACTGAGAGCGGTTTCTAATAAGGATAACACAACTGCTATACAGGCTTTGACGTTTGCGGCGAAGAATTATCCTGTAGGTTTTGATATTAACTTTCTTTTGGGCAAATTGTATCAGGAAAATAAAGATTATAACAACGCTTTAAACTCTTTTAAACAGGCATATTGCATTGATAACAAGTCTTTGGATGTTTTGCAAAGATTATCTTCAGTTATGGTTGAGTTGGGCGATTTAACGGGTGCATACTGCTGTTTTAAACGTATGCTGCCGCTGCTTTTGAATAATCAAAAAGAGTATTTGAGTATCATTCAAACTACCAGACAAATAGAAGAGCGTTTAGGGAATATGAATTGCGATACCCATTTAGAGCTTGCAAAAAAGTATTATAGCGAAAATAATTATCACTACGCTTTGTTTGAATACGAAAACTGCATTATTATTGATGGGGCAAAGGCAGAAACCTTCACCGATATAATTCAGGCTTTGAAATCTTATATCAATCCGGAGGAAAGGATTATCAAACTGTGTTTTGAAAAGGGCGGAGCGTTTTATTCAAACGGCGATTTCAGACAGGCGAATAAATATTTTTCAAAAATTATGACTCTATCTGGTGAAGATTCGGCTGATTACAAGTTTGCAAGGTCACGTATTGTAAATGTTTAAAAAATTAAAAAAGTTTTTTTATCTCTATATTTTAAGGCGTAAATACTACAGAGTTGGACATTGCAATGCCTGTGGTAGATGCTGCAAAAAGATTTATGTCAAACACAAAGGAGTTATTCAAACAGAAGAGGAATTCAAGCGCTTGCAGAGATTGCACCCTTTCTATGCTTATTTGAAGGTTATTGATAAGGATGAAACGGGGCTGGTGTTTGAGTGTACAAATCTCGATCCTGAAACCAACAAGTGCAAAATTCATAAAAATCGTCCAGGAATTTGCAGACGCTATCCTCAGGAAGAGCTTTTTTCTATGGGAGGAACTCTTGCAGAACACTGCGGATACAAGCTTGAACCGATTGAAAGCTTTGAAGAGGTTTTTCAAAAAGTTTCTAAAAAGAAATGTTAATTAATAATTAAAAAAATCTTGATTTTTTAAAAATATCATTAAAATGATAATATACGGAGTTTAAAAATTATGATAGATTTTGAAAAATTTACTAACTATTCGCAAGAAATTATATTTGCTGCGAACGCGAAAAAAGATTTTTACAAGAATACTGAAGTTCAGCCTGAACATATAGTTATGGCAATGATTGAGGATAAAGGTATTTCCAAGGATTATCTTGAAGAACTCAAACTTCTTAACCAGCACTTTATCAACGAAATTGTTGCAAGAATTAAGTCTTATCCGACTATTTCAACACCGTCAGGCTCTCAACAGGTATTTTTGTCAAAAGAAACTAACTCTCTGTTTGAGACAGCTTTTCAAGAAGCGGAATCTCTAAAAGATGAGTTTGTGGGTATAGAATGTATATTAATTGCGATGACAAAGCTTGAGGGTTCGTTTATCCAAACTCTCTTGAGAAATCAAGGAGTCACAACCGACAAAGTTTTGAGCGCAATGAAAAAAATAAGAGGTAACAAAAAAGTGGATACTAAAAATGCAGAAGAAAATATGAAAGCACTTGAAAAATATTCAACAGACCTTACAGAAATGGCGAGAAAGGGTAAATTGGACCCTGTAATCGGCAGAGATGAAGAAGTCAGACGTATTATTCAGGTACTTAACAGAAGAACAAAAAACAATCCGGTTTTGATTGGTGAACCGGGGGTTGGTAAAACAGCTATTGTAGAAGGACTTGCTCAAAGAATTATCAGAGGGGATGTTCCTGAAAGCCTTAAGGATGTTAAATTAATTTCTTTGGATTTAGGCGCGTTGGTTGCGGGTGCAAAGTTCAGAGGTGAATTTGAAGAACGTTTGAAAGCTGTCTTGAAAGAGGTTCAGAATTCAAACGGTGAAATTGTAATGTTCATTGATGAATTGCACACAGTAGTAGGTGCTGGTTCAACAGAAGGTTCAATGGATGCAGGCAACTTGTTAAAACCAATGCTTGCAAGAGGTGAATTGAGAACAATCGGTGCAACTACGATTAACGAATATCGTAAGTACATTGAAAAAGACCCTGCTTTGGAAAGAAGATTCCAGCCTGTAATGGTGGATGAACCTAGTGTTGAAGATACAATCTCCATTTTGAGAGGTTTGAAAGAAAAATACGAAGTTCACCACGGAATCAGAATTCTTGACAGCGCATTGATTCAGGCTGCGAAACTTTCTGACAGATATATTACAGACAGATTCTTGCCGGATAAAGCAATTGATTTGATAGATGAAGCTGCGTCAGCACTTCGTATTGAGATTGATTCTATGCCTGAAGAAATTGATGTTATGATGCGTCAAAAAATTCAACTTGAAATCGAAAGAGAAGCTCTTAAAAAAGAAACTTCCCCTGAAAGCATTGCAAAAATTGATAAATTGACTTCCGAAATTAACGACTTGGAAGGCAAAATCGATAAATTGAAAAAGCAATGGGAGGTTGAAAAGGATACGATTTCCGGAGAAGCCGGTATCAAAGATGAAATCGATAAGGTTAAGAACAAGATTGCGGAAGCTGAACGAAACACAGACTTGCAGACTGCTGCTGAGTTGAAATACGGTAAGTTGATGGAACTCGAAAAGAAACTTCAAGCGGTTCAGGGAAAAGAAAGAAGTGAAAACCAACTTCTTAAGGAAGAAATCGACGGTGATGACATAGCGGAAATCGTAAGTAAGTGGACAGGTATTCCTGTAACAAAACTTGTTGAGAGCGAAATGCAGAAACTTCTTAAGATGGAAGATGTTCTTCACAAACGTTTGATAGGTCAAGACGAAGCTGTGAACACGGTGTCTGACGCAATCAGACGTGCTCGTTCAGGATTGAAAGACCCTAAACGTCCGATTGGTACATTTATTTTCTTGGGACCTACAGGTGTTGGTAAAACTGAATTGGCAAAGACATTGGCAGAATTCTTGTTCAATGACGAAGATGCAATTGTCAGAATCGATATGTCTGAATATATGGAAAAACATAATGTTGCCAGACTAGTCGGAGCTCCTCCGGGATACGTCGGTTACGAAGAAGGCGGTCAGTTGACCGAGGCTGTAAGACGTAAACCTTATTCAGTCGTATTGTTTGATGAGATTGAAAAAGCTCACCCGGATGTATTCAATATCATGCTTCAAATCTTTGATGACGGTCGTTTGACGGATTCAAAGGGAAGAACGGTTGACTTCAAGAATACCGTTATCATTATGACAAGTAATATCGGAAGTGAAATTATCCTTGAAGATTCTTTGAACGCTGCTGTAAACAATGGTAATTTTGAAGAAACAAAAGAAAAAGTCATGGCTGTTTTGAGAGAAAGGTTTAAACCTGAATTCTTGAACAGGGTTGACGAAACAATCTTCTTCAAGGCTTTGACATTACCTCAATTGTCTCAGATTGTTGATATTCAAGCTGAACATTTGAGAGGTTTGTTGAAAGAACATAATATTACTCTTGAAATCACTGATGATGCGAAAGAATTTCTTGCAACAAGAGGATTTAACCCGATTTACGGTGCAAGACCGCTTAAGAGGGTTATTAGACAAATGGTTGAAAACCCATTGTCAAAACTTCTTTTGGCTCAGAAATTCACAGATGGTGACAACCTTGTGATAGATGTCAAAGATGACGAACTTGTGTTTAATAAAAAATAATTCCTTGATGGGGCGCGGAGCTTACGCTCCGCGCCCCCTTTTTGTTTATACGCTCAAAGAGAATAGTACGATTATTGTGAAGACGATTACGCTTAGAGTAAATCCGAGTATGAATTTTATTGCGGGATGAAAACCTAAGGTTGCTTCTTCTTCAAGCTGGAGTTGTTTTAGAACGTTTTTTGAAAAATCCTGTTTGGTTTCAGCTTTTGTTTTTCGGAAAGAATCGTTCATCAGCTTTCGGATATTGTAGCTGTCTTCAAGAGCTTGGCGCGCGCTACGGTTATTGATTGTGAACTTTTTTATTTTTATGTTTTCTTCTCCGTTGAGTTCGTTATCAATATACGCTGAGAGATTGTTTTTAAACACCCTGAATTGTTGAGATGTTGCTTGATTTGCAGTATTTTGAAAGGGCTTGCCATAAACAGGTTCTTCCTCTTCTCGAAAACTGTATTTGAGGTCTGTAATCATTGATTTTATAATGTCGTATTTAGCGCGGCAGGTCGGGCATGCTTTTAAGTGTTCTTCGACTTGAGATTTTAGGGCTTTGCTCAAATCTCCGTCTATGTAGAACGAGATTAGTACATCCATTTGGGTGCAGGTAAGTTTCATATTTTATTCTCCTCCGATTAAATAATAGTTAGATAAATTCTTTTAGTTCATCCCTCAATTTCAGTCTGGCACGCGAAATCCGTGATTTTACCGTTCCTAGTGTTGTATTTGTGATTTTGGAAATATCGTCGTAGCTCAAACCTTCGTATTCGCGCAGGATAAGAGTAAGTCGCAAATCCAACGGCAAGGTCATTAGAGCTGCTTTTATAAGCTTTTCGATTTCCGAAAACAAGCATCTTTCCCCGGGTTCGCAGCCGATTTTGTCTTTAATTTCGTTTAATTTTTCCTCGTCAAACTCAACAAATTTGTCGGATTTTCTTCTGGCATAGTCGTAAAAAACATTGGTTGTGATTTGGTTTAGCCAAATTTTGAAACTATTTGGCTCTTTCAGTTTGGGCAAGGCTTTTGCCATTTTTATAAGTGTTTCTTGGGTTAGGTCAGAAATATCCTCTTTTTTGTCCGTAAGATGCGAAAAAACGGCATAAATATTTCTTTGCACACGGCGAATAAGCTCCTCAAGAGCCTTGATTTCTCCGCTCTGAGCAAGTTTTATAAGAGAGAGGATGTCTTCTTTTCTGTAAGAGGGCTTGTTCATAATGTATTAATGTTTTACGCGAACAAAAAAATAAATCCCCCAAGGGGTAAATATAAGGGGGGTAAATATAGGGGGGGAATCCAAGGGGAAAATGTATTATGCCAAAAATTCCCTCTCCTAGCAGGAGAGGGTTAGGGTGAGGTGTCAATATTCTGTCTGCTGGACTTGTTTCAGCATCTTATCAATTAGGCGTATTAACCTTCAGGATGACACTAAGCTAGTGATTTTACCA
>CAKVLI010000003.1 GCA_934757155.1 uncultured Candidatus Melainabacteria bacterium | reverse complement strand
CCCCCCCCCCCCCCCCCCCCCCCCCCCCCCCCCCCCCCCCCCCCCCCCCCCCCCCCCCCCCCCCCCCCCCCAAAAGACATGTGTCGTCCTGAATTTATTTCAGGACCTAACAGGCTTGTAGTCGTAGGGTGGGAATAGCGTAGCGGTTCCCACCTTTTTGATATAATAGATTCATGTCAAATTATAAACGAATGTATTTACAAGAATATAATTATGTATTTTTTACGGTTGTTACCAATAATCGGGAAAATATTTTAATTGAAAATATTGATTTGCTGCGTGAGTCATTTAAAAATGCACTGAAAAATTTTGAATTCAATATAATTGCAATTTGTATAATGCAAAATCATTTACATATGATTTTGAAATTAAAAAACATAAAAGATTACCCTAAAATCATATATTCAATAAAATTTTATTTTTCCCATAGATTAAATGAAAATAATAACGTCTCAGAAAGTAAATTAAAAAAAGGAGAAAAAGGAATTTGGCAGAGAAGATATTGGGAGCATACAATAAGAGACGAAAAAGATTTTTACACGCATGTTGACTACATTCATTACAATCCAATGAAACATTATCAAATTACACCTAAAGATTGGGAGTATTCAACATTTTTAAAATTTGTTGATAAAGGTTATTATGATATTAATTGGTGTAATTTTGATGATGTAAACAATATTAATGATTTAGATTTTGAATAAATTTTAAAGGTGGGAATCACTTCGTTTTTCCCACCCTACTATTCTATTCTGAGTCAGCTCACATGTTAAAAGGACAATTAAAATCTATATCTCAAACTTTAGATATAGATTTTTCATAATTTATGATAATTAATTTTTCTGATTATAAACGTTATGATAATAATATGGAAATCAGAGAAGACGAAAACGTTTACATTATAACCCCGCTCAGTCCGAAGCTTGACGCAAGAGAGAGTTTGCGCTTGATTAACGAAGTTCATAACGAAAACAAGCGAATATCACTCGATTTGAGCCTTGTCCATGACTGTACGGTTGATTTCATAGAAGCGTTGAAAAACTTGGCAAAAAGCCACGAAATTGGGGTTTTCAACATTCCTTCCGACATTTTTGCATTATTCAATTTTATGAACATGGATAAATATGTTAAGCTTTTTGTCTGTGAAACTGATTTTGAAGAAAACGCCAGACAACTCGTCAACAGAAGGTTTTCTATCCTATAGGCTAATTTTTAAAATCCAACAAGTGTATAAATTACAATTTACATGTTGAAATTTGATTTTGTTTAGTCTATAATGAGTGCAATACAATTTCTGTATAGTTATTTATCCAAGCCGGAGTGCGGGGAATAACGGAAAAAGCAGCCTAACAAGTTTCTTGAGGGCATGGTGCATAAAACGGCACAAGAAATTTAGGAAATGCGTTCCGATAAGAACCAAACGAGAACATAGTGAAACCGTAGGGAGGATTTACGAGATAGTATACAGAATCCAATTTACAAAACAACGAGGATTTCGATGATTATTAAAAAGATAGTCTTAACAGCTATTGCATTGGTATCATTAGCGGCCGTAAGTGTTCAAGCAGCAGTCTCCGAAGATGTGGTTAAAGAAACAATCATTAAGCACTCAGTAGAGATGGGAGTAGACCCTGCACTTGCACTCAGCATCGCAAAGAAAGAATCCGGCTTCAGACACGAACTCAGAAGCCCGCACGGAGCGGTCGGAGTATTCCAGCTTCTCCCATCAACAGCTAACAGAATGGGGTTTAACCCTTACTACCTAAGTGAGAACATCAAAGCCGGTTTAACTTACTACAAAATGATGTACAAAATGTTCGGTTCAACAGAACTCGCTCTTGCTGCATACAACGCAGGTCCGGGTAACGTTAAAAAGTATGGCGGGACAATTCCTCCTTACAGCGAAACCAAGCGCTTTGTCAATGTAATTATGCAAGATTACAACAAACAAAAACTTAACCCGGATCCTGCGATTGCAAAATACGCTAAAAAGCCTGCAATTGCGCCAAACAAAGCAACAAATGTAACAACATCTCCTAAACCGATTGACCTTCCTGATTTGAAGGAAATTCCGGAAGTTAAACAGTCTGATCCGGTTATGGAAATCTTGTAAGAGGTTTAAAAACAAACAAAAAAAAGAGGAATCAATCGATTCCTCTTTTTTTCATATATCAAACAAACTAATCTTGTTTAATCAAAAGGCTCGCACCGATAACACCTGCTGTGTTTCCGAGTTGAGCAGGAACAACCTTAACTACTTCTTTTTGAATAGTCATTGCACGTTTTTGGATTGTTTCTCTTATTGGTTCAAGCAATATATCTCCTGCTTCTGCAACACCACCGCCGATGATAATTTTTTCAGGGTTCAAAAGGTTTACAACACTGGTTAAGCCCATACCGATGTATTCACCCATAATTCTAAAAATCTGCTTAGCAACTGGGTCGCCTTCTTTTGCCGCAACTGCAACGATATAAGGTGTAATATCAGGGTTTGCAAGTTCTCTGTACTTAGTAGATTTTCCGCCCTTAATATATTCTTCTGCCATTGCAACGATTGAAGGACCTGAAGCGTACGCTTCCAAACATCCTCTGTCACCGCAACCGCAAAGAGGTCCGCCTTGCATATTGAGTTTGATATGACCCAATTCGCCCGCAGCATTTGAAGCGCCACGAACAAGCTTGCCATTAATTACGAGTCCTGAACCGATACCAGTTCCAACTGTAATACAAACAAGGTTTTTGCAGCCAACACCTGCACCATAGTTCAATTCACCAAGAGCAGCAGTTCTAACGTCGTTATCCACTCTTGTAGGGATACCGAATTCTTTTTCCATAATGCTTGCAATCGGAACATTCACCCAACCTGGGATGTTCGGAGCGAGTCTTACAATACCTTTTTGGCAATCAATTTGTCCCGGGAAACCAAAACCCATACCTTCAATGTCGGTAGTTTTCATTTTGGTTTCTTTTAATAAATCCTTGATAGCATCTTTCATGCTGTTTACGGTATATTCATAACCCATTTCCGCGCGTGTCGGAATTGAGTTTGAGTAAATAATTTTACCTTTATCGCTTACTAATGCGATTTTTACGTTTGTTCCGCCAACGTCAATACCAATTCTCTGGCTCATCTCAAACTTTCTCCTTCCTAATTATTCTTAATACTTCTTAATCATACCACGAGAAAAAATTTGATAAAACCAAAAACAATCACCGTGTTATAATATTTTTATGGAATATAAGTGGCTTAACAGAGAGAATAATGAGAAAGTCATCATCTTTTTTAACGGATGGGGAATGGACGAAAACGCTGTCAGCGGAATGGCTTTTGACGAATTTGACGTAGTAATGTTCTATGACTACAACAATCTTGATACAGATTTTGATTTCAATGAACTTAATTCCTACAAAGAAAAGTCGCTTGTGGCATGGTCAATGGGCGTAATGGTAGCAACTCTTTTCAAGGAAAAGTTAGAGCCATTAAAGACTAAAACAGCTATTAACGGTACATTAAAGCCGATTGACGCGGAGTTTGGAATTAATCCGAGAATATATGACCTTACAATCCGCGGATTTAATGAAGTCGGAAGAGAAAAATTCATCCGCAATATGTTTGATTCTGAAATAAAAGAATTGCCGGCTATAAACAGAGAGCTTGAGAACCAAAAATCAGAACTTTCTGCAATAAAGAATTACGGCGCGGATTTTGATTTTAAATACAACAAAGTCTTTATCAGCGACAACGACAAGATTATACCAACCAAAAACCAGTGTAAATACTGGATTTTAGAGCCAAACTTAAAAGGCGGGCATTGCGTTAAGTTTGAAAGCTGGAGCGAACTTGTATGAACAAAGATTTGATACACTCAAGATTTGCAAAAACTCTTCCCAGCTATGATGAAAACGCGAAAATCCAAAAAATTATGGCAAAAAAGCTTTTGGAATTTTCTGAGAAAAAAAGCTATCCGAAAATATTGGAAATAGGCTGCGGAACAGGTTTTTTGACAGACATATTGTCAAATAATACCGAGTGGAAATCTTACACCGCACTTGATATTGTCGGAGAATGTCGAGATTACATCTCACAAATCAATCCGGAAATAGAATTTATTGAGGCTGATATTGAGGACTACTTGAAAAATTCGTCCGAAAAATTTGATCTTATTATCTCAAACGCGGCTCTTCAATGGGTTAATGATTTTGAAACCACCGTTCGGACTCTGAAAAATATGCTTAACCCTGACGGGCATTTGTTGTTTTCGACTTTCGGGAAAGAGAATTTTCGCGAAATATATAGCCTGCTTGGAACAGGACTCGATTATTATTCACCGAAAGAGATTGAAGATTTATTCAAGGATTTGGATATAAAAACAGAAGAAGAAATCCATGTTATGGGATTCAAGACCCCTATGGAAATTTTGAAACACCTGAAATTAACAGGTGTGAACGCTATTGAAAACACTCGCTGGACAAAAAGCGACCTTGCAAAATTTGAGAAAGGGTATTCCAACCTTTGTCCGGTCAGACCTACCCTTACTTACAATCCTATTTATATAAAAATCCATTCTGATTAAGCTGAAACTGCGCTCTCTTTGATGATTTCAAGCAGTTTATTCACCATCAAATCTTCATATCTTTGAGCTGTTTCTTTGTCTTCGGCTTCAAAACGAAGTGTGAAAACGGGCTCTGTATTACTTTGTCTAATAAGTGCAAAGCCTTTGTCAAAAACAATTCTCATACCGTCCAGTGTAATAATATCTTTTATTTTTGAACCGAAGAAATCCGGATTTTCTTTGATTGTTTTTTCAAAAGCTTCAAGTGTAGATTTTTTCAAAGAATTCGGACAAGAAAGTCTTACTTCGCTTGAAGAGAAAATTGCATCGAACGGCTTTAACATGTCAGTAATCTTAAATTTCGGATTTTGATGTTTTTTATTTGCAAGAATTTCAATAATTCTGCAGCCTGCATAAATCGCATCATCAAAACCGTAATATCTGTCTTTAAAGAAAGTGTGACCGCTCATTTCGCCTGCTAAAACAGCCCCGACTTCTCTCATTTTTGATTTGATATAGCCATGACCTGTTTTGCACATAACTGAAATTCCGCCAAGCTCGTCAATTGTGTCATACAAAACTTGTGAACATTTAACTTCTGATACAATAAACGGTTTAATTCCTTTTTCGTTGTATTCTTTTATGATGTCTTGAGCGTAAATCAAAAGGAGCTTGTCACCGGTCAATGCTCTTCCTTCAGAGTCGATAACCCCAATCCTGTCACTGTCACCGTCAAATGCGATACCTAAATCTGCTTTGTTTTCAACAACAGCTTTTTTGATATCGTGAAGAGTTTTTTCATCACTAGGGTTTGGGTGGTGATGAGGGAATCTTCCGTCAGGAACAGAATAAAGTTCAATAACTTCACATCCCATTGCTCTGTATAATTTTGGTGCAACCACTCCGCCTGTGGCGTTTGCACTATCTACAACAACTTTAATCCCTTCACCAATTCTGCCGAAGGATTTCGCCATAACCTCGATATAGTCAGGAATTAAGTCATATTCAGTATAAATTCCGTTCGGAGAAGACGGCATTTGCATATTGTATTCTTCTTCCGTCAACGCTTTAACTTCCTTGATTTGTTCTTCATTCAAAGATTGTTTCGCATAAGTCATCTTCATACCGTTGTACTGGCTTGGGTTGTGACTCGCAGTAATAATCATAGCACCTGTTACTTGAGAATACTTTGTTACATAAGGCGGAAGACCAACAACTTCTGAATAGTAACCCAGCGGAGTCGGAGCTAAGCCCATATCAACGACATTTGCACCTGTTGATAAAATACCTTTAACCAGAGCCTTTGAAAGAGCCGGCGAATGAAGTCTTGCATCTCTGCATACCGTAATCCAGATTTCAGAATTGTTCTTGCCGGTTTGTTTTGCCAAATACTTAACAAAACCTCGTCCTGTATAATAAAAAACTTCTTCGGTTACGTTTTCCCCGTAAATCCCTCTTATATCATTTTTTCCGAATGCTGATAAATCCAACATAATCTTAACTCCTTTATCTCCCTTAATCCTGTAGTATAATGATAACATGAAAACCAATTCCGAAACACATAGAATTTCTGAGAGCAAATGGGGCGTGTACTTCGTGTTGCCTGCAATTATCGGAACATTTATTTTTATCGTAATTCCGATTTTATGCTCTTTTTTGTTAAGCTTCACACATTGGGATTTGCTAAATAATATTGAATTTGCTGGTTTAGACAATTATCAGGCGGTTTTAAGCGAACCTGTTTTTAAACAAATTCTAATCAATACAGTTGTTTATGCCTTATCAGTAACCGTTTTTGCCGTAATAATTCCGCTTGCGATTGCATCTGTTTTGAACACAAAACTCCGCGGAGCTGAATGGTTCAAGACAATCTATTTTATCCCGTTCATAACCCCTGCTGTAGTAATCGCAATCGTTTGGGCTTGGATTTTTGACCCGAATATCGGAGCTGTTAATTCTTTATTAAAAACGAATTACACATGGCTATTCGACACTCACCTTGCCATGCCGGTATTGATTTTTGTATCAGTGTGGAAACAAATCGGATATAACGTAATTCTTTTCCTCACAGGGTTTTTTACCATAAATCAAAATATTTATGAAGCCGCAAAAATCGATGGAGCGGGCGAAGTTGGTACGTTTTGGAACATTACTCTTCCGCTATTGAAGCCGACAACATACTTTGTCACCCTTGTAACCGCAATATCGTCGTTTCAAGTTTTCGACCTTATCTATGTTATGACCTCAGGAGGACCTAATGATTCCACAAACGTAATTGTTTATTCAATCTACAAATACGCTTTTGAATACTTTGATATCGGCAAATCATGCGCTCTTGCATACATTTTGTTTGTGATAATTTTTGTTCTTGCAATTCTTCAAAAAAAGATTTCTAAACAAGAGAATTAAACAAGTTTTCAAACTCCGGAAACGAAATTTTTGTCCACTCAAAACCGTTTATAGCAATTTCTTTTTCACACACAAGCCCTGCTATATAAAAACTCATTGCAAGTCTGTGGTCATGAAATGATTCAAGTTCCGCATCCCCCGTAAGTTTGGATTTACGTACAACAAACCCATCTGGGGTTTCTTCAATGTCCAAACCCGTTTTCTTCAATTCATTCACCAGGCATGAAATTCGGTCAGACTCTTTGTTTCTCAAATCCCCTGCATCTCGAACGACCGTTTCACCTTCTGCCTGAGAGGCTAAAACCGCGATAACAGGAAGCTCATCAATCAAGCGAGGAATGTCCTCCCCTTCAATAACACAACCCTTCAAAGAATCAGTATATCGAACTTTAATATCAGCACATTTTTCGCCTGAAACAGTTCTTTCATTTATAAGCCCAATATCACCGCCCATTCTTTGAACAACATCCAAAATCCCTGTTCTGGTCGGATTTATACCCACATTTTTAATAATTATCTCAGAGTTTGGAACAATCAAACCTGCCACAATAAAGAACGCTGCAGAGGAAATATCCCCGACCACCTCAATATCTTTTGCCTCCGGTTCAGAGGGGTAAATAATAATTTTATTTTGTTCCGTTTGAATATTTGCGCCTAAATATTTGAGCATTAATTCCGTATGATTACGTGACATGTTAGGCTCAACATAAGTTGTTCTGCCTTCCGCCTTCAAGCCTGCTAATAGCACACAAGACTTGACCTGTGCGCTTGAGATTTTTGATTCAAAATCAATACCGTGCAATTTATGTCCGATAATTTTTAAAGGCGCTCTGCCGTCATTCGATTGAATTTCCGCACCCATTTGTGTCAAAGGTTCAATAATTCGTTTCATCGGTCGTTTGGAAAGACTCTCATCCCCAATTAAAGTCGAATTAAAATTTTGCCCAGCCAAAATTCCTGCTACTAACCTCATTGTAGTTCCGGAATTACCGCAGGAGTAAATTCCTGACACTGAAGGAGTTAGTTTTCCTCCGTTGATTTTCAGCGTATTGTCATTCAAAAATTGTATATCAATCCCCAATGATTTAAATAATTCCAACGTAGAATGACAATCCGCGCCACCGGAAAAATTGCTTACAACAGTCTGTCCCTTCGCGATGGAAGAAAGGATTACCGCGCGGTGAGAAATCGATTTATCAGAAGGAATCGTAATTTCTCCGCCAAGTTTTTTTACACACCTAACTTTTTTAATCATCAGCCCTTACTATTTCAAAGATTGATTTACAAGTTTTGAACACTTTTTCAGCATCCTTCAAATAAAGCATGTTTGGTCCGTCACACAATGCTTTTTCTGGATCAGGATGAATTTCAAAGAAAAGAACGTCCGCACCTGATGCCATAGCAGCTTTTGCCAGAACAGGGACAAATCTTCTGTCACCACCTGTTGAATCCCCGTTTGAACCGGGCATTTGAACACTATGAGTAGCGTCAAATACAACAGGATAGCCAAATTCTTTCATTATAGGAATTGCTCTAAAGTCTGATACAAGATTGTTATAACCAAACGTTACCCCTCTATCCGTTAGCATTATTCTCTTGTTTCCACTGTCCTCAACCTTTTTGACAAGAGATTTCATCTGTTGAGGTGCTAAAAATTGTCCTTTTTTGATGTTTACAATTTTTCCTGTTTTGGCAGCAGCAACCAACAAATCAGTTTGACGACATAAAAACGCCGGAATTTGAAGAATATCAGCAACTTCCGCTACTCTCGCAGCCTGCTCGGGAAGGTGAATATCAGTAACAATCGGAAGATTGAACTCTTCTTTGATTTTTTGAAGATATTCCAAACCCTTTTCCATACCCAAACCGCGGTAAGAATTGATTGATGAACGATTTGCTTTGTCATACGAACATTTGAAAACATAATTAATATCTAATTTCTCACAAACCTTCTTCAAACCTTCAGCCGTTTCTCTCATAATATCAAGAGATTCCACCGCGCAAGGCCCTGCAAGAATCGTAAGTTTATTTCCGCCAATTTCAAAATCGTTTAATTTAATCATGTCCGCTCACTTTTCTTTTTCATAAAATTTTTAACTATGCGATATCCCATCTTCCGCAAGTACCGCCCCAACGAGCAATAATATTGCCCTTGATGTCACCGATTTTTTCAACGTGACCAACAGGTTCTGCACCCTCCAGAATAGTGATGACTTCGCAGTTGTTTGAACAACCTGTGCATTGGCAAGTCACTGATTGGAAATTCATATTACCAACTTCCCAACCTTTAAACTTAGTCGGTTTTTCCGTATATTGGTGATTTTCCATAGCCAAAAGAGCCGCACCGATTGCACCCATTGTTTGGTGGTTTTCAGGAACAACAATTTTTGTATTCAAAGCTTCTTCAAAAGCCTTAACCATGCCGGAATTTGTTGCTACACCGCCTTGGAAAGAAATTGTAGGTAATAACTCTTTACCCAGCGCCAAGTTGCTCAAATAATTTCTTACAAGAGCCTGACAAAGACCATATAACAAGTCTTCTACAGGATAACCAAGCTGTTGCTTGTGAATCAAATCAGATTCCGCAAATACACCGCAACGTCCCGCAATTCTTGCAGGGTTTTCTGACTTCAAAGCTGTCTCACCAAACTTTTCGATAGGAACATTCAATCTCTGAGCCTGATGGTCAAGAAAACTTCCCGTACCTGCCGCACAAACCGTATTCATAGCAAAATCGGTTACAATACCGTCTCTCAAAATAATAATTTTACTGTCTTGACCGCCGATTTCCAAAATCGTCTGAACCCCCGGAATGTTAGTACTTGCAGCAACTGCGTGGGCCGTAATTTCATTCTTCACAACATCCGCACCAACTAAAGCACCTGCCAAGTTTCTTCCTGAACCTGTTGTACCAACACCTTTTACGGCATAATCTGATACTGCCTGCTTAATTATCTGCTGTAAACCATGTTGAACCGCGTCAACCGGTTTTCCTGCAGTCTTAAGCATATATGAATCAATATACTTGCCCTTTTCATCAACAAGTGCAAGCTTTGTTGTTACTGAACCAACGTCTATCCCTAAATATACATCCAAACTCATCTTTTACCTTCTTCCCTATAATCAATCCAATTATACCATAAAGAAAAAGGTCAAATGATTTTATTTCATCACTAATCAGAGAATGTCTTGAATACTTTTTCAACGCTATCGCTGATAACCTTCTTGACTGCATCCATTTCTGTCGCCAAAGCATTTTGTTCGGTATCAAGCTGTTTTAATCTTAATTCCAAAGTTCTGTCTTCTTGTTGAATGATTGAGGTTTTAGCATTTATATCCGCAATTGTTTTCTCATATTGATGAACTTTGTAATTATACTCATTCATTGCATCCTGATATGCTTCTTCGTTCGTAACTGTCTCTGTATTCAATGAATATACCATTGTGTCGTCATCAAATTTTACTGTCTTAAACCTTCCGCTACCGTCTGTTTCTACAAGTGCATGGTTTTTCTCTTCAATTTTTGTTTTTACATAAGAAGCACTGTAATAAGGAAGTTTTTGCTGAGCCTCAATCGGTTTTCCAAACTCATCATAAGTTTGCATACTGTTATACAAGTCATATTCATCAGTATAGTATGTCACACCGTTCATTTGGAAAGAATACACGCCGCTTCCTTTGTACACACCGTTTTCGTCAAAATATTCCGCCAACTTCGTGTCCGGCAAATCCTTGATTATTTGTGCGAGTGCAGCCTCTTGATCTTTCGTAAGTGTATCCAATTCCGTTAATTCACAGTTGCCTATATAAGCCGGTTTATAAACTGTCGCATAGTCATTTAAAATATTGTTTTCCACTTCATCTTTTACCATAAAGTGCCAAGTACCGGTCGTATCTTGCCAACCATATACATCATCCGTAGAAAGCACACCGTCCGCAATCGCATTATTACGAGCTTTATCAAAATCCTGCAGAGCATTTTCAAGTTTTTTGTCAGAATTAAGCTTTGATACTGACTTATATGTTTTCGTACCGTCCGCTGTTTCAATCCTAATAGTATTATCACTGTAATTGATTGTAACAACCGGTGATTCTGCAGACAAATCCGTAGTTATAACATCCCCCTTCGTTTGAACCTCAGGGTTTGTAAGCAGTTTTTGAGAACCCTTATATACATTTGCATAATAATAGTGGCTTACAATGTAGTTATAATTAGGATCAGAAGTAGACAATTGTTCCCAGCTATCAATAACGGATTCATTTGTACCGTCTGAGTATGAGTACTGCAATTCTGTATAATCAGTAGTTTTTGGAGCGGTTGGCACCTCTAAGTTAAGCAATCTGTTGAACAAGTTTGCACTTTGGTTTGCAAGCGCAGTTCTCGCTTGGTTAATTTGTTGACCTTCATATTCACAATTTGTCTTTCTTGCCGTAAGCGCCAAATATCTGGCTTGTGATGCTGCCATTCCCATAACGGAATCTCCTATACTGTTTTTAATATTTTTAAGACTGTTTTAGATAAAGTCAACATGGAAAACGACTAAGAAGTCGACTTACTTTAACATATATCGGGAAAAATCCTCCATTGAGATTAGGAATTGCTCATGGATAAAATTTGATGTAAAATAAACCTATGAGAAAACAGGTAATTGCATATTTGCATACTCACTGGGATAGAGAGTGGTATCGAGAGTATGAAATCTTTAGAATGAGACTCTTAAGAGTCTTTGATAACGTTCTTGACATGCTTGATACTAACAAAATCCCGTGTTTTTATTTTGACGGACAAGTTGCAGCATTGGAAGATTACTTGCAAATTCGACCAGAAAAAAGAGATTTGGTAAAAAGCCTGATTTTTTCAAAAAAACTTTATATCGGCCCGTTTTACTGCCTTGTGGACGAATTTTTGACAGACAAAACCTGTTTTCAAAAGAATTTGGAAATAGGGATGAGAACCGCTATAGAATGGGGTTGTACGGATTTTATCGGCTATCTCGCAGACACCTTCGGGCATAGCGCAAACGTAGTCGATGTTCTGAGAGATTTTGGAGTAGATAAGGCTATTGTATGGCGCGGATGCGGAGATTTTCCGGCAGAATTCAAATGGTGCGGAATGGACACCGTAAACCTTGTTCGCGGATATTTCCAAGATGTTTTTTCTCTAAAGTGTTCAATCGAAGAAAAAGCACAAATTTTGAAGAAAAATCTTGATTTAATCTCAGAAAAATCAGGTCTTTACGTACTTCTGCCAATCGGCGCCGACCACCTCGGAGTTCCAAAAGATATCCAAGACCAAATTTTAGGCGTAAATGAGCTTTTAAAAGAAGATTACAACATAAAATTAGGTTCACCGTTTGATTATTTCAAAAATGTTTCGGATAAGTTTGACAAATTTGAATTCAATGAAGAATTGAGGGATAACTCTAAAACCTTCACTTTGCAAGGTTGTTACTCCTCAAGACTTGATTTAAAAAGAATGAATGTTGAATGCTCTCACGCTCTTGATTTGGCAAACTGCTTTGCAATCTATACAAAAACCGAAGAGAAATACGCAAACTTGATAGAATACGCATACAAAATGCTATTGCAAAACCAAGCACACGACAGTATTTGCGGATGTTCAACCGATGATGTTCATAGAGAAAATATTATTCGCTACAAAAAAATCAAACAAATCGCAGATACAATTATTGACGAACTTAAATTTGAAACAAAATTTGATGACAAACAGGTTTTGAATCTTTCCGACAAATTTTTCTCAGGAACAATCGAGCTTAAAACAACAGACAGTAAAGGTTTTGAAGTTATAAAAACAGAAAAGGGATTTGAAAAAAATCTTTTGACAGACACTGAAAAAATCCCGGTAACCGAAGATTACACGGAAATTAAAACATGTCTTGCTGAAGTAAAGAATCTTGCACCGCTTGAGACAATTTTTGTCATGCCGGAAATCAGCGAAAGCAGTTTGCGCGTAACTGACACTTCAATCGGAAACAACAATATTGAATTAAAAATCAAAAATCAGGATATTTTCATTAACGAAATTCCGTTTTCTCTAATGGATTATGTTGATTGGGGCGACAGCTACAACAACGGTCCTAAAGCTGATGACAAAGGCTTCCGTTTCAAAGTTTTGCGCTCAAAAGCTATTTTAAAAGGACAAAAAAGAGTTTCACTTAAAATAGATTTTGAAGGAACCTGGGATATAATTCCACTGACTGTTTCACTGGATGAAAACGCATCCTTCTTAAAATTTGAATTCAATTGGGTTAACACACAGAAAAATCACTTACTCGAAGTAAATTTTGAACTTCCTGCAATGATTAAAGAGGTGTATTCAGAAGATATGAATACAATGATTAAACGAACATTTAACCCCGAATACAGCATCAGAAATAATCTTCCGCAGCAAAGAGGACTTGAGGCTAAAACAAATACCGCACCAATGCAAAGAGGTTTGCTGATTGATGAAAACAGAAACAATTTGGGAGTTGTGACAAAAGGTTTAACTCAATATGAAGTTTTCAGAAACACCCTAAAAATCCCGATACTTCGCGCAACCGGTGTGATTTCAAACCCACAAAACCCTGCTCGTACGACTCCAGCGGGTCCTCCAATTGAAACACCTGACCTGCAAATGATGGGTAATAACAAAGCAGAATTTTATGTATTTTTCGGAAACCAAAACGCTTTTGATGATGTTATTAATCAGGTTTATAACTATTTGATAGTTTAAAAATTAAAAAAAGAAGAGGGGCGGAATGCTTTGCATTCCGCCCCTCTTAAATCTTTACTCTAGAAAGGTTTTGTTTGATTCAACTTAGCTCTAAGTTCCCTAAATCTCGCAATATCTTCCTGTGTTTTTGATGATTCTCTAAACAATGCCTGAGATGTCGGATGAACCATTAAAATTGAATCCATATGGATTTCTAAAAATTCATATCTCTTTGGCGGTTGATTAGAATTTTTAGCATAAATTTCAACATTTGTAACAGCCAAAAATCTTCTGTTAGCATCGTTCAAAAGCTCTGTTAGCTGTCTGTTTGCAGCTACATTATTAGAAACATATACTGTTCCTTTAATATCTTCTGCTTCGGTTAAAATTATAACTTCTACCGGTATCATGTCTTTGTTTGGCATTAAAATTTCCCTCTCAATACTATATAGATTTTATACTAATTTTGGCTTACTGTCAATTTCAGAGCTTCGAGAGTACTCTGACGGTCTGACTCGAAATAAATTCTCAACAAAGGTTCTGTTCCGCTCGGACGTACCAAAACTTTATTCTTCTCGCCTAACATAAGCTTGACGCCATCTTTCAAATCAACCTCTGTAACTTTATATCCGCCGAGTTCTTTTTTATTTTTGAATTCCTCTAAAATCGGTTTAACGTCTTCTGTTCTTAAATCAATTCTATCAGTATAAAATTTACATCCGGCAATATCATGCAACTCTTCTTGAAGTTCGACAAGGCTTTTTCCGGAATCCGCCATTGCTTCAAGAATCAAAAGATTTGCCAACAAACCGTCTTTCTCCGGAATATGTCCTGAAATACTTAGTCCGCCAGATTCTTCGCCACCGATAATTACTTGGTTTTTGCGCATAGCTTCTCCGACATGCTTAAACCCTACCGCTGTTTCAATAACTTTCACGCCAAGTTTTTCGGCAACTATATCAATCAAAAGACTGGACCCGACAGTTTTAACAACCGCACCTTTATAGCCTTTTTTGAGTAAATATTTTAAAAGAATCGGGATAATTTCGTTCGGAGAAACATACTCGCCATTTTCGTTTATCACCCCAAATCGGTCTGCATCTCCGTCATTTGCAAGTCCGATAGAATTTGGAGTTGCTTTAACTTTATCCATCAAATTCTTCAAATATTTCGGCTTCGGATCTGGCATACCGCCGCCAAAATTAACGTCATGCTCCATATGCATTGTCTCAAACTGGATTCCTTTTGATTTTAAAATTTCATCAAAATACCCGATTGATGCTGAATACAAACCGTCAAATATTATATTAGTCTTCAGTGTCTTAATCTTTGAGAAATCAATAATTTTTTCCAAATGACTTACGTATGACGGTGCAAAATCAACAATTTCAAGACTTCCGTCAGAATTTGAAACAAAATCCTTATCAATATTCGAAACTATTTCGTCCGTAATTTCACCCGTCGCAGGCCCTGCGTAATCAGGAATATACTTCATTCCCAAGTATTCCGGAGGGTTGTGCGATGCAGTAAACATAATTGCAGACGCATTCAAAAACTTTGCATTATACGCTAAAACAGGAGTGGGAACAACTCGCGAAGACAACTTGACCTTGAACCCTTTTTTCATAAGAATATCTGCACACATTGAGGCGTATTCTTTTGCCATATTACGCGGATCATAACCAATTATTACGGTCTTTTCAAACCCAAAATTATCAGCCACATATTTTCCAATAGCAATAGTAACTCTTCTTACATTTTCATCGGTAAAATCCTTACCTAAAACAGCTCTCCAACCGTCTGTCCCAAACTTAATTCCCATTTTTCTCCTCGTTAAAAAATGATGCGCAAAGAAACTCCCTGCGCATCAAATCAAACATCATTCTACTTAGCTACTTTTACGTTCATAAAATCAATAGCATAGTTAGTTGTGCCATCTGCTTCTGTAAAAGCTATCGGAATTCTTGCTGTTCTTGTGCAAGCCTTAACCGTCCAAATTTCTTCCCATTTGCCATTAGCTTTCGGTTTTGTAACTTCGGTGTTAGCAATACTCAAAGCCTGACAATCAGGAGCGGCAACTCTTAGCGCAAAAGAGTATACTGAAAACATTGTGTCCCCTTGAACTTCAGTGCTTGCAACAGATTTTCCCGGTAAAGGTAAATTAGTATCAAAACTGTACGCAAATACAGCCGTAGATACAATTCCCAAAGACAGCAATAAAAGCATTAATTTCTTTTTCATTTCTTTATCCTTCCTTTAATTTTTATCAAACATTTGCTTTATGCCGTCAACAGAACTCAAAATGCCTGTTGCTTCATACGGCATATAAACTACTTTATTATCTTGACCGCTTGTAATAGCCTTCATCGTCTCAAGATATTTCATTGCAATAAGGTATTTGTCAGGTTGTCCCTTATCTGCAAGCGCATTAATAATTCTTCCGATAGCTTCTTTTTCACCGTCAGCTTCAAGAATTCTTGCCTGAGCAACACCTTCTGCCTTCAAAATATTAGCTTGTTTTTCACCCTCAGCACGGTTAATCGCAGCCTCTTTTTCACCTTCTGCTTTTAAGACTGCAGATTTTTTCATACCTTCTGCTTCAAGAATAGCCGCACGTCTGTCACGCTCAGCCTTCATTTGTTTTTCCATTGCTGATTGAATATCAGCAGGAGGAATAATATCCTGTAACTCAACTCTGTTAACCTTAACACCCCACTTGTTAGTAGCATCATCCAAAATTGCTCTCAACTCGTGATTAATTTTATCTCTTGAAACCAAACTTTCATCCAAATCAAGCTGACCAACAAGGTTTCTCAAGTTTGTTTGAGTAAGCTTTTCAATCGCATCCGGCAAATTTTGAATTTCATAAACTGCTGATTTCGGGTCAATTATTTGGAAATACAAAAGTGCGTTAATGCTGATTGATACGTTATCTTTTGTAATTACGTTCTGACGAGGAAAATCATAAACGGCTTCTCTCAAGTCAATTCTTGTTCTTTTTTGAATCATTGAATAAGTAGAACCGTCAAACCCTTTTTGAGTAACTTTCCAGTCAATAGCCCTAGGGGCTTCAAGAATAGGGATAATAAAATTGAAACCTGATTCCAAAACTCTATCAAATTTACCCAATCTTTCAACAATTACAACTTCTGCCTGTTGAACAATAATTACACCTTTTGCTACAAAAATTAGCGCTAAAACAATTAAAAATACTGAAAATGAAAACATCAAGAACTCTCCTTATTAAACACTCTTATATTCACTTACGTACATGATAATACTTTCGTTTCTTTCTATTTTAACTTCACTCCCCTTAGGAATTTTATTCCCGTGTTCGCTTCTGGCTTCCCAACGTTCGCCGTAGATAGAAATTACACCCGAAAATTCCGTAACATCTTCTTCTGCCTTCGCAATTTTACCGATATACTTGCTTTGCACGCCGGTTTCTTTACCGCGACAAAATCTTTTTACTAAAATCGGGCGCAAAAAGAAGAATGAAACAAATGAAAATACAAAAAACGCTAATACCAACGTAAACGGATTTTTAATAAACACAGAAATCACTGCACAGATAAATGCTGCAAGTGAAAAATTCAAAAAGAACATGCTCGGAGTAAACATTTCCAAAATCAGAAATGCAATCCCAATTATGCTCAACAATTCCCATAGATGCATAACGTATCCCTCTTACAAAAATACTATTCACCAATCAAAGCATTGATGTCATTAACCATTTCATCCGCATCAAAGCCATGAACACGCGCGCCTGCTTCAAGGTTTTCAAATCTTGCAGCAGCACATCCAAGACATCCCATGCCATATTTCATGAAAACTTCTGCAGCTTCAGGATGAGCTTGAACGATTTCCAATATTCCCATATCCTTAGTAACTTTTGCCATAATAATACTCCTTCTTGACTTATGATGAAAAATCCTTAAATGCATTATAACACAGACAAGAAAGGATTAAAATATGCATTTTATCAAAGATTTTTTCAACCATGATAAGACAATTATCGGCTTAAGCGGACTGAGGAAAAGGCAAGAGTATGTAAAAGTAACCATTCCGGAGAGTTATAAAAGAACAATTTTGACAAATACCACTCAAAATTATCTCCTGAATTTTTAATTAAAAAAGAGCCAACCCTTTCGGATTGACTCTTTAAATTTGTTAATAGCTTGTGTTATTAAGCGATAATTTTGTCAACAACACCAGCACCAACTGTTCTGCCGCCTTCACGGATAGCAAATCTCATACCTTCTTCGATAGCTACTGGAGCGATAAGTTCAACTTCCATAACTACGTTATCACCAGGCATTACCATTTCGCCGTCGAATTTGATAGAACCGGTTACGTCAGTTGTTCTGATGTAGAACTGAGGTCTGTAACCAGGGAAGAATGGAGTGTGACGTCCACCTTCATCTTTTGTCAAAACGTAAACGTTAGCAGTAAATTTAGTGTGTGGGTGAATTGAACCAGGTTTTGCAAGAACTTGACCACGTTGGATATCAGTCTTATCAATACCTCTTAACAAAGCACCAATGTTGTCACCAGCTTGACCTTGGTCAAGTTGTTTTCTGAACATTTCAACACCGGTAACAGTTGTTTTCTTAGTTTCGCCAAGACCAACTAATTCAACTTCGTCACCAACTTTAACAATACCACGTTCTACTCTACCTGTAGCAACTGTACCACGACCTGTGATAGAGAATACGTCTTCAACCGGCATCAAGAATGGTTTGTCCAAATCACGTTGAGGAGTTGGGAAGTATGTATCAACTGCGTCCATCAATTCCCAAATTTTGTCAACCCATTTGTCTTCACCACGCTTAATGTTTGGATTAGCTTGAACAGCTTCAAGAGCTTTAAGAGCTGAACCGTGAATGAACGGAATGTTGTCACCGTCGAATTCGTAAGAAGAAAGAAGTTCTCTAACTTCCATTTCAACCAATTCTAACAACTCCGGATCATCAACCATATCGCATTTGTTCAAGAATACTACCAAGTTAGGAACACCTACCTGTCTAGCAAGCAAGATGTGTTCACGAGTTTGAGGCATTGCACCATCCGTTGCGGCAACTACAAGAATTGCACCGTCCATCTGAGCAGCACCTGTGATCATGTTTTTAACATAGTCAGCGTGGCCTGGGCAGTCAACGTGTGCGTAGTGTCTAGCATCTGTTTCGTATTCTACGTGAGCAGTAGAGATGGTTATACCTCTTGCTTTTTCTTCCGGAGCAGCATCGATTTCATCAAATTTCTTTGCTTGAGCTTTTCCGGCAGCAGCCATAACACCTGTAATAGCTGCGGTCAATGTTGTTTTACCGTGGTCAACGTGGCCGATAGTACCAATGTTAACGTGCGGTTTTGTACGTTCATACTTTTCACGTGCCATGAGATTAATCTCCTTCTTTGATTAAATATACTACGTTAACTTACTCTCTAAGTTATACTCTTTATTTTAGTATCTCAAAAATTATTGTCAATCCGTTTAAGTAAACTCCAACCATGTACGTTCGTGATTATCCCGCCCACCTAGTTCCAATAGTTTATGCTTTGATACGATAAAATTGTTGACCTTTTCTACCTCTTTAAGATTGATATTTCCCTTATATGCCTGATGAAAACTTTCAGTTGCTTTTATAAAACCGTTAGAACGTGCAACTATATCGGAAAGCGTCTTCTGATATTCTGTTGTACGCTCTGTTACATAATATGGATGCGCAAATGCCCCAAACACATTCTTATCGCCGCCAAATATATTCACAATTACGTCAAAATTATTTTCTCCAGCATAATCTATTCTGTTTTCAACATCACGAGGAGTGTATTTTCCCCTGCAAATTTTTGTAATATTGGAATCATCGCCAAAATTTTCCGGAACCAGTTTCATTTCACGTAAATAACCGAGTGTAGGATTATTACGCTGCGTTTTCCCCATTATCTCTTTGTACAACTCTTCTTTATTTCGATTCTGAAAACCAGCTAGGCCTGCAATAGCATTTTTTGTTTGACCATAATGATGCACTTGCCACTGATTATTCATAAGCATACACCCTTTCTCACCTAAGTATGTCTTTGCAAATTCATCAAACGTAAAGTTTGCATATCCAAAACGTTGATTTAAATCAGCTATAAAATCTTGTGCAAGTTTTTTTCTACGAGATTGAATTTCTGTAAAAAATTTATTTATTTTTTCTTCAAAAGGGTTGAAACCATATACTAAGACCTCTGAAGTTTCATACGGGTTAGACGTTTTGTTTGACTTAATTAAATAGCTTATTTCAGAAGCAGTCACAAATTTTACATTTTTATATTTTTGCGGGTTTTGGGAAATTAACGAAAGAGCTTTTTTAACTCCTTCACAACCATCATGATCTGTCAATGCATATATAAACTTTTTACCATTTATTTGGTTCAATTTATCTGCATATTTTGCAACATTATCCAGAATCTCTTTCACTTCACCTTTTCCATCTGAAAAGTTACTATGAGAGTGCAAATCTGCTAAAAATATACCATTTTTTATATTTTGCACACTCGGTACAAAATTTTCACGCTTGAGGTTCGGTAACTCTCTTAAGAGTTCTTCGCCGGAAATCACGCAAGACAAACTTTCTGGCTCGATTTTTTTACCAAGATATTTTTCTAATGCAGCTGAGAGCTTCTTTGAATACTCTGAACAGTTTTTCGCCACTTCTTTTTCAACATTTTGAGCTGCCTTATTCGATTTGAATCTTGCTCCAGCAACACCAATTCCGAGAGTTGCAAGAGCTACAGACGAAACTATTATCGGGGTTTTGTGTGTTGAAAAAAAATCCTCCTGTTGCAGACAGGCAGCTTTTTCTCTGAAAGACGTTATAGAGCTCTTTGACAAAACATCATTGTTATTTACAGGAACTATTTTCATATCAAATCATCCTTTCATAAATAATAGTACCGTCTTCTGTATAAAATCCAATCGGATAAAAGTTTGTTATATTAACATCCGGTTTTGGACATTGTACCTTAGAGACATTTTTGAACAAATCTAACTGTCTAATTTTATTAATCATTCTACAAGCTTGTTTTATTGCCATCTGTTGAGAGCTATCTATCCACAATACACTATTGTTATATCCTTGATATAAGTTCACAGAAGCATCCTCTGCATATTTCAAATTTAAACCATTTTCAATAGGAGTAAACTCCGGACGATTATAAACCTGTGAGTCGCCTTGCGTCAACATATTCAACAAGGGTTTATATGCATCTTTGACATTTCTGTCATTTGTAAAATATTCACTAAAACTGCTATTATCCTCACAAGAATATTGAATAAGTGTTTTTATAAATTTGAGTTGTTTATCTACATCCCAACTGTTAAATTTTTGTTCAAAATTATTTCTTAACAAAATTTTTGTTTTATTTTCTCTCCCCTCATTAACTGCTTTTTTCATTGCACACATTTGTGCAACATTGCTATAATTATAAAACTCATAGTTTTCCAATTTTCTTTTCATATAATCTCCGGTTGGAGAAGAGATAACCCAACGCCCTTCACGGATTGCTTCTGTTACATATCCCAAGTTCTTAACATCTTCTTTGGAAAGTTCACCATACGCCGCTTCAACTGGAAAATATTTTGAAACTGCAATGTTGTACTCAGCTGCTCGTTCCAAATTGACGAATTCTTCATTCATTAGTTTATTCAATTTTTTTTCATCAATTTGCATATATGACGTTTTGTTTTGTATCTTATTCAACAAATTATACAATTGATTGTCCGTATACACTGATGGAAAAGATATATCATGATTAAAGCTTAAAATCCTCTGATCAATATTTTCCCATAATTTTGATTTAAAATTATTCACAATATATTCATCTTCATTTAAATCCATATTGGGAGATTTTAATACTACAAAAGATTTGTCTAAGTCGCTCCCTGGAAATGCTTTGCGTTTCCCAACTGAGCATGTTTCATCATAACCAGCCGCAATACATTCGGCTCCATAAACCTCAGCACAACTCTTAGTTATCCCTACAATAAATTCTCGTTCGATTTTTTCTGATACACATTTTAAGTCGGGAAAACCAGTTAGGTCACTGTAATAATCTATAAATTTCTTTTTATCCTCTTGGGTTGTTAAATTGTCCAAAAAACTAAGATTATTTTCTCTTATGATTTTATTACTCAAATCAATATCGTCGTCTGAAGAGTCTAAATATTGCCCTATTCTTAAATAACTGTACAAAGCGACTGCACTGTAAAAATCAATGTTTTTTATTTTGGGTAATGCCCAAGGTTTACCATTAAAAGAAATATTACTTAAAGAACATTGATTTTTTCTGCAAAAATTAGAATTTGATTTATTACACTTCGCATTCTTTGTTCCATAACAACGCTTATTTTCAGTTGAATATGTTGAAATTGGATTAATTAACACTACACAGCCCCACTTAATTGATGGTTAAAATACACACACTGTACACAGTTTATCATAATATAGGCAAACATAATATGCAACATGTAACTCAAGTAGCAAAAAATTTATTCACACATTTTATTATTAAAAAAGGATAATTTAGCATGCAACAAAATATAAATCCTATAAATTTTCAGGCAAGGATACTTTTAAAAAAGCCTAACACTAACATAAAGCCCAATTTTATGATAGGCGGTTCACGCGGAACCAGTCAGATGAATAACCACTCTATGCCTGTCAAGACAAAAGAACCCAGCTGGTTACAGAAATTACTTTTTGGAATCAAAAAACATACAAAAATGCCGAGTGTAAAATGAAAATAAACAGAGTTGAATACAACTACAATTCAATACAATCAAGAACATCACCGATGTTTAAAGCGTATTTATCTGATAAATACTATGTTTTTGCTGAAAAGAAAAGCGTCAAGGCAGAGTTTGCACTGAGAAAATCAATAAATAAAGGGTTAAAAACTTTCTCAAAACTTCAACAAAACTTCTACAAAATTTTCAACAAACAAAAAGCAGAAACCATTTCCGAGTCGCAAAAATTTATCAACAAAATTACCGCGATTGATGAATCCTCCCATCAATACATGGGAGCTGTGTATATGATTTCAAGAATGTTTGGTGCCGGAAAGGAAATTGAAATAAATATCGAAAATGGGGAGATGCAAAAGATTGCAGACTCAGACGAATCCTGCATTTTTATAATGAATCATGACAAACAAAGTCAAGACGGCAAGATGCTAAACTTTTTTAACGCCTTGCTTTCTCGCGAATATATTCTCAAAGGCAAATCAGAAACTTGCCCTCATCCCAAAATAATTCTGAACAAAGATATTATCGACTCAATGGACAATGATTCACAAAAGATAGCCCAAACTATAGGAGCCGTTGGTGTAGATGCTACAATACACAGCGTAAATCATGTATTCAACGGAAGAATAACCTCAAAACTTATTAAAGATTTAATTGATAACAAAATCAATTTGTTCATCTTTCCGGAAGGCAGAATGTGCGCTTTCAAAAAACTTGACTCAAGCTGGAAATTTCAAGGCGGAGTTTCTGACATAATAAAAGCTGTCGCAAAACAAAAAGATCGCGTAAAAGTCGTTCCACTCGGGTTTGCATACAAGGGCAACGTCGGTTCTATTCACATCGGAGAACCATTATTTTTCAAAAAAGAAAATGACAACCTGCTCTTTACACAAGGTACTGCTGATAAAGAACTGAGCAGTGAAAGCTATTACAAATATATTCAAAACACTCCGCAAGACCAAGACGGATATCGCCCGATTTTAGACAAGGGAGAACCTATAAAATACAGAAAAACACGGGATTACATTTCAGGAATTTTGTGCGACAATCTGGTTTCTTGCAAAAGAAAAGCCGCCGAGCAAATCAAAAATGTTGGAACAATCAAAGACGATAACGTTCTCCACGTTTTGGAAGATACAATATAACTGAATTATGAATAAGATGTAAAGAAGGAATAAATTGCAGAAGTAGCAACACTACCGGAAAACATTCCGCTTCCGATTGCCATTCCAGTCGCAACATCTTTATCAACTTTAATCTTTGGCATGTATTGAGAAAGTCCCTTTGGTAGACCTTGTTTAATAACTCGTTTCAAATTCTTAGGTTTAACACCTTTTCCGCTGAAATTAACGTCACTGATTTGAATAGGTCTTATCATAATTTAACTCCTATGATATATCTTGCAATATATGGTAATATATAACCACTTCTTTTTCAATAAGATGTTTAGATATGTTAAAAAAAAGGTCTTAAAAGACCTAATGGAATAATAAATTGCTGGAAATGTGAAAAAGATTTAATTCCGTAACATGATAACCTCAACTTACTGTTTCATGCTATCCCATAAATGACTGATTTATTACAAAAAAAATCGGCTAACCACACGGTCAGCCGATTTTAAAATTTGTATTTTGTTCTCTACTACTTCACATCTTCCTTAATTACAATCAAGTTTTTTACAATTTTCATTGCACAAGTCGGAAGAACAACTTCGCTCAAACCATCTGCAATACTGATAATGCTTCCGGCTTTTAAAGTTACGTCTTCACCTTTGTACTGAAAAGTGTAATCTTCTTTTCTGTCTGATCTGATTGTGATTTGATTGTTCATAGCATAATCCTTCTTACTATTGTGTTAAACAAAGAATGGCAAAATAAAATTCGCCATTCCCTTAATACTTATACTGACTTTATTTGATTAATCAAATACATAGCTGATAATTGCAGCTTCTCTAGCTCTTTTAATAGCTTTTGCAATCATTCTTTGGTGTTCTGCACAGTTACCAGTAACTCTTCTCGGAATGATTTTACCAGCTTCTGTTAAGTATCTTTTCAACTTAGCAGCGTCTTTGTAATCGATGTGATCAACGTGGTCTGCACAGAATGAGCAGGTTTTACGTTTTTTACGATCGTTCATGTCTTGTTTTGCCATTGTTTTATTTGCCTTTCTAGCCTTCTATCATAAGTATTCTTTTTAGAACGGGATTTCGTCTTCCCCGATTAGTTCATCAGAGAATTCTTCCTGAGAGAATTTAACGATATCTTTGTCAGATGATGCCGTTGGTGTTGAAGCACCTGCACCCATCATTTCGATAGTGTTTGCATCGATTTCGAAAATTCTTCTCTCAGCACCCGCGTCATTTTTTACAGTCGTAATTTGGAGTCTGCCTTCCACAAGAACTCTGTCGTCTTTTGAAATTGCCGAAACAACTTCATCAAGAGAAGCTCTTCTTACAACAACTCTAATTAACATTTCTTCTCTGTCACCAATGTTGAGAACGAAAGATGATACAGGAATGTTGTTTTGTGTAAAACGTTTTTCCGGAGCTCTAAACACAGAGCCTGTTACAACTGCTTTTGCTAATGACATAAAGTTCTACCTCTTTACTACTGTTGTCTAAACTGCTTGCGCTTTTTTAGATACTTCCATAAACATAAATCTTAAAACATTTTCATTAAGTTTAAGGTTTCTCTTAAATTCAACAACTGATTCACCCGGAATAGAGAGAACCATTGTAGCGAAGAACCCGTCTCTGTAACCTTGCACATCGTAAGCCAATTTTTTACGTCCCATTTTGTCAACAGACGCTACAGAACCTTTATATGACTTAACTTCTTCTGAAATTTTGTCCAAAGCTTTGTCTAATTCTTCAGAATCAAGACTTGGCTTGAAAACCGTTAGTAATTCATAGTTTTTCATAAAATATTTCTCCTTATGAAAACCATGCTAACATAAACAGAGGTTTATGCAAGTAGGGAAATTCTACCAATTTCTTATCGTACTTCTCTCTAAAGCTCGAACGAATCTTGTCGGAAAATTTTCCTTAGGATTGATTGAACCCACCAAAATAGTTTTGCATCCCAAAAGCTTGCCCGCTAAAATATCAGTAAGCGGTCTATCACCTACCATTACGGCACAATGAGGTTCTATTCCAACTTCTTCCAAATATCCGCGCATAACCTTCGGATTAGGTTTATCCGCCCTTCCTATAACTCGGCAAGGCGCAAGTTTTGATGCGTTTTCAATATATTCTTCGCGTTTATTGTTTGAAATGATTGCAACCTCAAAATCGTCCAAAAATCCTCTGAACCATTCCAATGTTTCGGGTAAAAATGTCGCAGATTTTGAAACCATAACTGTGCTATCCAGGTCAAACATCAAGCACTTTACTCCCAATGATTTAAGCTCTTCAAAATCAATTTCATAAACATTGTTCAAATTATAGTCAGGTTTTAAAAACATCTTTATTCCTTATTTAATCCCAATAGTTCTTGCCATTGCATATTCGTACTCCTTAGGAGCTTTCGCAAATTTTACATACAAATCATCATTAGTATTTGCAAGCTCAAGCACCTCACCCTTAGAAGTTTTAATATCTGTCACTTGAGTTATGAATTTCTCTGACGGTGAGATAATCTCGATATCTTCGTTCTTATAGAATTTATTTTTAATCTTAATTCTATACCAATCACCATTCGGGTCATCTATCATATTGTCAATCAAACCTTCAGGAACACATCTTGCTCGACCGGAGATTTCGCACAAGAAATCAGCCCCGGCTAAACCTTTTGAAATATCATAGCTGTATCCATCCTTCGGATAGCCTTCACCCAAGTAAAATCCGGTTGTATATCCTCTGTTACCCACCTTCAAAAGCTCTTCAAAATATGGTTCCATATCAGCGTCAGGGTTTTGCATAACCGCGTCAATTGCTTCTCTATAGGCTTTCGCAGTAGCAGAAACGTAATAAAGGCTCTTTGTTCTGCCTTCTACTTTGAAAGAATCTATCCCTGCTTCAATCATATCTTTCAAATGTTTTACAAGACATAAATCCTTCGTTGAAAGAATATGTGTGCCTTTGTCATCTTGAACAATCTCCTGATATTCCCCGGGGCGAGTTTCTTCAACAAGTTTATAGCTCCATCTGCAAGGCTGAGAACAGTTTCCGGAATTAGCTTTTCTCTCACCGTTTGTCATATAATCGCTCAGCAAACATCTTCCGGAGAAAGAAACACATTGTGCGCCATGAATAAAGCATTCCAACTCCATTTCAGGCACTTTTTGTTTGATTTCCGCAACATCTTTTATAGGAAGTTCCCTTGCCAAAATTGCCCTTGTAGCACCCATATCCTGCCAAAAACGCACAGCCTCATAGTTTAAAATATTTGCCTGTGTACTTACATGAATATCTGTTTTTGGCATATATTTTTGCGCAAGACGCATAATACCAACATCACTTATAATCAGAGCATCAGGATTAGATTCGGAAATCTTATCCATACAAGATTCCAACAATTTGATGTCTTTATTAAATCCAAAAATATTCAGGGTCAAATATGCTTTTGCCCCCATTTCCCTTGCTGTATCAATAGCGAACTTTAAATTATCTAAAGTGATAAGCTCGCCTTTTCTCATTGCGCGTAAACTGAAGTCCACGACTCCAAGATACACAGCATCTGCACCATACTTGATGGCATATTTAAGTTTTTCAATATTGCCCGCAGGCATCAATAATTCAGGTTTGTTCATAAACTGATATTATCACAAAGAAACTTCTATCTCAAAACTTCGACCCCAGGGGTAAATGTATTTAATAGAACTGGTTTTTGTATACCCAAAAGTCTTTGATAGTCTGTCTTCAAACGGTTTCATTTTTTCTTTTATGTCCGGAGTTTGACCGTTTACACGAATATTTGCCTGATAAGCCCAATCGTCAAGAAATCTAACCATTTGGAGCTGTTTAAAAGCATCTTTACACCATTTACGACATTTACCCCTTACTTTTACGCCTGCAAGTAAACTTCCAAGAGTGTTAGCAGAAGTGTTCCAGCCTGCGTAACCATAAAAATTATCATCCAATTTGGGTAATATTTTTTCCACAAACTTATTATCCGCTCCGTTTGCGTACCTAACATCCGCTATTGCATATGGTTTAGCCGGTGGAGTAAAGTCACGTTCACCCCAATTATCCAAAGTATCCCAGTCCATTACATGTTCGCCTTGTTTCTCAATAAAATTATTGACATACAAAATTAAATCCGCATCCTCGGCGTTCTCGACAGTCCTATATCCGCAAAGCTCTAATTGTCCGTGAACGGATTTTTCAATTGAAACATCTTCGTAATTAGAAATTCTGTCTTTGTATTCAGGCTCGGAATACTCCACAAAAACCTTTATATCCTTTTCAATCGAGCGCGCAAGAAGACCCAATGGAATTTCGTCCGCGCCGGTTTTTGTCTTTCCGCCCAAACGCTCTAATTCGCGAGCTTCATCAACATTAAATCCTTTTTCTGCACAATCGTCTTTTGAGAAAATCAAAGTATCAAACAAGCCCTCTTTTTGCCATTCAATATAAAGTTTATTCACCTCAAAATTACGCCTTCTTGTTCCCAAATAGTCATCAATAATCTCTTTCGGAATATCAGTTTCTCCGCCGCCGTTGAAAGAATACTGAAAAATCTTCTTGCCATACTCTGACCAGTATTCTTTTTCTTCTTCGTTGTAATTATTATTTGAAATCCGCATTATGCTTGAAAACGCGTAAACTTTTTTTCCACAAAGCAGCGGTTTTAATCTTTCTAAGCGCGCTTTAATCTCATCAAAAGTTTCTTTCCCTCTTCTGGAAGGAATCAATCCCCCGTAAGCAATCGTATCTAAGGATAAAATCATTGAATCCGTTTCCGAAAGTTTCTCCATCCAATCAAGAATTCCATCAATATCAGAAATTCTTTGTAAACCACCAAGCATTTCACGAGGTGGAATAAAAAGTTCAATCTCCGAATCCATCGCACAAATCTGTTGAGCCAAAGTATAGCACACAGGACGATTATCTATTGGAATAAAACAAATTTTCATACAATTTTACCTTATCTTTGAGGCCTTTTTAATGCTGTCACGGACCATATTTGCACCCTCTAAGTATGCTTTTCTTGCAACACTATCAAGTCTTATAGAATCCTGCATTGCGTTATATTCCTTCAACCAAACAGAATAAGAATCCGCCATTCCGCGATTAGACGCAATTTTTTCCCTCAAATTTTGGTATCTGGTGTAATCTCTTGTTTGAACAGCCTCTTTTAAGGTATTGCGTTTATCCTTATAGGCTGAATAATCAGCATAAAGCCAAAGCCCTACCAACCCCGCTAAAACATATCCTACTTTAAACCCCATAGCCCCTCCGTATGCAGAGGATTATACCAAAAAATAAAAAGACACTCAAGTTGTGTGTGTTCTTAAGTGCCAAAAAACTAGTATAGTTTTATGAAAAAGATTGTTGTGTGTTTATTAAACTTGGTCTTTATTCTTAGTTAAGCTTGCTTTCAAGCCTCTTGCCAAATCGTGACGTCCGCTTTTTTCATAAATAGCAGTCATAGATTCTAAGAACTTTAAATTATCAATATTAGGGTTTGACTGGTTTACAGGAGCTGTGTTCACAGGAGTTGTAAGTTTTTTAGCCTGTGCCTGAATTGCAGTCGCAGTTTTTTGTGCTGATGAATAACCAATAGGTTGAGTCATTGTATTTTGCGGAGCCTGATTTACATAACTTCTCAATCTTGGGTTGTGGAATTGTACAGGTTCTGTTTCGTAAGGATTTCTGTTTTCTTTTTGATAAGCATTTAATCCGTAATTAACAGTTGTAAACGGTTTTTCAACATGCGGATATTGCGGGACTGAAGGCTGCATACCTCTGTACATATTGATTTCACGTTCATTAAGACTTTGAGTCAAGCCGATTTGCATTTCAGGTTCTTTACGTTTGAACAATCTGATTACCGCGAATGCCAATAAACCAACCAAACCAAATGAAACGCATTTGTGTGCAACATCGCTTGCTGTATCTTCATCAACAGAATCCTTCAAAGTATCTACAGCTTGAGAAGATTTCAATTTATTAAACAAAGAAGAAGTTTTCTCTGTTTGAAAATCTTCGCTATAAATTGGTGCATAGCTTTCAATAGGATTATTGAGTTTCAAACTGCGAGATTCTGTTTTTGCAGCAACAGGAGCCGGAGTTAAAGCATCGAATGTAACGGTTGCTGCTGATGCATTCTCAGCTTGAAAGAAAATGCTAATGCCATTTCCTGCCGGTTCAACCATTACTGTATCAACGTTAGAAACGTTGTTGTAAACAGTATTCAAAGTCTTTGATGCTCTGATATCTTTCATTGTCAAAGTAATCTTATTTTGAGCTTGAACAGATTTTTTAACATCAACCGCTTTATCTGAAACCAAAACAATATTATAAGTATCTTTTACAGGTTCAATCTCGATTGATTGAAGCACATTATCTTCCGCCATTGCGGATAACATAGATAAAACTATTCCAAAAAACAACAAAACTCTCTTCATAAATATACATCTCTCTCCCTTGATAATAGTGTACATGGTCAGCATGCTCGAGACATCAATCAGGGGATTAAAATCCATATAGACCAAATGGTCTATATGGATTTTATTTCACTAATTATCTCTCGCATACTGGGTTTTTAATTGTCAAAAATCGCTCATAGTAGGGTGTTCACCGTTGAACTCCAATAAAATGGCTTCTGATTGTCATTTTCTTTCTTCTTATTTGCGAGGTAAGAAGAAAGAAAATGACGAAAAGAAAGAAGAAACACGCAATTGTTTTCAACGTCTTCGCTATGCTCAGACGAAAACGGGGTTGTGCCACGCTCAATCTCTCAGCTCGCTATTGTGCTACGCACACGCTCGCAGGGGATAAATGTATTTGATTAATCACCTGCTACGCCATTATCGCTCCTTCTCCCATCGGGAGATTTTACCCTCAACTTCCATGCTTGTAATATCATTCCAAGTTTGGAAGTGAAGTGTAAAGGATGAGGGGACAACTATATAATTTATCGAAATTGACACCTCACCCTACCCTCTCCTGCCAGGAGAGGGTAATACATACCATCCAACCATTTAACTAAAAACAAGTAGAGTGCGCACACCTGCGCACCATCAACTTTGTTTACAACCTTTTTGCTAAGAACTCCAACATATCGTATGTTTTGTATGCGCCCAAAGAATAAAATTTCAAAGCAACTTCACACCCCAGACAAGATGTCAACACAGACTTTACTCCGGTATTAATTATGTTATCACGTTTGGACTTGAATATCTCCTTCATAACCCTAAACTCTTTTAGTTTCGAAATTCCATTTAGACCGCAACACTTGTCATAATCGCGCATTTCAACATAGTTCAAATTCTCTGTATTTTTCAAAATCCACTCTATATCCGAAAAATTCTCTATATTGCAAGGCTTATGATAAGTCACACTACAAAGTTTTTTGAGCTTTAAATGTAATTCATTTTCACGAATGTATTCATACACATTTCTAACTTTTATATTAGATAAATAACCCTTTACCCCCTCGTCATCAATCCATCTTACATAATCATTGAGGGTCTTTTCACAGCTCGCACAAGTCGTAACGACTTCTTTTATATCATATTTCTTTAGAATTCTGACGTAATCTTTTATATATTTATTAAACCCTGCAAGGTCGCCTCGGGTAAAAAGAGGAATTCCACAACAAGAGAAATTAGGATTAAGAACCTCAATCCCGATAGAGTTCAAAACCTTCGCTAATGCCACATCGCCCTTCCACTTAGAACGACATCCGCCAAAATAAAGAACTTTCTTATCAAATTTTTTGCTTTTAATTCGCGGTCTAAAAAGATTGAGAACATTAAAACATAAACCAAACACAAAGAATCTTTGAACAAAAGAGATTATTTTTTCAAAAAAATGAGATTTGAAATATTCAGATTTTGCAGAAACAATAACATCTACAACATTAATCCCGCTTGGACAAGCTTTAGAGCAAGCTCCGCATTTCAAGCATAAGTCCAGATAACGATTTATGCGCTTTGACATCTTCAAATCACCATTGATAACTCCCTTAAGCATAACAAACTGTCCTCTTGATACAGAACAGTCGTTACCCGTCACCTGATAAACAGGGCAAGCAGCCTGACAAAGCCCGCATTTTGAGCATTTATGAATCTGGTTTTTGAAATCCTTTAATTCCCTCATAGCAAGATTATAACATAAAGAGCGGGGGCGGAGCCTAAAGGCTCCGCCCCCGCTTAAAATCTATTCGTTCACGAATTATACTTTTGCGAATTTACCTGCTTTTTCAAGCTGCAATGTTACTGTTGTAATATCACATACTGAAGATGGTCCGAAGTACTGAATAGCACCAGGGAATAAGTATCTGTCGTTCAAAGCCCAGTCTTCTCTGTTTTCTTCCAATTTTTTGAAAACAGGTCCGTCTAATTCAACAAGAGCTTTCTTGATAACAGGTTTCATTTCACCGTGTCTTCTTTCCATATTCATCATCATAGTAAGAGGAACACCACCCGCAACCCAATCATTAGCTAGTTCTGTAAGGTTTCTTACTGATGACAAGTAGCCTGTCATACCGAAGTTAATCAATGCAAATGCGTTGAAACCAAGTGAGTAGCAGTAATCAGCATCGAAGTTTGAAGGGAATGCACAACGTCCTTCGTAACCGAAGAAGTGTGATTGTGTTGAGAATTTACCTGAGTATTTTCCTTCTTTCTTCAATGCAGCAAGTCTTTCTTCAATCATTGAAATCAAAAGTTTTTCGGTTTCAATTTTTGATACTTGAACATTACCGTGAGGATCTCTGTCCATAAGCAATTGAGATTTAATCAATGCCGGAAGAGATTTGAATACGCTTGAATTTTCGCTTGAAAGTGTATTTTCAATGATAGCGATTTTTTCAGCATCAGTTCCGTTAGAGTATTTTGCATCCTTTTCCAAAGTTGACATAATGTCGTTCAAGTTTGCAATCATTGATTTAAGTTCAGGAACGAATTCAATCAAACCTTCCGGAATAACCGCGATGCCGAAGTTTTTACCCATTTCAGAACGTTTAACAATAATGTCTGTCATGTAGTTGATAATAGATGCTAATGACATTTTCTTTTGTTCAACTTCTTCTGAAATCAAAGTAATGTTCGGTTGAGTTTGAAGAGCTGCTTCCAAAGCTACGTGAGAAGCACTTCTACCCATGATTTTTACAAAGTGCCAATATTTTTTAGCAGAGTTTGCATCTCTTTCAATGTTACCGATTAATTCGCCATATGTTTTTGTAGCCGTATCAAAACCGAAAGAAATTTCGATTTGTTCATTCTTCAAGTCGCCGTCGATTGTTTTAGGGCAACCGATTACTTGGATTCCTGCGTTGTTAGCAACAAACCATTCAGCAAGAAGTGCTGCGTTAGTGTTTGAATCATCACCACCGATAATTACAACAGCAGAAATATTCAATTTCTTACAAACTGCAAGAGCTGATTGGAATTGTTCTTCAGTTTCCAATTTAGTTCTGCCTGAACCGATAATATCGAAACCACCGGTATTTCTGTAATCATTAATAAATTCATCGTTGAATTCAACGTATTTACCTTCAATAATACCGCTAGGACCGCCTAAGAAACCATAGAGGTTGTTGCTAGGATTAGCTTGTTTAAGAGCGTCATATAGACCTGCAATAACGTTGTGACCGCCAGGAGCTTGACCGCCGGAAAGAATTACACCGACATTTTTTTGCTCGCTGTGACGAGAATCAGTTGAAGTTTGGAAAGTAACGGTTGGCTTTCCGTAAGTATTTTTGAATAAAGATTTGATTTCATCCTGATTTGCAACAGATTCTGTAGCAGAACCTTCGATTGAAGTCAGGTGGTTAATACCATTAGCCAATGAAGCCGGAAGCTTTGGCTGGTATTTTAATCTTTCAATTTGTAATGGTGATAAATTTGTCATAAAAGTTTCCTTTCTTCTTTTGACTAAATTATACATTAAACAAAAAAAAGCCTCAAAAAAAATGAGGCTTTGGAATTAAGAATAGCTGGAAGTATGAAAAAGATTTAATGATTATATTTAATACTAATGCGGTTTATAAAACCATTAGTAACTCAGGGGATATTAATACTAGCCTGTTGGATAAAAAAGCACTTGCAAAAAATTTTTCAGCGTATTATATTAGACAGGTGACAGAGATACGGGAGCGTAGCTCAGTTGGTTAGAGCGCTTGCCTGTCACGCAAGAGGTCGCGAGTTCGAGCCTCGTCGTTCCCGCCATTTACGAAAAAATGAGCCCACTTGTTGGGCTTATTTTTTTGTCAAAAGGTATGGGACAAAGAGGTGAGAACTCACCGCAGGTTGTTTTAAACCTGCCCGAGTTCGAGCGAAATTTTTGCAGAGAGCGGAGGACTTTTGCAAAAAGAACGGATGTTCTTTGAAGCAAAATCCGTAGACTCGTTTAACGCAAAAATTTCAAGACAGCCTCGTCGTTCCCGCCATTAAAAAGAGAGTCCGTAAGGACTCTTTTTTTAATGGCTGAATTGATAGTGGTGAGAGTCGCCGGAGCGAGAAAATCCAAGAGAAGCCTCGTTGTTTTTTATCAAAAAAAGGTGCGCAAGTATGCGCACCCTACTTACTATTTCAAGCTCTTTAAAGAAATAACCCAAAAACTTACCTTCCAATATATTCTGCAATTATCCTTCCATCTCTGTTTTTAATTAACAAATCCCCTTTCAAGAGGAGTTCGTTTTCAGCTTTTTGCGGAACAACGATGTGTCCAACTTCATCAAGATTTATAAATTTGCTGCCTTTTGGAATTTTAACTTGCATAATATGGTTCATGTTCTTCAAATTTAAAAACGGATAAACACTGCTCTTTTTGGTTGCAACAGAAACAAAAGACGGATCTTTAAAAATCATCCCATCATGTTCCATGTTCAAAATTGCGTCTAAAGAGTGTTTATCCAAGGCTCTATATGCAATAATATCTTCAGATGCAACAGAAGCTTTACCGTTTTCAAAAATTTGTGTCAGATTATTGATTACTTTTTCAACTTCTTCCTGATTTTTAACTTGCTGTTTTCCTCTTAGCAATTTGTGTATCTCGGTTGAAGAACTCTTGTATTTCAACATAGCAAGAGTTTCTTCCGGAGTGTACTGTTTGACAAGCCCTCCGAGTTTATTAAATTCTCGAATTGATTTTGCAGCCGAATCAAAAACAAAAAACTTCTCCAGCTCACCCATTAAATCATAATGGCAAGACACATGCCCGCCCGTATACGTAGTCCATTTTGTCGACTTATCTTTATCGATGTAAATATAGTGCTGAGTAGGTTTTTTGAAAAACGTTTTGAAGGAATAAAAGTTCCCTAAATCCTGAAAATCCTTTGTTAGCTTTATATTTCCGCCAATACTATCGGTAATAATTTCTTTTGCACTTTTGCAGACCTTAGCAGCCGGCTTACCGGAAAATTCAACAGTGTCACCAATTGTATTTAATAACTCGCCGGCTTTCTCCGGTTTATTAACACTATTGCAAAACTTGGTGCCATATTTATTTACAAATTTGTTTGTTGACTTAAACAGACTTACAATCATATCCCAATATCCTATTATCTATCTATAATTATATAAAGTATTTTTTTATCCAAAAATTGCTTCAACAACCCCAATTAGCTATAAATATTAAGTTCTGTAAATATATTTTAGATTAATTAAAGTTTTATAAAAAAATGCCGTTATACATTATATAGTTTTTGATGTGAGAAAAAAATGCAAGAAAATACGAATTCATTACTAATAAAGAATTACACACTTGGCGCACAGCCTTATTTAACAACAGAAGACAGGATTCTTGAGATTAAAAACAAGTTAAAACAGCTTGATAAAATAACCTCAATTGCAGAGGCGAAGAAGATTACGCAGTCATTTATGTATTTCCATGAGGATGTAAACCGCATAAAAATCGGGGATGCAAAGTGTTTGATAATCTCACGCAAAGACTTATTCAGAATCTGTTTTGAATATAAAGACGACTTTATTTGTTACAACATAATAAAAAAATAGGTGCAATTTATGGATTACGGTAATTACGGCAAATATTTATACAATCTTCGCACGGGCGAAACTGTCGGTATAAAAAAACAAGCAGAAGAAACCAAAACGGAAGACCAGAAAACCGTTGAACACAATAATGAAACTTGGAATATGATAGGTAGTGACCTTGACCCTAATCAAGAATATGGTACTGTAAAAGATTTGACCTTCGAACAGTTATGTAATCTGTTTTTGCAAGGTAATCTGGAAGTAGACGAATTTGTAAAAGGCTTGCAAAGCAGAACAAATCCTAGCGTTGATGATATTTATAAAGGTTTGGACAAAGACATAAAAGACATAAACGTAACAAAAGAAAACGGGACTGTTACCGTAACATTTCAAGCCAGAAGTTGGCGTGTAAGTGACGGTGTGGCATTGAATTCAGGAGCGCGCTATACCACATATACTTTAACCTGCTCTGTTGATGCAAGCGAATCTCAAACTGACAACAAAACTGAAAGCACTATATCAGAAGATGCTATGAAGATGTTGATTAGTAAATATGGCATTGCTGAAAATGACATCCCGAAATACTTTACCAAAGTATCCTCTGAGAGTGGCAAGAGTTACGGAAGCAGTGCGTTAGCTTCGACCATCTATAAAATTAACAATGGTATGACCGTACAAGAATTAGAAAAACATTTGAGCGAGAATTACAAAACTGATTCAAACTCTAAGTTCTCCAAAACAACACTTGCAGATGCAGGTATTACACAAACCTTGTTAGCAAAATATTTCGTTGAAAACGGAGATGGTACTTATTCAATAAAACCAAATTGTACAACAGATGACGGAAAACAGATAACAAATCTCGAAGATATTCGTGATACTTATAACACCGGTGATAAATCTCTTAACGAATATATTAATACATATTGCGGTCAATATATGAAGACTTTCAATATTAGTAATCCTTCAATTAGTGATATTACCTCAATATTAGATTTGTTAGGCTCTTCAAACGGTACGATTGTAAACGATGTAGATTACAACCAGTATTATCAAGTAATCGGCAAGGCTCTTATGGCAAACGGCTACCTTGACGGTGATGCAATTAAAAACTATAAGACTCACCAAAGCGCCGGTGATATGGAAGAATGGTCCAAAACTGACGAATATAAAAACATAATCGAAAGCGTAAAAAAAGCACTTAGTACATTCTCCTCCGATATCGCAAAAGAATTAGGAAAAACTCCTTCTCGCAGCGATGTATTCAAACATATTATCAATATGGGAATTGATGTTGACCTTTCCAGAGTTCGTACCAAATTCTATAACGAGCAAGTAGGCTATCCGCCACAGGGCTGGGAAGACGATATGAAAAAAATCATCGGCTTTGGTGAAACAATGTACGACGTTGATGCTGATACCATAGCCTTCAAACTCCAAGATTATATAAATGAAGGAGAGCCAAATTCTACAGATTGCTACACAATCGGCATTATATTTAAAGCTGCAGGCATAGAAAAATCTGATTCTATAGAAGAAAAACAGAGAAAACTGGCTGAACTTATCTATAAAATTGAAGAATCTAATATGTACTTTGACGGAAAACATTATACGAACCCATCAACAGGCAGACTCAAAGATATAACGGCATATGAACTGTTTGATTACTTAAAAGCAAACGGATTTATTGACGAAAACACTTATGATCAGGCAAATATTGATGATTATAATTCACACATCAATGACGATGAAGAATTCCATGATGTAGTAGAAGATGTTGTTTTAGACTCCTTCGTTAAAACAGACACTTCTGATTTAACAACTATACGTAATTTGGATAAAGTTCCTGAAACAGACACTAGTGTGACAGAATCAAATTACAAAGAACTTGAAGAAACAGGAGTAATTGCTCCAAAAACAGAAGAAGAACAAAAAGAATTACGCGAAAAAGTTCTGGAAAAACTTATCCATGAAAGTCAAAACATTCAAGCAGACTCAGGTGAAGGCTGGAATGAGACTTATAGCAACAATTGGCTAAAAACAATTTTAAAAGGATTGGGAGCAACTGACGTTAGCATAAGAGGTTCTTACTCAGGTTCACATCAAATGTTGTATTCAGATCCCGGCTATGTACATTTCACCCTGAACGGTCATAAATATGAATTGCCGTTAGCCGGTTATGATGCAATGTTACGAAAATACGAACATAACACAAATTGGTATGATACATCCGAAGTCGAAAAGATGAAAGAAAAATTGAAAAAAGGCGGTTTCCCCGCTTCATCTATTGATAAGATATTCAAATTGGCAAAAAGCATAGATGGCAAGCCGATTGACGGTGAAAAATGCTATATGATTTCTTGTAATGCTAATTTAATAATCGAAAAATTGTATAAAGATGTCAGCATAAACTCTGTTGGAGACGTCATTAATTTCATTGAAAATATTGACTCTTACCAAAGACAAGAAGCGACAGAAGAATAATTAAACATATATTCTAGGTTGAACTTTGTCATCCAATTTTTTCAAATCTTTCACAACATCTTTACTTGCAAAATAGTCATTAACTACGGTTTTGGGATCTTTTAATAAAAGTGTAACCATTAAAATATTCTTTTAATAACAGCCAACTCCTGCAATTTTTATGCTAAAATTGCTTAGAGGATTATTTATATGAGCAATTTTGGAATTAAGTTATTTGAAATTATTGATACAACGGCGTTTTTTGCAGCACTCCCATTTTTCTACTTAGAAAGGGTTTATCACAAAAAATCTTTCGGTTGGAAGGAAAAATTCGGCGGGGTTGAAGCACTTAAAACAGACAAAAAAACAATTATGTTCCATGCCTGCTCTGTAGGTGAAGTTACTGCAATCGAGAATTTGGTAAAACAAGCCCGAGAACGATTCGCGGACTGTAAAATTGTCGTAACTACAGGCACAAAAACAGGTCAAGATATTGCTCACAAAAAACTCGGAGATTTCGCTGACTATATTACTTATTTTCCGTTTGACATCCCGCTTGCGGTAAACAAATTTTTAGACAAAATTAATCCGTCTGTTGTAATCATCGCGGAAACAGAGATTTGGCCTTATTTCGCATACGGTTGCAAAAGTCGAAATATTCCGCTCTGTATAATCAACGGCAGAATTTCTGATTCGACATACAATTCTTACAAACTTGTAACACCGTTTTTCAAAAAAGTTTTTGAAAACTTTTCCGCAGTTTATGTCCAAAGCGAAGACGACGGAAGAAAATATGTTTCCATCGGTATGAGAAAAGATGATACAAAATTTATGGGAAACCTCAAGTTTGATATCCAAGCTAAACCACAAGAGATTGATTTGGGACAAAATGGTTTCAAAGTTTGGCTTGCAGGAAGCACACACGGTGGAGAAAACAGAATCATTCTTGAAACATATAAGAACTTAAATAATCCCGATTTGAAGCTCTTAATCGCACCTCGTCATTTGGAAAGAGTTCCGGAAATTGAAACTCTCATCAGAGAAATGGGAATGAATTACGGACTAAAATCCAAGGGGGCAAAATTTACGGACAATGACATCATAATTTTAGATACATTGGGCGAACTCGGAAAAATGTACTCAATTTGCGACATAGCCTTTGTTGGCGGAAGTTTTGTAAAAGTCGGAGGTCACAACCCGTTAGAAGCTGCTATTTATGACAAGCCGACAATTTCTGGACCTCATATTCACAATTTTAAAGATATTTATTCTATACTCACAAAAGAAAACGCAAGTGTTGTTGTTAAATCTAAAGATGAATTATTCACAACGATGAATGAACTTCTCTCAGACACAACTCGTTACAATAATATGGTGACTGCTTGCAAATCAGTTTTTGACACTCAACGAGGCGCAACAGAATTTGTACTGGAAAGAATTTCTGAACATCTAAATAGATAGAGGTTTTTTATGAAAAAGAAAATATTAGCTTTTCTTATTTTGACAGGTTGCTTAACAACTTGCTGCGCATATGCGGCAAAATATAAGGTTAACACCTCAGGGGTCGTTAAACATAACGGAAAAGTAATTTCACCTTCCAAAAACCAAAACTATTACAACACCTACCGCTCGCAAGATTACATAAATTCAAATAAAGTTAATTCTGCGCAAGTTGGCATAATTGAAATTGTAATGGATTATTCCGGAAGCATGTCAAATTGTATTTTAGAAACAAAAAAAGCAATGGCAACAATAATTTCGCAAATTCCGACAACTACAAATATTGGTTTTAGAGTTTTTGGCTACAATAACAACGGAACAAACCTTCCTAACACAAGCACTGTTAAAGCCGTGAAAAAATTGGTTAAAAAGAACGGCAAATATTTAGCAATCGCAGAAAAGAGCTTTTTGGGCTGCACAACCGGTTATTGCAGCGCAACAAAACAAGTAACTTCAATCATGCCAGCAAACGCGCAGGCTATACTTAACGGAATGAATTCCATTGATATCGGAGGCTCTACACCTCTCGTATACGGTTTAGACCGAGCTGTGAATGAAGATTTTGCGTACTTAGACAGAACTTCTCCTAAAAAAATAGTTCTAATCACTGACGGAGGCGAAAATTGCGGAGGAGATCCTTGCGCATTTGCAAAAGACCTTATGGCAAAACGCTCTGATATACATATCGACGTCGTGTTAATAAACGGCAGTGCGAGAGGATTGGCATGCGTTGCGAACACCACTAACGGACGAGTTTACACAGTCAACAATCTTTCACAATTTACATCTGTGATAACACAATCTATGACTGCTCCAGTCGTACAAAATCCTGTTTCAAAAAATCAAAACTACGAATTTTATAACGACTAATTTAGAGAAACTTCAAACTGTCCGCTGTATATTTTGACCCCTAGCTTTAAGGTTTCGCCCTTATAACCGGCAGGAGGTCTGCTAAAAGACGGAGTAGCAAGCATTGCACTGAATACAACATCATTCAAAGTGTCATTATCTGACTGTTTTAAGAATTTTCTGTTAGTCAATGCTCCTTCCGAACTAATAGTAAAAGATATCGTACAACTTCCATCACCGATTACTTGAGTAAAATCAATTCTCGATGCGATTTTATTTCGCAATTGGATTTTGTAATTATTCAACTCCTGAATATTTGTGACTGTTGTTTTTGGAATAGGCGGTTTTTGCGGAGTTGCAACTTTAGGCTGCGTTGTAATTGGTGTTGAAACCTTTTTCTCCTCTTTCTTTAGAAGTTTATTCTCCGCCTTCTTTATCGGAGTATTTTTTGTTGAATCTTTTTTTAATATTGTTTTAGGTAAATTTTTCTCAACTTTTTTAGTTTGAGGTTGCACAGGAATAACATTCTCCTGTTGATTATATTTTTCAACTCCCTTTGTGGAAGAATTCCAAAGTTTATCAATTGAAGGTATTTGTGTATTAATAACATTTTGTTCTTGTTTTTGAACAGGTTGGTCTTTAGGATTACCTATAAAGAATAAAATAACAAAAGAAAGAACAACACAGAAAACAAATATTGCAATTGCATACGGTTCAACAGTCTGTTTTAACAAGGGCGATTTTGCTGATAAAACTTTTGGAGAACGTTTTTGCTGAACTTTTTCCGGAATTTCTTGCAAAAATTCATTAATTTCTTCAAATTCATCATTCCCGCAATCGCAAAATTCAGGTTTATCTTTATATTCGCATCCGCATTCTTTACACTTAAACATCTTTATTTAATAACCTTTTCCGTATCATTATAATCCCTTGGTGTACTGAAAACTGATTTATCAGAAATCCTCCAACCACCTTCAACTTTCGTTGTTATTCTATTTGAATTTGAAGGGAAATTCAAAATCGCTCGTCCCTGATACCCTCTGATTACGGGTGCAATATGTTCAATTGCCATTGGTGTATAAGTTTTATCGAGAGACCAAGTTTGTACATTTGATATTTTACCATACTTGTCAACCTCAAAAGTGAATTTAAAAACTGTCCCAATCGGAACATTTGGCAATACGACATCCTGCATAATTTGGTTTTGCAAATTAGAGCGCCAAACATTCCAAGCAATTTCTTCCTGTGTAAGCTTATTTGCCGTCTGTGAAGTTTGAACTCTTTCTACTTTCGGCTGTACAACCGTTTTTGTTTCTTCTTTCGCAACTGTCGGAGCTTTTGCAACCTTTTCCTCGCGCTGTACCGTCTTAACCGTTTTTACAGTCGTCTGCGGAATCAATTGAGGCAATGTCGTTTGCTCCACAGTTGAAACCACAGGTCTTTGTTCAACCTGTTCTTCAACCACCTTATAATCAGGATTGTAAATCATAAGATTTATGTGCATCTTAGGTTTTATCAAGCTTAAACACACTGTGCAAACAAGCGTAAACAATATAAGTATTTTAAAAATATTAGTATAACTCATTAATCTCTATCAACTTTCGCCAACAGTTCATTACAAGCAAAAATTTCAAACTTTGTATTGCTGAGCATATAAGTTTCTGCAATCAATATCGCTGTAGGCACTAAAGCTGCGAGAAAACTCAATGCCATTCCGCCTAAGTCGCCGCCAATTTCTTGCATAAAGTATGATACGTTCATTGAAAATTCAATAACGATAATACAAATAGCAATAAAAAATGAGCGTCGCATATCTGTATTCAAATTTTTAATCCCCGCGAGACCATATATTTCAACACCGTGTTGAATATAATTGCTAAAACCGTCACGTTTCAAAACGTTTGATGCCTGAATTTTTCTGTTTGATAAGAAACCGTTAACAAATGCCAAGAAAGCAAAAATAATCATGAATGTCGCCAACACAAGAAATACAGGACTTAATCTCAAACCGGAAATTCTTACCCAGCCGGCAGCTTCCGGGAAACACATTGCAAGAGTGTTAGAAACACCATAAGCAAGGAATGGTGCAGTTAAAACTCCAAGGAATATTTCACCGACAGACTTTATTTGTAAACCAAACAGAGTGTCCCCGATTTTTTTGAGTTTTGTATTACTCAAATTATTCACAAATCTTTCTATCCATTGTTGATACTCTTTGACAACTTTTTCAAAATCTTCTCTGTATTCGTAAGAATCCAATTCTTTTTGAGATTCTACGCTATTGTACTTAAAATATCCGCAAGCAATTGCAAGAACAGATGCTACACCAACAAAGAACAAAGACATAAATACCGCAAAAAACGGAATTGAGTTTGAAGTTAAATAATAAAGAGTATTAATTAAATATACAGCTACAAAAAATGTTGGAGATACAATCAGCATAAATCTTTCCGCAATTTTTGAAGAAACAGAAAAGTCTCCGGATTTATTTTGTAAATATAAAAATATTCCTTGTTTCAGAACCAAACCCAAGCCGTAAATTAACACCGCAAACACAAACACAGCCTTTAAATTAACAGGCATTTGTATAACATTTACAGCATCCTCTAAAGGAAGTCCCATTATATAATTTGATAACCCGAAAGAACAAACCAAAGAAGCCAAGAATAATGCGATATGCAAGACGATTCCGCCCTTTGAATTCATTGAAAGTTTACGAGTCAACTCATTAATCTCGGCTGAAACCTGTTTTGTAATCGCAATTCTCGCGTCCTCTATTTCAGCCTTACGCTTCTCTATTTTGAGTCTTGCAGCAGCATTTACACCATCACCATAAAGTTCTCTGACATCATCCTCTGTTAAATTTTCTTCCGCAAGTTCTGTATTTGAAGAAGAACCGATTACTTTTATTGTAATGAACTCATCAGACCCGTCTATCATAATTTTACAAACTTTGTCCACATCCAATCTTGCAGGAAGAGGTTTTCCTTTAAACAGGAATTTCCGGTTATTAAACTGATTTAAAACTGCACACTTGTTTGTTTTTGGATCATATTGAACAGCCAGCATGCAATCAAAATCTACATCCAGTTTAAAATCATACCCGTCTTTGGAACAAATATTTACAAGTTCTTTATCAGAAAAAGTAAGTTCTCTGTTTTTTGTAATAATAGTAAATGCCATATAATCTCCTATCTTCCGATGCTTTCTAAAAATCTTCTGTTTGCTTTATCAACGTTCTGTTCATTTGCCACAACCAACTTCTTTTCACCAAGAACAGGATTAAGTTTTGTTTTTACCAAATCCAATTTTTCCGGATGAGCATAAACAAACATCATCGCGATATCAGATGCATATTCCTGAATATTCTTAACATTTTCAGGCAAAACGTCCCAATTGATTTGTTTTGAGATATCTCCCTCGTTTTCTAAATCTCCAACTACGACAACTGCAGGAACATATCCTTCCTTTTTCATTGTAAGACAATGTTCAAAAGCTTTTTTAAGAGCTTCGCCATAAGCTGTTCCATATTCATTAGCATCATATTTGGTAAACGCTTCTACTGCTTTTACAATGCCGGATGAGTTACTCGGAGAGCCTTCATAAATCAAGTAAGATTTTTGGGAAACTTTCAAGATTTTAATCTGATCCTCAGGATCTAAAATTGCACAGAGCGAGCGTATATATTTGATTTCTTGCGGTAACATCTTTTGATTTGAAGCAGAAGAATCAACAACAAAAATAACCGCAGCCTTGTGAAAGTCATCCACTTTTATATGTTTCGCCGCCACAAACAACAATTTGGCAAAAACCGAAATTACCAAAATCAAAAGTCCTATAATTATTAATCTTTTATTGTTCATAAAATTTCCCTTCTAATAATTCAAAATAACACTCAGCGGCTTATTTAACGTAATATCAATTTCTGTATAAACAGGGATTTCCGCATCTACACCTTGTTCAACCGCAGAACCCGCAAGAGCTATTCCGGAACCGATTCCGGCACCCCATAAAGTCGCTTTGCCAACACTGCCATCTGAACTGCATATTCCTATAAGTAAACCCGCCAACGCACCCAATGCAGCTCCTACCGCAACAGATTGAACGGTGGTATTAAATTTTCCGTCATTTGTAACAGTTACATCAAATGGTTCTGCAGAGATTTTGTAATTTTTGCCTTCCGGAGTCGTAATTCTATCAAAAACAACAACCACTCTTCCGTTTCTGGAACCGTATGTTGCCGGCCTTGCCTTTGATATTGCGCCACTGACAACGCTTCCTTGCGGAGCTATAACATTTCCTTGATATGTCCAATCTTCAGTTAAAACAGCATTGACAGCGTCTGTATACCGTGCAGTCGCTGTGTTTATCGGAGTTTGTAAATATGCAGGGAAAGATGTACCTTTCGCAATTTGTCCGACATAACCTTTCAAAACGGTTGTATTTTCTGGCTCTGCATTTTTCTTAGCAGTATTTTGTTTAACTGACGGTTGGTCGAAATTATATGTCTTTGGCGCAACATTATTCAAAACATCATCAGCTTTTTTCTCAAAACTAGCTAAATAATTCAAATTGTCAGACTCCACGTACGAATAACCCATATTTCGCAGCTGCTTTAAAACATCTTTTTCAACTTTGTTTATTGCGTTTGAATTAAAATAGCACAACACATTGTTGCCTTCGTTCTGCAATATTACGATTGAATATTTTACAGGGTTTGAGTCTAATCGCCCCAAATAAGGATCTTTCTTTAAAAGACTAAACTTCTTTGAAGAATAGCTCTGTTCTACTATCGGTTGAACAGACGCTTTATTTATTCCTTGCAAAACATACAAATTACTTGCTGCAAAACAAAGGTTTGCAGAGCATAAATAGCAAAGTGTTAGTAACGTTGCAAAGAATTTTTTCATTATTTTACAGCCTTATTCACCTGATGAGTTGTAACTTGTTTTGTAGTAGTAACGGAACCGTCGTTATTAAAGTTCACTATATAATCGATTATGTTCATTGAAAACGGTTTGTGTTCTTCCGGTTTATTCACTGAAAATCCGATAGTTGTTGCGATTGCAACCGCAGCAAGTGCAATTATGATAATTTTTATTGCCAATTTTGCAACCTTCACAACAACAAATACAACAAACAATACCGCCAATACAGTTAATGCTATTCCCATACACTTTCTCCTATATACAGTTTATATTATAAGTCGAAATGTTATTTTTATAAAGAGTTTTTCCAGTTTCTTTTTCTTTTATTTGCAAGGTAAAAGAAAAAGAAACTGGAGAAAAGAAAAAGAAAAGCGGCAATCGTCTACAACAGCTACGCTGTAATTGGAGTTGTGCTAAAGCACAATCTCTTACGCTTGCTATTGTGCTTCGCACACGCTCGCGGGGGTACATATATAAGAAAATAACAACAGGCTTGTAGTCACGACTTGCCACCCCCAATATTTACCCCTTTACCCCTTCTTCCAAAAGTCATCCTGCTAGTAGTTACCACCAACCAACCCTATACATTTACCCCCCCCATTCCGAAGGACCTCCGGTCAGTAGTCCCCACTCACCAAACAAATACATTTACCCCTTGTAGGCAGATAAACTTATCATAATCCTACCTTCGGATTCTTCGTAAAGTTTTTTCTTAATCTTGTAGGGATAGTCTTCATTTCCCGGAAGATTTCCGGCATTAATCTCACGAATTATATCATCAATGTACATCTGCATATACTGAGGAATTTTAGGGTGTCTTTTAATATATTCCGTAAGCTTCATATTCTCGCGATAACGATTTCCGCTCGCAGTTGTGAGAAGGAAATTCCCGATTGTGTTCAAACCTCCGTTTGAAGCTGGTGTTACGTGTTCGATTGAACCTGTTGAGGCAATAAAAATACGTCTGACGATTTCTGTTTGCGAGCGTTTAGAATACTTGACTATAAACGCATTTCGACTGCTTTCGGAAGTCGGAAGGAAGAGCGCCTTATTTTTTATATCATTAAATATCTCTCTTTCGTTCTCATGGGGAATAATTTCTTCTAAAGAACTCAGGAATATTTTACGTTTGAATGTATCGTGCGAATTTGAAAGAATGATTTGCCTGCAACGAGTCGTTTTTGCTCTGATTTTCAAAGCCGTTTGCGGGGAGAGTCTTCTTGTGAGCCCGTCTACATCATCCAAGACTTCCATCTCCTCCAGCTTCAATTTCGTAAGGCTGTTTGTTTTTATCATCTGCAAGCAATTTTGCAAATTATCATCAGGATTAATTCGCGCAAAATCTTTGAATATAGCATAAATCGACTTTTCTACAGGCAACATATATGATTTATAGGTTGAGAGCAATTCTACCGCGTCTTTTGCTGTCTTACACCTTGCCAGATTTTTTTCAAAACCTTTTATTGTATCTGTGGAAATAATTTTTATTCCGCGATAAGGACAAGTAATATCCTTCAACTTCCTCAAAGGTTTTCCTGCTGAAGTCTTGCCTTCACAAGGAATGTCATAATAATACTTTAAATAGTTTTCTGGGGTAATTCTTTTTTGTTTCTTAGCCGGCATCGCTCGCCTTCACATTCTTGTTCCATATTCATGATAACAGATGACGTAAAGCCCCGCAAGCCTTTTTAGACTATGCTTCTCTGATAATCTTTTCAATTTTAACTGACGCAGTTCCGTCACCATAAGGGTTTTGAGCTTTTAAGCGTGTTGCTTCAAATGATGAAGACAAAATCTTTTCACTCTCATAAATGATTTTATCGTAATCAGCACCGACTAATTTTGAAACACCAGCATCAACCCCTTCTTTGCGTTCGGTTTCATATCTCATAACAAGAACTGGGCAGGCAAATGAAGGAGCCTCTTCCTGTATTCCACCTGAATCTGTAAGAATGAGCTTCGCGTGTTTCATCAAATAAACCAAGTACGGGTAATCCAACGGTGCTAAAAGATGAATATTTTCAAACCCTTCTAAACGACCATAAATTTTATCTCTGACATTCGGGTTCGGATGCACAGGAAGCACAAAAGTGTGATCTGTGTATTTTTTTGCCAAATGTTCAATTGCATCAATTATTCTGTCTATTCTTTCCCCGTGGTTTTCACGACGATGAGCCGTAATGAGAACCAGTTTGTCATCAATTTTAATATTCTTCTCTTCAAAGAATTTTTTAGAATCTTCTATAACTTTATCTGAAAGACAGAAAAGCGCGTCAATAACTGTATTTCCTACAACAAAGATTTTCTTTTCATCAATATCTTCACGAAGCAGGGCTTTTTTATTCACCTCAGTCGGTGCAAAATGAATTGCAGCAACCCTTGAGGTCATCTGACGCATCACTTCTTCAGGGAACGGCTCATAAATATCGTACGAGCGAAGTCCGGCTTCAACGTGATAGACAGGGATTTTGTGATAAAAGCTGGTTAAAGCACCGCACAAAACTGTCATTGTGTCCCCTTGAACAATTGTTGCATCAATTTTGTTATTCTGAAAAACCTCATCTAACGAGGTCAAAATTCTTGCCTGAACGGAAGACAAAGATTGATTTACTCTCATACAATCAAGGTTAATATCCGCCTTTAAACCAAAGTATGCAAGAGTTTGGTTCGATAGCTCTTTCTGTTGTTCAGTATTACATATAATAACGTTGTACATATCAGGATACTTTTTGAGTGTAAGTATCACCGGTGCAAGCTTAATAATTTCTGGACGTGTTCCAAAGATAAAAATAATATTCTTCATATGGAGTATTATACAATAAAAGCATTTTTTGATATACTTGTTGTAAAAGGAGAGCTTATTATGCGCCAAAAAGCAAAAGAACAGGACAAATTAATCCGCAGACACAATTTTGAACCGGTTGAAGAAAATTTTACTCCGGAGCAGGTTAAAGAAGAGGCATCAAGATGCTTGTCATGCAAAAATCCGAGATGCGTAAAAGGGTGTCCGGTTAATATTCAAATTCCTGATTTTATAAAGGCGCTAAAAGAGGATGACCTCAAAAAAGCGGGAGAAGTTATCCGAGAAACAAGCATGCTTCCGTCTGTTTGCGGAAGAGTTTGCCCTCAAGAAAGACAGTGTGAAGGAAATTGCATACTAGGAATAAAAGACGAGGCTGTTGCAATCGGAGCTTTGGAAAGATATGTCGGAGACAACACAACTCCAGATGAAGCTACAATCGTTCCGACAGGCAAAAAAGTTGCAATAATCGGCTCAGGCTGTGCCGGAATCACAGCTGCGTCAGATTTGAGAAAAGCAGGACATGATGTTACCGTATTTGAAGCTCTTCACGAATTTGGCGGAGTTTTAAGATACGGAATACCACCTTTCAGACTGCCAAGAAAAGTTTTAGATAGAGAACTTGAAAACCTCAAAAAAATGGGTGTTAAGTTTGAAAAAAATGTTATTGCAGGAAAATCCATAACCCTTAAACAACTCAAAGAAGACGGATTTGATGCAATATTTATCTGCTCAGGCGCAGGTCTGCCTAAGATGATGCATATTGAAGGCGAAAACTTGAATGGCGTATTCTCTGCAAACGAATTTTTAACCAGAGTTAACTTGATGCACGCAAACTCTCCTGAATCAGCAACTCCGCTAAAAATCGGAAAATCAGTTGCTGTAATCGGGGGTGGAAATGTTGCTATGGACGCGGCGAGAACAGCAGTAAGAGTGGGTTTTGAAAAAGTTTATATCGTATACAGAAGAACGGAAGCCGAACTTCCTGCAAGATTGGAAGAAATCCGTCACGCAAAGGAAGAAGGAGTTGAGTTCAAATTTCTTTTAGCACCTTGCGAAATTTTGGGCGAAAACGGCTATGTAAAAGGTATGAAGTTTGAATATATGGAGCTTGGCGAACCTGACGCTTCCGGCAGAAGACGTCCTATCGGAACAGGAAGACATATGGAGATTGGGTTAGATACTATTATTGTCGCATTAGGAACAGGTCCAAATCCAATCATTCAAAAATCTGCACACCTAGAAGGTTTAGATTTCGAAATGGATAGAAAGGGCTATTTTGTCGTAAACGAAGAAACGCGAGAAACATCTATAAAAGGAATTTTTGCCGGCGGTGATGTTGCTCCCGTGGGTGAATCAAATGCGATAAACGCAATGGGTGCGGGCAAAAAAGCTGCTGCAGCAATCAATAAATATTTATGTTCATAAATCTTTACAAAGTGACAGATTTATGATAAGCTTTTTGTGTGGAAATATGCTAATTTAAGAGGGCTTTTTAATGCTTATAGAGAAATATCTGGAAGTTGTAGTTAAACAAAGAGGTTCAGACTTGCACATTTCAGCAGGATTACCGCCTGTAGTTCGTATTGACGGCAACCTTCAAAGAATGGATGTTCCGGCTCTTAAACCGGAAGAAGTTGAATTACTCTTGTTCCCGATGTTGAACAAAGAACAAAGACGTAAGTTGGAACAAGACTGGGAACTTGACTTCTCATACGGTATTCAAGGTTTGAGCCGTTTCAGGGTTAACATCTACAAAGACCGTGGAAACTACGCTGCAGCATTCCGTGTTATCGCATCAAAAGTACCTTCTTTCAAAGAATTAGGTTTATCAGATACAGTTAGAAAAATTTCAGAAAAGCCAAGAGGATTGGTTCTTGTAACAGGTCCTACCGGTTCAGGTAAATCAACCACTTTGGCTGCAATGATTAACTATATCAACGAAACAAGAAGCGAACACATTTTGACAATTGAAGACCCTATCGAGTTTATTCACCCGTCAAAACGTTCAATTATCCACCAAAGAGAACTCGGTCAAGATACAAGAAGTTTTGCAAACGCCCTAAAATCAGCACTTCGTGAAGACCCTGATATTATCCTCGTTGGTGAGATGAGAGACTTAGATACAATCCGTTTGGCATTGACAGCTGCTGAAACAGGTCACTTGGTATTCGGTACTTTGCACACCTCTTCAGCATCTCAAACAATTGACCGTATTATCGACGTATTCCCGGAAGGTCAACAACAACAGGTCCGTGTACAGCTTTCTAACTCTCTTGTTGCGGTATTTTCACAAACTTTGTTACCGCTCCTGCAAGCAGACGGTACAAAGAACGGTCGTGTCATGGCTCAAGAAGTTATGTTGGTTATTCCGGCTATTGCTAACTTGATTCGTGAAGCTAAAGCCGCTCAGATTTATTCAACAATGCAAACGAACTCAGGATTTGGCATGCAAACATTGGAAATGTCCTTGAGAGATTTATACTTGAAGAAGAAAATTACTCTGGAAGATGCGCTAGCTCGTTCAAGTCGTCCGGAAGAATTCAAAAGAGGTTTACAAAACAGCTAAAAAAAAAGACGGTTAAAGCCGTCTTTTTTTAGGCTTTGAGTTGCTTTTTATAAGTGTTTGTAATACATTTAATATGAATACTTTTTATGCTTTAAAAAAGGAGGAAGCTAAATATGGAAACATATGGTATTGAAAAATTCGGAATCATCGCTCCTAAGGCAGTTTACCGTAACTTGACACCTGCTCAGTTAACAGAAGCTGCATTGAGATTAGGCGAAGGTTCTTTGAGCAACACAGGTGCTCTTGTCGTTACTACCGGTAAATATACAGGACGTTCACCTAAGGACAAATTTATCGTTGATACAGAATCTATTCACAACGATATCGCATGGGGCAAAGTTAACCGCCCAATCAGCAGAGAAAAATTCAACTCTATCAAGGGTAAAATCGCTGCTTACTTGCAAAACAGAGAAGTATTTATCTTCGATGGTTATGCAGGTGCAGACAAAACTTATACTCAAAAATTCAGAGTAGTTAACGAAATGGCAAGCCAAAACTTGTTCATTCACCAATTATTAATCAGACCTACAGCTGAAGAATTGGCTAACTACGGTGAACCTGATTACACAATTCTTTGTGCTCCGGGTTTCAAATGCGATCCTGAAGTTGACGGTGTAAACTCTGAAGCTTGCATCGCTATCGACTACGAAGCTCACGAAATCATTATTTGCGGTTCCAGATACTCAGGCGAAATCAAAAAATCTGTATTCGCTACTATGAACTACATTATGACTAAGAAGAATGTTCTTCCTATGCACTGTTCAGCTAACATGGACCCTGCAACAGGTGAAACAGCTGTATTCTTCGGTCTTTCAGGAACTGGTAAAACTACTTTATCAGCAGACCCTAACCGTAAGTTAATTGGTGACGATGAACACGGTTGGTCACCTGATGGTGTATTCAACTTCGAAGGCGGCTGCTATGCTAAATGTATCCACCTTTCAGCTGAACACGAACCTGATATCTACAACGCTATCAAGTTTGGTTCATTGGTTGAAAACGTTATCATGGATCCAGAAACAAGAGAATTTGATTTTGAAGATGGTTCTTTGACTGAAAATACTCGTGTTGGTTACCCTATCAACTATATCAACAACTCTCAAATTCCTTCAAAAGGCGGAATTCCGAAAGTTGTTGTATTCTTGACAGCTGATGCATTCGGCGTATTGCCTCCAATTTCCAGATTGGACAAAAACGCTGCTATGTACCACTTCGTAACAGGTTTCACTTCTAAATTAGCCGGTACTGAAAGAGGCGTTACAGAACCTCAACCTACATTCTCAACATTGTTCGGCGAACCGTTCATGCCAATGGATGCTTCAGTTTACGCTAAGATGTTGGGTGAAAAACTCGACCAATATGGTACTAAGGTTTACTTGGTTAACACAGGTTGGGCAGGCGGAAGCGCAGCTTCAGGTGCTAAGAGAATGAAATTAGCTTACACAAGAGCTATGGTTACAGCAGCATTGAACGGTTCATTTGATTCAATCGAATTCAAACACCACGATGTATTCAACGTAGATTATCCTACAAGCTGTCCTAACGTTCCTGATGAAATGCTTGATGCAAGAGGAATGTGGGCTGATAAGAATGCATACGATGCAGCTGCTAACAAGCTTGCTCAGATGTTTGCAGACAACTTCGCTGCTAAATATCCGAACATGCCTTCAGAAATTGTTAACGCAGGTCCTAGAGCTACAGCTAACGTTTAGTTTAAGGATTAAGACAATTCAAAAGAAAGCCGGTGAATAATCACCGGCTTTCTTATATACAGATTATAAAATATCAAGCGGATCAACATCAATCGCCATTTTAATATCTTTTGGTAATGTAATTTTATTAAGAAATTTTGAAATAAAATCGTGACCTTTTTGAGATAATTTATTTTTAATAAGAATCTGAAAACGATAAAATCCGTTAATCTTAGATATTATACAAGGCGTTGGTCCAAGGGTTTCCAAATATTCCCCAAACCCGAATTTCTCAGTCATAGTATTCAACCTTAGGGCTATTTCCATAGCGGATTTTTCCGCTCTGAAATTGTTCATTGAAGAGAGTATAATCCTTATAATTTGGCTAAATGGCGGATAATCAAACTCTTGTCTTGATTTAATTTCTGTTTCAAAGAACTTTTCAAAATCCTGAGATTTTGCAGTCTGAAAAGCGTAATAGTCCGGATTATAGGTTTGAAATAAAACTTTACCCTTGTATTCTCCACGCCCTGCACGTCCTGCGACCTGAGTAAGAAGTTGAAAACCTCGCTCTGACGCTCTAAAATCCGGAACAGAAAAACCTGTATCCGCACTGATTACCCCCACAAGAGTAACATTCGGATTATCCAAACCTTTTGCAATCATCTGTGTACCGACAAGAATATCGATTTCTCCTTTTTGGAATTTTGACAACAATTCAATGTGTGCGTTCTTCTTTGTCAAAATATCACTATCTATTCTCTCTACGCGACATTCCGGAAAGAGTTCTTTTACCAAAATCTCAATTTTCTGAGTTCCGCTTCCTGAATTCGACAAAGCGTCACTTCCGCATTGCGGACAAAAATCAGGCATACTCATTTCTTTGCTGCAATAATGGCATTTTAATTTTTTACCGTCAGAGTGCCAAACCATTGGGATTGAACAATCAGGACACTCGATTACTGTTCCGCAGCATTTGCATTGGGTGTATGTTGAAAAACCTCGTCTATTCATCAATAATATAACTTGTTTTCCAGCCTCAACAGCCTCTTTAATCTCGGTTTGCAAAGGTTTTGAAATAATTCCCCTATAAGATGCTTTCCCGTATTCTTGCATATTAATGACTTCCGGCTTCGCAAGCGGCGCATTGTTATAGCGTTTGAGCATCTGGAACAGATTATTGTTATTGAGCGCATAATAATAAGTTGAAACATCCGGTGTTGCAGACCCCAACAGCAAAGGCGCTTGATGAAATTGTGCAAGTCGTCTTGCGACAACGCGTGCATCATATCTTGGAGCAGGGTTTGTTTGTTTATAAGCCCCTTCGTGCTCTTCGTCAATAATAATCAATCCGATATTCTGCAAAGGCGCAAATACCGCAGAGCGCGCGCCCGCAAGAATCTTTATCTCATTGTTATAAAGTCTTTGCCAAACATCATATTTTTCACCGTCAGAAATACTGCTATGCCAGATTGCAACATCCTTTATTCCGAATTTTCTTGCCAAACGTTTTGTAAGCTGGGATGCCAAAGCAATTTCCGGCGCAAGAAAAAGAACATTCTTCCCCGAATCAATAACATCCTTAATTAATTTAAAATAAACTTCTGTTTTTCCGGAAGCTGTGACACCGTGAAGTAAAATCGGTTTTTGAGAACGCAATTTTGATTTTATCCCTTGATAAACCTCTTCTTGCGCTTTTGACAGTTCATACAACGGCTCAACCGGTACGTCTTTAAATATTGTAAGCGGATTTCTGTATACGTATTCAAGATTAAATTTTACAAATCCTAAAGCTTCGAGTTTTTTCATCGTAGCTCTTGTAGTCTTAGCGCGTTCCTCAAACTCTATCAACGGACATTTTCCGCTTTCTTTCAACAACTCCAAAATTTCACGCTGTCTTTTTGTCAGTGTAGAAAAATCCTCGTTAATAAGTTCCACAGACTGCTCTGTTTTGGAGTTTTTCTCTATCAATTTCATCGGAATTGCTGCGTTCAGAACCGTCACAAAATCCGTACAATAATAATTCGCAACCCACTCCAAAAGTTTTAAATACTTGATAGAAAATAAAGGTGTTTCGTCCAATATTCGGTTAATCTTTTTCGCCCGAATTTCTTCCGGAAGATAATCAGAAAATCCAACCACAAAAGCGTTAATCAAACCTTGTCTCCCAAACGGTACAAGCACAGCCTGCCCGATTTGAATTTTTTCTGACATCTCTGGCGGAATGATATAACTGAAAGTCTTTACGCCCAGCCCTTTTATATTAACTAAAACTAACGCATACTTCATTTTACATATTACTGTTAATTATTCTATCAATACAAGCTTTTGGAGAATATTGCCATTCTCTATACGAAATTCTTGAAACCTTCAAGCCCGTACGCTCAATTATTGCCTGCTTTTTCATGTTTGAAACCTTTGAAGGAGTCTTGTCTTCAACCCCGTCACATTCAATAACAAACTTGTCATCCACAAGCAAATCCACGCTCAGACCTGCGATTTCATCTCCGCAAACAACCTTATGACCTAACGCTCTAAACTCGTCTGCGACCTGTTTTTCGAACTTATTTTTATAAATATTTTCGTCAAACTCGTCAGAATTAATCAAAGAGTATCTATTTTCATATTCTTCAATGAACCCGAAATAGCTTCTCAAAATACCTTCCGGTAACTCTCTCGGATTTTTGGAGATAAAGTTAATAGTTTTATATCTCGCACGAGTAATTGCAACATTGAAAAGGTTCGGCTTTTGCAAGAACACAAGACTCTGAGGAAAACTATTGTTCGCATACGCCCAAGAAATAAGCATTATATCTCTTTCATCCCCCTGGAAGGTGTGCGCAGTACCGATTTCAATCTGGTGTTTTTCCATCATATGTTCAGACAAAACTTTTGAAACTGAAATCTTTAGCTGCTCAACCTGTGCTCTGAAAGGTGAAATAATACCAATACTTACAGGTTTATCAGGATTTTTTCTTTCATCTTCAATAACAATTTCGTGCAAACGTTTAACCAATGCCTCGATTTCAGGCAAGTTTCTTGTCGCATCAAAATCAACTTTTCCGTCAGGTACAACAACTGCTTCTAAGACTTTCAAAGAGTTGTTGTTTCTCTTCATAACCTTAATTCTTCCGCCGTAAAATTCTTTGTTTGAATAATTAATAATCGGCGGCAAACTTCTGAAATGTTCATCCAAAAGCACCGGATGCATTGAATAGTAGTTCGCCAAATCAAACATAGAATTTGTTCTGAATCTCCACATCAACTGGTATCTGTCATTGATACCGTATTGAGATAGGAAAGATTGTTCCTTTGCTTTTTCCAAGAAAGAAAGGTGCGGAAGTTGTTTATCATCTCCAACAACTACGGCTTTTTTCGCCCTGTAAAGAATAGGGAAACAGCTTGCAATATCGCATTGAGAAGCTTCATCAATAATTACAACGTCAAATAACCCAGGCTTCAAAGGTAATGAGCCGGAAACCGCATATGTAGTAACGCACCAGCAAGGAAAAGCTTCTAATAATGGTTTAAAGTCCTCTGTTTCAAGAAGTCTGTTTTGAAGATTTTTCTTTCTTTCCACCAAAGATTTTGAGTGAACAAAAAGTCTTTGTCTTTTTACAGAATCCTGCATCAAACCTTTCAAAGCTTCTCTTCTTTTAGCTTTCAAAATATCAATCGCAAGTTTTTTCTGCTTTTTACGCATTGTTCTTAATTGTTCAGAAATCACATGAATATTACCTGTTGACTGGATTTTTGTTTCAATCATTCTTGCCTTGCAGATAAGTTTTGCATACTCAAGTTCGTTTCTCAAAATTGCAAGATTTTCATTATTCACATCAAAATTGTTCAGTTTAAGAATTTTTTTCAGATTTCCAACTGCAGAATGATTCTTTATACCCGCCCAAAATCCTGATTTTTCAAGGTTTGAAGACAATGTTTCAATCGTACTTTCTATTGTGTTAATTTCATCCTCTTTGAGATTAGATTTTATGAACTGCGGATTTGCGTGGTTTGGCTCTTCCAATTTGATTTCAGAATCAAGAGCTGTCCACTCTCCTTCAAGCTTAATAATGGTTTCAGCCTTTTGCTCCATTTCCTTAACTGATTTAAGGAGTTTTTCCATATCATCAGTATCACAAAGAATAGTAGACTCAACACCCCCGTCAAGATCAACTTTGTTTGCGAGCAAATCTTGTAATTGCATACTAAGTTCGCGCTGATAATTTTGTCTTCCGGCTCTTAGAGCAAGGAACGGAGCGCCTAAATCGTTTAGTCTTTCTGCCACAACGTCAACCGCTTTATCCATTCTTGAAGCGACAAGAACAGTTTTTCCGTTCGCAATCAGATGCGCAACAAGGTTTACAATTGTTTGTGATTTACCCGTCCCCGGAGGGCCGAAAACTGATACAAGCTTAGTATTTTCAACATTTTTTATTACGTTCAACTGCGCATCAGAAAGTGAAAGCGGAGTCACAGGGAAAAAGTCCGCCAATGTTTTTTGCTGAGTATCTACCGGTTTTGATTGAGTGTATTCCTCATTAATCAAATTCAAAACAGTTTCTCTATACACACCGCTCGGTTTTTCTGCAATCTGAGTAAGTTCGTGTAAAACCCCGGCCGTTACAGACGGACGCTTTGTCAAAATTATTGCACACTGATTTGTCAAATGAATCTTTTCATAAGTCGGAAGAGATTTTTTAGCACTCTCTTCTTCTTCAATAAGTTCATCCACATTATCAGCGTTAATTTTTTCGTTATAAAAATCCTTCGCAATATTATCTTCTTTTACGTCCATTTCATGATTCATTGAAATATCAATGTCAGGAATAATAGATTTCAGAGTAGTCAAGAAAATATCCATTTTTTCCTTAGTTATAGGAATAGAAGGGACTACATCCAACAAACCTTCTAAAAGCTGTTCGGTTTCATCCTCGTCATCATTCTTTTTCATCAAAGCCGTGAGCGCACCGGTGTTTAGAGAAAGAAATTCGTCCGTCAACATACAGTTTATGTTCACACCATTTCTTTCCAAACGGCACGGAGAATATAACAAAGGAGTTAAAAACTCATTCTTTTTGCCTGATTTAGCTTTACCCACAAGGAATAAATATCCGTAAATCAAGTATTTGTCTTTCTGGCTTGTTTCAGATTGAATCATAAGCTCGGTTAATTTTGGATCAGAGCCTTCCAAACGTAAGTATTCAAGCCCTTGTGTAAATAAAGTATCTTCGCCGTCAAGAAAAATCCACTTGTTATCTCTGTCCGCCTTCAAGTTTCTGAAAGTCGAACTCTTAACCTCTTCTCGCACACAATCGTGCAAATATTGGCTTAATTTCTTTATAAAACTGTTATTAAAAGCGGAATTTATCGCTCTTGTAGCTTCCTGTAGCATTTCTCTCTCCGTACTTATATGATACGTGTTGATTATACCATAATTTGTGGGGTTTTAACAACTTTTTTTCCTGAATAAATTATGCTAGAATAAGGCTATGAAATTGAGAGTTTTAATTTTAGCACTATGTATAACAGTTTGCGCAGTTTATGCAGAAGGAGCGACGCAACCTACGGCTGCGCCGCCAATCACGGTTCCGCAGAATATCACATTTGAAAACTGTACAAAAATGTTTGCCGTAAACAAGGAGAAGTTATACTACTTAACCCTTGCTGCAATTAGTGCAAACAAGTTTAATATCGAAGAAATCCAATCAAACAACGGATATGTAATTTTTTCTGTTGCTAAGAACAAGTATTTAGCAACCGTTGCAGGGATTGACGGAAATAATTCCATCCTCAAAATAACTCCTTGCAATGATATTTATTTCTTCCCACCCGGGGTAATTATTAATATGTTCAAATATATCGAACTCAACCTGAATACAGAGGTTAAATAGAATGAAAAAGCTTCTTTTGGTTATACTTTCAGCGTTTTTACTTTGCGGATGCACCGCAAAAAATGATAAAAAAGAAATCACATTTTGGACTCTCCAAATGGGAGATTTTGCGCCATATATAGAAGGGATTATACAAGATTATGAAGCTGAGCATCAGGATATTAAAATAAAATGGGTTGATGTACCATTCTCTGAGGGCGAAAAAAGAACGCTTGCTGCAGTTATGACAGATTGTCCTCCGGATTTAATCAATCTTAACCCTGATTTTTCCGCAATTCTTGCACAAAAAGGCACTTTGTGGAAGATTGACGAGAACAAGTTAAAAGACTTTAACCCTGAAATCGTTAACGCGTTAAAATATAATAATGAGATTTATTCAATTCCTTGGTACGCAACAAGCGCAATCACAATATACAACAAGGCTCTTTTCAAAAAGTCAGGCATAATAAGATTACCGAAAACTTACAAAGAGCTTGCTGCAATTTCCGAAAAAATAAAGAAAAACACCGGTGCATATTCATATTTGCCAACCATAACCGAAAACGATACAATGGTTAGAATCTTGAACAAATACGGAGTTTCAGATATTTCTGATTTCAACTCACCTCAAAGCGCACAAGTTTTTGAGATGTTCAAGAATCTTTATCAAAAGGATTTAATCCCGCCGGAGACAATCACAATGACCCATAGAGAAGCGTTAGAACAGTTTATGGCAGGGAAAATCGTGTTCTACCAAGGCGGAGCGAATTTTTTGAATATGATTAAAGAAAACGCGCCAAAAGTGTATTCGGATGTGGATGTAATTGAGCAAATCAAAGGTCCTATCGGACAAAACGACTTTTCTGTTATGAATTTTGTAATTCCTGTCAAGGCTCAGCATAAGCAGGAAGCACTTGATTTTTGTTTGTTTTTAACAAATGAAGAACACCAGCTTGAACTTGCTAAAATGACAAACGTAATTTCCACAAACTCAAACGCTTTGAATAACAGTTTTTACAAAGACTATTCAACGCTTGAAGCAAAAGCTCGTTCAATCAGCGCAAAACAGATTAACATAATTACTCCGGGGTTAAAACAAAAAGAAAATCAAAAAGAAATCAATATGCTCATAAACACGACAGTTCAGTCTGTACTTCTGAACAAAGCTTCTGTCGACGATTTGTTGAATAAACTGTCCGAAAACCTTAAAAGCATTCAGTAAATTATAATGTTGGGGTTTCTACCCCAACCTACTCTATTTTTACGGTGGGAACACTACGTTTTTCCCACCCTACATGGGTTAAATAATGTACAATTTCTTCTGTTTATTCTATAATCGTAACTGGTAAACAAGTGAGGATAGACAATGTTAAAAGATTTTTTTCTAAAAGAAGTAGATAACGGTATTAAAAAAGCTGTCGCTGCACAAAAATTGGGACAAATGAGCGAAAGCGACAACTATTCATTAATAATTGAAAAACCGAAAAATCCTGAATTTGGAGATTTTGCGGTAAATGTATCTTCACTTGCGCGCTCAGCAAAAATAGCTCCGCCAATGATTGCGAATGCTATTAAAGAATTTTTGACAGAAGAAAACTACACCACCTCTGTTGTAGGCGGATTTATCAATTTCAAAGTAAGTAATGCGCTTTTGGCTGACGCGGTAGCTGAAATTTTGAACAAAAAAGAAAACTACGGTCGTCCGGAAGGGGTTGAGACTGAAAAAATCTTACTTGAATACGTTTCTGCTAACCCGACAGGACCCTTCCATATCGGACACGGGCGCTGGGCAGCAATGGGAAGCGCGCTTGCAAACTTGCTTAAATTCTACGGACACGAAGTTTTTCAGGAATTTTATATCAATGACGCCGGCAGCCAAATCCAAAAACTCGGAAACTCATTGAGAATAAGACTTCGCCAAGAGCTTGGCGAAAACGTAGATTTCCCGACAGATGAAGTTGAAAGAAAAAATTACTACCCTGGGGATTACTTGATTCCTGTTGCAAAAAAATTCCTCGAAGAAAATAAAGGCGTTGACGTTAAAACCGTTGAATTAAGCGTTCTTTGTGATTTTGCAAAAAAAGAAATGGAAGAATGCCAAAAAGCACTTTTAGAAAACTTTAGAGTTCATTTTGATAAATTCTATTCCGAGCTTGACTTGCATAACTCCGGAAAAGTGGAAGAAAGCTACAAAGAGCTTATGGCAAAAGGTATGCTTTATGAAAAAGACGGAGCTATGTGGTTCAAGTCTTCTGAGTTTGGTGATGACCAAGACAGAGTTATCAAAAAAGCAGACGGTTCAAACACTTACCTAACCGCCGATATAGCTTATCACGTTGACAAACTCCGCAGAGGTTACGACAGATTAATTAACATTTGGGGCGCTGACCACCACGGCTATGTTGCCCGTGTAAAGGCTTCTTTAGAGGCTCTCGGATACGACCCGAATAAATTAGAAGTTCTTCTCGGACAACTTGTAAACCTTGTTATTAACGGTGAAGAAGTTCGTATGGGTAAACGTAAAAATATGGTTACATTAGACGACCTGATTGACGAAGTCGGAGTCGATGCAACAAGATATTGGATGGAAATGCGTAATATTGATATGACTTTGGATTTCGACATTGAACTGGCGAAACGTTCAACCGACGAAAATCCTGTATTCTATGTCCAATACGCTTACGCAAGAGTTTGCTCTATTCTGAGAAACGCAATCAGTGAAAAACTTAATGCTGAAACCGGCGAAAAAACTCCTGCTCCAATGACTGAGGATGAGTTAAACAAACTTTTAAACAACTTTGACAAAAATTTGATTTTGAAAACAGCAGAGAGCGCAAAAGCTTTGATAATGAAGCTTGAGGAATTCAAATCCGTAATTGTTCTTTCTGCGCAAAACAGATCTGTTTATACAATTTGTCGTTATGTTCAAGAACTTGCCGCAGAATTCCACTCATTCTACAACTCAAACCGCGTAATCGGGGACGATATAGAATTAATGAGAGCAAGACTCGGCTTAATGGCTGCAGTCAAAATCACTTTGAAAAACGCGTTGGATATCCTTGCGGTAAATGCTCCCGAAAGAATGTAGGAGAGGATTATGATAGAAACAAAAAATCTTGAAAATTCGTATTCAACTCTGAAAACATGTTATGAAGATTATCTTGCAAACCAAGACTCTCCACTTTTGGAATACATTGCAGATTCTTGCGTGAAAAGGTTTGAATATACTCTGGAAACAGCATGGAAACTCGCTAAGAAAATATTTATCCAAAAGTATGGAAAATCAGAAGAAGAGTTAACAATGAATAATATTTTCAGATTTATGCAGGGTTATGGCTATGCAGAAAACTGGGAAAGCTGGAGATATTATTACCAAAAGAGAAATAACACGGCTCACGAGTACAGCCTTGATAAATCAAGAAAATTATTGGAAATAATTCCGCAATTTATAAAAGATACAGAATTTTTAATAGACAAATTAAAAAAGGAAAATCTTAGTGATTAAAGGTTTAAGCGAAAAAGAACTGACTATTGTTAAATCAATATTAGAACCTTTTAAAAACCGTTATGAGTTTTGGGGCTATGGTTCGCGCGTTAAAGGGAATTTTCGCCCATTATCGGATTTTGATATTTATATAAAATCTTCCGATGAAGTCTTGGTACCTGATATAGAAGCTTTAAAATCAGCTTTTGATAACAGTGATTTGCCTTTTGTCGTAAATTTGGCATACGATGTCAATGAAGATTTTTACAAACTTATAAAAGAGGATTTCGTAAACCTATGATAGACGAAATTGTTCAGGCACTTAAAGATGCAAAACAGAAAAAAAGCGATTTTGTAGGGTTAATGGATTCCTTCAACGACCCTTACCTAGTTTTGATTGCGTGCATTTTAAGCCTTAGGACAAACGACAAAACTACTTATCCTGCAACCTTGAGAATGTTAGAACTTGCAAAGACTCCTACCGAGATGAAAAATGTCAGAGTCGAAAAGCTCGCCAAGGCAATTTATCCGGTTGGATTTTACGAGAACAAAGCAAAACAAATCATTGAGCTTTCAAGAATTATTGACGAAGAACTCGGCGGAAAATGTCCTGACGAGATTGAGGATTTGATAAAATTCAACGGCGTTGGCAGAAAAACCGCAAACTTGGTTCTTTCAAGAGGATTTAACAAGCCTGCAATCTGCGTAGATGTCCACGTCCACAGAATCTTTAATCGTTTGGGTTATGTCAAAACCAAAACACCCGGGGAAACTGAATTTGCACTTCGTGCAAAACTACCTGTTAAATATTGGATTGATATAAACACTCTGCTCGTAACTCACGGTCAGAATGTTTGCAAGCCGCAAAAACCGGATTGCGAAAATTGCCCCATAAATAAGTATTGCGCAAAAAATATTTAATGTGCTAGAATAGCCTTATGGAAAAAACTAAATGCCCATTTTGCGATAATATTGTCAATGTTGACGATTACAGATGCTCCGGCTGTGGCGCACTGTTTAAAGAGCCTGAATTGCCAAACATCAAATTCAAAGAGTTTAGAACCTTTTTGGCAATCGACATTTTGACCTTCGGATTCTTCGCAAGCGTTTGGTTTTTCCTCAACTACAATGCAATAAACTGTCTAGCAATCAAGCAAAAAGACACCCTCAAACTCAAATGGCTGTTAGTTTTGCTGACAATCAGTTTATTTGTCTACATATTCTACTTCAACACATTCTTGTCCTTCCTGTTCATGGTCGGACAGTACGCAATTCTTACTGGACTTACATATCGCGTGCTGAAGATGATTCAAAGATACACAGAAGTAAAATACAATGTAACTTTGGAGTATAATCCTTACTACATCATATTTTTCTCTGTTTTGTACTTAATACATTTTATCGACACATACGCAGACAGAGTAAAAGAAGTCCATGAACACTTCGATTTCAAATCCCCACAAGGAATTGCGCTGATAATCACTCTAATCATCATCGCAATGTTCATTAACTGTTGGCCTTATCTAACGGGGCATTTATATTTTTAATTCAAATGTGGATTGCAAAACCGTACAATTAGCTTTATACGCTGCTTGTGCAGCCTTTATATTGCAAGCATCTTGAACTGTAAAACCGTTTTCGATAGCTGAAACCATTGCATTATCTAATTCTTCCGCAGATTTCGCAACGTTTTCACCTAATTGGGTCAACAAGTCCGCATTCTGAAGGTTAGAATAATAATTACTTAAATCAACCTTGGTAGACTCCACATCAGAACTGCTGGAAGTTGGCACAACAGCATTAGCAGAACTGTTTCTGCCGGAGTTTGTACTCAAGCTCTCTATCAAACCGGAGTAAATCGAGGTATCTATTGATGAAATTGAACTCATAACATTAAGCCTTATGCCTTACATTATAAGTTTAACTCTTTTTTCAAATTTTTCAAGCCATGAATTATTTACGCAACACCATTGTTAAGAAGGTCATGAATGTGGATAACGCCGATAGGACGTTGATTTTCCACTACGAACATATTCGTAATCTTCTTATCATGCATAATTTTCAACGCTTCTGCGGAAATCATATCTTTTGAAACAGTTTTAGGGTTCTTTGTCATAAGATTTACGGCTTTTTCTTCCAAAATTGAAGGAGATAAACATCTTCTCAAGTCACCATCAGTTAGCATTCCTGTAAATATACCGTCTTGGTTGATAAAACCGACACAACCCAAACATTTTGAAGTCATTTCCAAAAGCACTGCCTGCATATTTGAGTTCTCGTCCAAAATCGGCATTGCTTGACCTGTATGCATCAAATCACCCACGCGTTTGAGGATTGAACCCAATTTTCCGCCAGGGTGTCTAAGGTTAAAGTCTTCTTTAGAAAAACCGCGTCTTTCAATCATTCCGACTGTTAAAATATCACCTAACACCAACGTTGCAGTCGTAGAACTTGTCGGAGCGAGTCCCAAAGGACAAGCCTCATCATACTTAGGTAATTCCAAAACAACATCTCCGGCTTTGCCAAGAGAGCTTTCTGCATTTTTAGTAATCGCAATGATTTTGATACCAAATCTCTTGCAATAATTAAGAATATCCGCGAGTTCTCTTGATTCACCACTGTTTGAAATCGCAATAACAACATCATCCTCTGTTATCATACCCAAATCGCCATGACTTGCTTCTGCAGGGTGAACAAAAAACGAAGGAGTTCCTGTTGAAGCCAATGACGCTGCAATTTTCTTACCGACATGACCTGATTTTCCCATGCCGGTAACAATAATTCTTCCGGTAGAATTTTGCATCAAGTCCAGCGCTTCAGTTAAATTCTCTAACGCGACAGAATCTTTAAGTCTTGAAATAGCCTCAATCTCTGTATCTATAGTCTTGATAGCAGATTTTCTGTCCGCCAAATTTTTTTCACTTAACACTTTTTCTACTGTCGCAGCCATTGCACAACTCCTTTTAGTAACACAAAACATTTTACTATCAAAAGGGCGGTTTGTAAACAAACCGCCCTTTTGAAACTAATTTTCAACGTATTCTCTGAGTCTTTTGCTACGATTAGGATGTCTTAATTTCCTTAATGCTTTAGCTTCAATCTGTCTGATACGTTCTCTTGTTACACCGAACAATTGTCCGACTTCTTCCAATGTTCTTTGTCTTCCGTCATCCATACCAAATCTGAGTCTTAGAACATCTCTTTCACGAGGAGAAAGTGTGCAAAGAACTTCTGCCAAATCTTCTCTCAAGAGTTCTGATGCAACGGTTTTGATAGGTGCGTCAGCTTCTTTATCTTCAATAAAATCGCCTAATCTTGAATCTTCTTCTTTACCGATTGGAGTTTCCAATGACAAAGGTTCTTGAGCAATCTTAACGATTTCTCTCAATTTTGAAATAGATACGCCCATTTCAACAGCAAGCTCTTCTTCGGTCGGTTTTCTTGAAAGTTCTTGAGCAAGTCTTCTTGTAACTTTTTTCAACTTGTTGATAGTTTCAACCATGTGAACCGGAATTCTGATAGTTCTTGCTTGATCAGCAATCGCTCTGGTAATAGCTTGTCTAATCCACCAAGTTGCGTAAGTTGAAAATTTGAAACCTCTTTCGTGATCAAATTTTTCAGCAGCTCTGATTAAACCAAGGTTACCTTCTTGAATAAGGTCAAGGAACAACATTCCTCTGCCTACATATTTTTTCGCGATACTTACAACAAGTCTTAAGTTAGCTTGTACAAGTTTACGCTTAGCAATAGCACCAGCTGAACCACCTTGAATAATCTTTCTTGCAAGTTCAATTTCTTCACTTGTAGAAAGGAGCTTGATACGACCGATTTCTCTCAAATAAAGTCTAACAGGGTCTTCAACCGCAACACCCTTTGGCACTTCCGTATCAGCTTCTGATTCAGAAGATGATGAAGAAGAATCCATCATATAGAAATCATCACTCTTAACTCCGTCTAATTTAGACGAAACGATAATGTCTTCTATATTATCAGTGCCAAGGTCTGTTTCAATGTATTCGGAGTCTTCATTTTTTTCTGAATCGTAATCCAGTAAATCAATGTTATCGTCCTCCATAACGCTTGCCACTGATGATCTTGAGTTTCTTTTTTGGGTCATTATTTATCTCCAGTCCTTAACTTAATTTTATCTCTTAGCTGCATCTGCAACTTTAGTGCTTCTAAATCATCATCGTTGACTTCCCTATAATGCTGACGAAGTTTTTCGCTTTCATGATCAGCGTAGCACCTTTTAAGTCTTATTATATTTTCCCTGACTGCATTCTCCAGTTCGTCTTCTGCTAACCCGTTGAATGCTTCCGACATATCGACTAAATCAGTCAGTATCTGTGTTAAGTTATCATCCTCAATGAATTCGGTATACAAATTCTTTGTCAATTCCTTAACATTATTTATTGTACACGCCAATTTGTCAATTGTATTTTTTACAATTATTAATGTTTCATCTCGAATGATATCTTGAGGTAACAATTCATTTAATTTTTGATAGTTATTTGAACTGCTGGTTGATAGAAAAACGCTCAATAAATTTTTTTGCGCTTTAATTTCGAATTGTGAAGAATTTGTTACAAGTTTTTTTTCAGAAACCGCAAAATTGCCAGCCGACGCAACGTTGTTCAAACGATTAAGTTCTTTTAACATTGCATTTTCATCAACGTTCAAAACTGTTGCAACCATTTTGACATACTCAGATTGAATAATTTTGTTATTAACATCCTTCAAAACATCAATTATTTGCTCAACAAGCTCTGATTTCTGCTGCGGAGTTTTAGCCGCACTTTTGTTTTTAAGAATATTGTTCAGCAAGAAATCAATCAAAAGCGGTGCGTCTTTGATATATTCTTTGAAAGCACTTCCGCCCATTGAACGTATAAATTCATCCGGATCTTTTCCCTGTGGAGGAGAAACCACTCTTATTTCGCAAGAATATTTATTGTCATCCATTGTTGAAATATGGCTCTCATCAAATTGTTTGATATCTCCCAATGTAGAAAAAGTATCTTTAATAACTTCGCTTCCGCGCTTAGTTGCCTTGATTCCGGCAGAATCGGTATCAAAAGACAAGAATATTCGTCTTGATTTTGTGTATCTTGAAAGAAGTTTGATATGGTCCTGAGTCATTGCTGTTCCGCAAGATGCAACACAATTTTCCACACCGTTTGATTGAGCGGAAATCACGTCAAAATAGCCTTCCATTATTACAACGGAATCTTCAGTTTTTATGGCATCTTTAGCAGAATTCAAGCCATATAAGATTTTGCTCTTATTATATATTAATGAATCAGAAGAATTAAGATACTTAGGATTTTGACCTTCGTCCACGGCTCTTGCACCGAAAGCAACGTATTCGCCGTTTTCGTTTTGTATCGGAATAATAATTCTGTTCCGGAATCGATCAATCCATCCGCCTGAATTAGATTTGAGAATCAATCCTGCTTTTTCCAAAATTTCGTCTTGGAACTCTTTATGCAGCTCTTTATATAAAGAATCATATTTATTTGGCGCCCAGCCGAGCGTGAATTTCGAAATAACTTCGTCAGTAATTCCGCGACCGCGAAGATAAGTCATGGCTTTATTTGAATCGGTCGCAGCTTTTAATTCCAAATTGTAAAATTTTGCAGCCTTTTCACAAGCTTTAATCATGTCAGCTTTTTGGCTTTTAGTTTCATTTGAAGGTGCGAATTTTTTCGGAAGCTCTATTCCGAATTTTTCGGCAAGTTCAAGAATAACATCCTTGTATTCTCTATTTTGAATTTTTACAAGAAAATTAAGCGCATCTCCGCCGGCACCACATGAAAAACACTTGTAGATACCTTTTGAAGGACTTACGGACATTGATGGTTTCTTGTCGTTGTGAAAAGGACACAGCCCCCAATAATTCGCACCGCTCTTTTTCAAAACAACGTATTGCGAAACGACATCCACTATATCCAGCCGGTCTTTGATAAGAGAAATAACTTCTTCAAAAGAATTTGCCATCACCATACCGACATATTAACACAAAAAAAAACCTTCTTAAAGAAAGAAGGTTTGGAATCTTGTTCATTAATTCCTCATGTGTGTAGAAGGTTAGTGTGTAGGTTGTATGAAAGGTTGTGTGTGTTATGTTTCGTGTTTATTTAATGCTTACATTTATATAAAGTATTTCTATTCTATAAAATTTCAATACAGAGTATATATTGTTACAAATCTTTACGATATAGAATTGGTTTATATATTAGTAAAATTAGAGTGTGTAAACTATCTTCTTTTAAAACGAGGTCGACAAAATCAGCCTAGGGGTTGAAATAAAAGTTTGAGCGTTTAATAATTGGTTGTGGTCTTGATTGACTGCGGCGCGGGATACTCTGCCGACGAGAAGGTGACTAAATGTCACGTTCGAGGAGAGGTAAGTCTGGGAACCAGACTGCTCGAGGGGTGGAACGCAAGTGACAATTAAATAACGCGGGATGGAGCAGTCTGGTAGCTCGTCGGGCTCATAACCCGAAGGTCGTTGGTTCAAATCCAGCTCCCGCAACCAAGTAGTTATAAGAGAGTTTCAAATTTTTGAAACTCTCTTATTAGTTTTTACACTTGATGCAAACGAAAAAGCTGTTAGCTTATTTGATTTAGCAATAAAATAGGAAAAACCGAGTATCAAAGATGAAATTTGAACAAGAGATAAATTGGCAATATCTATACAAACACAGCTATCGTAATCAAGTTGAAAAATTTTGTAAATACATAGCTGATATAAAAGATAGTTACTCAGATTTGCCTCAAGAAACACAGCTATTGATTACACGAAAATACCTAAAAATTTTCAAAGAGACATTAAAAATTTTTGAGGTATTTTTTGCTAATAATTGTTATTTTATTTCAGAAGACAGACTTATAGTAATCTATATTTTATCTTGTAATATATTGCAAGATGGAATGCTTTTTTACAAACTATACACAGCTCTGAAAAAAATAGAAAAAAAAGAACCGTGTATTAAAAATTTATACTTAAAAAACAAATTCATTAACATTTTTAGAGAAATTGAACAATTTTTTGATGAAAGATTAAAAATAGAAAGTAGTTATGACCTGTAGTGCTAAATATTTAGAAAATTCTATATTCTACCAACCTTGGAAAACAAAATATATTGAATCTTTTTGTGTTTTATATGCCAAGTTAAAAATAAAAAGCAAACAAGATTTAACTCCTTATGAATACAAAAATTTTGTTCATCTATTTTTAAATGTGTATAAATTAGCACTGAACATTTTGCAAAGAAAATTACTGGCAGACAATCATATTAAACTAAAATTTTATTCTGATGTTATCCATACAGCAAAAGAGCAAACCTTAATATCAGACGAAAAAACATTTTTTGGAGCTTTAAAATTTGCAAACGAGTACCATTTTGATAAAAAAAATATTTACAAATTTGATGAGTCCTATTTAGAGATTTTAAAGGAATTTCACAGTAGATTTAAACAGTTATCTTTGCATGGTGGCACAAGAGAACCGAATTATGCATTTTATGATAACAGTTACTGCCTTTGGGGAATTGATAAACGTCATTATAAACGTTTAGTTGAACTTTTCTTAACCTTTGAATCCTTAAAAATTGTGCGAATTTTCGGCTCAAGAGTTACACTTAATTATAGTGAATTTTCAGACATAGACTTAATTTGTGAAGGCACATACGATAAACATGAATTTATAGATATTCGTGAAAAAATTAGAGAGTTTCAATGCCCTTACATAATGGATTTGTACGACATAAACCATCCAAACAAAGCTTTCCTTTATAGAAATCTTATTAGAAGTAACATTCTCTATGAGCGAAGCAACTATATAGAAGATTCCTTCACCTCAGCTTTAATAACAAAAAAAGCGACATAATGTCGCTTTTTTGTTAGTTATCATAATCAACTGATCCGCTACCAGGTATATACTGCTGCCTGTAAGGATCTTTTACTCGCTCATAGTGAGGATAGTCGCTTGAATCACTTGGTGGAACCCATTCATAGTGCTCACCGGCAAATTGTTTTTCATTTGTGGTTCTGCTCAAAAAATCAACCCCGCTCAGTGCAGCCAGTGAACTTGTAACTAATATCGCACCTGCTTTTGAAGTTTGCATAATTGTCATTGTTGGAATACTTTTAGCCTTTTTTTGAACAGATTTTAAACAATTTCTTGCTACATTGTTTTGTGATACTGCTGAAACCCTGATACTCATATATAAACCTCCTTTACACACAAGTGTATTGTAGCATTTAAAACAAATAAAGGAATTTTTATTTTACATAAATTTACATTATAATAACAAGCAGAGGCTTAATTTTTATGGAAAATTTACTATTATACATTGGCTCTGTCATTATACTGACACTATTACCGGGACCGGACATAATTTTTGTTATCACGCAGGGACTAACCAAGGGGAAAAAAGAAGCAATATTTACCGCTCTGGGCTTAGGCACCGGATGTATTTTTCACACAACAATCGCGTCATTAGGAATTGCACTGATTTTTCAGCAATCGGCTTTTGCTTTCAACATCCTCAAAATTTTGGGTGTTTTGTATCTCTTGTACCTTTCATACAAGGCTTACTCAACTGCAAACGATGAAATTCCCACCCAAAATAACGGCGGTAAGGCAGGTTTTCTAAAAGGAATTTTGATGAACATCCTGAACCCAAAAGTCATACTGTTCTTTTTGGCATTTCTACCTCAATTCGTACCGTCAGAAACGAATAACGTGTGCTTATATATGATGATGCTGGGCGTAATCTTTATGATTATTGCAATAATAATCATGACCACAGTCGCAATAATTTCCGCAAAGTTAAACGAATTATTACTAAAGAACAAAAGGCTTATGGTTATAATAAACAAATTAAGCGCATTCGCAATTTTTTCACTTGCGGTTCTGCTGGCTTTGACTAAAAATTAATCATAATCAATTCGCTCAATTTTAAAAATAACCGGTCTGGTACCATCGGAGCAACACGTAATCATCGTATTCTCATCCTTCATCCAGCCTTTCATTATCGAACCGCCTTGCAAGCCGGCATAAATATAGCGCGAAATCGCATCCCAAGCCTCCGAACAATGCGGAAGTTTCGGTCCGCCTGCAACACAATCCGGATTTCCTGAGGTTTTTGTCAAAATATTCAAACCCAAGTGCCAGAAGTCATCACGCTCGCCGTCTCGCTCGAAAACAAATTCATCACCGACATTATAGCAAGGACACTCGCCGGAATTCGGATCAGCACAATACTTTTTTTGCAATTCATCTAAAACCTAATCTATAACTTTAAACCTTCAATCCACGCTTTAACATCTTCAGCTCGTGCAGAGTTTTCATAAGAAGTGTAGCCGTCAGTGAACGCAGCTCCGGACGCAATTTTTTGCATATCGGAATAAGTATTTGAAGCACCGCCACCACCGTGAGTGCAGAAAGGTACGATTGTTTTTCCGCTAAAATTATGATTTGCCAAGAAGGTCTTAACCGGCGCAGCCATTGTATACCACCAAACAGGGGTTCCGACAAAAATTATATCGTACTCATCAACATCCCCGTTATCAACAAGTTCCGGTCTGACATCGTTTTGCTTTTCGACTTTTGCAAGATTTACCACTGTATTATAATCGTTCGGATACGCTTTTACAGGCTTAATTTCGAACAAATCACCGCCCGCAACGGATTGAACCTTTTCTGCAACCGCTTTTGTGTTTCCGAAAAGTGAAAAATATGCTGTCAAAACTTTTTTGTCTGCCATAATTGCCCCCTTGTTAACTTATCATCACACATCTATTTTATATGCTGATAGTTACTCTCAGTCAACCCCTTAATAAGATAATAATTCATATTGAACGCTGCCACCATTTGTGTTATTCCTCTTATATGAAAGTATCGTTCGAGAATAGAAATAACTTAGCATTCCAATCGAAAATCAAAATGGTCACACCCGAAGAGTTCAAGGGTTTGACTAGTCGTCTTAACCCTAAAAAACACGAAATCAGGTATCCTTGGCAGCCAGAGAACACAAAGACAGGAAAAAAACTTTTTACAACGAAAATAATGGATTGTATCGCGGGACTTGTCATCGGTGAAAACGATGCGAGAATGTTTCACTTGGTTACTGCTTCTAGAGGGGACGCAAAAAGACATCATCTAAGAGGGTTTAATATAAACAAAATCCGATATAAGCTTTTGGAAAAAGTAAATACTGCGGATGAAAACTTACACGCATTCATTATTGGCGGGTTCAAATCCGACCCTAAAAAATCTAAATATAACTGGACACGACTGGACAAGATAAAAAAGATTTTTGAAGAAAATGAGATTCCGTATACCATTTTGGGCGGCAGAAAAGATGTGCATTATTACGGCAGATACTCTGTAATGTACAGCCATAAAGATGACACCGTCTACATCACAAACAGCCTGATTGATAATTGTTTTTTGAACAAAGATAAAGAGATGGAAATATTAGAGGATGGCAAAATGCGCTTTCACACATATAAACGAGAGCAATGTTCATACTCAAGAAAAAAACATACCGGAACAGTCGAAGATTTTATGAACAGTCAGTTTCAAGAGATTAAACTGTCAAAGTTTGACGAATGGGCATAGAAATTTACCCCCATCATCCTGAGCGTATGCGAAGGATCGCAAGGGATTTGAAGTTTTCGGTGCGCAAGTGTGCGCACCCTACGACTCAAAAACAAACCCACTCCCGTCACTCCGTGTCACCCTGTCTTGAATTTGCTCTCCCTTGAAGAGGGAAATTCGTTAAACTTGTAGTCTTACCTATCCACCAAATACATTTACCCCTCCACCCCTACCGAAGGATATCAATCTTGTAGTCCTAACCTACCCACCAAATATATTTACCCCCCCCCCTGAACATTTTTGTTAAAAAAATCGTTCTTAAAAATGATGACGCTAAAACAAAAATAAATTAGAATCACAAAAGACGAGGAGTGAGGATTGAATAAATTAAGCCAAAATATTATATTCAAAAAAATCACTGCAACTGCGCTGGTTTTCGTGCTTACAGTTCCGTATTGTTTTGCGATACAAGATACCACAACAAAACGCAGTCTTTTCAAAAGACAGAAAAACGAAATTAAACTGCAAAAAGACAACACGAAGCGTACGGAAGTTGCTGAAATCACTTTGCCTGCGGTAATGTCTTTCAGACGTCCGCCGAAAAACGTTATCACAATGTCGATTGACGAGTGCGTAAACTACGCAATTGAGCATAATCCGAACCTTGCGGTTTCCAAAGAACAAATTAAAGCTGCAAAATCCGGAATTGGTCAGCAACGCGCGAATTATGCGCCGAGATTAACCGCAAGCGTGAACTATAATCACAATGACAATAACGGCACACGTATCGTAAATTCTCATCAAAATTCAATCGGCTTCAATGTCGGTATTTCAGAGATGATATGGGATTTCGGACGCACAACAGCAAAAATCAATATGGCAAAATATGACACTTTGTCTGCCCAATACGATTACGATTACGACCTTTTGAATGTAATATACAAAGTCAAAATCAATTATTACAGAGTCCTGTCCTCTCTCGCCAACCTTGATATTTATGAGCAGAACATAAGAATCAACACCCTCAACTACGAACGTACAAAAGCTATGTTTGATGAGGGTTTGAAGTCAAAAATCGATGTTGTAAACGCAGAAGTAAACCTCGCGGATTCAAAAATCCAATTAGTTGAAGGGCAAAACACGCTTGCTACAAATGTTTTGGCACTAAAAAACTCAATGTATTATCAGGAGACAACTCCGTTTATCGTAAAAAATACGGAAAACTTCGGATTTTTGAAAGCAGATTACAAGAAGAAAATGCAAAGCCTTGATGAGATAAAACCTTCCGGATTTTCGTTCAAAAAAAATGAAGACGGTCTGATTACGTTAACTTCAGGCATCGAACACAACGATATTATTCAGGATTACACATTCAACCCGTTCAAATTATCTATGCAAGACGCGGTGGACAAGGCTTTAGACCTGCGTCCAGATTTGAAATCAAACAGAATGTTATCAAAAGTTCAAGAAGAATCCTTGAAAGCAATCAGAAGACAGTATCTGCCTGAGATTGACGGAAGTTTAACTTGGGGTTACACAAAGAATGAATCAACTTATTCAAGCCCGCTTCAAGTTGGTGCAAGTGTCGGAATAGGCTCTTTGAACCCATATTCAATACATTATCAAATCAAAGAGGGCGAGGCTTATTTGGACATTGCAAACCACAACGTAAATATCGCAAAATCCGACATTTACTGGGAAGTTCAATCGAATTACGTTAATATGCGACAGCTTGAAAGAAAGATTCCTTTAATGCACCAAAAAGTTAAAGCGACATTGGAAAATTTTGAACTTGCAGACGGACGTTACAGCGTTGGTTTGAACAATTACGTTGAATTACAGGACGCACTTGCGAACTACAACAACACTCAATTAAACTTTGTTGAAGCAGTTTTTGAATACAACGTTGCAAGAGAAACATTACTAAAATCCATGGGAGTGGGAATAGATGAAAATAAATAAAAGAATTATTGTAATATCAATTTGCGCAATTCTTGCCATATTTGCGGTTTCGTCAATGTTTAAAGGACATGGCACAAAGTACACAACAAAACCTATTACGCAAGAAACAATTACGCAATATGTTGAAGCCTCAGGCACAATAAAACCGATTAACACGATTGAAGTCGGTACTCAGGTTTCAGGCACAGTCGCTAAAATATACGTCGATTACAACTCTGTTGTTAAAAAAGGCGATTTGCTCGCAGAACTTGACCCGAGCCTTTTTCAGGCAAACGTCGACCAATCAACCGCAAAACTGAATAACGCGAGAGCAACTTACGCCAAGGCTGTTTCAACCTTGAATTACAAGAAAAATAATTATCAAAGATATCAACATTTGTACCAAAAGAACTATGTTTCAAAAGACGAAGTCGAGCTTGCACTTTCAAACTATCAACAAGCACAAGCAGAGGTTTCTGCCGCAAGCGCAGAGGTTTCTGCGGCTCAGGCAACTTTGAGCAACAACGAAACGAATTTAAGATACTCAAAAATCACTTCGCCTGTTGACGGAACCGTCATTTCACGTGCTGTTGATGTAGGTCAAACTGTTGCAGCAAGCTTCAACACCCCTACTTTGTTTGAGGTAGCGAAAGACTTAACTCAAATGCAAATCGAAACAAGCGTATCAGAAGCTGATATCGGTAAAGTCAAAGTCGGTCAAAAAGCTGAATACACATTGGACGGGTATCAAGACAGAACATTTGAAGGAGAAGTTACACAAATTCGTTTGGCATCCACTACTACAAACAATGTCGTAACTTACACCGTAATCGTTTCAGTTGACAACTCAGAAGGACTCGTTATCCCGGGGATGACCGCTAACGTTTCTATAATCACAAGCAGTGTCAAAGATGCACTTTGTGTTCCGAATATGGCGCTCAAATTCACTCCTGACCCTGACGGTAAAAAGTACGAACAGCAAGGAGTTTGGATACAGACAAGAAGCGGACTTAAGAGATATAACGTAACTCTCGGTGTTTCTGACGACAATAAAACACAGATTATTTCCGACGAAATCAAAGTGGGTGACAAAGTAGCAGTCGGTTCAAACAATAATAAAACCAAGAAAGGAAACAGCGGACGCCCTCCGATGTAGAATATGGCATTAATCGAAGTTAAACACGCAATAAAAACATACCAAATGGGCGATGAGAGTTTTCACGCTCTGAACGACGTATCTTTTTCAATTGATACGGGAGAATTTGTCGCGATAATGGGAACTTCCGGTTCAGGAAAATCCACCTGTATGAATATGCTTGGAACTTTGGACAAACCAAACAGCGGAGAATATCACCTTGACGGAGTGGATGTTTTTTCTCTGAACCCGAATGAACTTTCTGATATTCGTAACAACAAGATTGGATTTGTATTTCAGGGATTTAACTTGATTTCAAGAACTTCCGCAATTGATAACGTACAGCTTCCTATGATTTACAAAGGGATTCCGGAAGAGGAAAGAATCAGAAGAGCAAGAGAAGCTTTGAAAATCGTAGGTTTGGAGAAAAAAGAAAACAATATGCCTTCTCAAATGTCAGGCGGTCAGCAGCAAAGAGTCGCTATTGCAAGAGCTATCGTAAACGATGCCCCGCTTATACTTGCGGACGAGCCAACCGGTAATTTGGATACAAAAACAAGTATCGACGTTATGGAGTTTTTCGTAAACCTTAACAAAAACCTCGGCAAAACCATCGTTTTGGTTACTCACGAGCCTGATATAGCGGAATATACAAAACGTATTATAAAATTCAAAGACGGAAAAATCGTTTCCGATATGCTCAAAGACGAGTGGATGAAACACAGGAGTCGTGAAACATGATAGACTTCAAATCAACATTAAAAATCGCACTTAATTCATTAAAAGTTAATAAAATGCGCTCAGCCTTAACCAGTTTAGGTATCATTATCGGTGTATCCGCTGTAATCATAATGCTTGCAATCGGAACGGGTGCAAACAAACAAGTTCAGGCTAATATGGAATCAATGGGTTCAAACCTGTTAACAATCCGCTCAGCCACAGCAAAATCAGGCGGAGTTTCAATGGGTATGGGTTCTAAACCTACTCTTAGCACAAAAGATGCGGAAGCTATTAAAAAAGGCGGACGAGGAATTGATGCGGTTGCACCTGTTCTTAGTTCTACAAAACAAGTTATGTACGGAAACCAAAACTGGTCGACCAGTATTTACGGCATTACAACTCCATATCTTTATGTCAAAAACTATGAAGTCGAACTCGGACGCGCATTTACACCGGATGACGACAGGAACGCAACAAAAGTTGCTATTATCGGAACAACCGTTGAAACAGAGCTTTTCGGAGATGTTAACCCTGTCGGAAAGACACTGAGAATAGGAAATGTACCTTTTAAAGTAATCGGAACTCTGAAATCTAAAGGTCAAATGGGACCAATGGATCAGGATGATATTATATTTATTCCACTCACAACCGCACAAAGAAAGGTCTTCGGAACGGATTTTCCGGGGTCAGTGAGTCAAATTATTGTAAAAGCACAATCTTTGGAAGATACTGATGTCGCACAAAAAGACATTGAAGAAATCTTAAGAAGACGTCATAATCTCGGAAAAACACAGGTAAACGACTTTGAAATCAGAAACAGCGCAGAATTTCAAGAGAAAATGAAATCCACCGTAAGAACTTTTGCGATACTTTTAGCCTCAATTGCATCTGTATCTCTTGTTGTTGGCGGAATCGGGATTATGAACATAATGCTTGTATCCGTAACAGAAAGAACAAAAGAAATCGGGATAAAAATGGCGATTGGCGCACGCGCAATTGATATCCAAATTCAGTTTTTGATTGAAGCGCTTGTGCTGTCCTTGATTGGCGGACTTATCGGAGTTATCGCGGGAATAATTATTGCACTGTTGATTGGTGTGCTTTTTGGCACAAATATTGTAATAACAGTATCTCCAATTCTTCTGTCTTTCGGCTTTTCCGGACTTGTCGGAATAGGCTTTGGGTATTACCCTGCGTACAAGGCCTCTTTATTGAATCCTATTGACGCTCTGAGGTACGAGTAAAAAAGTCGATTACTTTTGTTTTAATATTCTGCAAAACAATTGCTAAGTTTTCAGGATTTCCGGCATCGATAGCATCAGACAGCATTTTTTTGCATTCTCTAACCACTTCTTTTTTTTCCGGATTAATATCTTCTAAACCGTCATTTTGTTCTGCTGATTTTTTTGATTTTTTAAATTTCCCAACATTTGTATCTATATGAGTTTTATATGCATCCATTTTTTCTTTAAAATATGAAATATACGGCATTGTTTCGTCAAGCATAGCTTGAATTTCGGAATCATCCGCATACTTTAAAACACTCGGAATTGTGAGCGGATAGAGTGGATTGTAGTTTGAAACCAGATGTTTACCGTCTTTGAACAAATATACCAAGTCAGGATTTCCGTCTTTTTTAACCGTAAATCTTGTAAGCCCACTCTGTCTTTTAGAATTTACAGGTAAAACCTGAACGCTGTATCCTTCTTCAAGATTATTAAAGGTCAAACCTTTCGTACCCAAAACGTACTCGGAGAAAGCTTTTCTTATTGCAATACTTTCCGAAAGTGAAACATTTTTTAGAGAATTGTTAGTTTCTTCATAAGCATCCAAAATTGATTTTATATTTGAAGAAACTTTCTCCGGAAATTCCGCTTTTACCGCAACTTTTCGGCAACCTTCCAAATATTCATCGACTCTTTTCAATAGCCCTATTAGTTTTAATTTATAGCTTTTTGTCAGCTCTTGAAATTTCGGAAGATAATCTTGTTCTTGAATTTGCGCCTCGTCTGCATATTTGAAAGTATTGGGAATATAAGTCGGATAATCCTTGTTCAAATTGGAAACCAGTTTTGAAGAATCCACTGCCATAAATAAATCTAAGGCTTTTCCGTCTTTATCATATTTAACAAAACGCTTTAATTCGTATTCACTATCGGATTCAACCGGAGTATAAACAACATATGAACCGTCAGGGTTAGTAAAAGAGTGAGTTCTCAACCCCGTTTGCAATCTGTAATCCGGACAAGATTTGCGAATAGCCAAGCCTACGCTTTTAGGTAAAGCTTCCAATTTTGAATCAATTTCTTTATGCAAATCTTCAATCTTGTTTAACTCATCCGCAATTCCATACTGTATGCGTCCATCAGGCAGTTTCAAGTCATTATTTTGATTTAAGAACAAATATTTTCTAAATTGTAGCATTGCAGTATCAAGACTTGCCAAGACTCCCTTGAGTTTTACGTCCAAATTGTTGTTCTTAATCTCCTCTGATGTCAAATAGAGCCTTTCTAACGGATAACTCTTTGCCACATTTTCATCCTTGTTTTCCAACAAACGTTCATTACCGTCAAGAATAAACGAATTAATCACTATTTTTGTTCCGTAGTTAATACTTCTACCTTTTCTTTCGATTATCCTTGTCAAATTATGATATTTTTTACTTTCAGCCGAACGAATTAATATTGAAGTGCCGTTTTCACCGCAGTTATGAAAAGTTATTCCCTCTCCGATTGTAACATTTGGAAATTCTTCTTGAATTTTTTTAAGCCCTTTTTCCGTTTTACAAGACAATTTAGAAACAATTTCTCTATACGCTGACATAATTCCTTCAACATCATGAACCGTAGAACGGCTCAGCATTCCCGCCGTTTGGATAGTTCCGGCTTTAAAAGTTTGAAAATTAGTTTTTGGTTGATAATTATTAATTCTTTGAATTTGCATTTTTAAATCCCTTTTCTAAGCATAAAACTCGTAAATTTATAATTTGCGTAATTTAAGCAAATTCTTAGAGTGACTTAACATAACGATACACTTTATTGAATTGAAAAATTATTTGCGATATTCTGATTACGTGGTAGTTTATATTGGGTATATTAAATGGAAAAAGGTTTTGTTGAGAATGGCTTCATTATAGACTTGAGTAGTACCAAAAACACAACTCAGTTGGTTTTTGAACTTAGTTCAATAATGGAACACCCTGAAGTTAAGGGAAAAAGGATATGTTTAAAACTCGGAAGTTTGGATTTGAAACAATCACAACTTCTTAGTATAAAAGCTCTTATAGAGTCTATGGATGCTCAAATCGCTTTCATAGACACTTCTTCCGAGCAAACAGAAGCTTCTGCCGTAAGCTTAGGTATTACGTTATCAAAAATGGGAGAAAATCCTGATATAGCGTCTTACACAGCTACAGAAAAAGAAGTTAAGGAAGAAGAACCTGTTGTTGTAAAAGAAGAGGCTCCGGAAGAATTCAAAACAGTAGAAGTTCACGCTGATACAGAATTTGATGTCAATGAACCGGTTAGCACAATTGAAGGTATTGAAGATACTTACACAGAGCAAACAACTCAAGAGCTTTCAGAAGTTATTCCTTCTGAACATTATGACTTTGAATCCCTCGCTGCAAGCGAAGGTTTGCTAACTAATGAAGAAGTCAGCAAATATATTCTTCTCGACACGGGAGATGTTCTTCCTGAAAACGCCGAAGAGAACAACATTGACACAAAAACCCTTCCGACACTTTATCTGAACCAAACATTGCGTTCAGGTCAAACTGTTACTTATGAAGGAAATATACTTATAATCGGAGATGCTCATCCGGGAAGTGAAATTATTGCAGACGGCGATATCACTGTATGGGGCATCCTCGGAGGCATTGCTCACGCAGGTGCACAAGGAAATTCAACTGCTAAAGTCAGAGCCTTGAAATTAAACGCAATTCAATTGAGAATTGCGGGATTGTACGCAAGAAGAAACGATACTCTTAACGTTCCTTACGTACAAAAATCAAACGAGTTTACTCCGGAAGAGGCTCAAATTGAAGAAGGTAAAATAGTTATTTATAAAAAGTTAAGGAGAGATTAATGACCGGTCGCGTTATAGTAATTACATCCGGAAAAGGCGGAGTAGGTAAGACAACGACAAGTGCTAACATAGGTACTGCTCTTGCAAAAGAAGGCTACAAAGTTGTTCTTATCGACACTGACTTGGGATTAAGAAATCTGGACTTATTGTTAGGTCTTGAAAATAGAATCGTATACACAATCGTTGACGTTATTGAAGGACGTTGCAAGCTTAAGCAAGCGCTTGTTAAGGATAAAAAGAATCCTAACTTGTCACTTCTTGCAGCTGCTCAAACAAGAGATAAATCAGCCGTTAACGCTGAACAACTAAAAGAAATCTGTGATACTTTGAAAGAGAAAAACGATTTCGTTCTTGTTGACTGTCCTGCAGGTATTGAACAAGGTTTCCAAAACGCTGTTGCAGGTGCAAGCGAAGCAATCGTTGTTACAACACCTGAAATGTCAGCTATCCGTGACGCAGACAGAATTATCGGATTGTTGGAAGCAAAAGAAGAAATCAAAAGCTACAAACTTCTCTTGAACAGAGTTCGTCCAAGCCTTATCAAATCAAAAGAAATGATGAGTGTTGATGATGTTGTAGAAATTCTTTCTTGCCCGCTTATAGGTATTATTCCGGAAGACACAGGAATCATCACTTCGACAAACAAAGGTGAACCAATTGTAAACGACGAAGAAGCTCTTGCCGGTAAAGCATACAGAAATGTTGCGCAAAGAATTCTCGGCGAAGAAGTTCCTTTCTTGAACTTGGATGAGCCAAAAGGCTTCATGGCAAAAGTTAAAGGTCTTTTATCCAAATTGAAAGCGAAGGTGTAAAATGGGACTTTTCACCGATATTTATAACACTGTTGCGAAATTTTTCCGCCAACAGGATGAACAAGCAAACGGAGATGCTTCAAAATCCGTCGCTACAAACAGACTTAAACTCGTTTTAATGCAGGACAGAACAAACCTGACTCCAAGAGTTCTTGAACAAATGAGAGGTGAGTTAGTTGATTTGCTTTCTAAATATCTGGAAATGGACAAAGACTTATTGGAACTCAATTTTGAACAAGAAGGCGATCAGGTTGCCTTAATGCTTTCTATCCCTGTTATCAGAGCCAAAGATGAAGATAAAATCCTTTCTGCGATTGAGGAAGATGTAGAAGATGATGAAGAAGGGGTAAATGAAGGGGTAAATGAAGGAGATAATGGGGGAGAGAACGAAGAAGAGAGTGAAGGAGTAAACGACAATCTTAACGAAGAGATTGGCGAAGACACTGCAAAAAATACAAATGAAGAAGAAACTGCAGAAGCCGCTCCTAAACCTAAAAGAAAACGCTCCAAAAAAGTTTCTAAACCGGAAGGAATAAATGAAAATTCCGAAGAAACATCAGAAGAACAAAAAGATTTAGTTTTCGAAAAAGAAGAGGGTTAACCCTCTTCTTTTTTTATGTTTGAAACTAAAAATATCAACGGAATAATTACGATTGAAGCAACTGCAAATACCCTAAAGGCATCAATAAATGCCGCCAAGTTTGCTTGCTGTTGTAATAGTTGATAAACAGTCCCTCGTCCCATATAATTTGCTGTAACAGGGTCAACTGTTGATGAGAAAACACCCGCCATAGTCTGAACTCTTTCAACAAAAGGTTGATAAGTATCGTGCAAGTGGCTAATCAACATATATTGGTGTTTTTGCGCCCCTCTTGAAAGAAGTGTAGCAACAATAGATGTACCAAATGCGCCGCCAATGTTTTTCAAAAGGTTCTGCAAACCGCTCGCGTTCGTCATCTGTTCAATCTTGATTGTAGCCATAGATAGCGTAATAATCGGAATCATTGCAAGCCCTAAACCTAAACCAAACAAGAAGTTCGGCACTGCAATATTCATTGTGGAAATCTGCAGGTTCAAGTCGCCTAAAATCCAGCTTCCTGAACCGATAAATATTAAACCGAGCATAACGAGAAGTCTGTTATCCACCTTGTTAGACATTGTTCCGCACAGGACAGTTGCCATCAATGCTCCCAAACCACGTGGCATCATTGATAAGCCGCTCTTATATGCATCATAACCCATCAGTGACTGTAAGAATTGCGGAAGAATTGCAAGTGATGCCAGCAATACCGCCTGCATTACAACCTGAACAGCCGTTCCTATAAAGAAGTTCTTATCTTTGAATACGGATAAATCAACAAGTGATTCTTTTCTTTTGAGCTGTGAAACCAAAAATGCCACACCGGAAACACAAGACAATGCCGTCAACCAGCATATCCACGGAGCATTAAACCAGTCCGCATTATTACCCTTATCTAATACAATCTGCAAGGTCAGGAGCCAAACACATAAAGTAAAAAATCCGAACCCGTCTGTCTTAACTCCGGCTTGCTTTTGAGCATAAGGCGGGTCATAAATAAATACTTTTGACAGCCACAAGGCAAGACAGCCTATAGGCAAATTAATATAATAAATAAACGGCCAAGACCAGTTATCCGTAATCCATCCGCCCAGAGCAGGCCCAAGAATTGGCGCTAATACAATAACCAAACCAAACATTGCCATTGCCTTACCACGTTCTTGAGGCTTAAAGTTTTCAAGCAAAATTGCCTGAGAAATCGGTAACAAACCGCCACCGCCAATACCTTGCAAAATTCTTGCAAATATCATCTGTTCCAAGTTTTTAGAAATACCGCATAGTCCTGACGCAACTGTAAACAGTAAAATACTTATCATAAAGAAGTTTTTTCTGCCCAAAACCTTACTGAACCAGCCAACCATCGGAATTACGATACCGCTGGCAATAAGATAAAACGTCAAAATCCACATTGACTCTTCACGGCTTACAGAAAAACTCCCTGCCATGTGCGGAAGCGCAACGTTTGCGATAGTTTCATCCAGCACAAACATAAACGCAGCAACCATTGTAGGCATACACGCCAACCAAGGGTTTCTATTCGAATTCTCTTCCATTACATTTTCCATAAAAAAATGTTAGCATAAATGTGTTGCATTTGCAACATGTTGTTCGAGCAACATTATTTAGAATCTTGCGTAAGAACCTATAACCCTGACCGTTTGCGCGAGCGGAGTCAAATCAGAAACAAGTTGTTTGATAATTTCATCATCTTTATGACCGTCAAAATCAATAAATACAGCTTGTTCCTCGGCATTATTATTCATCATTTTTGAGTTAATCTGCGTAATGTTTATCTTATATTTAACAAATACTTGAACAATGTCTAACAAAGCCCCCTGCCTGTCGCTCAAGAAGAGTACAATACTGGTTTTATCTTTGCCTGTCGGTTGAGTTGAACCATCACCAATTACGATAAATCTGCGTTTATTATCTTTGTCATTCTCGATATGCTCTCTCAAAACGTTGAGATTATAAAGCTCTGCTGTTTTATGAGTACCGATAATTGAATACGTCAAATTGTAGTTACTTAGTTGTCTTGCAGCGTCATCCATACTTTCCGCAACAACAATGTTCAACTGTCTCGGCATTTCATCACGAACAAAGTTTTTACATTTTGCAAGCGCGTTAGGGTTAGCAATAAGCCCCATAATGCTGTAAAATTCAGTAGTTTTAGACAAAAGACAGTCGTTTACGGGAATAATTGTTTCTGCCAAAATCTGGATATTCTGATTTTTGGTCATAATAAGATTATCAATAGTTTCTCTAATTATGCCTTTATAAGTCGTTTCCACCGGCAAAATCGCAATCGCGTTGCAATTTTCGTCCACATAATCAATACATTCTTTTATAGAATTTAAAGAACGTTGATACAAATATAGATCATACGCTTTAAAAAGCTTATCCTTCGCGATTTCAGAATAGGAACCGCCCATACCTAAGCAAACTACTTCGTTAAAATCTTTAAACATAATAAACCCCGAGAACTTTTCTTCAATTATATCACACTCAAATATAAAACGAGGCGCGGAAAACTAAAGTTTTCTGCGCCTCGTCAAACCTAAACCTATCTTCCTATTTCAGTAGCCTTTGATGCCATAGAACGGGAAATATTAACAAGCGCAAGGTTGGCTTCGTAAGCTCTTTGCGCCATAATTGCATCCGCCATATCAACCATCGCATTTACGTTTGATGATCTGATATAACCGTTTGCATCGGCATCCGGATGCCCCGGAGCATAAATTCTCTCCCCGACAGTAGGATCTTCCACACAACCATTAAATACAACCCCGCCTTGCAAGTAAGGTAACGTGCCGGTTCCGAAAACATCATTTTTCATAACATTCATAAGACCTTGAAAAGAGATGTCTTCTGTCGCGTTCAAAACAGGAATTCTACGGACATAGTTCGGAGTATCTACGTTCGCAATGTTTTTTGCGTGAATATCAAGTCTAAGCCCATGTGCTTTTAATGCATTTGAGCCTATATTCATTGATTCAAGTATACTCATATTTACCTCACTTTCCGCCCTGTTTTAACAAGGGTTAAGTCTACTATTTACCTACGTTAATAACCGTTTTCATCTGGGTTATTATGTTTGACATTCTTCTCGTTGCCATTGTATACATCAAAGAGTTCTTCTGCATTTCAGAAAGCTCTTGAGCAATATCAATTTCCTGCTCTCTTCTATCCTCTATTACGCCGGAAGGTCCAAGCGCTGTAGAAAGCTTTGTTTCAATCGGACTATTCATACTTCCGAGGTATTGAGAAAAATCTATATCACGTCTTACGTACCCCGGAGTATCAATGTTAGCAATATTTGAACCCAAAGCACGCTGTCTTTGTGATATCAAATCCATCATTAATGTTGTTTTACCCATTGAATCTAAGCTTGTAAATGTCATTTTTGCTCTCCTTTAGTCAGGATATCCTATTCGCGGATATTGATTGCTTTGCTGTACATATCATCCGCAACTTTCATAAGGTTCATACTTGCAATCATTGAAGTATTCAACCTCATCAAGTCGTTTAATTCGTCATAAATATTTGTATTAGAAGCTTCTGTTGCATATTGTTTGATATGCTGATCTTCTTTTACAATTTTTGGAGCGCCGGAATCCTCTGTCATAACCATTTTGTTGTTATGACCTTGCTCCAAAGACTCAGGTGATTCAAACTGAACAACAGGAATTGTACCAATTTTTTCCGGTAAAGAACCGGCGTTATCATAGTTTATAACATCACCGTTCGGTTTGATTTCAAACTTGTAAGAGTTTGCAGGAATTTTAATTCCGTCACCTACCATCCAGTCATCAACTGTGACAAGGTAGCCGTTTGCTCCGCGTTTGAGAGAACCGTCTCTTGTGTATTGAATTTCACCATCAGGTGATACGACCGGAATATATCCTTCACCTTCTATGGCTATATCATACGGATTTTTGCTGACTCTTATTGAGCCTTGAAGCGCATTCGTCCTAATTGCGCCATCAACATATCCATCCTCACGGAGGATTTGCTCAAATCGGTTTGTCTTATACGCAACTGTATTGTAGTTCGCAAGGTTGTTTGCCAAATAGCCTAGTCTTTCAAACTGCATGGTTGTGTTATTTATACTTTTTCTTATTACTGCTTGCATGTTATACATGGTTCAATTCTCCTATGAAGCGCTTCCAAGCTGGCTTATAACCTTTTGGAGGTTAGAACTTTCCAGCATGAAAATTTGTCTGTTTGCCTCAAAATTTCTTACAACAGGTTTTACGGCAAGAAACTCGTTTTGCAAAACAACGTTTGAGTGTTCATTATAGCCTTGTTTTACATCCGGATTAAGAACCGCCATGCCGTTTGTATCAACTATTCCCAAATAGCCCGCATCCACAAGGGTTTCAGAAGTTTTATCAAAAACGCTGATTTTGCCTTTTGTGTTGACTACGACTTGAGATTCGTTATCAGGAACAACCGGTAATTTGATTGGCACGCCTGCATCCGATAAAACAGGGTGGTCCTCCAAATCCAAAAGACTTCCGAATTTATCTAAATGAAATCTTCCGTCACGGGTAAGCTTAACCCCTTGCGGAGTTTGAATTTGGAAATAACCTTTATTTGCCATAGAAATATCCAGCGGGTTTCTTGAAACCATGATACGGCCGACTTCGTCATCTACAGTAGAAGACAAGCCATGGACACCAATATATTCCGAGAACGAAGACACAACAGGTTCGCGCCTTTGAAATCCGACTTTATCAAAGCCGGCTACGTTTTCGTTAATCATACCTATGATTTCACTTTGGACATGCATCGCCCTGATTGAAGACTTCATGCCTTGTTCGCAAAATCTGACACCGCCATTTATTTGCATAACGTTTTACCTCATTTCTCCCATGTTAATCGGTATGATTTAATCGTTGCTTTAGGATTTTTTCATAAAATCATCCGATTGAGGGAGTTTAGCATGTTTATAAGGGTATTTTTGCAAAAGTCAAACTTTTGAGTTGACAATAATCTATGTTTCCTATATCATAAGTTCTGTTGCCGGTATAGCTCAACGGTAGAGCAACGGTTTTGTAAACCGTAGGTTGTAGGTTCGATTCCTATTACCGGCTTTTTTTGATAAAAGAATAGTTCTCGGCACAATAGCTTGCCCTTGTGGCTCAGAGGTAGAGCACTCCCTTGGTAAGGGAGAGGTCACGAGTTCAAGTCTCGTCAAGGGCAATTTTTTAGTCAAAAAATGAAAATTTATAAGGGTAGGTGGCCGAGTGGCTAAAGGCGACAGACTGTAAATCTGTTCACGCGAGTGTACGGTGGTTCGAATCCACCCCTGCCCAGATTAAAACCCTTGAAACTACTTATGTTTCGGGGTTTTTATTTTTATCAATAGCCACCCTGTGTCCTTTTCACATTTTGAAACAAATCCTAGTTATATGAATTAAGAACTGCCATAGCTTTTTGCATTTGCTCTTCTGCTGTATGTACATATCGCATTCTTTTACAGCAACACAACATTACTCTAAAGAACAATAAAAGCAAGTTTTTTAAAAGTGGTTATTTCCATTTTGGAAACAACCACTTTAATATACTAATCTTTTGATGCCAGAAATCGTGTATTTTCTTTTTGAATCATATCGGCAAGCTCTTCTTCAGTAGTTAAAACTGTTTTTATTTGCTTTGCTCTATATGCCATTGGCCGTTTTTATCAGCGCCAATACGTTTTATTAATCCGTTTTCTTGAAGTTTTTTCATATTAGCAATAATATTTTTTCTTGTAATTCCAACAATATCAGTGAGTTCTTCTTGTGTTACATAAGGATTAGCAATAATAGCATCAATAATTTTTTGTTGATTTACAGTAACCTTTACAGTAACCTTTTGAGTAACTCTGGTTTCTGTTTTTATAATTTCTTCAATTGTATTTAAAATCAATGTGAGCATAAATTCTATGAATTTAGTGCTATTAGCAACACTATCGCTTACACCAAGAACCGAATAATACTCTTTTTGATTTTCTTTTACCAAAGTTTCAACTGGAAGCCAAGCAAAAACTTCTTTCCATTCTTTTAAAATGACAGTTTGCCACAAACGCCCCATTCTGCCATTGCCGTCTTGGAACGGATGTATAAATTCAAATTCATAATGAAAAACACAACTTTTTATAAGAGGATGTGTATCACTTGTTTTCAACCATGCAAATAAATCTCCCATAAGTTCTGGAACTCTATCTGCCGGAGGTGCCATATGTACAACTCTTTCTCCGTCAAAAATTCCAACACCATCTGTTCTGTATTTTCCGTTTCTTTCAACTAAATCCTGCATCATGAGATTATGAGCCTTTAGTAAATCTTCTTCTTTGTATGGGTTAAGAGATAAAAGTAAATCATAGGCTTGAATTGAGTTTTTTACTTCTTTTATTTCGTTAGGATTTCCCAAAACTCTTTTTCCGTCGATTATAGCAGTAATTTGTTTTAAACTTAAACTATTATTTTCAATAGCCAAAGATGAATGAATAGTTTTAATTCGGTTTTCTTTTCTCAATTGAACATGATATGGACTATCTTGAAGAGAATTTATTTCTCCAATTTTTTCTGAAATATTGGAGATAAGTTCAATTATTTTTGATGTAATTTCAAAAGGCGGTGTGTACATTTAAACTTCCTAGTTACAAATACCATATAATATCTTTATTTTAGCATGAAATCATTACTTTTGTTATAGTAAATGGTTTTTATTAAATTAATTATAAAGACTTTCCAAATAGTCTCGAATTCTTTCTTGCCGAGCATATTCTTTTTTACTACTAATTAAGTCATTAATGTAACATCTGTGTTGAATATACTTAGAACCTTTTAAGATAGATTTTATATTTTCCAATGATTTAATCCTCTGTTCAATTATAGGAACAAAGCTTCCGTTCCAAGATGAGTATGAAGCTGGTTCTATCGAGATTGCTTTAAATATATTTATATCACTATTTAAATTTAGTAAATGTTGAATGTATTTAATTTTTAAATTTTCATATCGATATACAATAATATCAAAAATAACTTGAAGTTTTTCTTTATTATATGCATTTTTTTGAATAAAATCAAAAATGTATTTTTGTTGGTTTTTAATTATTAAATCACCATTTTCACTCGGTTTTGGAAATACTTTTGCCGATAAAAATTCTAGATAATATGCTCGTTTTTTTAATATCATGTTATCAATGGCAATATCGATTAATTCAGCATAATTTTTAGTTTTCCAGATATATTCAAAAATCCCATGATACGATACATTTTCATATATATCTTCACTTAGTTTTTCTGTAATTTTATTCCAGAAACTTGCATCTTTTTTAAATATTTCAACAAATAAGCATCCTGAATGTTCTCCATTTAATTTCAAAGACATTAGATACAATTCTTCTAATAATTCTATATTTTTATCAAAAATATTAACTAAATTTTCAGCATCTTCTTCAAAAAAGTACGTTTTTAGATAATTTGAAACTATATACTTATTGTTATGCATTTCGGCACAGATCATTTGAGATATTGTTCCGATAATGCTTGAATCAAAATTACTATATTTTTCAAGAGAAAATACAGAAATGATTTTTGGATTATCACATCTTAGAGCTTTCTCAGTATCTTTGGTCAATTGATTACATACATTTTCATCTATATCCGCTTCGGGATATTCTTCATAAAAAGCTTTTAGCCATAAGTACTTTTCATCTATTCTACATTTGGTTATTAGATTTTTTGTTTTTTTTGTACCAATAAATTTAAATAAATTCCTGATAATTTTATTTGGATAATAAATTGTTTGTATTTTCTTTTTAAAATATAAATTTATTACATACAAATATATTTTCGGCTCTTTTTCAAGGAGTTCCAATATGTCCATCAATCCGCTATAAAAATGCTCCGAGGTACAAAAAGAACACTTTTCGTATTTTTTAAATACATTGATAAAATTTACCCAATCTTGTTCTTTAAAGCGGTTTATTTGTTTAAATAATCTATTCTTCCTTTTTTCCTCAGATATTTTCCAATGTTCTTTCAGTTTATCTCTTGTAGATAAATTAATTAAAAGCATAAACTCTGCATTTTCTTTATATTTCAGCAATGCTTTATTTGGTCTTACACTTAGATAATCATATATTTTTGTAAGGTTATATAATAATATTGCTAAATCAAAATCAATTATTTTTTTTCTTGATACAAAAAGTTTTGAAAAGCAGTCCATATCAAATTGAATAAACTTTGTTCGATACTTATTATTTGCTCCAAATAGATGATAATTATATATGAATTCTTTAACATAGGGTTTGTATAATTTCATTTGATAAAGTTTATGTAAAATCCTCCACATATATTTTCTTAATTTATAAGTATTTTTTGTTGGTGCCACATATATTTGTTGCATTATAAAACTGCGATTATCTAGACCATTTTTTGTTATATGATCTTCAATTTTGAAGAAACTTTTAAATAACGATATTAACAAAAGAGTTTCATTTGTTTTTGTACCATATTCTGATAATTGCCAAATCTTATCAATAATAAAATACTCATTTTTATAATCATCACAATATGAGTCTTCGTCATAATTATACATTTCCGATAATGCTATATAGATATCGTGAATATAATTTGCATTTTTATTAAAAATATCTATAAGGAGCTCAATAGCATCTTCACAATATTCTGTTCTTTTGAATTGTGATAAAATTTCTATCTCAAAAGACGTTATATTTTTATTGTTAGAATCATCATAAATATCATAATCTTTTATGTCATATGGTAATGATTCTATGCTATTAATTCTATTTTGTATATATAACAGCGTTCTATCTAAGTTTAATCTTGAAAAATGTTTGACAAAATAATACTCTTCATCTGAATTACAATTCTGCCAAGCTTTATTTATCTCTATTTTTATATAATTTAAATTTTCCTCATCGAAAAATATTCTTAAAATTATATTTAGAGTATCAACAATTTGCATAGAATGTTTTGGGAAAGTTAATGATAATAAATTTTCTAATGATATATATTTTTGTTCAATCAGAACATAATATATTATAAAATCTTTTAAATTTTGGTCACTTATTTTTAATACTTCATCTTCATATTTATCAATAACTTCTAATGAATATAAGTAATCACACACTTGTATAAAGGAGCTTTCATTAATATTAAAACAATTTAATAATGTTTGCGCAGTTTCATTTAATTTATAATTTGTAGATCCTAAAAAACCTATAATAAACAAAATACAGTATGTATCTCTTTGTGAATCTAAACCACTCAAAATATCACAATAATATGATTTAAAAAGATCTTTTGTATTTATTATGGCATTGTAGCCCTTATTTATTGCCTTTTGTGCTGCCATAACAGCTAATCGTATATTTCCTTGGGATATTTTACAAATTTGTTCTATATATTTTGGATTGTTAATATTATAAATTTTTTGTAAAAATTGTTTTACTTGTTCATTAGAAAATATTTCTATTTTAATTACGGAAGGTTCCGTATATTTAAAAAGAGTACTTAAGATTTTTTCTTTAGCATAGTCTCTAACAGTTGCTACTATCTTGATATTAGTATCTTGTTTTTTTATATGAATAAAACCTAATATATATTCAATTTCTCTTATTTCATTTATATCATCTAGAAATAAAATATAATTCCCTGGTTCATTAAAATATATATTTAAGTCAGATTGAATAGAAGCACCGTTGGACTTAACACAATATGTTTTATATTCATTTTCATTAAATAATTTGCAAGTTTCCAGTACTAATTTTGTTTTTCCAACTCCTGGAGCACCAATTACAGCAGTCACATCGGTTGTAGAAATAGATTCTTTAAGCTTTTCTATTTCTTTTTCTCTAAACATAAATGCTGTATCTAATGGAGATGATAATGACTTTTTATTATATATATCAACAAAATCGTCTATAGAAAATATTTGATAACTATCTATGGGTATGTTCAAATATTCATAACAAACTGAAGAATAATGTTCTTGTAAATCATGAGACATTGTTCCTAAATCTATTATTTCTAACGAAATACCTTCTGTTATGTTTTTTAATGTTTCTTGTTGTTCAGGAGTTATATTTGTAGATGAATATACGCAAATAATTTTTTCTATTTTATCTTTTTTCAAGTTCAATTTCTTTGGATTTAGAGTTGATTTAATATCTTGTTCTAACTTACTATAAGTATTGTTTTTTACAGAACCATACATGATTAGAATATATTTATCATCAGGTGTCTTTACATAGGAATCAGGAATTCCTATTGTTGGTTTATTTGTTCCATCTTCGGAACCAAGTGGACAGATATTAGAAAATTTATATTTTTTATATAGATATCTGTCGCAGAGTTTTTGGAATTCTCCGCCACTTAATTCCATTATTTTTTGTTGAATAGTATTGATTTTGCTCATAAATATTATTCTTTTGTTTTAATAAGTTAATAGTAAAAATAATTGAACAAAAGTGATAATCCCAGCTAATACTCCAAATATAGCGGAAGCTATAAAGAAATATTTGCTCTTTTCTATAAACCAAGCCCAAGTATTGTATGCCGATTCATTATTCTTTTCGATTAATTCACTATGTTTTTTAATATTACCCCTTTTGTATTCATCATAATTCGCAAATTGTTTCTCTGCAATTTTGTTATATCTAAAAGTTTTAATAATTTCAAAAATTACAAAAATAAAAACAGATAACCCAAAAAATATGAGAATCCATATGAGGGCTTTTTCTTCAATATCATTATGTGTATAACATAATATTGCTAACATAGATATATAGCCTAAAGAACATACAGTAGAATTATATCGCTCATTTTCTTGCAACAACTGCCTTTGTAATTCCAAAGTCTTTAGGTTACATTCGTTAATCTTTTCAAGTTCAATACTTTCCATTTAATTAATTATCCCCAAAATTAAATATTCCATGTAAATTATATATGTATTTGCAATAATTTGAGAATAATTAATCATTTTTTAATTTTTATATCTCCATCTCACAGATAATTTAATCTTGTTCTGTGTGTTAAATTACAGCCATTATATCTCTTATCACTGGTACAGGAACTCCTTTTTGTGCTAATCGCGTACCAACTGTATGTCTTAAATCATGAAATCTAAAATCACTTATACCTGCGAAATATTATTGATATAAATTAGCTGTTTTTCACCCACGGACTTTTTATAAGAATAACCACTTGCTCACATCCATTAGCCCCATTATATCTAGCAAAGTGTTTACCTTCTTTTTTAGAACTTCACCTTTAGCTAACTCTCTACATATTAATAATCAATACTACTATTTATATTTTTGAATATATCATCAAACTCTTTTTTATTTGTTAAATATTTATACTTAAGTGATATAAAATCCGTTATACTTACGTTTTCTTTTTTAAAACTCATCGCACCAATTTCAACATTAACGGCTTGGTCTAAAATCAAATATTTTAGCTTTGGATGGACTGTAAATCCTAAAAAGTTAATATCAAATTCAATTGGGGATAAAGAGATAAAACCCGCAATTATTAATATACTGATAATAATGATGAAATCTTTTGTCATACTGTGTAAATCTTCAATATCTTTTGCGGTATAACTATTCCGCACTACACTACCGCACTCTTTACAAGAATTATCTTCCTGATTAATTTCTGCCTCACATTTAAAATTAATAGTTTCATCATCTACAGTATAATCACACTTGCCATGAATAATGGTGTATGCTATATCGTGTTTTTCTTCCATATTACTCATTATTATCCTTTTCCTTCAAATCTACCATTGCCTAGACCATATTTGCAATCTTGATTAATCACACGATTCATTGACATTGATAAAAAATCCTTTTATTCATCTTTACTACCTAAATTTATATTTAAATTACATTTTTTTGCTAGTGTATTTAGTATTTTGCTAACTTCTTTTGGTAATAACACGCAGTCATTAGTCCCATTATCAAACTGCTTATCAAAAAAAGATTTTGTTAGTTCTAATTTTATTTTGTCTTTACTTATTTCATCGGAATTTGTAGAAGTGTTTTCAAGGTTCATATTTTCTAAAAATGGTTCAAGTGCTGCAGTTTTAACTTCAAAATCCCTTAATTGAAATTCTCTGTCACGATGTCTTTTGGAAATATTAGAACAATAGAATGATGGAACTAAGAAGATTGTAGAACCTATTATTTTATACATAAAATGTAAGTAATTAAATGTACCGTTAAACAAATCAAAAACAGTTGTAATTGCTAATATTGAAGCCACTAAAATCATAATGCCTAATGCCACCCACATCATTATGTCCGCAAGGTTTTTTGCTTTGTTAGCATAGCTCTGAGAATTTCCAGATATGGCGGATTGACCAATTATTCCCCATAAATGTTCCACTTCATCCTTTCTTTTATTTAAAAACTCAAGTGTTTTGTCAGATAAAGATTCTTTTTCTTCAAGCATGTTTTCAAATGTAGCTTGATTTTCATTAGCTTTATTTAGAAAAGCTCGGTCATAAGTATCAATATGACTTTTGAAATCACGTTCATAAGTTGTAACTATGCTTTGCAGTTTTTCTTCTTGTTTTGAAATGTTGTTTTTAAAGTTATTTATTTCTTTTTTTAAAACTATATTTTCTTGCCTTAAACTATTTAATTCATTTTTTAAATTCTCTTTTTCCATTTCCCAATCTTTAATTACAGCTTGTTGTCTTTCTTTAAAGCTACTAATTTCATTTTTTACACTATCTGTAATAACTTCTTGCTGTTTCATAAAATTTGTTATTAAAGTATTAAAACTTTCTTTGACCTCACTCTTTTTTTCATAATGAGGCAAGCGATTATACCAATCCATTAAATTCTGATATTGGGAGTAATAGTTATTTATATCACTTAATGCATTTGACGATAAATTAGCTACTGAATTATTTAGATTGTCTAAAATCATTCTTGGCACAAGAGGTAATGATTTAGAACTAAGCGTTATTAATATTATCCTTAGTAACACTTGATATGCTAGCACAGACTCTTTTTGTTGTTCATTATAATTAGGACTCTCTAGAATCTTTTCAATTTCATTAAGTTTATTGTTAATAGTCTGGCTTAAAACATGACTGTTAAATTGATTGGATAATGTTGACATACTTCATACTCCCCAAATTTTACCCCATTATGATTATAACTTGAATTAAGTTTTTATATAAAATCCTTAATCAAAAATTAATTATTTGCAATCTCCATCTCATAGTTAATTACTCCTTGTTCTGTATGTTAAATTACATCTCTCCTCCATTTGCTTGTACTAGACTCCGTTTTGAATTAAACTTTCATGAAAAACGTGACATTTAGTCACCTTTTTCTGCTCGCAAACGGAGTCCTTACCCCTGCCCAGATTTAAAAAAGAGGTTGAACTTTTGTTCTAACCTCTTTTTTTTATATGTATATGGGCGAAAAACTCCAAGCTCGTAGTTACTACCTACCAGCCAAATTTATTTACCCCTTTACCACTTTACCCCTTTCTATACCCACACTTAGGGCAAACACCTTCCGGAGTTAGTGCAATGCCACATAATGGACAACGATCCATTGTCCCGTTTACTGAATAATCTTCAGTAGCTTCATTATCTCCGCTAGTGAAGGTTATTTTAGAAATATTCAGTTTATCCTTCAACAAGTCATAGACAATTTTTATCATTCCTTCCACAGTCATTGATGCTTTGGTTACAACTATTCTGCTATCAGGGTACGCAGTCGCCAACTCGGTTTTAAAAGCAGGGCCTTTCATTGTATTTTGAGGTGCTCCGTTTTTAATCCCCTGTTTTTCATAAACCTCAAAAATCATTGGCAATATCGGATCATCTTCTCTTAATACAAGTGCGTGGTCAAAGTTTTGTAGAATGCTCCAAGCAGTTTTCTTGATTTCATCACATGGAAAAACCATATTAACGCCGGCATTTATTGAATCCTCAACCTCAATCGTAAGCGTTCCGGTATGTCCGTGCAAATACTGCGCCTCACCTTTAAACCCGTAAAAACGGTGTGCGTATTGTAAGTCAAAAGTTGTAACAGATTTCATTTCAAAATTTCTCCTTTCTACCTTATATTAAGTAGCTGAGAAAAGTCTAACCACCCCCTATAATCCCCCTCCGCAAGAGGGATATTTATTAATTTTCAACTACAACATTAAATATATTTATGCTAATATTTTTTCAAGAAGATATGGAGGATTTACTGATGAATAACATAAATGTATGCTTGTCGTGTGATGACAATTATTCAAAGTACGCGGGTGTCGTTATTTCATCAATCCTTGCTAATGCAAACGAAGATGACAATTTGTCAATCTATGTTTTAGATGGCGGAATAAGCGAAGAACACAAAAAACAAATTGAGTCGCTCAAATCTATCAAAGATTATAGTTTGGAATTCGTGTCAGTTAATCCTGATATGTTTGAAGAATATGCAAAAATTAAGACTCACGCATATTTAACTTTGCCTGCTTATTACAGATTAAAAATGGCTAGTCTATTACCTAACTTGAAAAAAATAATTTATTTGGATTGTGATGTTGCAGTAAACGCATCTTTAAATGAGCTATTCAATATAGATATTGAAGATTTTGCAGTTGCTGCCGTAAAAGACATAAACAGAAGGATGTTGAAAAAAAATCCTAAGTATTTTAATTCTGGAGTAATGCTTTTTAATCTTGAATACTGGAGAAAAAATAATATTGAAGAAACTTTGTTAAATTTCACAAAAGCCAATTGTGATAATATAAAAACTGGTGATCAAGAAGTCTTAAATCGTGTTTTATACAACGAAGTTAAATTAATTGATGACGCTTGGAACGTTCAATCTTCTAATTTTTCGAATCGTTCAAGCTATATTAGTAAGCCTAAAATTATCCATTTTGTTTGCAAAAATAAACCTTGGAAGAAAAATTGTTTTTCTTATCATAAAGACCTGTATTTTAAATATTTGCAACTTACACCTTGGAAACTTGATGAGGAGGAGTTGAGACAAGCACTTAAATCAACTGCGTTTGAGTATGTAAAATACAGACCATTTTTCTTGTTTAGACCAAGATTTTATGTTGCACTTTTTAAAACTTATTTTTGCAAAAAATAAACCGGAGGGGAAAATGATATTAGTAACAGGCGGTGCAGGATATATTGGCAGTCATTGCGTATTAGCACTTTTAAACAAAGGCTATGACGTTATGATTTATGACAATTTGTCTACCGGACATATTGAAACTGTTAACGAACTAAAGAAATATGGCAATGTAACTTTTGTCCAAGGCGATTTATTGGACAAAGCCCATCTTGGTGCAACTTTAGGTGGTAAAAATATTGAAGCAGTAATTCACTTTGCAGCTTTTTCTCAGGTCGGTGAATCAGTTAAAAATCCTGAAAAATATTATACTAATAATGTTATCGGAACTTTGAACCTGTTGTCTGTTATGCTAATCCATAACATCAAAAAGATTGTATTTTCTTCTACAGCAGCAACTTATGGTGAGCCAAAATACATTCCGATTGATGAAGAGCACTCTCAACAACCAATCAATCCATACGGACAAACAAAATTATTTATTGAAAAAATTATGGACGACTATGACAAAGCCTATGGTTTAAAATCCGTAAGACTTCGTTATTTCAATGTTGCAGGAGCGGACAGTCAATCCCGAGTTGGTGAATGGCACGAACCTGAAACACACTTGGTTCCAAATATCCTGAAATCAACATTCGGCTCCGGTGACTCTTTCAAAATGTTTGGAGATGATTACGACACAAAAGACGGAACTTGTGTGAGAGATTATATCAATGTTGAAGACCTTGCTAATGCGCATATTCTGGCGTTAGAATATCTCCAAAAAGGCGGAGATACGAATTATTTCAATCTCGGCACAAAAGAAGGTAACACAGTAAAAGAAGTCTTTTCAGCTTGCGAAAAAGTTACGGATAAGAAAATTCCGGTAACAATAATGCCGCGCAGAGAAGGCGACCCTGCAAGCCTCGTTGCAGACAATACTAAAGCAAAACGAGTTTTGGGCTGGAATCCTCAAAAGACTTTGGAAAATAGTATAAAATCTGCATATATTTGGGAGAAAAAACTACAAAACAAGTAGTCTTATATCCAAACAGCATAAAAACTCTTTATGTGTTTTAATAAAGATAAGGTCTTTATGAAAATATCGTCGCTACATATCTATAATAATTCAACACCATACTTTTTTAATCTAAAAAGTGATGTACGCCCGCGTACAGAGTTTGCGAATAACACAGAACTTCCGACAAGTTTTATGGGAAGAGAAAAGGTTTTGACAGACGGGCTAAAATCTTTGAAACAAGATGTCGCACAGTTCCCGAAAGATATTGAGTACAGAAAAACTTTGCTTAAAGAAATTGGGATTGAACCTTCAAAGTTCTACAAGCTCCGCTCAATTATAGGGACGGAGGAAATAAAAAAAATTCTGTCAGAATTGAGCACTAGCCCGGAATACTATACCGCAGGTGAAAATTATGAAAACACAATTAACGGGATGTTTCGCGCAAATTTGCATATTCACACCACAGCTTCTGACGGGTTTTTCTCGACTCAGGAGCTGTTAGACAAAGGGGCCGAATATGCAGACCACGTCAAAAATCTCAATCCGACCGCAAAGAATCCTTTTGTTATCGCAATAACTGACCATGATTGCGTTGAAGCAACAAAAGAAGCCGTCAAAATTATTGAAAGTAATCCGTTAAAATACAAAAACTTAAGAGTAATTCTCGGTGCTGAGATGACGACTTTTGATAATGTCGCGACCGACATTGTCGACTATCCGACAAACGCGCATATTCTTGTCTACGGACTTAATCCGTTTGATAAAAAATTCCAAAGTTTTATCGAAAGTTATAAAGAACAAAAATTTGCTATATCAGATAAAATGACCTCTAAGGCAAATTATTTGTTTGAAAAAAGCTTTGGACGCTCGTTGAATTTCTCAACAGAGGAAGTAAAAGCTTTTTCTAACCAATTCAGAAAAGGACAAACGGGAGCGTTTAACCATATTGATAAATACATCAATGTGAAATTTCTTCTGGGAGAAATCATACTCAAAAATCCGAACATAACTTCGGCTCTGAAAAAGAATAACTTCCCGACTAAAGTGGATGAATTGCTTCAAGAAATGATTAAATATTATTTTGTCTTGAACAGAAATAATTACACTCCGTCGGCGGAAAGTCTTGTTACGAGTTTTGTATCGGAAAAAACTAAACTTCCGGCAAAAGAAATTGAAACTTTGATTTCTTCCAAACTTGAATCTCCGGATATTAAAGAATTTAAAAAATCTCTAAAAGAAAACTTTGAAGAGTTCAAAATAACATTACACCCAAAACGTCGTTACGTTCCAAATTACAAAGCTTTATATTCAGCACTCTCAAATCAGGAAAACACTTTAATCGGAATTGCGCATCCGCTTGATTATGTGTCTAAAATCTCTTCAGAAAAAGACAAGTATCTGTTTTTAACAAAACTATTCGATAAATTCAAAAAAGAATTTAAAGATAAAGGATTATTTTCTGAAACATATTATCAAAGCTACATGAAAGACACAAAAAACTTTAACGAAAACGAAGTTACAATTCCGTTTTTGCAGGCATTAAATAAAACTCACGATATGTACAATTCCGGCGGCGTAGATTGTCACAGAAACAATCTGTTTAAGCGTTACTAAATTCCGTGTTACAATAATTTTATGAAAAGAGTTTGTATTTTTGCACACTGGGATAAAGATAATTTCATAGACGATTATGTGATTTACTATCTTAAAAGCCTGAAAAATTTATGTGAAAAAATAGTTTTTGTATCCGATTGTTCGGAGCTTAAAAACAAAGATATTTTAGATGATATTGTCGATTTTTCAATAATAGAAAATCATCACGAATACGATTTCGGCTCATATAAGCGCGGATTTCTTCTTGCACAAGAACAAATCCCAGACTATGACGAACTTCTTTTTGTAAACGACTCTTGCTACGGTCCGTTTTTCGAATTAGAGCCGATATTTAAAAAAATGGAAAAGAAAAAATGCGATTTTTGGGGATTAACAAGAAATAATTACGGACTCAAAAAAGATGTGCAAACTCCGCCTGAGTGGCTTCCGCACATACAAAGTTATTTCCTTGTGTTCAAAAAAAACGTATGCAACTCAGAAGTCTTTTTAAATTTCATCAATAATATCAAACACGAAGAAACAAAAGATGAAATAATTAAGAAATACGAAATTGGCTTGAGCCGAATTCTGATTGCATCAGGGTTCAAACCCGCTGTCTATATCAACAAATACAGCCACACAGGAAATTGTCTTAACCAAAAATGGGAACGCCTAATCCGCTGGTACAAATTTCCGTTTCTTAAAACGAATATCCCCAAAAACGGAATTCCGCCAATCGGTGAAATAAAGAACTGGAAACCCGCAATAGAATCAGTTTCTGACTATCCGACAGAATTGATTACCAAAAACGTAGACAGGCTGAAGGATTTCTCCCAAAATAAATACGTAACACTAAACCCTTACAGAAAACTTCGCTTTCATTTTCTAAACAACACTCCAATGGAGTTTCGCCCGCTACTGATTAAGTTTGAAAAGAATACTTTTAATATCCTGAACACACTCTGTTTTCACAAGCTTTCCAAGTTCTGACGAATGACTGATTTAAAAATATGTATTCAAATCCAGATTCTTATACCCAGGAGAAGTTTTTGGAAGGCTCTTATCGAAGATTCCGTAGAACAGCCAAAGCAAATTGTAGTTCCAGCTTGCGTCTTCCATAAGTTTATACAGTTTATTAAAATTCTTCTCTATTGTGATTGAGTCTTTATTGTTCGCTAGAGCAGGGTTTTTCTCCAAAAACTCTTTATAAAGAGTAGTCTCAATTCCCAATTCGCACAACGCTTCCACTCTGGAAGACTTTTTATCCGTGTGAATAGATTCGCCAGCAATAATCAAAGCAATAATTTCCGGCGGTTCGTTTCTGAAACGGTTATCTATATAAATATAAAGTTGTTTGTTAATAAGAAAAGTTATTGCATACGCTTTTGTCGAATCATATCCGAAGTTTGAAAGATTTACATATTTCACAACCATAGGTTTGCCCAAAGGATTTGCACCTTTAATTTGTTCGTAATATGTTTTTCCGCTCTCAATCGTGTTCAAAAGCTCGATTGATTTATTTATATCAGTCGCGGGTTTATTAAATTTTGAGTTTTGATAATCAATAAACGCGTCCACAACATCCATCTTTCTCACCCCGAAAGCAACCTCAAACGGAGTGTTTTTCATAAAAGTCTTTTTCTCATCAGCACCTGCTTCCAAAAGCTTTTTAACGGCATACGCGTTATCCTGAGTAACTGCGTGCATCAATGGCGGAATCAAACTTTCCGTATTCGGATTTGCCTTGTATTCAAGCAGTTTATCCAAAATATAGTTGTTATCATCATATATTGCGAAATACAGAGGATTCCACATTTTGGAAGTTCCATCCGGATTTGCGCCGTATTTAAGCAAAAGTTCCGCAATTTGTGTTTGCCTGTTTATTATCGCGTAACAAAGCAAACATTCACCCTCAGGATTAACATTTGCGCCATTTTTGATACAATTTTCCACAACCTCGACTCTGCCGGACGAAATGGCTGTTTCAAGTTCTTTTTGGTAATTAGTTTCTTTTGCAAACACACCTGACATAGTAATGGCAAACAGCGACAAAACTACAATAAATCTTTTCATTTATTAACTCCTGTTAAATCTTTTATAACTTCTCCTGCCATAATCAGCCCCACAACCGGAGGAACAAAGGCTATACTCCCCGGAATTTGGTGTTTTACTGTACATTTTCTTGTCCCGGGAGGGCAAACGCAATGATGTTTGCAACTTATAGACCTGTCTTCCTTAGGTTTTATCGGCAATTCTTTCGAATAAACAACCTTAACCTTTTTTATTCTGCGTTTGCGAAGCTCTGTTCTGATTACCTTCGCAAGCGGACAAACAGAGGTTTTTGAAATGTCCGCCACTTCAAATTTCGTAGGATCAAGCTTGTTTCCTGCACCCATTGCGCAAATTATTGGAGTGCCTGCAGCCTTGGCACGTTCTATTAGTGACAGTTTTCCCACAACAGTATCAATTGCATCAATGACATAATCATACTGAGTAAAATCAAATTGATTTTCAGTCTCCGGAGTGTAAAAAGTTTGGTATGTGTTTACCACGCAATTGGGATTGATATCCAAGATTCTTTCTTTAGCCACATCTACCTTATATTTAGCAACGGTTTTCCTTGTTGCATACAATTGTCTGTTTAAATTTGTTATACAAACTTTATCATCATCTATTATATCAATAGTTCCAAGCCCGCTTCTCACAAGAGCTTCTGCCGCGTAAGAGCCGACACCGCCAATTCCAAATACCGCGACTCTGGAATTGGCAAGCTTTTCCATACCTTCTTTGCCAATAAGTAATTCCGTTCTTGAAAATTGATTTAACATCACATAACCTCATCTTGATAAACACAGATTACAATAAAAAAACTAACTTTGAAACATTTTTATTGTATGATTTATCTATGGATATTAAGAAGTTACTAACTATCACTTTTGGAGTATTGCTCCTTATGCAGACAAATACGTTTGGAATCGAAGAAGCAGAGCTTTTTAAGCCTGTTGAGGTAAAAGACGGGAGCTCTTTATCCGTGACTGATTGCGTAGCAACAGCTTTCCAAAACAGCCCCAAAATCAGACGCAGAAAATACGAACTTGATATCGCAAAAAGTAATGTCGGAATAGCAAAATCCAGATACTTCCCTGTTATAGGTGCCGGTGTCGGATTTCTTAACGAAAATAATTCCAATAATATTTATTACAACTCACACTACCGAGAACTTCCAAACGTAGGAGTTTCCGTAAACAAAATGGTTTGGGATTTTGGAAAAACTACAGCTTACGTAAAAATGGAGGAGTTTTATAAAATCGGCGCGGAATACGAATTTGTCGACAGTCTTTGCTCAACCGTGTTTGATGTAAAAGCTAAATATTATAGATTTTTGGAAACAAAAGCACTTTTAGACATAGCAAATGAAGATGTAAAACTCAACGAAAAATTTGTAAAAGATGCGAAAAAGAAAGCGGATTTAACCACCGCAAAATTGAATTTGAGCAAGGCACAAGTCAGACAAATCAAAGCGTTGAACGAATTTGAAAATGCAAGAACAGATTTAGGGAACTCAATGTATCTTGACTCACAGCCTAATTTCAATATCCAAAACACCGCAACTTTTACTTTCGAAAATCCATATTCATATTTTGCAAATACCGCAGAACCAAAGGAATTTACACCTGAAAAGTTCACGTTTCCGATTGATGACGCAGTCGAAATTGCATACAAAAACAGTCCGGATTTGAACGTCCTAATATCCACAAAAAACGCAATGATTCAGTCTTTAGCATTTATTAAAAAGACTTATTTTCCTGAGCTTAACGCAAACGCAGGATATGGTTACAACAATTCAACACAGACCTCAAACAATAATTTTCAAGTCGGAGTCAACCTGACCTCATCCGTTAATTTAATGGAATTGAAACACAATATTAAAGGCGGCGAGGCTCAAGTAAATTTGGCTGATAATGAAATTTTGCTATTCAAAAAAGATTTGTTTTTTGAAGTCAAAAGAGCTTTGAACAACGCAGATAAAACGTCAAAACAAATTCCGATTGCGCAAATGGAAGCCTCACAAGGGTTAGAAAACCTAAAAACAGTTGAAGCGGAATATAAAAGCGGAAGTCTGAACTACGTTGCACTCCAAGATGCAAGAAAAGACTACATAAACGCTCTGCAAAAATACGCAGAGAGCTTATATGACTACAACCTTTCGCTTATTCAGGTCGAAATGGCAATGCATTACCACATCGTAGACATTCACCACAAGTCAGAACACGCAATGCATTACCATTCAGAAGAACTTTTACATCACTTGAATAAAGTTCTCGGCTGTGACGAAAAAGAAACTCACAGAAACAAACACAATGATTTGTAAACCGACATCCGCTCTCCTTGCAGGAGAGCGGATTTGCGGACGGACGACGCACAAAGTGCTAGTCCGGATAGCGAGAACATTGAGCTTGCTTGAACCGAAGGTTCAAAAGCGAAACTGTCCGAGCGTGAAGCAAATCCAAGAGAGGGTTAGGGTGAGGTGTCAAACAAAATGGGGTTCGGCTTAAAGCCGAACCCCATTAACTCATATTCAAAAATCCTTACTCAATAACTTTTATCCAACCTTCAGGAGCTTCAATCCTACCCATTTGAATTCCTGTAAGAGTGTCATAAAGTTTCTTAGTAATTTCGCCCATTTGTTCCATGCCGGCAGGCATAAGAATTTCTTTTCCGTGGTCAACAATTTTACCGACAGGAGAAAGAACAGCCGCTGTACCGCAAAGCGCACATTCTTTGAAGTCTTTTACTTCTTCCATATAAACATCTCTTTCTTCTGCCTTCAAGCCAAGATAATGTTCTGCAACATACATCAAAGAACGTCTTGTAATAGAAGGTAAAATTGTTGAAGACTTCGGAGTCACAACCGTATTATCTTTGGTTACAAAAATAATGTTTGCGCCCCCTGTTTCTTCAACTTTTGTACGTGTTGCAGAATCAAGATACATATTTTCGTTATAACCTTGGTTGTGCGCATCAACAATTGCGTGCAAGCTCATTGCATAGTTCAAACCTGCTTTTACGTGACCTGTTCCGTGAGGAGCAGCTCTATCGAAATCAGGAACTCTCAAAGTAATCGGTTTTGCGCCGCCTTTAAAATAAGGTCCAACAGGTGTTGCAAAAATTCTGAATTGATATTCAGTTGCAGGTTTAACCCCAATTACAGGATTTGAACCAAACATATAAGGTCTAAGATAAAGAGTTGCGCCTGAACCGTATGGCGGAACATAGTCAATGTTAGCCTTAACTGTTTTAACAACCGCGTCCACAAATCTATCCTCCGGGAACACCGGCATTTCCAATCTTCTTGCAGAATCTGCCATTCTTTTTGCGTTCATATCCGGACGGAAACAAACAACCTTTCCGTCAACGGTTGTATAAGCTTTAAGTCCCTCAAAACATGTTTGAGCGTACTGCAAAACACCTGCACTTTCATTCAAAACAACGTTTGAATCCGTTGACATGACACCGTCATCCCATTTTCCGTCTTTAAAATTGGAAATATAACGATAATCCGTTGTTATATAACCAAAACCTAAACTTGACCAATCAATGTTCTTTTTCATTTGAACTTCTCCCTTTAAATTTATGCTAATATTATATAACAAATTTCCGTTTGAGGTATAATAAATTTACAACAAATCAAATTAAACGAGAGAAATAAGAAGCAGATAAGGAGTACAATATGCCAAAAGTATCTTTAAATCCAATGATTACAGAAAGTATCGTAAAAATGAAAAATGACATTGTATTTTCTGCATGTTTGGGCAAATACAAGGACTATAAAAACGCAAGAAAAGCTTATGCAACTTTTGCGATAGACAATTTTGAATTGTGCAAAAACACAAATGCGTCAAATGTGAATGCTCCGCTTTTCTCGAAAGTTGGACTTAATATGCTCAAAGTTGTATTTTTGGATCTATTTAGACCAAAAACAAAGGATGAAAAGAAATTAAAACAAATGGCATTTGAAGAAAAAATCAAACAACAGATACAAAATTCCATGAATAAGCGTGTTTAAATATTACGAAAGATAACAATAATCATGATTTTCATTGGATTTTCGTAATGTTTAACATATAATTATTTCAGTAAAAAAACATACACGAGGGAGTATACTATGAATAACGAAAGTGTTGGTAAAAAAATTGTTGAGGCTTTGAAAAAACAAGCCGAAAGCATTGATATTGCCGAAGAAAATAATGCTGTAAGTTTTGATGAAACACCTGTAAAAGAAACAGAAACTTTTGAAGCAAAAGATGATTTCTTCGCAGAACCGGAAAAACCTGTAAGCAATTTCTTTGATGACATTGAAGATGAAAAACCTTCTGTTTTTACAGAACCTTCAATCCAATCATCAGCGATGGAAAATCCTATGGAAAGTTTCGAAATGCCTGCTAACATAGCAGTTTTGAAAAAGCTTATTTCACAACTTCCAAGCGGAGTTTCAAGACACACAGGCGCTCAAATCATCAAGCAAACAATGGAAGCTTTGGGTATCTCTATGAAGAGCGTTCTTCAAGACGCACAACAAGTTCAAGAAAGCTTAAAAGTTTCAGCCAGAGAATGCCAAGGTTCTATTCAAGAATACAAGAAACAAATTCTTACTCTTGAAAAACAATCTCAAAGCTACCAAAAACAATATTCTGCTTTGAATGATTTGATTAGTTTATTCATTCAAACTACAAAATAAGAGATTGGGATAAAATTAAAAAAGGATGCTTATCTAAGCATCCTTTTTTATTATTTGATAAAGCTAAATGCTACAATTTTATCAAGGTTTATGTGCAACCAATCATATCTTGATTCGCCAAACTGTTCACAAGATTTGCCATAAGTTTCTTCGTATTTGCAGAGCGAAACGTTAGTTAAATTAATGAATTCGTCCTTATTACATTCCTCACAGTCATAAACAAATCCGATTATTTGATAATGATTTGTGAGTAAAATCACACGATTTGTCTCGCTTTTTTCCATAATCTTTTTAAAAAATTTAATTCTGTCCATAACTAAAAAATCCTATATTTGTGTTTCCAAATACAGAATCCTTTAAATCATCAGACCAAACAATTACCCGAGGAAGCTAGACCACCATGTCATTAAAATCTTTCGGGTCATCATAGTTGAACATATGAACAAACGTATAAAGCATTCTTGCAGAGAAACGTTTTGTTCCAACCTCAAGCATAGCTCTCAGGGCATCTCTGTTGCTCGAAACATGTGTCGCTGTTCTGTTACAAGCAAGATTGTCATAATAGTTCGCCACATTAATTATTTGTGCAAGTTCTGAAATATAGTCGCTTGAAAGTCCTTGCGGATATCCGGAACCGTCATTATTTTCGTGATGCTCAAGTGCACCCTTCGCAATCTCTTCTGACAAATGCAATTCTTTTTTAATAAGTTCATAACCGATTATCGTATGGTTAGCAACTTCTTCTTCATTCACCGTAAGCAAAGCTGAGCGGTCATTCAGAACAATTTTCAATTTTCCGACATCATGAAGAAGTCCAGCTAAAATAGCTTGTTCCATTTCAAGATTGGAATACTCTAATTTCTTAGCAATCATACCGCATACAATCGCAACATTGAGCGGATGGCAGATTTCATATTCACCCAAAAATCTAATTTGCGAACCCTTTTTAGACTTACAAAGTTGTTTGAAAATATCAGAAACCAAAATACTAACAAGAGAATTTAGTTTCAACAAACCCTCTTCGTAATAATCCTGCATAAATAAATCAAGAGTCTTTTTAAAATAGTATTTTATCTTGGTCTGCAATTCCATTTTCAAAATGCCGTCTCGGTTTACAACGGTTTCAAAATCACTCGTATCCAATGTGTCAAAAGAAAAGTTCGCGAGTTTTCTTAAATTCCCTTTTCCCGCGTTTTGTTTTCCACCTTTAGAATTTGTTTCGTCCAAATCCTCAGTAAACAACTTCGGATAGTTTTTAAGCATAATAAGTTTGCCCGGAGTCAAAGCCTCACCGGCGCCCAAAACCTTACTGCCCGTTTCATTATACAAATCAAACGGCAAAATTTTAAAACTGCTCAATTCTTTTGGAGTTACAATTCTCATATGTGAATTATAACACTTTGCAAATAATAAGGCATACTTTATTTGCTTTATTTTTATTCCTCGCGACGTTTTTCTTTATAGCTATAAAGTGCGTAAATCAGCAAGCCTATAAGCAGCCATATTATGAAGTACAAAGCAGAAGTCGCTTTTGCACTAAACTTGCAATACATCAAAGATAAACAAGTCAAAATTCCCAAAATCGGGAACAAAGGGCAGAATGGAACCTTGAACGGTCTTTCTCTGTTCGGTTCAGTCTTTCTTAAAATAAGAACCGTTATACAAATGATTATAAACGACGTAAACGTTCCGAAGTTGCAAAGTTCTGCCGAAATATTCAAATCCATAAACAGAGCGCAAACAATTACTATAATTCCGGAAATCCAAGTCATAACATGCGGAGTTTTGAATTTAGGATGGATTACATTCAACGATTTCGGCAAGAAATGATCTCTGCTCATTGCAAAAAGAATTCTTGTTGTACCGAGCTGATAAATCAATAATACCGACGTTAACGCGCACAACGCACCCACAGATATTAATCCTGCGTACCAATTTATTCCGACAAATCTCATAGCATGAGCAAGAGGTGCCTGAGTGTCAATAGCATTAAAGGGCACAACCCCTGTTAATACAAGTGCTGCCAAAACATATAAAATCGTACAAATACCAAGCGTTCCCATAATCGCAATCGGCAAATCTCTTTGCGGATTCTTGGTTTCCTCAGCTGCGGTTGAAATCGCATCAAAGCCGATATAAGCGAAGAAAATTAAAAACGCGCCCGTAAAGATACCCTCTATTCCGTTTGGAGCAAATGGAGTCCAGTTTTCAGGTTTTACATACAACGCACCGACCACAATAAATGACAAAATTATAAACAAGTTCACCCCGACCATAATCGTTGCAACTTTTGTAGACTCTTTAATCCCTTTTATCAAAAGAATTGTTAGAATTAAAACAATCGCCATAGACGGAATATTTATTGCAATCGGAATTTCAAAACCAAAAGGTGTACTCAAAAACGGCATTACATCATGCGGATTCCAGTTATATCTGTTACATAATTCGTACATTGTTCGGTAATCATTCCTCAACCAGATAGGGAAATTCACTACAAACGCAGGAAGAACATGTTTGAACCCTTTCAGGAATTGTACAAAATACCCTGTCCAAGCACTCGCAACCGTAATATCCCCGATTGCATATTCCAGCATCAAAATCCAACCGACCATCCACGCCATAAATTCACCCATTGTCGCGTAGGTGTATGTGTAAGCACTGCCCGCAACCGGTATCATTGCCGCAATTTCTGAGTAAGAAAGTGCCGTAAACACACTCGCAATCGCTGCCAAAATCATTGATATCACAATCGCCGCACCTGCTCCGAGTCCGTCAGAACTTCCGACAATTGCAGAGCCGATAATCGTAAAGATACCTGTTCCGACTACCGCACCAATACCGATTACTATAAGATCGAATACGTTTAAAGTCTTCTTCAAGCCTGATTGAGAACCCTCTTCAATCAATTCTTGAGGAGATTTGCATTTTATTAAATTTTTAAATATTGTCTGTAATTTTTCCATCTTATTCTGCTATTTTCTCGACTTTTTGTGACTCTTGTTCAACCAGTCTGTTTTTCTTATATCCGTATGATGCGTAAATCAAGATACCCATAACAACCCATACAATAAACAATTCTGTTGATAATACCGCAGTTTCACCTTTCGCAATTATCATAGAATACGCCATCAAGCCGCCACAACATAGAACTCCCAAAATCGGAAACAGCGGACAGCAAGGGACTTTGAACGGTCTTTCTCTGTCCGGATCAATTTTTCTCAAAATCAATACCGCAACACAGACAATTATGAAAGATGTGAAAGTTCCGAAGTTGCAAAGTGAAGCTGCAACATTCAAATCCAATAGAATTGTACCTAAAGCACCTACAATACCTACAGTGACAGTAAGAACAACCGGAGTATTGAATTTTGGATTAATCTTTTGGAAAACTCTCGGCAAGAAATGGTCACGACTCATTGCAAAAAGAACTCTTGTTGCAGCGAGGAACATTACCAAAAGAACTGAAGTTAATCCCGCCAATGAACCTATGGAAATCAATCCTGCAATCCAGTTTTGACCTACTGCTGACATTGCGTAAGCCATTGGAGCTTTGAAAATACCCTCAGGAATTACAACCCCGCTTGTAGGCTGCAAACCGGTCAAAACAAGTGCAACCAATACATAAACAACGGTTGTTATTAATAAAGAACCCATAATCCCAATCGGCAAGTCTTTTTGAGGGTTTTTACATTCCTCGGCAGCAGTTGCCAAGGCATCAAATCCAATATATGCAAAGAAAATTATGAACGCGCCCATAAACACGCCTTCAAAACCATTTGGCGCAAATGGAGTCCAATTTTCAGGCTGAACATAGAAAAGTCCTGTCAAAACAAAGAGAGCAATAACCCCAAGTTTTACAAAAACCATTATGCCCGCCATTTTGGTGGAATCTTTTGTGCCCTTAATCAAAATCGCCATTGTTAGTAAAATCATTACAATTGCAGGAAGATTTATACAGAAAGGAATTCCCGCAAAACTCGGAATTGCACTGTGGTAATCAATCCCTTGTGCAGTATAAGCGTTCACCGCTGAACGATAATCATTCGTCAACCAGAGCGGAGGGTTTACAAACCACGCAGGAAGAACATTTGAAAAACCTTTAATAAATTGCAAAAAGTGATTTGTCCAAGCACAAGCAACTGCAATAAACCCGATTGCGTACTCAAGCATCAAAATCCAACCGATAATCCACGCGGCAAATTCGCCGAGAGTCGCAAAAGTATACGCATACGCGCCGCCTGCAACAGGTATCATCGTCGCAAATTCACTATAACAAAGAGCTGAAAATATACTTGCGATAGCCGCAATTACCATTGAAATAATCAATGCGGGACCGGCCCCGGGGCTTGTACCGTCAGCACTTCCGGCAGCCGCAATACCGACCACGGCAAAAATACCCGAACCTATAATCGCTCCCACACCAAGAATAATCAAATCCCACAGTCCGAGAGTTTTTTCTAAACCTCCTTCCTTAGCGCCTTCCAGAGCGTCATCAGGATTTTTTCTGGTCAAAATCTTTTTCATTACATTTGAGAATGATGAGAATAATTCGGTATTTGCCATTTATCGCCTTTCGTGTAACTCGCGCAGGCACAAAAACAGACAGTTTACACCCGTTGTTTGTGCAAGCGTCCCTTTTTCTACTTCACAGAATACTTGCAAAGAGGGAAGCCAAGCTTTTCGCGTTGTTTGACGTAAAGTTCAGCCACAGCAGAAGCCATAGTTCTGACTCTGTTGATAAAGTTAATTCTTTCGTCTTTGCTTATAACCCCTCTTGCATCAAGCAAGTTGAATGTGTGTGAACATTTTAAAACATAATCGTACGCAGGAAGAACAAGCTCTGCACCAACGCAGTTTTCAACTTCCTTTTGATACGCATCAAACAATTTGAATAATCTGTCAGCATCAGAGTATTCAAAGTTATATTTAGATTGTTCAATTTCGTTTTGCAGATAAATGTCACCATATTTGAGCGTGTTATTCCACATAATATCAAATACGGATTCTTTGTTTTGGATATACATAGCGATTCTTTCAAGTCCGTATGTAATTTCCAAGGCAACAGGCTTAACCTCTAAACCACCGACTTGTTGGAAATATGTAAACTGAGTAATTTCCATACCGTCGAGCCAAACTTCCCAACCCACACCGGCCGCACCTAATGTCGGAGATTCCCAGTTATCTTCAACAAAACGCACATCGTGTTTAGAAAGGTCTATGCCCATAGCTTCAAGACTCTTCAAATAAAGTTCTTGAGCGTTGTCAGGTGACGGCTTCAAAATAACTTGATACTGAAAATAGTGTCCCAATCTGTTAGGATTTTCACCGTATCTTGCATCGGTCGGTCTTCTGCAAGGTTCAACCATTGCAGTGTGCCAAGGTTCAGGCCCTAAAGCTCTTAAGAAAGTTGCAGGGTTCATTGTAGAAGCACCTTTTTCAATATCATAAGGTTGTTGGATGATACATCCGTAATCTGACCAGAATCTTGATAAATTAAGTATTAAGTCTTGAAAATTTAACGCCATTTACTATCTCAACATTGTATTTTTTACACTTAATAAATTATACACAGAAAGGGCTGAAATGAAAAGAAAAAACAAAAACGATGTTAACTTTTGTTACATTTAGTTAATCCATTGGAAGCTGGTTACGTAATCATCGCCGTTGATATTACCTTTGATTTCGGCGATAAATTTTCTAAAGTTTTTGCTGGAAAGCTCAATACCCGGGATTTTATTGATTTTGTCTAAAAGTATATTGTTTCCGGACAAATCAACCCCAGGAATAACGTTAAACAGGGTGTTTATGGAAAGATTTCCGATTGGCCCGAACATTGTTGATATTTTCTTGGAAAGAATACCCAGAACTTCCATATCAGCAATTGAAGTTGAGAAATTATACGTTCCGCCAATATAAAGACTCAGGTCTTTACCTTTTGTCACGATTTCAATATTACGTGCGACACCGTCTTTTATTCTGATATTTCCGTAAATATCAGAAAACTCACCCGTTTTGAGCGGTGTGATTATGTCAATTACACCGTTGATTGATAAGCTTGTAATTCCGCCTTTAAGAAGGTTTCCTGCTTTTAGTAGGTATTCGAGCGAACCGAGTTTTGGCATTTTACCATCTTTAACGTTAAACGCTGATGTGCCGTTTAGGGTTTGCATACAGTTGTGGAAATTCGCACCGTTACAAGAAAGCGAAACAGTTCCGGTCATATCACCATAGATTTGGTTTTTCAAGTCAAACAATGCCCAAGTTATGTCGTTTGCGTTGATTTCTTTAGCATTAAGATTGAGCGACATATCATTATTTTTCAGATTATATTTGTATTTGCCGTTTAAAGTTCCTTGCGCAATATTAAAGTTAAAATTATTTATATCAAGTAAACCTTTGTCATTGAGATTTGCAGTCGCCTCAAAGTTCGTTGCATTAATGTTTCTCAACGTAATATTATCGGCTTTGAGTTTGAGGTTATTGAACACAACTGAGTTCAGGTCAAAAACGTCAAAAGATTCAAGCGTTGGGTTTTTATCCACTTGGGAAAGTTTTATCATATCAACAACATTATTCAGGTTCAAATCTTTTGTATAGAAGTGTGCTTTTTCAAGGCTATAAGGAGTCGTTAGTTTGTTTTTAAGCGTGCCTAGGAAGGTCACGTCATTCCCCATAATTTCACCTTTTGAAGAAATTTCGATATTTCTATCCTTGAATACGAGTGCAATATTTTTCATCGTAGTATCCAAGAAAGGAATATTTGTTTCAAATATATGGAAATCACCGATTAGTTTAGGGTTTGATAACTTTCCGTTGATTTTCAAGTCGGAAGTAAATTGACCTTGCTTAATGTTCGGTTTTCTGAAAATTATGTTAAAGATTCTTGCGTCTGCAGGATTATTCGTCTTGACGTGCAAATCTCTGAACAATAAATCGTCTTTCATTATTTCCACGCCACCCCAAACTTTGAGCATTTCAAGCTTTGTGCGTCTCCCGCTCTGAGAATCAATAAGTTTATTATAAGAAAAATCCTTAATTTTTAGATTATTTGTGTCCAGCACTTTTGAGTCAAAATCAAGGTCAATTGCGTTTTCAACATCACCAATCGTTGCACCATAGTGATAAATACTTGAATCTTTACTCAAATTAACATTAGATTTGAGATCAAAATTATTCGGAGTTCCTTTTGCACGAACCCAATAGACAATATCGCCTTTGATTTTTACAGGATAAATTCTGTTTTTGTTGATATATTTTTCAATAAAATCTTGCTGCGGTTTTGAGTTCAGGTACAAATTGAAATTCTGCTTACCTGTGATATCTCTGACTTCACCGTCAACGAGAATTGGCATTTTATCCGCCAACATATTGATTTTATTCAATTTAAGGTTATTATTCCTTGCTTGAACACTTCCGTTAATAATATTAACCGGAAGCTCTAACGGCAAGTATATCAAAGAAATTCCGCTTAAATCCGTGTACGCGTTGAGCCTGTTATTTGAAATTTTACCGTTAAAATCAAGTTTGCCCTTTTCAAATCTGAAATCTTTGATAAATTTTAGGTTATTCGGAAGAATACAACTTCTCAAAATATCGTTATACGCGCTCAAATCAGGAGTTTTGAGCGTAACAGTACCGTTTGCATCAGGTGATTGAGTGAACGCATCGTCAATTCTCAAATCAATATGGAAAAGATTTTGAGGATTATTTATGTAACCTCTCAGGTCTTTTATATTGATTTTTCCGTTATTCAAAACCAATGCGCCGGAAGAATACTTTATCGCGCTATTATGCGCTGAAGAAAGGATTTTTGCAGCCAAACTCAATTTATTGTATTCAATCTCTTTTGTATTTCCTTTGTATCTTGCAGAAACATTCACAATAGGTAAAAGATTGTTTGAGCGAAGGGTTTTATCTTCAATAAGAAAATTCGGATCAAGTTTCGGCATATTGAGGATAATATCCCCAACATCATTTTTGACCTTCGCTTTTATACTCAGTGGGGAATTCCCTATTTGCGCAACAATATCACCTTCAGCATTATTGGTATCAAATTTTATATTCCCATTTGCGTTATCAACCTTCATATCTTGGAAGATAAAACTATTGTTCTTGATTGATATTTCGCCTTTCGCAAAAGTATTTTTATTAAACTGCAAATCTTCAATAACCTTCACTGCACCGTAGATTTTCAGGTTCAAATCAGTTGTACCGCTGATATTTGTAAGGTTCGGAATCATCGCTTTTATATCAGGAATAAGCGTTGCAGTCTGTATCGCTTTATAAAGCGCCTCTGTCGGCTGGAATTTGGATGCCGCATCAAAATCAAACTTGCCAAAAAGATTACAAGTTCCGACCAATTTAAAATCTTGTCCGTTCACAAATCCTTTTTTCGTTACAAAAACTGCGTCTTGATCATTGAAAGTCAATTTTGCGTCCGCGTTTGTAAGTTTTAAATCAGGAATTTCAATAAAGCTTACAGTTGAATTAAGCGCATTGAAAACACCCCAAACATGCGGATTTTTACGGTTTCCATTTACATTTATATCGATATTTCCTTTCCCATAAATGTCCATAATCGGCACCGGCCCAATAATAAAGTTCAAAATTTCGTGCAGCGGATTGACTACTGTTTCCGCAACATGCAGATCAACAGTTTGGGTACTTTTAATAGTCATATCTGCATATTTGACATTATAAAGCTCTTGTCCGCCTTTAACCCAAACTTTTTCAGCACCGCCGGCCGGTACAAAAACATCGAAATTAATATACTTTCCGGTCAATTCTAATTTAATAGTCGCACCCTGTTTTGTGTTTGGAATCGGTTTCGTTAAGATACCGTTATTTACAAAAATATCTCCGTTGATATCAGGCTCCGGAAGCCTTCCCTTGACTGAAAAGTTACCGATACAGTCACCGAAAAATTTGTATTTTTTCAATTTATAGACATCAATTTCTTCAACCTTAAACGGCGGGAGCATGCTAATAACTTTTTCCACTTTTGTGGGATTTATCTGAAAGTTCAAATCCAGTGTCGGCATAGTTTTCCCGAAATAATCATAAATCCTTCCGTCAAACGAAATGTCAATATTCGGTGCATTAATTTTAACTTTATCGAAATTTATGTATTGTTTTTTAATTTTAAATTTTGAGCGAATATTCAAAATTTCAGGAAAAATCATTGAATCACTCGGAGTTTTCATCAAAGCTTTGCAGCCAATCAACTCGGTCACGAGCTCGTCTTTATTGGCATGAATATTCACCATTCCTTGAAGCTCTTTCAAACTATCTGGAAGATAGTGTTTAAAATAGCCCCCGAAAGGCGCGATATCAAGATTTGACACCTCGACATCAAAAACAGTTTTTCTAATATCATTATTCTTAGGCAAAAAGAGGTTCAAGTTTGCCTTAGAAACCTTTTCTCCGGCTTTTAAAACGCTGTCCATTTTAAATCTTACATAGCGATTTTTCTTTTGAAAAGCAAAGTTACTTCCGATAAATGCTATAGGCTCTTTTACGTCCTTTTGATATAGATACGTTTCAAACTCATTAATCTTCAATGAATTACACTTAACCTTTGTGTGTTCCAACTGTTCAAAGAAATCTTTGTCCAGTTGAACATTTTCCTTCAAGCCGGAAGAAGCTTTCAAAGATTCTATATCTATATAATTTACATGTAATCTTCCGGATAAAAGCGGCAGAAGGCGTAATTTCACAGCTATATTCTTTATCTCCGCCTCATTTATATCCGTTTTTGTCTTAAAGCTAATCTCGTCCGCATAAATCTTAACGGTCGGAAGAACAGAAAGTCTTACCCTCGGATTTTTGAGTTCAATATCATAATTTGAATTACTCGAAAGATTTCTGCACACCACATTCGCCGTGTTCGTAAGCACGACAGGCAGAACCCCAAGATAGAATATATAAAAACTTGTTATAACAATTATGATTTTATTTCTTAGCATTTTAAACCATTATATAATAACTGGCATTTTTAGTAAATTATGCTATAATTTTATCGTGAGAGATTTTTATAAGTTATTAGTAGTTGGGATAGTTATGTTTTTGGCACCTGTAGTTAATGCCGAAAGCTTTAAGGTGCTTGTAATTCCTGACAACATTGTAACCGAAAATGTTGCACTGGATTCATATATCTATGATGCAACTTCAGAATTTTTTGCAGACGAAGTCGTTACACTGCTTAACCAAACCGACTACATTAACGCACCTTCTGTCAGCGAAACACGCGCTCTCATAAAAAAAGACCCATCATCAATGATAGCGGCAAAAAATGTTACTTCTCGCTACAGAACTTCTTATAACGTAGATTACGTAACCCTCAAAAAACTTGCAGTAAAAGCAAACACAAGATATGTATTGCTTTTGACGTCCTTCATTGATTCAGAAAACTATATTTTAAGAAGAACCTTTTGGGATTTCTTAAATATTCCGGGAGCAACCGTTGTTGACCCTGCTTACAAGATTTCAACCTACGCTGTGCTTGTAGACACCTCGAACAACAAAAAATTATGGTCAGATACTTTTTACAAAACAATAAGCGTTTGCGAAAACAGAATAATCACACGCGGAAGCTCACCACAATCCGAACAGTTACAGAAAATCAAAGACTATTCAAGAGTACTTTGTCCTGAAATCGCACAAAACGTTCAGTTAAAAGTTCTCCCTGCCTCTGTTTACGAAAAAGAATCTAAACAAATATATTACGATATCGGGAACATTGATAACGTATTCACTAAAAAATACCGTCATTTAGGACGCGAATACGACAAAGTTTATATACAGAAAAAAGCAGAATTTGAGAACTTCAAAGAAGATACAAAAGTCAAAATTGATGATACAAAAACTAAAATGAAACAAGCGAATGAGGAGAGAAAACTTCGCGCACAAGAGAAAAAAGAAGCTCAAATGCAGTCTAAACTCGAAGTTAAGGCAACTCCTGTATACAATGACAACTCCGGTATAAACGAAATCTCAAATAAAATTAAAAGCGGCAGCGAGTCCGTAAAAAATGCTGTTTTCAAAAAAGAAACTCCAAAAGTTGATAACACAAAACAAATCAACTACTATGAAAACACAACACTGCCGGATACAATCGACATAAAGAAAAACAAAAAACATAATCTTTACGGGGATTCTCAACAAAATCGTCCTGAACTAAGAGACTATTACCAATAATTGGACTTTCACTTTTTTTTGAGTTATCCTTGTCCGGTAAGGAGGAACTTATGAGTGATTGCATTTTTTGTAAAATTATAAACGGTGATTTCGGCACAGAATTTGTGTACGAAGATGAAAATGCCGTTGTATTCAAAGATATTAACCCTAAAGCAAACATCCATTTGTTGGTTGTTCCGAGAGTTCACGTAGAATCTCTAAACGAGCTTGATGACGAAAAACTTTTAGGTAAACTTATGATGATTGTCAAAAAAGTCACAAAACAACTTGACATAAAATCATACAGAACAGTTATTAATACAGGTAAAGAAGCTGGGCAAGAAGTGTTCCACCTTCACATACATATTTTATCAGGAGATATAAAACTATGACATTGACTCAAGAAAAATTCTATAAGGAAATCACTCCTTCAGGTTACGGTATTGCTATAAGACAAAAAGAGGTTTTATTTTCAGAGCAATCACCTTTCCAAAAAGTTGAAATTTTTGAATCAGATTCAACCCTCGGCAGAGTTTTGACTCTCGATGATTTGATGATGACAACAGAAGGGGATGAATATCATTATCACGAAATGATTGCACACATTCCGATGATGCACCATAAAGCACCTAAAACAGTTCTTGTAATCGGCGGTGGTGACGGCGGCACTGTAAGAGAAGTTTTAAAACACGATACAGTAGAAAAAGTTGTTCTTTGCGAAATCGACGGAATGGTAATTGATGCTTGCAAAAAATATCTTCCGACAATTTCTTGCGAGCTTGATAACCCTAAATGCGAAATCCTTGTAGAAGACGCTATAGAATACATTAAAGACAAAGAAAATATGTTTGATATCGTTCTAATCGACTCAACCGACCCTATGGGTCCTGGCGAAGGTTTGTTTACGGAAGAGTTTTACACAAATGTTAAACGCTCTCTTAAAGAAGGCGGAATTGTTTGCGCACAGTCAGAGTCACCATTCGCAAACAAAGAAGAAATCAAAAAAATGTATACTCTTCTAAAGAAAGTATTCCCAATTTGCTCAACCTTCACTTCAAACATTCCAACATATCCCGGTGGATATTGGGCATGGGCATTCTGCTCAGAAACAGTAAAACCGCTTTCTTATTGGGATGAAAGAAGAGGAAACGCAATAACAAAGACTTGCAAAATATACAACAAAGAATATCATGAGGCGAGGTTCGCACTTCCAAATTATTTAAAAGAACTTGTCAAATAAAAAAAAGCCCGAGCGTTAGTTCGGGCTTTTGATTGTTACGGTTGAAAACAATCAATATGAAAAGTTTAAAAATTTGGTATAATGGTTTTCGCCTAGCTGTTTGCTAGTGCTACTAGTTGTATATAATGCTAGTATAGCTAACAATTAATTTGTGGACAAGGATTATTTACAAAAGTTTGCAAAACGCATAAAATATCTTAGAAAAGAACGTGGACTTACACAGCTAAATCTAGAAACCGACAGAATTTCCCGTTCCATGATTAGTCTTTTAGAAATCGGAAAGACAGACATCACTCTCTCAAAAATCAAAGCACTTGCTGATGCTTTGGGGGTCGAGGTAAAAGAGCTTTTTGATTTTGAATAATTATCGCAAATTTAAAATGGCTTGCGCTTCCTCGTCACTTAAAACTTTTGCTCCGCCCAACACGGTCGTATTCAAAACTACTTGCGCGTATGATTCTGCAAGCTCGAGTTTCATATATGCGTCATCCATTGTTTTGCTGCCCACAACAAAACCGTGGTTTGCCATTAAAACCGCGTCAAATTTATCAAAAAATTTGACTGTATTATCTACCAGTTCATTTGAAGAAGGCAGTGCATAATCCGCCAAAGGAATTCCACCGAAATAAAAAACATTTTCCGCCATAATCGGCGCCATTAAGTCTTTTCCCGCAGATGCAAAACTACTCAAAAACGGTGCATGCACATGGATAATATAATTAAACTCAGGACGTAATTTGTATATGCCTGCATGGAGTTTTTTCTCGCTTGAAGGCTTTTTGCCCTTTTCTAGCGAGTTCCCTTCCATATCAGTATAAACAATTTGAGATTTCTTCAAATAACCGTTAGAAGAACCTGACGTTGTTATCAACATTCCGTCATTAAACCTTGCGGAAATGTTTCCGGAATACCCCGGAGTATAGTTTTTCTCCCCACATAGTTTGCCATAGTTGATAATTTCTTTTGTTAGCTTTGCTCTTTTAAAACAATTACAGAACATCTTCCATTACCTTCACGTCTTCAACAACCGCCTTATCCAAAACTTTTGACTGTTTCGCGGTTTCAAATGAATTGTCATCCTTCGGATTTTCGTCTTTTTTAGTTTTCTTGTCCTGTTTGATTTCAAACGTATCGTAATCCAATCTTGAACCTTTCGCATCCATCATCATCATAACAGTACAATACAAATTTTGACGGATGAAGTCATAGCCTACATTGAATTTCATATCGTCAGGCCCGACTGAAACATAGAAAGAGTTTTCTTGGAAATCTTTCCCGTTTGGAGAATCGTTCGTCAAGTTAATTGAACTAAACCAGGACAACGTTAAATATCGGTTTATTCTGAAATATTCCCTTAAATACAAGTTTTGTTTACCATATCTGTAAGCATCAAATACCGGCATTGGTGTATTGTCATCAAACACAGAAAAATAGTATCCGATATCCTGCATCCATCTTTTGTATTGTGTATGCAAAACAGGTCCGATACGACCGATTACCTGAGTATCACCGGTTCCGTATATTGCAGCAGATAATTGTGATGCGATATCAAATCTGAAAGATGTTTGCGCCTCTTCATTATCATGCTTAAAGAAGTTTTGACGAGCCTCCGCCATATATCTGAAACGAGTTGTTCCGGTATCGTTACCATCTAACTTTTCAAAATTCTTATCATAATCCATGTCTTGGAAATAACCGCCCTCTAATCTGTGTCTAAAGCTTGATACATGACCTTTCAACAGAAAATCAGAAGACGAATAACCTTTGTCATAAACGAGTGCAGCACCATATTTTGGACGACGTCTACCCAAGAACCACTCATTCATATAATCGTTCATACCGTATTGCAAGTACAAATTGTCATCAAGCTTTTGTTTACCATGTACGATAAACTTGCTTGCAGCAGTACCATATCCGAATAAAGTTTGGTTTGTTCCGCTGGAAAATCTACCTAAACCTCCAATACCGAATCCGCTCTTATAGTTCAAAATAGGCATTGCTTTCAAAACAGAGCCTTTGGGAAGTTCAAATACAAACCCGGGTCCGAGGTACATACCCATACCCCTAAAAGAGCCGATTTCCCAAGAATTTGTTTCGACGTAATCTTGATTTTTATTAGTATAAATCTTCAAGCGCGGAACTTTCAAAATAGTTCTATCACCCTTGAATAATCGTCCTTTATTAATGGAAATAATCTCCAAATCACCTTTTTGAGTAATCTTGAGATCCTTAACAGTGAATTTTATAATCCCTTTTTCCATATCACTCGTCAGAGTTTGATCTTTTGGAGTGTACATTTTCTGCATTTGCGGTCCGCGAGTTGCAGATGAAAAATTAATCGGGAATGATTTGTCGACAACAATTGAACCTTGTTCTTGAACAATTCTGTCCCCATAAACATAACCCTTTTTAGATTTGATTTCTATATTTGCAGTCTGAGTCAAAGGATTTTCAATCAAAGCATTTTCTTCGTTCATGTCAACGAAAATATAATCACCTGTGATTGTTTGACCATTTTTCAAGATTCTGACATTACCTTCAGCTTTAATTGTATTATTCATTCTGTCAAAAGTAATAATATCCGCTTTAACAGTTGTTCCTTGCTTTACGAATTCAACACTAGCATTACCTTTTGCATTAATCAAATAGTTCGGTGTATCGTAATCTACGCTTTCACAATCCAATATAATATCTTCCGTATTTTCAGGTTCTTGCGCCTTACTTTTCTTACGGAAGAATGATTTTTTATGATTTTCTGCTTCCTCAATTGACTCATCATCAGCCTCGAAACCGTCAGGAGTCATCTCTTCTTCAAACTTGACAGGCTCATCTTTCGGTACAAATTCTGACGTTTCAGTTCTTGCAGAATAAACGTCTTTCGCTGTCGGAGCCATTATATAATTACGCTCTTCACGCTGCTTCATTTTGCTTTTAAGTTTCAATCTCAGCTGTTTCACCGGCGGCATAGTGTGTCTGTCATCATCAGATTTCTTTTCTTCAGTCTTACCAACTGTTTCTGGCGGTGCAAAAAAAGCTTCACCTGTAAAATCAGATGCTTCACTAAACGAAAAATCCGCCATCGCCGCAGATGTCGCTATCAAAGATGTTATTAATAATAATGTTAGTTTCTTTTTCAAAATGCTATTCCTATATATAATTCAAAGGATTGTTCGGTTGCCCGTTGACTCTTACCTCAAAGTGACAATGAGGACCTGTGCTGTATCCGGTTGTACCTTCATAACCCAAAACCTGTCCCTTGGTTACTCTTTGACCATTTGAAACAGCTATGGAATTCATGTGAGCATACAGAGTCGTAATCGGTTTCCCGTTTACAATACCGTGTTCAAGAATTACAACCTTGCCATAACCGCCGTACCAACCTGAATAAATAACTTTTCCGGAATTAGATGCTCTGATTGCACCCAAGTTCGGACCGCCAATATCAACACCGGAGTGGAATGAACGGCTGTTAAATATCGGGTGTGTTCTCCAACCAAACGGAGAGGTAATTCTGCCTGCAATCGGTTTAACAAAACCGGATGCGACTTGTACATTAGAGTCTTTCGCCGTTTTATTAATATAAGAACTCAAACTTGCAGACTGTTTCGCAAGTTCTTTTTCCGCCTTTTGATACGCTACACGGTCAGTTCTTAACTTATTAATCATGTTTTCATTTTTCTTAATTGCACGCTGAATATACTCTTGTTGAGAATTCATAGATGCAACAGAGCGCTCAAGATTTCTTTTTTTCAAGACTATATTGTACCTTAAATCTGCAATGTCCTTCGCTTTAGCTTTAGCTACAGCCATTCTGTTATAATCTTCTTTGAGTAACAGCTGTTGATAATATAGTCTGTCAACAAGCATATTTATATCTTCAGAGCTCAACAACACCTCAAAGAAAGCCTTTCTTTGAGATTTATAAACACTTCTTACATGCACGGCAAGAATGTAATTAAGATTGTTATACTCACGAGAAGCTATATCTAAACGAGCTTCCAAACTGTTCAACTCTTTTTGAACAGACACAATCTGCGATTTTGACTGAGTAAGGTTGGTTGTTGCGCTCTCTAACTTTTGTTGGTTCTTATAAAGTTTATTCGTTTCAATATTTTCCAATATACGCAGTTTTCTGATTTTTTCCTGCGTTTGGCGCTTCTTTACTTCCACATCATGTGTAGCAAAAGACTCTAAACACCCGAATGTGTTTAGAATAATAGCTAAAAATATTAAAATATTTAATATTTTTCTAAAGTTCACACCTATCCCCCAAGACCAGGAAGTATTAGAAGCAGACCCATTCCTATTGTCCATAGAATGAATGATATGGTTATTATGCCCACTATCATCTTTTTGTGTTGTCTAAAAAAATCCATAACAACCTCCCCAGACATCATAGCATAAAAAAATATTCAGAGCAATTTTGTATCATAATGAATTACCCTGACTCTGAAACTCCAAAATCTCACTTCGTTCGATGGGGTTCTGCGTCCCGTACTCACCTGATTTTTTCACAAAAAAATTGTCGATGGGGGGACTCCTCTTGCTCGTTCGCGTTTAACGGGTCTACGTGTTTTGCTTCAAGATTTTATCTTTCGCAAAAACACTTCGCCCTGTCTTGAATTTGCTCCACGCTCACGGAGTTTCACAAAAGAAACTCCGTTTCAGTTTGCTCAATCCGTTCGCTATCCGGACTAGCACATTGTGCGTCATCCGTCCGCAAATTCGCTCAGCTCACTCGCGCTGAACCCTGAAACCTCACTTCATTCGGTGGGGTTCTGCGTCCCTCATAAGCCTAATTTTTTCACAAAAAATTGTCGATGGGGGGACTTGAACCCCCAAGGATTTCTCCACACGCCCCTCAAACGTGCGCGTATACCGATTCCGCCACATCGACAAATTATCTAGTTATTCAGTTTTCACATCTCTGTGAGCAAGTTTATTCTAACACAAAAACTTTTTTGTTACAAATTTTATCTTTTCTATTGACATAATCTCTGTTTTGATAGACAATAGCTCGTGTGAACAGTCGTGTGCAAGGGTAATTTATCCCATCGATATTTTTCCCCTGATTATGGAAAAGGTGGTTATTATGAAAGTTTCAGCAGTATCACAAACTTCTGCAGATGATAGCAGACAAAGACGTAATTTATTTATAAGATACAGCAACAGTTTTATGTCTGTTCCTGAAAACGAAAGCCCGTTCGCTCGCGCAGCAGCAGCTAACCCGGACACACAGGTTGAGAAACCTAGAAAATTGGGAATCGAAAATCTTCAAGAATTTACAATTTTCCCTAAAGAAATTGTCGATGGAAAAACTGTTATTACAGCCTAGTTTCATTTAAAGGAGTTTGAGCATGATTTTAAAAATTTTCAGAATGGCACACAACAAGTTTGTACCTGAATACAAAACAGAAGGTGCAGCCGGCATGGATTTGTGCGCTGCAATAGAAGAAGGCATCACTCTCAAACCCTTGGAAAGAAAATTAATCCCAACCGGTTTGAAAATCGAACTTGAACACGGCTACGAAGCTCAAATCAGACCCCGTTCAGGTCTCTCAATCAAACACGGAATCAGCCTTATCAACTGTGTCGGTACAATTGACGAAGATTACAGAGGCGAAGTTTGCGTTCCTGTAGTAAACATTTCTAACGAAGAATACACAATCCAACCTGACGAGAGAATTGCACAAATGATTATCGCTCGAGTTGAACAAGCAAAAATCGAAGTTGTAACAGAACTCACTGAAACAGCAAGAGGCGAGGGCGGTTTCGGCTCAACAGGCAAAGTTTAATCCTAAGTTTTAATTGTGTAGTTTTGTATCTAAACTCCCATAATACTTGACGTTCACCGAAAAAAAGTATAAAATAAGTGGATGACACTTAGTTGTGGCATGGTTATATTAAATATTATGTAGGAGAACAGTGATGTACCAAGACGAAACGCTTATTTGTGAAGATTGTGGCAAAGAGTTTGTTTTCACAGCAGGTGAACAAGAATTCTATGCTGAAAAGGGTTTATCAAATAAGCCAAAAAGATGCCCGGAATGCAGAAAATTAAAGAAACAACAGCACAGAGGAAAGAAAAGAATGTACGATGCAGTATGTGCAAAGTGCGGTGTACAGACACAGGTTCCTTTTAATCCTACTCAAGGCAGAGATGTTCTTTGCAAAGAATGTTTTGAAGCTTCAAAACACGAAGGTTAGAAATAATAAAAATTGTCTTAAAAACATATCGATTAATTTGGCAGGTTTTTCACGACCTGCCTTATTTTATGATTCCATACTTAACCTTAAGTTTTCTAATTCTATTATTCGACTCAATTATTTTTTGTCTAAAAGCTTCATTCTGCTCTGCATATTCAACCAACTTATCAATTGTTCGAACCGTTTCTTCGTTAGCTTCTCTATAAATAAACATATCCAAGCCCGCTTCAATCCCCATTTTACAAGCTTCAAAGCTACCGTAATCTTGCACACCCTTCATAACCATGTCGTCAGAAATCGCGACTCCGTCATAGTTCAATTCGTTCCTCAAATATCCGACCACATTTTTACTCAAAGAAGAAGGTATAATTTTTTTATCAAAACATTTGCACCACAAATGCGCCACCATTACCATATCCGCACCGTTTTCAATCGCATTATCGAATGGTTTGATATGAATATTTTTCATTTTCTCAAACGGTAAATCTATCTCAGGCAAAGTCAAATGACTGTCCTTATCAGCATCCCCATGCCCGGGGAAATGTTTTACACAAGGAATAACCCCAAATTTTCTTGACTCCTCCGAAAAAAGTTCGACTCCCATCATCACCTCTTCAGGATTGTCCGAAAACGCGCGTTCACCAATAATCGGATTATTAGGATTTGTATTAACATCCGCACAAGGTGCAAAATTAAGGTTAATCCCCCATGTTTGAAGCTCCCTTGAAATCTCAGCAGACTGCTCTCTTAAAAATTTTTTACCATTTTTATACGCAAATCTCGGAGAGACTCTTCTCGGACGAATATTTTCCGTTCGTTCAACTCTACCACCCTCTTGATCAATCGAAAGAAAAGGTGGAATCAAAGATTTGTTTTTAATATTTTTTATTGAATCCTTAAATGTTTTTTCATCAGGAATATCTTTAGTGAAAAATATAACTCCGCCCAAACCTTTTGACAGAGCTCTATCTAAGCAATTTCCACTCCCAAGAATAAACATTTGATAAACAAGTTTTTCCATAAATTAATCATACATTTAATTGATGAGAAAAATCAACTTTTTTATATAATTATCTTAGGATATAATATAGGTAAGTATCGGAGTAAATAATGAAAAAGTTTTTTGTAATAATATTATCAGGGTTATTTTTGTTGTCAGCAGTTTGTCTTGACGTATCTGCAGCAAAAAAATCCTCTAAGCTTTCAAAAGAAGCTGTTCAACAAATGTCAGACGACATTGATAACATAACAAAAAAGATTTATGCAAGGGCTCTTTTGTCCCCACAAGACAATGAAACTCTTATCGGAATAAAAATTAAACTGGATAACCAAATGCTCGTTGCGACAGCGACTGAGCTTGCACCTCTATACTACAAAGCAGGAAATGTTTACAAACTCAGAGATATGAAGCCGGAAGCAATTGATTGTTATCAAACAATTTTAGAAAACTTCTCCGACACAGCACTTGCACCAAAAGCACGTGCAGCTTTGGAACAACTCGGAGTAACAGTTACAGCCCCTGCAATTACTGACGAAGACGCGTCAGAAGATGAAAATATTTAGAGAGGGGGGGTAAATATTTAGAGAGGTCTGATTATTTTACCCGTCCAAAAGAAAGCTTAAAGAAAAAGCCGAAACTTTCGTTTCGGCGTATCCCATTATCATTTAATCGTAGTTTACTTAATCGTAACCTTTTATACTCCTAGGGCAGGTTCGTTTAACACTACCCGCTTTTAACCTACTTGATTACAGTGAAGAATTTAAATTCCGCAGGCATTATCTTTCCGAAAGAAAGAGAGTTTGTCGCTGCAACAAATTTTTCTTCAATATAATCTGTTCCGTCAAATCTAAACTCAGAAACGATTGAATAATCACAAGAAAGTTCTATAGTTTTGTCAAAAACTTCGTGACCTTCTCTAACTTCTGTGTAGCTGTTTTCGTTATCTTCTTCTACTAAGAATTTTTCGCTCGGAGAATTGTAGTTTGCCACAACAAGGATAGAATTTTTCAATCCCTCTTTTTGAATTTGCCAAGCTACAAATCCGTCGTCATCCTGTCTTATAATATGAGCCTCACCATCTGATATAACAGAAGAATTTTTAACAAATCTGTCTAAAGCATCAAATTTTGAATAGAAATCGTAGTCATTTCCACGCTTCATAGAAATCTCAGAACCGATTGCTCCTTCAATACCGCCGTTTGTAAATGATTCATCACCATCAACGTACATACAAGGTCTTTGAGCGAACTTTCCACCCGGAAGGAATTTGAACTTGAACCACTTGAACAAAGCACCTGCTTCTCCAAGTTGTGCCGGATATCTGTCAAATGCCTCAAACTCACCGTCTTGGTTGTTATAAGTTTTCAAAATTGAAAGTGGTGTTGATTTCTTTGTTGAAGAATTGTAGTTTGATAACTGCAAATTTTCGTCCGCAATAACTTCCGGAGTTTTATAACTTTGAGCAGGAATATCATTACCCCAAAGAATATCAAAGTTCATATCCTGATGATATTCTTTAAGTGAATTTTCGCCTAACATATATTCCGCAAGTGATGCAAAATAAGGAACTTTTTCCTTCATCGCATTGTTCAACATTCCGAGAACCTTTCTAGGCGCTCTATAACTTATCGGAACTCCGTCTTTTTCAGAAACTTCATCAACAATATGGTCAATGTGATCTACTCTGAATCCGTCAAAATTGTATTCTTCTTGCAAATCCTTCATATAATCAACAAAGAATTTGATAACGTCATTGTTATATTTTCCATTTTCCAAACAAACAAAGTAGTAAGGTGTTTGGCAATCAAGGTTAGCAAACTCGGTAACATCTTCGCCTTTGTAGTTATAATGTTTGAATGTCGGATAGCAAGCTCCGTCGCTCATTCTATCGAATACAGGAACACCTGCTGAACACCAAGCACCACCCGGGGCCGGCCACATACCTTCTTTTATCAAAGTTTGAATTATTTCACCCTGATTAAGAATTTCTTTTTCAGTAAGTTTTTTACCTCTTTGATTATGAGCAACCTTATTAATAATCATTTTTGCTTTTTTATGAAGTCTGTCTTGAATACTTCTTTCAAGCATTGAATTTGAAAGGAATATTTTTGTTTCCTTCAAAAGCCCTTCCATTTCGTCAAAAATATTTTTATAGTGTTCAGTTAATTCGCCGTAGCTTTCACCTTTAATAGATTTTTTGTAAATACCGCTAACAATCGCAATATCATCTTTGGAATATTTATCTTCAAGTTTTTCACCAATAGAGTCCACATTCTTGCAAAGTTCTTGAATTAATGCATTAATATCAAACCATCTTGCACATTCAGGATTTGTAAGAACAATTTTTGAGAAACGTCCCGTTTGCGGAAGTATGTCGTAGATAACAGGATGACCTGCCAATTGAGCTAACTGAATAAATGTTCTAACCTGTCCGTCAGCGTCCAAACCTGTAGCTTCTTTTATTTTGCTATCTTCCAAATTCGGACTTACACAGCTTGCTGTCGGCAAATATGCACATCCGAATTCACGCGGATGGAACGGAATTAAATACATAGTTGTTGAGAAAATTCCGTTACTTTTATTTCCTGTAGGCAAAATCAAAAGTTGACGCATCCAATCCATAAATTTTCCGCACTCTTCTGATTTATTACCGTTTCCTAACGCTGCAAGGTTGATAAGTTTTATATCGTGACCTTCTTTTTGAAGCCAGCTTGAATCTTTTACATTATTTCTTGCCAGAACACTTGCTTTTGAAAACTCAAATTTTCCGTCTTTGAAAACACCTTCTTTTTCCCATTTTGATTCTAAAGCCCACAAAACTTCTGCATCCGTAAGTTCCTCCAACGCCTTGATTTGAGGATATGGAAGGTATCCGAATTTATCCATTGTAGATTTTAAATATTCTTTTCTTTCTTCACTTATTGATTCAAAAGAATTCATCTCGCGAAGTTTTGAATAAAAATCGTTCAAAAGTTCTGCACTCGTGGTCTCTTTCTTAAACAGAAAATCTAGCATCTTTTTCTCCTTGATATGTGATATTTAGATTAAATCTAAAATGTGATTGTTGAATGTGATTTTTGTATATAAGGATAATATCATACACATATATTTTTTACAAACATCTGAAGTTAAATGTTAAGAAAAATTAAGCAATGTTTTAACGGGATTTTATATACAGCTTAATGGTTTCAGCAAAAAATTTTAAATCTTTTTCGCTTAATCTTTTTATATATTTATTAAAAACTTCTTGGATATTTTGAGAATCTTTTTCTGAAAATTTATCTTTTGAAAAATCAAATAATTCAGAATAACTTATCCCTAAAAACGCAACTAAATTATCCAAAGTTTCAGGTTTAGGAAATTGAATTCCGGCTTCAATTCTTGCCAAATTTGAAGGATGCATATCAATTTTTTCGGCAAAAGCCTCTCGGGTCATACCGAGATCTGTTCTGTATTTCTTTAATTTTTCTCCAAACAAAACCTTTAAGCTCATAATAAACAGTCTATTGTATATGTTATTCAGATTCTATATCGCAGATTGGTTATTATAATTTATCGCAATACGCAATTCATCCGTCGGATAAATGCGCTCAGTATAACTTTTGTTAAGCAATAACTTGCCTGTGGAATATGTTTATAATAAGATAATCTTGGTTACACTGGCTTGATAGGTTCTACCCTAGTTTAACATTAGTTAAATGAAGCTGTGCAACCCGTAGTAAAACAAGTTAAAAAAAGGAGACACAAGATGTCAACAGCATCACTTATCGAACTTTTGGAAGCCGGAGTACATTTCGGTCACCAAACACAACACTGGAACCCTAAAATGAAACCGTATATCTACGGTGCAAGAAACGGTATTTACATTCTTGATTTGAGAAAAACTTCAGATTTATTGGATGCCGCTTATAATGCAGTTAGAGAATACGCAGCAAAAGGAAGAAATGTTCTTTTTGTAGGTACTAAAAAACAAGCAGCTGAAGTTGTTGCTGAAGAAGCTAACAGAGCCGGCGCTTACTACATCAACAGAAGATGGTTAGGTGGTATGTTAACTAACTTTGAAACTATCAGAGGAAGAGTTAACAAACTTAGAGAACTTGAAGATTTCATCGCTTCAGGTCACGCTGAAAAATTACCGAAGAAAGAACAAGCTCAACTTAACAGACAACTTGCAAAATTGAGCAAAACTTTGGGCGGTATTAAAGAAATGCGCGGTTTGCCTGATATCATTTTCGTTGTAGATCAAGCTAAAGAAGATATCGCTATCGCAGAAGCTAACAAATTGAACATCCCTGTTATCTGTCTTGCAGATACAAACGCTAATCCGGACGGAATTAACTTTGTAATTCCTGGTAACGATGACGCAATTCGTTCAATTAAATTAATCACTTCTAAATTGGCTGACGCTGTTTTGGAAGGTAAACAATTAAGAGAAAACAACGCTAACTCTAAAGGCAAAGTAGAAGCTGTTACAGCTGCTGATGCCGGCGTTGAAGAAACTGCTAACGTATAATTAAGTGACCGAGTGATCAAGTAAAAAGTGATAAAAACAATAAGTTTGTTCACTAAGCGCTTGGTCACTTAATCACTTTTAAATAAGGAGAAATTTAAAATGAATATTACAGCTACAATGGTAAAAGAACTCCGCGACAAAACCGGCGCTGGCATGATGGATGCTAAAAAAGCTTTGGTTGAAGTTGACGGTGATATGGAAAAAGCTATGGAAGTCCTTCGTCAGAAAGGTATCGCTTCTGCTGATAAGAAAATGGGCAGAATCGCTGCTGAAGGAAGAATCGGTTCATACGTTTCTGATTCAGTTGGTGCAATGATTGAAGTTAACTGTGAAACAGACTTCGTTGCTAAAAACGCTGAATTTATCGAATTAACAAACGGTTTGGCACAAGTTGTTGCAGAATCTAACCCTGCTGACGTAGATGCACTTCTTGCAACAAATTGCCCTAAATGCAACAAACCTATCGCTGACGTTATCAAAGAAAAAATCGCATCTATCGGTGAAAAAATTACTGTTAGAAGATTTGTAAGATACGAAGGCAATGTTGCAACTTACATCCACAACGGTAAAATCGGTGTTCTTCTTAACACAGACGCTAAGGATGACGTTTTGGCAAAAGATGTTTGCTTGCACATCGCATCTTCAGCTCCTGAATTCGTTTCAAGAAAAGACATTCCTGCTTCAGTTATTGAAGAAGAAACAAGAATTGAAATGGGTAAAGACGATTTGGCTAACAAACCTGAACAAATCAGAGCTAAAATCGTTGAAGGTCGTGTAAACAAATTGATGGCTCACAGATGCTTAATCGAACAACCGTTCGTTAAGAATCCTGAACAAACAATTGAACAACTTATCTCCGGTAAATTTAACATCGTTAAATTTGACAGATACGTTCTTGGTGAAGGTCTTGAAAAAAGAAATGATAACTTCGCTGATGAAGTTATGAGCCAATTAGGTAAATAGTTTATTAACAAAAAGGGGCGCGGTCGTGAACGACCGCGCCCCTTTTCAATTATTATGTATAAAAAATTAAAATTTGATTACGCAAGAAATTCTTTTAGATATTTGATAAGAGAATTCGCAATAGAAGAAATCCGAGTTCCGTATTATTTGTGTGACGTAATGCGTCACGCAGCTTTTGCAGAAGGTTGCAAGCCTTTGTTTTATCATATTGATGACGATTTCATGCCGACAGAAGATTTTGAAAAAGATGAGTTTGTTTTGTACCCAAATTATTTTGGTGTTTGTGATGATAATGTCAAAAAACTTGTAAAAATTTATCCTAAACTAATTGTTGATAACGCGCATTCTCTATCCGCCACACCTAGCGGTTTTGCGTGTTTTAATTCAGTCAGAAAATTTATTCCGGAAAGGATTGAAAGTTATCTTTATATAAAAGAAAAGTCGCCGGAATTTTCGCAAGAAATTCCCGACGACATGAAGTTAGTTTACATGAAAAAAGCGACTTGTTTTAAAGTGCTTGACAAAAAATATAGGGATATCAATTTACTGAAATTCAATCTTGATAAAATAAAAAGCCCGTTTTGTTATCCATGCCTGACCGCGACAAATGAAGAGGCGGACAGATTGGCTGAAAATTTGGAAAGAGAAGGTAAAACCATTTACAGATACTGGGGAGAACTCCCGAAAGCTTTTAACGAGTACAAATTCTATCGACGTTTGGTTCCAATACCGCTCTAAATCAAATCATCAAGCATTTGATCTACTTCACCGTCAGACATTTCACTGAGACTTTTGCCGCGCCAACTGGCATGCTTTGCTCCGCAAGTTCTGGTATATCCGTCGACTTTTGTGCCGTCTTCCCTTGTGTAACCGCTTACACTGTATGAGCCGGCGCACTGATGCTCTTCACCCCAAAGTGATGTGCGTGGCATTTTGATAGGTTCTTTTCGACCATGCCTTTTGAAATAATCAATTTCCTTGTCCTGTTTCTGCTTTTTCTTGTACTCTTCATACTTTTTTTGCAACTCTGCTTTTGTAGTTTCTTTTCGGGTTCTCAAATCCTCTAAGTCTTCGGCTCTGTGGTGGGCATTAATTGATGCTTCCTTTCTCGAGGTAAATCCTTTTGATTCAACTTCATAAACCTTTCCAAACAATTCTTTAGGGTTACCTGATGGAGTCCAATCTCTGGGATTGCAATAGTTCACCACTTGTGAATCATCATAATAACCGTTATTTTTATCTAACAACTCAACTGTGCCTATTGGATTAAATGTAATTGCAGGAATACCATATTTTGCACCCAAGTAAGCCGCAACTCCACCTCCGGCGGAATGACCAGTTAAAACAATGTCTGCATTTGGGTATTCTTTTCGAATATTCTTATACACCTCTTCTGCTGAATTAATTTGCGGAGGATACGCGTTCTTATAAATTTGTTCATTGTTAAGCCAATCTTTTATAGATTTTTCTTCTGTTCCCCTATACGCAATAATAATTTCATTATTCTTTTTCAAAACTTCAGCATGAAATCCGTTATCCATATTGTCAAATATCCCTATATGTTCATAACCTTTTGGTAGATTTTCATCGGTCGATTTGTATGCATACAGGGATGCTTTTCTCATTGCTTCATGGTGAGCGATTTCTTCTGCTTCGTTTTTGTACTTTGTTTTAGTCACTTTTAATTCAAAATTTTTCATAATTTTTAGTCCTTTCATTTAATTGTAATACTTGTTTTATTTTGTTATAATTTTCCTATGATATATGATCTTTTTCAAAGATGGAGTTTCACAGCATTTGGACTTGCTGGGATTGGATACTGGCTAATTTATCCTTTTACCTGCATCTATGGAGATCACACTATCGAAAAAGGTAGTGGAGCTGGCATGGAAAGCATGTTTATATTTATTGTAAGCTCTTTGATTTATCAAGGAATAAGCTTTTTGTTAGTTTCTGTCATCCTAATCAAAGAAAACATTAACCCTAAATTTAGAATTCAAAATCATTCTTTTATAAAAATCTCTAATAATATAATCTACAAAACAGTTGCCATTCTACTTGGATTGCAAGAACTTTTGTTTTTGATATTTTGGATAGGTATTGCAATCACACTAATTACCCTTATATAAATATCTTTGGTATAATCTAAATATGAAGTTTGATATTTTTAATAGATGGAGTTTCACTACTTTAGTATTATGGGGCATTGGGGATTTAATAATTTTTGCTTTCCTTAATTTATATTTCACTTTTGGACAAAATTACATTATTAAATCCACTGAGGACGGCTTCCCGTATTTGGTAATGTTCTGCTATTGTTATTTTTATTATCAAATGGTTGGATTGGTTGTAATTATCTATTTTCTTATTAGAGAAATTAAATCATCTTTTCGAATACAAAACCCAACCTTGTCCAAAATAACAAATAATACCATATACAAATACGTTGCCTGCATTGCTGCATATATTGAAATTTGTTTGTTTTTGCTAATAATGATACTTGCCCTTAATGCTCATATTTAATTGTAATACTTGTTAAATTAACCTTGGTCAATAACACCCCGCGCTTCGTGCATCATTCGCACGTAAATTCGCTCTCCCAAGTGAGAAAAATGCACCGAGCTTATAGTCACTATCTACCAGCCCCAATACATTTTCCCCCCCTACCCACGAAGGCGCCAGTAATACTCTACCAGATAGCTTACTGCATCAAACGGGTGTTCGAGAAACTTTGCTTCACGGCTTGACTTTATTTGCGTATGGGTCGGAACATCCACGATGCTCGTCCCTTCTTTAAATGAAAGGTTATAAATATTGTATAAAATCCACTTACATCTTCGTGAATCCACGAAGAGATGACGCTCATTTTTCGAATTTTTCACTCTCGCATTAAACGCAGAAATCCTGTTCAAAATCGGTGGATTGTAATCTCTCAGTCTGAATTTAACCTTCTCATAACCATAACTTTTTAGTGCGTTTTTGATAATTGCATAATTCGTATACTCACTTTGTGTACTTCTGTTATCGCCGGATGCGTCACCATTGATTATTATTTCTGATTTATGGTTCGGATATCTGCGCAAAAACTCTTCAATACATTGTTGAGTTGTAGTTTTTTCAATAACAATTTCGTCAAAGAAATAAACATTCTCATCGTCTTTATGAGCAAGCGCCCAGCACATAGGATCGACGTTAAAGTCACAAGTCAAATGGAGCGGCAAATTCGGATTATATTTGAGTTTAAGTTTATTTTCTTCACTAAAACCTTTGACTACAAGTCCAGAAGAATAATCACCAAACTCACCAAGAACATTTATTTTGTAATACTCTTCATCAAAACTTTCTTTCATTGATTGGATAAAATGTTCAGGCAGATAGATGTTATTCGTAGTAGGCGCAATGATAAGACGATAGTTTTCTTTTGAGTGTTCAACAAAACGTTTCCAAATCCAACCTTTATCAGCCTGCGGGTTTGTATGCCCGAAAAGTCGGTATCTGAAATCCACCCAATTTTTCCCGCGATAAGTATTTCTTAATCTGCCTAAAAGCTGTTTAAAAGAGGAATCGCTAATTTGCGACGCCTCTTCTATTTCAGCCCAATGAAGATTTAATGATTTAAATTTTTCCGGATCTTCAAGTGCAGAGAACAAAATCTCCGAACCGTTTGAGAATTTTATAAACTTATCCACTTTGTTGTAGATATAGTCTTTGTCTTCTACATAGCCTAACGCGTCTAAATGTTCAAGATAGCTGACTAAAGTCGTTTTTCTCACCAGCTCGTATTCTTTTGCTCCGACAAGTCCTCTGCAGCCGGGGTATTTTTTAGCCAGAAGGATTCCGAGAAGTGAACCGCACCAAGTTTTTCCGCTTCCAAATCCACCTTGATATATAGCAACATCCAGTGAATTTGAATGTGGAATTTCTATAAATTCTCTTTGTTTATCCAACAGCTTGTATTTAACCATTATTATCCTCCCCAATGACAAAATTTTTGAAACATATTTACTGATTTTTTCATCAAAAAACGTTTAAAAGGAAAGACCTCTGCTGATTCCAAAAGTGCATTGAATACTTGCGTCGAAAACCGTCTGTCATTGTCGACATAGTAATGATTTTCGCACAAAACATCATGCACTAATGCGGCAATCAAAAAACTGTTATCCGTATTTGACCCTATTATTCGCCAAAAAAGACGGGGCACTGATGCCCCGTCATAACAGTATCCTTTTGGAATAATGAAAACATACGATTTGTGTTTGATATTATCAAGCAACTTTACCTTTAACGTTTTTTTGTTAATAAACGGATATTTTTTTATCGACTTCCGCTCCTCATTTGTTAGCGAAGGCAAAACATACCTTATACCCACATGAGGAGCTTCACTAAAAAACACCGTCGCGTATTTATTGGTACACCACTTAATCATCAGTCACCTCAGTTTTTTCAAGTTTTCTGTAATCATTAGTCTCAAAAAATTCATCCAATTGTTTTGAAGTCAAACCGAGTAACGTTCCGATTGTGTCTATATATGGATTTCCGCGATAAAAATTATTCGCTTTGAGTTCAATTTTCAGAGCCTTTAAATCGATATCAGGTTTGTTTTTTACAAATTCTAATATGTCTTCAAAATCCATACCTTTTGCTTTATAAATTGCCCTTTCCACATCCGCGGCAGTCAAAGACAGCATAGAAATTCGCTTTACTTCTTCCTGTGCTTTGCGCTCTTCATAATCAGGGTCATGAGTAATTTCTCCGTTTACATATTTATATTTTTCAATCTCGTCATAAATATTTTTTGTTATTTCTATATTCTCAATGAAATCAGACAAGCATTTACATTCTGCCTTAGATAACTCGCCATTTCTTGTATCATATTGCGCATAATATGTCATTCCATCCTCCTTTATTGATTTGTACCTATTCTTCGATAACCATGTACCCTAAAATTATTACGAGTAAATGTAGCATCTTTTATCTGCATTGTTATACTGCGTTCGACAACAGGGTAAATAAAGCAATTACAGCCTCTTGAAGAATCTGTATTACAAGTAAGACAAGTAATGTTATTCATTTTTATTTGCCCTAATGTTGATTTTCCACACAAGCAATCCTCAAATGAAAATATCACTTCATAGCTATAGTTATCATTAGGTAAATAACTTGATAAATCTATAGTGTAAATACCTACTGCTGTTGCAGTTGACAATGTTGTTGTTGAAATTACCCACTGACCGTCAATTGCTTTGACGCTTGAAGATATATTATTTAAGTTCACATCAGCCTTGCCGTTAAACATTTCAGCATTAATACCAGCTGTTTGTTGTAGAGCAGATTGTGCAAATTCACCTACGTAGAAATAGAGGTAAAAATCCTCTATTGTTTGTATGCCATCCGAGAAATTGGCAACCAAACCTGATTTAGAAGGGTCAGAAGAAACACCAGAAGTAGTAGCATAAATATACTTATATCTCATTCTTGGCAATTTAAAACGAGTATTTGTTTTATCTAAAAGATAAAACCACGCAATACCATCAGTATTATACTTATTTAAAATAGCTTCTTCTTGCGACGAATCCGCGATTTTGTAACCCTTGGGCGTATGTTTAAATGTTATTGAATCTTCTGTTTCTTCAACGCTTGCTTCATTATCGTATTCATTGACCAACTCGCTATAAGCCAGACCATAAGTGTCTCCATCCTGCCAGCTAAAGGTGTCTGCTCTCAACATATCCGCTCTATTTAGAAGATAATCAGACCAAAATGCTTGGAATAAAGACGGATGATAGCTGTTTTCGCGAATTACTTCCTTACCTGCCACTGTAATGTCAGATAAACTCTTATCTATCGTATTTTCTGTAATTGACTGATTTAGTTCCACAACCGTTGCAAATCCGGAATCATTTTCCAGTTCACTTACCTTTGTAGGGACCTCCGATGAAAACGCATAATCCCCTTGAATTTGTTTGGTATTAATTTGTTCAACAAGAGAATTTTTCACATCCTCAATATATTCAAACGTAACATTAGAATTCTGTTCTGCATAATATTTTGCCTCATCTCGACTTATTTTCGCTTCATCACGATACTTTTTTGCCTGTTCAGAATAATATTGCGCTCGATTATTCGTCACTGATACAGCATAGTCAGAATTCCCAACAGATACCTGCATTGTATTAGTCGAATTCACGCTTTGCACTTTTATTTTTCCCATTCTAACACCCCTTAACTTTTCTCGGATAAACCACAATCCTGTTCAAATCTCCGTAAGTATTATCTGCAATAAACAATGTATCCTCTTTTGAGCTGCCTGTTTCGCAAGCTTTTACTCCATAAAAATATATTTCGTATGGCTTATTTTTAGGCACGGTAAGTAAGTCAGTATACTCTGATGTCAATACAAATGTCACATACGATGAATTTGTAACAGAAACTTGAAGTTCTTCACCTATCAGATTTCTGTTTTTATCTTGTATCGCAAAATACAATGTATAACTCTTATCCTTTTCTAACCCTGAGACAACAACTTCACCGCTATCACCCTGATAGAGCGAAATTGTACCGTCTGCATCTATTATTAAACTCATTGTTTAGTCCTTTCTTTTTTATTCTTCTTCCTCTGTTATAAATTTAACTGCAGGCAAAAAGTACGCACTTGAAACCGCCATCGTGCAAGTCAAAACATCACCCTTTTTCAGCGGAATAAAAGCTAATTGCGCTCCACCTTTTGCCTTGAAAGCAACTGTTTTATTATTAACAATAATATTCCCTGTTGTTGTGGTTTGCGGATATATTAACAAGTACCCGTTAGAAGTAGCCGCATATGTCGACAAACTGCTTACGTAAGTACATTCACCCCAATTTGGAAGCAACGAAACGTTATCGACAAGCGTTTTTGTTTTTGTTTCCTGCTGCGACAAACCTTTTGTCAAATTGTCGTTACATTCTTCAATTGAAGATTGAATTTCCTCTGACAAATCCGCCAATCTGGAATTTATTGTCGCAATGTTTGATAGTATAGATGAAATACTTGTATTTATTGCTCCTGATGTTTCTGCAATTTTGTTATCAAGATATAAAAAATTGGAATTTAAAACAGAAGAACTTGCAAGGCTTCCGTATTCAATATTTGTTAATGCCATTATTTATTACCTCCTTCTATAATCACGTCGTAAATTTTATCAATCTTAACCTGCATCGCGTTAAGCTGACTTTTCAAATCGTTATATTGCTCTTTTGTCGAATAAGTTTGTGAAATGTCACTCAAAATTTCTCTATGTTTAACCTCTAATTTTTCCGGTGTGACAAAGAGGTTGTACTGGAAAATCAAAGCGACACACACAATACCCATAGGCAAATATTTATATACGTACTTTTCCATATTTACACCGCCAATTTTGCCGCAGTCATCGCCGCCTGAGTTGCTAAATTCAAAATATTTGAAATATCCATGCCGGAAGAATTTGTTGTATTTTGTGTTCGAGTAGAATTTCCTTGGCTGGCACTCAATGATTGTTTTTGAGTGTCTGACAAAGCATTGTATCCGTTCAAATACGCGTATAAAAGAGTTGTGAGCATATCTCCGGAATTTTTTTGCGACTCTACAAGTAATTTATTTGCATAATCTGCAATTGAGTTATTAACATTGTTTGCTAAATTATTATACATATTAGTCGCTTGTGACGAGCGAATCATATTTCTGTTTGAAAGCGGATTTACTATATCATTTTCCACTGCCTTTGCAGTATTGTTACTTAAAGTATTTGTAAAAGCGTTCATTTTTGCTCTGTTAGTGGTCGAGTTCAAAGTCGGATTCAAATACTCCTCTAAAACATTCCCAATATTGCTATTCACAAAGTTATTAACCGTATCATAAGCCGTTCCCGGAACAAAATCTGTCACAGTTCCCTTATTCGTGGTTTTACTTGTGAAATAAGGATTTGATGTAGTTGTATTTCCGTAAACATTCTTTGTTGTAGTTTTTGAAGATTTTTTTCCCATAATTTTTTCCTTTCTTTTGTTCTAAAATTTTACTTTTATTTTTCCAAACTCAATATTATTGATGCAGAAATTCTGTCCGTCTTCTTTTGTATAAAAACTCATCTGAAGAGTCTTAAAATACGTTGCAGGAAGTTTTTTGATAACATTGAGTTTTTCATGCGGATAAGTATTCACATCCCAATGTCCATTATCAAAATACAAAACATTCTTCAAAGTTTTTGAAATAATATGTCGAATTTTTGTGGTCAAGGAGTTGTAATCTTTTGTATATTCAATATAAAAATTGTTACTGTAATACATATCCATAGTAATTTTTGGCGGATAAGCCAAAACCTTCAAGGAGTTTTCAACCCCTAAATTCAGCGGCGCACATTTGTAATAAGCTTCTATAAACTCTCCGTCAAAATCTGATGAGGTGTATTCCTCATAAATTTTTTTGCCCGCAGAATAAAGCTTACCGCCAATAGTCGCAAAGCAAGTGATTTTTTGTGACTTACGTTTGACCCAGCATTTGCGCAGATAATCATAAATCATCACAGTCGAATAGTTCCCATCCGCGAGCGGAAGCAAAAACCAAACCTCATTCCTATCAGACGTGACCACTGATGAAACTCTTATATTCCCAACAGACTCCGCCGGAATTGAAAAAAGTTCATCCTGAATATCAAGAGCAATGTTTTCACCCAAAGTCTTGTCCCCATTCACAACCTGTATGAACGAAAAGACACCTTTCTTGGTATCATCATAGAAATACAATTGAGTTCCGTGAAAAACCAAAGCGTTGTAACCCGCGCATCCTCCCGGAGAATCAAAAGTTTTATAAAAACTCTTGTCATCCTCATCCTGCGCAATCATGCAAGACGAATTATTGTGAAACACCGCTAATGAACCCAGATACAGATAAATCGCCGTGATTTTTTTTACAAACTCAATATATCCTGCAGATGTCGAAATATCGGCACTCGATGTAGAAAAATCATAAATATTCTCCTGAACTGAATACCACAAAATTTGGTTATTGAATATCCACAACCTCCCTGCAAAAACAACAAGCCCCAAGCCCTTAATATCACGGTTGTCCATGTCTTTAAGCTCCATCATTTTGACTTCGTCAAGATTGCCCTCTTCGTCATATTTTTCTAACTCAATCGACAAAAGTTCTTCTCCGTTAGAAAATACCCACAAATCAGACCAACCCTGAGATACATCACTTGCAGAAGATTTTCCCGTCACACTCAACCCCGATTTTTTCAAGGTCAAATTTCCGTTTTCGGGCGAAAACAAATATATTTTCCCCTCAGCAGAACTTTCAGTATGCACGAAGAAATACGTTTTTGATTTTTGAACACTCTCAAAAATATTAACAACGCTCTCTCCTTGCGGAATCAAAGAACTAACCGCGACATTTCCCGCCGCTGTTCTTATTCCTACTCCGGAATTAATCTCTGTCGGAAAAAGCTCGACATTTTGCATATCAAATGCAGTTATGACAGAGCTTGAATACACAGACGAACTTCGATTAATACCGGAAAAATTGTTACAAATTAAACTCGTTTGCTGCATAACTATTTTTCCTTTCTTTAAAAGCTGACTAAAATTACGATATATTGCGATTTCGGCAAAAAACTAAACTCAATTTTACATTTCTTAACATTTTGGGGCAATTTTGGCAATTTTTTATT
>CAKVLI010000002.1 GCA_934757155.1 uncultured Candidatus Melainabacteria bacterium | reverse complement strand
TTTTGATGAACACCAAAACTATGTTTTACAGGTCTAAAGGTGGAAACCGCTTACGCTTTTTCCACCCTACCAACTAAAGAATTGCCTACTACTACTACCCGCTCGGCGAGTGGATTTAAGCCTTTAAAAAATTCGTATTTACAAATCTTAACAATTACGAGGTTTTATCGTTTTTTGTGAAAACAAATACATTTATCTTTGCGATTCTTCGGCTAAAGCCTCAGAATGACAAAAAGCACGGTGTGTCAATCGACACCCCGTGCGATATCTTTTTTGTTGGAAACCACAACTCACTGCTTTAGATTGGTAGTTTCTACCTACCAGCCAAATACATTTATCCCTTTACTCTAAAAAAGTAAATGGGCGAGTTGTGCTCTTAGTGTGCTGATATCAGTTCTTATTTCGCTTAACATCAGCCTTGTATCAATGTGATTCGGATTATTTTCTAATATCTTTGCAAGATATGCTTCTTTCTTTTTAAGTGTTGATATTTTTTTAGTCAGCTCCTCCGGAGAGTTTTTAACTATCTGCCCCACATAGTCACATTTCAGTCTAAATGCTTCGTTAGGTATTTTTGCTTGAAAATTTACTGAACTTTGAGTTGATAGTGCTGATAATGAATTCATAATAAAATCTCCGGTTAGTTTAACACACATTTGTTCTAAAACCTCTGAATATAAGTTGTTGTCACTTTTATGTCTTATTGTTATAAAAATTTACAATTGATTAAAAAAAAGAGCCAAAAAGGCTCTTGGAATTAAGAATAGCTGGAAGTATGAAAAAGATTTACTCTATTATTTAACCAAATTAATTAAGGTTATACTATTAGCGAGGGTGGTAATCTTCATGGGTAATATAAAAAGGGGCGGCTTGGTATCAAGCCGCCCCTTCAAATAATATTTATAATCTTATCTTATTCTGAAAGATATATTTGCAACTGCTGTAACCTTCTTATCGATTGAAGAAGAGTCATTTATGCCCATATCAGAAACATCGTTTGAATCAACCGGAGTGATTTGGTAAACGCCCATTCTGACTGATTGAATTTTGCCGACGCCATTGTGAGTTGCTTTTAGCATTGAAGCTGCTCTGTTTTTAGCGTCTTTAGATGCTTTTTCAAGCAATGAAACCTTCAATTGAGGAAGTTTTGAATATCCATAAGACGGTGTATCTACTGAAATATCAATATTTTTGCTAATCAAGCTTTGGATATCAACTGCGATATCTTTGATAAGCTCAACGTTGTCTGACTTAATAAATATCGGTTGAGAAAGATTATAGCCGTCAATAATATTTGTTGAATAACCGGTTTTAGGATCGTTTTTGTATGTGTTATAACCGTTCGATGCCTTTAACTCAATATCTTTAATCCCTTTTGATTTAAGATATTCTTGCACTGTCTTTATTTGGCTCTGTACAGCATTGTAAGCCTCTTGCTTGTTAGCTCTTTTTACCTGTATTGTGAAGTTCAAAGAGCCTGAATCGGATTTTACAATCTCATAGGCAGAGCCTGTAACAGAGATTACGTTGTTTGAAAGTGATGTAGAAACTACTTTTGCGCAACATACCAATGCTAATGATGCGATTATTCCGACGGTTAAAACTTGAAATTTTTCAATCTTTTCTAACATAGTTATCTCCTTTTTTTTAATTAAACATTTCCGGTTGAGCTGTTTCGGTCGTCTTCTAACTGTTTAAGCTGTTTAGCATCGACTTTTTCGTCAGGTGCATAATTTGTAATTCTAGAGATTTCAATATCGACGTTAACATCTGCGTCAACCATTTCGATTTCACTTTTGCCGAATTCTTTAATTTTACCGTCTTCAAACTTGACTGCGACTGAATTGTTGAGGAATTGAATAAAGCAAACTTTGCCTAATCCTGACGGAGTCATAACGGTTGAACCTACAGGCGGCATACCTTTTGCGGCATCGATATAATTTGAGTATTCGTAAGTCAAGCAGCAGAGGAGTCTTCCGCAAGTCCCTGAAATTTTGGAAGGTGCAATCGGCATTCCTTGGTCTTTTGCCAGTTTTACATTGATTGATTCGAATTTCCTTAAATATGATGAGCAACAGAAAGGTTTTCCGCAAATCCCTGTGCCATCCATAATAGATGATTCGTCGCGAACTCCGATGTGGCGAAGATCTATTCTCATACGTTTGAAAACTTGGGTAAGGTCTTTTAGAAGTTCTCTAAAATCGACTCTTTCCGGCGCGGTGTAGTAAAAAGAAATCTTTCTTCTGTCAAATGTTAATCTGCATTGAACAAGGTTCATATTCAGATTGTGTTTTTTGACCAAATCCTTGCATTTGAAGAAAGAAGTAACCTCTTCTTTTTTGATTTCTTCATAAATCATCATGTCCTCTTGGGTCATAATTCTTATGAATTCAAATGCTTCCGGAGTTTTCTTTGAGTCTTCAAACCTCTTTGCAACTTCTGTGTTGACGAGAAACGCCTTCATAACCTCTTCGCCTTTTTCTGTTCTGACCAGGACAAGTTTGCCGTCTATATCAAGATTTTCGTCAACTTTTTTCAACGGAACAAATACGTTTTTGAGGTATTTAACCGCATATTTAATCATAGCTTTCTTCCTTTTTAAGTTTTCTGTTCATAAGCTTTGATAAAACTTCTTGAGGAGTGATATCAGTATAAACTGCCTCATAAATTGCGTTTGATACAGGCACTTCTACACCGAGTTTTTTTGCCAAATCGCAAACAGCTTTAGAGGTTTTAACCCCTTCCGCAACGGAGCCGAGTTCTCTTAAGATATCATCAACTTTTTTACCTTGTCCGAGCATCGCGCCTACTGTGTAATTTCTGGACATGGGGCTTGAGCAGGTTGCAATAAGGTCCCCCATGCCTGAAAGTCCGTATAATGTGGACGGATTTGCGCCGAGTTTAACGCTAAGTCTTACGATTTCAGCCATACCTCTTGTCAAAAGGCTTCCCATGCAGTTGTCACCGAGGTTCATTGAGTGAGCAAAGCCGGAAGCGATAGCGATTACGTTTTTAAGGCTTCCTCCGAGTTCTACACCTATGACATCGTGGTTCGTGTAGAGTCTGAATCTGTTTGGAACATTGCAAGCCTTTTGTACAAATTCTGCAGTTTTAATATCATCGCAAGCAACGGAAGCTGCAGTAGGTTTGCCTTGCAAAACTTCTTTTGCCAAAGTCGGTCCTGATAAAATTACGACTTTTTGTTCAGGAAGAACATCTTTTATAACCTCTGACATTCTCATCAAAGTATTGAGTTCAAGCCCCTTTGATGCGTTTACGAGCGGTACATTCGGATTGATACCGGCTGCTTTAAGTTGTTCGCAAACAGGTCTTACCCCGCCTGTTGCAACAACTGATAAGATTATATCCGCGCCATCGATAGCTTTTTTTAAATCAGAAGTAATTTCAACTTTTTTATCTAATTGGACTTCCAAAGGTTTTGAGCAGTGTTTATTTATCACCAAATCTTCGTTTAAGTCAGATTCTCTGCCCCAAACGGTAATTTTTTCAAAGTTATCATTCATCAGCCAAGCTAATGTTAAACCCCAACACCCCGGACCAAGTACTGTTAATTTCATAAAGAAAACTCCTCCTGTATTACTCAATGATTATACTATAAAAATCGGAATATGTCCTTTGTTTCTGTATTAAAAACTTCGTTTGTAAAAAAATGTAAATTTTATGACAATAACTTGTATGGATGATAACTTAAATAATATATAGGCAATTAAAAAGGGGACGTTTTGACCGAAATTTCTTTCATAATACGAGCCGAATTACAAGCGGAAACTTCTTCTGTACAAGGAAGTAGTTCCAAAGAAAATGCTGTTAAGATGTTTAATTATGGCAACGAGGTTCAGACGGTTAACTTGTCGAATTCAAATCTTGTAAGTACTGAATCGAAAGCTATAGTTGCCGATGCAGTTAAATACTTAGGTATTAAACCTTATTCTTTTTCAGTAATGAAAGATAGTCATACCGCAATCGCGAAATCAGAACTACACCTAATAGATTTGATAAAATTTTATGAAGGGGACAGAAATCACTATTATGAGGGTGTAACGTGTCCTTATGAGGATAAATACGGTACATCGACTTGTGGTTTTGGTACTCGAACGAAAAAGCCATTGTCTCCGGAAGATAGTTATGAAAAACTTACTGAAAAGTTAAAAACCTCATGTGATGAGGTTAAGAATCTTTTGAATAACAGGTGCGGAAAAGATATTTATGGAGCTTTACCGAGTTCTATAAAAGAAGGACTGATTGACCTGTGTTATAACAAAGGTTTACCTGCTCTGAGTCAGAATTCTCAATTGTTAGAAGCTTTGCGGGCAAAAGATTATGGCAAGGTAGTTAAAAATCTAGCGTATGTTCAATCAGCAAAGACTGGTGCTCCAAAAGTAGATGACGCGGGTTTGTACAGAAGAAGCTTGAGTCGAATGATACTGGCAACAAGAGATTTGAAGGGGAGTGCGCTCAGAGCTGCAAAGGCGGAAATAGAGAAGCTCTATGAAAATGCAAAAAAATTAGGTGGCTCAAAAATTGATTTGAACAATGTTTATGAGCATTTTACGAAAAAGACTATTTCCGGAACGAATTTTTCTGCGGTATCAGCAAAATACGAGGTTCAAAAAGGTGACGGATTATTAGCAATAGCAAGAAAAATTGCTCCTAAAAATACTTCAGAAGCTGAGTTGAAGAAGATTGCGAATGAAATAAAAAGATTAAATCATGATGTTGAGACTTTAAAAGAGGGTGTGTTAATCAATGTACCAACTCTGAAAAAGAATACAGCATCAGCCCCAGTTCAAAGTTCGCAGAGTGCTCCTGTAGAAAACAAAAAAGATTTAACGAACTTTGGCAGTTATAAGGTTTCTCAAAAGACAGAAAAGTATGTTGTTGAAGAAAAATACAGTGGTAAAGGTTATTATGCTCTTGCAAGAGATATTCTTTCAAAGTATCAAAATACCGGAATGTCAATAAAAGAGTTATCAGATATGATAATCAAATTTAATGGTGGAAATGATACTCTGACTGTTGGTAAAGAAATCGTTATTCCTGTATTTGAAAAGGTCTCAGCGACATCGGTTTCGTCAAACAAACCGGAAGCAACTGAACAGGCAGAAGATACGCCCAGTTATGTAAAATCATTCAATGAAATCAAAAAATCTAAGAATACAAAGTTTGAACAAGTGGGAATCAAGAAGGATTTGACTCTTATAACTTATCCATACGAGGTTAAAAAAGGTGATACTCTTTATAGTTTAAGTAATTATTATGGAACTTCGGTAGAAGAACTAAAAAGAGTGAATGGGTTCAAGAAGGATTCCCTTAATGCGGGACAAACTATACAAATTCAAAAATTAGGATATCAAGTTAAAAAGGGTGATACCCTGATTGGCATTGCAAATAAATTAGGATTGACGACCGAAATCTTGGGCGATATGAATAATATTGAGGATAAAGACTCTATAAAAGTCGGAGATACTATTCAAATCCCAGGGTATGTTTATACAGTCCGAAAGGGTGATAATTTAACCAAAATCGCTAAGCAAGTCAGAGTTTCTCTTGAAAATTTAAAGTCGATTAATGGCTTGAAAACATCTACAATTCAACCTGGTCAAAAAATTGTAGTTTTGTATAACGACTCCGATTATTCGGTCTCTGAGAACAAAAAAGTTGTAACCAAAGACAATGTTGAGTACGTCAATATGGAAGGAACTGCAGATTTTACTACCAGACCGCTTTTGAAAAATAACGTTAAAGTAAACGGGAAAGTTGTGGCAACTCGTGCCGAATTTAAACCTACTTCAAAGGGTCCCCTTTCCGGTAAAACTATTATTGTTAATGCCGGTCACGGTTATTCTCAGGCAGCAACTGATGTCGGAACACCGGGACGGGGCGGAATGGAAGACGAATGGCTTTTGAATTACGATAATGCGATGCGTTTGAAAGACAAGCTGTGCGCAAAAGGTGCTAAAGTTATTTTCTTGCAAGGAAATGTTAGATTGATTTCTGATGAATTGAAGGAAAAAAAGAACAAAGCAGATTTGTTTGTTTCTGTTCACGTAAATTCTAACGGTACAATGACAAGCGACCGTACTCAGATTTACTATAGATCAAATAAAAACAGTAAAAAACTTGCAGAAGGGATGGAAAAAAATTTTGATAAGTGGATTCCAAAGCACGAAAAGATTTCTGCAAAAGACAGGTTTATGTTAGGCGGGAAACAAGATTATGCACAATCAGTGTCTGCCAAGCTTCGAGTTTTAGGAGCATCTGAAACTAAACAAAAAATCCCGAGCGTCTTGTGGGAAGTCGCCTATATGGTTTCACCAAAAGGACGTGCGCGTATGGCTGATTCAAAATTGATGTCAAATTACGCAGGAATTATGTCTGATTCAATAGTCGAATACTTTGAAAATAATTAGCATTTAGAATATGACGCCAACGCTCTTCTTAATACGCCGCAATTTTTTCTCAAAATTTCTTTTGCTTCATCTTTTTTGAGATTGCATCTTAGCATCATGATTGCGACTTTAACTGACCATTCGCATTCCAAAAGAGTCTTAAGTGCAGTGGATGCGTTTACTTCCGCTAACTCTGAAACAATTCTGATTGCGCGGTCTTTAAGTTTTTCGTTCGTTGGCATTAAGTCTATCATAAAGTTTTCGTAGGTTTTTCCAATTTTTATCATAGAACCTGTGGTTAGCATATTCAAAACCATTTTTTGCGCAGTTCCGGCTTTCATTCTGCTGGAACCAGCAATTACTTCTGGGCCTACTTCAACACAAATTCCGTGTCCGACTTCTTCCAATATAGCTGCTTTGTGGTTACAAGTCAGGGCAATTGTTTTGCAACCGATTTTTTCAGCTTTGGAAAGCACTCCAAGAAGGTATTTAGGATTTCCGCTTGCAGAAATCGCGACACAAACATCGTCTTTGGTGAGAACTTTTGCGTCCTTTACTCCAAGCTCGAAATTGTCCTCTGCACCTTCGATAGAGTGTCTTAGAGCTTCGTTACCGCCAGAAATAATACCTGTTATCATATCAGGTTTTACCCCAAAAGTCGGTGGACATTCAGATGCGTCCAAGACGCCAAGTCTGCCGGATGTTCCTGCTCCAAAATAATATAGCTTTCCTCCGACAAGAAATTGTTTTGCAATAATATCAATCGCACGAGCAATATTCGCACTTTCGTCTTCCACCGCACGGGCAACAATCTGATCTTCTTCATTGATTTTTCTCACAATATCTATTGTTGAGAGCAAATCAATGTTTTTGGTGTTCTCATTCCTATACTCGGTAATAATTTCACTCATGCACACACTCCTTTTTCTTGTCGGGAAGAAGAAACGTTACTACCCGATTATATTTACCAAATTAGCCATCTCAATAGCGGATTTTGCAGCGTCAGAACCTTTGTTTCCGGCTTTTGTACCTGCTCTTTCAATCGCTTGCTCGATGTTATCTGTGGTTAAAACACCGAATATTACAGGAACTTCGGTTTCCAAAGATACAGATGCAACACCCTTTGAAACTTCCGCGCAAACGTAATCATAATGCGAAGTTGAACCTTTGATAACTGCGCCTAATGCGATAACGGCATTGTATTTTCCTGTTTTAGCGCATTTTTTTGCAATAAGAGGAATTTCAAACGCTCCCGGACACCAAACCACATCGATAGAGTCTTCATCAACTCCGTGTCTTTTTAGTTCATCAATCGCGCCTGATAATAATTTCGCGCAAATAAATTCGTTAAAACGTGATACAACGATGCAGAATTTCTCGTTTGTGACAGTTAATAATCCTTCGTAAGTTTTCACTATACCTTCTCCTTAAAAATCTATATTAAGATTATACACTAATTTCAAAATCATGTTAAGATAATTTTATGCAAAAAGGGCAGATATTTAAAATTCACTCTGATTTTTATTACGTGGAAGCTGGCGGAGAAACTTATGAATGCAAGCTCCGCGAGGTTTTAAAGAAACAAAAACAGAAAGTTTTTGTGGGTGATTTTGTTGAGTTTTCTAATGGTGCGATTGAAAAAATTCTGCCAAGAAAGAATTTTATACAAAGACCACCTGTTTCAAATATAGACCAAGTTATTATAATTTCTGCCGTTAAAGAGCCTGAGTTAAGCTTTTCACAGTTGAACAGATATATTGCGTTTGCCAAATATCATAATCTGAACACGGTTTTGTGCTTTAATAAAAACGACCTTTCAGAGGACGATTTGATGATAGAAAAAGTTTTTTCAATCTACGAGCCTTTGGGGTTTGATATTTTGTTCACATCAGCTCTTGAAGGTTACGGGTTGGATGAATTTAAAGAGATTTTGAAGGATAAAACTTCTGTTCTATGCGGAGCGTCTGGTGTTGGAAAATCAAGTCTTATCAATGCTGTATCAGGGATTAACCTCAGGACAAAAAGTGTAAGTGAAAAAACGGGCAGGGGTACACATACAACAAGACATTCTGAGATAATAAACTTGGGTAATAATGCCAAAATTGTTGATACCCCCGGGTTTAGCAATCTGAAATTCGATTTCCTGCTCCCGACCGAGATTGATTTGTTGTTCGACGAAATTTCGCCATACAAAGGTTTGTGCAAGTTTCAAGATTGCTTGCATATTACGGAAACCGGTTGTGCGGTAAAAGAACATCTTGATAAGATTGACGACACACGCTATCAGAGTTATATAGAATTTGTCGAAGAGGCAAAAGAGTATAAAAACAAGGTGAAATTCCAAGGTGTAAAGACTGAAACTGCACACAAATCAGTGAACTCAAAAACGGCGGTTAAAATCAGTGCAAGAAAAAGGCAAAGTGCCAGAAATACTCAAAGACAAAATATTTATAAGGACATACAAGATGAAAAACTTGATTAATTTGATTGATAAAAAATTGGATGAATACTTACAAATAACTTATCCTGAGGATATTTTCAAAGCGATGAAATATACGCTTTCGCTTCCGGGAAAAAGGTTACGTCCGGTTATGTGTTTGGAGACGGTTAGAATGCTTGGCGGGGATATGGAAAAAGCTTTTCCTGCTGCATGCGCTATTGAAATGCTCCATGTCCAAAGCCTTATCCATGACGACTTGCCTTGTATGGATAATGACGATTTTAGAAGAGGAAAACCTTCTAATCACAAAGTTTTTGGCGAAGCTAATGCCGTGCTTGCGGGAGATGCGCTTTTAACTTATGCACCGCAAACTATTATTGAGAAATCAAAAGGTTTGTCAGCAGAACAATTGGTAAAAATTATTCATGAGTACACAAAATTCGGCGGTGCTTATGGACTGATTGCCGGTCAAGTTGTTGATATTGAATCAGAGGGTGGGAAATATGTTAAGTCGCCGGAGGAAACTCTAGATTTTATTCATTTGAATAAAACAGCCGTGTTATTCAGACTTGCGGTCAGAATCGGTGCAATAATTGCCGATGCGTCAGAGGAAGAGTTTAATCGTATGGATGAATTTGCGACAAAATTCGGTTTAGCGTTCCAGATTTACGACGATATTATGGATGAGATTTCCAGTTTTGAAGAATTGGGTAAGACAGCAGGTAAAGATAAGAATAGCGGAAAGCTAACGTATGTTACGCTTTACGGTTTAGAAGAGGCTAAAAATAAATTCCGCTCGCATATTGAGGAATGTTATGATATAATCGAAAAGTATCATTCAGAAATCTTTAGCGAAATTTTAGGAAAGCTAAAAGATAGAATTTTGGGAGTTTAAATGGAATTCAGTCATATTTACAATACGGGATACGAGGTAATTTTTGTCGCTTTTTCAGGAATAATTGTTGCGCAGATTATCAAATTTTTCTTTCACTTACTTGTCAAAAGACAGGTCGATTTAAGATTGTTTACTACAACCGGTGGCATGCCAAGTTCTCACGCTGCGGGAGTTATGGGGTTGTCTACTACTGTCGGACAAATCTGCGGATTTAATTCCATAGAGTTTGCGATTGCGCTCGGGTATGCATTTATTGTAATGTATGACGCAGCCGGAGTTCGTCGTGCGGCAGGAAAACAAGCAGCATGCTTGAACAGAATAATTATGGATGTATATAAACAAGAACTCAAAGAAGCCGGGGGAAAACTTAAAGAGCTTTTGGGTCACACTCCTCTGCAAGTCTTTATCGGCGCGCTGTTTGGAATTGCTTATTCTTATTATATACATATAACCCTAAAAAACTTGGTTGCAGTGGGTTAAAAATAAAAGTGGGGTTGAAAACTTTACCTTCTACTCAGAATGACCGTGGTATATTTCTTGATCACTTGGTTACTCTGTTGCGTTAAGCCGGTAGTTCTGACTAATATGCCCAATACATTTACCCCTCCCCTCATTCCAAAGGACGCCAAGCTAGTAGTAATTACCAACCAGCCGAATATATTTACCCCTTTACCCCCCCCTCCGGTATGACATTAAACTTGTAGTCTTGACTTATCAGCTAAAATACATTTACCCCTTGCGTTAGGATTTTGTTTATATTAGAATTTTTCATGTCAGAAAAAACCCACAATTGAATAAACTGTAAATGCCTGTTTTGGGGTGTTTTTTAATGTTAGTTATTCGGTTGTCAAAATAAAACAAAAACAAGTAGAACACTAATATGTAAAAGGAAAGGTTTAACATGTCAGAAGAAAAATTAGAAGGCGTTAACGAAGTTGAAGTTACTGAAGAAGCTGCTGTTGTTGAAGAAACAGCTGAAGCAGAAGAAAACGTAACTGAACTTCCTGCAAAAAAACAACGTTCAAGAAAGAAAAGAGTAGAAACTCAAGAAGTAAAACCTGAATCAGAATGGAAAGAACAGGTTGTACAAATCCGCCGTGTAACAAAAGTTGTTAAGGGTGGTAAAAAATTAAGCTTCAGAGCTATTGTTATCGTTGGTAACAAAAAAGGCCAAGTTGGTGTAGGTTGTGCTAAGGCATCAGAAGTTATCATTGCTATCCAAAAAGCCATTGCAGACGGAAGAAAGAACCTTATTACAGTTCCTATCTTCAAAACAACTATTCCACACCCTATCACAGGCAGATCAGGTGCAGGTGCGGTTATGTTAAGACCTGCATCACAAGGTACAGGTATTATCGCAGGTGGTGCTGTTCGTTCAGTTCTTGAACTTGCAGGTATTGAAAACATTCTTTCAAAATCTTTAGGTTCAAAATCACCTCTTAACGCTGCTAATGCTACATTAGAAGCTCTTAAATCTTTAAGACCGTTCAGTGAAGTAGCTAAAAAACGTGGCTTAACAATGGCTGAATTATTAAACTAGCAGGCTATTTAATTTACGGTTTGAAATAGTAAAGTAAATTTAAGAAGTAAAGGATAAAAAAATGGCAAAGACAAAACAAATTAAAATAAAACTTGTAAGAAGTTTAATCGGATGCTCAGAAGCACAACGTAAAGTTGCACAAGCTTTGGGTTTGAGAAAACTTAATCAGGTAGTTGAACACAATGATAGCGATACAATCAAAGGTATGGCTAATAAAATTTCACATTTGGTTGAAGTTACAGAAGCGTAGTTAAGACCAAAAATTAGTAACAGTTAATGAAAGAGGAAATAAAAATGGCAGATAAAATTTTATTAGAAGATTTGAGACCTGCTGAAGGTGCAACAGGCAAATCTAAAAGAGTAGGCAGAGGTCGTTCATCAGGACACGGTAAAACATCTTGCCGCGGTCATAACGGTGAAGGACAACGTTCAGGCAGAACTGCTAAAAGAGGATTCGAAGGCGGACAAATGCCGGCTTACAGAAGATTGCCTAAACTTAAAGGATTCCAAATTATCAATGCCAGAAATTATGCTCAAATCAATGTTGGCAGACTTGCTGAATTGAATCTTGATGTAATTTCACTTGAAGCATTGAAAGAAATCAGAAAAGCACATCCTTCTTGTGATGGTTTGAGAATTCTTGGTAATGGCGAAATCAAGAAAGCTATTACAGTTAAGGCTGATTATGTAACACCATCAGCAAAAGAAAAAATTGAAGCAGCAGGCGGAAAGGTTGAATTAGCATAATGGCAGGAGTATCTGGCGGAATGAGAATGCCTACAACGGCAGATTTGATGTCAATGTGGAACGCATCAGGCTTGAAAGAAAAATTGATTTTTACTTTCGGGATGTTGGTATTGTTCCGTATTGGTATTCACCTTCCGGTATATGGCATTAACAATGCAGTATTTGCATCAAAGGTTATGAACGGAAACAACATTCTGGGGTTCTTGGACTTGTTCACAGGTGGAGCTCTCGGAAAAGTTTCTATATTCGCACTCGGTATCGGACCTTACATCACTTCATCAATCATAATGCAGTTGATGGCGGTTATCATACCTGCACTTGAGAAGTTGCAAAAAGAAGACGGAGAAGCGGGAAGAAGAAAATTGTCACAATATACACGTTTGTTTACGGTTGTTTTGGCGGTTTTCCAATCAATAATCTTTGTTGCTTACCTGTCTCATCTTTCAGGTGCTATCACGGCGAATGTACATCCGGTAATGTTTAATTTATCAGCAATTTTGTCAATGACAGCAGGTTCAGTACTTGTTATGTGGATGTCAGAATTGATTACTGAAAAAGGTATCGGAAACGGGGGTTCTTTGATAATCTTCGTTGGTATAATTGCCGGTATTCCGTTGTATATGTCTAACACATGGCAAATGGTTTCGAATGATTCTGTTTTAATGTGGGGGTTCATCCTTTTGTTAGCAATTTTCTTTATAACAATGATTTTCATTGTTGTTATGCAGGAAGCTATCAGAAAGGTTATTATTGTTAACCCTAAAAGACAAGTCGGAAACAAGGTTTATGGCGGAGTTAACACATTTATTCCGTTCAAACTTAATCCGGGTGGTGTAATGCCTATTATCTTTGCGGTTGCAATTCTTTTGTTCCCGTCTACAATACTTTCTGTTGTAGGTCAGGCAAAATTACCTGAGGGTTGGGTACAAGATATGGTTATGACATTGAACCAGTTCTTCAACCCGAGCGGTTTGACATATTACGTAATTTATTTCGTAATGATTGTTGCGTTGACATTTTTCTATGCGTCAATCATGCCGAATATGCAGCCAAAAGACATTGCGGATAACCTTAAAAAGTATGGTTCTTCAATTCCTGGGGTTAAACCGGGAAGACCTACAGCGGAAGCTCTCGATAAAATCTTGACAAAGACCACATTTATCGGTGCTATGGCATTAGGTGTTATTGCTTTGATACCTGCGTTTGCAAGTTATGTAACTAAGATAACTACATTCCAAGGTATTGGTGCTACATCATTAATCATCATGGTTGGTGTTGCTCTTGATTTGATAAATCAGGTTAAGACTCACCTCTTGGCAAGAAATTACGAGACATTCCTTAAGGAATAATTAAGGTAATTTATATAGAAAAAAGAGGAGTAAATTATTTGCTCCTCTTTTTTTGTTGTAATCAGGCGAAGGGCGAACGTGTTGTCGAAGACAACAATAGTGAGCCAAAAGAGATTGTATAAAAAGAAAAGCCGGAAAGCGATTTCCGGCTTTTGTTTAGAATAAACGTACATTTTATAAGTCTAAGCACCAACTTTACGATTATAGAAGGTTCAAAGCGATGCTTGGAGTTTGGTTTGCTGTTGCAAGCAATGTAGCTGCAGCTTGTTGAAGAATTTGTGATTTGATGTAGTTTGAAGATTCTTCTGCAACATCTGCATCTCTCAATGTTGATAATGAAGAAGTGATGTTTTCTGATTGAACGCTGATTGACTCAACAGCAGAATCGATTCTGTTCTGAGCAGCACCTAATGTAGTTACACGTCCTGAAATCTCGTTAATAACTTCATCAATTTTATCCAGCATAGAGTTAGCCGTAGTACCTTTTTTGCGACCTGCACATTTTTCTGCAACATCAGCTTTTTCTTCTCCGAATAATGTTTTGATGTTAGCTTCTTTGAACAAGTCTTCTTTCAGTACGATTTGGCTGTCTGCTGAGCTGTAAAGACCTACTTGAAGAGAAATTTCACCCATTGAGCCGTCCATCATCTTCAAACCGTTGAATTCGCAGTTTGCAGAAATACGGTCAACTTCTTCAAGTCTTGCTGTGATTTCTGATTGGATTGCTTTTAATGATTGTGAACCATAAGTTCCGTTAGCAGCTTGTTCTGTCAAATCTCTAACACGTTGTAAGTGAGAAGTTACCAATGAATAAGTATCTTCCAAAGTAGTCAACATGTCAGCGCCTGTAGCTGCGTTGTCTGCTGCAACGTCTAATGAACCTAACTGAGTTTCCCAGTTTCTAGCGATAGAATAACCTGCTGCGTTGTCGCTTGCGTGGTTAATTTTGTAACCTGTTGTCATTCTTTCAATCGCAGTGTTCAACGATTTTGTTGCTTTGCTCAAATTGCCCTGTGCAACGAGTGATGAAATGTTTGTGTTAATTGTAAGTGCCATTTTTTACTCCTTTCTGGCTCTTGCATCCCTTAGACGCATCCTTGCTTGTCCTATACTTTCTTAATTCCACATATCAAAAATCGATAACGCTTCTTAACCAAAATTGTTACAAAACTAAACAAATCTTTACATTTAAGGTCTGAAAACCTTATTAGTGCTATACTTTTTCATGGAATAGGAGTTAAGGATGGGAAGAATAATTGTTAACAATAGTCGTTGCAAATCGTGTTATTTGTGCGTAAGTACTTGTCCTAAGGGGCTTATAAAGAAGTCTGATAAGACAAATAGGCTCGGGGACTATCTTGTAGAGTTTGATGACAAAAATGGTGAGTGCATCGGATGCGCAATGTGTGCCAAAAGATGTCCTGACATGGCCATTACAGAGGTATACAGATAGTGGACGGCGTTGGACGATAGGTCTAGGATGCTATGTTTACACTGAATTTGGAGAGATTAATGACAGATAAAAATGAAAAAGTTTTGATTAAGGGAAACTATGCGATAGCTCAGGCGGCTGTGAATGCAGGCTGTCAGTGCTATTTTGGTTACCCGATTACTCCGCAGACTGAAATTGGGGAGTATCTTAGCTCAAAAATGCCGGAATTGGGCAGAGCTTATGTTTGCGCAGAAAGTGAACTTGCTGCGATAAATATGGTTGTAGGTGCTGTTTCTACTGGTGTTAAAGCGATGACAACTTCTTCATCTTGCGCGGTCGCTTTGATGCAAGAAGCATTATCTTATGCTTGTGGTGACGAATTGCCGGTTGTATTGGTAAACGTTATGAGAGCAGGTCCTGGGTTAGGCTATATTTACCCGTCACAAGGGGATTATAACCAATCTGTTTATGGCGGTGGAAACGGCGACTATAAGATTATAGTTCTTGCTCCGTCAACTGTTCAGGAATGTATTGATTTAACTTATAGAGCATTCTACTTGGCACAAAAATACAGAAATCCTGTAATATTGCTTGCTGATGGACTTTTGGGACAAATGATGGAGCCGGCAAGCTTTGGCGAAAACCCTTATCCTGATGTAGATGTTTCTTCTTGGGCTTTAACGGGTGCTAAGGGCAGAGAATCAAGAGCTATCTACTCTTGCGGACCAAATGAAAAGAAACAAATTCAACATATTTATGACCTGTTCAAGAAGTTTGTGGTTATTACTGAAAACGAAACATCTTATGAGGAGTTTGAAACAGAGGATGCTGATATAATCTTGACGGCTTTTGGTTCAATGACAAGAAATATTAAGGCTGCGATGAAGGTTTTGAGAGAAAAAGGTATTAAAGCCGGTTGCTTGAGACCGATTACGCTGTCTCCGTTCCCTCACAAGAGAATTTCTGAGTTAGCGGCTCAAGGTAAAGATTTTGCCGTTGTAGAAATGAACATGGGACAAATGTTTAAAGATGTTAAATATGCCGTAAACGGCAAATCTGAAGTATATTTGGTTAACAGACCGGTCGGAGAATGGCTGAGTGTAGAAGAAATTGTTTCTTCTGTTGAAGAAAGGGTGGGCTCATATGCAGCAAGTATTTAGTATTCCAAAATCCATGAAGAAAGATTTCAGATATACATTCTGTCCCGGATGTGACCATGGTGTTGCAATAAGATTGGTTGCGGAACTTCTTGACGAGATGAACTTGAGAGAAAGAACTATTTGTTCAGCATCAATCGGCTGTTCTGTATTTTTATACGATTTTCTTGATGTAGATTGTGTTGAAGCTCCTCACGGAAGAGCTTGCGCGTCTGCTACAGGGGTTAAGAGAGCAAATCCTGATAAATTTGTATTTACATATCAAGGTGACGGGGATTTTGCATCTATTGGGTTGGCAGAATCAATGCACACAGCATTAAGAGGTGAAAAAGTTTCCGCAATATGTATAAACAATACGACTTACGGTATGACAGGCGGTCAACTCGGACCTACAACTATTATGGGACAGGTTACTACAACTTCACCTAACGGACGTAACAGAGAATATTACGGATACCCGATTAAGATTGCTGAGCATATTGCATTGTGTGACGGAACTGCGTTTTCAGCCAGAGTAGCATTGGATACGATTCCGCATATTAATCAGGCAAAACAAGCTCTTAAAAAGGCTTTTGAAGTTCAAGAAAAAGGTTTAGGATTCGGCTTTGTTGAAATCTTATCATCTTGTCCTACGAACTGGCACATGACACCGGAAGAAGCTCACGAAAGAGTTAAGAATGAAATGATGCCGGTATTCCCATTGGGTGTGTACAAAGATTTAACTGCAGGAGAGAAATAATATGGAAAATAATTTTATATTAGCAGGTTTTGGCGGTCAGGGTGTTCTTCTTGCAGGAACAATTCTTGCTAACGCGTTTATGTTAGAAGGCAAAAATGTTACGTGGTATCCTTGCTATGGTGCAGAAATGCGCGGTGGTACGGTTAACTGTGAGATTGTAGTGTCTGACTCAGAAGTAAGCTCTGTTCACAAACAAGATACTGACTATGCTTTGGTTTTAAATCAACAGTCTTTTGATAAGTTTGTTCAAAGGGTTAAAAAGGGCGGTACGATTGTTGCAAACTCTACTCTTGTTGCAGAAACAAGACCAAGAGATGATATTAAATACGTGTTTGCACCGATGACAAAGCCCGCAAACGATTTGGGAAACAGCAAAGTGACGAATATGGTTGCACTGGGTGTTCTTTCAGCCGTTTGCGATATCGTATCAAAAGAATATTTGGAAAAAGGCTTAGAGAAAGTTTTGGGTGAGAAGAAGAAAGCATTCTTGCCTTTGAATATCAAAGCTCTTGAAATTGGAGCTGATTCTTTAGCAAAAGTTTAAGCCATATAATCCAAAATCGCACCGCCAATTTCTTCGTTCGGGTCGAAAGGGCAATCTTTTGGCGGATTTAGAGCGTTTCGTATAAGCATTGTCCAGAGAGGTCCAAAGCCGTCCGGAACCTTTGTCTTGCGATAAATCCCCGCAAGGTAGGTTTGTATATTAGGTGATTTGGTGGAATTGTATTTGGAGAGCTGCGGGTATAAATCTGCAACACTTTTGGGGTCACATCCTTCATCCAGCATTAAATTGAGTGCGTATAAGTCTTCTAGGACTTCGTCTTCCGAACTTGGATTCTCAAGCGAAGTTTGAATTGTTGCAAGATTTTTCTTCGCGTTTATTCTTTCTTCGTTAAACACACAATAATTTCTATATTGATTTGGATACGATACACTCAACATATTCAGATTTTAGCTTAAAAGAAAATAAAATACAAAGCCCCGAGTGCTAATGCCGGTACAAACGGCATATATAGCGGAGTCGATTCGTTTTTTAAACCGCGTAAAATCATTGCAGCGAGTGAAATTCCTATGATAGCAAGAATTCCGAGTAACAAATAGTGTTGCCACATAACTTCAAATGAATACTTGAATAAAATGAGTGAAGTTAGAATGAATAATATAAATAATATGCACACAGCTTTGTTGTTCTTCTTGTATTGATTATATATAAATGCAGGGATTACGAAAAGCAGGGATGCTGCAAATGAATAAATGAAAAACGGTATTAGATTTTGCAATCCAAAACACGCTCCGAGTGCGCCTGCAACGTATGTATCCGCCTCTCCCATTGCTCTTTTTTTGAAAAACAATTTGCCGGCATGGGCGAATAGTTCAATTACACCCGCGCCTATAATTAAACCTAGCAAAGAATCTGTAAAGGAAGGTATATTTAGTCCTTTTGCAAACAGATGAAAAATTAAGGCTGTAATTGCCAAACCTATTGCCATATTGCAATCAACGGACTGTTCTTTGATATCTGTCGCAGTCATAATTATTAAAGAAGATATAATTACAATCGCAAAAAAAGTGTCTAACGAAGCTCCGTATGTCAAGAATGCAGCTGCGTACATAATCATTGTTAAAAGTTCAACGATAGGATATTGGATACTGATTTTTTCTTTGCAGAAATGACATTTCCCCCGAAGAAAAATATAAGATAAAACCGGTATATTGTGCCATGGATAAAGTTTATGATTACATTTGGGACATTTTGAGGGCGGAAAAACGATACTTTCACCGCTCAGTGAACGCAGAATGACTACGTTGAAAAAGCTTCCCATACACAAGCCTATTATGCAGACCCAAAACAGTATATAATTATTCATCTCCGGACTCATTAGAACCCTCTTTCTCAGCAATTCTATTTTGCTCTTCCATTAGTTCATAAATTGTGTGAAACACCTTTTTCATCCTTCTTGAAACGGTCATTTGAGTGAGCTTCAGTCTTTCTGCAATCTCTTTTTGGTTTAATCCTTGATTGTAGTAGAGATTAATCAGATATCTTTGTTCTGTAGGTAGTTTTTCAATGATATCTTTAAAAATAATTCTATTGTCAGCGACTTCAGCATTAGCTTTATAATTTTTTTCGACTAAAATCTCCTCGTAGCCTAAGCTGTCATCTTCATTGAAAATATCATCCAGAGACAGAGTTGAACGTCTTCTGTCCATTTGTAGGGCGAAGTCGACAGATTTTGTCGGGATTTGCAAGGCTAATGCTACATCTTCGCTTGTCAATCGCTCAAGTTCCTCTGTTGTAAGTGTTTTTGTGAAATTATTGATACGAATTGCAAGTTCCTGAATGTGGCGCGGAACTCTGATTGTATTGAGTTTATCTCTGAGGTAGTGTTTCATCTCTCCGATAATCAAATAACCTGCATAAACTCTGAAATTGTCGTTTCTTTCTTTGGAGTAATGTTCAATTGCTTTCAAAAGCCCGATAAAACCAGCCTGAACTAAATCATCAATAGGGTCGGTTGCACGTCTTGCAATTGTGCGTGCAATATATTTAACTACCGGAGACATTTTTCCTACAATAAGGTTTTTAACTTTGTTTTTTTCTTCAGCACTTTCTGTGGAATGGTATATGTCCAACCATTCTGAAATTTTTTCGTAGATTGTACTTTTAGGCTGTTCTTCCGGCAAAATAGTATCTCCCAATGCTCTCAATGAGTATCTTAGCACAAGAATGGGTTATTATCAATTTCGTTTATTATAAATAGAATATGATATTTATTATAAAATCAGCAATAAGCATGTACACAGTAGAAAGCACAGCAGCCTTTGTTGTTGAAATTCCGACATCTTTTGCTCCGCCTTTTGTTTCGTAGCCCTGTGTTGCGCAGACAAGTGTTATAAGAATTCCGAATATAAACGCCTTTAGTAAGCTTATATAGATGTCTTTTGTGCTTAGCCAGAGCCATACAGAGGTGATATATCTGGCAGGATGAAGTCCGATTGTGTAGTGAGAAACAACTAATCCACCCAGAATTCCGACCAATTCTGCAATAAGGACTACCATAGGAACTGTTATTGCGGCAGCTATTATTCTCGGAGAAAAATAATACCCAACCGGTTCTACTTTCAATGTTTTGATGGCGTCTACTTGTGAAGTTACTTTCATGTTAGCAATCTCTGCTGAAATTGCAGTTCCAGCTCTTGCCCCAATTGCGAGTGCTACAAACCCGGGGGCAATTTCTCTTATCATAACGACAGCGATAGAGCCACCAACGTATGCTTCCGCACCCGTCATCAAAAATTGTTTAGATACTTGAATCGCGATTACGGCAGCAGAAACGAAGACAATTACAAGGGAAATTATTAGGGAGTCATAACTTATCGCTGCCGCTTGCGCAAGAACAGAAGAAAATCTTGCGCGTCCTGTTAAAACGTACTTTGCGCTAAGATAAAGGTTCTCCATGCATTTCCCGAGAAAATTAATCATACAATTAATTATAAATCTAAAATTTAACTTTTGTAAAGCTTTTATACTTAATTAGGCAATATTTTGGGTTTAGATGTTTTTAATAATATATATATTAGTGTGGAGGTTTTAATATGACTTTTCAAATCAATGGTAATAAGGGAATTTATGACGGAATTATTAAGGATGATTCTGTAAGATATGGCAGAAATGCTGCTGATAACAATATTAACTATATGATTCAGCCGATTGTAAATGATAATTACACAACGGCTCCGATATTGGATTTTATGCCGACAGAAGAAGCGGATGAAAAAAATGCGGCAAAGATTAATAAATTTATAAAGTCTAATGATGAATATTTAAATTCACTTCCGCCATTGGAATACGAATACCGTTATATGCCTCAAAACGGTAAAATTGATACAAAAGCATTGATAGGTGCTGCGTATGAAGAGATGCGAGTAAAAGAAATGCCTGTTGATGAATTTGAATCAAAATATGTTGTTTCTGACGATATGACAGCAGAACCAATGGATATCAATAAAGATGGCAAAATTGATTTAGGTGAATATAGTGCTAATATTTTGGCTGCAGATGTTTTGAGTAAAGGTACTACAGACCCGATGAAAGCGGACGGTACAATTAATTCAAAAGGTTTAAACGCTGTTCTCGAATACTCAAAGAAAAGTAGAGCCGAAGCTGCAGCAAAATTGTACTCAAGCTTGTATAACGCTCATAAACTGAATGAAGCGTACAGCGAATTCACTTCTGACGAAAATAATTTGGTAAAATAGCCTGCTAGGATTTGAAAAGTTTTTCTCCCACTGCTATAATATTAAGCAGAAAATTGATTGTTGTGAGGAGGTACTTTTATGAGCGAAGTTACTGTTAATCAGGTGAATGGTGTTGATATTGTTCAATATCAGCCACAAGGTGTTTGCTCTAAAATGATGCAAATAAGAATTAAGGATAATATTATTCAGGATGTTGAATTTGTGGGCGGATGTAACGGAAATTTAAGCGGGATTGGAGTTTTAATACGCGGGATGAACGTCAAGGACGTTATTGAAAAATTTCACGGACTTCCATGCGGAAGCAGACCTACAAGTTGTCCTGACCAATTGTCCAAAGGTTTAGAGGCATATTTAGAACAAAAACAAGCCGTAAAAGCTTAGTATGGAAGGCGGAGTATGACACAGGTTACGTTAATTAAAGGGGACGGTATCGGACCGGAAATTTCTGATGCTGTTGTAAAAATTATTAAAGCATCAGGCGCTGATATTGAATGGGATGTTCAAAAAGCCGGCATGGATGTGATTACAGAGGAAGGTTCCCCCCTGCCGCAACGTGTTTTAGATTCCGTAAAAAAAAATAAAATCGCTCTGAAATCGCCTGTTACGACTCCTATTGGAAAAGGTTTTCGCTCTGTCAATGTACAGTTGCGCAAAGAGCTTGATTTGTATGCAAATTTGCGTCCTTGTGTGAGTTTGCCGGAGATAAAGACTCGCTATGAAAATGTTGACATAGTTGTAGTTCGGGAAAACACTGAGGATTTATACGCGGGAATTGAACGTCAGGTTGATGAAGACACAGCGGAAAGTATTAAGAGCATTACTAGGAAAGCGTCTTTGAGAATTGCAGAGTTTGCGTTTGATTATGCGGTGAAGAATGCCAGAAAAGAAGTCTGTGTTGTGACGAAAGCTAATATTTGCAAACTTTCTGACGGGTTGTTCTTGGATTGTGCAAGAGAGGTTGCGAAGAAGTATCCGCAAATAGGGTTCAGGGAAATTCTTGTGGATAATTGCTGTATGCAGCTTGTTCAAAACCCAAATCAGTTTGATGTTTTACTGCTGCCAAACCTCTATGGTGATATTGTTTCAGACCTTTGTGCAGGATTGATTGGCGGACTTGGAATTGCTCAGGGTGCTAATATCGGAAAAGATTACGCGGTGTTTGAACCTGTTCACGGTTCAGCTCCTGATATTGCGGGACAGAACAAGGCAAATCCGACTGCAATGCTGCTTTCTGCTGTAGAAATGCTTAATTATATCGGAGAAAAAGTTTGTGCGGACAGAATTAAAAAAGCTTTGTTTACAACTTTACAAGATGGTATAAAAACGCAAGATTTGGGCGGAAATGCGACTTGTTCGGAATTTACGGATGCTATAATTGCAAGACTGAATTTTTGAGATATACTGTAGATATGCCGATATAGCTCAGTTGGTAGAGCAACTCATTCGTAATGAGTAGGTCAAGGGTTCAAGTCCCTTTATCGGCTTGTATTACGGAATGTGTTTTTTTTATTTGGTGCGGTGTGTGCGCGTCATTGTAGTTTTTTTATTCCCCACTTGTCTTATAGTCGCGTTTTGAAAATTGTGGTATGCTGGGCTTGTGCTGGTATATGAGGTTTTTTATGTTTAAATTTTCAAAAATGTTGTTGAAATTAGTTTTTGTTGTATCAATGTTTTTTGCAGTGACAAATATTTCTTCTGCAGAAACAGTTGTGTACAATACCCAAACTCATAAAATACATCAGGTTTGGTGTCGTTGGGCGGCAAAATGTACTGTGAACTGTATTAATATTGACAGAAAAGAGGCTGTAAAACGCGGCGGTGTTCCTTGCAAAGTATGCGGAGGGTAAATACAATTGGTTCTGTTTTAATAACGCACCTTCACATTCTTACTTTTGTACTCAACTTGTAGTGTTTACATATAAATCAAATATATTTACCCCACCCCAGAGTATTACTTTAAAAATATTTTTTTTGTGTTAATATACTCTTACGACATATCACAATTATTAAAGGACATGTGTTCTGTTAAAAGGGATTCAAATGAAAATATCGTTGAAAAGTGTAATTATATTTGCTCTCATAATGTTTTGTACTTCATCAGTGTTTGCGATTTCTGAATCGGCGCAGCCAAGACAGGTGAATAAAAACGCTGTTTTAAGCGCAATTGCGGGTTATAGCAAACTTATAACCGAAAATCCAAATTCTGTTGACGCATATATAAATAGAGCGTATTTGAACTATCTTATAGGGAATATTGATTTGGCAATAGAAGATTATGACAAATTGATTTCTATAAACCCTAAAAATGAAGAATTCTACTTGAATAGAGGGTATTTGAAACACATTTCTAACAAACGAGAAGAAGCTTTGAAGGATTATGATGCAGCCTTAGCAGTTAACCCAAAATACGCTTTTGCTCATAACAACCGCGGTGTAGTTTTGTCAGAACTTGGTAAAACTGCTGAATCAATGGTAGCGTATAATACGGCGATTAAAATTGATCCAAATTACGCGGATGCTTATTATAACAGAGGTAATTTGAAAACCAGAACAGAAAAGAACGAAGAGGCACTCGAGGATTTTGACACAGCTATCAAATTGAATCCTACGGATTCTGCTTCTTTCAACAACCGTGGTGTTGTAAAACGTAAATTAAATTTCAACGTAGGTGCGTTGAGCGATTTTTCAATCGCTATCAAGCTTAATCCGGAAGATATAACAGCTTTTGCAAACAGAGGCAGATTGAAAAAACGTTATTTCGATAGTGAAGGCGCGGAAGAAGATTTTAAAAACGCTATTGCAATTGCGGAAGAAAGTCCGGTTCTGGTAAAAGAAATGGAAATTCAGCGTGAAATTGCGCAAAATCAGAAACCTGTCGTGGTTTCTGCGACACCGGATTCAGTTGTATATAAATCAGCCCCTGCAGATCTCAATTTTGCATTAAGACAACCAAAAGTTAATCCTGCTACGATTCAGAAGATTGCATACTTGAAAAAGGATGAAACTTCATCTATTAAGCCTGCAACAGTTAAAGCCGGTGTTGTAAAGGTTGATCCTAAGAAAGATATTGCGGCTGTACCTGCTCTAAGACAACCTGTTAATGCAGTTCCTGAAATCAATACAAAACCGGTAGCAAATCCTAAGCTTGCCGAGTGTTATTATATACGTGCATTGCAAAAGTACATTTTGCAAAATCGTGATAGCGCACTTGCAGATTTCAATATGGCTATCAAGTACAACCCTCAATACGCGGAAGCTTATTACTACAGGGCAGCAATCAAACGTGATTTGAAGGACGAAGGTTTTGTAGAAGATTATACTAAAGCGGTTCAACTCAATCCTGCTCTCAAGGCAGTTAACGACGCAGATGTACTAACAATATTGAAAATATAAAAAAGTAAAAGAATTTCATGGCAGAATAGCAAATGTAAATGTGTGTACGTGGAGAAAATTATGATACAAAAAGTCCAATCATCCAATCCAACTTTTCAAGCCGCAAGAGTTAATATCTTAGCAACAGCAGATAACCACGGAAATATTTTAAGACTTCCGAGGGTTTTGAAGACAATAGAAAACAACGCCGGAGAATTCTTCCCGAAGTCAGAATCTCCTTCGACAAAGAACTTCTTTGCGATTGTAGGGGACTGGTTTATTAATCCATCTAAAAAAGGTTTCGTGACTCATCCGGATTTGTCGAATGGTGATATTCAAAATTTAGCACTATTAAAGACAATTGATAGTGTAAGGATGATTGTAAAAAATCTGGCAGAAAAAGCTCAAGGTTATGCAGGTGCGAAAATTCCGTCTTTGGAAACTTTGTTTGTAATGGGTAACCACTGTCTTGATGCGGGTGACAAATTTATTCTCAGTGTTATGAAGAAAAACCCTATGACTTCCGTAGTTACAAATGCTAATCTCGAAAAATCACCGGCCTTGGTTGAGGCGATGAAAGAGGATAAGGATATTGTTAAATCTGCGGTATACAGTGTTCCCGATGACAAAAATTCTGAACTATTCCATAAAATTCTTTTTGTCAGTGCAACTATTCCGTCAATGGATTTTTATAACCCGGGGTTACTAAAAGGACTTGAATTCTATGATAATTCAAATAAAAAAGATACCAACCTTAAAGAAGCAGATATTCAAGGCACTATTAAATCTATTAAAGACGAAGTAGATAAGTTTAAAGAAGCTAATCCAAAAGGGGTTGTAGTATTGCTTTCTCACATGGGCGGCAGGTTGTCTGAAATTGTGAGAGAAAATGTCCCTCAAATTAATCATATTTTAAACGGACACGATCACAAAAACTTGCAGGCAAATGTGGGCAAAACAAGTATAAATTCTTTAGGAAAAGATAATGAAATAATAAAAGCCTTGAATCTTGAATTTGATGACGAAGGTAATTTGATAAAAGGTTCTATGACCCCTTATTTTACAGAAACTACTCTTGCTGATGGTTTGGAAAACCATCCTTTCCAACTGTTTTTGAATGACTTCTTTAGAGATGATATGAAACCTTTGGTTTCATTAGATGAATGGAAAACAGATAGAGCAGCTGATGATAAAGAACAAAATCTTTCTAAAAAAGTCGCTGAGATATTGGATAGAATGGGGTTGAACAGCTGGAATGTTCAGCGCGAAACTCTAATGCAGAATAAATATTTCAAAGAAATAATAGAAAACAAAGCGATGGAAGAAATCGTTAAGTCAGAAGAAGTAGATAGAGGTATGACTGAGCTTTCTTACGGTAACGAAATTCGTTATAAAAACAGCTATTTGATGAATTATCTGACGAGTGCGGTTAAACGTGCTGTTAGAAAGAATTGTGATCCGGATATTTTTACGGTTGCATTGCAGTCCTCAATCGTTCGTGGTGGTTTGAAAGATAATGCAAATAACCTTGAAGTAATGAAAGTTTTTGATGGTGTCAGTGAAGACTTGTCAAACTTGAAAATTGGTGAGGTTAAAGGCTTTGAACTTGTTGGTTTGATTACGGAGAATATCTTGTCTAACCTAAAGGCTCCAACAAGAAATACAATTATTCACTGGTCAGATGTTCAAGTTAACAGAAGTTTGATAAAAGAAATCAGAGACGGTAATTCTGACGCAGATTACGCAGAAGCAATAAGAGTGAGAAACAAAATTACCAAAGCATTTGAACCTATTGATTTGAACGAAAACTACAAAATGGTTATTGGTGAAAAATTCCTTGTAAAAGACGATATCGAATGGCCGGGGAAAATTCGTGACAGATTCAAATCTTTAGATAAAACCTACGACCAATTGTTCAGAGATTACATAGAAAGTGTAAACTACGAACTTCATATCACTCCTAAAACCAAAGAAGAACGCATTCTCTAGGGGGGTGTAAATATATTTGCAGGTAGTTCTGGCTACTGGCTTGAGCTTAAGGTAAATGTATATAGGCTAAATAGTTTGCCTACCATCTTGGAAGTTTTCTAGTGGGATGAATTTGGTTGGTAATGACTCCTAGTTGGGCGAGTTTCAGTTGAAGAGTTGAAAAGTGGAAGGGGCTTTATTCCTTCTCCCATCGGGAGAAGGTTAGGATGAGGGGGCAGCTTCTTATGTCATAAATTTACAAAGTTGACACTTGCTTCCAGTTTGTATGTCAGCGAGTAGGATGTGCACACTTGCGCACCGATAGCTGTAGGATGCGGTAAATCTTTGATTTCCCGCACCCTATACTATAAAATCTAAAATTTTGTAGTACAATGATTTATCATATAAGGAGTTTGTATGGAAAAAATGATTAACAAATGGCTTGTTGCCGGTTTGATAAACCAGGAAACAGCAGAAGTCTTATTGGAGAGCGTCGAGGAAGAGAATGCCAAGAAACACAGACTTCGCTTAAATATTTGTATCTATACTATTGCAGCTATTTTAATAGGAATTGGTGTGTTTGCATTCGTTTCGGCTAATGACTGGATATTATCGCTATTGATGTCATTGCCTGTTTTACAAATTTTAATTATGCTAATGCTATCTATTTCTGCATTGTATTTTGGTTATAATTTGGCGTATGAAAAAAATAAATTTCCAAGACTCGGACACTCAATGATATTTTTATCAACGTTATTAATCGGAGGTACGTATGCACTAACCGGACAAAATTACCATATTAATGCTAATAACAGTTCTCTGGTGTTTTTGTGGATGTTAAGTATTTTGCCGATTGCATACTTATTTAAAAATTTTGCTGTAAATATAGTTACTATAATTTTATATATTCTCGGTGTTATTTATTACTATATGGAATTAGGTCTTGATTTCGGACTAACTTGGACGATATTTATTCCCCTTTTAATAGGCACGACCCTTTATAGCGTAGCAAATATTCCTGTTGTGTTGGAGAAGTTTAATAATTTCTCAATGTCATATAAACTAACCGGTTTAGCGCCGATATTTGTCACTTTATTGATATTAACTTGTTCTGTAGAATCCTCTTATAATCAAACTTCACCATATTATATAGTGCCTATTGTAGTGTTATTAGTTTTGAATTTAATAGATTTTGTTATAAATAAAAATCGAACACTATTATTTAAAATTGAAACGGGTTATTTAATTGCGATTTTATTGAGTTTGCTTTTAATAATTGTTTTACCTTCAGTGTCAGTTTACGGAGTTATGGTTTTAGCAAACTTAGCTATAATAGCAATGATTTCTGCGGGATATTACTATGGATATAAGTTTGAATATAATACAATAGCACAAACGAATTGGTTCTTGATTATTTATTTAACTGTAAACTATTGTCGCTGGGGTTGGAATATGATGGATAAAGCAATGTTTTTTATACTCGGTGGTGTGTGTTTATTAGCGATTGGAATGTTTTTAGAAAATAGAAGAAAAAAAGTGATAAGTAAGGATAATTAATATGAATTTAAAAAGAATCGTAATTATTATTTGTATTATATGGACAGCAATTGTAGCTTTTTGGGTAATAAAAAGTGAATACGTTTTTGTTGCAGGCAAAGATGTTTTATTAAAAACAGTTCCATTTGATCCAAGAGATTTATTTATGGGCGATTATGTAACCTTAAACTATGAGATAAGCAGAATTCCCAAGAAGTATTATAATGAAATGTATTCCTCAAATAAAAAAGTGTATGTTGTTTTAAAAACTGATGAAAATAATATCGCAACAATTGAAAATATTCAAACCAAAAGACCAACAGAATCACTTTATCTGAAAGGAAAAATTTCTAGGTCCAATACTATTGAGTATGGAATAGAAAGCTACTATGTCAAAGAACACACAGCTCGAGAATTGGAAAAGAATTTGCGTAATAGAGCTTTGGTCAAAGTTTGTATAGATAAATATGGAAATGCTAAAGTAAAAGGATTTGTGGAAAATAATATATAGATACATGTCGGGTTCTCATCCCAACTATCAAATAAAAAAGCACCCGAAGGTGCTAATTCTAATAATGGGGCGGATAGTGGGTTTCTACTCGAACTTTTTAATAAAACTTTACATCTGATTTTAACCTCTGGTAGAATGCTTCCGTTATATTTTGAAATAGAAAATTATATAAGTGGGGTTGAAAAATAAAAATAGATAATTTATAATAAAAACACAGGGTGGTAGTTTCTCAAGCTACCGGATGCCTTGTAGGAAGTCTAACGGTTCTTATCTTTTATGATGAGAGCCGTTTTTTAATACGTATAAAATCAAAAAGATTAAAAATAATGTTATATTGAAATTATCCATATCGACCCCCTTTCTAGTCGGGGAACTAACCCGAAAGTCTAACTATAATGTGTTGGTCAGTTTCCATAGAAAAGGCATCTTTTACCCTGTGCTAAATTATTCAAAGTTCAAATTGATTTCTTACTAAAAGTAATTATACAATAAATATGTTAATAAAAAGATGTGAAATTGATGGAATTACTGTTGATATTAAAGTAGAGGATGGAACATCAACCAAAGAAGAACAAACTTTAGCTCTTATAAACTTATTAAAATTTTTAGTAGAAGGTCATATTGATAGTTTAGTAAAAAACAATGCTTCAAAAGAAGAAGTAAAAAATTATAAAGAATTGCTAGAACTAATCAATAATTATCTTGAATATAAACAACAACTTTAAAAAGTTCGAATCCCATTATGGGAATAGTATGTTTTTAAAATTTCGTTCGAACCCTGAAAACCCTTATCATTCCTAATAAAAAAAGCACCCAAAGGTGCTTTTTTTAAAAATGGGGCGGATAGTGGGATTGTCTTGCTCACTCGCGTTTAACGGCAATTTCATATTTTGCTGCGATACACGTATCTTGCAAAATATTCTAGCCTCAGCTCGTTCGCGCTCGAACCCAATAAAAATGCTGACGCATTTTGGGGTTCTCATCCCTACTATCAAATAAAAAAGCACCCGAAGGTGCTAATTCTAATAATGGGGCGGATAGTGGGATTCGAACCCACGCATATCGGAACCACAATCCGAGGTCTTAACCGCTTGACGATATCCGCCATGTTTCCGACAAATCCAAGTATACCAAATCAAGATTTTAAAGCAAGTAGGGTGGGGGGAGTGGTGATGTATTTATGTTAGGTAATAACTACTAGCTTGCAGTCATCGACAAAGCGACGTGGCTATCCAGTTGGTAGGGTGCACATACTTGCGCACCAATAGCAAAGTAAAGCTTTAAAACAACGACGGTCGGTGCAATTTGCACCGACCGTCGTTTAATAAAACCATAATACCTAATTTATTCTCTGGAACATATATCCGATACCGCGAGCGGTTAGAATTAATTCCGGATTAGTTGGGTCAGCTTCCAATTTTGAACGAAGTCTTGAAATATGAACGTCAACTACACGAGTATCAATTCTGTGATCTGCAGGATATGACCAAACGTGTTGAAGAATTTCGTTTCTTGAGTATGCTTGACCTGAGTTGTTAACCAACAATTCAAGAAGGCTGAATTCCATTCCTGTAAGTCTGATTCTTTCGTTCTTTCTGTAAACCTGTCTTCTTGCTGTATCAATCTTGATACAGCCTGTTGTAATAATGTTCTTAGAGCCTTTTCCGCCTGCAGCAGGAGCGCCTGCGCCTGATGAAGTAGGAATAACAACATCTTTACTGATTGTTCTTCTTAAAACAGCTTTAACACGTGCTTCAAGTTCTTTCGGGCTGAAAGGCTTGATAACATAATCATCTGCCCCGAGCTCCAAACCGGTAATTCTTTCTGAAACATCGCCCAATGCTGTTAATATAATAATCGGAACATCAGATGTACGACGAATTTCTCTGGTTACGCCATATCCGTCCATTTTTGGCATCATGACGTCCAATACAACCAAATCAGGGTTTGTTTTGTTGAATACTTCAACAGCTTCTTCGCCGTCTTCAGCAACAACAACATCATATCCAACCATCTTAAGACGAGTTTCCAAAATTCTTCTGATGCTGGCTTCGTCGTCAGCTACCAAAATCTTTTGACGAGTTTCCTCTTCATTAAGCTCCTGTAATTCTTCATTTTCCGCCATGTGACCACCTTTATAACTTTTTCAATTTTACAAAACTTTTTATTTCTTAATAGTAATACATATATCTTAATAGAATTTAAAGAAATTTGCAAGTAGTTTACGAATTTTTATCTTTCAGTCCCGCGCAACACAAGCCTACTGCACTTTTAAGCGTCCGATAACAGTTCTGTCAATACCTGACAAATCCTTCGTTACAATAATTTCACAAAAATCCTCTTCCATGAACGATTTTACTTGTGCTGCTTCATTTATGCCGACTTCAAACATCAGATATCCCTCCGCCGTCAAGTATTCAGGTGCTTTTTCTATGATTTTTCTGTAAATCTGTAATCCGTTTTCTTCTGCAAACAGAGCGATTTTTGGCTCATGTTGAACCTCTTTATCTAGCTCTGTACCAAAAGGAATATAAGGCGGATTGGAAACAATTATGTCAAATTTTTCATCCTCACGCACTTTCTCGAAGACATCAGACTTTCTAAATACGGCACGGTTATTGATTCTTAACTTTGTAACATTATCTAATGCCACTCTCAAAGCATCTGATGAAATATCAACCCCCAAAACAGTCGCATCAGTATTCATTGCAATGGTGCAGGCAATACAGCCTGAGCCGGTGCCTATATCAAGAACGTTTTTTAATTCGCGCTCTCTAATTAAGTCAATAGCCTGTCTGACTAAAATCTCGGTTTCGTCGCGCGGAATGAGAACGTCAGGAGTAACCTTAAAGAACTTGCCCATAAACCAAGCTTCTCCTATTATATATTGTATAGGAGTTCTGTCTTTAATCCTCAACGCAACCTTTTCTTGCAGTATATCAAGCTGTTCCGGGGTTAATTCTTTTCCTCTTGCGCTGTCTTCTGCTGTATAGTTGAAAAAATGTTCCAATAACATTTTTATTTCATATTTTGCTTCACTCGGTTCAATTCCCCCATTAATCAAGCTCTTTGTAATCGTCTGAATGTTCATTTAATATTCTCTCTATCTCATCTCTCAAATCAAGCTTGGAAAGCTCTTCCACGTCTTTTTTTTCAATAGAATACTTTTTGCATAATCTATCGTAATAATATAATTGTTTTTTTGTCGGTTTTTCTTTTGACATCTTTACTTCTTGCAAAAATTTGCGTTTCTTTTTCTCAAACTCTTTTTGTGCCTCAATTATAGGTCTTTGTTTTTCTTTGTAATTGTAATATTTTTTACACTCATAAATATAATCGCGTGTATCTTTCAAAAAACTTTCGTCATCAATAAATTCTGCAAGAAACGGAAATCTGGACGCGTTTAGTTCCAAATAATACCTTTCATCCTCCAGAAATTTATCCAAAATCTTCTCTACAGAAAGATTTTGATTTTGTTTAACAATCGCCCTTATATAATTACAAACCCCGCTTTTTTGTGTTTTATCAAAGGCGGGGTATATTTTATTCTTTATTTGATACATTTATCGCAGTAAATCCTCTACTGTAAATCGTTTTCGTTGTTTGTCATTCGCAAATTTGACAAGTCTTTCGTAGAACGGATTGGTTTGATATCCTTGTACAGGCTCAGGTTTCGGTTTGACCTGATTATCCAAATTATTATTACTAATTACAGTAAATCTTGATTTCTTTTCATCCATCATGAAAGCCTCTCTTATAGTTAAATATCTCTTATGTATATATAAAGTATCTAACTTTTAGAAAATTGCCTTTTTTGCTCTGTTATATTAAGAATTGTAACAAAACTCTTAAAATTTCTCAAGATTGTAAATATTTCTCAATAATTTTCAGAATTCTCGTATAAAATTTTTTCTTGTGCTACACTAAAAATATATGCCCTTTTACGGTGTTAAAAGGATAAAGGAAGGTAGTTATGGATATATTTTCGATTTTCACGCTGTGCGGAGGACTGGCGTTCTTCCTGTACGGTATTACAATAATGTCTGCCGGATTGGAGAAGATAGCCGGTGGTCGACTTGAGAAAATTCTCAAAAAGATGACCTCAAATCCGGTTAAGAGCCTCGTATTTGGTGCGGGGATTACGGCAGCAGTTCAGTCATCTTCGGCAGTTACGGTTATGCTGGTTGGGCTTGTTAACTCAGGCATTATGAAATTATCACAAGCAATCGGCGTTATAATGGGTTCAAACATCGGTACAACCGTTACAGCTTGGATATTAAGTTTATCAGGGATTCAGAGTTCTAATTTCTTCGTAAGATTATTAAAACCTGAATCCTTTTCTCCTATTATGGCTATAGTTGGTGTTGTAATGATAATGGCTGCAACAAGCAACAGGAGAAAAAATGTCGGCTCAGTATTAATCGGGTTTGCAATCTTGATGTTTGGTATGGAGGTTATGGCGGATTCTATGGCACCGCTAGCCGATATGCCGGGCTTCTCTCATATGCTGACAATGTTCACTAATCCGATTTTAGGTGTGTTAGTCGGAACTGTTGTAACCGCGATTATTCAAAGTTCTGCAGCGTCAATCGGTATTTTACAAGCCTTGTCAATGGTCGGCGGTATGACTTACGGAATGGCAATTCCAATCGTTATGGGTCAAAATATCGGTACTTGTATTTCGGCAGTGCTTTCAAGTATTGGGGTTAATACAAGTGCAAAACGTGTAGCTGCCGTTCACGTATTGTTTAACGTGTTCGGAGTTATAATTTGCTTATCAGCATTTGAACTTGGACATTTCATTTTTAAGTTTGCGTTTGTATCTCAGGACATATCACCGTTCGGAATTGCAGTTGTTCACTCGATATTTAACATAGTGACAACAATTATATTATTCCCGTTCACTAAATTTCTTGAAAAGTCAGCAATTGCGATTGTTCCTGAAAAAGAAACGAAAGACAAAAACGTTGTTATTGATGACAGATTGCTTCTTGCTCCGTCATTTGCTATTGCGGAAGCTTACAGACAAACAATCAAAATGGCTGAAACAGTTGAGTTTAACTTTATAAACTCTACAAAGATGCTAAAAAGTTATCACTCAAGAAAAGCTGAACAAATCCGTGCGAACGAGATTAAGATTGATACTTATGAAGATAAATTGGACTCTTTCCTATTGAAGCTATCAGGAAAAGAGCTTTCTGAAGAAGACAGCAATCGTATTTCACAATTGTTGTTGGCAATCGGTGATTATGAAAGAATCGGTGACCACGCATCATATATGCTTAAAATCGCTGAGAAGCTTAAAGAAAGTGAAAGAAAACTCTCAAATGATGCTGTTGAAGAGTTGAAAGTTATTGTTCACGCTGTATCAGAAATCTTTATGGTATCTTTTGAGGCGTACAAAACAGATAACGTACAGCTTGCGCAAGAGGTTGAACCTTTGGAAGCGGTTATTAAACGTATTATCAGAAAGGTTAAAAACCGCCATATCCAGCGTCTTAAAGACGGACTTTGCACGGCAGAAGTCAGCTTCTTGTTCTCAGATTTGCTGAACGATTTGAGAAGAATTGCTGCGCACTGCGGAAACATTGCAACAAGCGTTATTCAACTTCAAGATAAGACAATTGATAAACACGAATATAATCACAGAAACAAAGACGAAGATTTAGAATTCGTAAGCAGATACGAGGATTACAAATCAAGATACTCTGTTTCAAGACATAAATCTATCGAAGAATTATCAAATGTTTAGAGTTTGATAGTTCTAAAAATAGTAGAATACTTGTGAGAACCGTAATAGATAACGATGGAAACAAAATAATTTTCCAAATCATTGATTTCCATATAAGTCTTGATCGGTTCTTTTCTTTTTGAACTTTTGAAGTTCCCGAAAAAGTCCAAAACGCCCATATGTACTTTCTGTGACGGTGTCAACTTCGGCTTAGGAAGATGCTTGTCGTAGAAAAATTCCGGAGTCATCTCTCTTTTGTAAATAGGGATAATATGCGCCACCCTTCCGTTTTGTTTAAATAAAAGATACCATTTGTTTTTGTGTTCGCGTGGTGTAAGCAAATAATACCCCGGTTCAATTGTTTGGTTTTTGAAATATATAGGCGAATTAAGTCTCAAAAGCGGATACGGTGACCAAGCAGTATCCTTCATATCGTAATACTGGTCAGGGTCGATATCGTGCATATAAGAAAAATCCGCCGGCTCTAAGCTTTTGTAAATATCGGAATAATTTTTAGTCGGTTTAACCTGCAAAACCGGTGGAGTGTCAGGAGTTGTGTACTCAAATTCCAACGGTTCAATATCTTCACCTTCAAATTCTTCCGGACTGGTAATCGGTGCATCTGAAAGTGGCTGATATTCAGCGAACACCGGCATGATAAACAATAACGCTAAAATTACTAAACTCTTTCTTAACATACAACTATTTTAATAGAATCATTAAAAAAAGCAATATTTACTTGCCTCACACTATTTCAAAAGAGTAGAAATAAATCTGATAGAATCGTCTTTGAGTTCGCGAACGAAATCTTTGGCAATTTTAGAGAGAGGTCTTTCGTCGATTTTATCGAAGATAGCATAAATAGGGTCACCACCATTGTTAAATCTCATTTGACGGTCTTGTTTATTAAGGTAATAGCATTGAAAATCTTCAGGAATTTCAATTGAACCTGCCGGTTTTTTATTTCTTTCAATTGCTGAATAAGTAGTTGACATCTTTTTATCTCTCTCTTGAATAGCTCTTACATATATATAAAGTATATAAGTATAAAAAAATTGCCTTTTTTGATTGTGTTTGTAAAGAAATGTTAAGGGGTAAATGTATTTGGTTAGTATGTGAAACTACAAGTATGCAGCTAATGCGGTGGGAAGACTTCGCTTTCCCACCCTACTTACTCACTTTTGTCATTCTGAGGCTTTTGCCGAAGAATCGCAAGGTTAAACAAGTAAAACGCCCAGTCCCTGCGATCCTTCGCTTCGCTCAGGATGACGGGAGTAAATGTATTGGTCACTTTCCACTTTTCAACTCCTCAACTAAAACACGTCAAGCTCGTAGTCTCTACTAACAATCCGATACATTTACCCCTTCCCCCCCCCCTCTTCCGAAGGACACCAAACTTGTAGTCATCACCAACCACCCCCTATATTTACCCCCCCCCCTTTACCCCGTGGTATAATATAAGGGATATAGGAGAATTTATTATGGCAGAGCAAAAATATAGAGTTGGTATCGGGTATGATATCCATAGACTGGTTGAGGGGCGAGAGCTTATTATTGGCGGGGTGAAAATTACTCATGAAAAGGGTTTGTTGGGACATTCTGATGCGGATGTACTTGTGCATGCCATAATTGATGCGCTTTTGGGTGCGGTTGCTTTGGATGACATAGGGACTCTTTTTCCTGATACGGATCCACAGTATAAGGATGCTGACAGTGTTATGTTCTTGAAGCATGTTTATGACAAGGTTCAGGCTGCGGGATATTGGATTAATAATATTGACTCAAATATTATCGCACAGTCACCAAAGATGATGCCTTATATTCCGAAAATGAAAGAGGTTTTGGCAACGGTTTTGGGGTTGGAATACACTGATATTTCGATTAAAGCTAAAACCAAGGAAAAGCTTGATGCGGTCGGAGAATCTCGTGCGATTGAGTCAAACGCAGTAGTAATGCTAGAACGCATTGACGAGAGTGTTTAGGAAACGGTTGGAATTTCGACAATAAAGGTCGAGCCATTGTTCACTTCGCTTATGAGGGAAATTTTTCCCCCGTGGAGTTCGACGAGTTCTTTAGTGATGGTTAAGCCAAGTCCGGTAGAGCTTTCTTTTTTCGTGTAAGCACTATCAAGTTGGACGAATTTTGCAAAAATCTTGCCGTGGTATTTTTCGTCTATTCCGATTCCTGTATCGTGGACAACGAGCTTAAAGCAGTCGTTGTTAAGAATAGCGAGAATATCGACTTGTCCGTTTTCCGGAGTGAATTTTATTGCGTTGCTTACCAAATTATATAAGATTTGTTGAATTTTTTGATAATCGGCATAGACTTCGAAATCTGCTGAATATTGTTTATTAATCGTGATTTTTTTCTTGTCAGCAAGTGGCGCAACAATATTTGAAACCTCTTCTACCGCGCGAGCAATCGGGAAGGTGCTTTTAACGATTTTCATCGCGTTAGCTTCAATTTTTGACATATCAAGAACCTCGTTAATCATCCCGAGAAGGTGCGTTGCAGAGATTTTGATATCATTTACGTATTCTTCCTGTTTGCTGTTAAGGTTCCCGTAGAGCTGCGCGCCCAGAATATCAGAAAAACCGAGAATTGAGTTAAGCGGAGTTCTTAGTTCGTGCGAAATATTTGCTAAAAACTCGTTTTTGACCTTGTCGGCTTCCAGAATTTTTTGATTTTGCTCTTTGATTGTTCTGTAGGCTTCGTGTTTTTCCCAAAGTCCGTCTTTTAGAGCCTTTAGTTGCATTTTGAACACATTTGACAGTTCCAAATCCTTTAGTACGTACGAAAGGATTGAGGCAGCAGCATTAAGTTTTTCCAAATCTTCGTTTTTGTAAAAATCCGCTTCTTTTTTAGCAAGGAGAATTACTCCGAAAACTGTTGAGCGAATGGAGATTTTTGCCAGAATATAGGACTTTTTCTTCAATACAGAAAGTCCTACTGCTTTCAGAAACTCTGAATTAGCGGATAAAATCTCACCGGTTTTTGAAAAAACGCTTTTTTTGAGCTTTGCCTCAAGCGGGAAAATTTCGTTAATTTGGTAGTTATTATGCTGTTTGAAAGAATATTTCAACTGTAAACTATCAGGGTTTACGAAATAGATAAAACCTTCATCAAAGCTGATAACCTTCTCCAGCTTTTGAAACACGGTTGAACCGTTTTTATCCGTTTTGAGATTGATTTCAAACAATTCAGGTATAGTTTTGATAAAAGATTCCATAAACATTTCCCCATTTTAGATTCCGGAGAGCGAGAAGATTTCGTAGATTTCCTCGTCTGTGAGTTCTGTAATAATCTTTTCGCCTTCGTAAACAGCTAAGTCTGCGAGTTCTTTCTTAGATTTTAGCATTTCATCAATTTTTTCTTCAAATGTTCCGAGGGTGATTAGCCTGTGAACCATAACATTTCTGTCCTGACCGATACGGTAAGTACGGTCGGTTGCTTGCTCTTCCACCGCCGGATTCCACCACAAATCGTAGTGAATAACGTTAGTCGCGCTAGTCAGGTTCAAACCTGTTCCGCCGGCTTTCAGAGAAAGTATCATAACTTTTCTGTCGTCGTTTGTTTGGAAATCTTCAATCAGATTTTCTCTTTGCGGTACGGTTAATGAGCCGTGGAAGAAGGATGGCTCCGTTGCACATTCTTCTGCTATAATTTTTGCCAACAGATCGCCCATTTCTTTATATTGTGTGAATATAAGTGTTTTTTCGTTGTTATCAATAATACTTTGAACCAAATCAACGCACTTTTCGGCTTTTCCGGACAAATCTTTAGAAGTTCCGCCACTTTTTAGGAATTGGTAAGGGTGGTTACAGATTTGTTTAAGCGCAGTGATGAGTTTGAAGATGTTCCCGCGTCTGTTTACACCTGTAAATCCGCTGATTTTCTCCATCATTTCGTTCAGAGTTTTTTCGTATAAAATTGCTTGAGATTTTGCAAGATAGCAATAATCATTCATAACCATTTTGTCAGGAAGGTCTGAAATAACGGTCTTATCTGTTTTTACACGTCTTAAGACGAACGGAGATACAGAAAGTTTTAATTTTGAAGCTCTGGATTTTTCTTTAAATCTTTCAATCGGTATCGCGTAACTCTTTTGAAACTCTTTCATTGAGCCTAAGTAACCTTTGTTGATGAAATCAAAAATACTCCACAACTCGGTCAGTCTGTTTTCGACCGGAGTACCTGTCATTGCTATCTTGATATCAGATTTCAAAGCTTTGATAGCAAGAGTTTGAGCTGTGTCAGGGTTTTTGATGTTTTGAGCTTCATCTACAACAATCATTCCCCAATTATTCTTTTTCATCTCTTCGACATCAATTCTCATAATCGCGTAGGTTGTGAGAATAACGTCGTTATTCATATCAAGCTTACGGTCCAAACCGTGGTAGGTCGCAACTTTAAGTGATGGTGCGAAGAGTTGAAGCTCTTTCATCCAGTTACCCATAAGTGTGGTCGGACAAATGACCAAAACGGGGTTTTTTAGCTTGTTCTCTTCCTTCAGTTTCAGGATAAGACTTATTACTTGAATAGTTTTTCCAAGTCCCATGTCATCAGCCATGCAGCAGCCAAAACCTTTTGAAACGTTTGTCCAAAGCCACTTCAAACCAGTTTTTTGATAAGGTCTGAGTTCGCCCTTTAAGTCCTTTGGCTCATCGACTTCGACCGGTTTTGCAAAGTCTTTGATAACATTTGCATAAGCGTCATCGTAGTTGAAATCATAGTTTTGGAGTTGACCTGACATTGACGCGTGGATGAGTTCAAGTCTGGTCATCTTCTTGTGATTTGCGTTTGCAATTTGTTCGTAAAGCTTTTTACCTTCGGACTTGTCGACAAGGATATATTTGCCATTGTATTGGATTAATCCGTCGCTTTCATTCAATAATTTGTTAAACTCTTCTAAAGAAATCTTTTCATCGCCAAGAGCGACTTCGTATGAGAATTCCAGTATATCGTCCAGCGAAATAGAGCCTGTTGAAACGGTGTCGAAGATTTCCATCAAGTCGTCCGAGCGAGAAGCTTTGACTTTCGCGTTAATTGATGCTCTCGGAATAATGATATTAGTCAATTCTTCCGGAAGAATAACCTCAATTTGCGCTTTTTGTAAGTAGTATGAAGTTTGCGCAATGAGCTTGTATACTTCGTTCAGGTTCATAACGAGAGAAAGTTGTTCTTCGTCCTCAAATAAAGTTTCCAATTCCGGCATATAACGAAGTGCGTAATTCAATTGTTTTTCAACGATTTTTCCGATATCTTCCGTGTCCAAATCCCAGATTTTGTCTTTGTGGTACAAATCATCAATCAAGATTGTTTCGTTTGTATTTCTGTTTTTGATATGGATTTTTAACTCAAACTTATCATCAGCAATCTTGTTAACCTTGAAATACGGAATAAGGTCGTATTTGCCGAGATAAAGCTCATCAAACCATTGAGCAAAGTTTTCGGCAACATCCTTGCCTTTCAATAGACATCTTTGTTCAAGGTCTTTTATCATATAATGACCGGACTTGATATCTTTGAAACGATATGCTTTTATGCCTAAAAACTTGTATACGAGGTAGTTTAGGTATTCACGAATAAAGTTTTCGACAAAATTTTTCGGTCTTTCGCCTTGTATGAACAAGTTCTCCGGAACGTTTTTTTCTAATTCGTTTATAATTTTTGCAGATTCTTTATTTGAAACAATCGGCTCATACACGATTCTGAACGCACCGCCGCCCGGAGCTTCACGACGTTTTACGGTCGGGATGAAATAAAGTTTTTCAATTAACTTCATCGCAAAGTGCGTAAGTTTGTTGAAATACGCAAAAGTTTGAGTGAGTGCCGAAAAATCAACGATTTCACCAAACCCGCCAAAATAGTCTAAAACTAAGTCAAGAGGCATTACATAACCGATTTGTCCGTTGACTTCTTTTGGAGTAAATCTAAACATAGAACCTTTTGATTTCAGATAAAACTGAAAATTGTTCGTCGGAGTGACGAAGAAGGACAAATTTCCGTGGTCGTTAATCAAAAAGAAATCTGTGTTTCTGACCGGTGAATTTGGTGAAAGGAAAATTCCTTCAAATTCATCTTCCACAAGTTGATAGATTAAGCTCAAAGTGTAGCGAAAATCTTTATTTTTGAATCCGTCAGGGTTTTCGCTCAGGTTATAGAAAAATTCATCAACATTATTTTTTTTGAGCGATAAGTCTATGTTTAAGGCTTTTACATCTTTTTGTTCGGTCATTTTACTCTCTCTTTGTGTTTATAAAAAAGTAGGGTGCGCAAGTTCTGCGCACCACAAACTTCTATTTAATCAAGCTTTCGCAGTTCATTTCTGCCGGTTGTTTAATACCCATCAATTGAAGAACGGTCGGTGCAACATTGCATAACGCTCCGTCTTGTTTCAATTCAACAGGATAAGGCGGATTGATTACAACAAACGGAACTTCGTTTGTTGTGTGCGCCGTTTGCGGTTTGCCGGTCTTTTCATCAACCATAACTTCAGCGTTTCCGTGGTCAGCGGTCAGAAGCATTGTTACTCCGTATTGCTTACATTTGTCAGCAATTTTACCTACACATTCGTCAACGACTTTGCAAGCCTTTGTTGCGGCTTCGATTACACCTGTGTGACCAACCATATCAGGGTTAGCAAAGTTCACCAGAATGAATCCGTAGTCTTTGTTTTCGATTGCGCTCAAAACATTTTCGCAGACTTCCGGTGCGCTCATTTCAGGCTGCATATCGTAAGTCGGAACTTTTGGTGATGCAACGAGTTTTCTTGTTTCGTGCGGTTTAGGTTCATCAATACCGCCGTTAAAGAAGAAGGTTACGTGAGCGTATTTTTCGGTTTCCGCTGTTCTGAATTGGTTAATTCCGTTATCTTCCAAAACATCGCCTAAAATGTTTACAAGCATAGTTTTAGGGAACGCAACAGGGAATGTGAAAGTTGCTTCGTAGCTTGTCATTGTGCAGTAGTAGATGTTTGAGAGAACTTTCTTTCTTGCAAATCCGTCAAAGTCTTTGAAATTAATAGCTTTGGTGATTTCTCTTGCTCTGTCCGGTCTGTAGTTGAAGAAAATTATTGCATCGTTGTCATGAATTCTGCTTTCTTTTATTTCTTCATCGCTACCTACTACGATTGGTAATACAAATTCGTCAGTAACACCTTCGTCGTAAGACTTTTTAACACCTTCAACTGCGGAAGCGGCTTTGTTACCTTCGCCCAATAGCAAGCAATCGTAACCTTTTTCAACTCTATCCCAACGGTTATCTCTGTCCATAATGTAGTATCTGCCGATTACGGATGCGATAGGCGGGAAGTTGTGTTTCTTAAGCTCGTCTTCAACAATTTGTAAGTATGTGCAAGCGCTTGCCGGAGGAGTATCTCTTCCGTCCAAGAATGCGTGTACATAAACTTTTGTCAAACCTTCTTTTGCAGCTAATTGGATTAAAGCCAATAGGTGGTCTAAAGAAGAGTGAACACCGCCGGTTGAAACAAGTCCGTAGATATGAAGTGCGGAATTGTTCTTTTTAGCGTGTTCGATTGCTTCCAAGAATTTTTCGTTTTTAAAGAAAGAACCGTCTTTGATAGCGTTATTGATTTTTGACAAATCTTGGTAAACAATTCTTCCGGCACCAAGGTTAAGGTGACCGACTTCACTGTTGCCCATTTGTCCTGCAGGAAGACCTACGTATTCTCCGTCTGCATGAATAACTGTAGACGCTTCTTCTTTAATTAATTTTGGAACGTTAACAGGGTGTGAAAGCTTTGTGGCATCATACTTTTCTGAGCCGGTAGAAATACCCCAACCGTCCATTATACATAATAAAACTCTATTTGTCATAACTATCTCCTCCAGCCTATGATTTTAAGACAAACACAGCCGAAAGTCAATGGGGTAAATGTATTGGGTTGTTTGGTCGTGATTACTAGCTTGGCATGTTTGAGTGATCAGGTGACTAAGTGAATAAGTGACCAAGAATGTCAAATTGTCTACCCTCTCTGGGGGAGAGGGTGACACGTAGTGTCGGGTGAGGGTTGATATTCGCTTTACCCTGCGATTCTTCGGCTAAAGCCTCAGAATGACAAAATATTCCGTCATCCTGAGCGAATGCGAAGGATCGCAAGGACTTGATATTGAACTACAAAATTAACAACCAACCCCTCTCTCTAACTCTCTCCCTGGGAGAGAGGACAAACTATTGAAGTCTAAAAAACGAAACTCTTTTCCCGCCATAGTTTTTTTCTTTAATGAAGGTAACGTTTGTCGGCGCGATATCTTCGGAGTGTTCGGCGATAATCAGCGCGTCTCCGTCAATCATAGAGATTATTTCTTCATAGATTCCGCTTTTGTAAGGCGGATCAATATAAATAACGTCAAAATTCTCCGAATTTTGTTTCAACAATTTCAAACTGTCCCCGATTTTTAAATCAGGTTTTAAGCCCAATGTTTCATAGTTTTTTCTCAAAATCTGTGCAACTTTTGGATTTTTTTCAAAAACCTTGACCCTTTCAAAACCTCTGGATAGTGCTTCTAATCCCATAATTCCGGAGCCGCCGAAAAGGTCTAAAAAACTTTTGCCTTCAAAATCACCGATAAGTGAAAACAAGGTGTTAAACACACCCATACGTACCTTCGAAAGTGTCGGTCTTGTGATATTTTCGTCCGGCGCGATTATTTTCCGCCCTTTATAATTTCCACCGGTAATCTGCATTACGAAAATTCCAGTTTCTCAATTTTTACTTTGAAAATACTTTCAATATCAATCCCGTTCAAAATTGCCGTAATCAAATCTTCCGGAACAATTTTCCCGTTAACATGAGGTAACAAGCCTAAAATTGTTGTGTTTGAATACTCTTCAATTACCCTTGTAATCGCAGTAAGCATTGTTTTCGGGCAATCCTCTGCAATATTGTTTATGATAACTCCGCGAACATCAATTCCCTGTTCTTCCGCCGCATACAATGACAAAAGAGTGTCATTAATCGCGTCTTCTCTCGGGGTCACGACATACAAAGTCGGGAGTTGTAATCTTTTTATCAAATCCACGGTTTGAGTTTCTTGAGCAAGCGGACTCAACAGCCCTCCGTCACCGTCCACAACCGTGCAATCTGAGTTTACGATAATTCTTCTGTATTCGTTAAAAATCAAATCCAAGTCAATCGGGTCGTTTTCGATTTCTGACGCAACAAGCGGTTCTGTTTTTTCTTTAAACAAATAAGAAAAATGTGTGTTGATATACGGGTCAATCGATTTTATAAAAGTCAAATCAGGTGATTGCATAAAACCGTTGATTTCCAGCCCGCCGGTCTGAATAGGCTTATATACACTTGTTGTATAACCCAAACTCTGCATAGTTGCAGCAATTCCCGCGGAAAGAAACGTCTTTCCGTCACCTCTGTTTGCGGATGTTACATAAAGATTTAGCATAGGACAATATTAACACTTTTTATCCTGCGCGTAAAGCTTAGTATATGATTTGAACAGTTACGCTTCTTGAACGAGGTTTGTTATCAAAGTCTAAAAGCACTATTTGCTGCCAAGTTCCGAGGTTCAAAAGCCCGCCCACAAGTGCGATTGAAACAGAGCTTCCGACAAGAGCTGAACGTACGTGTGCGTAACCGTTTCCGTCGTGCCAAATCTCATCGTGGTGGTATTCCTGATGAGTCGGTGCAATTCTTTCTAACGCTTCTTTCAAGTCCTCAATAAGCCCGTTTTCATACTCAATAGTGGTGACAGCAGACGTGCTTCCTTGGATTGAAACACACACCAAACCGTCTTTTAAAGCGTGCTGGTAAACACAGTTCTGGACATGTTTTGTGATATCAATAATATCGTTATTTCCTTCGGTATGCAGAGTGAACTTTTCGTTAATTATCCCCACTTTTTTCTCCTTTTTTGATAAAAGATTTTCTCTTTTTATAGACGATGATACAGAAAATTACTATAACTATTGTAACCGCTAATATTACAAGCTCAAGATATTTTTTTACGGCAGCACCGAAGAACATCAAAACGAGGCTCACAAGGAAAAATCTCGCGCCTCTTCCGAGAAAACTCGCGATAAAGAATTTTATAAAATTCATCTCCAAGATTCCGCTCGCGATTGTGAATATTTTGTAAGGAATAGGTGTGAAAGCTGAGAAAAATACCGCAAAAGAGCCGTATTCCTGATACATTTTTTCAACTGATTCCAATTTGTCCTGATGTTTGCGGAACAAAAAGTTGAAAACAGGACGTCCGCCAAAGTACCCGATTAAGTACCCGATAACCCCGCCGATGGCGGAAGCTAAGGTGCAAATGAAAGCATAATACATTGCTTTTTCAGGTTTTGCCAAATCCATTGCAATAAGCAATATGTCCGGCGGTGGCACAAGGAAAAAACTCTCAACGCAGGAGTTTATCGCCAATCCTTGAACTCCCATTTGCTGAAACCAGCTATTCATACTTACCAAAATCTCGTGCATTATTCTATTGTCCTATATAGGGTGGAAGCCTCTTGTATGCTGACATTCCCTGTCGGGATAATCAATACTTCCGCTCTCTCTGTTCTGTTTGAATACTCGATTTCTATGATGTCGCCAACTTTTAATTGTTTTGCAGGCTTTGCCGGATTTCCGTTCACAAGAACTCGTCCCATTTCAGAAACCGTATTCGCAACAGTTCTCCTCTTAATTAATCTCGATACTTTTAAAAACTTATCCAATCGCATTACAAACCTTTTATAACCTCTTTGATAAGAATTTTAAATCTGTCTTTCGCAACTCCAGCTGCATGAATAACGTCAGCGTGAGATAGCGCAACTGTGCTTACGCCTGCAGCTGAGTTACAAATACAGCTCAGACCCAAAACTTGCATACCTGCCCATCTTGCAGTGATAGCTTCCGGAACTGTGGACATTCCAACCGCGTCAGCTCCGAGAACTCTTGCCATTTTAACCTCAGCGGGAGTTTCGTAAGAAGGACCTGTGAATGCCATATAAACACCTTCTTGCAAATCAATGCCGAGTTTTGATGCGGTTTTCTTCGTTAATTCAATAAGCGGAAGAGTGTAAACTTCGCTCATATCAGGGAATCTTTCGCCCATTTCGTTGTCATTCGGTCCGATAAGCGGATTTACGTTCATGTGATTGATATGGTCAGTGATAACCATTAAATCAGACGGATTGAACGCAGGATTTACACCGCCCGCTGCGTTTGTAAGAATTACGGTCTTAACACCGAGCTTTTTCATAACTTTTATCGGGAAAACAACTTTTTGAATAGGATGTCCTTCGTAAAAATGAAATCTTCCCTGCATCATAACTACTTTTTTACCGTTGATTTCGGCAAACACTAATCTGCTCTTGTGACCTGAGACAGTTGATGCTTCAAATCCCGGAATTTCGGCATAAGGAATTGCTATATCGCAATATTCATCAGCGAGTTCGCCCAAACCTGAACCCAATACAATCCCGATTTCAGGCTCAAAATTACCGATTTTATTTTTTATAAACTCAACACTTTTTTCTAACATACTAATCTCCAATTGTATTCACACACTATTTATTTACTCTTGGTCAAAAACCTCTACTCCGCCGTCATCTGATACAAACTGAATTCCGAATTTTGCACGGAAAATGTATCTTACGGTGTTGCTTTGGATTTCAAACATCATCTTGTTGAACAAGTCGTAGGCTTCTTTTTTGTATTCAATAAGCGGGTCTTTTTGACCATAAGCACGAAGTCCGATACCTTCTTTAAGCATATCAATGTTGTGAAGGTGGTCAATCCATTGATTATCGACAACTCTCAAAAGAACATCACGTTCAAGGCTTCTCATAATATTGTTATCAGAGAAGAGTTCTTGCTTAACCGCATCAGGGTCATACTGCTCCATAATTGAATTGTAGAATCCGATGATTTCTTCTTCGTGGTCTTTGTAAGCCTTCTGAGCAGCATCTCTTAAAGACTCATATATTCTTGCATATCTGTAATTCTTGATATCATCCACAGTAATATACATTAATTGCGGAATAGTTGAGTGAAGTTCCTTGATAAGAGTTTCCAAATCCTCCGGTACATACTCTTCAGGATTCATCTCAGGAGTGATGTAACTCTTAAGTAATCTGTCGACTTCCTTATCTATCATATATTTAATATCTTCGGTCAAATTCTTGCCTTCAAGAACTTTTCTTCTCTGAGCATAGAATTTTTCTCTCTGAATATTCATAACATCATCGTATTCAAGTACGTTTTTACGAATATCAAAGTGATAAGTTTCAACCTTCTTCTGTGCAGACTGAATTTGTCTTGTTATAAGTGAAGATTCAATCGCCATATCTTCTTCAACATTAAGCATATTCATAAGGTTTGTAATCTTATCTCCGCCGAATATTCTCATCAAGTTGTCTTCCAAAGATAAGAAAAATCTCGTAGACCCGGGGTCACCTTGTCTGGCAGCACGACCTCTCAGCTGGTTATCAATACGTCTTGATTCGTGTCTTTCCGTACCGATTACGTGCAATCCGCCCAACTCAACGACTTTTGCGTGTTCAGCTTCAGTAACTTTTCTTGCGTCAGCCAAAGCTCTGTTTTTAAGCTCTTCGTAGTTCTCGTTTGTGATATCAATACCTTTTTTCTCAAGCTCTTCTTTTGCCAAGTACTCAGCATTACCACCGAGAAGAATATCGGTACCACGACCTGCCATGTTTGTTGCGATTGTAACCGCTCCGACACGCCCTGCCTGTGCGATAATGTAAGCTTCACGTTCGTGTTGTTTTGCGTTCAAAACGTTATGTTTGATTCCTCTTTTCTTAAGTAGAGAAGAAATGTATTCTGATTTTTCGATACTGACTGTACCGACCAAAACTGGTCTTCCGATTTTATTCTGCGCGATAATATCTTCTACAACGGCATTGTATTTTGCGCGTTCGGTTTTGTAAATAACATCAGGGAAATCGACTCTGATATCGGTTCTGTTTGTAGGAATAACCGTAACTTCCAAGTTATAGATTTTTCCGAATTCGGCTTCCTCGGTCATTGCAGTACCTGTCATACCGGAAAGTTTTGGATAAAGTCTAAACAAATTCTGGAATGTGATACTTGCAAGAGTTTGGGTTTCATCTTGAATCTTAACCCCTTCTTTCGCTTCAATAGCTTGGTGTAATCCGTCAGACCAGCGTCTTCCCGGCATGAGACGTCCTGTGAACTCGTCAACAATCATTATTTCGCCGTCTTTTACAACGTAGTCTGTATCACGGATGAATAATTCTTTTGCTTTGAGCGCGTTCAACAAATCGTGAGCGTGCTGAGTGTTTATGTCAAACAAGTCTTTGCACCCGATTAATTCTTGTGCATGGTCAATACCGTCTTCTGTCAAAATTACGTTTTTGTTCTTTTCGTCAACCTCGTAATCCTTAATCTTTTCAAGTTGAGGTGCTACTTTTGCCATCAATGTATAAGTATCTGCGCTCTTTTCGACACGACCGCTGATAATGAGCGGAGTTCTGGCTTCGTCGATTAAAATACTGTCGACTTCATCGATAATCGCGTAGTTATAAGGTCTTTGTACAAGCATCTCTTTTGAAGATGCCATATTATCCCTTAAGTAATCGAAACCGAATTCGTTGTTTGTTCCGTAAGTAATATCGCACGCGTACGCAGCGCGTTTACGGTTGAATTCTTCTGCATCGTGCTGGTTTGAAAGTACAACACCTACTGTTAAACCGAGGAATTTGTAGATTTTACCCATCCATTCGCTGTCACGTTTTGCAAGGTAATCGTTGACTGTAACAACGTGAACCCCTTTGCCTGTCAAAGCGTTAAGATAGGCTGCCAAAGTTGCAACGAGCGTTTTACCTTCACCGGTTCTCATTTCGGCGATATGACCGTTATGAAGGAAGTACGCACCGATTAACTGAACGTCAAAGTGGCGCATGTTCAAAACTCTTTTGCCGGCTTCTCTCACGGTTGCGAACGCCTCTGGAAGAATTTGGTCTAAAGCTTCTTTTTCTAAAATTCTGTCAGCCTTTTCGTTATCTGACTTAGGACGCTTAGCCAAAATAGCCCTAAACTCGTTAGTTTTTGCTCTCAATTCTTCGTCTGAAAGTTTCTCAAATTCAGGCTCAAGCGCATTTATATGGTCAATTATGCCCATAATATTTTTAACTTTTTTCTCGTTTGGATCTCCCAAAAGTTTCAACAACAAACTAATCATAAATACCTCTCCAATTAAGAATATGTTAGCATAAACATGTTAAAAATATACTGTTTGTCGAAATAATTACCTACTAAGGCGATTTTTGGGAGAGAAAAGTTGCATAAAAAAAGACCTCTTTATAATTCAGAAGTTTTTTTCTATTTGAACATGTTGGTCAACAACAGGTCTGAAATCTTTTGTCTGAAGGATCTCTACAAAGTCATCCCAGTTGCCTGTTACAAGTGTATTATTTCCGCCGCTGGCGGATGAAAAACCTTTTGTGTTGCCACCTCTCCACCATTCTTGTGGAATTTTAAATGTAGAGTCGTCTCTGAAACTGTTCGAGTGTGAAGCAAAGCCAAGACAGGGTTAGGGAGTGTGGATGCCCCCAAAATTGTAAATTTTTATTAACATATGTAACGGTTTTTGTAAAGAAGCGTTACTAAATTGTAAACATGTGGAATTAAGAAGATATACGGATATAATTAAGAAAGGCGATATGTTAGAGCAGAGTAGGCAATTGACTATATACATAGAGAGCTTAAACCCTGATATCACCGCGCTTTGCGGGGGGGGGGTAAATCTATATGCCCGTTTGGTCTGTATTACAGGCTTAATGTCCTCCGGAAAGGAGGTAAGCTCTATGTGCCTGCCTACTAATGATTTGCGCTTTGTTCAGCTCCCTCGCCCCTTGAGGGGGAGGGCTGGGGTGTGGGGTAAAACACCCCGTCATTCTGAGGCTTTAGCCGAAGAATCGCAAGGTTTTAATACTCCTTGTCGTCCTGAATTTATTTCAGGACCTTACCAGTTTAGCATTGGACTACAGGCTGGTAAGATGCTGAACCAAGTTCAGCATGACATTATTTTCCTCTCCTTGAGGAGAGGGATAAAGGGTGAGGTGACATCATGAGCCTGACTATCAAAACAAACATCGCCTCACTTATCGCCCAAAGTAGTCTTACAAACTCCACTAACAAACTCAATCAAGCGATTGAGCGAATGACTACGGGCTTAAAAATTAATCACGCAAGCGACAATGCAGCAAACTACAGTATCTCCACAAACATGACGACCAAAATCAACGCTTATCAGGTTGCAGAAGACAACGTTAGTATGGGTTTAGAGATGGTTGCGACTGCGTCTGATTCTCTCTCTTTGATGTCAGATATGACATCTCGATTACGAGCGTTGGCTACGCAGGCTCATAACGGGACTTACGGTATCAAATCTCTAAATGCACTTAATACTGAGGCGCAAGCTATTATTACAGAGCTTTACCGTGTGCGAGAGACAGCTTCATATAACGGCATCAAGCTTTTTAACGATTTTAATTCTACTGCACCTACTGCGGCTAATGGTACAAAATTAGTACCTAATGAAAAAGGCTTTTTGAAAAAAATTGAAGAGCGTGATACCAGCACTATGGATAAGTTAGAGGATGTTGATTCTACTACGAAAATCACGAGCGGGACTTATTCTATATCAACAGAAGAAGGCTTGGTAAAACTCGCTCAGATGGTGAATTCCGGAAATATATCAGGCACATGCGAGTTTGTTTTGGCTGCGGATATTGATATAAGCAAATTTTGCAAATCTAATCTTAACGCAAAAGGCGAAGGCGGTTGGGTTCCGATAGGCACGTCCACCGGATGTACTCTTGATGGCAATGGTCATACGATATCGGGTTTGTATATAAACAGACCTAAAAGCAATAATCAGGGGCTTGTTGGAAGTCAAGAGGGTATGTTGGTTAAAAATTTGGGTTTAATAAATCCGCATGTAACTGGGCAACATGATGTTGGTGCATTAAGAGGTGCAGCTTATTACAAAACGCCAGACAACTGTTATGTTGAAGGTGGTTCTGTCTCTGGTGTTTCCGAAGTTGGTGGTTTAGTTGGGCTATTGAATTATAGTTCAGCATCTTATTGTTATACGACTTGTGAAGTTGTTGGAACATCTAAGATAGGTGGAATTTCCGGTGTGGTTGGTGGTTCCAGTATTGTTGCGTCAAATAGTTATTCTTCCGGCGATATTTCTGGAACAAGTTCTGTTGGTGGTATAACAGGTGATACCAATAACTCACAATTGACCAATTGTGCTGTGTATGGTGCTGTTAACGGTTCAACTGCAACGGGTATTTTTGTTGGGAATTTAAGAAGTTCGTCATTCAGCATAGCAGATTCCAGTTACAATACGAACGTCAACACTATGCTAAAACTAACTGGTACAGGAATTGAGCCTGTTTTAACAAATGTTTTGGGTGTAAATTTTGGTGCTAAAGTGAATTTGCAAGTAGGGATAAATTCGTCAGAGAACAGTAATGTTGAGTTTGAGGCGTGGTTTGCTCTTGACGGGTTGAGCAGATTGCAAAAGACGCGTTTGGAAAACGATGACGTGTTTGATTTAATTGACGGCATAATGTCTCAAATAACCAAAAAACAGACTGAATATGGAGCTGTGCAGAACAGACTGGAAAGTGCATTAGATGAGATTTCGACACAGTATGAGAATTTGGTGTCCTCGCGCTCAACATTGAGGGATGCGGATATCGCGGATGTTTCGAGCGATTATATTAAAATGCAGATTTTACAAAATGCGTCTGCGACACTAATGTCGACCGCTAACCAATCCCCTGCGCTTGCGTTGCAGTTATTGTAAAACCCCGCCCCCTAACCCCCGTCTTGGATTATTCGGGCTCTCGCCAAAGTAACGTTTGGCTCGACCTTACGGGCTAGGCTTCGCCGTCGCCCTACCGAAAATCCGCCGCCCTCAAGGGGTGGGGTAACATCAAACCCTCTCTCGTCACTTCGTGCCACCCTCTCCAAGGAGAGGGGAAAAGTGCATGTTCCTTCTCTAAGGGAGAAGGCTAGGATGAGGGGTTAGTTGATATATTTACCCCCTTCGCACCCGCTCGTAATGACGTGGCACTTTTTGCGTGTGACTACAAGCCCTTGCAATCCTTCGCATACGCTCAGGATGACGAGGGCAAATTCCTTGGTCACTTGTTCACCCGATCACTTGGTCACTAAAACACACCCAACCGGTAGTCACAACAAACCAACCATATACATTTACCCCTTTACACCCGTTCCGAAGGACGTCAAGCAAGTAGTCTTGACCAACCAACCAAATACATTTACCCCCATTTTTTAGGGTCGAATTTCATGTCGGTTAATCTCATTTTCATGCTTTTTGCATAGGGTTCAAATTTCTTTATAAGCATGATTTTGTGTAGTGAAAGCTCTTGTGCCATAACGGGGTTTTCGCAGGCAACGACCATAACTCCGCCGGGGAGCATGCTGTAGGGTTTTGATTTCTTCTTGAATTTTTCCGGCAGAATACTATCCCAGAACTTGTACAAATTTGTTCTGGTAATGGCTTTTTTTAATTGCGGATTGTCCATCATTGAGTCAATGACAGAATCAACTCCTTCAAAATCGGTATAGAGAACCTTCCCCATTTTCTTTTAAAAACCCTTTATGATATTATAATGCCATGGAATTTAATCTTGATGATATCATAAAAAGTTCGAAAAAGATACTATTATTAAGCCATGTAAACCCTGACGGCGACACGCTTGGGTCTATGTGCGCAATGTATTCTATGATATACAATCGCTTTAAAATCAAGGCAGATATGAATGTAGTTTCAAACGTTCCGTTTAACTACAAATTCTTGCCTAATATCGGACTTGCGGAAAGATATTTTGACCAGTCACTTGTTTATGATTTGGTGATAACTCTTGATGTTGCGGCGATTGATAGGGTAAGAGATTCCAAGATATTCTTTGACAAGGCAAAAGTCACGGTAAATATCGACCACCACAAAACAAATCCGAAGTTTGGGGTTTATCAATTAATTGAACCCGAAGCAAGCTCTACGGGTGAGGTTTTGTATAACTATTTTAAGAAAAACGGTTGGAAACTGGATAAAGATTCAGCAGTTTGTTTGTATACAGCAATAATGACTGATACGGGCAATTTTAGGTTTGAGAATACTACTGCAAACGTTTTCAGAGCGGTTGCGGATTTGGTGGAAGCCGGCGCTAATCCGAATTTGCTTTACAAATATTGTTATGAAACGAAGAGCAAGAACTTGGTAATGTTCCAGAATTATTGCGTAAATAAGGCTGAATTTTTAAACGATAATAAAATTGCTTACACAACTGTGTATAAAAAAGATTTGGAGAAATTTTCGGCAGGGGATGATTATACAGACGGAATAGCAGAAACTTTGAGGGCTATTGATACAACAGAAGTTTCTTTTGTTGTCAAGGAAGTTGATTCCAAAACGACAAAGGTTTCTATGCGTTCTAAGCATTTGGATGTTGCAAAAATTTGTACTGAATTTGGTGGCGGCGGTCATACATTTGCTGCAGGATGTACAATTAAAGCATCTGTAAAAGATTCTGTCGAAAAATTGTTGAAAGAGATTAATTTATAATGAATAAAAACAGGTTTAAGATTCTTAAGAATATAATTCAATCGGTTATTGATAACGACTTTTTCGGAATGGCGTCTGAAATGGGCTTTATGCTCTGTATCGGAATTTGCCCGTTTATGTTATTTTTGACGGCGCTTTTTGGATGGCTTGGAAAACATTCGTTTATGGAACCTATATTTGTATTTATGCACAATATTGTTCCGACTGATGTTATGACGGTTATCAACACAGTTTTGAACGAAGTATTTTTCTTCTCAAAGGGCGGTTTAGTCGCGGTTTTGGGCTTCTGCATAACTCTATTTTTGTCTACAAATACGATTGCGATTGTGGCAAAGGGGTTGAACAGAGCTTATAAAGTAAAAGAAACCAGAAACTTCATCTACTCAAGGCTTTTGGCTTTGATTATGGTGTTTGTGAACACTTTGGTTTTATTCTTGAGCATAACATTGATTGTCTTCGGTAAAGTTATCATAAAATTCTTGGTTGCATACTTGGGTATGACAGAACATATTGCTGATGTTATGTTACTTGTACGTTGGCCGATTGCGTTTTTGACGTTGTTTATTATGGCGTATCTGAGTTACTACATACTTCCTGACCTTACTGGACAGGAAAAATTACGTAGACACAGCGCGCTTCCGGGGTCAATATTCTTCTGTATCTCTTGGTTGTTGGGCTCTTGGCTGTTTTCAATCTATATCAACAATTTGCACACGTATAACTTTGTATACGGAACGATTGCCGGCTTTGCGGTTATGATGATGTGGATGTACTATACATCAATTCTTATTCTTATTGGCGGAGAAATCAATTGGCAATTGTATACAAAACTTGAACGTAAAGAAGAGATTACTGCAAAACGCAGTGCCAGAGAAAATGAAGCTACTGAATAGAACTATTTTGCTCTGAAAATCATTTGCCTTTTGAGAGTTTTAAATCCGTTTTTCTTATAAAAATTTATTGCGGATTCAATCGGGTCAAGAAGTATGTTGTTTTTAGGATACAACGATTTTACCGCATCCAAAAAGCCTGAGCCGACATTTTTAAACGGAGAAGTTGTTGTACTTCGAGCGCCATAATCCGGAGCAACTTGTAAAAAATCTATATAAATACCCTCCGGAATCTTCTTTAATTGTGTCGTTGCAAGAACGTCAAGCGAATCCAAGTTATCAAAGTTTTTTTTCTGCTCTGTCAGAATATAAAATTTTTCTTTCGGACTTGGGTCTAAAGCAACGTAATAGTCGGAAAACTTGTCTCGAATATCAGCGGCAAAACTCAGATGATGATCCCACTCATAGGAAAGTTCGTTCATCAATCTCATATCTTCATCGGAATCCGTGGAAAGTTCGACCAGTGCGACTTTTTTATCAGTATAGTTTTCTCCGTTAAACTTTTTGACAGTAGCCGGAGCAATATATGTACCTTTGAAATTAATTGAGTTTATCATACTCAATATAAAAACGGTAAAAAATATTTTTGCGGGGGTAGGGGGGGGGTAAATATATTAAGCTTGTAGATATAACTACCAGTTTACTGTCATTTGGGGGGTAAATATAATCTACAAGTCGGAAGAATTTTAATTCGTTCCTAATAAAAAAACCGTACCACTGCCTATCGAAACATACAAAAACCGATTTTGCTTTTATGACCTACTTTTTAAAGATATAACACCCGCAAGGATTGTCTTAGTGCTGCTATGTTTCCATCCTGACACGGTTCAACAGCTTGCGCCATCATATTTTAAACTATCAACGGCCATACAAACATAGGCGATTTTCCTATATCCCTCACAGCAGGCTCTGCACCCCGCATAAGCGTTCGGGTCGAGAGATCCGCAAAGTCCCCGTGGAGTACGGCAGGGGTAATTGTAACACAAAAAAGTTATGATTACAAGGTTGGCTCTTTTGAACCCTCTCCTGACACTGCGTGCCACCCTCCCCCAAGGGAGGGGAATTTTTGTCATTCTGAGCGTACGCGAAGAATCGCAAGGTAAAATGAGTATCATTACCTCATCCCTTCCTTCCCTTACTAAGCAGGAGAGGATGGTGTTATTATAAACTAACTGCCAATTTTTAGAACGACATTTTCAAGTGATGCTTTTTTACCGATAGGAATTGTTATTTTCTCAGGATTGTGAGTGATTTTAAACCCGCCAATAGTAGGCACTCTAAACTCTTCAAAAAGTTCATCAAGCCACTTTTCGTTTCCGGCGTTCAGAAAATCCCCCAAGACAACTCCTTTACATTTGCCCCTGAATCTCTCGATATTAAAGAGCTGGGTAAACATTTTATCAATCTTATAAACAGGTTCATTCAGGTCTTCTGCGAAGAATATAAAATCTTCGTCAGGAATAAAGTCTTGCCCGCAGAGTGATACAACGGTTGAAAGATTTCCGCCCCATATTATCCCTTCTGCGTAGCCGTCTTTGTATACCTTGTTTCCGACAAATTCCAACGGTTCGTCATTTATGGCATTGAAAAAGTTTGGAATTGTGAACGGTTTGGGGGCATCCTCAGCGGGGTTAAGCTGAATATCCGTAAAATCACTGCAAGCCATTGGTCCGTGGTAAGTAATTAGCCCGGTTTTTTTGTAAATCATCAGCAAAAGAGCCGTGATATCAGAAAATCCGCAAAATATTTTAGGGTTATTTTTGATAACTTCGTAATCAATTTTGTTAATCAATCTAATTGAACCATAGCCGCCGCGCGCGTTTAAGATGATATCAATTTCAGGGTCAAGGAAAAATTTGTATAATTCTTCTAGCTTTTTCTCATCAGAACCTGCCAAATATCTGTATTCATCAAGGATATTTTTGGAAACTTTTACGTTGTATCCCAATTCCTTAATATTTGTAACCGCTTTTCCAAGTTTTTCGACATTTACACCGCCCGCGAGAGCTATAATTCCGAATGTTTTCATAAGTAAATATTAACATATGTAAAGATTTTTTACAAACACGCAATTTTTTCGTTTTTAAAGACTTAATATATATGTATAAGTTAAAAGGATATACGTATGGTCGCAATTCCAGGCATTGAACAAAATTACCAATATGGTCAATACGCGCAGGGCGGAAGGATTCCGCTTGGCGGTTTAACGGTCGGACCGAAAGTTACGCCGACCCCAACCCCGAGCGTAGATAACCAGTATGGAATATCTATTCCACAGAATTTCAGCTATACAGTAGGCGAGAATGGCGATAAAATCGCTACCGGTCAAGACGGTGTCGGTTTAGCCCATCGAGACGCTAAAGACTTTAACTTGATGCTAATTGCATAAAAAGACCTCAAGACGGGGTCTTTTTTAGTATTTCTTCTAAATATTTCTTTACAAAATAGCAATTATTGCGAAAAAAATGTTTTTAAGATAATAGTGTAGTAAATAAAAGGAGTGTGCAAATGACTTCAATAAAACCAATGGGAGTTTTGACAAGTTCAAACGGTTTAAATAGCAAGTTGAAACAAGCGGCTAAAAAGAACCAAGAAATCGGAAAAGTTATTGACGATGTTTGGTTTGCTTTTCAGATGAAAAATCCTGCAATTTCTCAAGCAGAAAAACAGGAAATTCTCTACAGAAGAGCTGCTGATGAAGCATTAAAAAACGCTATGACTGACGTAAAAACCAAAATTAAAAATTTATTCAGCAAAAAATAGTCTCTTATTTTTACCCTTTTACATTGAAACTCCTTCATGCTAAGATTATCTCAATAGAGGAATTATATTCTTAGTGTACTATCATTAGAAAAGGAGAAATCAATGACTCAGAATAAGAGAGTATGGTTGTTCCGCGAAGGTAACGCTGACATGCGCAATCTGCTAGGTGGCAAAGGTGCTAACCTTGCAGAAATGACAAACTTAGGTCTTCCGGTTCCGCCAGGATTAACTATCACAACCGAAACTTGTATGGCATACATTAACAACGGTAACAAAATGCCTGAAGGTTTGATGGATGAAGTAAGAGCTGCGTTAAGAGATGTTGAAATGCAAATCGGCAAGAAATTTGGCGATACAACAAATCCGCTTTTAGTATCTGTTCGTTCAGGTGCAAGAGTTTCTATGCCGGGTATGATGGAAACAATTCTTAACTTAGGTTTGAACGACGAAACAGTTGAAGCTATGGTTAAGTTAACTAACAACCCTAGATTCTGCTATGATTCATACAGAAGATTTTTGACTATGTTCGGCTCAGTAGCTTGGGAAATGGACAGACAAAAATACTTTGAATCAGAAGTTGAAAAAGTTAAGGAAAGAGAAGGCGTTAAGTCTGATACAGAAATTTCTGCTGAAGGCTGGAAATCTCTTATTCCTGTTTATAAAAAAGTTATCAAAGACGTTACGGGCAAAGAATTCCCTCAAGATCCATACGTTCAATTACAAGAAGCTATTGAAGCCGTATTCCGTTCTTGGAATATTCCGCGTGCCGTTGCTTACAGAAATATGAACAAAATTGATCACAATTTCGGTACAGCAGTTAACGTTCAAACAATGGTATTCGGTAACATGGGTGACGATTGTGCAACAGGTGTTTCATTCACTCGTAACCCTGCAACCGGTGAAAACAAATTCTATGGTGAATATTTGACAAATGCTCAAGGTGAAGACGTTGTAGCAGGTATCAGAACTCCAAAACCTATCGCTGAATTGGAAGCTGAAATGCCTGATCTTTACAGACAGTATGTTGATATTGCTAAAAAACTTGAACTCGGTTACAAAGATGTTCAAGATATGGAATTCACAATTGAAAGAGGTAAATTGTACATCCTTCAAACTCGTAACGGTAAAAGAACAGCTGCTGCTGCAGTAAGAATTGCCGTTGAAATGTGCGAAGAAGGTATCATCACAAGAGAACGTGCAATCCAATTGGTTGACCCATATTCAGTTAACCAAATTCTTCTTCCTTGCTTTGATTCAAAAGCAATGGCTGAAGCACACAAAATTGCACAAGGTGTAAACGCTTCTCCGGGTGCTGCTGTAGGTAAAATCGTATTCGATACAGAAGAAGCTGCAAAACGTGGTGAAGCAGGCGAAAAGGTTATCCTTGTTCGTGTAGAAACTTGTCCGGATGATATTCACGGTATGGCTGTTTCTCAGGGTGTTCTTACCCTCAGAGGCGGCGCAACTTCTCACGCAGCAGTTGTAGCTAAAGGTATGGGCAAACCTTGCGTTTCAGGTTGTGAAGATATGAAAATTGACCTTGCAAACGAAACATTGACCGGTTTTGATGGTAAAGTTTACCACAAAGACGACATCATCTCTCTTGATGGTGGCAAAGGTATCGTCATGGAAGGCGCAGTTAAGCTTGTTGAAGCTCAAATTGATGACAACTGGAACAAGTTCTTTAGCTGGGTTAACCAAATCAAACAACTTAAGGTTGAAGCTAACGCAGATACTCCAAAAGACATCGCAAATGCTATCAAATTTGGTGCAGAAGGTGTTGGTCTTTGCAGAACTGAACACATGTTCATGGATCCTGACAGACTTCCTTGGGTACAAAAAATGATTATTGCAGGAACTCCTGAGGCAAGAAGAGAAGCTCTTGATAAACTTCTCCCTATGCAGTATTCAGACTTCTACGCAATGTTCAAGGCTATCGGTGACAAACCGATGACAGTCAGACTTCTTGACCCGCCTCTTCACGAATTCTTGCCTGACAAAGAATCTTTAATTGCAGAAGTTGCAGCATTGAAGGCTCTTGGCAAAGATTCTAAAGAAAAAGAAGCTCTTCTTCACGTTGTAGAAGGACTTTCTGAATCTAACCCTATGATGGGCTTAAGAGGATGTAGACTTGGTTTAACATACCCTGAAATTAACGAAATGCAAGTAAGAGCTATCTTTGAAGCTGCTTGTGACGTTAAAAAAGAAGGTATCGATGTTAAACCTTGGGTTATGATTCCGCTTATCGGTCACGTAAACGAACTTAAGGTAGCTAAAGATATCTTAGAAAAAGTTGCTGAAATCGTTATGACTGAAAAAGGCATCAAAGTTGAATACAAATTCGGTACAATGATTGAAATTCCGCGTGCGGCATTGACAGCTGATGAAATCGCTGAATACGCAGAATTCTTCTCATTTGGTACTAACGACCTTACTCAGATGACATTCGGTTATTCTCGTGATGATGCTGAAGGTAAATTCCTCAACAGATATGTTGAACAAAAAATCCTTCCTGCTAATCCGTTCGAAACACTTGATCAAAAAGGTGTTGGTCAACTTATCGAAATGTCTATGGAAAGAGGAAAAACAGTTAACTCTAAGTTAGTTGGCGGTGTTTGTGGTGAACACGGCGGCGATCCTGATTCAGTTAAATTCTGCCACAGAATTGGCTTGGATTACGTATCTTGCTCACCGTTCAGAATTCCGCAAGCAAGACTTGCAGCTGCTCAAGCAGTAGTTGAAGGTAAGTAAGAGTTAAGTAAGTTATACTTTATTTAATAGAGTAAAGAGTCGATTTCAATATTTGAAATCGACTCTTTTGCTTTCTTTATAAATACAAAACTAAGATTTAACACGTTTTCTTTCCGTTAATTTCTCCATCCGTTTTTCCGAGAGAATCTTTTGCCTTTTGAAGATATTCAATTTTAAAAGTACTGTTTGAATCTTTTACAATATCTTTTAAATAGAAATTCTTTGAGGAATTTACAACATTTTCCAAATCTCTGAATGAAAAACCTCTGTCTTGCATTTCTTTTGCAATTCTCAAAAGTTCGGACTCGTTACTTTGTATAAATTGTTCTCCGTTTTTAACATTTAAAAGATTAGCCTTTAAAGCTTCAAAAAGTTCATTTTGTTCCGGTAGCGGTATTTCGTATATATTCTTAAAACGGCTCAACGCAGCTCCATCCAATGATTTTGCATCTATATGATTATTGGTGGTACCTATAATTGTTAAATTAGGTGCCTTTTCTGCGCATTCATCCAAGTAGTTTAAGAAGATTGAGCGTTCTTCTGATTTAAAAATTCCAGAAGAATTTACAATTCTTTCATTAGAAACAATAACAGAATCAATTTCATTAAATACTACAACATATTTTTCATTTGGGTTGCTAGAGGCTTTTTTTATTATAGATTCAAACTCTGCTTTAAGATTCTCATTATGAATGCCAACATGTTTTCCGTTAAAATCAGAAAACTTAATCTCTTTATAGTGGGCACCTAGAGTTTTTGCATAAATTTTTGCGTAAAAACTTTTTCCGGTACCCGGCAACCCGCTCAGAAGTAACCTGTTAGTAACAACAGGAGCTCCTGCCTCATTTTGTACTTTTGCGCCCGCTTTTACATAGGCAACTTGATTTTCTAATAATGTGCGTAAATTTTTATTAAGACTTTTACATGTATCTAGTGTTGGTATTTTTGAATCATCCATTAAACTACGAAATGCTTCAGAATGAACATTATTTTCTATCAAACCACCAGCAAACTTTCCACCGAAGGCTTTCGCGGCTGCTATGAACAATGCTCCAATAAGGACGGTGCCCGCTATTAACCTACCAGAATAAACAAGTCTGTCTATTGAACGATTAAGTTCTTCTACTGCTTGAGTACCTGTCTGATTTTGATCTTGCGCAACAAAAGCAGTATCACGCTCAGTTTGTCTAAAGGTGACCTGTCTCCTTGTTGTAAATAATTCTTTGTTATTGATTTGCGATATTGGTTGAATCATAAGAGCCTTAATTCTTATCCTTTTATACCTTATGTATGGTTATCATCATCTTTTTCTTCAAGTTTTTCGTCAATGGCAGCACCTGCAATTACACCTGGTAAAACACCTAGTCCACCTAAACCAATAAGCACTGCACCCGGTGCAAGAAGTGTTATCGCTGCCAAACCAGCAATTCCACCGGCAATTTTAAAGAAATTACCTTTAAAACTCGGAGAAGGAACTGTTTGTTTTTCAGTATTATTATAACTGCTATTATTAAAACCTGTAAATTTAGAATTTTGCGCTTTGTACGCATTTGTCATTCTATAACTGTTAACACTTGATATTCGCATATATACCCTCTATTTCGCCTTACAGCGTATCATAGAGATATTGTATTGTCAACAAACTTTAGAGTTTTATTACACTTTACCAATAAATTTAATATTACATTCGCTAACAAGCTCTTCGTTCGCAAGTACCGTAATATTAGGAACAAATTCAGACAAGATTACAAAAATCATATGTCTCAAATCCATTGGGACAGCAAGTACAGGATTTTCCAATTTCTTTGTTCTGGCGAATTTATTTACGCGCTCAGCGATTTCCTGAACGTCATTCGCTTCAATTCTGATAATTGATTCGCCGTCTTCCTCATTGAAGAAGCCTGAAACCTTTTCCAGCGTTTCATCAGAAAGCTCAATGACTTTCAATTCGCCGTCAACAGCTAAATCTTTTACAATCAATTTAGAAAACGCAAGTCTGACTTTGTCCAAAAGATCTTCTTTTGTAGGTTCGTTTGCGTAATCATTAATCTTTTCAAATAAGTAGATTATATTTTTTACTGAAACCTTTTCTCTGATTAAGCAGGTAAGAAGATATTTCAAATCAGCGGCTGTAATAAAGTCAGGGATTATGTTATCAACTAGAAACGAATTGTTTTCAAGTACGATTTCCACATACTTGTTAATATCGTTATAGTCCATAATATCTGAAACTTCTTTTACAGCAATGTATTCAATCGCGCGTCCGATGTATTCCACCGCGCTCATACCTGTTTGCCAGAAATCTTTGACCTTGTCCTGTTTTATCCAAACCAAACGTTTTCCGGTAATATCATCATTCATACAGATATCGTCTTCTTCAATCTTGTAACCTTTAAGATCATTTTTGAAGTAAGCACTATATCTAGGAAACGCCAATGAGCGGAATACTTCCACGTCATGAATTTTTATACAAAATTCGTTTTGGTTCAAATCATCGCTGTTATGGAAATGAATATGAGGAATAACATAGCCAAGTCTGTCAGTCAAATCTTGTCTGATTTTTACGGTTTGAGCAAGAAGGTTTTCGTTCTTTTCCATTGAAACTATTTCCAAAATTTCTTCAGAAAGATTAACCACGAATTTTTCTTCTTTTATTGTGCCGTACATTGTTTCAGGCGAAATCTCGTTTACAAGAGATTGTTTCAGAGCATCCAATTGTCTTAACTCGTCTGACATTTGGGTGTTAAGCCTGTTTTTGTCTTCAATTGATAAATTATCGCTTTCCAATTGAGCCTTAATTTTTTTTATTCTTTCCTTTTGGTTAGAAATTTTTAACTGAATTTCTTTGCAAGATTCATACGGACTGGAAGGCGCAGCAAGCATTTTTTCCATTCTATACTTGAAGCTTGTGATGTTTACAATGTCATCCAAGTCGGTCGTATCCTCTTCTTGACGTTCTCTTGTGAAAATGCAGTTGAAATCAATTGAAGACTCACTTTCAATTTCGTGCATTGTGTACAAATCCCAACCTTGCTCAGACATCTCGTTGAGCAGGTTTTCAAGAGCCTGTTTGTCGTCTGTAGGTACGGATTTAATAACATATTGCATTTTTTTATTAAACATTCTAATCCTCTTCTCGTCTAATAATTCTGTAAATCATATCTTTGTGAGCAGGTTTTGAGTCACTTATAACAATACCTGCTTCACAATATTTTTGTGCGATTTTTGTTTTTTCAGGGTCATTAGAATAGATTGTGTATAAAATTTCGCCCTTCTTAACTTCTTCACCGCTCTTTTTGTTTAAGAAAATCCCGACGCTGTAGTCGATTGGGTCAGTTTTCTTATCTCTGCCTGCGCCAAGGATTTTGCACGCATAAGCAATTTTGTAAGCGTCTGTGCTACTTACAAATCCGTCTTTTTTCGCTTCACATTCAACCTTGAATTTTGCTTGGTCAAATGTGTTGTAATCATCAATTACACTAGGATTTCCACCTTGTGCAGCGATTAGTTCTCTTAGTTTTTCTATTGCTTTTCCTGAATGAACAAGTTCTTTTAAGTAAGCAATTGCATCCTCTTCGTTATCGTATCTGCCAATCTGCATAAGAGCGATAGCCGCGAAGGAATAGGTCAATTCTGCAACGTCACCTTTTGTTATATTACCTTTCAAAAATTCAATAGACTCAATTATTTCAAGTGAATTTCCGACTGCTCTTCCCAAGGGTTCTTCCATAGAAGTAATTACGGCTGTAATTGACTTGTTAAGGATATGCCCGATTTTAACCATCAATTTTGACAATCCGACAGCGTCTTCAGGAGTTTTCATAAATGCGCCGGAGCCGTATTTAACATCAAGAATAATGTTTTTAGCGCCGGATGCAATCTTTTTAGAAACAACAGATGACGCGATTAACGGCATGCTGTCAACTGTTGCGGTTACATCTCTCAAAGCGTAAAGTTTTCCGTCCGCAGGTGTCAGATTTTGAGTTTGAGAAGCAATTGCAACATTTATTCTCTTAACCTGCGCAATCAATTCTTCAATCGTGAGTTTTGTGTTAAATCCGGGAATTGATTCCAACTTATCAATTGTTCCGCCTGTATGTCCCAAACCTTTGCCTGATAGCTTAGCAACAGGAACTCCAGCAGCAGCAAGCAGTGGTATAAGAGTTATTGTGACCTTATCGCCAACCCCGCCGGTTGAATGTTTATCAACGATTGAGTCTGTTAAATCCCCAAAATCGATAACTTCGCCGGAGTCAATCATAGCTTCTGTAAGATACGCAGTTTCTTCGTCAGTAAGTCCTTTAAAATAAACCGCCATAAGCCATGCTGAAATCTGATAGTCAGGCGCAGAACCGTTCATCATTGAATCAATAATAAAATTAATTTCTTCTTTTGTATGAACTCCGCCATGCTTTTTCTTATCAATAAGGTCAACAATTCTCATATTTATTTAACACCTTTCAATTTATTGATAACCATGTCTGAAATATCGATACCGCCAACAAAAACACCTCTTTGATCCATAATCGCATCAAGTTTTTGTTCAACCATTACAGCTTTTGCAGCGTCTTTGATTTTTGTGTAAACTTCTTGTTCACGTTTAGTTTTCAAAGAAACGTATGCTTGTTCTTTTACTTTAAATTCTTGAGCGGTCTTTTCTTCGAAAGTTTGTCTTTTTAAAGGTGTATCCAAAGCTTTGTATTCTTTTTCTTTGTCAACCAAATATTGTTGCATTTCCAAACCTTTAGCGTCAACTTCTTTAGTAGCTTTTTTAGCGTAATCAAAGTTATCAATTACTTTCGCGTAATCGATGTAGCCAACTCCTGCAGCATTAGCAATACCGGTCATTGCAACTATGCTGAGTAAAACAAGTCCGATTTTAAATTTCTTCATAATAACCTCCTGAGTTTTTATAATATTAATACATCATGTCGCCAACACCAAATGTGAAGTATCCGTTAGGTGAACCGTATGAGCCAGGGTTTGTAAGAGGGAAACCATAGTCAACAGAGAGTGGTCCAACCCCCGGAATATTTATCTTTAAGCCGACACCGGCTGTAATTGCTTGTAAAGGTCTGTCATACAGAGTACTTGAGATTGTCGGATTGAATACTTTACCAGCATCAACCCAGAAGGTCATTCTCAAGTTTTGCAAGAAATTAACCTTAAGTCTGTCTACGAACGGAATCGGAGTTGCCAATTCAGCGGAACCCATTATGAAGGAAGTACCTGTACCAACACCGTTGACTTTGTAACCTCTGATTGTGTAAGGTCCGCCAAGACGGAATGCCATGATTTCAGGCATATCGGAACCGTGAACCTTCAAACCTCCGCGTCCGGTGAAGGTCAAAGAAGATTTCTTAGCTACAGGTATGAATTTCTTTGCCATACCCAATAATCTGCCGTTTGTTTTCCCAAAACCGTCTAATCCGAAGGCTTCTTCGTATCTTGCAGACATCAACGCACCATGACGAGGATTTATAATAGAATCTCTTGAATCATACGCCAGCCCCGGCGCGAGTCTTAAGAATAAACCGCCGTCGAGTTGCTTTTCTCTTTCTGCAAGATCAAGTCCGTATTTGTGATACAGCTTGCTGATACCGTTTGCATCCCCTTCGGAAAGGTGGATATGCTCAATCCCTGTAGTGAAAGTTGTTGACATACGAGGGTTGAAACTGAGTCTGTGAGCGATTGTGCTTTCAAACCCGATTCTGCGTTCAATAGCAAGCGGAATTTGATAACTGCCCAAATCTCTGTAATATATTTTGCTCATCAAAGAGTTGTCTGCATTAAGAAAATGAGGTTCAAAGAAGCTTAATTCTGCGTGGTAGTTCATATGGCTTTTGATTGAAGAATCGCTCATCAAAATACCTGAACCGACCATGCCTGTTAGCGAAACTCTTTGGTTCATTCCGCGGAAGTTGTTGTCCGAAATACCCAAAGAACCGAATGCACCGGTTGCAGAATCCAAACCGCCACCGATTGAAACAGAAGCTGTTCTTTGTTCTTTGAGTTCAATCGTGATATCAAATTTATCAGGGTCGTCTTCTGAAACTTCGATAGTACGGTTTACGTCCTTAAACGCTTGCGTGGAGTAAAGTCTGACCAAGTCTTGTTTGATAATGTTTTCGTTATAAACCGTATCAGGTTCTGTCATGATGTTTCTTTCAATGACATATTCTTTAGTTTTTTCGTTTCCGGTAATCAAAATCTTGTTGATTTTACCCTCTGTGATGCTTAAGTTAAGGGTTCCGTCCGGATCATCATAAATTGAATCGATTTTAGAAAGAATATAACCTTTAGAATAATAGCACTGATTAATTTTTTCCATTGCGGCGTTAATATCAGTGATATTTTGCGGTTTACCTTTCAGGGGGAGCAAATATTGCATGATTTCATCGGTGGAAACTACGGTGTTTCCTTCGATAGTAAAGTCTGTTACAGGTATATTTTCCTCAAGGATTATTTTCAAAGAAATAGTTCCGTTTGCGTTTTTAACCGGAATAGCCTTCATTCTCTCTGTGAAATAACCGAGTCTGTAGATAGTTTTCAAGTCTTGCTGCATGGCATCTTTGTCGTACAAATCGCCTTTTTGCAAGGACATTTTTTGGAGTATAAATTCAGGTCTGATGATATTTGCGCCTAGGATTTCAATATCATTAATGTAAGCAGTGTTGCTGTCATAAGAGTGTTCACTTTCGATATCAGATTCCATAACCTCTTGTTCGGTGACAGAATCCTCCAATGCGAACGCAGGTGCAGCAAATACGCAAACTCCCAGCGCCAGGATAAATATTATTAACTTTTTATATATATCAAACAGACTTTGCAACTATCTACTCCAGATATTTATACTAAAAATTCTACCACAAATATAGTTTTTGTTCCATACAAAATCTAAATCTCAGAAATTTTTGAATTGTTCAAAAATTCCTCTCTAGGGGAGAGGGATTAAGGGTGAGGGGTTGATGTACTCACACCATTTGTTGACCGGGGTTAGTGGGGCGTGGTTTTTGTAAATTTTTATTAACATATGTAACGATTTTTCTAAAGAAGCGTTACTAAATTGTAAACATGTAGAAGAAGATTAGAGCCGAATTGGATATGTGTAACTGGCTTAAGGCCTGACTTTGCTGCACTTCGCGGGAGAGGGCTAATTGCCTGCTTTCAACAGTTTTGCACTATAAAAATATATCATCCCCTCTCTTAACAGGAGAGAGCAAATGCTGTCGTTTTGAATTTATTTCAGGACCTTACAGGTTTGGTGTTGGACTACAAGCTGGTAAGATGCTGAAAAAAGTTCAGCATGTCAGGGGTAAATTGTATTGGATTGCTGGTGTGTTTTAGTTTACCCCTCACCCGCCACTTCGTGCACTTCCAACCCTCCAAATCATTTACCCCTTTACCCCTACCCCTTTCCGTAGGACGTTAAGCTAGTAGTTTCTATATATTCCCCTACATTTACCCCCTTGTTTTTTTGTGGAAAAAATAGTACAATTATCTGGTTATAAATTGTATTTGAGAGGTTTTATACATGAAATTATACATGCAAGTTTTGATTGCGTTAGGGTTGGGATTGAAAAGAAACTGGCATATTTTTGCGGGTTTGGTATTAGGTGTTTTTGCAGGTATTTGGCTGCACAAAGACCCTAACCCTGTTGTTATGACGTCGTTTACTTTTATTGGTCAATTGTTCATCAGATTAATCCAAATGGTGGTTATACCGTTGGTGATTTCTGCGATTGTTATTGGGATTACGAGTGTAAGTGACAGTAAGCAGATTGGAAAACTTGGCACGAAGATGCTTTTTTATTACGCAATCATAACTGTTATTGCGGTTACGGTTGGTGCGTCTTTAGCGGTACTTATGAAACCGGGGTTAGGTGCTGCTGCATATATCAACTCTGATGTTGCAACTGGTATTCAAGCTCAGGTTGCAGCAACTATTGATGCTCAAAAAGGTAATCTATTGAATATTATTCTGGGATTTGTTCCTAATAACCCTATGGCATCAATTTCGGCCGGTGATATGGTTCCTATTTTGGTGTTTTCAGTAATCTTTGCGATTGCACTTGCAAAAGTTGGCGAAATCAACAGACCGTTTGTTGGCTTTTTTGAATCAGTTTTTGCAGCTACTATGAAAATTACTGATTGGATTATGTGCTTTGCAGCCCCGGGTGTTTTTGCTCTAACAGCGGTTGCGGTATCTGCATTCGGTATTGATATATTTATGAGTATTTCAAAATACTTAGGTGTTTTAACTATTGGGTTTGCTATTCAATTATTCATTGTATATCCACTGTTTTTGAGAATATTTTCAAAGGTTCCTGTATGGATGTTATATGCTGCGATTGCAGAAGCTATGATGGTAGCGTTTGGTACAGCAAGTTCTTCTGCAACGTTGCCTTTGACAATTGCTTGCTGCGAAAAACGCGGTATTTCTCACAAGGTTACAAGCTTTGTAATCCCTTTGGGTGCAACTCTTAACATGGATGGAACTGCTTTATTACAAACAGTTGCAGTTATATTCTTAACACAAGCTTATGGTGTTGTATTAACTCCGTTTATGATTATTCAAATCGCTTTGTTGGCAATTGTTGCATCAAGCACTTGTGCAGGAATTCCCGGAGCTGGTTTGATTACAATTGCTTTGGTACTTAACGGTTTGGGCTTGAGCCCTGAACAATTGGTAGCAGGTTTTGCATTCTTGTTCACTATTGAAAGAATTACAGATATGATGAGAACTCTTGTTAACGTAACTTCTGACGCGGTTGTTGCGGCTGCAATTGCAGATAACGAGAACGAAATCAACTATGATTTGTTGAACAATCCGGATGAATACAACGAGGTTATTGACTAGAGGACATGGTAAAACCGCAGACAAAGATAGGTTTCTGGGGGTACCCTAATCCCGAGGTTGTTGAAAAAGTAAAAAATCAATATCCGAACTCCGAATGGATTGATTTGGATATTGATTTTTCGTACCCTAAGACGAATATTTTGCCTGAATCTTATTGCAAGATTATCCGAAACATTATCGACAATGTTATGTATTTAAAACCCGAAGTAATCGTGGCACCAATTGGTAAAGACAAGTGTGACAGCGGGTGGTTTGCATCAAAAATTCTTATGGATATGGGTTTTAATGTTATTCAAACGATTTTTGAAGACTTAGAGCCAAAGAGAGATATAAGAATTTGTACGAGTAATTTGCCTCTTTATGACAAGGTGAGTACGATTACCGGAAATATTATAACACCGCAAAGTTTTGAAACTCTCCCTCAAGTCAAACCGTCGTTTGGTTTTTGGGGAGTTCCGCCTAATGATTTGGAAATCTTACGTCTTTTCCCTGATGATACACATGTTTACGGCTGGATGAGATGTGTTGAGGCGGGAACACCTGCAGATTTGGACTTAGAAATGTATGTGGACGAAGAGATTCCGACGGTGTTTTATGCTCAGGCATTCTGCTCAAAAGCGCAGCCCGCTAAGTACCTCGCTGATAAGTACAATGGGCTTTATATTGACATAGACGACTATGCTTCAAATTCTATTCGTGCAAAAATTGAAGCGTTTTTGAGATTACGATAATCAGGCTATTTTATAAAATTTTGAAGTTTTGCAGCTTTGAGCTTTGTTTCAATCGCTGTTTTTGCGTTTGGTAAAAGTTTTCCTGATACGTAATCTGCGTATTCTTTCGCTGTTACAGGCAAAGTTTTTCCGATATTCACGATGCATTCATCAATTCTGGAAGTCAAATTGTGTGAAAAATAATCGTTAACAGATTTCTTTGAATAACGATATTCGTTTTGAAGTTTGACTTTGTTGATTTCTTCCGTTGTTTCGTCTTTGAATGGGAAATACTGCTTAATTTTTGTGAAATGATAAGTTCCGACATCAGCTTCAAGACTCTTGTCGAAATTAACATTGCTTTTGTTGATAGTGGTTGTTTTTCCCCATACACCTGTGAATGCAGGATTTGCTGAATTTACGTTGTTGATTTGCATATAAACCTCCTTTTATCTATTTTTAAGAGCAGCTTTTATAAGTCCTCTGAACAGCGGATGTGGTCTTTCCGGACGAGATTTGAACTCAGGGTGGAATTGGCATGCGACAAACCAATCAAGATCCGGAAGTTCTACTATTTCGGAGAGCATTCCGTCCGGAGACATTCCGGAGAACACAAGTCCTGCTTTTTTCAGAGTATCAATATATTCAGTGTTTACTTCATATCTGTGTCTGTGACGTTCGGAAATCTTTGTTGCGCCGTAGGCTTCATAAGCTTTCGTGCCTTTTTTGATGTGGCAATCGTATGCGCCTAATCTCATTGTTCCGCCGTAACCCTTAACATCTTTTTGTTCAAGCATTAAGTCAACTACAGGATATGGAGAATTTTCGTCAAACTCTGTTGAGTTGGCGTTCTTTAGTCCTGCAACATTGCGCGCAAACTCCGTGACTGCGCATTGCATTCCCAAACAAATTCCGAGGAATGGCAAGTTGTTCTCGCGAGCGTATTTTATTACATTAAGTTTTCCTTCAATTCCGCGGATGCCAAATCCACCCGGAACAATAACTCCGTCTATATCAGAGAGTAATTCTTTACATTTGTTTGCGTCAATGCAATCTTCAGAATTAATCCATTTTATTTCTGTTTTTGAGTCAAACTCATATCCCGCGTGTTTTATGGATTCCACAACAGAAATATAAGCATCAGAAAGCTTTGTGTATTTCCCTGCGATACCGATTTTAAGCGTATTTTTCGGGTGGTTAATTTTTTCTACCAAACTTCTCCAGTTTGTTAAATCTGCTTTTCTGTCAGGAGTTTGAAGTAATTTTAGCACAACTTCTGCAAAGTTTTGATCTTCCAAAGCCAGCGGAACTTCGTAAATACTCTTCATATCGCGGCATTCGATAACTGCTTCTTTTACAACAGAGCAGAACAGAGCAAGCTTATCTTTCTCTGTTTTCGGAATTGGTTTTGAAGTCCTGCAAACAAGAATTTCAGGCTGCAAACCATAGCTTCTTAAGACATTTACGCTGTGTTGAGAAGGTTTTGTTTTTAATTCTCCGGATGTCGGCAGATACGGCAAAAGTGTGCAATGAATATTGATTGCGTTTCCAATGCCTGCTTCTGTTTTGAATTGACGAATAGACTCGATAAACGGCAAAGACTCAATATCACCGATTGTACCACCGATTTCTATAATCTGAAAATCAGGCTTGAAGTGTTTTTGCGCCTTCGTGATTCTGGATTTTATTTCGTTCGTGATATGAGGAATTACCTGAACAGTAGCTCCTAGGTAATCCCCTTTTCTTTCTTTTTGGATTACTGTCTGGTAGACGCTCCCTGATGTAACATTACTTATTTGGGAGAAATTTGTGTCAATAAATCTTTCGTAGTGTCCGAGGTCCAAATCTGTTTCTGCGCCGTCGTCGGTTACAAAAACTTCACCGTGCTGAAACGGACTCATTGTGCCTGGGTCGACATTTATATAGGGGTCAAACTTTTGGATGGCGACGGAAAAACCTCTGGCTCTCAAAAGTTTACCCAGTGATGCTCCGATAATACCTTTACCCAATGAACTTACAACACCGCCTGTTATAAATATATATTTTGTCATAATTGGCTCCCTAATCTTGTTGGCTTTAACACGCGCACTGATACACAAATAATACTCCTTTACGTCTTTTTCTAGTTGATTTTCGGAACTCTGAAAAATCCGTTTTCTTCGTAAGGTGCGTTTTTCATAAGCTCTTCTTTTGTTTGTTCGTAGAAAACTTTATCTTCTCTCATAACGTTTACAAAATCAATCGCGTGTGCCATAGGCTCAACGTTTGAAGTATCAACTTCATTCATCGCTTCAACGTGTTTTAGAACATCACCTAATTGTTTAGTGAATTTTTCTTTTTCTTCCTCTGTAAGCTCTAAACGTGCTAATTTTGCAACGTGTTCAACATCTTTTATTGTAATCATAACCTTTACTCCAATACCCTTTTCATATTATCACAAACAAAATTAACTTTTGTAAAAATGTTTTAACTTAATATTTCTGCGCTCAAGACGACATTTTTCAGGGTGTTAAACTCTCCTTCATCAAGATGTACTGTCAGATAATTTCTTGTAACCCCCTTGTATTTACCGCGCTTATCTAATCTTTTCTCAATAAGCACCTCTTCTTTGCGCCCGATATTTGATTTTACAAACGCATCAAATTTTTCTGCAGAGATTTTTTTGATAATGTTTGCACGCTCTTCCTTCACTTTGTCGGACAAATGACCGCTCATTTTCTCCGCAATAGTTCCTTTTCGTATGGAATACGGGAAGGTGTGGATTTGACTCAAACCTGCTTTTTTAAGATTCTCAACCGTAGTTTGAAAATCTTCATCAGTTTCGCCTACAAATCCTGCTATTATGTCACTTCCGAGGAAAGGTTTTTCAAAACGCGAATTGATATCTTCAATCTGGTCAAGGTAGTATTCAACCGTGTAATGCCTGTTCATTCTCTTCAAAGTTTTGTTACAAGCGGACTGCAAAGAGAGATGAAAATGCGGACAGAATTTTTCGCTGGATTGAAGAAAATCCAAAAGCTCCGTAGTTATTTCGTGAGGGTTTAGGGAGCCTAATCGATAACGTGGAATATTTGACTTTTCTTCAATTTCTCTCAAAAGCCCCAATAAGTTTCCGTTCCCCCATAATCCTATGTGAATACCTGTTAAAACGACTTCTTTGTAGCCGTGTTCAACGTACCTGTTGATTTCACTGATTATAAAATCTGAATCTGCCCAACGGGATTTCCCTCTGCCGTAAGGAATTATGCAGTAAGAACATCTGTTGTCGCAGCCGTCTTGGATTTTTAGGCTGATTCTTGTTTTTGTCGTGTCATCCAGAACTACCTTGCAAAACTCGTTTGAATTCATTAAATCTTTTACCGCAAAATTCTCTTCTGCTTGTAGAAGTTCCGGAAGCTTGAATTTGTCCTCGTTCCCGTAAACACAGTCGATATAAGGCTCTTTTAGCAGGTTCTCTTTTTCAATCTGTGCGATACACCCTGTCAAGACTGTTTTAAGCCTGAGAGAATGAGCGTGGCGGAGCAAATGCATAGCCTCATTATCGCTTTTATGCGTAACAGAGCAGGAATTCAGAATATAAATATCTGCTTCTTTTTCGTTTCTAACTTCTTCAAACCCAGCTTCAACGAGTTTTTGCGCAACAATTTGACCTTCAAATTGATTAGACTTGCATCCCATTGATTTTAAGTAAAACTTTTTCATCTCAAATCTCTACAATGATATCAAATACCAAGTTACCAGTGTTAAATATACAGCAAGCCCGATTACGTCAATAGCTGTTGCAATAACAGGGCCTGACGCAACTGCGGGGTCAATTTTCATTTTTTTCAAAACTAACGGTGTGCAAGTACCAATCATTGTTGCAATCGTCATGTTCAGAGTCATTGCAATACCAACGATAAGCCCGAGTTCTACGTTATGCTGCCAGCCCCAAGTGACAAGGGTTACGAGCAGACCGAATATAATACCGATGCTTGCGCCGGTTGCGGTTTCTCTTATTATTTGATGCCAACCTGTGTTCAAAGAGATTTGTCCCGTTGACATACCACGAACCATAAGCGTAATACTTTGTGTACCGATGTTTCCGCCCAAACCTGCAAGTAACGGCATAAACGCTGCTATGATAGGCAGTGCGGTGAAGGTTTTATCGTATTTATTGGTTATTGAAACCGCGATAAATTCACCGATGAGGGTGATGAACAACCAGGGAACTCTTGCTTTGATTGAATGCGCAAGGCTACCTGTCAAAATGTCGTCATCATCGCATAAATCGGTTACGATACCGGATGAAGTATAGATTTCATCCGTTGTTTCTTCTTCAACAATGTCTTGAACGTCGTCCCACGTAACAATACCTTTCAGGTGGTTGTACAAATCCACGACAGGAAGAGCATTGAACTGGTATTTCATGAAAATATCTGCAATGTGTCCTTGATAATCGTCTACATGAACTTTTACGATATCTTTTGACATGATGTCTGAAATACTCAAATCTACAGGCGATGTTAGCAGTGTTCTTAATGAAACAACGCCTACAAGGTGGTTATGTTTGTCTACTACATAAACGTAATAGAGTTCCATGTTCTCTTTTTCCGCCTTGATTCTGATTGTGTCTAAGGCATCTTTTACGCTCATATTGTACCCGACTGTTAAGACCAGCGGGGTCATAATACCACCGGCGGTGTCTTCGTTGTAGGTCAAGAGTTCTCGGATTTCAGAAGAGAATTTTTGAGGAAGTTTTTCCAAATATGTTTGGGTTTCGTCCTCTTCCATGTCGCCCAAGACGTCGGCAGCTTCATCGTGCGGAAGCTTTGAGATAAGTCTTGATGCGAGTCCTTCGTCGATTTCACCTAAGATTTCTACCTGAAGCTGAGGTGGAAGATATTCGATAACATCAGCGGCTTTTTCTTCGTCAAGTTTTGTAAAACACGTCAATCTCTCTTCCGGCTTTAATTGCTGAAAAATGTCCGCCAAATCGGCTGAGTGATAGAGGTTAAGCTCGTCTTTGAGCTGCTGCTCTGTATCACTGTCGATAAGTTCTTGGATTCTATCTACTGTGTTTTCAATATTTGACATTGATTGCCTCTTGAATTTTAGCCTCTGTAGTTGGTGAATTGCAGAGGATAGTCGTATTTGTCTTCGTTACCTCTCAAAAGCTTGATGACATCTTGAAGGTCATCTTTGCTTTTGCCTGTTACACGAACTTGTTCGCCTTGGATTGATGCTTGAACTTTGAGTTTTGAATCTTTGATGTCAGCAACGATTTTCTTTGCAAGTTCTTGTGTTAAACCTTTTCTGAGGTTGAATATTTGTCTGACATTACCGCCCAGAGCGTTTTCTATACCTTGTGCATCAAGAATTTTTATACTCAAACCGCGCTTAACAAGCTTTGTTTGAAGAATGTCATAAATATTTCTTAGCTTCATTTCATCGTTAGTAGTAATAGTGATGGATTTATCAGCTTCCAAATCAATTGATGAGTTAGAATTCTTTAAATCGAAACGTGAGGTTAAATCTCTCTTAACCTGATCAACTGCGTTTACAAGTTCCTGTTTATCAAACTCGGAAACAACGTCAAAACTACAATCTTTTGCCATACAAATACTCCTGTTTTTCTAACATATTCATGATATCACGAATAAATTAAATATGGAGTTACTTACAGAAGCATCTGTAGAGAAATCTTCCGAACCAGCTTTTTGGAAGCACAGGTTCTTTCGGAGCAGGTAAGATTGCCATTGGATAAGGTTGAATATATGGCTTAGAACCAAAATCAGGATAACCATTTCCATATCTGGCTTTGAAATATTGCGGAACATTACTGCTGTTCATAGCGCCTGTCATTGATGAAAAAGAGTTTAGTGGCATTACCATATTTATGCACCTTTATTATTACTACACATGTATATAAAGTAATTTTTTCTTGAAAAATTGCCTGATTATTAAAATTTGTAACAAAAATTTCCTCATTAAGGGTAAGAGAACGAAGGAGTTATATTTACCACAGTCATTCAGAGGCTTTAGTCGAAGAATCGCAGAATTTTGCTACTAGAACAACAAAAGTACCATGTCGTCCTGAGTTCATTTCAGGACTTTGCCGGTTTGTGGTTCAAACCAATCCAAAATATTTCCACCCATTTACCCCATGTTAAGTTTTGTAACAATTTTTTACCCCATCTGAAATCACCGATAAAATATATACTTTATATACATGAGGTATATTAAGATGTCAGATGTAAATGTAGTAAAACTTCAAAATGATGTTCAAACTGCCGGTACTGCGGCAGCTAATACATCTGCGACTAATAAAACCTCTGCTCCGATTGAAATCGTAGCTCAAAGTGTAGTAGAAGAACAAGGCAATACGGATGTTGCTATTACTAACAATACTTCAGATACCTCAAACACCACACAACGTAGCGTTGATGAACTTTACAATGCGATTGCCGCTGTATGTACAAAATACGGAATCAGCCTTTCAGAAGCTAAGAAAATTGGTTTGTTAGAAAGAATCGCGGGTGTTCAACAACAAGAGCTTTTGAATTTGTTTAACAGTGAAATCCAAAAACATGTCAAATGTTTGGAAGCTGCTCTTCAAAAACTTTCAAAAAACGGTGAAAAAATTGATTTAGAAGAAGTTATTAAATTAGCAAATGATTATAATACTGCTTTGAAAACAGGCTGGACAATCGAGGGCTTTGAAAAAGCAAATTCTAAAAATCACGAAGGTATTAATGAACGTATAAGCCGTTATTACGGTAAAGATTTTTCAAAAATGACCAAAGAAGAACGAGTTTATTATTTGAATAAATATTTTGGCGGACATTTTGAGAAATTAATCAAAGACGGTATGGACCCTGAAAAAGCCGCTAAGCTTCAAATGCAAGATTTTGGTAAATTGCTTATCAACACTCCGGATGATCAAAAATGGATGTTCAAAGAAGCTTTTGCATCTTTGATGAGTGAAAATAGATATCCTGCATTGAAAGCTGCTTTCGAAAGTTTTGAAACTCAAGAAGCAAGAACAGAATTTGCAGATAATTTAGACAATAAAACTTTAGAAGCAATGTCTGAACCGGATGCTAACGGTAACAGAATGTCTTCAGAGGATATGACAGCCAGTTTTGCTTTGAGAGCTAAAAACCAGAGCGAAGAAGGGCTTGCTAAAACTACTGAAGATGTAAAAAATGATTCAAAAGAATTCTTTGAAAAAAATAAAGAAGTTCTTGAGAGAATTGCAAATAAGATTAAAAACGGCGAAGAATTGACCGAAGAAGAAAAAGAAATCAAAGCGAAAGCCGAAGGTTTCTATACCTCAATGGTAGCAGGTCATATGGCAGGTACTGCAAACAACCAAATCGTGTCAGATGAGGTTAAAGAGCAAGTTTTGAACGATACAAACAAAGCTGCATACGATTTGCCAAATTACAGAAAAGTAATGGAGCAGGTTTCCGATTACATTAAAAAACATCCTGAAGCTTGTTCATTGTCTCCAAAAGAGTTTGTCAAATTGATGGACAAAGTTACCAACGGTAACTACTCAACAGTTATTAAAGATGCTCAAAACGGTACTACAACAGAACTTAAAGCTCCTGCAGGACCGACTAAATCTGTTACGGCTGAAACAACTTCTTCAGTTTCAACAGCCGGTATGTCTGTAACTACAGCCCAAAACACCAATGCTCAATATACAAGCGAACAAATTTATGAAAAACAAGAATATGTAAGAACTTTGAGCCAGCAAATTCAAAACAATTCCAGAACTAATTTAAAAACTTCTGATAATAACTCAGAATTGGCTTCAAGCAACGAAACTTCGCTTCTTCCGCAAGCCAAAGATATCAGAACTTGTTTGGAAAACGGCGGCAAAGGTTTTAGCGAGTTTGTTAAGTCAAATGGTGCGACAAAGACTGTAAAAGAAGTATTTAATAACCTTCGTTATGCAGGTCAAGGTGTTATTAACAGGACTGCAAAAATGTATGAAACTTTCACTGGCGACATTCAAGGAATGATTCTTAAAGGCGTTAACAATGAAGGTTTGACAACCTTGTTGAAATTTACTAAGGATTCAACTCTTATAAGACTCAAGGGCGAAACTTTCTCTAACTTCTACGCAACTCAACAGGTTGAAAAGGCGGCAGAAGAAGCAGAAGATAAAATCCAAAAAGCTTAATCTTGTTAGAATCTCATTTTAATGCAATAATTATTCTATGAGCTTATTCAAGAATGTTATCTACTTTATTTTGTCCGTTCAAGAGAAGATTTTGACAAGGAATCTTGCTTCAACTATTGAAGTAAAAAACAAATCAAAACGTAGAAAATACTATGGACAAGGTGTTTTGGTCAGTTTTGATTCTGTTGCTGAGACTGAAAAGGCAAAAATGGAAGAAGAGTTGTCTTTGATATTGAAAAGTGCAAATTATAATCCGGTAGAAGTTCTTGAATATATTAAAAAACACGAAACACCGGTGTTTTATATTGAAAACGCAAAACAACTTTATTCAATTGGTGAAAATGAGGGATTTTTATATCCGCAAAAGGGTTTAAAAGCCTTGTATCTTGCTCTATTAACAGAAAAGAAATTCCAATTTAAAACAGAAGCGATGTTTGTTTTGTCAAAAGGTGAGATTAATAAGTACTATTTTCTATACCATTTTTATAACTGGTATGCTTTTAATCATGGCGTTTTGGGGCTTGATACTGATTCTCAAAATTTACTCAAAAAAATGCTTTTTGGCGGGAATGAAGACGATTTTAGAAAGTTGCAATTGAGCGATATTTATAAACTAAAAGATGCTATCAAGCAGGACAAGTCTGCAATAGAGTTTGTACTGAAGCTTTGCAGAGAGTCTGATTCATCAAAAAATGCACTTGAGAAAGTTAAAGACGGTGGAGCAAATATTTAACCCGTTAATTGAAATATTGGTCAATCCATTCAACTATTACTTTTGAAAGTTTAGGGTCGTTTTTGAGCATCAACATTCCATATGTTTTTGATTCAGAAGTGTATTCAGCAAAAGTGTTTTGCGCAAACTTTTTAAGATAATCTTCTGATTCTTTGGAAGCCGCATCGTCAGTTCCTGTAATTGAAAGGAAATCAACATTATCAAGCTGTGCAATGCTTACAGGAATATACAAGCTTCTGGTTTTAACAACCGGTGAAATCATGACGATAGTTTTTGGTTTAACATTATATTTATCAGCAGCCAAAACGCCTGTACTTGCACCGATATCTGAGCCTACTATTGCCCAGTTATTGAAGAATGCGCGTCTGGTGTTGTCGTTTTTGACGCTTTCTATAACCTTAATTACGTCATCCGGATATTTCGCGTAAGCTGTATTTTTCATGCTTTTCCATGACACTTTTGTAAGTTTTGAGGTGTAAACACTTTTTCCGTGTCCGCGCAAATCTATCTCTAAAACAGCATAACCTTTGCTCAAAAGCTCATCAGGTAAAGCTCCCCACCATTGTGAGTTATATCCGAGGGAATGTAACAGCACAACTGTTGAAAATTCCTTTTGTGTTTTATTTTTCGGATACATTAAAGTTGCTTTCATATTAAAGCCGTCAGTAACTTGTGTGGCAATGTCTTTTTTTACAACGTTCTGAGCCGCAAAAACTGAAGTGTTTGTAAAAAGCAAAACTAATGCTAAAATAGTTAAAACAAATTTTTTCATAACAGAATTATACCACACTAAAAATTCGTTGTTACAAATCTTCACAAAAAAGGCAATTATTTAACAACTATATACTTTATATATATAAGAGAAAATTATAGGAGAGCGTATGTCACTCATTATAGATGCAAATATGAAGCTTTTTGCAGAGAGGATGAATATAACATCTTCCAGAATGATACGTGATTACGGTCTTTCTACAATTGATGAAATCATTGAAGCTGAAGCTGCTCAAGGAAACACAAAGGCAGTAAATTTTGCGCGTGAATATTATCACTCACCTGAAAAATTGATAAAACTTTTCAAGCTTACGGATATAGAAAACAAGTTTGTTTTGTTACACAACATGGACGATACGACAAGACAAAAAGTTTTACCGTATTTGGACAAAGAAGATTTGACGATGGGTTTATACTTCTTTACTCAGGAAAAACTCTTGGCAATGCTTATGGAAGTTGATATAGAAGAACTTGTAAATGTTGTAAGAGAAGCATTCCCCTTAGAGCAAATTGTTATGATGTTTACAGAGGACGATTTGTCAGAATTCTTTATGAATGAACATCTTGAAAGATATGACGTAATTGACCAATTGAAGGCTTTACCTCCTGAGGTTATGAAAAAATTTGTTGAGGGAGTAACCGGACAACCTTCTGAAAATACTAATTCTGCTGATTTAATTAAGAATATTGAATCAATGCCTATTGACAAGTACAGAAAATTTATGGCAAATATTGATCCGGATGTTCAAAGACAGTTGACCTTCCAGTTAACAAAAACTCAGCCTAAGTATTTGTTGCTTTTCAGTAATGAAACTTACGTAAATATGATGAGTACTTTGCTTAAACCAGAAATGGTTAAACCAATGGTAATGCTTGAAAAAGAATCTTTAGTTAATATGATATCACTTCTGCCTTCTGATTTAATGTCAATTGTTGCAGCACAAATTGATACGAAAGAGTTTGCGAAATTCTTGCAGGATGGTCATATGGACTTGATTGAAAAATCTCTTATGATTTAAAAACATTTTTGACGTAATAATTTTCGTCGTTTTTTAGTAGATTTTTTAACTCGTCAAAAGCTTCGTCGTTCAATAAAATGACGATTTGAGCGGCTTTTTCTCTAACAGTGTATTCTTTTTCTTTATACACACGCGTGAGAATGTGAAGCATAGTATTTTTGTCAGTCTCTTCCGTAAAGTATTTTAGGGCTTCTAAACTCCAATAAAGTTTGAAAAGCTGCTTGTTTATAACGTATTTTTTATCTCTGAAAATAAAGTTATCAAGCGCAGTGAATGTTTCTTTGATAAAATCTAAGATGCGTTTGAGGTAGGTTTCAGAAAATTCTTTATTAGATTTTATTAATGCCACCGAATCTACTACAAGTCGGCAAATATTTGCATTAATGTCGATTGTTGCGTCAGCAAAAATATTTGCGGCTTCTTTAGAAAAGAAGAGCTTTCTTGTATCCGGATTTTCGCTAAGAAATCTGTTGATTCTGAGAGCTATTGCTTCTCTGATTTTTCCGTCACAGCCCGTTAGGTTGTCTAACAACAAATCAGCTTCCTCTTGATTATTCACGCAATCAAACTTTAATGCTGCAATCTGTTTTTCCGGAATATTACCATATTTCAGCAAAGTAACAAGCTCCTTGTGAGATAGATCTTTCTCGGATAATTCACAAGCTTGAGCAAAATTTGTATCTAAATCTTTATAAAAACCTGTTTTCAAATTTATTAAATTCCTTAACCTACAATGGTATTTTAGCACAAGGGATATTGCTTTTTGTTCTAAAAATAGTTTTAATATATGAAGGCATTATACTATTTTGCGGTATAATGACCATAAGGAGACATCATGAACACATTTCTTAATCTAATACAAAAATTTTTTATATTTGAAAAAGAACCGCAAAAAATCGGTTTGTCTCAACTTAAAGAACCTGTCCGTATAAAGAAGGAAGAGCCTTCTATCAAAAGTAAGGATGTTAAACTTTCTGACTTGATGCGTCGAGCGGGCTAACATTTATTTTAAACTGACAAAATTTTTCCTTTATGTGTTTTGTATTTATTGCTCTTAATATTTTGTAAAAAACACTGTTACAAAATGTTAATTTAGTGTAAAATAATATCTGTCACAAATTGTAAAAGAAAGGATTTTTCCATGGTGCTTGAAATGACTTATCCTCAGCTGGAAAGAGCTGTAAATCCTACTCATGATATCAAGTTGTTTGCCGGTCGTTCCAATCCGGCTTTAGCTCAGGAAATAGCAGATTATTTGGGGACCACTGTTGGTCCTATGGTCATTAAGAATTTCGCAGATGGAGAAATTTATGTGCAGGTAAAAGAAAGTATAAGAGGGGATGATGTTTTTATTGTTCAGCCTTTATGCAATCCTGTTAACGAAAATTTGATGGAATTGTTAATAATGATTGATGCGTTTAAACGTGCAAGTGCAAAAACAATCACTGCGGTTATACCTTATTACGGGTATGCGCGTCAAGACAGAAAAACTTCAGGTCGTGAAGCTATTACAGCTAAGCTTGTTGCGGATTTATTAACAACGGCAGGGACGGACAGAGTTCTTGCGATGGACTTGCACACTGGTCAAATTCAAGGTTTCTTCAATATTCTTGTTGACCACATTTTTGCAACACCGATTCTTGTAGATTACGTTAGAGGATTGAATATCAATCCTGATGAAATGGTTGCAGTCAGCCCTGATATGGGTGGTGCAAACCGAACAAGACACTTCGCGAAAAAGCTTGATTGTCCGATTGCGATTATTGATAAACGTAGAGATAAACACAACGAAGCCATCGCCGCTCACATTATCGGTGATGTTCAAGGCAAAGTTTGCTTGATGTTTGATGATATGATTGATACTGCAGGAACAATTTGCGAAGCTGCCAAATTACTTAAGAGCAAAGGTGCTAAAGCCGTTTACGTTGGGGCTACACACGCTGTATTCTCAGGTCCTGCAATCGAGCGTCTAAAAGAAGCTCCTATTGAGGAATGTATTATTACAAATACTATTCCGTGGACCAAGGAACAGTTACCTACGAATGTTAAACAGCTTTCAGTAGCACCGCTTCTAGGACAAGCAATTTCCAGAATTCACGATGACGAATCCGTAAGTTCACTCTTCGGATTTGAAAAAGAAATGAAGGTTTAGAAAAACTTTCACAAGAAATATAGCCCTCTCAGTTATGATGAGGGTTTTATTTTGCTAGAAAAAAAGACTCTTAGTTACGCATCTCTGATAAGAAGATTTACGTCAACGCCAAGTACTTTTGCGATGTCAATGACTCTCAAAATAGTAGGATTGATTTTTCCTGTTTCAATCAAACTAATAGAGTTTCTTGAAATTTCGCATTTTTCAGCAAGTTCTTCTTGAGAAAGACCTTTTCTTAGTCTTTCACTCTTAACATTAATACCAATATTTTTTAATCTTTTCATACTTTCCATACTTATATTTTCGTTTATAACGTAGTTTTTTACCATACATTATATTATTCATAAGTTGAGTGACAGCAAATATCATTTAAAAAGGGTAGTTAAACTACCCTTTTGCCTTCCGCATTCCAAGAGGTAAAACTTAAAAAATCACCTCCTTATATAAAGTGGAATACGCTGACTATATTTATATTGTATGGCGTTTTTATTTGGTATCATCAGTAAAAAGGGCTAATGTTATATTTATAACACTAGCCCTTTTTGGTTAAGTATTTATTACTATTCTTCTACAACGCCTGCAGTTTTACCATATCTTCTAATTGTTGAATTAAGAAGGTTTTCGTGATGTTTGTCTCTGTATATTTGACACAAGAGTTTGTAAGCATGCTTATTATAAGGGTTGTACCTCAAAATGTCTTCCAATTGGTCAACTGCAGTGTTTGATCTTTTTGTGTAGTAGTTAATCAAAGCCGGAAGTGTGATTGTCAAATCGTTTTCATCTGTTGCCCAAGCAATTTCAGCGCAGCTTCGGGCATTTTCATATTCTTCTGCATCTAAATACATCACTGCAACTTCGTAGTAAACTTCTGATTTACTTCTTCTGTCATTTTTCATCTGTGCAACGGTTTGATATTCTTGAGCAGCCTTTGTGTATTCGGCTTTTTTTCTATATTGTTCTGCAAGTGCCAAGTGAGTTGCAATGTCACCGCCTGTAACTTCTGACAAATCAGTATTGTCGTTTACAGGAACATTTAGTGTTGCGAGAATTTCTGCAGCGCTGAACAATTTAGATTTTTCTGTCGCAGAGATAGGCTTGTTTGTAATATCAGGTACTACAGAATAAAGCAAAGCCAATGTTTTTAAATCTCTTGGTGTGATCTCTGTATTGAATTTTGTACCGATAGGATACATAACGTCATAGATACTAGGGCTTTTGCCTGTCAAACCTAAAGAATGACCGATTTCTTGAAGCGCTGAAGAATAGAGTTGTTTAGAATCTAAACTGTGACCTTTATTATCAGCCTTGTTAAATACGATAACTGAATCAGTAATTGTGCTTCCGTTTACAGAAAAAGCGTGTACGCCGATAGAATCCTTGTTGTCACTATTTTTGAAATAACATTTCATATCTGCTTCAGAAGGAGTTTCAACAAATTCGAAACTTACTAAGCCTTCGCTTGCTCTTTGCCAGCTTTGGTATGCACTCATAACAACTTCTCTGTAATATTCAGGAAGTCCTGTAGAATCTTGGATGTATACCTTAAGTGGCATAGATTCTCTGTTCCATCTTACGATTTTTCCGTTTTTGCAAATAGCTCTAAAATAACTATCGATTACTGCAGCTTTAATCGTTTTTTCGCTCATTGATTTGTCATAACCAAGAGTGATTGCTGCTGATTTTTGAAAACCTAATTCAGGTTCATAAACTGCTGTGTTGTTCAGATTCATTAATGATAATGCACCTGCAGCAACTAGGAATGTACAAATAACTGTCTTTTTCATTTGGATTTTAAAACCTCATATAATTTAATACTTGTTGTTTACTACCCTTAAAACGCGTAAATTTTATTTTTTGCGCTATTTGATTGTACTATATTTTAAATGATTTTACAATGAGAGGTATAATGTAACTTCAAAAAATGTTTTTAAATGAAAAGATTGTTACAATACTTGAATGTTTATACTACTTCATGATAAACTTAGCATGCTTAAGGAGGATATATGCACGAATACGTATTTAAGATGAAAAAGGGCGATATTGAAATCGAATTAAAATCTGATGATTTGGAATTCGTAGAAGAGCAGCTTAACAAGTGGAGAGAAGAACTTCTTCAACAAGACTAATAGGTTAAAATATGGCAACTTATTCATTTAAAATAAAAAAAGGTAAATATCAGCTGGAGCTTTCGACCGATGACAAGGAACTTCTTGTCGAGCAATTTGCTCTTTGGGTGAAAGATGCCGGTGCTTATGCAAAGAAGCGCAAAGCTGCGCAGTGTAAAGACTTGGTTGACACTCAAATTAAGGCAGAAGAAGATATTACGCGTAAGAATATTGAAAATCAGCTCGCAAAGCACCCTGTTCCTGAGATGCCGAAGGCTGATGAGAAATATGAAAAACCGGTTGAAACAAAAGAAAATTCAACTGAAAAAAATCTCGATATATTTTATGCACCACCAAAACAAGAAACTATATCTTCTATTTCAGAAACGAGCGGGCAGGTTTTTGACAATATTTTAGAGAATTCTTTGAATAATCCAAAAACAGAGCTAACTTTTAAATCAAGCCCTTCTATTAAGAAGGATAGCGCATTTTTAAACTATATGGGCAGCCGTAAGATTGAAAAGAAAATTGATTACTTGCTTTTGACGGCGTATTATTTTACCCAATATGAGCAAAAACCAAGATTTACCCTTAAACAATTGAATGCAAAATTAATGCAGAACTTGGCTGTGATTATAGATCATGCAGTTTTGCAGGAAGCTATTAATCGTGATTATATTGAGTGTTTGCCTGATTTGACCGGTCTTGTCGGTGCAAGCGAATACAGACTAACCGCATACGGAGAAAAGGTCCTTCTTAATGACTAAAAGAGTCGCGGTTGCGCTATCAGGCGGTGTGGACAGTGCTGTAACGGCAACAATTCTCAAAAAAGAGGGGTATGATGTAGTTGCTATTACAGGTAAAATGACTTGTGGTGCTGATTCTGATGCTGTTGTTCAAAATGCTAAAAAAGTGGCGGATAAGCTTGGAATTGAACATTTCGTATATGATGCAACGGAAGAGTTTTGGAAACAGGTTATAGGTTATTTTCAAAATTCTTATAAATGCGGAGAAACTCCAAACCCTTGCATAATGTGTAACAAATTTATTAAATGGGGCTGCTTGTTCGACTATTGTATTAATGAGCTTGGTGCTGATTATATCGCAACCGGACATTATGCAGATATCAGGTATGATGAATTTTATAAACTTTATCCTGCGCAGGATGAAAATAAAGACCAGCTGTATTTTCTGTTTTTATTAAATCAGGAAAAGCTTTCAAAAACATTGTTTCCACTTGCAAAATATAAAAAATCCGAGGTTAAGGAGCTGGCTAGAAAATACGATTTGCCGCCAAAATCAGCAAAAGAAAGTCAGGATATATGTTTTATTAAAGCGCCGATGACTACGAAAAAGTATTTGAACTCTGTGATAAAACCGACGCAAGGAAATTTTGTGGAAAAATCTACGGGTAAAATTCTTGGTAAGCATGACGGCTTTTGGCAATATACGATAGGTCAGCGAAAAGGTATTGGAATTGCTGCGCCTGAAGCTCTTTATGTTGTTGGAATCGAGGCGGGAACAAACACTGTTTACGTCGGGTATAAAGATGAGTTGTTCACGGATGAGCTTACTCTCAACGAAATTTATTGGAGTTATCCTCAAAATCAAAATTCTTTTAAGGCTTTAGTAAAAATTCGTTACAATATGAAAGCAGTGGAAGCGTTTATTTCTAAAGAAAATAAGGGTTGGAAAATTAAGTTTACAGCGCCTGTTTCCGCTATTACTGCCGGACAGGCATGCGTTTTGTATGATTTGAATGATGGGCATTTGCTCGGAGGGGGCTTTATCACCTGTTAACAGGATAAAAAATGCTTTACAATATATTATAATGATTGTATGATTATGTTGTAGATTGGAGGAATTTTGGCAGAGAAGTTTAAAATTCAAGGTGGCGAGTCACTCAGAGGTGAAGTCTCAATCGGTGGAGCAAAGAATTCTGTTTTGAAGCTTCTTGCAGCGTCTATTCTTGTTAAAGGGTGTACAAAAATTTACAATGTACCGCAATTGACTGATGTTGAGATTATGCTGAACGTCCTTTCTGATTTGGGCGCGAAACTTAACTACAACAGGGAAGAAAAGTCTGTGTCCATTGATGCTACAAATATTACTTCAATCACTGCAAAATACGAACTCGTAAGCAAGATGAGGGCATCCTTCACAATCTTGGGTGCATTGATTTCAAGATGCAAAGAAGCGATTGTTGCTCTTCCGGGTGGATGTGCAATTGGTGAAAGAAGAGTCGATTTTCATATCAAAGGCTTAGAGGCCCTAGGTGCAAAGATTAAGATTGAGAACGGTTACGTTCATGCTAAGGCTTCAAAATTGACAGGTGCAGATATTTACTTGGACATTCCGTCTGTTGGAGCGACTGAAAACCTTATGTTAGCGGCTGTTACGGCGAATGGTGCTACGAGAATCCAAAATGCAGCTCAGGAGCCTGAAATTGTCGACTTAGCCAATTTCTTAAATACTTTAGGCGCGGATATTTCAGGAGCAGGAACCTCTGAAATTGTTATTAACGGTGTTAAAACAGAGGACTTGCATTCTGCTGAATATACAACGATTCCGGATAGAATAGAGGCAGGGACATTTATGGCTGCTGTTGTTGCAACAAGAGGAAAAGCTGTTATAAGAAATGTTTATCCTGCGCATTTGACATTCTTTAATGATAAATTAATCAAGATGGGTGCGAGTATTAAGCTTGCGGAGCCTACTACAATTGAAGTCAGCTGCAGAAACAGATTGAACTCAATTAATTTTGTAACTCAGCCTTATCCTGGGTTTCCGACAGATTTGCAAGCTATTGCAATGACTCTTTTGACAACTTCAAACGGGGTTGGAATTATTACTGAGAGCCTTTATGAGAACAGATTTATGCAGGTTCCTGATTTAAGAAGAATGGGTGCCGATATTCATCAGGACAGAAACCACGCTATTGTTAAAGGCGTGAAAAATCTTAACGGTGCAATTGTTGCAGCAAGTGACCTGAGGGCTGGCGCTGCTCTGGTTATTGCAGGTTTGATGGCAAATGGTGAAACAACGGTTGAAAAATTACATCACATAGACCGCGGTTATGAGTCTTTTGAGTCAAAACTTCGCAACATGGGTGCAAAAATTGTAAGAATTAATGATACAGAAACTAACAATGTAATGGGGGTGTTGAATGAGTCCCGCATATAAAAGATGGTATGACCACGACCCAAAACTCCTTGAAGTTATTGAGCTTTTGAAGAATTATCAAGATGAATTGCGTGAACATGCGGCAGTTTTCTTGGATAAGCTTGAAGAAAAAGTTTCAAAAGAAGCTCTTGATAGATTTTATGATTTGGTAAAACCCGTAAATGGTTGCAGATGGTATGATAAAGACCCGATTATTTCTAAAACTGTTGAAATATTGAGGGTTGTTCCACCGGAAGTCCAAAATGCTTGTGCAGAGAGATTTATTGCAGCGATTAAGGAAATGGGTATAGAATACGAAAGCCCAAATCACGAGTAAGAATTTTATAGAAATGTAGGATGGGCGGAATGATGAACATTCCGCCCATTAAAATAAATTATGAAACTTGAACACGCATCATTTTTTGACGATTTTGTCAGAAAAATAAAAAAACAAAAGAGTTTTACGCTAACCGGTCTGACTACATTCAGCCGACTTTTACTTGCCGAGTGTATTCGTAATTTATCCGATAAGAAAATCTTGATTATAACTTCAACTGAGCAGGCTGGTTTGAGGTATTCGGTCGATTTTGAACGTCTTTTCGGAACTGAGTCTGTGATTTTGCCTTATCAAAATACTTCTCCTTATGAAGCGATGAGCGGGAATATTTATGATTACCAAAAGCAGATAGAGGTTTTAAGAAATAAGCCGGATGTTGTCATAGCGCCTGTAAAAGTATTGACAGAGCAATTTCCTGACGAAGACTTTTTTAGACAAAATCGCTTGAAGCTAAAAGTCGGGGATGAAATTTCTCAAAAAGAACTCTTGGAGAAGCTTATCAAACTTGGATACAAGCGTGCAACAATGGTTTCTGATATGGGCGAATTTTCGATTAGAGGAGATATTTCCGACATCTTTACTCTTAAAGAAAATCCTGTGAGAATCGAATTTTGGGGAGATGAAGTCGTTGATATCAGATATTTTGATAACGAAACCCAAAAATCTGTAGAAAAAATCAAAGAAATCGAAATACTTCCTTTATATAAATTTATTTTGCCGAATACTCCGCCAAAAGAGTTTTCTGCTGGGTTAAAAGAACGCTTTCAAGAAGAAGGATATTTTGAGGGGATAAATGTTTATCAGTCTTATTTTAACGAGAACTTGGTCGGTGTTTTTGAGTATTTAAAAGACTATATTGTTATTTATGACGAGTACGCGGAAATCTCCGCTAAGCTTGCGCAGATTGATGAAGGGCTGGTCAATTCTTATAACGAAGGTTTGAAAACTAATCTTATTGAGCCTTTGAGAACAATGAATCATTATACCGATTCGGAAATTATTCAACTTGCTGCCGGTTTTCAGAAGATTTCTATGAATAATTTCTTGTCGGATGAGTCGAATGAAATTATTGATATTGATTCAAGAAATATTCCGATTTTTGATGCTGATATGGACAAGGTTGCAGAATATATTTTGTCCAAAAAGGGGTATCAAGTTACGATAGCAACGGATTATAAAGAAAGAGTTCGTGAAGTTCTGGAAGCATTAGAGATATTCAATGTTGAATATATTGATAATATCAATTCAATAGGAACGGAAATTCCTGACGGCAAAATTCTTGTAATTACTGATAGGGAACTATTTAACAAACGTCAAAAAGACTTACCTTCCGGAAGAAAAAGACATTACAAAGAAAAAGCTGAATATATCGAAAATATCAACGATATTAAACCTGGAGAGTACGTTGTACATACTATTCACGGGGTTGGTATTTATCAAGGCTTGACAAAGCAAGAGTTTGACGGTCAGTTAAAAGATTATTTGACGATTGAGTATGCGGGAAAAGACAGATTGCATATTCCGGCTGAACAGATAAATATGCTCTGCAGATATCGTGGTTCAGGACAGATTAAGCCGAAGTTATCACGTATGGGCGGTTCTGATTGGGAAAATACCAAACGCAAGGTTAAAAAAGAGGTTGAAACGATTGCCTATGACCTGTTGAGACTTTATGCGAGAAGGAAAATGCAGGAAGGCATTTGCTATCCTCCGGATTCACCGTTGCAATTTGAGATGGAGGAGGCTTTTGAGTATATTGAAACTCCTGATCAGGCAAAGGCGATTAATGATATTAAATCAGATATGGAAAGCTCTTCTCCTATGGACAGACTTGTTTGCGGGGATGTCGGTTTTGGTAAAACCGAAGTTGCTATGAGAGCTATGTTTAAGGCTGTTACTGCTTTGAAACAGGTCGCGGTAATCGTTCCGACAACAGTTCTTGCACTCCAGCATTATCAAACAGTTTCAGAGAGATTTAAGCCGTTTGGTATAAATGTTGAGCTTTTATGCAGATTCAAAAGTGCAAAAGAACGTTCTGAAACCTTGAAAAATCTTGCGACGGGTAAATGTGATGTAGTTATTGCAACTCACAGCTTGCTGCAGGATAAAGTTGTGTTCAAAGACTTAGGTCTTCTTGTAATTGATGAAGAACACAGGTTCGGGGTCCGCCATAAGGAAAAACTCAAGGAGTTTAGAGAAAATATAGATATTATTTCAATGTCAGCAACTCCGATTCCGCGTACTCTTTATATGTCGCTATCAGGAATCAAGGATATTTCAATTATTAATACTCCGCCTCAGAACAGACTTCCGATTAAAACGTTTGTGGGTGAGTATAACGAGCAGGCGGTCAAAAACGCGATTATTAACGAACTTGATAGAGACGGACAAGTATTTTATCTGTATAACAGGGTTGAAACTATTGAAGAATTCAAACTTGAATTGCAAAAGCTTGTTCCGAATGCAAGAATTTCCGTAGGTCACGGTCAGCTGAGCGAAAAACAGCTGGAAGACGTAATTATTGGCTTTGATAACCACGAAAGTGACATACTTTTGTGTACAACGATTATCGAAAACGGATTGGATATTCCAAATGCCAATACAATTATTATTCATGAGGCGGACAAATTAGGTCTGGCTCAACTTTATCAACTCCGTGGGAGAGTCGGAAGAAGCGAAAAACAGGCATATTGTTATTGTTTCTATAAAAAGAACAAGGAGTTAACGCAGGAGGCTTCTGAAAGACTTAAGGCAATAAAAGAGTTTACGACGCTTGGCAGTGGATATAGAATTGCAATGCGCGATGTGGAAATCAGAGGTGTCGGTAACATTCTGGGTACAAAACAGCACGGACATATGATAAATGTAGGTTTTGATACGTATTGTCAGCTGCTTGAAGAAACTGTGCAGGAGCTTAAAGGCGAAGCTGTTGCAGAAAACAAACCGGCGATTGTGGATATTAATATCACAGCGTTCATTCCGGATGAGTGGGTCGGCTCTTCCGAACAGAAGATGATTGAATACAAGCGTTTGGCTGATGTTAAGAACGATATTGAACTTGATAGCATTGTATCTGAGTGGAAAGATAGATTCTCAAGAATTCCTGATGAGGTTGAAAACTTAATCAAATTAATTAAGTTAAGACTCCTTGCAACCGATTGCAAAATCTCTGTTATCAGAGAGGCAGGTGACAATATTCGAGTTTACACGCCGTACAGTCAGTATGAGTGGAATCTCGTGAGAGCGAATTTAGATAAAGATATATTAAGAAGAGTAAAATTTACTATAGCTCCGAAAGCCTGTGTTGAAGGTAAATCAATACTTTTGATAAATTCTCAGTATTCTGATTTTGAAGAAATATTTAACATTTTATCAAGTTTGTTTTATGATATAAAAAAGACCATAAATCAGTATGTTTAAAGGGGTATTAGTTTAAGAGGAGTATATAGATGAAGAAAATTTTAACTTGTGCGGCTTTATCAGTAGTGTTGCTTTCAGGTTGTACTTTGTTGCAGAAAAATGATGGCATAATTAAAGTTAATGACAGTGTTATTACAAGGTCTCAATTCGACAAAGCTTTTGATAAGGAAATCAACAATTCTCCGTTCAAAAATTTTGGCGGTGCTTCAAACTTTGTTAAATCAGAAGATAACGTAATGTACATTATCTACAGAGATAAAGTTACAAATGAGTTGATTGTTAAAACTCTTCTTGATAACGAAATTGCAAAACGTGGTATCAAAGTTACCGATGAAGATGTTAAAGCAGAAATGAAATCTATTATCGACAAAGTAGGTTCAAAAGAGCAATTAAACAGTATGCTTAAACAAAGAGGAATTTCAAATTCTGAGTTTACCGAAGATTTAAAAACCCAAATCAGAATTAAAAAATTGATTAATTCTATTCAGAAGATTACTATTTCTGATGCTGATGCAGAAAAATATTATAAACAAAATATCTCTAAATTCAAACACGGAGAACAAGTCAGAGCATCTCACATTTTGATTTCTGCGGATACTCTTGAAACTATCCAAGCAATCAAGGCTAAGAATAAAAATATTTCTACAGAAGAATTGAATAAAAAAGTAGAAGAATCTCTGGCTGCTCAAAAAGTTAAAGCAGAGGCGATTTTGGCAGAAGTTAAAGCAAATCCTGATAGGTTTGAAGAAATTGCTTCTAAAAAATCTGATGATAAAATGAGTGCGGAACGCGGCGGTGAATTAGGCTTCTTCACTAAAGAAGCAATGGTTCCTGAATTTTCAAAAGCAGCATTTGCGATGAAACCTAATACAATCAGTGAAACATTGGTTCAAACGCCGTATGGTTATCACATTATAAAGGTTACAGACAGAACTGAGGCAGGAACACAACCGTTTGTAAAAGTTAAAGACGAAATAAAATTCTATCTTGAAACTCAAAAGCAAATCGAAGTTTTGAAGAACTTAACAACAGGTTTGATGAAATCAGCTAAGGTTGAATACCTTGATGAATCTTTCAAAACAGATAATAATGTAATGAAAAAAGCACTTGAAAATGCTAAGAAAACTGATAAAGAATAATTATAAAAGGAGAATTTAATGAATACAGCGACAATAATCGGCAGAGCAGGACAAGATGCCGAAATCAGATACTTTGAATCAGGAAAGGTGAAGACAACGTTTTCGCTTGCTGTTGGAAGATGGGATTCAAAGACTAAAGAAGAAGTTACTGACTGGTACAATATTGAAGTTTGGGATAAACAAGCTGAGTTTGCAGGTGAATACATAAAAAAGGGGCGTCAGGTTGTTGTTGACGGAAGAATTTCTATCAGCAAATGGACTGACCAATCAGGCGAAGAAAGAGAACGTTTCCTGATTATTGCAAACAATGTTAGATTATTAGGTTCAAAAAGAGACGCTGAGTAATGATATTTTCTGATATTGCGGGAATAATTGCAGATGATTTGACGGGTGCAAACGACACAGCTTTGCAGTTTCATCAAAGGGGTGCAAATACAAAAATCCTTCTTGATAGTGACTGTACACCCAAAGTAAAGGCGGGTACTGAAGTTTGGGCATTGTCAAGCGAATCCAGAAATGTGCCTTCAGAAGAAGCGTTGGCGCGTTTGGAAAAGGCTGTTAGGACATTCCAAGAGAATTTTACGTTTGATTATTACTATAAAAAGATTGATTCAACTTTGAGAGGGCATATTGCACTTGAAACGTTGAGAATGGTTGAACTTCTGGAATATGATGCGGCGATTATTATCCCTGCATTCCCGCAAGAAGGCAGAATTACGGTGGGCGGATATCACCTTGCAAAAGGTGTTCCGATAGGTCGTACAGAAATTGCAATTGACCCACATTCACCGATTACGGAATCTCACGTTCCTACTCTTTTGAGGTCACAGTTAAAAGAGACTGAGGCTGAACTTGTCGGCACGATCGATTTACGTACGGTAATGATGGGGGCAGGTCCGGTGCTTATGAGAATCAATGATTTGATTAAGGCAGGCAAAAAGCTTATTGTGGCGGACGCAACTTCAATTACTGATATTGAACAGATTGCGCTTGCTATTAACAAATGTGAAAAGAAAATTCTTCCGACAGGAACGGCTGCAACAGCGCAGGTTATTTCAAAGTATTGGCTTGCGGGAATTGAAAAAGAGAGTGTCAATTTGAGTGTCGGAACATTACCTAAACTCATTGTTTCAGGTACTGCAACTCAAATTACGGCTAATCAAATTGTTAAGCTTGAACAATCTGATGATTTTGAAAATGTCAATTTCATTCCTCTTGAAACAAAAGATATTTTGGAAGGGGTTAAGGATGAACTTGTGGAAAGAATCCTTACAAATCTGAAAAGTGGGGTTACGGTTTGCGTTCACACATCAAATTTGATTGCTAATTTTGACGGTTTTTCAGAGGATTCCTTTAATGCTGAGCTTACAAAAGAAAAGTTAGCCGGCATGATTACGGATTATTTGGCAGAATTAACCAAGGCTGTTACGGTTAGAATTGAAGTAATATTGATAACTTTGGGCGGAGAAACCTCTTACAAATGCTGTAAGGCGATTAATTCAAATGAATTAAAGCTTGTAGATGAGGCTGCTCCGGCGATTTCTATTTGTTCGGATATTAATAGAAAATGGATTATCACAAAATCCGGAAACCTTGGAAATTCAAACACATTAATAGAAATACTTAATTATTTGGCGCATCATGAGTAAATATTCCGAAAAAATTGCTATAACAACGGGTGATCCGAACGGTATTGGGGCTGAAATAACAATTAAGGCTCTCAATTTACTTAATTTGCCGGTTAAGGATATCGTAATTATTACGAATAGTAAGGTTTTGAATACTTACGGAAAAATTCATAATAATTATGAAATTATTGATGTTGATTATGACGGAAAAGTTCAAGCCGGTGAAATATCGGCAGATGCGGGAGATTTGGCGTACAGACTTTTGGAAAAAGCTTGCCAAATCAAACCGAAGTATATTGTTACAGCGCCGACTTCAAAAGAGGCTATGTACCTTGCGGGACATCATTTCAACGGTCAAACTGAAGTTTTAGAACATTTTCTTGCAAGAGGTGGTCAAAAAGCTGAAATGCTTTTTGTTGCAAAGGATTTCAGGGTGCTGTTGCTTACAAGACACTGTGCTTTAAAAGATATTAAACTCACAAAAGAGCTTATTATTGAAAAAGTTGAGCGTTTGAGAAGTTATTTTCAGAACAAACTTTTTATCAAAAAACCGTCTTTTGCGCTTTGTGCTTTGAACCCGCATGCCGGCGAGGGCGGAATTTTGGGTGATGAGGAAGAGAAAATTATGATTCCTGCAGTTGAGGCTTTAAGAACTCGTGGTATTAATATTACAAACCCTTTTCCGGCAGACAACCTTTTTATTAAAGGAGTTCAGAGCTATTTGAAGGGTGAAAAACAGACTTATGATTGTTTCATCGCTTGTTACCACGACCAAGGCTTAATCCCGATGAAGGCTGCAGCTTCTGACAAAACTGTAAATATGACAATAGGACTGGATATAATCAGAACCTCACCTTCACATGGTACAGCATTCGACATCGCAGGCAAAAATATTGCAAGTCCGGATTCTATGATAGAAGCTATCAAAGCTTGTCTTTATTGATTAAAAGCTTCTGCAATAGATTTGTTATAATCAGGTCTTAGGATTCCCTTTTCCGTAATAATTCCTGCAATAAGCTCGTGAGGAGTTACGTCAAACCCAGGGTTAATTATGTTTATGCCTTCTGCGCAAATTCTTTTTCCGTTGATGTGTGTAACTTCTTCGTGAGAACGCTCTTCTATCGGAATTTCTGCCCCTGTTTTAATTGAGATGTCAATTGTAGACAGAGGTGCTGCTATATAGAACGGAATATTGTGGTATTTAGCTGCAATTGCGACTGTGTATGTTCCAATTTTATTAGCGGTGTCGCCGTTTGCGGCAATTCTGTCTGCACCGACTACGACCATATCTATCATACCTTTTTTCATAAAGTAAGAACACATTCCGTCTGTAATCAGTGTTACAGGAATTCCGTCCATTGCAAGCTCAAATGTCGTGATTCTTGCACCTTGTTGTCTTGGACGAGTTTCGTCTGCAAAAACTTGTACGGTATTATCTTTTGCGTAAGCTGAACGAACGACGCCTAAAGCTGTTCCGTAACCTACAGTTGCCAAAGCACCTGCATTACAGTGTGTTAAAATTGTTGCGCCTTTTGGAACAACTTCCGCACCGTAATCACCAATTTTCTTATTGATTTCAATGTCCTCGTTTTCAAGCTTTATGGCATTTTGTTTCAATTCCTCAACGATACCTTTGATATCAGAATTTGAGTTTTTAATAACTTCAATCTGTTTTTGGCACGCCCACATAAGATTTACCGCCGTTGGGCGAGAAGTTTTCATATATTCGGCTTTTTTGATAAGCCAGTTTACGAATTCTTCTCTTGAGGTGAATTTATTTTCGCCTTCTTGCGCGAACAAAACGACTCCGTGTGCGCCCGCAATACCGATAGCAGGAGCTCCTCTTACAATCATATCTCTGATTGCGTGGAACATTTCTTCACCGGAGGTTATATTTACAAACTTGTATTCATAAGGTATGACCGTTTGGTCAACCATTCTTGAATAATTATCTACCCATTCTATAGTTTTAATCTTTGATTCAAATGCCATTCTTCTTCTATTTCCTTATTTAATTTCAAAATCTATACTTGTATTTTCGTTCGGCTCTTTTTTAATTCCTGTTATGAGTTCATAAACATAAGCGGTTACAAGACCTGTAAATCCGTTGAATAATGCACTGATACCTGCCATAAAGATGATTAACAAAATCATTACAACAAATGTTCCGAAGCCGTTCAAGAAAAATCTCAAAAATCCTTGTGTATATGAAGGTATGAGCCAGCCGAGAAGCATACTTATCGGAGTATAAACGACTGCGAACGCGAGAAATGATACAAAACCTATTACTGCGCCGAAAATGCAACCTTCTCTTATGCTGATTATTCCGATTAAGTCGTTCTGTTTAAGATATGCGAGTATGAAAGCAGATAAGAATAAAATCAGTATCAGAAAGCTGAACATACTAACATAAGGAATAATTGTTATTAAACCGAAAATTGCGCCTACAAATGCGCTTAGTATTGATAACTGTTTGAGTAGTAATAAATTCATAATCAAATCTCCTTTGATTTGTTCCCCGCTTGAGGACTCGTTATTCTGCGGAAATATAACCTCTTAAAGCTGTGTATGCGGCAACATAAGGGGATGCCAAATATATAAATCCCTTAGTGTTGCCCATTCTGCCTTGGAAATTTCTGTTTTGTGTCGCAAGACAAATTTCTCCGTCACCTAGAATTCCCGCGTGAACGCCTACACAAGGCCCGCACCCGGGTGCCATAATAGCAGCGTTTGCATCTACAAATATATCAATCAAACCTTCTTGTAGAGCTTGTTTGAAGACATCTTTAGACGCAGGTGAAATCAACATTCTCACATCAGGATGAACTTGTTTGCCTTTAAGAATTTCCGCTACAATTCTTAAATCTTCAATTCTTCCGTTTGTGCAAGTTCCGACATAAACTTGATTTACTTTGACGTCCTTAAGTTCTTCTACTTGTTTGGTGTTGTCCACTGTATGAGGGCAAGAAACCGTATGAGGAATGTCTTCTGCGTTTATTTCGATAATTCTTTCATATTCTGCGTCTTCATCAGGAAGAATTTGAACAAATTTGTCTTCTCTTCCACGGGATTTTAAAAATTCTCTTGTAGTTTCATCCGCGACAAAAAGTCCGCATTTTGCACCGGCTTCAACAGCCATATTTGCAAGCGTAAATCTTTCTGACATTGACATATTATCAATTGTATCTCCAGTAAATTCAAGAGATTTGTAAGTTGCACCGTCAGCTCCTATCATTCCGATAAGATGCAGCATTAAATCTTTTGAGCAGATACCTTTTTTGAATTTACCGTTTACAACAACTTTGAAAGTTGCAGGGACTTTTAACCAAGTCTTTCCGAGAGCCATTGCAACCGCAATATCAGTAGAGCCCATGCCTGTTGCGAACGCACCCAGCGCGCCTGATGTACAGGTATGAGAATCTGCACCAACAAGGACTTCTCCGGGATTAACGAATGTTTCAACTAATCTTTGGTGGCAAACTCCCGCGCCTACATCAGATAGGACTGCTCCATATTCTTTTGAAAACTCTCTTAGAACCAAATGGGTGTTAGAAAGCTCCTTTCGAGGGCTAGGGGATGCGTGGTCAATGAACAGAATTGAACGTTCAGGATTTTTAAGTTTTTTTATACCGAGTTTTTTAAATTCTTGAACTGTTAAAGGTCCTGTTCCGTCTTGTACTGCAGCTACATCTACTTTTGATATTACAAGTTCTCCCGCGTGAACATCTTTGCCTGCGTGAGATGAAATAATTTTTTCAACAAGAGTCATTCCCATAATTAGCCACCCCTCTTCTCTTACTAAATTTTACCACAAAACCGTTTTTTTATAATAAAATTGATACAGGGATATTAAGAAGGAGCTATGATGGAGAGAGTTAAGAATTTTTGTCTTAAAGTTACTAAAAATAGGACGTTTACCTATGTTGTAATCATGCTTTTTTGTTTGTCTTTGGCATGCTTGTCGAAAAATTACGACTATGATTTGTATGCAAGACTAATTGTAGGACAATCCTTTTTAGAAAAAGGTGTAATTAATTATCGGGATTTTCTTTCATATACTCCGACTCACTTGTGGTATGACCATGAATGGGGTGCAAGCGTATTTTTCTATGCTTTTTATAAGTTTTTTGGTGCTTATGGCTTTATATTGATACAAGCTTTACTGATGTTTGGAACTGCGTTTTTCATAATGAAAACGCAAGAAATTCAAAGAAATCATTATCCGATAACACTTTGTTTTATGGTGATGTTTCTTCTGCTTTTCAATCATCTGAATTCAAATTTGGTCAGATGCCATATGTTCAGTTTTATGTTTTTTGCGATATTTCTTTTTATACTTGAAAAATCGCGCAGATTTAATTCAAAGCTTATTTGGCTATTACCGTTCTTGGTTTTTCTTTGGAACAACATTCACGGAGGCGTAGTTTCCGGACTTGGTTTGATTGTGATGTATATGGCGGGTGCAATTTTGTCCGGAAAACCTTGGATGAAATACCTTGGTGTTTTAGTGATATCAACTCCGCTTTTGGCAATAAATCCTTATGGCGCAGACTATTATAATTTTCTTTTCTCTGCGAATACCAAATCAAGAAACTATGTAGTAGAGTGGTGGGGAGTGTTTGCCGGAAGACATGTAACTTTTTATTATCCGGCTTTTTGTATGTCTTTATTTGTTCTTTTGCTTTCAATTACGAAGCTTTTCAAAAGAAATATTGATATAACTAAGTTTATAGTCCTCTTTGTAACGTTCACTCTTGGCGCAATTCATGTAAAGCTTTTGTCGTTGGTGTTAATTACGCTTGCTGCACTTTATTACGACGAAGTGATAAAGATTTTCAATAAACCTGTCGTGAGACTTCTTGAAAAATTTGCATATTGTATAGTTGTTGTTTCAATCCTTGCAATTCCGTTTACAAATCCGTTTGTTCCAAAAATCAATTTTAGCAAATTCCCTGTTAAAGAGGTTGAGTTTTTGCAAGTAAACTCTCTTGGCGGAAATGTTGTTACAAATTTTGGAACGGGAAGTTATGTTGCTTATAAGTTGTACCCTCAAAACTTTATATATATGGACGGAAGGTATGAAGAAGTATACTATGATAGGGAATTAAACGTGTTGGCAGAATTTGAAAGAGCGGATGACGGTTGGCGAAACATATATCTGGATTATCCGACAGATATTATAATGGCTAACAGAGATTTACCTGTGTATGCCGAGCTGCAAAAGGAAAATGGCTGGAGAGAAATTTACACGGGAAATTTGTGTGGAGTTTTTGTTAAAAAAGAACGCGCAAAAAGACATTACATTATGCCGACAGATAATTTGAGATATTATCAAAAAACTGCGTTTGATAATATGGGAACATTCGGTAAGAAACATTTTTGTGATATAAAATATTTAGGTTCTTAAGAAGAGGTTATAGAAAATGAATAATCCTTTAAAATATACCTGTTTATTTGGTGGGGGTGCAATTAGGGGACTTGCATATATAGGAACAATTCGTGCGTTAGAGGAGCTGGGGATTGAGTATGATATAATCGGCGGTTCGTCTGTAGGTTCGATTTTTGCAACCCTTGTTGCTTGCGGCTATAAATCTTATGAACTTGAAAACCTGTTTATGAAGGTTAATTTTGAGTTGTTCAAGGATATTCATTTAGGTTTTGGGAAAGGTCTTGCACTGAGCAAAGGTGAGATATTTTTAGATTGGCTTAACGAATTAATCTGCAGAAAATCCGAAGATATCAAAAAGAAAACTCTTTCATTCCGTGATTTGGAAAAAGAATTAGTCATTATTACGACAAATTTGAAAACTTTTAATACGCAGGAGTTTTCAAAATCAGTAACACCAGCTTTTGAGATTGCTCGCGCGATTAGAGTTTCATCCAGCATGCCGGGGTTAATGCCTCCTTTTGAATACAATGGTGGTGAGCTTGTGGACGGCGATTTGCAGAAGGCATCTCCGATGTGGCGTCTTTCAGATACCTTGAATAATTCTAAAAGCAGAATTCTTGAATTCAGACTTGAAGGTGCAAGCGGAAGCGTTGAAGGTGGTCCTATCGCATTCATTAATCAAATATACAGTTGTGTTACGGATGTTGCAACCGGTTTTGTGGCAGAAATCTATGGTCAAAATGATAGATATGATTGTGTTCGAATAAATACCGGTGATATTTTCTTTGCCGATTTTAATTTGGATAAAGATTCTCGCAGAAAGCTTATTAATAGCGGGTATGAGCAAACAATGCACTACTTTAAAGAAGTTTTACCAAAGAAAAAAGAAAAGCTGGAAACTGTTTACATAAAGGCTCTTTATTATCTTAAACAGACATATAAGGGTTTAAAATCCAATAATGTAGAAGAAGTTCAATGGTGGTTTGGCGATTTGTTTACTCTGCTTTGCGAAAATAAAGAAATTGTCGACCCAGTGATATATGGAAAAATACTGGATTTAAAAAATTTGATATTTGATTCGACAGCGACTGTGTTGTTTTTCTATTCAAAGTTCCAAAACCTAAAAAGTCTGACATCTGCTATGAAAGATGTTTTAAATGTGGTTGAGGAAAGAGTTGCGGACATAAAACTCTACTTACAGAATACTCCTTAATATATTAAGTTTTGTAACAAAATGCTGAAATACGGGTATTTTTTGTAATATTTCTTAACAAAACACTTGAACTTTATATACAAATGATATATATTGAGTATATAAGGATTAAGTCTGTTATGTGTATCCCCCAAATCCTTAGAGGCTTGTAGCATCGCTATATGGCTTAGTTTGTTATGTTTACCCTAAAATACGGAGTTTAAAAGTATGAAAGATCAAGTTATCACAATGAAAAAGACATCAACTAACCCTTCAAGAGCAGGATTTGTTCCATTATGCTCAGGTTCTTCTGAACTCGGAAATTATTTGAGATACGTAAACGGTATCAGAAGCCTTGAAGCTGATGAAGAAAAAGAAATTGCCAGACTTGCTAAAGCAGGTGACAAAGAGGCTAAGAAAAAACTTGTACAAGCGAATTTGAAACTTGTTTTGACCATTGCAAGAAAAGCAATTCATGTATCAAAATTACCTATGACAGACTTGATTCAAGAAGGCAATTTGGGTTTGATGATTGCTGTTGAAAAGTTTAATCCTGATTTGGGTTACAGATTTTCAACCTATGCGGGTTGGTGGATTAAACAAGCTATGTTCAAGGCTATTTCTGAGCAATCTTACTGTATGAAAATTCCGGTATACATTCAAGAAACATTGTCAAAATTTTCTAAGCTTAAATCAGAAATGGAAAGAAGTTACAACACGCAGGTAACAACACAGGATGTTGCTAAAAAGATGGATATTGAACCTGAAAAAATCGATTTATTTCTTTCTGCATACTCAACTACTGTGTCTATAGAAGGCAGTTTTGACGGTAACAACGGAAGTGAACTTTCTGTTGCAGATGTTGTAGCTGATGAAAAAGCATCTGTTGAAGAAAATTTGGAATACGAAGAGCTTAAACGCGAAATCAGTAATGTTGTTTCCACTCTAAAAGAACGTGAACAAGCGGTTATTAAGATGAGATTCGGGTTGGAAAATTTCGCGAAAACTACACTGGAAGATATTGGAAAAATCTACGGAGTTACCAAGGAGTGCATTAGACAAACCGAAATGAGAGCGTTGTCTAAAATGAGAAGCAATTTTGCCTATTAAACACTTTGGGGCGTCATAGAACGCCCCTTCACATTTTGTTACATTTTAGCAATTTTTTGAAAAAAATTACGTTTATTAATATAATGGAAAAAAGTGTGAAGGTGTTCTTATGGTACAAAGTGTTAATAATCAATCCGTAAACCAATTTGGTGCAATTAACAGAATCGGAAATACTCAAGACGGTAGGGGAGTTTACAGCGTTTTGGACGGCAATGGACGCGAAGCCGGAAAGCTGTCAGTGGCGGCGAATGATTGCGATGTGTTTGAAAAATCATACAAGGACGTTATGGAATCTGCTCCGAAAATTCAAAAATACGTGCAAACGCACTCTTCCCCAGAGGCTATACAAAAAAGAAAACGTACCTCTCGTTGGATTACGGTGGCTTGTGCAGCTATAGGTGCCGGTATTCCAATTCATCTTACGAGAAACAAAAGTACTTGGGTACAAATTCCGGTGACAATCTTAGGTATGCTTGCCGGAGTGATGGCAGGCTTTGGATTGTCTTTTGCAGTGACCACTCCTCCAGGGACAATGAAATTCTCGAAAGCAACTAAGAATATCTCTAAAATAGATGTTCAGCCATATAACGAATTATAGAGATTTATAAAATATCGAAAAAGTCACGCGGTTTTTGATTAAACCTCGTGATTTTTTGTGAAAAATTCGTTTTTATATTATAATCAGGCATGAAATATTATAACAATTTAATGGAAGCGTCCGGCTTTCGAGTAGCCGGAGAAAGAAGGAAAAATGGTACCGGAAACAAAAAGTTTTCAGTTAGAAATTGGCGGAAAAACCGTCACTGTTGAAACAGGGAAGTATGCACAATCAACCAACGGGAGTGTTACCGTAAGATGCGGTGATACAATGTTATTCGTGCATTGCGTTGTTTCAAAAGAGCCAAGAGTAGGGATTGATTTCTTCCCACTACTCATTGATTATGAAGAAAGAATGTCTTCAATCGGCAGAATCCCTGGCGGTTACAACCGTTCAGAAGGTAAAGCCAGCGACAAAGCTATTTTGGTTTCTCGTTTAATCGACAGACCAATCAGACCTTTGTTCCCTAAAGGATACAGAAACGATATTCAAATCGTTGCACAGTTGTTCAGTTATGACCAACAAAACCAACCTGATACATTGGCTATGTTAGGTGCTTCTTGCGCATTGATGCTTTCAGGCGCGCCTTTCGAAGGTCCTATCGGTGCGGTAAGAGTTTCTAAGGTTGATGGTCAGCTTATTGCTAACCCAACTCACCAAGAAGCTGATAAGTCTGATTTAGACATTGTTGTAGCAGGTACTCATGATAGCGTTATCATGGTTGAAGCAGGTTGTAAGTTCGTTACAGAAGACGATATTATGGAAGCTGTTGAGTTTGCTCAAGGCGAAATCAGAAAACAATGTGATGCTCAAGTTGAGTTTGCGAAGCAATGTGGCGTTGTAAAAGAAGAGTTTGTTAACCCTTACGATACAACCGAATTGAAGAAAATCATTGACGAAGTTGCTCATGATATGATTTTTGACGCATATCATAACTTCGACAGAAAATATAGACAAGACAAATTGGAAGAAGCTAAAAAACTTGTTAAAGAACGTGTTGAAGCTCTTCCTGAAGATCACTACATTCACCAAATTATTGAAGAAACCGGTATTGACTTTGTTGCGGAAGAATTCAAGGCTGCAGAAAAGAAAATTATGCGTGCAATGATTTTGGACGAAGGCGTTAGAGCTGACGGCAGAAAACCTACAGAAGTTCGTCCTATCTGGTGTGAAGTAGGTGTTATTCCTAGAGCACACGGTTCAGCTGTGTTCACAAGAGGTCAAACGCAAATTCTTTCTGTAGCAACTCTTGCGGGTCCTGGTATGAAACAAGAGCTTGACGGTGTTGACCCTGAAACAGAAAAAACTTATATGCACAAATACATCTTCCCTGGATTCTCAGTTGGTGAAGTTAAACCTTTGAGAGGTCCTGGAAGACGTGAGGTTGGCCACGGTAACTTGGCTGAAAGAGCTAACATTCCTGCCCTTCCATCTCAAGAAGAATTCGGTTATACAATCCGTGTAACATCTGATGTATTGGAATCAAACGGTTCTACATCAATGGGTTCAACTTGCGGATCTTCAATGGCTTTGATGAATGCAGGTGTTCCTGTTAAATGTATGATTGGCGGTGTTGCAATGGGTATGATTACCGAACCGGGCAGAGAACCTGTTGTTCTTACTGATATCCAAGGTATCGAAGACTTCTTGGGCGATATGGACTTTAAGGTTACCGGTAATGATGACGGTATTACAGCACTTCAAATGGATATGAAAGCGAAAGGCATTGCAAACGATACTCTTAGACGCGCTTTGGCTCAAGCTAAAGAAGGCAGACTTCATATCTTGGGTGAAATGAGAAAAGTTATTACTAAACCGGCTGACCATTTGTCACCATTTGCACCAAGTATTACAACAATGACTATTCCGGTAGAAGATATCGGAACAGTTATCGGACCTGGTGGTAAACAAATTCGTGCCATCATTGATGCGTCAGGTGCAGAAATTGATATTCAAGACACAGGTGTTGTAACAATCACATCTAACGATCAAGAAGGCGCTGCAATCGCTAAGAAAATGATTAACGATTTGACCTTTAAACCGGAAGTCGGAATGGTTATTAAAGGTAAAGTTGTAAGAATTATTCCTATTGGTGCGTTTGTTGAATTAGGTGGCGGCAAAGACGGTATGGTTCACATTTCTCAAATCTGCCAAGAAAGAATTGAAACGATTGAACCGCATGTTAATATCGGCGACGAAGTTATTGTTAAGGTTATCAAAATCGATGACAAAGGTAGAATTAACCTTACAATCAAAGGTGTTACCGAAGAAGACAAAGCTAAATGTCTTAATGCATAAGGTAGATATTGAAAAGGGTCGGACTTTGAATTTCAAAGTCCGACCCTTTTTTATTTATAAAACTTATTCGTATTTTTTGTTCACATCTGCGTGTCTTATGGAGATTTCGTCTAACAAAATATATCCTAAAATCAAAGCTCGCATAACTGCTTGCAAACGATTTTGAACCTCTAATTTTTCATAAATTGATTCCAAATGAGCTTTCACAGTATGTATTGATACGTGAAGTTTTTCAGCAATCTCCTGATTGGACAAACCTTCTGCCAGACAATAAACTACGGCTCTTTCCTTAGAGGTAAGACTGTCCTGCTCTGATTTTCTTTTCAATGAATAATCCTCTTCACACTTCAACCGATAATATTATTCTTGTACCCTATCCGTAACGCTCTGTCTATAGGCTATTTGGCTATAACATATTTATTAAGATTTGTAACAAATATTTAAAACCCTGAAATCACAACATTTTTAAATACTTTTTATATATAAGATGGTATAAAAAGAAAGCATAAGTAAGATGTCAACTGTAAACAATTCAGAATTCAATACTTATTTATCACAAGCAAAGGACATTTTTCGTCAAATAGAAACCTCTGGCGGAAGCTCTGCTAATTCCGGCAGTACATTAAATATTGGGGATATTTTGAATGGAACATCCGCTATTGACCAAATTGCAAATGGTAATGACCAACAGAAGGCTGCAGGAATCCAGTCTTTGGTTAATAATATAATGTCAATTATTGAAAAGTTGGCGTCCAATGAAGCTCAATCTGCTAAAAGAGAGACCAAAAACAACGAGAAAAGAGCAGCCGAAATTGAAAAAGAACGTAAAGCTGCCGAAACTGAATTAAAGAATCAGATTTCAGATATTTCTAAAGAAGTAGACGGTCAGTCTGCTATTGTTAAAGAAGCATCAGGTGTGTTGACCGAAACTTCAAAGGATTTGCAAGCAAAACAAGACGAGATTAAAGCATTAATTCAACAAATAGAAGAAAAACAGCAAGAATTAGCTAGTGCAACAACTCCTGAAGAAAAGGCTGCATTGCTTAATGAAATTCAAAGATTGTCAAATAGTATTGTTAAAATAACTTCTGCGATTGCTGACATTCAAGCAACTGTTGCAGATGCAAGCTCTAAAGTTGAAGCTGCAGTAACAGAAATTGAGACTGCAAAAGGTAACGCAGTTGAAATTCAACAAGACGGTCAAATGAAAATTACCGAAATCGCACAAGATGGTGCAGCTGAAATTCAAAATAATGTTCAAAGCAATGCAACAGGTGTTCAAAACGAAATGACTGGTGCAGCGGCACAGGCAGCAGCACAAGCATCTTCTTTAAATCTTTACACGGCAACAGCATCGGCTGATTTATATAAGGTAGCTAAAGACCAAAATGCAGCAGGTTCAATAAGAATCACCGGAGCTGTTCAAAACTTGAGAACAGTAATGCAAGGTATCGGTGGTTTGAGCAATAATACAGAGCTTTTATCTCATTTTGAAACTTCAATCGGTCGCAAATTAAATGAATTCTCAGGTTCTGTTGAAACTTGGAACTCTATTGCAGAGCCGGTTATAACAAGTATCGGTTCAATAACAGATGCTCAAACAACGAACGAGGCGCTACAAGAAGCTGTAACAACTGATTTAGAAACAGTTACAAATACAGAATCAAACAAAGCGAATGAAAACCCTGAAGACCAACCGGTATTGTTGACTCCGAATGTAAAATTCGGAATCTAATTAAGCTATAAAGTCTAACAGTCGGTAGGTCGGCTTTACTAAGCCGACAAAACAAACTTATTAAGATTATATAAAGTTTTTATTTAGCGAGTGTACCTCTTACACTCGCTAAATTGTTTCGAGGTGCGGGTTAGAGGGCTATTTTATAGAGTGTGTCTGACTTTAACTCCCTTTTATCCCTTTGTTGACTCTAATTTTCCGTTGTGTTGTAATATTATTGAATATCCAGTACATAAGATAGGAGACATAACTAATATGGCAACGAAAACTAAAAAAACAGTTGAAAAATTAGAAAAAACTCTTAACGCTCCGGATGTAGTTGAAACATTGGACCAGTTGGAAGTATTGATTTCTAAAGTTCACAAAGCGCAAAGAATTTTTGCAACTTATTCTCAGGAAAAAGTTGACGCTATTTTCAAAGCGGCGGCTGCAGCAGCTGATAAGGCTCGTATTCCTTTGGCAAGAATGGCTGTAGAAGAAACAGGAATGGGTGTTCTTGAAGATAAAATTATCAAGAACCACTTCGCTTCTGAATACATCTACAACAAACACAAACACGCAAAAACTTGCGGTATCATAAAAGAAGATAAAGCAAACGGAATCAAGATTGTTGCTGAACCTCTGGGTGTTCTTGCAGGTATTGTTCCTACAACAAACCCTACTTCTACAGCAATTTTCAAATCATTGATTTCTTTGAAAACAAGAAATGGTATTATTTTCTCACCACACCCTAGAGCTAAAAAATCTACAATTGCAGCTGCAAAATTAGTTCTTGATGCTGCAGTTAAAGCCGGTGCTCCGGAAAACATTATCGGTTGGATTGATGTTCCTTCAATCGAACTTTCAAGTGCATTGATGAAACACCCTTCAATCGATTGTATTTTGGCGACAGGCGGTCCTGGTATGGTTAAGGCTGCTTACTCATCAGGTAACCCTGCATTAGGTGTTGGTCCTGGTAACACTTCTGCAGTTATTGATGAAACTGCTGATATCAAAATGGCTGTTTCTTCAATCCTTATGTCAAAAACATTTGATAACGGTATGATTTGTGCTTCTGAACAATCAGTTATCGTTGTTGACAGCGTTTACGAAGAAGTAAGAAACGAATTTGAATACAGAGGCGCATATATTCTTAACAAGTCTGAAACCAAGAAATTAGCTGATATGCCATTGATTGACCCTGCCAGAGGTACTGCTAACCCTGCTGTTGTTGGTCAAAGCGCACATCACATTGCTGAAATGGCAGGATTCAAAGCTCCTGACAACGCTAAGATTCTTCTTGTTGAAAGACCTAAAGTTGATTGGGAAGATCCATTTTCAAGAGAAAAATTATCCCCGGTTCTTTCTATGTACAGAGCAAAAGACTACGCAGAAGCTGCTGAAATGGCTTACGAACTTGTTTCAAAAGGTGGTGCAGGTCACACATCTGTTCTTTACACTGATGAAAGAAAGACAGACAGAATTGACTCTTATGCAGAAAAAATGCCTACCTGCAGAGTTTTGATTAACCAACCTTCATCCCAAGGTGGTATCGGTGACTTGTACAACTTCAAGTTAGAACCGTCACTCACACTTGGTTGCGGATCTTGGGGCGGAAACGCTGTATCAGGTAACGTAGGTGTTGAAAACTTATTGAACTACAAAACTGTCGCTGAAAGGAGAGAAAATATGTTATGGTTCAAAGTTCCTTCTAAAGTTTACTTCAAGAGAGGCGCTACTGACTTAGCTCTTCGTGAACTTGAAGGTAAAAAACGTGCATTTATCGTAACAGACAGATTCTTGTTTAACTCAGGCGCAGTTAATGCTATAACTAACGTTCTTGACGATATCGGTATTGAACACGAAGTATTCTTCGATGTTAAACCGGATCCTACATTGTCAACGATTGATCAAGCTATGGCTATTATGAAACCGTTTGAACCTGATGTAATTATTTCATTAGGTGGCGGTTCTCCAATGGACGCAGCTAAGATTATGTGGTTATTGTATGAACAACCTGATACAAACTTTGAAGATATCGCAATGAGATTTATGGATATCAGAAAGAGAATTTGTAGAATTCCTGAATTGGGTAAAAAGGCTACTATGGTTGCTATCCCTACAACTTCAGGTACAGGTTCAGAAGTAACTCCGTTTGCAATCATCACTGATGACGAAACTCACGTAAAATACGCAATCGCTGATTACGCATTGACACCGAATATGGCTATTGTTGACCCTAACTTTGTTGACGGTATGCCAAAAGGCTTGACAGCTGCTTCAGGTATCGATGCATTAGTTCACTCTTTTGAAGCTTATGTATCTTGTATGGCTACAAACTTTACAAATTCAAACGCTTTGGAAGCCACTAAGTTGGTATTCAGATACTTAGAACGTTCATACAAAGAAGGTGCTAATGACCCTATCGCAAGAGAAAAAATGCACTATGCAGCAACTATTGCAGGTATGGCATTTGCTAACTCATTCTTAGGTTTGTGCCACTCAATGGCTCACAAACTTGGTGCAATGTACCATGTTCCACACGGTGTTGCTAACGCATTGTTGTTCAGACAAATCATCAAGTATAACGCATCAGATGCACCTAAGAAACAAGCAATCTTCCCTCAATACAAATTCCCTTGCGCTAAGACTAAATATGGTCAAATCGCGGATGAATTAGGCTTGGGTGGTAAGACTGATGACGAAAAAGTTGAACTTCTTATCAAGGCAGTTGATGAATTGATGGATAAGATTGAACTTCCTAAGTCAATCAAAGACTTTGGTGTTGATGAAAAGACATTCATGGACAACCTTGATCAGTTGGTTGAACTTGCATTCGACGACCAATGTACAGGTGCAAACCCTGTATATCCGTTGATGGAAGATATCAAGAAAATCTACATTGACGCTTACTACGGCAGAATGTAATAATTCTAATAAATAAAAAGAAGCGGTCACCAATTGGTGACCGCTTCTTTTTTCGTCTTCTAGTTTTTAACATTTATATTTCTAAAGAAATGTGTCCAAAATGTTAGTTTTATTTTGTGTTTTTTCAATTCTTTTTTTAGCTGATTCTAGGGTCTCTTCTGTGTTAGATTTATTATCTCCACCCATAGGTATTATTGGAAGAAAATCTTTAATTGGCTGAGATTTGCCGTCTATACCTGGGCGAAATATAGGGTACAAATCGCTATGATGTCCCCAAAATTCTTTTGCATCAATAACCCCATCTTTGTTTTTATCGATTTTATCAAACAATGCTTTATCTGCATTGGTAGTTGATTCCTCTCTTTTTGTGCCGATTTTCGGGTTGAATACTTTAATACCTTCTCGTGCAATTGGTTGCATAGAGTTCTCCTTTTCTATTATTTTTACTCATCGTGTTTATGTATATATAAAGTATTTTTGTTTATAAAAATTGCTCAATTTTATGCAATTTGATTTCTAAAATCTTAAAACATAGATGTATAGCCTCATTACAGGTTTACAAAACTTAATATAAAATACATTTAAAGACATTTTTGATAGATTTAATGAAATTTAAAGTATAAAATTATTGTTTTTATTAAAGGTTTTGTATGGGTATTAAGGAAGAACTAGGTAAAAAGATTAAACGAATGAGACTTAACCGCGGATTGACTCAAGAGCAGCTTGCGGAGGCGGTAGATGTATCTCAAAGAACCTTGAGCGGGATTGAGATTGGAGAAAATTTTGTTACTGCAGAAACCTTGGATAAAATTGTTAAAGCCTTGAATACTACAACAGAGGAACTTTTTGCTACAAATCACCTAAAAGAGGAAAGTGAATTAGTTGATGAAATTCAGAAAAGCGTGCTAAAAATTGCCAAGAATCCCCAAAAATTAGATATTTTATACAATGTGACTAAAAGCTTGATTAAAGAATAAATCTTACATCATCAAATCTAAAAACTTTTCTTTTTCACCTACATTTGTTATTTTTAATTTATTCAAGTTTGTCGGGTCGAATTGGAAAATGTTTGCCCTTGAGAAAAATGGTTCGGTAGATTGTGTTAAATAAGGCTCTATTGAGATATCAGAACCTTTTGGGAAAAATTTTGACATAACCTCTTTAACCTTTTCGATTATTGGGTTTTGAGTCGCGGTGAATCCATTTGATGTGTTTTCACCCCTTATATTGAAGAAAAGCTTCGGCTTATATGACTTATCCAAGTAGTAGTCGTATGTTGCCAATTGTTTTTCTAGTGCGCTTATTTGTCCGGAAACATTTGTCGGAACATAATGAGAAAGCATTGCAATAGGTTTGCCATCCAGTCCTTTGGCTACTAAGCCAACAGAATTACACCCTGCAAGACCATCTGTGTAAATTGTGTTGATTCCTTGTTCGGTGATTCTGGCGGCGGCGCATCTGTTCATATCAACGTGAACTATGCCTTTCTGCCTGTTTCTAATCATCTTGTTCAAGACCATTTCAGGCATAGAATTCACAGATTCAATATTGACCTTACTAATTTTTGATAACTTAGGCAGAGCAGCCCGCGTTAAATTTACTATTCCCATATATATATTAAAACAGATTGCTTTATAAAATTGCTTTTTTTTGTTATTATTAAAGGAAATTATAGGAGAGGATAGATGGAAATCAGACAAGAGTTTATTGAACAAGCTATGCAATTAACCCGTAACGCAGAGGTTTTACCCGGGGGAATAAATGAGTTGGCGGCTAAGTTACAGCACGCAGCAGATACGAATACCCCACTAAGAGTAAAACTTGGTATGGACCCGACAAGACCGGACTTACACTTGGGGCATACTGTTGTTATGAGAAAGTTGAGAGAATTTCAAAAACTCGGACATAAAATTGTTCTTATTGTCGGTGGTGCGACTGCTATGGTGGGTGACCCTTCCGGAAAATCTGATACAAGACCGGCTTTGACAAAAGAACAGGTTGAAGAAAATGCTAAGACTTATTTTGAACAGATGTCAAAAGTTCTTGATGTATCTGAAGCTGAAGTTGCAAACAACGCTGATTGGCTTCACAAGATGAGCTTTACTGAGCTTTTGAAGCTTGCGTCTAATGTTACTGTTGCACAGATGATGACAAGAGATGATTTCGCGAAACGTTATGCTGACGGTCGTCCGATTGCTATTCACGAGTTCTTCTATCCTCTTATGCAGGCTTATGACTCTGTCGCAATTGATTCAGATATAGAATTGGGTGGTACAGACCAAAGATTTAATACCCTCTTGGGACGCGAAATTCAAGCAGCTTACGGTAAGAAATATCCTCAGCTTGTAATGATGCTTCCTCTGTTGGAAGGTACTGACGGGGTTGTTAAGATGTCTAAAACTTATCCTGAACACTGTATTTCGCTTACCGACAGCGCGAAGGATATGTTCGGCAAGCTGATGAGTATTCCGGATACTTTAATTACCCGTTATTATTCGCTTTTAACCGACGTTCCGCAATCAGAACTAGTAACAATGGATAAAGAAATTGAATCAGGTTCAATAAATCCGCGTGATATTAAGATGAAGCTTGCACATATGATTACGGAAGAATATCACGGTAAAGACGGTGCGGATAAAGCTCAAGAAGAGTTTATCAATGTTGTATCCAACAAGGGAATACCGGAAGATATTGAAAGTGTTAAGATTGATTCTGACAAAAACATTCTTGATTTGCTCGTTGAACTCAACTTTGTACAAAGTAAAGGCGAAGCTAAACGCTTGATTCAAGGTGGCGGTGTAAAAATTAACGGAGAGAAAATCTCTGACACAGCGTTTGTCGTTACTCCTGCTATGGATGCGGTTTTGCAGGCAGGCAAGAGAAAATTCGCAAAGTTGGTATAATTAAGAAAATTAGGTGCGTCTTGGTTTCTCCCTCGCCTGGCGGGAGAGGGCTGGGGTGAGGGGATAACAATGATATACAATAATATTCTGGAAACAATAGGAAACACTCCTATGGTGGAATACAAGGAGAATATTCTTTTGAAGTTGGAATATTTTAATCCTTCAAGTTCAATCAAGGATAGAGCTTCGTATTCAATGATTAAGAGTGCGCTTGAGCGTGGTGAAATTAATAAAGACACTGTGATAATTGAGCCGACAAGCGGGAATACAGGAATCGGTCTTGCGATGGTTTGTGCGGTTCTTGGGATGAAAATTATTATCTGTATGCCGGAGAGTATGTCAATGGAAAGACGCAAGAATATTGCGGCTTACGGTGCTGAACTCGTTTTGACACCGGCATCTGAAGGAATGAAGGGTGCTGTTGAAAAAGCAATTGAACTTAAAAACAGCTATGACAACGCTTGGATTCCGATGCAGTTTGCTAACCCTGATAATCCGAAGGCGCATAAGCAGACCGCGAAAGAGATTTTGGACGACACCGGTAAAAATGTTGACATTGTAGTTGCAGGTATTGGAACCGGCGGAACGGCTTTCGGACTGAGAGAATATCTCCCACGCGAAGTTAAAGTCTATGGTGTTGAGCCTGCTGAGAGTCCTTTGTTTACGGAAGGTAAAGCCGGACCGCATAAAATTCAGGGTATCGGTGCAAACTTTATCCCTGAAATATGTCAAGGTAAACTAATTGACGGAATTTTGACTGTAAAAGGCGATGATGCGATTGCTAAAGCTAAAGAATTGGCGCAAAAACACGGAATTTTCTGTGGAATTTCTGCGGGAGCAAATGTAGTTGCTGCAGAAGAGTTAGCAAAAAAATACCCTGAAAAAGTCGTGGTTGCAATAATTCCTGATAACGGTGAAAGATACTTATCTGTGTGGTAGAGAGATGTTATTAAGAGCGATAAAAAAAATTAAAGAAGATATTAATGTTATTTACGACAAAGACCCTGCAGCGAATAGTTTGCTCGAAATTATTTTCTGTTATCCGGGGCTTCAAGCTCTTATTTCTCACAGAATAGCGCACAAGCTTGCTTACTGGAATGTGCCGTTTATTCCGAGATTGATTTCTTATTGGACAAGAATTTTTACGGGTATAGAAATCCACCCAAAAGCCAGAATCGGTAACAGATTTTTTATTGACCACGGAGAAGGGGTTGTAATAGGCGAAACTACTATTATTGGCGACGACGTATTGATTTATCAGCAGGTTACGCTTGGCGGAACGGGAAACGAACACGGGAAACGTCACCCGACCATTGGGAATAACGTAATTATCGGTGCGGGTGCAAAGGTTTTGGGAAACATTACGATAGGCGATAATACAAGAGTCGGTGCCGGCTCCGTTGTGGTAGAAGATGTTCCGGAAAACTGCACGGTTGTTGGTGTGCCGGGGAGAATTGTTCATCAGCATTTTGTTTCTCCGGATGGCATTCTGATGCATAACAGAATCCCTGACCCTGTAAAATGTGAACTAAACAGGCTTAAGTACGAAGTCCAAGAACTCAAAGAAAAACTTAATTCTTCTTGTTAACGAAGTGGTCTTTGATTTTTACCGCTGTGAATGCAGATAAACCGCTCAATATTCCCACGAGCGCGTAAGAGCAGTATGCAATTTTATTTCCTTTTAACACTTTTGCAGCAACTTCTTTTGGTAGCAACTTATTTGCATATTTTTGACCTTTAATCGTTGCCATACCTTCTTCAATAAGCATAGGTACTGTTGAGGCGAAGGCTAATAATCCGGCATGGTCACGTACGAAGTTATTTGCTTTAGAATCATTTTTCTTTGAACATGCACCGTAAAGAGCTATTAACCCAGGAGTGACCATTGCTATTGGGCGCGCTTTCTGCAAAACTTTTCCTATTTTGCTAAAATTGTAGTTCATTGCGTGTCCCATTTCGTGGAATACTGCACCGGAAATATTATTCTTTGGCATTAATATTGAATTTTTCTTGAGGTAAAGTTTTTTTGTACCATCAAAATCTTTAAAAATGTAGTTTTTATTGACAAAACCGGCATTCATTCCTTGTCGAATAGGCTCGATATTAATGGCATCAAGGAATTCTTTTAAAGGTTGTTCTCTGCGCTGCTCCCCCATTATTGTTTTTATTATTTGAGCAAAATAATTTCTTCCATCTAAATACCTTATCCTAACCCCTTTTGCTTTTAGTCCTGATTCTTCAAGTGCTTGTCTTGCACCATCATGAATTATATCAATCGTATCTTGAGGAAGTCGATAAGTCTTTCTCATAGCAGGTAAAATTTGCTTATTTGCAATCGGTTGACTCATGTAAGAAATAGCACTTGAACCGACAAGGGCACCTATTGAGGCTAAAGGATAATGCTTTTTCTTTTGTTTTACTTTAGTCTGTTCTTCTTGTATTGGTTGAGAAACATTTGGTTCTACACTTGGAATTGATGTCATGCGCGTTCCGATATTACTTCTACACTTGTTTATATAAAAACATCTTTTGTGCAAAATTTGCCTGTTTGTTAAGAAAAATTACAATGTACATAAACTCGCCTTTATACTATAATAGTTATAAGGTTTTAAGAGGTAATTAAATTGGGAAAATATCATTTTATCGCGATAGGCGGAATAGGGATGAGCGGACTTGCAAAATATCTTCTGGAAGAAGGTAATACTGTGTCAGGCTCTGATATACAAGAAAGTAAGTACATTGATGCACTTAGAGAACTCGGTGCAACAGTTCATATCGGGCATTGTGAAGAGAATGTGCCGAAAGATGCAGTTGTTGTCGTTAGTACGGCAATTAAAGATAGTAATCCGGAGTTGGTTGAAGCAAGAAAACTGGGTTTAAAAATTTATCACCGTTCTGATTTATTAGAAGAAATTGCAAAATCTGCGCAGGATAATGGTAAAATCTTTATTGGTTTTTCAGGCACGCACGGAAAGACTACAACTAGCGGTTTTGCGTCATATTTGCTGGAAAAAGCTGAACTGCAGCCTTCTTTTGTAGTGGGTGGAATTGTTCCGGAAATTCACACAAATGCACAGCACAAAATCGGCAAGTATTTTGTGGCAGAGCTTGATGAGAGTGACGGAACGATTGTTAAATATAATCCGGACATTCTTGTTATTAATAATATTGAAGAAGATCACGTAGATTTTTATAAACACGGTTTGTCGGATTTGGTTAAGACTTTTGAAACTGCTGTTCACAACTCTAAGAAGGTAATCATCAATATTGATAACAAAGGTAATCAACTTTTAAAGGGCGATTTTGTAACATTTGGCTTATATGATGCTGATTATACTGCTAGGAATATCAGATATTCTAAAGAAGGTACGCAGTTTGATGTGTATCATCACAATCGTCTGTTATCTGATATTTTTATAACTATTTGCGGGGAACACAATGTTTATAATACATTAGCTGTCATTGCTGCGTTGAACGAAGCCGGTGGTGTGAATATTGACTGTGTCAAAGATTTGTTTGCGGGCTTTGAAGGTATGGGCCGAAGATTTCAAAAGGTTTGTGAGATAAACGGAGTTTCTGTTTATGACGACTATGCTCACCACCCGACCGAAATCAAATCCACTCTTGAAGCAGCAGCGACAAGATTCGGCAAAGACAATATCGTTGCGGTGTTCCAGCCTCACAGATACACTCGTCTAAAAGGGCTTTGGAACGACTTTAAAGACGCTTTTGATAATGCGGGACGCGTGGTTGTAACTGATGTTTATGCTGCATCAGAAGAGCCTATTGAAGGGGTTACCGGACATAAGTTCTCGGCAGATCTTGACGGTTCTGAATACATCGGCGGTAGTATGGAAGAAGTTTCAAAAAAACTTATGCCGACTTTGAAAAAAGGAAATGTTGTAATCGGCTTAGGTGCGGGAACTATAACAAATTTGGGAAAACATTTGAAAAATCAAGCGGAGAAGTATTTTGCAAGCAGAAGTTAGAGAAAATTTTGAGATAAAAAATCTTACGACCTTTAAAATTGGCGGTAAGGTTAAGAACTTATACTTGCCAAAGAATCAGCAAGAGTTTGTCGAGCTTTTGAATGAGTTGGACGATTATATTGTTTTGGGCGGATGTTCGAATGTTTTAGTTTCATCAAACGGATATAACGGAAATATTATCGTGACTTCTGAGATGAAGTTTTTAGATATCCGCGGAACGCATGTTATTGCAGCTGCCGGAATAAAAGGTCCGTTGCTTTCTCAAAAAGCTTGCGAACTTGGTTTGAGTGGGTTTGAATTTATGATTGGTTTCCCTGGCTCTGTTGGCGGTGAAGTCTTTATGAATGCCGGCTGTCACGGACAGAATATTTCTGATACGCTCACAAGATGCTGCTTGTTTGATAGAGAAAAGAAGGAAGTCGTATATAAAGAAAAATCAGAAATGGGCTTTGGTTACAGAGCTTCAATTCTAAAAGACGGCAGGTATATATTGTTGGGTGCTGAATTTGAACTCACAAAGAAACCAAAAGCTGAAATTCAGGAACTTATGGATAGAAATTTGGCATTCAGAAAAGAAATTCAGCCAAATTTGGCTAACCCGAATGCGGGCAGTGTTTTTAAAAACCCTCCGAATGATTCTGCGGGCAGACTTTTGGATAAAGCAGGTGTTAAAGAGTTTGATTTAGAGCGTGTAAAGGTTTGGGACAGGCATGCAAACTTTATCGTAAACAAAGGCGGAGCGACATCAGAGGACGTTTTGGAATTGATGGTAAAAATGTTTACTGCCGTAAAAAATATGTATACAATTGAATTAAACCCTGAAATTATTTTCATTGGGGATAAAACTAAAAAAGAGGAAGAATTATGCGATATACTGTACAAAAAAGTGACAAAATAGCGGTTTTATGCGGGGGAATGTCCTCTGAAAAAGAAGTTTCAATGCGTTCGGGTAAAAATTGTTATGACGCATTAAAAAGACTAGGTTATAATAATGCGGAATTGGTAGTTGTAGACAAAGATATCGCACAAAAATTAAAAGAGGGAAAATACGATTGTGCATTTAATGCTTTGCACGGTAAATATGGTGAAGATGGCTGCGTTCAAGGTGTTTTGGAAATTTTGAGAATTCCTTATGCAGGTTGTGGAGTTATGGCAAGTTCAATTTGTATGAACAAAGAGTATACAAAAAGAATTCTGTCTACAGTAAAAGATTTTCCTTTGATAAAATCAGTTTTCGTAAGAAAAGGCGAAAATGTTCTTGATGCGGTAAAAGGGCTTAGATATCCATTAATTACAAAGCCTGTTTCAGAAGGTTCAAGTTTTGGTATGACAAAAGTTAACTCTGAGGCTGAACTCCAAAAAGCTTATGACGAAGCATTGAAATTCAATGATGATGTTTTGATTGAAGAGTTTATCGACGGCTTCTTTGTCACAGTCGGTGTGTTGGAAAAAGACGGAAAAGCTTTTGCAACAGAGATTCTGGAAATCAGACCAAAAACAGAATGGTACGATTTTGAAGCTAAATATACAAAAGGTATGTCAGAGTTTATCGTACCTGCAACAGGCTTGTCAGCAGAGGCTACAAAGGTAGTCAAAGAACTCGCCGTCAAAGCTCACGAAACAGCAGGCTGTTCCGGAGTTTCAAGAGTAGACTTTATGATTAAAGAAGATAGACCTTACTTCTTGGAAATCAATACAAGTCCTGGAATGACTGATACAAGCGACCTTCCGGCTCAGGCTGCTGTTTGCGGAATTGATTATGACAATTTGGTATTAATGATACTTCAAAGCGCGGGACTTGATAAATAATAATGTCGAACGAAGAATACAAAAGAACCAGATATCACCAAAACAGACGATTAAAACAAGCGAAAATGCAAAGACAAATCAGAAAGTCACAGCGTCGCTTAAATCGTTTGCGTGTGATGTATAAATTGTTCCTTGTATTCGGAATGATTTTTTTCGGATTTTTTATTCTCAAAATGCCCCAATGGCGACTTCATTCAAACGCTTTTGATAAAGTTAACAGTCCTGCTTTAGAGATTGTTAATAACAGAATTGTGCCTGAACAAAAGATTTTATCGGCTCTTAGAAGAAATCAGGTTCCTAAAAAACCTATATTCCTTGTAAAAACTGATACTTTAAAATCAAGTATTACTCAATTAGAACCGATTCAGACGGTTTATATCAGACGTTTTTGGTTCCCTGCAAGATTACAGATTATTGTGGTCGAGAGAACTCCTGTTGTGACGATTTCACCTGACATAAATGTTCCTCCGATAGCCTTTTTCTCAGCAGATGGAAAACTTATCGGAAGAGAGTATATGCCTTTGCCAGAGGATTATAAAACCGTTCTTGTAATTACTTATGGCAGCGGAGATGACTACAGAAATTGGGATGCGACAAAGGTTAATAACTTCAAAAAACTTGCGACTTTGATTGAAAATGAGTCCGGAGAAAAGGTTGAATACATAGATTACAGAAACCCTAAAGATGTTTATGCAAAAATTCCGACGGCAAATATCAGATTTGGAAGTCTGAATCCGGCTACATTTGATAAAATTCAAAGGCTGCCTTCTTTGCTTCCGCAGGTCAAAATGCTTAATAAAAAGGTTAAATATATTGATTTGCGTTGGGATACAAGCTATATCAAGTTGGATGAATAATGGCAACGAGTGCATATATCCACATACCGTTTTGCAAATCAAAGTGTAAATACTGCTCTTTTGTGTCGTTTATTTGCCCGCAAGGAGATTATGTACGCAATTTGTTGCGTGAGATTGATACATTTTACTGTGCAGAAAAACTCAAAACTTTGTATTTTGGCGGTGGAACTCCGTCTTTACTGGATATAAATGATGTAGAAAACATCATAAGCAAGTTTAATCTTGCAGAAAATGCGGAAGTCACTTTTGAGATGAATCCTGATGACGCTGCGCTTGATTATTTGAAAAAGTTGCGAGAATTTGGATTTAATCGATTGAGTCTTGGCGCTCAAACATTTAATGACGAGATTTTAAAACTAATCGGCAGAAGACATAATTCGGAACAAACGATAAAAGCGGTTAAACTTGCAAAACAAGCGGGGTTTGATAATATTAATCTCGATTTGATTTACGGACTTCCTAATACTGAAAATCTCGAAATTTTGGATAGAGATTTGGATATTATCAAGAGTCTGGAGGTTCAGCACATATCAACTTATGGGTTGAAAATTGAAGAGGGTTCGTATTTTTACAAAAATCGCCCTGATAATATTCCTGACGATGATTTACAGGCGGATATATATTTAAAAATCAACAATACTTTAGAAAATGCCGGCTACAAACGCTATGAGGTTAGTAATTTTGCACTTCCAACTCGAGAATCCAAACACAACCTCAACTACTGGAACAATGACGAATACTACGGTTTTGGTGTAGCTGCACACGGTTATTTGGATGGTGTCAGGTATTCTAACTCTAAAACTTTTGATAAATACTCATCTTCCTTTCGAGAAATTGAACATCGTGTGAGTGAAACAGAAAAACTTGAAGAAGAAATCTTTTTGGGGTTCAGAAAAGAAGAAGGAATCGACCTCGCTAAAATCAACAACTTGTTCAATATTGATTTTGAAAATAAATACAAAGCTGTGTTAGAAAAATTTACTCCGGAATACATAACAAAAACACCGCGAGGTTATAAGCTAACTCTCAACGGTGTTTTGTTAAGTAATATTATCTTAGCCGAATTCTTAGTGTAAGAATCTCAACCAGATATACACAGCACTCAATGTTAATGAAATAAACATTGCTACAACACCATATTTCAAGTATTCCATAAACTTGATTCTGTGTCCGTGTGCTGCTGAAGTTTCAGAAACGATAACGTTTGCAGCTGCACCGATAATAGTCATGTTACCGCCCAAGCAAGCACCAAGCGATAAACACCACCACAAAGGTTGCGCGAATAAATCACCTTTGGTCAAAGCAATTTCTTCAATCATAGGGGTCATTGTTGCAGTGTAAGGAATATTATCAATTATACCTGATAAAATCCCTGAACCCCACAAGATAACCATTGAAGCAAGTGATTGTGAACCGTGAGTGATATCAAGCAGCCATTTTGCCATAAGCTCGATACCGCCTGCTTTTTCGAACCCACCGATGATGATAAACAAACCGATGAAGAAGAAAATTGTGTTCCATTCAACATCATTAAGAATATCAGAAGGTTTTTCAAACAAAAGCAATATGCTCGCACCTGCCATAGCGCAGATGCTTGTTTGAATACCTGTAACATCGTGTGTTACAAAGCCAAGGATAACAAGAGTTAAAACGATTAAAGAACGAATCATAAGCGGTTTGTCTTTAATAGTTTTAGAGTTATCCATATTAACAACTTTTTCCATAGCTTCCGGTGTTGCGTGTAAGTGTTTTCTGAACCAGAAAGTCATAACTGATACAACTACAACAAGGATAACAGCTACGATACCTGTTAATTCTTGCAAGAAGTCCATAAATGACAAACCTGCGGCACTACCGATAATAATGTTTGGCGGATCACCAATAAGAGTTGCCGTACCACCGATGTTAGAAGCTAAAATTTCTACAATCAGGAACGGAACCGGGTTGATGTCCAACTCTTCTGCAATAACAAATGTTACAGGCATAATAAGAATAACTGTGGTTACGTTATCCAAAAATGCTGAAACAACAGCGGTGAATACTGCTAAGCAGAATAAAATTGTTTTCGGATGTCCTTTTGTTTTCTTGAGCATTGCGTTTGCAAGCCAGTTGAACATACCGCTTCTTGTAGCAATGCTTACAATAATCATCATTGATACAAGAAGGAAGATTACGTTAAAGTCAACGTAATTGATAAAGTATGACGGATCTAATGAACCGTTTACTTTAGCGTTTTGTCCCAAAAGACCGAGAAGTAACGTCAAAGACGCACCAACGAGGGCAATTGTTACTTTCGGAATTTTTTCGATAGCGATAAAAATATACGCTATGATAAGAATTGCAGCTGACACAGTGATAGCATTAGCCTGTATCAAGCTCATCAAACTTTCCATATGTCCTCCTTATTTATAAAAGTTTACCCCTCTATCGTACCATAAACAAAACCGCTTATACTTTAATTTAAAATATGTTATAATAACCTAAAAAGAGGAAGAGGCTATGTATAAATTAGGTATAATCGGATATCCGCTAACACATTCTATTTCTGCGGCTATTCATAAAGCAGGTTTTGAAAGTTTAGGGCTGGAAGGTTCTTATGATGTCATGGAAACATCTCCCGAGGACTTAATCAACAGAATTAAATATATAAAAACTAACGGATATAACGGGTTCAACGTGACAATTCCGCTAAAAGTTCCGATGTCACTGTTTTTAGATGAGATTGATGATTACGCAAATATCGCCGGATGTGTGAATACCGTGAAAGTTTTGGATGACAAATCCTTTATGGGATACAACACCGATATTTACGGATTTAAAACAGCTATTCCGACAGATATTGATTTAACCGGAAAAACCGCAAGCATTCTCGGAACAGGCGGAGCTTCAAGAGCAGCCGTTGTTGGTCTGGCAGAAAAAGGTATCAAAAACATAGATTTTTACACCAGAAATATAATAAATTCACGTCAAGCTGTAGACTATGTTCGCGCAAAATTTCCGAATGTAGAATTTAACGTATACCAAATACAAAATATCAGAAGTCTTAAAGACTCTGCAATTATCATAAATGCTACTCCAATCGGGATGAAAGGGTTTATGGCAGACGAAATGCCTCTCGACAGAAAAGATTTTGCAGATCTTAACCCGGGAACAGTTTTCTATGACATTGTTTATAATCCTATGAAAACAGTTCTCTTGCGTACCGCAAAAGAACATGGTTTTAGAACCATAGAAGGCTTAGACATGCTTATCTATCAAGCAGAGCGTGCAATCGAAATCTGGACAGGCATGCGCCCTGATGTGAAATCTATGAAAATTGCGGCGCTTGAAGCTTTGAATTAGATTTGTAAAAAATTGCGTCGAACTAAAATTTGGGTTAAAATTAACTAACAAGGAGAGAGCTTATGGCAGACAAAAATATTATCAAAGGTGACTTCACCGGTCGTACAAAGAGAAAAACTAAAAAATGCCATGACTCAGCATCACTTACCTGCAGTTTTTGCGGACGTTCATCTTCCGAACTCTTGAAGATGGTTAAAGGTCCAAATGTGAATATTTGTTCCGAATGCGTTATGGTCGCAGTTCAATACCTTATCCTGCAAGACACAATGCCATCCGAAGAATCTCAAAAAATCCTGGACATGTTCTGGGGGGGGTAAATGTATGGGACACGTTGGTTATAACTACTGGTTTGATGTCCTCGGGGGTAAAGGGGTAAATGTATTGGGCTGGTATGTGGAACTACCAGACGGCAGTCAAGGGACATTGAAAAGGAAAATTATTCCCTAACAAAATAAAGTTCTAGAGGTAGAAATGAATAAAATACAAATAAAAGCAGAAATTTTAGCAACATTAAACGCATTACAAACAGCGCCGATTCCGGACTCTTCTTTGCTCACGGATTTACGTGCGATTGAAGACAAACACGCGGTGATTGATATTCTGATAAGAGAGCTTTTGAACGCGAACGAGCAAAAAGCTCTCCTGATTTGCTGGCTATTAACAGAACTAATTGAAAAAGATATGCTCAATGATGAGCTATGGAATGTTATTAAAAGCCCTGAATACAATGACCACATAAAAATGATAGCGTTTAATATGCTTAAAGATCTCGGAAATAAAATTGATTACGAGGTGATAAGCGGTTATTTTGAAAAATTCAATGAGCTTATAAACAAAGAAACAAAAGAACTACTGGAAACTGCGATTATGAATCCTGAAGCCCAAATTGACTTCATGGACTTTTTGAACGCGCTATCTGATGAAGATAAAATTCTCTTAATAAAATCGTTGGAAGAAGATTATGCAAACGATGCGCTGGCTAATATTCTAATCCCTGTATTTTTATTCTATATGGAAACCTCTGTCGGCGATACAGCGTTAGAGATTTTGGCAAGAACAAAATCACAGCTTGCATTTCACGCACTTGAAAATGCCAAAAAGCTAGTGGACGAGTCTTATCATTCCAAAATTAACAAAGCTATTTCTGAATTAAAACTTTCAGGAATCAGAGTTGATAATACAAAAGAGTTCTATGATGAAATCTTGAAAGAATCAAAGCCGTACAAATGCTATGTTTCTTTCCCTGACGGTCACGGCAATCTTGCGATAATATTTTCAAGAATAAGAAAAGATAAAACTCTGCAATTCTTAGCAGTTGTAATAAATCCGAGATTTGGAATCCTTGACTCTTTCGGCTTTAATTCTATGTCAGAAAGAGATTTCTATAGAATTATAGACAAGTTCTATAACTATCAGGAAAAATACGAAATTAAACCGGAAGTGGTTAAATACTATATTTCTAAGGCAGTTGAGAATTCGTATATGAACAATGAACTTGTACCTTATGAATATATTTGTTGGGAAAGTATTTTACTTGATATTGAAGCGGAGAAACCTGAAATTGATTTGGAGAAAAAGGAACTTAGTCAAAAAGATATTGATAGACTGTGTTTGGACGAACATGTCCAAAACTGGTTCTTTGATGAGATTACATCACCTGAGTTCAAAGTGTTTATTGATAAACTTTCCGCCGAATACAAAAAGAATAACTTTAGTGTTGATTTAGATAAGTTTATTGCGGATAATTTTAATTCAGTATTTACAGCTCAAGAGCTTGCGTATTGCATCGTAACATTTAATACAGCAGCTTACTTAAGGTTTATAAAAGGGGATAAAGAGTTTGCTCAAATATTCTATTCTCTGAATACAAACTATGCGTTCCTCACTAATATGCTGAGAAAAAGTATTTACGAATATTATGTGGGCAAAAGATATATTTTGAAAAATCAGCGTAAAGCATCTAACCTTTTCGAAAAGAAAATGCAGCCTAAAGCCGATGATTTTCAGCTGTTACAGCTTGATATGATAATTTCAAGCATAGAAGCAAAGTGGGTTGATAATGCATAAGGTAATGGCGTTAGATGTAGGTACAAAACGTATTGGAATTGCTCTAAGCGATTATTTACAAGTGATTGCAGTCCCGCACTCTTTTATTGCGCGAGAACCGGAAAAGAAAGCGATAGAAGAGATTGTCAAAATTGCAAAAGAAAATCGCGTGGAGAAAATTGTGGTAGGAAAGCCGATTAATATGGATGATTCTGCCGGATTTCAGGCTCAAAATTGCATAGATTTTGCGCAAAAAATTTCTGGTTTTGATATAATATTTGAAGACGAACGCTTGACCTCGGAAGAAGCCGAAAATCGCTTAAGGGCGAGAAAAGTTAATTTCAGAAAAAACAAAGGGCTTGTCGATATGGAAAGCGCGGCGGTGATTTTAGAACAATATCTCGCCCGAGGTTAATAAACAGGTGATACAATAATAAGGGGTATAAATTATGACAGAAGAAGAACAAAACTACGTAGAAATTTGTGACGAAGATGGTTGCACCACAAAGTGTGAAGTGTATGATGTAGTAGATTTTGAAGATAAAACCTACGCATTGCTTTTACCGCTTGATGACGAAGAAAACGACGAAGAAGCAGAACTTATCGTTCTTGAGTACATTGAAAACGGTGACGAATCTTATTTCCAAAACATTGAAGACGAAGACGAATTCAATAGAGTTTGTGAATATATTGAATCCTTGGAAGAGGAAGAATAGGGTAAAAAATGTTTGAACGTTTTACGGAAAGAGCCGTTAATGCGGTAAGTGAATCTCAAAAACTTGCAAAGGATATGAACAGTGCAGAAGTTTGTCCTGAACATCTTCTGTTGGCGCTGGTTATGGAAGCAAAAGGGGTGTCGCTTAAGCTTTTACGTATGTACAACGTTACTCCTGAATTGATGCGGGAAGAGGTTTTGAAATATGTTACCCAACTTGGCGTGAAGAAGGAAAATATTCCTTTTAGCCGTGGGGTTAAGGATATATTGAAACACACACTTGATTTAGCATCAAAATCAGGAAATTCAAACATTCTTTTTGAGCATTTGTTCTTGTCCGTAATTACGAGCAAGGACAACAATATTCTTCCAATTTTAGAACATTTCAATTTTGATGTAAGGAATGCCAGAGAGATTTTGACAAAACTTGTTCAGAGAAAAATCAAACGTCTTGAACACCCTGAGGTGGAAGAAGATGAGGAAAAAACAGGATTTGAGTCTTTGTATGAAGGCGAAGCTTTGAATGATGTTTTGACAAATGCGGTTTCAAAACTTTCTGCTGCTGGATATGAAATATTGGGCACAGAGCAGATAATGGCTTCTATTTTGGAATCTGCAGATGGTAGTTTGGTTGATACAATCAATCGCTGCGGTTTAAACGCTCAAAATTTTGAATACAAGCTTGCTAAAATTAATTCAAGACAGTCAGAATACGAAGATAAAAAAATAATCTTCACTCCAAACGCTTTTTTGATGATGAATATGGCTCTTCAAACGGCAAAGGAATTGGGTTCATCCGTAATTACTCCGGAGCACCTTGTTTTGAGTATTCTGAAAGCAAAAAAGGGACTTGCTTACGAGATTATAAAATCGCTTGGTGTAAATGAGGAAAGGCTTATCGAAGAGATTCTTAAGCCGATTGAAAAACAAATGCCTGAAACTTTGTTGATTATGAAGCTTGCTAAAGAAGAAGCTCGCAGAATTGGAAGAAATGTTGTAGGAACGGAAATGTTTTTGCTTGGAATTATTGCGGAAGGTTCAAGTGATGCATTTGAGGTTTTGAATGACCTTGAAATCACAATGAAGGATGCAAGAGTTGTTGTTGAAAACCTTGTCGGATACGGAAATGAGTATTTTGACAAGGAAATCGTGTTTACAAAACGTGCGAAACGCGTTCTTGAAAAAGCTTGGTTAAGAGCGAAAAAGGCCGGCAAAACTAAGATTGAAGCAGTTGATTTGTTGCTCGCAATCACAGAAGAGCCGGATTCACTTGCGATGAAGGTTTTAGATACTCTTGGCGTGGATGTGGTTGAAATCAGGCATGGTATAGTTCAAGGTAGAAAATGATTGACAGAGTTATAAGTTTTTTAAAAGAGTATGAACTGCAGGACAAAACTATTATAGTCGGATTTTCAGGCGGTTACGACTCAATGTGTCTTTTGGATATTTTATCCAAAATTAAAGAACAGGAAGGGTTTTGGGACTTAAACATAATAGCAGCTCATTTCAATCATAATTGGCGCGGAGAAGAAGCTCTGAAAGAGCAAGAAGTTTGCAGACTTTTTGCAGCTTCAAGAGGGGTTGAATTTTATACAAGAACTGCATCACGGAGTGTTAAGAAGACTGAAAACGATGCAAGAATTGCAAGATATGAATTCTTTGAAGAAGCGATAGAAGAGTATGATGCGGATGCAGTTTTTACAGCTCACAACAAAGATGATAACGCGGAAACTGTTCTATATCGTGTGATTAAAGGTACAGGTTTAGTCGGTTTAAAGGGAATTTCGGTCAGAAGAAATTGCTTTTATCGCCCGCTTTTAAAGATTTCCAGAGCAGAAATTGTTGATTATTGTAACAAAAACAACTTAAATCCGAATAATGATTCTTCAAACGCAGATACTTCTTACAGAAGAAATTATTTAAGGCTCAATGTTATTCCGGCTTTAGAGAAGATTAACCCGTCCGTAAAGGACTCTTTGAACACTCTTGCAGAGGTTTGTTCTAGCGAAAACGCGATAATTGAAGAGTATTTGACTGATATTAGGACAAAAGTCTTTGTTGAGGACAGAATAGTTTCTTCCGAATTTAAAAAACTTTCAAAACCTGTTAAAATGCGTCTTTTGCACGAATATATTCAAAAATTTGACTTGGATTATGATTTCAAGAAAATTAAAGAGGTTTATGACTTTATTGAAAACAATATAGGTCAGAGAAACGGCTCTACGCTTTCGCTTGCGACTGCTCGTTGGCTTTATGCTGATGATAAAATAGTTGAAACAATTCCACATCGCTCAACAGAAGAAAAACCTGCGCTTGAGATTGTTATTGATGGTGAAGGCGAATATGAGGTTGGTAATAAGAAACTCGTACTCAAAAAATATGTCGAAAAAGATGTATTTATCTTCCCGGAGGCTGCGGCGAACTTTGTTTACGTAGATTTATCAAAGATAAAACTTCCGTTGACCTTGAGAAACAGACGGGACGGAGACGTTATAAATCCGTTTGGTATGAGCGGAAGTATGAAGCTGAAAAAGTATCTTAATTCAAAAGGTGTGCTAAGACACAAGCGCGATGAACTTTTGATATTGGCAGATGACAATGAAGTTTTATGGGTTGTAGGAGTCGGTTTGAGCAATAAAATTGGTGTTACAAAAACTCCGACCCACGTAATTGAGGTGATTTAGATGATTAAAGAATCTGATTTAAAAATGCTTTTTGAGCCTGAAAAAATACAAAATGCTATTGCGAAACTTGCCGAAAAGCTGAATTCTGAATATAAAGACGAAGAAGTCTACTTGATATGTGTTTTAAAAGGCTCTGTGATGTTTATGACGGATTTGGCAAAATATTTGAAAATGCCTTTGAGAATGGAATTTATAAGACTTTCCAGTTACGGTTCAGGGTTTAATTCTACGGGAAGAGTTAATGCGGTGGATATTTCGCTGCCGGATTTGAATGGAAAAAATGTTTTGATTATTGAAGACATTATCGATACCGGACACACTGCAAAATTCTTGGTAGATTTCATTAACCACAATTTCAAGGTTCAGACGCTTAAATTCTGCTCTCTGCTTGATAAAAAAATAAAAAGGGAAGTCGATATTGATGCAGATTTCTATTGCTTTGAAGTGGATGACAAATTTCTTGTAGGCTATGGTTTAGACTATGACGGATTTTACAGAAATCTGCCTTACATAGGCTATGTGGAGGTTTAGTTATGCATAACGCGAGAAAAATAACTGAGGAATTATTTTATATAGGCAGTTCTGACAGACATCTTGCACTTTTTGAAAGCGCATATCCTGTGCCAAAGGGGATTTCGTACAACTCATACTTACTAAAAGATGAAAAGACGGTTCTTTTTGATACTGTGGATAAGAGTTGTGCCGAGCAGTTTTATGAAAATCTTGAGTTTGCACTTGGTGATAGAAAACTTGATTATTTGGTGGTACATCATATGGAACCTGATCATGCTGCATTGATTGCAGAAGTTTTGCGAAGGTATCCTGATGTAAAAATCGTTTGCACTGCAAAAGCTCAGGTGATGATAAAACAATTTTTTGAGTTTGATATTGATAACTGCTCAATTATTGTAAAAGAGGGTGAAACTCTTAATACCGGCTCACATGAACTTACTTTCTATATGGCACCGATGGTGCATTGGCCGGAAGTTATGGTGACTTACGACAAGACGGATAAAATTCTTTTCACTGCAGATGCGTTTGGTTCGTTTGGTGCGATAAACGGAAACCTTTTTGACGATGAAATTGATTGGAAATGTGAATGTCTAGATGAGGCGAGAAGGTATTACACAAACATTGTCGGCAAATACGGCTTGCAGGTTCAAATGCTCTTGAAGAAAGCTGCCGGCTTGGATATACGAATGATTTGCCCGCTTCACGGTCAGGTTATTAGAGAAAATATCGGACTTTTGGTTGAGAAATATAACAAATGGTCGACTTACACTCCGGAAGAGAATTCTGTTTTAATCGCGTATTCTTCCGTTTACGGCGGAACAGAAAATACTGTTGAGATTTTAGCGGCAAAGCTTGCTGATAAAGGGGTTAAGAATATCAAAATGTTTGATTTATCTTATAACCACTATTCTTATGTTTTAGCAGAGGCCTTTAGATACTCTCATATAGTGCTTGCGACTACGACCTATAATGCGGGAATCTTTGAGTCTATGGAAAACTTTTTGAACATTCTTGTTGCTCATAATCTTCAAAACAGAAAGTTTGCGTTGATTGAAAACGGTTCTTGGGCGGCAGTATGTGGCGGACAAATGAGGACAAAATTGGAAAGCTTGAAGAATACTGAGTTTTTAAACAATGTATTTTCAATAAAATCCACTTTGAAAAACGAACAGTTAGCCGAATTGGATAATGTTGTAATTGCAATAGAAAAATCTTTAAACTTAGGATAATATTTTCATGTTGAATTAATTAAAGGAGAATGAATTATGAAATATGTATGCACAGTTTGTCATTATGAATACGATCCGGCTGTAGGCGATGAAGAACACGGAATCCCTGCAGGTACTGCATTTGAAGATCTTCCGGAAGATTGGACTTGCCCGCTTTGCGCAGTTGGTAAGGATATGTTTGAACAAGAATAAATCTAAAAAGGCTTGCTCAAATGCAAGCCTTTTTTATATTGACTCTCTGTGGTATAATATTGCCAAACCCAATTGAATCTCATACAAATTCATTATTGTTAAAAGTTTTGAGTAATGTATAATTAGATTGTTAATTTATATAAATAAGAAAGGAATTAAAGATGAGTTTTGTACCTGTAGTTATAGAACAATCAAGCAGAGGGGAAAGATCTTTCGATATTTTTTCAAGATTGTTGAGAGAAAGAATTATCTTTTTAGGCACTCCTGTTGACGATATGGTTGCGAACCTTATTGTTGCGCAATTATTGCTGTTAGACAGTGAAAACCCTGAAAAAGATATTATGTTATACATCAACTCTCCTGGTGGCAGCGTAACTGCGGGGCTTGCGATTTATGATACAATGCAGCACATTAGAGCTGATGTTCAAACTATTTGTCTGGGTCAAGCTGCATCAATGGGCGCATTCCTTCTTTGTTCGGGTGCAAAGGGTAAGAGAATGGCTCTTCCTCATTCAAGAGTATTGATTCACCAACCTCTCGGTGGTGCGCAAGGTCAGGCAACTGATATCGAAATTCAAGCTCAAGAAATTTTGAGAATTAAGAAGACATTGAATGAAATCATGGCTTCTAATACAGGTCAATCAATCAAGAAGATTGAAAAAGACACAGACAGAGATTATATCATGACTCCTCAAGAAGCTCTTGAATATGGTATGATTGATAAAGTTATTACAAAAGAGGGTTAAGGGGGTAGGCTTATAGCCTGCCGTTACAGACAGTAACAGGAGACAACATGTCATCAAACGACAGATTAAAATGTTCATTTTGCGGTAAAACACAGGACCAGGTAAAGAAATTGATAGCGGGTCCGGATGTATTCATTTGTGATGAATGTGTAGAACTTTGTAACGAAATTCTTGATGAAGAATTTTTTGAGGCAAAGGAAAAAACTGATGGAGAGAAAAAGGAAGCATCTTCTAAAGAGGATGAAGATAAGGCAATTCCAAAACCTCACGAAATCAAAGCTTACCTTGATGAGCATATTGTCGGACAAGATGATGCTAAAAAAGTGTTGTCAGTTGCTGTGTATAACCACTACAAACGTCTGAAACACAACAAAAAGGACGATACTAACGGTGTTGAAATTCAAAAATCAAACATCTTGTTAGTTGGTCCTACCGGTAGCGGTAAAACATTATTAGCTCAAACCTTGGCGAAGATGCTTGATGTGCCGTTTGCGGTTGCTGATGCAACTACTTTAACCGAAGCCGGTTATGTTGGTGATGATGTTGAAAACATCTTGTTAAGACTTTATCAAAATGCTGATTTTGACGCTAAAAAGGCTGAAAAAGGTATTATTTATATTGATGAAATTGATAAAATTGCAAGAAAGTCTGAAAATACTTCTATCACAAGAGATGTATCAGGTGAAGGCGTTCAACAGGCACTTTTGAAGCTTATTGAAGGTACTGTTGCAAACGTTCCTCCGCAAGGTGGTCGTAAACACCCTCAACAAGAAATGATTCAAATTGATACAAGCAATATCTTATTTATCGTAGGTGGTGCGTTTGTTGATTTGGATAAGATTATTGAACACCGTGTTAAAGAAGGTTCTTCAATCGGGTTCGGTAAATCTGCACCAACTCAAGCAGAAAAAGAACAAGCTGCAGCGAAGTTGCTTAAAAAACTTCAGCCTGAAGACTTGTTGAAATTCGGTTTGATTCCTGAATTCATCGGTAGAATTCCGGTCTATGCTGTTTTAGATGCACTTGATGAAAAGACTCTTAAGATGATTTTGACAGAGCCTAAGAATGCTGTATTGAAGCAGTATCAATGCTTGCTCGCAATGGACGGAGTTGATTTGGAATTTGAGCCGGAAGCGATTGATTTGATTGCACAAAAAGCTATTAAGCGTAAAACAGGCGCAAGAGCTTTACGTTCAATTGTTGAAGAGTTGATGCTTGATATTATGTACGAAATCCCGTCAGACTCTTCTATCAAGAAATATACAATTACCAAGGAAATGGTTGAAAAAGAAGAAGAAAAGACTGAAACCACCTCAGAACTGGGTGAGCATGCGGAACTAATCCAAATGCCTAAAAAATCCCAAGCCGAAAGCGCCTAGGGGGGAAATAGATTTGTTTGGTAGGTTGAACCTACTAGTGTGTTATTTCTGAAGTGTCCACTTTTGGGGGAACACATCATTCCTTCTCCTAGGGAGAGGGTTGGTATGTTGGTTTAGTTGTTGTATTTACCCCCGTTATTCTGAGCGTAGCGAAGAATCGCAAGGTTTAAGTCAGATGCTGTCAGTTTACTAGTAGAAATTACAAAAACGGCGAATGCAATTTTTTGCATCCGCCGTTCAATATTCTTATCTTCGGCCACTGCTGCTACGTGATGCGCTGCCGCCTGTTCTTCCGCCGCTTGAGCTTGAAGAAGAACTACCTCCGGTAGATGAACTTCCGCCTGTGTTAATTAAATTATAGTATTCTTCTAAAACAGAATCTACGAATTCTTTAAAACTAATTGAATATAGATGTGTCGCTTTGAACATCTGCGCATCTCTAACATCAACAATAGTATTTTTAGGTTTTTCTTCTTGGTATACACCGACTGTTTTGTTGCACATGCTTTCCCATTTTGAACTACCATTATTTCTGTTATATGTTGTTGCTCCGTTTGAAATATATTGTGTAACAACTTGGTCTACAGCTTTTTTCAGGAGAGTGCCATCTAAACCTGCTGTTTTTAAAGCGGAGATAACATGTTGTCCGAGAGCATTTAGACTTGCTCTAATATTTTCTTTTTGAGCTGAAAATTTAGAGTTTTTATTTTCAGCACGAATGCTTCGTAATTGAATAATACCGTTGTTGTTATATAAATCTGCGAATGAAGAGTCTGTTAATGTTCCATTATTATTAGTTCCGATAGTGTTCAAATCTACGGATGTAGAACCGCCCCAACCTGTTACTTTTTTGATATCACTAGCAGGGTTATAAGTATATTTTACTGTGATTTTTTTGCTAGGTTCAATTTTTCTGCCTCTAACGTATGCTGTTATCGTAATTGTATCAGTGCCTATGTTTCCAGGAGAGGTTATTACCATTGAATCTCCCTCAAAACTAATTCCGGCACCACTTTGAGATGTAGCAGTATAAGTTATCGGTCCGGTTACGGTGGTTCCATCTTTATTTTGAATCTTAGCTCCTAATTTGATTGTTTGAGAGGTGTCTGTTTGCATTGAATACTCATCTTGCAATTCACCCCATCCGGTTACTTTCATATCTCTTGTATCACCAAGTTCTTTGACTTTAGCTATTAATGTTGCCATTTTTGTCTTGATTTCACTTGGTAACAGTTTGTTTATAACTGTTGTGTAGTCGCTTGAACCGAAAACTTCTTCTAAGGCTTTTTGGAATTCAGCATCCACAAGATTGTTCAATGCGTTACAATATTTAAGTGCAGCATTTCTGTGAGCTTCCAAAGACTTATCACTGTCTTTTATAGATGCTGCAGCACTTTCTAATGTCTTATAAACGACAGCCATTTCATCCAAACTCATATCTTCTAAACCGTTCGGATAGAATTTTTCTAAATTTGTCTTTATTTGTTCAATGATATAGCTTTGTACTCCATCTTTTGTTAATTCACCATTAGCAACTTTTTCCAGGACGTCGTTGATGATATCGTTGTATGCTGATACGAATTTTGCATCACTTGCAATTTTTTCTGCAACAGAGTCACTGATGCCTTGTAATGCTTTATAAAAATCTGAGTCTTTTTTGATTTCACCGCAATATGTTTCTTTTACCCATGCAAGTGTTTGAATGCATTGATATGCTTTTGATGCTTTAAATTTTTCAATAATGTTGTCATTTTTTAAATCAGCAACACTTAATGTACTAACAAACTTTTCAAGAGCAGTTGCATAGTAATCTTTGTATTCTTCGTAATCTTTGTCTGATTTAAGACTATCAAGAAGTTTTTTCAAAACGACTTCTTTTTGAATATCATTCAATTTTGCAGATTCATTTTGTGAATAACCGTAGTTTCCCAAATCATCAGCGTTACCGTTACCGATACCTGCTGTTGCAAGATATGCATCTACAAGTTTTTTAATATCTTCCATAATTTGTTCAGGTTTAGTATCACCTTTAATTGTTGAAACATATTTGTTAATCAAAGCTTGTAAAGTCTTATCATCAGCAATTTTGTAGTCAGGGTATTCACTCAAAATGCTTGATACCAATTGGTTTTGATATTCAACTGCACAGAAAATAGCAGTTTGTTTATTCGCAATTGCAGGAAGTTTAGAATTGAGAAATTCAGCCATATCACCCTTGCTGCCATTTGCAATATATTGCTCCAAATAAACTGACAATTCTTCCGCTACAGCTTTTTTCCATTGAAGACCTGTTGTTACTAATACAGACGGAATTTCTACATTATCCATGTATTTATTGAATTCAATATATGTACCTAATTTTTCTTCCATTTTGACTTCTTCGTCTTTGTCTAGAGCGTTTAGGTTCTCTAAATCAGTACCTTTCAGACGTCCGGAAGTATTTGTATCAATTTTTGACCAAAATCTGTTTGCCAAGTCCATTAGCTCGCTATCGCTTTTAGACTCGCCGCTCCAATTATTGTATTCCCCTTTTACAAACTCACGGAATTCGCCCTTTATAAGAGTTCCATCGCTGTTACCGTACTGTGAATCATCAATTGTGTCTGCAAGCTTTTTCTCTCCTTGTTTGTAGTTGCTTAAAAATTGATAAAATCTGGATGTGTCAATGTTGTTAGACATACATTTCTCCTTTTTCGTTCCCTATTTTCCATGTATTACGGCATTTTTGTTAGAAAACTTTAGGATTCAAAACATTATTGTTACAAATGTTTACAAATGAGGATGCAGAAAAAGCCGAAAGGGGTAAATAAACTAAGTTAGTTGTTTATCATACCAGTTAGAAAGTAAATGATAAAACAATTTTTCAAACTTTTTTAAATCCGCCCTAAGGTGTGTGGAATCAAGGTCGTATGCGGGATAGCACACAACCTTGATTGAAACCGTTCCCCAGAGTTTGCGAAATTTTCGCAAACTCAAATTAGTTTTTTGTTATACTATAGTAGCAAATTATATTTTTACGGGGTTTAGAATTTGTATGAAAGTAACCAACTATAACACATATAATTATTCAAAACCAATAGAGAATCCGGCTTTTGGCAAAGGCGGAAAACCGATTACGCTGCAGTATGTGATAGAAAAACGCAGTTATCTTTTACCTGAAAGGGTCAGAATTGCAGTTGATGAGTTGCTGAAGGATTCTGCAATAAAACTCCCGTCGCTCTTAGAGGTTCACAAAATTACTTATGCACCTTTGATGGCTTGCAAGACACTGGAAGATGCAAAAGAACTCTATCCAGAATTTAATTCTGTAAAAGATTCAGTCGAGTTTTCGCGAGACACTGTTTATTCAGAAAGATTTAAAGAACGCACAGATGATAATTTCCCATTAGAAATGTTAAAAAAATTCTGGGCTGAATTAAAAACAAAAGATGCTATGGCGAATGATTTAGGAATGAAGAGCCGTAATTCTCTGCAATGGGCTTTGGACAAAATCGGGTTTGTATCATATGCTCCAAATTATAAGATTCTTTTGAAAGCATCTGATGAGGCAGGAAACAGAGAAATTATGATGAAAACAAAAATCTGGAATTCTGAACATCCAGAGGAGGTTCAATTACGCAATAAAGTTGCTGCGCAAGGTTGCACAACTCCCGAATACAGAGCTGCTCAATCAAAAAGGGTGCAGGATTATGATGTTCAAAATCCCGAGAGAAAAGAAAAAATTTCCAGATATGCAAAACGTGTCTGGGAATTGTGCCCTGACGTAAAAGAGGCGATGGCTAATTTTGCCCAAAACGAATCAAAGTATGTAAGAAGTTTGATTGTGAAAAAATGTCGCGGAGGACTTCTTTCCGAAGACGAGTCCAAGACTATTCAATCATTTTTCAAACGTTTTTGGCGAGCAAATCCTGAGTGCAAAGAATCCTATACAAGAGCCAGAGCTATTGCATCAATGGAGCTTCGCGCACAAGAAATCTTTGGTTAGGTTTACCTGCCTTGTGGAGCGCCGATTCTGTGAACTCTTATGAAATTTGTCCTTCCGGTAATCAATTGTGGAATAGAACCTATAATGATGATTCTTTCATCTCTTTTGAAGGTCGTGTTCTCAAAAATGAACTTGTCGATTTTTTCCAACATTTCTCCGTCAAGAACAGAGTCCCAATTGTGGTGAAAAGAGGTTATTCCCCAGTACAAATTTAATCGGTTACAGGTTCTCTCCAAATCAGAAATTGCGATTACTGGTATAGAAGAACGTAGTTTCGCTAGCAGCTTCGGCGTGTAACCTGTGTGGCTGAATGCGAGAATTGCCCTTGCGTTCAAGTCTTGCGCCATTTTGATTGCAGCGTTTGCGATAGCTTGTGGAGAAAGTTCATAACACTCGTTTATATCAAGACTTAGATTTGATAAACAGAATTGACAATTTTCCGTATTATCAGCGATTTTCCGCATCATAGCGACTGCTTCAACAGGATATTTTCCCATTGCGGTTTCGCCTGAAAGCATAACAGCGTCCGTTCCGTCCATAATTGCGTTTGCAATATCACTTGCCTCTGCTCTGGTCGGTAGTGGCTCTTCAATCATTGATTCCAGCATCTGGGTCGCTACAATACAAACTTTTCGTTGTTTAATTGTTTTATCAATAATTACTTTTTGAACAATCGGAACCTCTTCCGGTGACATTTCAATTCCCAAATCGCCTCTGGCTACCATAATTCCGTCTGCGCATTTAATAATGCGGTCAAGGTTGTTAATAGCCTGTGGTTTTTCGATTTTTGCAATTACCGGAATATCTCCGCCGAATTCTGTGATATATTTTTTGCAAAGAAGAACATCTTTATCTTCTCTGACAAAGGATTGTGCGATATAATCAGCACCATTTTTTACTGCAAATTTTATGAATTCAATATCTCTGTCTGTTACTGCATCCAAGCTTGCAGTAGCTCCCGGAAGGTTGATACCTTTTCTCGGTTTAATTGCTTGACCGTAAAGCACCTTTGCACTGATTATCCTGTCATTTATTTCAAGAACCTCTAACCCGACTTTTCCGTCATCTAGAAGTATTTTATCTCCAATTTTTACATCCTCTGCGATACCATCGTAATCAACAGGGATAATGTTTGAACCCTCTTTGAATCCCCCGGCTTGCAGTTTTATAACTTCATCAGCGGTAATTTTAACCGCTTCAGGAACATTTCCGACTCTGATTTTTGGTCCTTGCAAATCGACAAGAATCGGCACAAAAACATTTAAGTCTTTTGAGGCTTGTCTTATATGTTTTATGTTTTCAAGATGACCTTCTTCGCTTCCGTGTGAAGTATTTAATCTGAACATTGAAGCACCGGCTTTAATAAGTTTTTTTATCATGTCATACGACGAAGTAGCAGGACCTAATGTAGCTACAATCTTAGTTTTCCCGTTTTTTAGCATTTGTGATGTCTCCCCTTATGTTTTTATTCTATATCAAAAATGGACAAATATATTATCGTAAACAATCTTTACAATTGGGCAATTTTTCATAACAAATTTTTTTAATAATAATATAGGGAAATTTTTATAGGGGATTTTTTATGAACGAGATTAATGTAGACGTAAAAGCACAAAAGGATAGGTATATTTCATACATGATGAAAAAATTACCTGAGGCGGAAAAAGGTGATGCAAGGACTCTTAAAAAAGGGGACAGCCTTTGGAATATCGCAAAAGAAGCAGTGGGCGGTTCAAAAGCTACTAATGCGGAAATTAGTGAATATATGCTTCTTCTTGCAAAAGCTAACGGACTGGATTCATATGACAAAATGAACAGCTTAAAGGTGGCTGATACTATTTACATGCCAAAAGTTTCTAAAGCGAAAGTTGATAAGAAACCTGCAGTTTCAAAACCAGAGGCAGAATTGACCAGAGCAGAAGAAAGCGCAAAGGCGGCAATTTCGAAACTTTTCAATAATAATGATGTAAAAATTGAAAAAGCCTCTATGCCTAGCAACTCTACTTTGTATCATGCTTACGTTATGGAATCACCTAACAATGTTTTTGCAAAAAGGTATCGACCGGTAATGAGTTTTAACTATGAAAACGGCAAAATTTCTAATATTACTTTTGAAGATAATAAGACAGATCTCTTTGCATATGGTTATGATTATCGAATGGAAGCAGATGGAAAGATTTATCAAAAAAATAATCTAAGTAAAAAAACGGTAGGTAGGTTGGATAAATCAGAAATAGAAAATTTGAAAACACACTTGGAAGAACTTCTCCCAACAGCAAAACGAGTTCCTTAAATTAAAATTTGATATTTAAATAAGCCGCTTCATATTGTATAATGATTTTATAGTATGAGGGGGCTTTTTTATGTGCGATTGTGAACATTGCGGGAGTTGTGAACACGAATCAAATTCCATAAACAAAATTTTACCGTCAATAGTTATATTTCTGGTAGCGCTGCTTTTATGCCCAGCAGGCTATCTGAAGCTAGGTTTGTTTTTTGTTGCCTATTTGATAGCAGGCGGAAAGGTTCTATATAACGCGGTCAAAAATTTAGTATCAGGAAATGTTTTTGATGAAAATTTTTTGATGAGTGTTGCCACACTTGGAGCGTTCGCTATTGGTGAGTATCCTGAGGCAGTTATGGTAATGCTGCTTTACCAAATAGGAGAGTATTTGCAGGACAAAGCGGTTGCTAATTCAAAGAAATCAATTGCGGATTTGATGAATATAAGACCGGATTATGCAAATATCGAAAAAGACGGGCAATTGCAGCAGGTATCACCACACGATGTAAAAATTGGCGATGTAATTATCGTAAAAGCCGGTGAAAAAATTCCTCTGGACGGAATCGTAATCGAAGGGCAGGCATGTCTTGATACGTCCGCGCTAACAGGTGAATCTGCACCCCGAAATATTAAAGAGGGTGAAAACGCGGTTAGCGGTTGTATTAATCAGAATGGACTTCTGAAAATTAAAGTGAATAAATCTTTTGGTGAATCGACGGTTTCTAAAATTCTTGAATTGGTTGAGCATGCCGCAGATAAAAAAGCTAAATCAGAAAACTTTATAACAAAGTTTGCAAAAATTTATACCCCGATAGTTGTTTTTGCTGCTGTGTTACTCGTTTTAATTCCAACATTACTCTATCCGGCAGAATTTCAATTGTGGTTTTCAAGAGCGCTAACGTTCTTGGTAATATCTTGTCCGTGCGCGCTTGTAATATCAATACCTTTGAGCTTTTTTGCAGGTATAGGCGGAGCGTCAAAATGCGGCATTCTAATCAAAGGCAGTCGTTATATGGAAGCTCTTTCAAAGCCTTATGCAATAGCTTTTGATAAAACAGGAACACTTACAAAAGGCTCATTCTCAGTTATCTCTATAAAGCCATACAATGGCGCAATTGAGGATGAAATTATTGAACTGGCAGCCTATGCAGAATGTTATTCAAACCACCCGATTGCAAAATCACTACTTGCTTATTATGGAAAAGAAGTTAATAAAGGTGAAGTTACTGATATTTCCGAAATTTCAGGTCACGGAATTAAAGCAAGAGTTTTTGGACAAGATGTAATGGTCGGAAATGACAAATTGATGAGTGAAAACAATATAAATTTCACACCTGCAGAAGAGTTTGGAACAATTGTGTATGTCGCTAAAAATCACCTTTTTGTCGGGTATATTGTTATTTCTGATGAAGTTAAACCGGATTCAAAAGACGCAATTTCCGAGTTGAAAAAGTATTCTCAAGTCGTTATGTTAACCGGTGATTCTGATAAAGCCGCTTCCGTGATAGCGAAAAAACTTGGTATTGAACGATTTTATTCCCAACTATTACCTGCGCAAAAAGTTGAGCAGTTAGAAAAATTAATATCAGAAAGAACTTCGGGAAAAAGCGTAATTTTTGTCGGTGACGGAATAAATGATGCTCCTGTATTGACTCGTGCTGATGTCGGGATTGCAATGGGTGCACTGGGTTCAGACGCAGCTATTGAAGCGGCTGATGTCGTGATAATGGATGACAAGCCATCTAAAATTGCGATAGGGGTTAAAATTGCGCGCAAGACGCTGGCAATTGTAAAACAAAATATTGCCTTTGCTCTGGGGATAAAATTTCTTTTCCTAATTCTTGGAGCCTTTGGAATGATGACAATGTGGGGCGCCGTATTTGCTGATGTTGGTGTGACGCTGATTGCGGTTCTAAACTCAATGCGCAGTGTGAATGGAAAGGTGTAAAAAAAAGAGGAAACATAAAGTTTCCTCTTTTTTAATATATCGGGATGACAAGATTCGAACTTGCGACCCCCGCGACCCGAACACGGTGCGCTACCAAACTGCGCTACATCCCGATATAATATTAAATTTTTAATCTTTTGGGCGCAGTTTGGTAGGAAAGTCTTTTATACGGCTCGCATAAAGCCTTGCTTCCTGACTCGCCTTCCTCCACCCGAAACGATACTTAATCGTTTCGTTCGGAGTCCTTGCTACATCCCGATATAATATTAAATTTTCAATGTCTTTATTCTAGTATCAAGATAACTCTCTTTCAAGTCCTTAATCACACATTGCTAATGAGTGTACTTTGAAGTTTCGGCTTCAGCGATAACTTTGTATATTCCCTCGACTTCTTCTTTTGTCATTCCCTGTGCGCATCTGGCAGAAAATACACCGCTTTCCGCTGCAAAATACATTACATTTATCTTATCGCCGTTTCCGCGTACATTAATTTCAACTCCGTTTTTTAAGGTTAAAACTTTGTTATGCTCATACTTTGTATAATCTCCGCTGTTATCAAGCCCGTTTTCTTCGTCCATGCTTTTTCTGACTGTAACTTCTCTGAATTCGTCCAACGGATAAGTAACTTCAAACACACCTTTCATGGCTCTAACTGTGTAATTTGATAACGTTAGAGGAAAGTTAAAGCCTGCAATCTTTGATGCACAATGCATATTCATAGCACATTCTGTCCAAGGATTTTGCATTCCGATAAGTTTTGTATCTGTGCAGGCAGATGTTCCTAGTGCCAGAAATGCTAAAAGTACTAAATATAAAAACTTTTTCATGCCTACTCCTTTTTAAAAATAAAAAGAGACACCGAAATGTCTCTTTCTATAATTCTGGGGCGGAAGGATTCGAACCTCCGAGATGCCTGGACCAAAACCAGGTGCCTTACCACTTGGCGACGCCCCAACGGGTCACCATATTATAATAAAATATCAAGCTTGAATGTCAAGCGTAAGCTTGCAGGTAAAAAGCCGGAATATTTTCCGGCTTTTTTTATGGTTAATAGGTTGGAGTTTTTCTTGATTATGATTTAGGACTTGCGATTTGCCAGATTAAATCACCGACCATCGCTACAGCTGCTGTGATTGCGGCCGCTTTACCAAAGTGCTTGAGTTTGAATGGTTTCCAAGACTTTAATGCACCGAATGGAGCTGCTAAACCTTTTGCTACACCACTTCCAACTCCGTAAATCGCTGCACCTGCACCGGCACCAATCAAACCTTTTTCTGCGATACTTGCAACGCTACCTCCGACATAGCCGATTCCTTGTCTGACTTCTTTAGAGCCTCTTTCGTCGATGTCATCACCGAAACAGTGGTTCAAGGTTTCGTCGATATATTTATCGTGGTGTCCCTGTCTGAACCCCTTCATAAAACCGTTCATCATTGCACCATCGCCGTATTTGATGATATCATTTCTCAAAGTAACGTTTTCACCTGTTTGAGCTGATACAACGCTGCTATACAACATTTCTACAATTCTTGTTGCTGCTGTAGCCGGATTTTCTTTTGAACCTCTTGCTTTAAGTTCGTCTTTATAAGTATGGTATACTTGATTTCTTAATTTATCAAATTCTTCACAGATGCCGTCTTGATTACCTTCGCGAACTGCGTGTTGAAGGTTTGATAAATTCTGTTGAACACTTGCATTTGTTAACAATTTATTGATGATTGCCTGATCGGTTTCTCTTGTTGCACGAACATCGTTGTTCAACATCATTGAATGCATATTGCCGGCATGCTGTAACTGCATTTCTTCTACCTGATTTTGCATTTGTGCCATGAATGTCGGATTATACATCCCCATCATGCCGTAACCTGCACCGTAAACAGAAGGGTACATTCCTGTCATTCCGTTCATTCCCATCATGCTCGGCATGTAGTTGTCATACGAACCGTATGAACCTGTTGCCCCAAGTCCGTAATTCCCCAGACCCATCGGGTAGCCTATTCCTGATATGCCGTATATCATAACGACCTCCTACAATTAAATTGCTTTAATTAACCTTTTTAACCTTACAATTATATAAAGTATTTCTTCGAACTTAAATTGCCCTTTTTTAAACATATTCTTAACAATTGTTTACAATTGATTTCTTCTGCGCATTTCTTCTATTTATTGTATAATGTACTAAAAAGGGGAGTGCGATGAGGATTGAAGCAAAAAATCTTGTTAAAATATATGGTGACAGAAGTGTTGTAAACGACATATCATTCTTTATGGATAAAGGTGAGGTTGTATGTCTTCTTGGACCAAACGGAGCCGGTAAGACAACTACATTCTATATGATTGTAGGGTTGGTAAAACCTAATTCAGGCTCAGTTCATATTGACGGAAAAGATATTACAACTTGGCCGATGAACCTGCGTGCAAAGGCAGGTATCGGGTATTTACCGCAGGAAAATTCAATTTTTAGAAAACTTACTGTTGAAGAAAATATTAAACTTGTATTAGAGATGAATGACAAGCTGACCGTGAATGAAAAGGGACACAAGTTGGAAGAATTGCTTGATGAGTTTGGTGTTGCAAGATTGAGAAAATATCCTGCAGTAGCTCTCTCCGGTGGTGAAAGAAGAAGGGTTGAAATCGCTCGTGCGCTAGCCGCAAGTCCTGATTTTATGCTTCTGGACGAACCTTTTGCAGGTATTGACCCTATTGCAATCGGTGATATCAAAGACAATATTCGTAAGATTTCGAAAGAAAAAGGTTTGGGCGTTTTGATTACTGACCACAACCCGAAAGCAACACTATCAATTACAGATAGAGCGTATGTCATTTTTGACGGAAAAATCAAAATTCAAGGTAAGAGTACAGATGTAGCAAATGACCCTGTTGCAAAAGAATTTTACTTAGGAAAGGATTTCAAGCTCTAAATATGAAGAAATTCTTTACTATATATGACAGATACATTTTTACACAAGTTTTAGTTACAACAATTGTTGCAATTCTTTTGTTTACAATTGTTTGGATTGCGCCGGAAATGCTTTTAAACACGATAAAAGGTGTTCTTGCGGGTACTTATTCAGCAAAAACAGGTGTTTTGATTCTTCTTTGCGAAGTCCCGAAAATATTGGGCAAAGCTTTTCCTGTAGGCTTGTTATTAGGTTCTTTATTTACGTTTGATAAGTTGAGCAAGGATTCCGAACTCACGATATTCAGAGCGGTTGGAATGTCTTTTTCAAGAATTTTGCGCCCGTTACTTGTATTAAGTCTTATCGTTACTTATTTTTGTTTTATAACTTATGACAAACTAATCCCTTATTCTTGTCAAAAGCTTCAGGCAGTTAAGGGCGGAAGAACGCTTACGCAGTATATTTATACTAAAAAAGATGTGAACAATAATCCTGAACAAGCAATTGTTGTTTCAAAATTCTGTAATGGAGAGATGTCGGATGTAATCGTGATGAACTTTGCTAAGCAAATTTTTGACGACTTGCATGGTTTATCAAATGTGTTGGTAGGGCAACATGGACGCAAAGGATTCACAAAAGACGGAACTCCTTGTTGGATTTTGTCGGATGTAACTTCTTATGATATCAGTCCAGAAGGTATTTTCCAGACTGTAAATAATTATGATTCACTAAATATTCTTGAAGGCGAAGACTCTGAAAACGCATATACTATTATGATTAACTCGACAAAGCGTGATAGAGATATTAATAACCGTGACTTGAAAAACTATGTTACCTTGCTCAAGAAGGAAAATCTTGATGAAGATTACAGATTGATGCTAAATAAGTATTTGCAAAGATTTTTCCATCCGTTTGTATGTGTGCTGCTTGCAATTATGGGTTGCTTGCTAGGGTTTTCAAAACCTCGCGAACAGAGATTAATCGGTTTTACAATTGCGATTGGATGTATATTTGTATATTATATAACTCTGCCATTCTTCGATTTGCTGGCAGAAAAAGGCGTTTTGCATCCGCTTATCACGGCGGCATTTCCGCCGTTGGCATTTTTGTGTGCTATTATTGCGTTCTATAAATCGAGGGATTTGTAATATGAAAAAATTGTTGTTGTTTGGTATTCTTTTTACGTCACTTTGTGGGCTTGTTAATGCAGCTCCGATTGATGTTAATTATGATGACGGGATTTACCACATAATTTTGAGTGGCGAGAAGATGAAAAAACAAATTCAGTTTGTCTCTTCATCAAATTTAATTACAAATAAAGAGGCGCATAATAATTCCGCTTCTCTTTTGACCATAAACACAGGATTTTTTGATCCTAAAAATCAAAAAACGATTTCTTATATTGTGAATGATTATCAGACTGTCGAAGACCCTGTTTTCAACGATAACTTGGTATTAAGTCCGGTTTTGAGAAAACATTTACGGCCGATTTTGAACAGAACAGAATTCCGAGTGCTTGATTGTGACAGTAAATTGAAATACGAAATTGCTCAGCACAATTCAAAATTGGATTTCCTATGTTCAGTAAAAACCTCTGCGCAAGGCGGTCCACAGTTGTTGCCTAATCTTCGTCTTGAAGAAGAATTTTTTATTTTAAAGGATGCGGAAGGTAAGGTTATAAGAGAATCTGCGTCTGTTTTGCATAAAACTGCGAGAACTCTAATTGGGATAAAATCATTGCCAAAAGGCGAACAAGAGGTGCATATATTTATTGTAACCAATGCTCATCCGATGGATATTTATGAGGCAAGAGATTTGTGTGCAAGCTATGGCTTAGATAGTGCAATGGCGTTTGATGGCGGAAGTTCTACTTCACTTGATTATAAAAATATTCACGTAACTTCAACACAAGATTCCGGCGACACCGGACGAGCTTTAAAATCGTTTATGGTTATTAAGAAGAAGTAAAAAATGTACTGTCATTCTGAGCGTAGCGAAGAATCGCAGGGATTTGACTTTTATTTCGTCAATTTTACATACAAAGAACCCGTTGGATATTTCCAACGGGTTCTTTATTTAAACAAATAAATGTCAAACTACTTGATTTCAACAGCAGCGCCAGCAGCTTCAAGTTGTTTCTTGATAGCTTCAGCATCTTCTTTCTTAACGTTTTCTTTGATAGCTTTAGGAGCACCATCAACCAAATCTTTAGCTTCTTTCAAGCCAAGACCAGTGATAGCTCTTACTTCTTTAAGAACTGCGATTTTCTTATCAGCAGGAACTGATGCTAAGATAACGTTAACTTCAGAAGCTTCTTCTTCGCCAGCGGCAGCAGCACCAGCAGCAGCCGGAGCAGCAGCTACAGCAACTGGAGCAGCAGCAGAAACGCCGAATTTTTCTTCCATAGCTTTAACTAATTCAGCAGCTTCCAATAAAGTTAATTTTTCAATTGATTCTAAAATTGCTTCTACACTCATGATTTTCTCCTTTTTATTATTTTTTGTAGTATTACTTTTGTTTTGTTTGTTGTTTAACCGTACGTTAAACTACGCTTGTTTCTGGTCACGAACTGCAGCCACTGCTCTAACAAGAGATGACATAACAGCGTTGACAGAGTTTGCGATACCAGATGCAGGTGAATTGATACAGCCAAGCATTTTTGCGTAAATTTCTTCTTTTGAAGGAAGAGTTGCAAGTGCTTTTGCTTCAGCGGCTGACATAAGTCTTCCGTCCATTGCAGCTGCAATGATTTCGCCTTTCTTAGTATCTTTGATGAATTTTGACAAAGCTTTTGCAGGTGCTACCTGATCATCGAACCCAAAAGCAATAGCGATAGGTCCTTTCAAGGTTTCAGCCAAAACTTCATAAGGTGTACCCTTGATAGCAAGTTTTGCAAGAGTATTTTTAGTAACCATATAATCGCCGCCTTCTTTTTGAAGAGCTCTTCTAAGGTTAGTAATTTCTTCTACGCTTAAACCTTTGTATTCGGTAACAATTGCAACCTGAGCTTTATCGACTTTCTCTTTCATTTGAGAAATTTTGTCTTCTTTAAAAGCTTTTGTTGACATTTTTTGCTCCTTTATGTTTATGTTTTTCGACCTTAATTTCATACTAAAAAGATTTTGCAATCTTTTCTTAATCGCAAAATCTACACAAATTCAAGCTATTTATATAGTGTTTTGGGAAGAACTTTCGTCCTTGACCCCAATCTCGGCTAGCCTTGCTGGTTTAAATCCTAACATAAGGATACTAACTGTCTGCGATTAGACTTACATATTAACAGAACCAAAAATCTCTGTCAACTTATTTGTAAAGTTATTTATCTTTTCTTCGCTATTATTAAAATCCAAGCTCCGTTATTTTGGACTTGATAGTCTTTGTATCCTTTGTCGAGAGCGGATACCAGACCTAATTTAATCTTTGAAAAAGTTGTGAACATCTCAGGGATTTCTGGACTGCTCAAATATTTTCCAGGGACAAAACACACACTGTTCAATATCAGGACAGAAACTGTTTCTCCGCTTTTTACATTTGTCAAAATCTTCTCAGGGTGGTCTTTGTATTCAAATCGGGCAGTTTTATCTATTGTGAGTGCCTTGCTGCTTAAATCTTTTGCAAGATACCTATAGAAGCGATTCGGCGCATAATATGTGTACACGACATAGTCTGAATCAGCCGAATTTATTAAATCTGCGGCGAGTTTGTTTCCCTCATTTCTGAAAATTCTTGCGGGATAATACGGAGTGAATACGCTTGCAAGATAGAAAAACAGTAGTGTTCCTAGTAAAATATTCCCGAATCTTCTCTCAAAACCAAGTGAAATCAGCAGAATAAATATCGGTAAAACTTCAATCGAGTATTTTGTGATGAATACGATTTTGCCGGTCAAGGCGAGCGCTATCATACTAAGAACTGTTAGTAAGCTGATAATCGCCCCTCCTTTTTCTTTCTTAATACCTAAAATCAAACCTATAACAGCGATTATTGTCGGTATTGTCATCAAAATCAGACAGATTAAATCTTTTGTGTAAAAGAAAACTCTGGGCGCATTAACATTATTTGTGAGTATTGGGGATAGAAAATCACTGAATAAAAACAGAATGTTTGAGTACCCAAAAACTCCCCACCATTGAGAGGATGGAAGCATTTTTAATATATTCACTCCAAAAATGAAAACGATTGCGCCTATAAAAGCACATACCCAAAGAAATTTTTTAGGGATTTCTTTTTTCTTATATATAATATAAAGAACGTTGAAAAATACGTAAATTCCGCCAAGTACGTGGGTTAGCAAAATCAGAGCAAGCGAAAATCCCCACAAAACCCAATTTTTGCGGGTAGAGTTTTTTATTAGTCTAATCGTAAATAGCAACGATAACGCGCAAAAGAGGAATAGTAATGAATAGAACCGAACTTCCTGTGAATAATAAACTAAAAACGGTAATGTTGCAGTGAGTGCGGCAGCTATTTTCCCGACTTTTGGAGAATATTCTTTGCCGACCAAATACATTACAGAAATTGCAAATATTGACGGCAAAACAGAGGTCAGACGCAAAATTAAGTCTGAGCAATGTGCAAAAGGTTTTAGATAAAAGTAATATAGCGGCATGTGGCATTGCTTCAATATTTCTTGAAAAAAGCCCTCATTAAATGTTGTTGACGCGACAAACCAGCTTACATATTCATCATTCCAAAGTCCTTCGAGTTTGTTTATATTAACCAAACGAAGAGCCAAACCTAATATTGATAATAAAACAAGATACAAATTGCTATTTCTCCCTAATCTATTGTACAATAAAACGTAAGGAGTGTAAAATTGACAAAACTTGTTATTCAGATACCTTGTTACAACGAAGAGGACACGCTTTTAACCACGCTTAATGACTTACCTAAAATGGTTGAAGGATTTGATGAGGTTGAAATTCTTGTAATTAATGACGGTTCAACGGATAAATCACGAGAAATTGCGTTGAATTTTGGTGCAAAGGTCTTGGATATCAAGCCTAACAAGGGATTGGCAAATGCATTTCGCTCAGGTTTACAAGAAGCATTGAGTTTAGGTGCGGATGTTATTGTGAATACTGATGCAGACAATCAGTATTCAGCGAGTAATATATGCAAACTCACCGCGCCGATTTTGGCAGGACAAGCGGAAATAGTTGTTGGTGCGCGAAATATCTCAGGAATCAAGGATTTTTCGTTCCTGAAAAAATGTTTACAAAAAATGGGTACGGCTGTTTTGAGATTGCTTTCTTCTACAAAGGTAGAAGATGCACCGAGCGGGTTTAGGGCGTTTTCTAAAGAAGCTGCTCTGAAGCTCAACGTTTTTGATAATTACACATATACAATGGAAACTCTGGTTCAAGCCGGTGCAAAAGGTTTACGAGTCGTTTCCGTTCCAATTGAGGTAAACTCAAAACTTCGAGAATCAAGATTGGTTAAAAACATTTTTGATTACGTATTTAAGTCTGCAAAAACAACGATTAGAATGTTTATTGTCTATAGACCATTCAGATTTTTCGCGATGTTTGCGGCTTTATTTGCAATTGCGGGTTTGTTGCTGGTCGGAAGATTTTTGTACTACTATCTGACGGGTGACGGAAACGGGCATATTCAATCTTTGATTTTTTCTGCCGTATTTTTGATAGCATCTGTTCAATTTGTTATTGTAGCAATAATAGGCGATTTACTTTCAATTAACAGAAGACTTTTGGAAGATGTTCAGACCCGTATTAAAAATATTGAACTAAAAAAATAAAACCGCTTGGGCTTCAAGCGGCTAAAGAAAAGGAAAAAGGAAAAAGGTCATGTTTTTGCGAGACTCCTCTCGCGTGATCTATCTTACATCTATCTTATGGTTTGACTTAGTCAGGTTAAAATTCCCCATATTTAGTTTAACCTGAGTTAGTCGAAATTATTCTAACTGAAGATACCGAATGTTCTGTCAGTGTTATCATCACGGACCTGTTTGATTGAATCCATTTCCGTAGTGATAGCCTTTCTTTCTGTTTCTAATTTACTCAAATCTTGGTCATACTGTTTGTCTTTCCTTTTTATAATAGACATATCGTGTTCGTATTTTGCTTCTGCTTTTTTTAAATCTTTGTCGTCTTGTACTTCTTTCAAGTAGTTATTGTTGATACTTGTGGTGACGCTTGTGTCACTCCAGCCCTTTTTAGTACCGGTGTCATTCCAGACTTGAATTGTTATAAGACCGGCTTCGTACATGTTTTTAAACCAAGTTTCACCGCTTTCGCCGCTTTCAAACTGTTTATCAACGGCTTGGCATCCGCCGGCTTCATTGATGGACTCCCATAATTTTGTATAGTAATTGAATTCCTTAATGGCATCATCATCCCATTCAAAGCCGTCCAAGGTTTCACCCGGATCTTCATCATTACTGTTAGTTTGTTTATTTACATTCATTTTTTCAAAAATTTCTTCGCTATAAGTTTTATATAACTCTTCTCTAAAGCTTTTTAAGGCTTCTCGCTTATCAGCTTTAGTTTTAGCTTCACCTATTTTGTCATATTTAGCTTTTAATGTAGTGTCAGTGTCGCAGTGTTTGTCATATACAGCTTGTTCGCATTGTGACATATATAAGCTCCATGAACCATCATCTTCTTGTATATAATTAATTCCGTCGTTGCCGCCCGGATTTGCCTGAGCTGTTCCTATGCCGATGAATTTACCGGATTCAAATCCTTTATTCAGTCCGGAATTTTCGAAGTTGAAATTATTACCTAATCCCATCATTGCCCAAGCGAATGAATATTTATCATTATCGAATTCTTTATAAGCTTTAACGGCTTCTTCAGATACAATCATTTTGCCAGTTAATGAATCCTTCAATCCATATTGTTTCATTCTGTCTGGATCGTATGAGCAAAGACTTGAAAATGATGCATTAATATATCTTTGACTACCGTCATCATTTTTAAATGCAACTTGAAATTTTGTAGCATCCAAGGCAGCATTATATTCTTCATAGATTTGATCCTCTTGTGTAGCAAGAGCAATCTTAGCGGACTCGATAGACTGAGCTCTCAACTCAACATCGTGGAGTCTACCTGTTAAAGATAATAATCTAGCTTGTGACGCTGCCATTCCCATTTGTAAGATGTCCTTTTTATTTTTTCCTTAATAGTATTTACGGCATAATTTTTTAAAACTTTAGGGTTTTGAGAAAATTTGTTACAATTCGTTACAAATATTAAAAATTTTTAATCCCTCTCTATCATTTGGTTGATTGCATGGAGCTTGAATTTATTGTAAAATAGACTCAATGAACAAGGAGAGATTTATGTCAGATTTCAAAAAAATATTGAGTTATGTCCCAACAGTTATAGAATCTTCTTCACGTGGAGAAAAATCCTTTGATATTTTCTCAAGATTGTTGAGAGAAAGAATCATTTTTCTTGGAACAGAAATAGATGATGATGTCGCAAACTCAGTTGTTGCACAATTATTGCTATTGGATAGCGAAAACCCTGAAAAAGATATTATGTTATATATAAACTCCCCTGGTGGTGTTATCACTGCCGGCATGGCGATTTATGACACAATGAACTTAATCAAAGCTGATGTTCAAACAATTTGTTTAGGCGAAGCTGCTTCTATGGGAGCATTCTTACTTTCAGCAGGTGCTAAGGGGAAGAGAATGGCACTCCCTAGCGCAAGAATTATGATTCACCAACCTTTGGGCGGCGCTAAGGGGCAGGCAACTGATATCGAATTGGAAGCAAAAGAAATCTTGAGAATGAAAGATATGTTAATCGGTATTATGGCTGAAAATTCGGGTCAACCGTTTGACAAGGTTAAAGAAGACTGCGAACGCGACCATTACTTGTCAGCAGCAGAAGCTGTCGAATATGGTTTGATTGATAAAGTGGTATCTTCTGTAGACGCATAAAACAATAAAACAAGAATAAAAAAAAGAGCAGACGTCAAATCTGCTCTTTTTTGTAAAAAATTCGTTCTCTTAAACAGCTTTTTGAACTTTTCCTGCTCTAAGACAAGATGTGCAAACTGTCATTTTCTTAGTTTGACCGTTAACACTTACTCTGATATCCTGTAAGTTAGGAGTTTGTCTTTTAACGATTTGCTTATGAGAGAATGTTAACTTAGCTGCTTTCAAAGGTTTTTTACCGCATACTTCACATTGTTTTGACATAATTATATTTCCTTCTTTCTATCAGATGGGGCTGATAACCTGCAAAATCGCTGCAATATTTACCCCTTTCTACCAGTGTATCCTAAGTGTACCTTAAACCTTTTAATTTTACAAGTAGGGTATCATTTTTATTGTAAATAATTTGTAACATTAAGAAGATTATTAGTAGTCTGTTTGTTCGTAATCATCGTCATCTTTAAGAGATGACAAATCATCAGTGTAGCTGGAATCAAAATCTTCCGGCAAATATTCACTATCCGGCCAAACTGTCTCATCATCAAATCTGGATGCGTTTAAGTTCTCTGACATTGATAAATCAGAATTTGTTAAGTCAGCCTCTCTCAATATTGCACCGGCTAAATCCGCATCTGCGAAACTACAATAATCAACTCTTGCATAACTAAAATCAGTACCGTTTAAAACAGATTCGTTGAACTGACATTCTATAAGATTTGAACGCGTAAAATCAACGGAAGTTAAGTCACATCCTGTAAATTTAACATCAGTAAGCTGTGAATCTGCAAATGAGGATGAAGTTAAATCAACGTTATCAAAAACAGCTCCTTCAAGAGTGATATTCGAAAAATCGGTTTCACTTAAATCAACTGCACCTGACGCAATTTCTTTGTTAAAAGCTTCTGTGTCATTTGTTAGTAAGCTTGCTAATTCTTCTTTTGATAACATTTTTATCTCCTATTAATTGATTAAATCTATTTGCATTGCAAGCAGAACCGCTTGAGTTCTGTTTGTTACTTTCAACTTCTTAAAAATACTGTTAAGGTGTGTTTTGACTGTAACATCTCTAACGCACATCTTATCCGCAATCTCTTGATTGCTAGCACCTTTTGCCACAAGTGCCAAAACTTCTTTCTCTTTTGGCGTAAGAGCATCAATATTTACATCTTTGTTTAATGTCTTTTCAGTCTTCGGTTGAGCCTCTTTTTGCCAGTTAGAACGTCTGAGAACAGCTTCAATACGTGCTAAAAGATTAGGCAAAATGAATGGTTTTACAATATAATCGTCTGCACCGATTTTCAACCCTGAAACAACTTTTTGTTCTTCATTGACAGCTGTAATCATAATTACAGGCATGTGTTCGGTCTGTTTGTTTTTACGGATAGCTTTCAGAGTGTCCCAGCCGTCCATATTCGGCATCATAACATCTAACAAGATTAAATCGAAGTGTTTATTCCCTTCAAAAAGTATCTTCAAGGCTTCCAAACCATCTTCGGCTACTTCAATATCGTAGCCATACATAGGAAGAGCATCTGCAAGATACTTAGGATTGTCGTCAACGATTAGGATAGATGCTACACCGCCCATTTTATACCAGTTTCTCCTTCAAAGCTTTTAATGCTGCCTGCAATCTGTCATCAACTTCAAGTTTTTGCAAAATACTTGCAACGTGTGCTTTTGTCGTATTAATACTTACGAAAAGCTGGTTGGCAATTTCATTGTTGCTGTAACCTTCCGTAATAAGTTTTAAAATCTGTGTTTCACGAGAAGTCAAACCGTAATCTTTTTCAGGTTTAGCTTCTACTTTTCCTGCTTGTGCTGCTGCTTCCAAGACAATATGTGCAATACTCGGGTCAAACCAAGAAGCTCCGTCTAAAACAGACTGAACAACTTCTGTCAGGCGCTTCGGATTGATTTCTTTTGAGCAATAAGCATTTGTACCTGCCTTCAAGGAATTAAGCACTTCTTGAACATCGTTATGAGAGGTTAAAACAACGACTTTGATGTCCTTATTTTCCTGCTTAATTTTTCTCGTAGCCTCAATTCCATCCATTCCCGGAAGCCCCAAATCCATAATGACTAAATCAATGTGGTTGTTTTGGGTGACTTCAATTCCTCTCTCAGCTGATTCAGCTTCAAAAACCTGCTCAACATAATCACAGGTCTCAAATGCTGTTTTTAACCCGAATCTTGTTAGTTCATGATCTTCTACGATTAAAATATTACTTTTCATAAATACTGTGTCCCGGATTTATGTTTGCCTCGTAATCAGAATTGAGTCTTGAGCATTTCACCAATGACTGGTTAGATTTCTCAATATCCCCTTTTGCTCTCAACACTAAGCTTAAATAATAATAATATTTAAAGTTGTTTTCGTCAATATAATAAGAATTGTTTAGGTAGGTTTCAGCCATTCTGTAGTTGCCGTCTTTGATAGCAAGGTTAGCCAATCCTAACCAGATCTCATTATTTGTAATATCTACTGACGCTGTTCTTGCAAGATACTCGTCTGCTCTTTGCGGAAAAACTTGCAGGGAACCGACAAGAACACCTTCATCAAGTTTATTCTTTTTTAAGAGTTTTTCGTAAAGCTTTTTAGATTTCTTTTCATTTTCAAGAGCTAAGTAAGACTTCGCAATTCCTACAGAAGGCTCTGAATCTTTTGATAATTTCTTTGCAACTTTATAATATTTCAAAGCCTCGTTATATTTTCTCTCATCGTAATTCAAATCCGCGAGAGTCAAAGCTGCAAGATAATTTCTGTTATCGTCTTTATACGCTCTTTGTGCAAATTCCTGCGCTTTTAAAGGCTCGTCATTATCGTAATAAACCTTACCTAACAATGCAAAAATCTGCGGAGCGTACTGTTTTGCCTGCAAAATTGCGGACTGCAAAACTTTCGTCGCAAGCAAACTTTTTTCTTGCAAATGATAGTAATATGAGAGGTGATAATCCTTTAAAGCCTCTTCTTTAGCAGCTTTATATTGAACATATTCTTCCGCAGCTCTTATTTTTTCCTGAAAATCAACTGTTGTAAAATCAGTTTTTTTAATCTGAGCCAAAACCTTTAATGCTTGTTTTGATTTGTTAGAATCTGCTAAAATCTTAGCCTTCAAAATCTTGTAGCTGATATTAACATCGTTTTCCATAATCGCATTGTTAATATATTTCAATGCCGGAGTCAGGTTGTTTGATTTGTAGTAACCAAGAGCGATTAAATAGTTTTTGTAATCGCTTTCTGCTGCTTGCGTGCTGTTAATCAACTCAGACGTAGTTTCGATTGCAAGGTTATTGTAAACAATACTTGCATAAGCATCTGAAAGATAAATTGTATCTTTGCGGTTAACCATTCCTGACGGATAATAGAATTTCTTGATATCGCGTACGTAATTTTCCGTGAACAAATTGTTATCAAGTTTTTGAATTAAATTATCCGTTAAATCAAAAAATCCGTATTCCGCCATCTTTATTCCGTATGCAAGAAAAACATAATCGTCGTGAACCGCTCTTGATATCAAATCTTCGTAATCATCATGAGCTGCTTTTACGTTGCCTTGCATAAATCTGTTTTCGGCAGATGCATATTTAGCTTTAATAAAATTATCTTTAATAACCATTTCCATATTGGCAGCATTTGTCTCAGCCTTCAATTGAATTGGTTTTGCAGGTACGTCAGCTGCCCCCACGTATTGCATAAAACCGGCGGAAGCAAGTAATATTAAAGATGTTTTGATTAATTTATTCATGTTCTAAATCTATACCTACATAATATTTGTTAAACACTTGAAGCAGCATATTACTACAATTATTTACGATTGAGTAATATAAATCAAGTAAATTATACTTGTCCAGAGTAATTTTGTCCTCATCCGAGAGTACCATACTTTGGTTTTCGGTTAAAAATACCTCTACGATTTTACTCAATTTAATTGCCAAGAATTTTTCAACCACCAATGGGTCAAAGTGAGTTCCTGCCCCCTTCATAATGATATCGATAACTTTTTCGATAGGCATTTTGTCACGATAATGTCTTTTCGATGTAATCGCGTCAAATACGTCAGAAACAGCCAAAATACGCCCGCCGAAAGGGATTTCTTCACCTTTCAAACCTCTGTAATAACCTGTTCCGTCAAATTTTTCGTGATGAGAACACGCAATTTCAGTGATTTGTTGGAAATCTTTTGACATATGAATTTTCTCAAGAATGTTATGAGTAATTTCTACGTGTTCTTGAATGTGTTTGTATTCTTCAGCAGTCAATTTCCCCTCTTTTTGCAAAACGGAATCCCTTATTCCGATTTTACCTATATCGTGCAAAGCTGCAGCTTTTTCTAGTATATAAATATCCTTCTTTTCCATTCCGAATTCTTTTGCAATGAGTGAAGCGTACATTTTTACACGGGTTGAATGACCTGAAGTAATTTTATCTCTTGCGTCGATAGAAGATGCGAGTGTTTCAATAAAGCTATCAAAGATGATTTTCTGCTCCTCAATCATCTTATTCTGTTTTTCGAACAATTGAGCGTTCTCAAGAGAAATACCTGCGCTAGAAGCTATTGCAACAAGCAAATCCTCGTCGTCAATCGTAAAGGTTTCATCAAACTTGTTCAGAACTTGGAATACACCGATAATCTCTTGGTTAAAGTTTTTAATCGGCATACAAAGAATAGTTTTGGTTCTATAACCGGTCTTTTTGTCGACATCCGGATTAAAGCGTTTGTCTTTGTATGCATCTTTGATGTTAATTGTCTCTCCTGTTTGAACAACATGCCCCGCAATACCTTTATCTGCAGGAATTCTAAGTTCTTTTGTATCGTCTAAACCTGTCGCAACTTTTGAATAAAGCTCGTTGTTTTCTTTGTCATAAAGATAAACAGTACATCTGTCTGCATTAAGAGCCGCCTTTGTTTCTTCTGCTATCGTTTTAATGAGAACATCAATATTTTTTTCTGCAGCAACCGCCTGACCGATTTTTACAAGAGCAATAAGCGGGTCCTTGACTTGAGCGTGAGTACTCAAATGAGTAATTGGCGGGCATTTTAAAAGTGAAGTTAAGCGTTCGAAAAACGCGGTTTTTTGACTTTTTATCGCGAATTTGCGTGCTTTGTTATAGTTGATTGAATAAAGAGAACTGTTTTTTTCTGAGAAACTAACGTAGCCTAAAACAAGTTCGTGAAGAATCCTTGTAATATTGTCTTTTGACTGTTCTACAAGGAATTGAGCGTCATTCATAAATTGATAATAATCTTCATATTTTTTATCAACAAACGAACCCAAAGCAAGCAGCGCAAAACATATAGCCGTATCATCGCCATATATTTCCTTATGTTTGACGATATCTTCTTTTACTTGTTCGAATTTTCCGCTAATAATTTCTCCTACGGAATCATATATGAAATTTTCCAGCGTCATTAGTTCTCTCTTGTTTATATAAACTCTCTGTACTATACTATAATATAACAAAAGACGAAGATATGCAAAAAATTTCAATTTTAATACCTGTTTATAACGAAAAAAACTCACTATTAGAGTTGTTGAGAAGAGTAGAGGCGGTTGATTTTCAATTAGAAAAAGAAATTATTCTTATTGACGACTGCTCAACTGACGGCACAAGAGAATTGTACAAAGATTTGCCTTATAAAATTCTGTACCATACAAGAAACAAGGGTAAAGGTGCAGCTCTAAGAACTGGTTTAAGGGAAGCAACAGGAGATATCATCATTATTCAGGATGCTGATTTGGAATATAATCCGGTGGACTATAAACCGCTGGTTGAACTTATTCGCACTAATTGTGCCGATGTCGTTTATGGTTCAAGACTAGCGGACACAAACAATACAAGTAACTTTTTGCTGCTTAGTTTTTTAGGAAACACATTCCTTTCTATGCTAACAAGATTGCTTTATGGGGTTTACATGACCGATATGGAAACATGTTACAAAGCTTTTCGCGCAGATGTAATTAAAAATATCGAAATTGAATCTGACAGATTTGATTTTGAACCGGAAATTACTGCAAAAGTTCTCAAAAGAGGAGTTCGTTATATGGAAACTCCTATTTCATACAATGCAAGAACTGTCGCAGAGGGCAAGAAAATTACGTGGAGAGACGGACTTCAAGCTGTCTGGACATTGTTCAAGTATCGTTTTTAATTCTCAACCCTTATTCCAGATGTTTTTTAACCCAGCATTCAAGAACTCTCAGCGGAGCTCTTGTTATTGCAAGTGCCCACGCTGGAATGTCTTTTGTAATTACACTCAATGCACCCACATTTGCGCCTTCTTTTACTGTTACAGGTGCAACAAGAACTGAGTTTGAACCAATTTTAACATTGTCTTCCAAAATAGTTTTGCTTTTTTCTTTTGTGAGCGGATTGTAGTTAGCTGTTATCGTTCCGGCTCCGATATTTACGTTTGAGCCGATTTCGCTATCTCCGATATAAGAAAGGTGACAGGCATTTGTATGTGATTTCATTCTTGTCTTTTTGACTTCCACAAAGTTACCGATTTTTACTTCGTCCTCCAAAATTACATCTCCGCGAAGATGTGCAAAAGGTCCGATTTTGCAGTTTTTGCCGATGATATTTTTGCCGTTAATATAGCAATACGGATAAATTATTGTATCGGCGCCGATTTCGGTTTCAGGACTAATCCAAGTTGTTTCAGGGTCAACAATCTGCACCCCGTTTTCTAGATGTTTGTTAATAACCCTTCTGTTCATCATCTTTGTTGCTTCCGCAAGCTGTGCTTTGCAATTTATTCCGAACAATTCTTCGTTATCTTTAAGAATATAGGCTTTAACCTTCATATTTTGTTTGTTTGCCCATTTAACGATATCTGTAAGATAGTATTCGCCTTGTGCATTGTCACTTTTTAATTCTGCAAAAGCAGGATTAATTTTTTCCCAATTTAAGACATAAACTCCGGCATTAATTTCCTTAACTGCCTTCTGTTCGGGAGTTGTGTCTTTTTCTTCGATAATTGCTTCTACGTGACCTTGTTCATTTTTGATAACTCTTCCGTAACCGGTCGGATTATCAAAAATCGCGCTCATTATGGTTAAATCAGAACCATTTGAATTATGAAATTCAATAATTTCTTTAATAGTTTCAGGTCTGATTAGCGGCAAATCGCCGTTCAATATAATTACTTGTCCTTTAAAATCTTTTAGATACGGAACAACCATACTAACAGCGTGACCTGTACCAAGCTGCGGAGATTGGAGAACAGGTTTTGCGTTTTGGTAATTGTTTTTCAAGAATTCTTCCATTCTCTCTGCCTGATGACCTACAATAACAAAATTCTCATCAGCAAGTCCCGTTTTATTAACCGCGTCAATTATATATCCCAAAAGGGTTTTATCAAAAATTGTATGCAAAACTTTTGGCTTGTCAGACTTCATTCTTGTACCTTTTCCTGCTGCCAAAATCACTGATTTAATCATAATTCATTCTCCTCTTTGTCTGAATTCTAACACAATTAAAAAAACTTCACAAACTGTTTGCAATTTAATCATGTTTATTTTAATATCAATTCATACGCCGATTTATAGAAGAATGTGTTTATCACATTCTATTTTAAAAAGGTCAAAAAATAGTAAAAATCAGGTAATTAAATATAAAGGAAGACTAAGATGGGTATCAAAGGTAAAAATGACAGAATGGTAGTTCTTGCTTGTGAAGATTGCAAAGAAAGAAACTACACGACAGTTAAAAATAAAAAAAATTCTAAGGACAGACTTGAATTAAACAAATACTGCCCTACTTGTAAGAAACACACTTCTCACAAGGAAACTAAGTAATAGTGATCAAGTGATCAAGTGAATAGGTGAATAAGAAGGTATAGCTTTATAATGTTCTTGGTCACATAATCACGACATCACTTAATCACGGTTTTGCGTCCTTAGTTCAGTTGGTAGAACGTCGGTCTCCAAAACCGGATGTCGAGGGTTCGAGTCCTTCAGGGCGCGATTTATAAAAAAGGATAAAATATGAACGACAACTTTGAAAACGTAAAAAACAGTATAGTCACTTATTTTAAAGGCGTAAAAACTGAATGGGGCAAGATTACTTGGCCGGAAAAACATCAGGTAGTGGTTGAGACTGCTTTTGTCGTTGCAATTGTATTTATATTCACTGTTTTTATTTATGTTGTTGATATAATTTTCAATGCACTGTTGTCAAAATATTAGTAGATATTTAACCATAAAGGGTAAGAATAATGAGTGAAAAAGACGAAAATATCTTGAATGAAGAACAACTTGCTGAAGAGCAAGCAGAAACTGAAAAATCTTCCGACAAAAAGAGCCAAAAACGTTGGTATATTGTTCATACTTATTCAGGTTACGAAAACAAGGTTAAAAGCAATCTTGAAAAACGCATTGAATACATGAACATGGCTGATAAGATTTTTAGGGTTGAAGTTCCTCAAAAAACAGTTACTCAAATCAAAGGCGGAAAGAAACAGGAAAAAGAAGAAAAAATCTTCCCTGGTTACGTTCTTGTTGAAATGATTATGGACGAGGACAGTTGGTATGTAGTAAGACACACTGCCGGTGTCACTAAATTCGTTGGTTCCGCCAAAAAACCTATTCCTGCAAAGGAAAGTGAGATCAAGAAAATTATTCACCGTTCAACTACTCAAACTCAGAAAGTTGAAATGGATGTTAAGGTTGGGGAAAAAGTTAGAATTATCTCCGGACCGTTTGCTGAATTCGTGGGTGACATTACTGAAGTTTACCCTGATAAGGCTAAATTAAGAGCTATGGTTTCAATCTTTGGACGTGAAACTCCGGTTGAATTGGAATACAAGCAAATTCAAAAATTATAATTAAATAACAAATGAAATACAAAATAACGTGGAAGGGAATCTCCCGTTTGTACCACGAAAGGAGAACAAAATGGCAAAAAAAGTAGTAGGAAAAATCAAGCTTCAGATTGAAGCCGGCAAAGCAAATCCGTCACCACCGGTTGGTCCTGCTTTGGGTCAACATGGTGTTAACATCATGGATTTCTGTAAACAATTCAATGCTAAAACTGAATCTCAAGCAGGCTACATTATCCCTGTTATCATTGATGTATACGAAGACAGAAGTTTTACATTCGTTATTAAATCACCACCGGCTCCGGTTTTGATTAAAAAGGCATTAAATATTCCGAAAGGTTCTGCAGTGCCTAATAAAACTAAAGTAGCTGAAATTACACGCGCACAATTAGAAGAAATTGCGAAAATCAAAATGAACGATTTGAACGCAACTACAATGGATGCTGCTGTGAACATGATTAAAGGTTCTTGCAGAGCTATGGGCGTAACTGTAAAAGAAGAAGCGTAATCGGTTAAACGTTTACGGTGAATTTAAGTAGAATGGAAGGATTTTATTAATCCGCTAACACCATGAAAGGAAATTAAAAAATGTCAAAAATAACTAAAAAACAAAAGAAGCTTCAGGAATTGCTGGCTGATTTCACTCAACCGGTAAGCGGACGTGAAGCATTAACAAAATTACAAGAAATCTCTAAAGAAGTAGCAAAATTCAACGAAACAGTTGAATGCCACATGAGATTAGGTATCGAAGTTAAACACGCTGATCAGCAAATCAGATCAACTGTAGTTCTTCCTGCAGGTCTTGGTAAGGAAGTTAGAGTTTGTGTTATTGCTAAAGGACCTAAGGTTAATGAAGCAAAAGACGCAGGCGCTGATTTCTACGGCACAGAAGACATCATTGATAAGATTGCAGGCGGTTGGTTTGAATTTGATACACTTATTGCAACACCTGATTGTATGGGTATGTTAGGTAAATTAGGTCGTGTTTTGGGTCCTAAAGGCTTGATGCCAAACCCTAAGACAGGAACTGTAACTCTAGATGTTGCAAAAGCTGTTAAAGATGCTAAAGCAGGTAAAGTTGAGTTCAGAGCAGACAAGCAGGGTATGATTCACTGCCCTATCGGTAAAGTTCAGTTCTCTAACGAAGACCTCGTTAAAAACTTCGGCACATTAGCTGACGCAGTTTTGAGAGCAAAACCTTCTTCTGCCAAAGGTACTTATGTTAAGTCAGTTTACTTGACTACAACAATGGGACCAAGCATTAAGGTTGACTCAAAGAACCTCGCAGCCGAAGTTAAAGAAATTGTTGGTTGATATTTATAGCTGACCCTCGCGGTCGGCTTTTTTTTACAAAGGGCGAAATGTTGAAAACATTTCGCCCTTTATGTAAAATGGACTGGTAGTTAATTAAGGAGATTTATTATGAAGATTAGAGCAAGCCATATTTTGGTTGATACAAAGGAACAAGCAGAAAACTTGTTATTGGATATTAAAAACGGTGTTGCGTTTGAAGATTTGGCTAAACAATATTCAAAATGCCCTTCAGGACGTGACGGCGGTGATTTGCGCTGGTTCGGCAAAGGTATGATGGTTAAACCGTTTGAAGATGCTGCTTTTGCGCTAAAAAAAGGAGAAGTTTCTGCTCCTGTTGAAACACAATTTGGTTGGCATTTAATCAAACTTACCGATACTGATGAGGGGTAGGGGTAGTGAATTATTCCGACTTACTTGAAAAGCTTCAAATAGATTATCTTTTGGTAAACTCCACTAATGAATATTTAGTGGAGTATCCTGACCTTGAAGAAAATGCGCGTTATACACTGACCGGATTTTCAGGCTCAACAGGTGATGCATTGATTACCAAGGACGGAATCTATTTGTTTGTGGACGGAAGATACCACACTCAAGCTGATATGGAAGCAAAAGAGGGTGTAACTGTTGTAAAGCTTCAATTAGGACAAAAGCAGGATGATGAAATCAGGAAGCTTTTAGAACCAAATAAAATTTTAGGAATTATTTCTAAAAAAGTTTCCCAAAAACGTTTGGAAGAGTTCTCGGGCTATAAAGTTAAGCTTTTTGACAAAGACCCTATAAATGATTTTACATCCACTCATCCTCAACCTGTTCAGGCAGTTAAGCCTGTAAAATATACTCCTGACAGAGCGATGCTCATAACAAATCTTGAGGAAGCTTCTTACCTCACAGGTTTGAGAGATTTTTCCAAAGATTGTTCATCAAAGGCTTTTGTTAAACTTTTCATAAATGGTGATGAGCGCAAGCTATTAGATAAAGGTTATGAGGAGTTTTTATCTTCATACGATAAACCGCTAACAGTTGATAAATCCTCAATAAGCGCTTATGATTATGCCTTTATCAAACATCCAGTTGAACAAAATTCGCAGATTAAGTTTTTAAAATCTGTCAAAACAGAAAAAGAAATAGAAAGTTATAAAAGAGCTTTTGAACGCACTGATAAGGCTGTAAAAGCTATCAGGCAGTATATTGAAGAGAACGATAATCTGACCGAATATGATATTGCAACAAGATTAAAAGAAGAGTTTATCCGCTATGGCGCGAAATCTCTAAGCTTCAAATCAATTGTTGCTGTTAACCAAAATTCGGCTTTAGCACATTATTCAAAAAATTCGAAAGATGTCATATTAACTGACGGCTCTCTCGTGCTAATTGATTGCGGAGCGTATTACGAAGAAGGTCTTGCGACCGATATTACCAGAGTCTTTGTAAAAAGAATTCCCTCTGAATTACAAAAAACCGTCTACACAACTGTTTTAAAGGCTTTTCTTAATGCGTTTAATCACAAGTGTGACGAGAATACTACAGGATTTGAGCTTGATAAACTGGCTCACACAATTCTGGACAACAAACTTGATGGTTTTACGTTTGGTCACGGACTCGGTCACGGAATCGGAATCAACGTTCACGAAGCTCCGCCTGCTCTTAACCAAGCTGAAATAGCGCATACTCCGATTCAAAACAATATGTGTTTTACAATTGAACCTGGGTTATACAACCCAAAACACTTTGGTGTAAGATTGGAAAACTCTTGTTATATGAAAGAAGGAAAAATTTGTTCGTTTGTAAAAATGGGTTACGAAGGCAAACTTATAAATTTCGACCTACTTAATGAACAAGAAAAAGAATGGCTAAAGGAGTTTGAAATTTTATGATAATCACTAGTGTTAATAATGAATTAGTTAAAGAGACTACAAAACTCCTAAGGGTTAAAGGTAGGGATGAGACGGGATTATTTTTAGTTGAAGGCGCTAAAGGAATTCAAGAAGCTCTGGACTTTGGTCTGGAAGTTGTTCATATTTTTTCAACTACAGGTTTTGAAGATTTGCCGCAAAGAATTGAAACAAATGAAGCTGTTTTATCAAAAATTTCTGATGCGAAAACCTATCCGAAGGCTGTGGCTGTCGTAAAACAACCTGTTCAGGATATAAACTTGATTAAAAATATGAAAAAAGTTGTTTTATTAGAAGGTATAAAAGATGCAGGAAATCTTGGTACTATTTTGAGAACTGCTGCTGCATTTAATATTGATGGTATTATCCTATTTGGAGATACAGTTGATTTGTACAATCCAAAGTGCGTTCGTTCTGCAGTTGGTAATCTCTGGAAAATTCCTGTGTTTTCAATAAAAGACTTCAAGAAACTATCTGATATTTTCGACGGATTTGAACGTATAGCAACACTTCCGACAGGAAAAAATGTTATTAGACTTTCTGATTATACTCCGGCAGATAAAGTTTTGATGATGTTTGGCTCTGAAGCTGACGGTTTGAGCGAAGAACTCAAAAACTTTGCAGCAAAAAATCTCACAATAGAAATGGCGGAGAATGTTGAATCGCTTAATTTGAGTGTATCTGCGGCGATAATTATGTACAGGTTACAATAAAAAGAAGCCCCCGCAACGCGGGGGCTTCAATTACAATAGACTAAATCTTATTATAGTAAGTTCAATGCTATACTTGGAACTTGGTTTGCTGTAGATAGCAATGTTGCAGATGATTGTTGAAGAATCTGATACTTAATGTAGTTAGAAGATTCAGTAGCAACATCAGCATCCTTGATAGAAGAGTTAGCTGATACGATATTCTCCTTTTGTACACTGATTGCATCAACAGCTGATTCTACACGGTTCATATAAGCACCGATTAAAGCAGTTCTTTCTGATACGTTTTCAATAGCGTCATCTACGAACTGTAAGAATTCACGCGCTGTTGCATCGTCTGTATAAACAGCATCACATATAGCTGTAATACAGTTGATATTCTTGCTTGCTTTTCTGATATCTTGCCAATCATATTCAACATCTTTAATAGGAGTCATACCTTTATATTCATATACTCTACCATCCTGTGATGTCGTTTGTCCACCTTGGATTCTTGCTTCTAAAGCTTTTGTTTCTTCTTTGTTATTAGCTCTTGTGTACCAAGCATCACCAGTTTGATGCGCATTGTTACTCATAAACAAAGCTGTAACTGTTGCTGATTCAAAAATTGTATATTTCAAATTGATAATGTTGTTTTTACCTGAATTGTTACTTACTTGAAGGTTTACACCGTTTTTAGAAGTAGCGGCAATACTTGTACCATCTAATAATTGAATGCCGTTGAAGTCGATAACTGTACATAGACGGTTAATTTCTTCCATTCTCTGTTGAACTTCTGTTTTGATAGCTCTCATAGATTGAGTACCATAAGTACCGTTGGCTGCTTGTTCGGTTAAGTCTCTGATACGTTGTAAGTAGTCATCAACGATTCCCAAAACACCTTCTGCAGTGTCAAGAAGTGATAAGCCCATTGTAGCGTTAGATTCAGCAACGTCATAACCTGAAATCTGAGCTTCCATAATTGTTGATACGGCGGAACCTGCAGCATCATCTTTACCTGAGTTGATTTTGTAACCGGTGGATAATCTTTCCATTGCTTTGTTCATACCGCTCGTTGCTTGTGACAAGTTTCTTTGCGCTGTTAATGACGCAAGGTTCGTGTTGATTGTAATTGAAGCCATAATAATCTCCTTTTTTCTTAGCTTTCTTCCATGATTATTCAATTTTTTGTAATTGATTTTACTCTGACCAAGCCTGCGACAATATGTCGAAAGCTTGTTGGGGTGATGCTTGTGGATATATTTCCACCTGCATCTTTACACTATTATGTTAAATGATTTATTTGAATTTTAAAATTGTAAAATAGTTAGATTTTTCTCTAACTTTAGTTGGGAATTATTGCAAAGAATTCTTTTTGATGCTAGACTGTGTCTACAGATAGCGGAGTATTTATAGTGACAGCAGAATTAACCAGCGAACAAATTGTAACAAATTTATTGTCATCAAATGAAATAATAAAGCCAACAAAAAGCAATTTTTATTTCAAAAATCCCGGTGTAAGCTTAGGTGATTTTTTGCTGAATGTGTCAAAAGACATAAAAAAATCTCCCGTAGAAACTACGGAAGATTCAAAATATGTATTTATTAAGATGTAATGAGGGTTTCTTATCTCCAATCTGCTGTGCCGTAACCTTTGTGCCAAGGGTATTGTCTTAAGCAGTAATCGCCACCTTGTTTTTGAAGTACATAATCTTGCTTGTCCTGATTGCTTGTATAAATGTACTCACCGTCAACGGTTCCTTTATATGTGTATGTAATTTTGTTTCTGTCATTGATTTCAATTGTTTGCGGGTGAAAACCGTTTGAAGATTTTGTAATTTTAGTTACCTGTTTGTTAATATTTTCAGTAGGTCTTGTTTTTCTGCTGGTGTCTTGAGCGTCAATCACAGTACCGTCTTTGAGTTCAGTTTTTCCATCATAGTTTGAGAAACCATCATAGTAGGTAGCTTTGATTTTTGCCTTAGTTGAGCTTGGTAAAGCTTTTGATAGCAATAATTGTTTGTCTTCGTCGCTCATATTAGGAAGTAATTCGTCTAATTTTTTGTCAAAAGCGTCTTTGTCTTCTTTTGATAATTTATCGTATCCGCCGTCAGGCAATGTTTTCAACAATTCTTCCGCGTCTTTTGCCTTGTCGATTTCAGTATTATGACTGTCTGTTACAGGAGTTTCTTCAGGTTTAACTTCTGTATTAGCAGGCGCAGGAGTCTCATCAACTTTTGTTTCAGCAGGTGCTGTCTCAGCGTCTTTCTTAGCGGTGTTGTCAACAACTGCAGTTGTATCTTTGTCTTCAGGTTTTTCTACAACAACAGGTTTCGGAGTTGTGTCACCGGCTGCCGGTTCTTTAACTCCATCATCACCATTTTCAGGTTCTTCGACTTCACTTGAAACCAAATCAGGATGTGCTGCTTTAAAGTTTTCAAAGTCAGTCTTTAACATTTCAATTTGTTTTTTGTTTTCTTTATCATTAACTTTATCTTTTGAAGTCAATTTATTGATTTGCTCTTCTAATGCTTTTATTTCTTCTGCAGTAACAGGGTCTTTCTTGCCTTGCAATTTTTGTAATTGTTCACGTGCATTGTTAATTGCTTTGTATTCAGAATCAGTTTTTTCTACTTCAACAGTCTCAGTTTTTGTTGTTGTGGTACGCTTGCCGAACCAATTTCCGCCACCATAACTGTTTATATTACCGAAATTTCCGATGCCGTCATAACGTGCTTGGTTACCCATACCAAACCAATTCATGGTACTTCCGCCAAGCCAGCCACCAAGAGTGTTCAAACCACCCATAAGCCAGTTGCCAATACCATAGCCGAGGCTCATTCCGAGTGCGCCCCAAAATCCGGTATTGTGTCCACCGCAGCAACCATATGAGTTGCCATAGTTAAAGTTAAATATTGTCGTGTCGCCATGCGCACGATTATATCGTTTATAAGCGGTGTCTTTGTAGAAACAATTGTCACCGAAATTCGCTCTTACATATCCGTGGCCCATAACTATTACCTCATCTTATTACATCTTATATATATATTAAGTATATAGATTTATTCTTATTTCACACTGAAAATAATTTGTTACAAAACTTAATACTAATTGTTAAGAATTGTAACAAATTCTCATCAAAGCCTAAAGTTTTCTAAAAAAATGCCGATATATATAGTACAAAAGGGATTAATAAATAAAGGTATCGGGAAATGGGACTCAACATCACAACCACAAGGGATTTATTCCAATTTGAAAATCAGAACAACCTGAGAAACGCCGCAAAAAACATTCTAAACAAACAAGGCGCTTCTCAGGAAAGTGTTCAAAACATTATGGATAAAACCATTTTTAATACCGATAACCAAATTAAAGAAGTTTACACAAATCAACAACTTGCAGTTTTGAAAGCATCAGCACAAGTTAGTATGAATGAATCTCTAAAAGAGACTATTAAGTATTTGAAAAAGCACGCATCAAAACAAGCCCCTAAAAAACCTGTGTTAGGCGAAATTTGGGACTTGACTTCAAAACTTAAAGAAGAAAAACCATATGAAGGTGAACTTTCTGACTATGAAATTGATTCTTCTTTAAAGAATATTTTCGCGGCTTAATCTATCGCGACTTTTACGATAACTTTTTTAACAGTAGATTGTTCACCTGAATTAATTGAAGGCTTATGTGCATCTTGCGGGAAAAATACCATAAAAGTTCCCTCATTCAGTGAGAGAAGTTCTTCCTTAACGTGACATTCCATAAACTCCAAATCTGTTTCAGAATTATATTCATCACAAGTTTTGCAATTGTTCTTGTTGGTTACACCAACCAACTCTTCGCCCTCAATCATATACTGAATATCAATATACTTTCTGTGAGCTTCATATTTTGCGTCAGCTTTAGTCGCATATTCCTGAACATTTGCAAAAAGTTTTTCTCCGTCAATATAATATCTGTCAGGCTTAATCGTTTTTAAATCAGTGTTCTTAAGCCATTTAAACCCTTTTCTCAAATTCTCGGAAATATTATAATACGTTTGAGCATTATCAAGTTTATCTTTAATCATAAATCCCCCTCTAACTTACACTACTATTTTATCTCAACCATATATAGAAAATCTTTTTCGTTACAAAACTTCACAATTAAAACAAAAAAGGCAATTTTTTAAAACAGAAATACTTTATAAATGTGTAAGGTTAGAAAAAGGTTAATTTTCACATTACAAAAGGTTAGTAAAAAAAGTCAGGTAGGTTTATTATGTTTATTTCATTCTGGATGACCCAGAGATTAACACGCGAAATAAATACTCTCGAAAGAGACTTGATGAAACGCACCAATGAGCTATCTAATTATCAAAAGTATGCAGGTGTCTTAGGCGGTTCGTCAGTTCTTCACCTCGGAAACATTGCAGGACTTAATGCCGGATTGTTACCAAGAGCGTCCTTGTTCGCTCAGTATTCAGATCAAGCAAGTTCAATGAGTGCAATGCAAAACCTACAAGCTATGAAATTTACAGGCAGAGTTCCTTATACAGGAAATCCAATGTCTCAAATGCAGCTTGAAATGAGTGCATTTAGACAATTTAAAGAACAATCATTGAAAGCTCTTAAACAACAAGAAATCCAAGTCCTGAACGAAAAAGAAAAAGAAATTCAACTTGATATAAACAGTATTCAACAACAATTGAGTGTGAAACGTGCGCAATTAGATTCCTACAAGCAAAAATCAATGGAGGACGCTAAGAACGCAGCTCCGAACTTTGGATAACACAAGAATTTAACTCTAAAAACTAGATAATGTGAAGTGTATACCTATTAACTAAAATTTCCCCTCGCCTCTCCCAAAAGAGGCTTTTTTTTGTGTACTACGTACGTAGACCGTGGGGCGTAAGACATCGATTAAGACTACAAGACTAGCGTAAAACAACAGGTCTTACTTTTGAACGGACGACAAGACTGATTTTGTAGGCAAATGCTACGCCGGAGTGAAGCCTGAATTTGACGTCGAGAAATCGACGGCAAATTAATACACCGGAATGTCAATCGGATTCAAAAGTTTAACCGTCAACACATCGCCGGTGTTAATATAAACATCTTGACCTTTTCTAAACATGTCAATAACGCTATCACCAATAGCATAACCGGCTCCGCCAATAAAACCTCCAATTGCACAAAGAGGTGCTGTTAAATATTGAATTCCCGGGGCAGATTCGCCGGCTTTCATACCGTAATTAACAGCGTTCTTGGTGATTTCAATCCCTCTTTCATAATTATTTTTTACGGCTTCGCCATATCCGAGGTTCTTGTACAAAGCTCCGTCATAATTAATCTTATCAAACTGACAAACTGCCATATCCAAAGGAATTTGTCTGCCTGACGGAGTTACAACATGGTCGAAATCCAAGTATAATTTCGCGCCTCTAGAGAAACTTTTTGCTGTCTTAACGTCACCAATACTGCCTCGGACAACGGTTCCTGCCGGTAAAATAATATTTGCACCGCTTGTTTGTTCGTTTTTCAATGTTGCAACAAACGAATCTCCCATACTTCCGGAAAACGTACTTACAGGTTGCAAAAACTCAAGTTGAAAAGTTGTTCCCGCAGGTATTCTTTTGGTTTTCGCATCAGCCTTAAAAGGTCCCGCAAAAGACATTCCTGTTGAAAGACAAAGTGCTGCGAACATTATAATAAAAGTTTTAATATTTTTCTTCATAATAACTCTCCCATTTAGTCCACACGAGTATAGCACATTGAAACTAGAATTGCAATTTCTTTTATATGCGCGTAATGTCCGTTTCAAGAGTTGTTTCTGGCTTGTTTTGTTTATGTCTGACCAACCTTGATGCAACAATCGCTGTAAGCGGTACACATATTACAATCGCACAACTACCGATTAACGCGGAAGAAATTTCAGTCACAACCTGATTGAGGTTGATAAATTTTTGCAAGTCGATATTGGACGCCAACAAAAGTAGCGGCAAAGCACCACCAAGGTAGACCAAAATCAAAGTATTCGCCATTGTACCGATTACATCTCGTCCGACATTCATGCCGGAAGTGAAAAGCTCCTTGATAGACTTTGTATTATCAATTGTATAAATCTCGTTAATTGTACTTGCAATAGACATCGCAACGTCCATTACAGCCCCTAACGTTGCTAAAATCATTGTTGCAACGACAAGTCCGATGAAATCCAGTTCAGGATGAGCGGAGAATAAGAACATTGAATTTTCATTGACAAATCCGTTTAAAGATGCGACTTTTACGGTTATAAATGATAAAACTCCTGCCGTAATTAAACTCAAAAGACATCCAAGAACAGCCGATGTGCTTTTTCTGTTAAATCCGCCTACAAGATACATCGTAACAGCGGTTGAAAGCAAACTTATTAACAAAGCTCCGAATATCGGGTTAATTCCCCAAAGTATCATCGGAGAAAGCAGGTTGAATATAAGAATACAAGTAATCAATATTGATACAAGGCTATAAAATCCCTTCATCTTCCCGACATAAATCAAGAGTCCACAAAATAAAAGTGAGAGCCAAATTAGCACTTCTGAGCGGTGAATATCTTCGACTGAAAAAATCAAGCCGTCGCCATCATCTTCTACGTGAAGAATTACCTTACAGCCTTTTTTGAGCTTAATATCGTAATAAGGATTTCCCGTTAAAACATTGTCTACTTTGACTAGATTTCCTTTTAATTCCCCCTTTATTAGCTTAATTTTAGCGGTCTGTTTAACCTGAGAAATTTCAGGATTATCTGTAAGGTCGACATACTCAACACTTTGCACAACTCCTAACTGCGAAGGAAGTACATTCGTTTCGTTTTCTGCAAAAACTGATAAACCTGTTAATAAAAACAGAACTAAAAACGCTATAAACTTTTTCATAATCCCACCTTAGTATTCAAATAAAGTTCTTTGCTCGGAAGGTATTTTGATTCCCAAATGTCTGTAACCTTCCGGAGAAACTTTTCTCCCTCTCGGAGTTCTTTGTAAAAATCCCGCTTGCAATAAATACGGTTCGCAAACGTCTTCAATTGTCCTTACATCTTCACTCAAAGCCGCTGCGATTGTTTCAACCCCGACAGGACCTCCGTCATATTTTTCAATAATAAGAGTTAGTAATGCTCTGTCAGTTGTGTCTAAGCCGAATTTATCAATTTTAAGTATATCTAAAGACTCATTTGCGACTCTTTCATCAATTACGCCGTCGTATTTAACAATCGCAAAATCAGAAACACGTTTTACAAGACGGTTCGCAATTCTTGGTGTTCCGCGAGAACGCATAGCAATAGCTTTTGCTCCACCGTCTGTTATATCAATTTCAAGAATTTCTGCAGTTCTTTTAACAACTTCTGCTAACTCATCTGTTGTATAAAATTCCAGTCGGTGAATCATTCCGAATCTGTCGCGCAGTGGACTTGAAAGCTCACCGGCTTTTGTAGTTGCACCAATTAGTGTAAATTTAGGTATCGGAACTCGCAAAGTCTTCGCGGTTTGGCTTTTTCCGGTCGTCATATCAAGCGTAAAATCTTCCATTGCAGGATAAAGAATTTCTTCCGCAACCTTGTTCAAACGGTGAATTTCATCAATAAACAATATCTCACCGCCTTTTAATGACATTAATATACCGATAATATCGCGTGGTCTTTCAAGAGCCGGAGCGGAAGTTATCTTGATGTCAACTCCCATTTGTGACGCAACGACCCCAGCTATAGTCGTCTTGCCAAGTCCCGGAGGTCCGTAAAATAACATATGGTCAAGCGGTTTTGCACGACGTTTTGCGGCTTCAAGAGTAATTTTCAAAGTCTCTTTAAGCTCACTCTGTCCGATGTAGCTATCAAAATCCTTTGGTCTTATTGAGTTTTCGAAAGATTTGTCGTACTCAATTGACTCAGCCTTGATATTAGGATTTTTTTTAGCCCTCTGAGTCGATATTTTTTCTTTATCATCAGATATTATTGCCATACCATTATTTTAGCATAAATAATCTAGCATATCTGATTTGTGTGCATTCCTTTATAAAAATCTCTAATGTTATTGAATGTTATCTCCAAAAGTGTTTCAACAGACTCTTGCGTGTTATATCCGATATGCGGAGTGATAATTACATCGTTTCTGGAGAGCAATTTTTGCGTAATAAGCGCACTGGTTACACATTTTGCATTTGCAACCTTTATATCCTCGACAACACTATCTTGCTTAACAGCAAGATATTCGCATTCCAAAACATCAAGTGCAGCACCCTGAACTTTTCCGCTCATAAGATTTTCGTAGAGTGCGACAATATCAAGAAGTTCTCCTCTTGCCGTGTTTATAATATAAACTCCGTCCTTCATCTTTTTGAATTCTTTTTCACCAATCATGTGATAGTTTTCAGGTGAATATGGAAGGTGAAGAGAAACAATATCGGACTTTTCTAACAATTCATCAAGTGTTGTATACTTTGCAAATGTTGAGACATCCCGTCTTTTCATATAACTGTACACAAGAATATTCATTCCCAAAAGTTTTGCAAGATGAGCAACTGCACTTCCAATCGCACCGCATCCAATTATTCCGAGAGTCAGTCCCTCTAAATTTTGTCCCTCATAAGATGCGTGGGCTACAACATTTTGTTTCATATCAAGATAAGCAGGTAGGAGTTTTCGAACCAATGCCAAAATTAACATTATTGTAAATTGTGCGACCGAAGTTTGACCGTATTCTTCAACATTAAAAACGCTTATGTTATTTTGTGTACAGTATTTTATATCGATGTGATTATAACCTGTCGAGCGAGTCGCAATTACTCTCAGATTCTTAAATTTGTTGATAACATTTTCTGTTATTTCCGAATTAATGAACACGCAAACTATATCAGTTTCATTGAACTGCTCTTCTGTAAGTTGTGTCGCTTCATTTAACGGCTCAGAAATAAACGTTATATCAAAATCTGTAAAATCATTTTGCTTAAAAAACGCTTTTTCAGACTCTCGGAAATCAAACACTATCATTTTCATCTTGATACACTCCTTTTTTAAAAGTATTTGAGTATCAAGAAAATTTGACTATTGTTCTGTCAGGCTAAGATATGTATTTGCCGTTATCAAGTACAAGATTGAATTTGTCGAGCAATGCACTGCTCATTCTGTTGCTTGCGGCTGTTGCTGAAAATCTTGCTCCATAAAATTGGTCTTTTAATCCTTTATAAATTGTTTTTTGAGATGCATTCATCTGGTGCATAAATTTTACGCCCCAGTCGCTACATGCGCTTCTCATCTGAGCTAAAAATCCTTTTTCGTTTTCTCTAGCCAATTCTTTTTGTTGCTTATATTCTTCGACTTGTTCATCAAGTTTTGCAATTCGTTTGTTGTTTGAGTCAATGATGCCGGAATAATCAAACAAAGAAGAATCTCTTTTAACAGAAATCAAATTGCCGTTGTCATCCTTAACAGTTATGTAAGCTGCAGAAGTTGATACAACTTTGCAATCTTTACCGTTGTAGTTAATGGTTTTACCGATTTGATTGTTTGTTACTTCTGGGCTCACTCTTGTATACTCCTTATATAATAATTAAGTAATTATTCGTTAAAAAATTGCCTTTTTTGTTAAGTTTCTTTAAGTTTAATTAATATTTGTAAAAAAATGAGAAGAAAGAGTTTACTTTGTTTATATAGTGTTGCAATAATGTTAGTGTAAGAAGTATATATCACAAATCTGATAGACATAGTCATTAAGGAAAAAAATTTTTAAGGAAGGATTCTTAGAAGTTAGGGTTGTCTATCAACACGTCAAAAAAGGTACATATCGTATTAGAGAGTATAGAACCGGCATGGATTGTCGGTAAATCAAGACTGGCTTTTCTCATCACAAGCCTGTCAAGCCTGCGCTAGGATTGCGTAGGGAGAGTGTAATTAAAGTACGTATCGAAGAGAAAGGAGATCCATCTATGGCACTCACAATCAACACAAACGTTTCCTCATTAATCACACAGAGGAACTTGAATTCAGCAACCAAGTCGTTGAATTCCTCACTTGAAAAAATGACTACAGGTTTCAAAATTAACCACGCAGCCGATAACGCAGCCGGTTATTCAATTGCAAACTTGTGGGTGACAAAATTAGGTTCACTTGATGTTGCAGCTGATAACGCTGCAACAGGTGCAGATATGTTAACTACTGCAGAAGAAACCTATTCACTTTTAACAAGCCACTTGCAACGTGTAAGGGACTTGACAGAACAAGCAGCAAACGGAACTTACGGTTCTCAATCATTGAGAGCTATCCAATCAGAAATTGCAGCAAGACTTCAAGAAATCAACCGTATTTCTGCTAACGCCGAATTCAATGGCATCAAACTTATGGCATTTGACCTTAAAGATGATACAAAGAACAACGAAGTCGGTATGACAAAAGACGGGATTAACTTACAAGTCGGTTTGTACGCTGACAAAAACAGCAGGATTAACCTTAAAGTTGAATTATTCTCAAATGCAAGTTTGAGCGGATTATTCTTCCAAGGCTTAAAAGAAGCTAAATCAGAAAGCGGGAAAAAACTAGAAGACTTAATTACTGCTGCTGGTGGTGACTTATCAGCTATGTACAAAGATGAAAATATTCAAGCTTTTGCAGCAGCATGCGCAGGTTTGGTATACGATAGTGCTAAAAATACTTACGCATTACAAACAGATAAAGATTGCGGTGCAAAAGAAATGTTAGGCATACTTGATATGGCTATCAACGAGATTTCTGACAGAGTAACCAGAATAGGTGCTGTTCAAAACCGTGTTGCATCAGCTATTACAGGCTTGGATGTTCAATCACAAAACTTGACTTCATCATTATCTACCTTGAGAGATACTGATGTCGCAGAAGAATCTTCAAATTATATTCAATCACAGATTCTTCAACAAGCATCTGCAACACTTCTTGCAACTGCAAACCAACTTCCTAGTATCGCATTAAACTTAGTTTAGTACGTTGAAGAATTTGTAGTTGAAAAGGTGATGAGATGAATATTAGCAACTTAAAAAGAGTGCGAGTTGTTTGATTAGGGATGGATTATAATGTCGGGGTCGGATTGTACAGCAATCCGACCCCGACTGTCTTATTACGATAAAAGTGTTTTCATGATATTATTTAGCTGATGGAGATTGAATTACAAAAAGTCGTACGTAAAATAGAAGAGGGATTTGAAGAGCCAATTTCAAGCGAAGTTAAAGCGTTTGTATTGGGTGAATCAAAACGCATCCGCTCTAAGCTTGTAATTTATTGGCTAAAAGCTCTCGGAATCGAACTCACAGACTCTGTTTATAATGCTTTAGCTATCGGTGAAATTATCCACAATGCTTCACTTCTACACGATGATGTGTTGGATGATGCTGACACAAGAAGAGGACAAAAAACCCTGAATAAAAAAATCGGTTCAAAAATCTCTATTTTGTCAGGCGATTATTTGTTGTCATTAGTCTTCAACAAATTGCAAAAAATTGATAACACGAAAGTGTCCTCCCTTTTTGGAAATTGTATGTCCAAGATGATTAAAGGTGAGATGAGCCAGTATTTTTTAAGAGGTAAAATTCCGACAAGAGAAGAGTATCTCGAAATTTGCAAAATGAAAACAGCAGAACTTTTCAAGACTATGATGGAAAGCTGCTTGCTTTTGTCAGGAGTAAATTCTTCGGAAGCGATTGAATTTGCGCAAACATTCGGATTGTATTTTCAAATAAAAAATGATATGGAAACGACTTCGGCAAACGCCGATAGAAAAAATGGAATTCACACAGCGGTTGACATTTTAGGGATTGAAAAAACATCCGATTTATTAGATAATTACAAAGAAGAGATGAGGAAAAAACTCGCTGTTCTCGGTGACAGTGCTTATAAAACCAAATTAGGGGATTTGTTAAGAGAGTTATGATTGATAAAGAGAAATTTAAAGCGAATTTAAAAGAAACTGTTGATACAATTGTTTTTGTTGTGGTCGCAGTTATTTTGATAAGATTTTTTGTGGCGGAATTGCGTTGGATTCCGTCAGGTTCTATGCGTCCGACACTTGTCGAAGGGGATAGAATAGTTGTTGAAAAATTGACGAAATTTCCGAATATTTTGAACGAACACTCGTTTGAGAACACTCCTAAACGTGGGGATGTTATGATATTTTACCCGCCGTTTGTTAAACTAAAAACCACTCCGTGGGCGGTATTTAGCAGATTAACAGGCTTCTTCTGCAAAGATGTTGCATATATCAAGAGAGTTATCGGTCTCCCTGGGGAAAAATTTGAAATAAAACAAGGCGAAAACGGCGCTTACAAAGTTTATATCAACGATATGCCGCTTCAGGAAGACTATATTATGAGCGAATACGAATTTCACAAATGCAGAGAAAATATGTATTGCGGACCGTTTGTAATTCCAGAAAACCATTATTTTATGATGGGCGATAACCGCGGAAACTCCCAAGACAGCAGATTTTGGGGCACTCTTTCTAAAGAGCGTTTTATAGGTCGTGCGGTGTTTGTATTCTGGCCTCTTAACCATATCGGAACCATTAAAGGGGGTAAATAGGGGTAAATGTATAGGGTTGGTAAGTGTAACTCCTAATTTAATCTTCCCTCTCCAATGGATATTTCTTGTCATTCTGAGGCTTTAGCCGAGGGGTAAATGTAATTAGTTGGACGTGACACAAATCAGCTTATTGCCTTTGCAGGGTTAAACAAGTGAAACGCCCAGATCTTGCGATCCTTCGCTTCGCTCAGGATGACGAAAATAAAAAGCCCTCTCTCCGAGGGAGAGAGTTGGAGTGAGTGTTTAATTGTTACCGTTTTATAGTTATAGGGTGCGTCATACTGGCGCACCCTATCTGTTAAGCATTTAATCCAATCCAAATTTCGGAGAATTTTTATTATCTTTTATGATTTCTTTAAGCAAAGCTTCTGTTTTATCCTCTCCACCATATTTTGCAACAATATCACGCGGTAATTTATCGAGGATTTTCTTAATTAATGTCCCGGTTTCTTCTTCTTGATCAAACTCTTTTAATCTGCTGAATATTTCCTGTTGCAGCTCCTCTACATCACGCTTATGTTCTGCACTATTGAAAATACTTCCTGCATCTTGCTTTTTGTCTGCTCCTTTAGTTTTGGTTGTGTCTGCTTGTGGTTTGATTGGTTCTCCACCGCTAACGTTTCTTACATCCATTAATGTACTCCTTTCTATAACGTTTGCTACATTTTTGTATAACGACATATTTTTTAAAAACTTTAATCGGTTTTGCGCAACTCTACTACTACTACTACTACTACTATTACTACTACTGCGTTTGCGCCCTAAAAAATTCGTATTTACATTTTGTTACAATTGAGAATGGATTAAAAAATGTGAACCCTTTCCCGTCACTTCGTGCCACCCTCTCCATGGAGAGGGAAAATTGTCGTCCTGAATTTATTTCAGGACCTTACCGGCTTGTAGTCACCATCAATCAACCCAATACATTTGCCCCCATTTACCCCTTTGTCCCCCCCCCTTGCAATAAAATAGGGTTTGGTTTATTATTTAGAGGTACAAAAAAGCTATAAAGGTGGTGAATATACAAGATGGCAGAAGTTAAAGTAGGCGAAAACGAATCAATCGAAAGCGCTTTACGTAGATTCAAAAAGAAAATCCAGAAGGCTGGTATTCTTTCTGAAGTAAAGAAACGTGAAAGATATGAAAAGCCTAGCGTAAAGAGAAAACGCAAATCTGAAGCAGCTCGTAAGCGCAAGGTATAATAAAATTTATACACGAAAACCGGTTTGAGAAATCAATCCGGTTTTCTTTTTTAGACGGTTTAACTACTTGCAAAACACTTATGTTTATAATACTATACTCTTACGGCGACATGGCCAAGTGGTAAGGCAGAAGCCTGCAAAGCTTTTATCCCCAGTTCGAATCTGGGTGTCGCCTTTTTTATTTCCGTGAAAACAAATCAATGTTAAAACATAAGGTATGGAAGTTTTGGAGTTAAATCAATTCTGGGAGAATGTTAAGGAAGAACTTATCAGGGCTTTGCCTGAGAACGCTCATCCGTGGATTTATCCTCTTGAGGCTTCAGGGTATGATAAGGGCGTTTTGACCGTTGTTACCGGTCAATTAATGGGCAGAGATTTGCTCAGAAAAAATCATTATCATCAGATTGTTGATGTGCTGAAACAGGTTAGCGGGAATGAGGATTCTGATTTTGTTATCATTTATGATGAGAAGGCAGCAAAGAGCCTGAAAAAAGAGAACGAAAAGATTCAAAAAAAGATTGTCGAGAGCAATATGAAAGCGCAGGCGATGGAGAATCTTTCTGCAATGCAGTCCGCATCTAACTTGAATTTGAAGTATAAGTTTGAGAATTTTGTCGTTGGTGAATGCAACAAGTTTGCGTATGGAGTGGCGATGGAAGTTGCTAAAGCGCCGGCTAAAAAATTTAACCCGCTTTTTATTTATGGCAATTCCGGTTTGGGTAAAACACACTTGATGCAAGCAATTGGGCATTATACTATTTTTAATAACCCTAAGTTGAAAGTTAAGTATACAAAAACGGAGGACTATGTAAACGATTTCATTTCGAATAGCCGTAATAGCAAAGATACCATTGAGAATATGTCGAAGTTTAACAAAAAGTACACGAATATAGACATTATTCTCATTGATGATATACAGTTCATTGAATCCAAGACAAAGACTATGTCACAGATGCAGCATACATTTGATACACTTTATAACAAGGGAAAACAGATTGTTATAACGTCGGACAGGTTGCCTAAGGACATTCCGACTTTAACCGCGGCATTGTGTTCAAGGTTTGAGATGGGCTTGATGGTTGAACTTGTTTCTCCGGATTTACAAACAAGGGTGGAAATCATCAGAAAACTTGCAAAGGACAACGATTTGAAATTCTCTGATGATGCGCTTAAGTATATTGCAAAGAACTTCAAGAAAAATGTCAGAGAACTGGAAGGAGCTTTTAACAAGGTTTGTGCTTATGCCGAGATTATGGGTCAAGAGCTGGATTTGAAGCTTGCAAAAGAAGTTTTGAAATGCAGTGATTCTGACGGTGAGATTAGTTTAGAAAAAATCGCGAAGGTTACCGCTCAATATTATGATGTTGAGTTTGAAGATATTTTAAGTTCTGCAAGAGGTCAAAAAGTTTCTGTCGCAAGACATATGGCGATTTATTTATCCAGAGAAATTACTAAAAAAAGCTTCGTAAGCATTGCTGAATTTTATAATAAGAAGCACACTACTATTATGTTTGCGCACGACAAGATTAAAAAAGAGTTACCTCTTAATCGAGAATTAGCCGGTGCGATGAGAGAAATTAAACAGGTGTTGAAAGTTATGTAGTGCGACTCGGCACTCGCCAATTTTCAAGTTTTATGATAATTAATATTATGTAGAGTGAAATTTAAAACTCTTAATTTTTCAGGGGTGATTATGCTAGATAATATAAAATATCTGATGTGTTTAAAATCTGTGGACAAAAATATTTTTGAAAACAATTTTGACTTGGCATTGGAAAAGCTTAATTATCTGGTAAAAGAGGAGTATAAGCCTTCTGAAACCTATTTGAAACGCGGTCGTTTATGCAAAAAACTTTTGATGCTGGATGATGCGTATTCGGATTTTACTTATGTAATTACTCATTGCGCAAAGAAAAACGAAGCTTTTTATGAGAGAGTGTTTTTGAATTTTGAGATTGCTAATTATTACGAAGCGATTATGGATGCAAATGTCGTTCTCGGTTTTGACGAGGACAACTTTGAGGTTAAGAGAATTAAGTTTTTATCTTTGGTTTATTCTATGCAGGATAACGCAGCAAGAGAGTATATTTTAACTCTATTTGAACACCACAAATACAGAACCATTCAGTTTTTGTTCCAAGAAGTTGCGATTGTGCTTGCAAACGATGAGTATTCCAAAGGTTTGCGATTGCTTGAAATGATTGATTTGATTGACAAAGATAACCCAATTAAGCTTTTAAAGGAAGCGAATATTTATGCGCTTGTCGGTGATAATCAAAAACAACAGGAGATTATGTCAAAGATTGATTCAATATTTCCGAAGTATTTTGTCTCGCATTTCAGATTTTCTGATATGTATCAGGAAAAAGACTTGCTTGAAGTTTGTTTTTTATTAGAGCTTTCAATCTTTGATAAACAGGGGCTTTTCAGTTACCCGATGAAGATTTTAGAAGGTTACAGAAATCACTTAGAGGGGCATATTATTGACTCAAAAGAGTGTTTTGAAAAAGCGATAAAAATTAATCCTACTAAACCTGAAGGGTACGTTCTGTTGGCACAGACACTTCAATTGATGTCAGGATATGACAATCCTGAGTATTCAAAAGAGGCTGAGGATAATTACAAAAAGGCTATGGAAATTTACTTGAGAGAAAACCTTCCGGAAAAAGCCGAAGATATGCGCCGACAAATCAAACATCTTAATTCAAATTTGAGTTTAAGATAGTTTCAATTGTTTCGGTCGAAGTTCCCTTGTAATTGATTCTGCCAGATGTAATCGGCTGTCTGTAGTCTGATTTGTTTATTGAACGAGATTCTACAATTACTGACGGCGGAAGAATTGACCATTTGTAAAGCGCTGTAGACATTCTGCGATAGAATTTATCCAGCCATTCTTTTTTCTGCTCGGCAGAAATTCCGTTTTTCTTTTCATAGACAAAATCTGCTTTCATCAAATCGTTGTAAGATTCGTTTTTGTTTTCGACTCTCCAAATAATCTCGTCCAAAAACTCGTACGGCATAAGTGCGTCTTCTGCGCAAAGAGTTTTTCCTGTTTTCGGGTCAATTGCAAGTTCTGCCCCGGGACGTTTTAGAATAATTGCTTCCGGAATTGCATTTTTAACTTCGCGGTTTTCATTTAACCAATGTGCGAAGGCAAACAATTTTGTTTTCGGCACGTCCGCAATCGGCGCAAAACCTCCGGACATATCACCGTTTATTGTTGCATAACCCATATAGAGTTCTGATTTATCAGAAGTCGCAATTGGAATACAAGAAGCGAATTCGTTTGAAATTCCCCATAAATACATCGCTCTTGAGCGAGCTTGAATGTTATCAGGAGTGAAGGATTGTTTATATCTGCAATCCCATTTTTCTTCAACCTCTGCAAACAATTGGTTCAAAGATTCGGTTGTAGTATCCACCATTGGTCTAATTGAAGCTTCGGCAAAGTTTATTCCGAGATTGTGCGCAAGCTCTTCTGCGTCAGATTTGCTTTCTTTGCTGGTAAGTTTTGATGGCATAGAAACCCCAAAAACATTTTCTTTACCAATAGCATCCGCCAACAAAACGGCGCACACAGTTGAATCTAATCCACCTGAAAGCCCTAACACAGCTCTTTTAAATCCGCACTTGTTGAAATAGTCTCGAATTCCTTGAAGAATTGTTTTGTATGTTCGCTCCAAATCAGATTCGTACTCAAGCGTAAAAACTTTTTGCTCGCTTAAAGATTTTTCCAAACCTTTGGTTAGCGGATAAACCTTTCCGATGTTTTTTAGTGGATTAACAATGCTTAATTGTTCCTCAAATGAGTTTGCTCTTGCTGTCAAATTTCCGCATTTGTCAAACATTCTGCTGGAACCGTCAAAAGAGATATTGTCTATTGCACCGACTTGGTTTATATAAACTATAGGTGTTTTGTATTCTGATGAAATATATGAGAGCATGTTGTGTTTCAATTGTTCTTTTTTTGCTCTTGTAGGAGAGGCTGAACAGTTGATAAATACGTCTGCTCCTGCTTTATGCAGTTCATCAATCGGGTCTTTGGAGTATAAATTCTTTTCAAAGAAAGATTTATTGTTCCAGCAATCTTCACAAATGGAAATTCCGTATTTTATTCCGTTTAATTCGTAGATTTTGGAGCAGTTTTTAACCTCGTTTATATCAAAATTGCCGAGAGTTTCCGCAGGTTGAAAACCTGTTACAGGCGAAGGCTCAATATATCTGTAGTCATTGAATTCGGAATAAGTCGGAAGAAGGGATTTCCTTACAATTCCTTCGATTTTCCCGTTGCGGAGAATTGCGACTGAATTATAAAATCTTTTACCTTCGGCATCTTTTTTTCTGGGTTCGACAAAACCCACCAAAGCTGCTGTGTTTTTCGTTATTTTGGCTAAGCCTTTCAGCCAGCGAATGTTTTCTTCCACAATAAAAGGATGGCGGTCGATTGTATCCTCTATCGGATAGCCCATTAGCGCTAACTCAGGAAAAACGACCACATCAAGTCCGATGGCTTCCGAGTATTTGATATATTTTGCAATCTTTTTTGCATTAAATTCAATATTTCCTGCAGTCGGATTTATTTGTGCCATGCCAATAAAGCCACCGTTTGAAGTCAAGGCTCTAATTTCGTTCACAGTTTTTTCGTGAACAATTTCGCCCTGCTTCATTTTTTTATCAGAAATTTCAGAAAGTTCAAATATTTTGCTATATGTTTCAGCCATAAGAATTCTCCTCATTTTATTCTATTATCCTCAAAGTACATTCGCAAGAATTTGAATAAAAAATTGAGCATGCAAAGTGATATATTTTTTGATATAATATGCGTATGTGGAGTGTTCTTTTTTGACTGACACAACGACATTAGCCAGTTTGTAAATAAATGTTAAAATGTCGTTTTGTAATAGCAAAAAATAATTTTTCTGAGACTTTTTATATGTAGTACCGGGTAGGGGTTCGTATGATAAAAGCAATAAATTTGGCACAACAAACAACAAGTTTCAAAGCAAAGCCGGAGAAAGGCTCAAAGGCTAATGATGAGACACGTATTTTGCCAAATACGCTTAATACAAGAATTAAACAAGGATTTCAGAAAACATCCAGCGCATTTATAGATTATCCGGTTAGAGGGTTGCAGGGAGATGTTAATTCAAACTTTTACGAATTTCTTACGATGGGGATAGTGCCATATCTCGCCGGTAGTGCAATGTTCATGCTTGTGTTCAATGTTGTAAACAAATTTTTGGAAGCAAAATCACGCAAAATCGCATCAAAGATTGGTAATAAAATGGCGCTTGGCGTTGTATTATACGGTGTCCTAAAATCATTGTCAAAGGATTTGGTTACAAAACCGGTAAGTTTAGCAACCGGTGTTGACATAGAAATGCCTTATCAAAACAAAGTTTATCCATTACCAAAAGGTGGTGGAGAAGATGCTGATGTTCAACCACAATATCAACAGAGAACAGTTTTTGACAGCAAAGAATTTTTCAGAAAAGATTTGTTGGATAGAGAATACTTTGATAAAGTCGCCAAAAAGCTTGGTTTAGGTGAAAACTTGAATGATTCTGTAACCGAAACTACTCCGATTATTCAAAACATAGTTGCAACAACAAATATGGCAAAGAGCCTTTCTTCATATTCTTGGGCAGCGGTCGGTGTAGGCCTTGCAGCACAAGATGACTGGTGTGGATTCTTTGATTCCATTTCTCATCGCAAACGTTATGTACCTAAAGAAGGCGAAGAATTCTTATCAAAAGCATCAAACAGACTTAAAAACAGCGGTAAGAATCTGTTGGAAATAACAAAATCATTTGGTCGTTCTCTAAAAGGTGCTTGCAAGTCATTGTGGAATGGCAATCCGGCGGATTCCGCTTATATGCGCCATGCCGGTAAAGGTTTGGTTGGGTTTGCAGCTGTTTTGACGACTTTCTTGACCGCAAACACAATTATTAGAGCAAAAAATATGGCTAAAAATAAAAACGTAAATACTATTGATAAGCACAAAGAAAGTACGGTGATTTAAAATGGCAATTCAACCAATACAATTGAATACAGAATTAAATCAACCTTCTCAGATTAAAAAGAAGGAACATGTACCGTACTTGGAAGCAGAAGGTGCAGTTAAGACTGATGGCTTAGTGAAACCGCTTCCACCAAAAGGTCATTTGATTCATGATTCATTCGGCAATGGTGTTAAGTATTTCTTTAAAGATATCGGATACGATATGAAATCTGTTAAAAATGGTTTCAACGGAACCGCAAATGATCACCAACTCGGGAGACTGAATGACGTTGGTCTAAGAATTGGCGGTATCGGTATTGCGGCATATTTGGCGTCAAGAACCTCTAATCCAAAAGTAAGACTTATGGAATATGCGGGTCTGATTACCTTCCTTACTGCAATGTCAGTTTATCCAAAGATGATGATTAATACACCAGCAAGGGTTGTTAACGGATTTGATATCGACAAACAATACATTGACGATCAAGGTCGTAAAAAATCTGTAATGCAAGACGGAAACTATGTTCCGTTTGATATGTATAGAGGTGAAGTCTTTGATGAGGACTTAGATAATATTGGGGATGCAATGGGCGTTCCCAGAAATATCAAAAACAGGCATGATGTAATCAGAGAACAAATGAGAAAAGTTTCTATTCAAAACAATACATTGTGGATGTTAACTGCGGGTTTTGCAACTCCGCTTATGTCAGCTCTCGCTTGTTGCGGAATTGAGTATCTTGCAGGTGCAGGTTTGGAAAAAGTTCGTAACAAAAATGTTGATAAAGAAATTACAAGATTGCTTGAAAAAACAGCTGCAATGAATCCTAATGAACCTAAATCAAAAGACTTTGGCAAGAAAATAGAAAAAATGCTCAAGGAGTTTGAAGGTAAGGAGCTTCCTGAAAGTGAATTTAAAAATCTAGTTGCTCAAATTACCGAAAAAATGGACGATAATGTTGCATCAGGTATAAAATCAGACTTGGAAAAAATATTAAGGACTGCTGCTAACGGCACGACCAAGTCAGTTGTTATTGATGCAGATACGGTAGTAGACGTTGCAGCAGCAATAAAAAAAGCAATTCCTAAAAAACTTTCAGCAACCCTTGAGGAAGTTATTGTTCCAACGAAGGAAGAAATTACTGCGGCTATTAAGAAAGTAGTTTCTGATATTGATTTTACAAGTAGTAAAGCCGTTAGTGTTGATAAGCTTGCTCAAATTAGAGATGAATTAGGTAGGGTTCTTGAATCAAAACTTGCGAATGTTAAAGACCTTTCAAAAGACGGATTGAATGCTTTAAAACATTCTGCATTAGACAATATCGTATCCGGAATGAACATGAAAGAATCAATGTTCCTCTCAAAAGAAGCATTGGGTGAAATCGTTAACTTTTCAAATATTATAGACGAGTTCAAAACTTATCAAACAGCATTGGATAAATGCCGAGTATTCAAGTTTGAAGCTGCTCCAGAAACGATTATTGCACGTTCTTACGGAAGATTTGAAAATGCACTTTTAAAAGAACTCGGAATTCCTTTCAAAGATTTGAGAAAGATGAGAAATTCTTCCGATTATACAAAAGAAATTTTGGATAAAAAGATTACTGAGTTGTGCAAAGATGAGGCTCGTTACTCAAAAGTAATGGAAAAACTCGGTAAAATAGTTTCACAAATGGAGGTTGAACTCAACGGTAGTGATGTCAATACTTCTAAAATCCAAGAATTGATTAATGCTATTGAAAACAATTATAACAATACGGCTATAAGACTAAGTAATAGTGGTAAATTCTCTAAAACTATTGATAGACTTGTAAAAGAAGATGTTTCAACTCTTCAACATACAGTTTCTTCCAGAGAAGGTTTGTTTGATTTGTTAGATGGTTTAATGCCAAATCAACAGAAAATTGATAAAAATATTCAAGAACTGCAAAGATTAGTAAAAGAAACTACAGGAGATAAACAAGAAGAATACAAGAGAATATTGTCAGAACTACTTGCAAAAGAATCTTCAAAAGGCACCGGTTCTTCAAAATACCTTGAAATTTCAAGAATTATTGACAGATATTCAGGTGCAAAAAATTCATTTAACAGAGTTTTACACACATTTGATTTCTACAAACGCGCAATGGAATCAGGTGAAATTAATTCTGTACAAGAGCTTGCTGACAGAATTTCTAAAATGGGTAAAGATGTTTTACTTTCTGCGACAACATCTGACCACACTTTGAAATTAGATACTATTAACGCTCAAAGATTCTATAAAGAATTTATGGATACTGTTTACAAGCTTGAAGAACATGCAGGTACTAAGTCTAAAGGTCATTTGACGGATAGTACGAAGAGTGCGCTTGAAAAACTTAACGGCTCAAGTGAGGGTGCAGTATTAGACAGATTACAATACTATATCGCAAGATTCAAGAATCTTGTGACAAATTATGAAGTTGATTTCACAAAGCCTAAACATATTGAAGACAAAGAGATTGTCAAAGAATATGCACAAAAAGCACGAACCAGATTGTCTATATTCAATTTAGTAGCTCAATCTCCGGTTGATATGGCTAAAGGTGCAGCTGGAAGACGCTATTCTAACCAAAAATGGCTTAGAATTGTTGGTGGCTTGACAGCTGCAGTTTGTGGTATAACAGTTTTATCACAATTCGGATTTGGCAGAATCAGTAATCCGTACACATTAAAAAAGCAGGTAAACAATGAGACAGATAAATAGTATTTTAGTAAATTCAACAACACCGATATCATACATTCCTGCAATGAAGGGTGAGAAAAAGCCTGAAACAAAAGTTTGCGATGAAAAAACTATAAACGACTATATGAACAGCATTGCGGCTGCAAATGCTCCTACTGTTTCAAAAGTAAGTTTAAATAACAAAAACAATAGTAATAATTATCATAACAATCTTCGTTCAATGATTCAAAATAACGAATCCGTTATGCTTGCAATCGCACCGAGAACATTTACTGCGGTTGATATGAATGGTGATGAAAAAATCACCTTATCAGAAGGCGAAAAACCGGGGACTTTTCTTAGTGCGATAGACAGATTGGACGAATTAAAGGAAGACGGATTTAATACAATTCATATTCTGCCGATTCACCCGCCCGGAAAGAAAAATGCAATGGGAACTGCTGGTTCCTTATATGCACCGCAAAAATTCGTAACAGAAGACGGGCATCTTGCGCTTGATCCGGTTTTGATTGATAAGGATGACCCAAGAACTCCTGATGAACAGTTCAAAGCATTCATTGACGAGTGTCATAAGCGTGATATCAAGGTAATGCTTGATTTGCCAAGTTGTGCTTCTGTTGATTTGTTTGAAGCCGAACCGGAGTTAATGGCATTCGGTCGTAACGGCGAAGATAAAACCCCGCAAGGTTGGGCAGATATCAGAATGTTCAACCCTTGGGATGATGAAACAAAGAGAACTTTGAATCCTAAACTTCTTGAAATGCACAGACAATATGTTGATGCTTGCATTGATTTAGGAATCGACGGCATAAGAGCGGACGTTGCAAGAGCGAAACCGACTGAATTTTGGGATATTATAATTCCTTATTCAAGACAAAAAGACCCTGAATTCGCTTGGCTTGCAGAAACTTACACTTACGAGTGTGCGTCTCCGCAGGTAAATATGCCATATGACAGACCTGAAGATTCTCTAAGAGCAGGGTTTGATGATTTTTACGGACAGTACCACATCTTCTACGAATGGAAAAATGCAACAGAATTCAATGATAATGTAAAACTTAATCTTGATATGTCACAAAGATTGCCTGCGGGCAAGTCTTGTATCGGTTCTTTTATGACTCACGATGACAAGTCCGGAATGATTCACGGTGGTGAAAACTATTGCAATATGACAACCGTTATTCAGTCAACAATACCAATGTGTAATCCTTACTTTGTGGATGGATTTCAAACCGGTGACTATTATGATTACGGGTATTCTAAAAGCGAGAATAACGAGACTGTGACATATGAGAGTAATATGGAACCACACTATACAATGGACCACCACCCTTATCAACTTGATATTTTCAACCTTTCAAGAAAACCTGGTGGAGATAAACCGGATATGGAACGTGTTTTGAGAGAAACTCTCAAAATGAGAAGTGAAAATAAGGATTTGTTCGCAGATAGAAACAGCAGTTTTATTGAATTAAGCAAGAAAGGTGATAAAAAAGACCAAATCATCGCTTATGCAAGACATAATAACGGCAGAACGGCCGTTGTTATTGCAAACAAAAATCCTAATAGAAACTTAACAGGAACAGTTATTGTCCCTGGGTTGAAATCTACTCAGAAATTAAAGGATATGGCTCCGTCTTACGGTGAAAAGAGCAAATTCCAAGTTGCTGATGGCGAAATTAGAGTAGACTTAGCTCCTGCGGGTGCTTATGTATTTGAGGTTGATACTCCAAATATTGAACATGACTGCCAAGGTCACGTATTCAAACAAAAAGTTAATGATGCAAACATTAAATAAACATCAAAAAAGGGTCGGTATTTACCGACCCTCTTAAATTCTGAGTTAACAACTGTTATGCTGTTGCTTGTGTGTTACAGAAAATGCTTACGTGGCTTTGATCAAGTTTCTTTTCTTTGTCATTAAAAATATCGATATTTCTAACATCGTTATTGGCCATATATGCTCCACCGACTTGACCACCAAATAAGTGTGACTTATCACTTTTGATTGAATTAATTCCGTTCTCCATATTAATATCCTTTCTGTGCTCTCTTATGTCTCGTATATATACAAAGTATTTACTCGACAAAAAATTGCTAAATTTGAAGAAACATTGTTACAAAACTTAACATAAATTATTTTTTAGGTGATTTAAGGATAAAGATAAACGGTATTACAATCAGCATCATTAGGGCAAGAACGGTAAATACTTCAAAGAAGGATGCAAGACGAGCCTGAGTTAATAATTGTTTATAAAGAGTCCCACTTGCTTTTCTTGCTGCCGTATAAGCGGGATAAAGGTGCAAGAATTTGGAATTCAAAGCATTCAATTTTATTTGAAACATTGGGTTTTCGGTGGACAAATTACTAACAAAATATCCTTGAAAAACTTGAGATGCTCTGGCAATAAATGTCGCGGAAACAGATGTCGCAACAGCTGTAATAATATTTTTGAATAAAGCATGAAGAGCTGCTGCGTCTGCGGTTTTGCTTGCGGATAAAGTTTGGAAAGAAAGTGCTGTTATCGGTACAAACGCTGTCGGAACGCCAATACAAAGTAGAATATTCGGTAAAACAATACTCTCCATAGAAGAATTAGGGTTCATTTGTGTTAACATTAACAGTGAAATTGCGATAATTATGAATCCTGTGCTTGCAAGAATTTTGCTATTTACGTATTTTGAAATTTCTCCAACAACAAGTAGTCCTACAAGACAAACCACCGCTCGTGGAAACATCGCCAAACCTGACATTGAAGGGCTGTAACCGATTAAACTCTGCACAAACATAGGAACTAAGAGCAGGGTTGAATATAGAACGACATTTATAAACGAACTTATTGATGTACCTATTAAAAAGTTTTTATCTTTAAACACTCTTATATCGATAACAGGGTACTTGTATTCCAGCTCCCACACGTAAAAGAAAACGAATGAGAATATACAAATTCCGGTTGTCCAACATATCCAAGTTGCATCAAACCAATTCCATTGTTGTCCTTTGTCTAAAACCACCTGCATACATCCCATCGCAACTACGATTGAGATATATCCGACATAGTCAAACTTTTTGTTATACTTCAATTTTTCAGGCTTTTCATCCGGAATAAAGAATTTAATCATAATAAGAGAAAGTATACAAAGCGGGATGTTTGTTATAAAAATCCACTGCCAAGAAAAATTATCTGTTAAATAACCTCCGATAAATGGTCCCGCAAGCGGTGAAAACATTGCGGCAACTCCAAACAAGCCCATTGCGACTCCTCTTTGCTCGGGTGGAAAAATCTCCAGCAAAAAAGCTTGGCAAAGAGGTAAGATACAGCCACTTCCGATACCTTGAACAACTCTGGCTGCAATCAGTGCTTGCAAGTTCGGCGCAAGAATACAGAGCAAACAACCAAGCGCAAAAATCCAAATGCTATAAATCATAAGGAGTTTTTTACCGATTCTTTTTACCAAATAACCCGTAACAGGGAGCATTAAACCGCCTGAGATAATGTAGCAGGTAATAACCGTGTTAGCTTCGTACTGCGTTGCACCGTAAAACCCTGCGATATGCGGTTGGCTTACGTTTGTGCCTGATGATGCTGCCAGTGCCAAGAATGACGGCAAAAGCACCGCAAGCGCAACGATATATGGATTAACTTTTTTTTCTGCGACTTCGTCTGCCATGTCTAATCCTTAATACGAACTCTCGGTACTACAGACATGCCCGGAACGATATTGTACTTAGAAATATCTTCATCAAAAACAATTTTTACAGGAACTCTCTGCACAATTTTTACATAACTTCCGACTGCATTTTCAGGAGGGAACAAACTTGATTTTGCACCTGTAGAGCGCTGAATACTGTCGACATGTCCTTCGAATCGTTTTGACGGATAGGTGTCAATTTTAATTTTAACCTTTTGACCGGCATGCATTTTGGTTAATTGATTTTCCTTAAAGTTTGCAACTACCCAAATTTGTTCAGGTACAATATTCATAAGCGGTTGACCGATTGATACGTAGTTGCCCTTTTCAACGCTTCTCGCAGAAACCATACCGTCTTGAGGAGCATAAATTTTTGTGTATTCAAGATTCAATTTTGCTTCCTCAACTTCGGCTTCTAGTCTTTTAATCAAAGCTTCATTAGCACTGGTCTTTGCCTTATTAGAAGCCAAAGCGTGCTTTGATGCCATAGAATTTTCTTGTGCAGAATTAAAATCAGAAGCTGCGACTTCCAAATTAGTTTTGCTCTTTTCGTAAGCTTGTTTAGAAACGATTCCGTCTTTGTATAATTCAGAGTATCTTGAGAAATCCTTTTGTGCAAAATCCAGTTTTGACTCAGTTGAACTTATGTCTTCATAAGTTTTATTAACAACAGCAACACTTTCGTCCACTTTTTTAACCGAAATATCCAAGTTTGCCTTTGCTTCTGCGAGTTTTGCCTCAGCCTGATCCAAAGCAACCTGAAAATCATTCGGATCTAATTCCACCAACAAGTCACCTTTTTTCACAATTTGGTTATCATCTACCAACAAACGAATCACCGGTGCTGAAACCCTAGGTGCAATTGATACGAGCCTTCCTTCGATAAAAGCATTATCTGTTGATTGATAATAAGTCGCTCTTATTGCTGCGTAAAGTCCTAAAATAGCAAGGATTATCGCAGTAATCGTCGGAACAATTACACGTTTTTTCATATATTCAGGACGTCTTTTCTTCAATCTTGCTTTAGCTTTTTTTACAAAATCTTTGTCTTTATCTTCTTTCTTTACCATGTCAAAATCTCCACCTAAATCTGTAATAGAGTTCTTTCTCTTAAATTGTTTTCAATCTTATCAAGGGTGTTTAAAAAACTAGAAACCTCTTCGCCTGTTAAATCACCTATAGTATCCGTCCAAATTTTCAAGATAACAGGAAGGATTTTTTCGCATTCTTCAATACCTTTTGGGGTAATGAACAATTTTTTAACCTGTCTTCCGTCAGATGTGATTTGAGAAGTTATGTATCCTTTTTTTTCCAGTATTGAAACTATTCTTGTAATATTCGGTCTGTCTTTAAAAGTATAATAGGCAAGTTGTCTTTGGTACATGCCATTGTTCTCTTTAAGTGTCATGAGTACAGTAAATTGTTCCGGTCTTATATCAAACCCATGCTTACTAAAGGTCTGATTTGCGAAAACCTTTGACAGCAAACCGATACGAGAGAGTCTTAATCCAATTTTTTGTTCTAATAATTTTTCTTGTTTCATAATTCCCATTGTGTTATCATAATAACACAAGAAGGATAAGTGTAAAGATGACATTTAAAAAAATATTAATAATTACCTCTATAATTTTGTTGGCAATTCCGGTAAACGCAAAAGAGACAATTGATAAAAGCAATTATATGAACTTTGATTGGTGGAAGGGATACAATGACGAAATCCTAATAAATCACCTTCAAACTTTGTATGACAACAACCATAATTTAAAAATTTCGGCATACAAAACAAAGCAGGCTGAGGAAAATATAAGATTAGCTACTTCCAATCAATTACCAAAAGCAAGTATTGATGCACAGTTAATGCGTACAATGCGCGGAGCGCAAACGGAATTTGGAGATGTTATTATCCCGAATTACTCTCAAAATAATATTTATTTACCGCTCAATGCATCTTATGAGATTGATATTTGGGGCGAGAATTACTTATCAAGAAAGAGCGCGAAGGTGCAAAAAGAAATCGCTGACCAAGAGGAACGCGCAGCTTATATTTATATGACTTCAAGCTTTGTGGCTAATTATTTTAACCTAGTCAAAGCCGATGAGTTAGAAAAGATTACAACTGAGATTATTGATACTCAAAAACAAATAGTTGAGATGACAGAGAAGAAATATAATCTTGGTTTAGCTCCGATTACTGAACTTTTGAATGAAAAACAACTTCTTGTAAAAAGTGAAGAGGATTTAAACAGGATTAAAGAAAACAGAAAAGTTATTAACAATCAGTTGGTAACACTTTTAGGCTTAAATACTGATAAAGAGATTGAGCATATTTCTGTTGAAAATCTAAGTTATCCGAACACTCCGGAAAAATTATCCGCGACAATTATACAATATCGTCCGGATTTGATAGAAAGCGAAAAATATGCACAAAAAGTAGGAATAGACGTTCGTATAGCTAAACGCGAATTTTTGCCGAAATTTTTCTTGTTTGGAAACATCGGGTTCAATGCTTACAGATGGAACAGCGTATTTAACAACACGACATTCCTCTCAAACATAGGAATTGCACCAAGCTGGGATATTTTTTCAGGCGGTGCAAAGCTTGCGAAATTCAGATTCAATAAATACGAATATAAAAAAGCGGGTGAAAGTTATCAACAAACAGTTTTGAATTCTCTTCAAGAAGTTAATGATGCGCTCGTTCAAGCTAAGACTACGAAAGCAAACTTGGTTAAATCAGAAGAAGATTTTGATATTGAGAACACAAAATATAATTTAATGGTAAAACAGTTTGAAATTGGGGATTCTTCAAAGCTTGAAGAATTGCGCGCAGATATAAATTTGCAAATCGCACGACAAAGATACCTTTCTGCAAGGATTAATGATGCTATAGCCACAATTTCACTATATAATGCAACAGGAGGTATAAATTACACTGATGAGACGCTTTAGTTTATAAAGCTTTTTACTTTAGGAATTAAACAAGCATCTTGTTTTGCACAGTTGTTAGGAACATATCTTGAAATTTTACCACCGTCTCTAAACATAAGAACATACGGTAGGTTAGGATAGATATGAAACTTGCTGTTAAAGAATTTTGCGTCTGAGCTTGCAATATCCAATTCAACGTAATTGAATTTATCTCCCAATTCTTGTTGAGCGTTACTGAAAGCTTTTAGATATGTTGAGTATTCATCTGCCCATTGTGCGTATATTATAACAAGCATTGGTTTTGTAGTTGATTGTTTAAAAGCTTCTTCAAAAGACATTGCTGCTTTTGCCTGTAGGCTAATTCCTAATAAAACTATAGTTAGTAAAGTCAACAATTTTTTCATATTACACCTCATTACTTTAAAAAAAAGACCGGAAAGCTAACTTTGCCGGTCTTTTTTAGATAAATATTACTATTCAGCTTTAGAAATAACATCCATTTCTTCAGATGATGCGTAAGCTGAGTGGCAGCCGCAATCACAGTAGATAACTTCACCGGTTGTGCCGCTTGAAAGGTCAGAAGCCAAGTACAAACCAGCTCTACCAACATCTTCTAATGAAACATTTTTCTTCATCGGAGCTCTCATAACAGCTGCTTTAAGCATTTTTGAGAAGCCTGCAATACCCATAGAAGCAAGTGTTTTAACTGGACCAGAAGACAAGCAGTTAACTCTGATACCTTTAGGGCCTAAGTCAACAGCCAAGAATCTCATCGCTGATTCAAGAGCAGCTTTAGCTACACCCATTACGTTGTAGCTTGGAACTGAAAGAACTGAACCAAGGTAAGTAAGAGCGAAGATTGAGCTGCCTTCGTTCATAATAGGTTCTGCGTGTCTGCAAACTGTTACCAATGAGTATGCGCTAACGCCGAGAGCGATATCCCAACCTTGTTTTGAAGTATCAACAAATCTGCCCATCAAATCTTCTTTTGGAGCGAATGCAACAGCGTGAACAACGAAATCAAGTTTTCCGTAGATTTTCTCACATTCCTTAAATACTGCTTCAACTTCATCTTCTTTTGTAACATCACAGCTCATGATAAGTTTTGCATTCATATCTTCTGCGATAGGTTTAACTCTTTTTTCCATTGCTTCACCGGCGTATGTGAAAGCAATATCAGCACCTTCATTATAAAGTTGTTGAGCGATACCGTATGCGATACCGTGAGTATTTGATACACCAAATATAATACCTTTTTTACCGGACATTAATCCCATAATTAAACTCCTCTTTCTGTGTCTACCCCTCAATATTACCAAAAGCAACCATAAAATGCAAATGAACTAGTTTTTTAGAACTGGCACGGCTGAGAGGAGTTTTTTTGTATACTCTTCTTTAGGGTAACGGCATAAAGTTCCGGTATAATTTTCCTCAATCAGTGAGCCAAAATACATTATCCCGACTCTATCCGCAAGATATCTTATAACATTCATGTCATGAGAAATGAATAAAATAGTCAAATCTTTTTTCTCACGCAATTCTTTCAAAAGATTAATTATTTGTGCCTGAATACTTGCATCTAACGCACTAACCGGTTCGTCTGCGATAAGTAGTTTCGGGTTTAGAATCAATGCTCGAGCGATTGCAATACGCTGTCTTTGCCCGCCTGAAAATTCGTGTGGATATAGGTTTAAACAGCTTTCTTGCAAGCCGACATCTGACAAAACTTCTTTTACTCGCTCAATTTTTTCGGATTTTGTTAATTTAGTATTTATATCAAGCGGTTCTCTTAAGGTCTCTACTATTTTCATCTTTGGATTAAGACTGGAATACGGATTTTGAAAAACCATTTGAACGTTCTTTGGATAACTTTTTGCCTCATTTTTTGTCTGGTTTTGGATTCTTTTGCCCTCAAACAGAATATCTCCTGACTTTACAGGAACAAGTTTGGTAATCCCTTTGGCAAGTGTCGATTTTCCGCATCCTGATTCTCCCGCCAAGGCATAAATTTCTCCCCTCAAGAGTTTTAGAGAAACATCCTTGACTGCAGTTACAGTATTCTTCTCACTCTCTTTTATACTTTTATATTCGATTGAAAGATTTTTTGTTTCTAATAGAATTTCCATATAGGATATTTTAACATTTATTACGCAGAAAATGAATATATAACAGGATAGTAATTTTATGCTAGAATTATTCAGAGGGGGTGTATATGTTTGATAACGTTTTTCAAAAGTATATTACAGCAAAAAATATCGTATTTTTTATAATTGCGGTTTTGTTTTTGGTATTCATAACAAAGATTAAAGATGTTGCTATTCTGTTTTTCGCCTCTTTTGTAATTGCATGTTCATTGAATCCGATTGTTGATAAACTTTCGAAAAAATTGAACAGAGGCTTGGCTTCCGCGCTTGTGTTGCTTTTGACAGTAGGGGTTCTTGGGGCATTTTTTGTGCCGATTATCGTTATGGCTGGGCATGAAATCAAATCTTTTGTAGCCCTTGTTCCTCAATACATTGATGTAATTAAAGATTTTATTATAAGGACTCCTTTTATTAATAAATCAATGCTTACTCAAATAGACTTAGGTGAATTGATATCATCCGCGTCAGGTGTAACTTCAAATTTTTTAAACGAATCTATTAATATAAGCAAAAATTTTGCATCAGGTGTAATTTATCTGCTTGCTGCTTTGATTATCATTTATTATTTTATGGCAGACAAAGATACTGTCAGAGAAACATATATGAGCCTTTTTCCTTCTAATATGAAAGAGAAAGCAGAAGAAATTATTGAGACAATTTCTAAAAAAATCGGGGGGTATGTTATAGCCCAAATTACAACAATGACAAGTGTTGGTGTTTTAATGACAATCGGACTGGTGCTTATTGGTATTGATTACGCTCTACTTTTGGGCTTGATTACTGCAATTCTTGATATCATACCTGTTGTAGGTCCTGCGATTGCACTTGTTATTTGTTTAGTTGCTTCTTATAAATACGGAACGATTGCACTATTGCTAATAGTTTTAGTCTTTGCTATCGCACAATGGGCTGAAAACAATCTTGTAAGACCATATGTATTCGGAAAGTTTTTAGACCTTCATCCGCTTGTAATTTACTTGTTCTTGTTTATTACAGCACAATACTTAGGTGTAATCGGGGTGATTTTCGCACCTGCAATTGCAGCTACCGTATGTGTTTTGATAGAAGAACTTTACATAAAAAATATGAACTAAGTTATGGAAAAATACCTTTACGCGGCAAACAATGAGAAAAACGGTTACAATTTTTGGATGGCTTATCCTGCAGTGGAGTCTTTTGCTCTCTCCTCATTGGGATATATGTGGCTGTTGAAAATTGCTGACGAAATGGAAGGTATAAACGCAAAGCGTGTTTGTACGGACACTGAAACAGACGGTAAAACTCCTGATGGGATTGCTTTTTCTCTATCTTTTGATTTTGATTTTATGGGTGTTTTTGAAATTTTAGAAAAGTATCACATTCCACTTTTGGCGTCAGAAAGAGATGAATCATACCCTCTGATTTTTGCAGGTGGACCTGTTATTACAACAAATCCTGAACCCCTAAAAGCAGTTTTTGATTTTATGATGATAGGTGACGGAGAAGGTGAATTCCAAAAAGTTCTTGAAATTATGCGCGATAACCCGAAAAAGCAAGCATTAGAGAAACTCGCTGATGTTGAAGGTATTTATATTTCCGGCATGAATAAGGTAAAAAAGGTTACTGAACCCCTTTCTAATGTTATTTATACACCGGTATTATCCGAAAACAGCTATTTTAAAGATACTTTTATAATAGAAGTGGCTCGGGGTTGTATGAACCGATGCGCTTTCTGTACGGCATCATACCTGAATCTTCCTTTTAGACATTATCCTTATGAAGAAATTATCAAAGCTATTGATTTAGGACTTGAGCATACAAATAAAATAGCGCTCCTTGGTGCGCAAATCAGCGCACATCCGGATTTTGAAAAAATAATGTCCTATCTTGAATCAAAAATTGATTCAGGCTTGTCGATTGAACTGGGAATTTCTTCTCTAAGAACAGATTCTGTGACACCAAAGCTTGTGCAAACTCTTGTTAAGGGCGGACAGAGAACATCTACAATTGCGATTGAAGCCGCCTCAGAACGTCTGAGAAAATTCATAAACAAAAATCTTAAGGAAGAGCAAATTTTATCAGCTGTCAAAACAGCACGAGAAAATGGATTGAGAGGATTAAAAATCTATTCAATGATTGGAATTCCAAATGAAAACGAAGCTGATATCGAAGAATTCTTAAATCTTGCAAAAAGAATTAAAGCTGAAAACAAAGGTTTTGAGATAACATTCTCCTTCTCCTCTTTTGTTCCAAAGCCTCAAACTCCTTTTCAATGGTCGCCTAGAGAGGATTCTAAATCGTTGGAGAAAAAACAACGTTATCTTGAGAAAGGACTTGCAAAACTTGGCATAGGTTCAAAGTTTTCAAGTATAAAATGGGATTATTGGCAAACCATTCTCTCGCGCGGGGATGAATCTCTGACATCATTCTTGATAGAAGTCTACAAAAAAGGTGGAAAAACCGGCGCCTACAAGTCTACCCTTAAAGAGCTTAAACTTGACGTCGAGCAGTTCATAAACGGATTGCCAACAGAAGCTCAACTTCCATGGGATGTTATAGAAAATTATCCGCCAAAACATTTGTTAATAAATGAATACAACAGGCTCTCAAAACGTTTGACTACTTAATATCAATTACGCAAACGCCGTCTCCACCCTCAGCGTCTTCGCCGACTCTGTATTTACCAACATATGGTGAAGAGGAAACGAAATCTCTAACAGCAGATTTTAAAGCGCCTGTGCCATGACCGTGGATAATATAAACAGGTGTAAGGTTCGCCAAACTTGCCTTATCCAAATAGTTTTCCAAATCGTCCAAGGCTTCCTCGACACGCTCTCCGCGCAAGTCTAACGTATTTGAAATATCGTATTTTTTAAGCGTAAAACTTTCTTTGGTATAATTCGGCAAAGTAACTTTCTTCGCAAGCTCAGGATTATAAACTGCCAACCTGTCCTTTTTAACCTTAGTTTTAATCATCCCCATTTTTATATAAAGATTTCCGCCTTTATCCGGAAGAGAAAGCACTTCCACAGGCTGATTTAAGTCCTTAATCATGACGGTGTCGCCTATGCTAACCTTTTCCCAATCGAGTTCAAGATACTGTTCGCTTTCTTCAAGTGAGTGCATATCTCCGCGGAAATTCTGTTCCAATTTTGCCAATCTTTGATAGGAACGTCTTGCAACTTTTTCAGACTTTTCTTTTCTCAACTCTGTCAAAATCTCTTTGATTTCGTCTTTTGCACATTCAAGCTGAGAATCAAATCTGTCCTTAATCGCTTTCAATGTCTTTTTCTTTGTCTTTTTATGTTCGCTTAATTCTTTTTCATAATGCTCTTTAAGTTCGCTTGCCTGCTCGTTCAAAGTCTCAGCTTCTTTTAAATTAACATCCAACTGCTGTTGAGTGTCCTGCAATCTTTCTACCGCGAGAGTTGAAGGATCACGCTGTGTAATCAACAACTCTTTCGCTTCCCAAACCAAATCTTCATTTAATCCGAGGTTTGCAGAAATAGAAATTGCATTACTTAACCCCGGAATACCTATAATTAGTTTGTAAGTTGGGCGCAAAGACTCTGTATCAAACTCAACTGAAGCATTTTTGAAATAAGAATCTGCAAATTCCAATGTTTTCAACTCGCCATAATGTGTTGTAATTACAGAAAAGGCTTCTTTCTTAGCAAAGTCTTTTAATATTACCTCTGCTAAAATTGCACCCTCTTGTGGATCAGTTCCGGCACACAACTCGTCAATAAGAATAAAACTTTCTGAATTAGCCTGATTAAGAATATCTATAACGTTTTTCATATGAGAAGAAAACGTAGATAAGCTTTGCAAAATATTCTGCTCATCTCCAATATCCGCCATGATTTTTTCAAACGGATAAATGTGAGCCTCTGCGCAAGGCAAAAACAAACCGGATTTTGTCATCAATATAAACAAACCGACTGTTTTCAGCGCAACCGTCTTACCACCGGTATTAGAACCTGTGATAATAATTGATTTATATCCTTCACCAATCGAAAAATCATTCTCAACAATTTTTTCTACGCATCCAATCAAAAGCGGATGTCGCATCAAATCAATTTTAACAATTTTTTCTTCACTCAAATTCGGCTCAACAGACTGTGTTTTTATAGCATATCTTGCCTTCGCAAAATGAAAATCAATCTCAGCCAAAATCTTTTCTGTCTCAATCAGTGTTTGCATTTCATTTCTGATTTCAAAACTTAGCGCTGTCAAAATTCTGATAATTTCCGCATAAATCTTTGACTTAACTTCTCTGATTTTGTTATTTATAGGTACAATCTGAGAAGGTTCAATATAAAAGGTTCTGGCTGACGCAGAAACATCATGTACAATTCCTGAAACCTTGCTTTTAGATGACGCTTTGACCTGAAAAACGATTCTGTCATCACGCATTGTATAAATATTTTCCTGCAAATGTGATTGAAACTCGGCAGAATTCATCAAGTCCTGAACTTTTTGTTTTAGAGTAGTTTCAGTGTCTCTTAGAGAAGAATACAAACCTTTTAACTCAGGATTAGTGTCTTGTCTGACCATACAATTGTCATCAAACGTTTCAAAAATCCTGTCTTCAAACTCTTTATTAGAATACAAATTTTCAGCCAAAGTGTTTAATGTGGCATCATAAGCAAGGTTTTCTTTTAAAAAGTTTCTAACCAAACGCGAAGTGCGCATAGTCTTTGCTATATCAACTAACTCTTCTTCCACAAAGTATTCATTCTTTTCTTTGAGTTTAGAAAAATTCTGAATCTTATCAATAGGAATCTCTCCGGACAAATCCAAAACATCCTTAGCTTCTTTTGTATAGCGAAGCTCACGTTCAATATCCTCTTTTCTGACATAAGGTGTAAGACCGAGACAAAGCTCTCTGGACTGTTCAGTTTTTGCGTAAACAGCCAACTTTGCTAAAACTTTGTTATATTCAAGGGATTTTTGTGATTTTTGGATTATGCTCATATTTGGATTATAAACAGAACAAAAAGCGAACGCAACTTAGTCAAAAGTAGCGTTCGACAAAATATTCTATTTTGTGATTTGTTTTTTTATTTTTATATCGCCACATTTCTTTGACCGCAATTTTATTGTTATGTTTTTATTTGTACTCTTCTTTTTGGCTTTTTAATATTTGTCATTTTCTTTCTTCTTAGTTGTGAGGCAAGAAGAAAGAAAATGACAAAAAGAAAGAAGAAGCACGCAATTGTTCACAACGTCTTCGCTTCGCTCAGCCGAAAATCAAGTTGTGCTACGCACAATCTCTTATGCTCGCTATTGCAGCAAGCTGCACGCTCGCAGGACAAGTGTATTTGACCAACCACCCCCTCAATCCCCCTCCCTAAGGGGGATATTAAGTCAAATTTAACAAGTCAGCGCGCCGCGAGCGTTTCTTAGCGAGCGTAAGAGTGCAGACGTAAGTCTGCAACATCCATTTGAACAAACGCTCGTAAGAGCGTAGTGAACAATAGCATGTTTTCTTTTTTTCTTTTGGTCCTTTTCTTATTTCTTTGATTGCAAAAAGAAAAAAGAAAAGGACAATCAATTCTAAGCTTATAATCCAACATTAATAAAAAATAACCTGCTCAGAAATGAGCAGGTTATCAAATTTGTTAATCCTTGGATTATAACTTAGAAGCAACCATCTTAGTTGTTTCAGCCAATCTTGTAGAGTAACCCATTTCGTTATCATACCAAGAAATAATCTTAACTTGGTTACCACCCATAACTCTTGTTAACAATGCGTCAACAGTTGAAGATTGTGAAGTACCAACGTAGTCAGAAGATACCAACGGTTCTTCAGTGTAGCAAAGAACGTGGCCATCAGCACCTTCTTTAAGAGCTGCGTTAACTTCTTCAACAGTTACGTCTTTCTTAAGTTCGAATACAACGTCTACTAATGAAACGTCCGGTGTAGGAACTCTCATAGCGAAACCATCCAATTTTCCTTTAAGTTGTGGCAATACCAATGCAACAGCTTTAGCAGCACCAGTCTTAGTAGGAACGATGTTCAAAGCGCCAGCTCTAGCACGACGAGGGTCTTTGTGACCGGCATCCAAAATTCTTTGGTCGCCTGTGTAAGAGTGAACTGTTGTCATCAAACCTTTAACAATACCGAATTTTTCATCGATAACTTTAGCTACAGGAGCTAAGCAGTTTGTTGTACAAGAAGCCATAGAAATTACGTTGTGTTTTGCAGGATCATATTCGTGATCGTTAACACCTAAAACGATAGTCTTGTCTTCATTTGTAGCAGGTGCAGAAATGATAACTTTCTTAGCACCAGCGTCGATGTGAGCGTGAGCCTTAGTTGCATCTGTGAAGAAACCAGTTGATTCAACAACAACTTCAACACCTAATTCTCTCCAAGGTAATTGTGCAGGGTCTTTTTCAGCGAAGAATTTAATCTTCTTACCGTTAACAATAATACCTTCTTCATAAGCTTCTACTGTACCATCGAATTTACCCATAACTGAGTCATATTTGAAAATACGAGCAGCGTCTTCAGGTTTCAAACCTGGGTCATTGATTGCAACATAATCGATTTCATTGAAGATACCTTCTCTGATTGCTGCTCTCAATGTGTTACGTCCGATTCTTCCGAATCCGTTAATTGCTACTTTTACCATAATTTTCACTCCTTCTTATTAGTAAAATTATTTCTCTTAACTCTTAAATCGTAAATCAAACACGTTTTGTAATCAATCATTGAAATATTAATTTTTTGTTAACTTATTTTTATTTATTAGGCGAGCGTGTGCTTTGCACAATGGCGAGCAGAGAGATTGGGCATTGCCCAACCCAGTTTTCGGCTGAGCGAAGCGAAGACGTTGTGAACAATTGCGTGTTTCTTCTTTCTTTTTGTCATTTTCTTTCTTCTTGCCTCGCAATTAAGAAGAAAGAAAATGACAAACAAGTAAATAATCCATTATAAATAACAAAAAGTCGAAGTTAAATTAACAAATCTAACTCCGACTTCTATGTTGTTTACAGCGATTACTCAGCTTTCTTTGTCGGTATTCTCATTGCGTAGAATGAACGTACAACAAAGACTAACGCCAAGATTAACAAAATCCAACCTGCCGGTTTTGCATAAGCTTGGAAATCAGGGTTAATAGCGATTTCCATTGCTAACAAACCGAACAAAGTAGTGAATTTGATAATCGGGTTCATCGCAACTGAAGAAGTATCCTTGAACGGATCGCCGACTGTATCACCCACAACTGTTGCTGCGTGCAATTCAGTACCTTTTTCGTTCATATCAACTTCAACAATTTTCTTTGCGTTATCCCAGCATCCGCCTGCGTTTGCCATAAATACAGCTTGGAACAAACCAAATACAGCAATTGCAACAAGATAGCTTACAAAGAATGACACAGGGAATACGTTTTCACCACTTGGTGATGATAAACATGCAAGTGACAAAGCGAACGCAAACAATGCGATAAAGATATTGTACATACCTTTTTGTGCATATTGAGTGCAAATCTTAACAACTTCTTTTGAGTTAGAAAGGTTTGCACATTTGTCATCAGCTTCACCCAACTTGATATTGTGTTTGATGAACTCAGTTGCAGAGTATGCACCTGTTGTAACAGCTTGCATAGAAGCTCCGCTGAACCAGTAAATTACTGCACCACCGGCGATGAAACCGAGAAGTGTGTAAGGATTCAACAAGTTTAATATCATTTCCGGTTGAATACCTAGAGTTTCTTTGATTACAAGAATCAATGAGAAAATCATTGTAGTTGCACCAACAACTGCTGTACCGATAAGTACCGGCTTAGAAGTTGCTTTGAAGGTGTTACCCGCACCGTCGTTTTCTTCAAGATATCTTTTTGCGTTTTCAAAATCAGGTTTGAAACCATAGTATTTTTCAATACCGCCTGCAACATCTGGAATTTCTTCAATCAATGATAATTCATAAACTGATTGAGCATTATCTGTTACAGGACCGTAGCTGTCTACAGCGATTGTAACAGGCCCCATTCCTAAGAAACCGAAGGCTACCAAGCCGAATGCGAATACTGACGGATAAATCATTGTTTCTGCAGGAATATACAAGCTTGCGAAGTAAGCTAATCCCATTAATAGAACAACAATTGAACCAATCCAGAATCCGGAGAAGTTTCCTGAAACAATACCTGAAAGAATTGTCAAAGAAGCTCCGCCTTCTTTTGATGCTATAACAACTTCGTGAGTATGTTTTGCTTTAGGGCTTGTAAATACCTTTGTTGCTTCAGGTATCAGTGCAGCACCTAGTGTACCGCAAGAAATGATTATTGAAAGAACAAGCCACAAGTTGTTTGGAAGTTCTTTTAACAAGGTATTACTTACAGTGAATGTCATGATTATTGATAAAATTGAAGTAATCCAAACTAAAGAAGTAAGTGGAGCTTCAAAGTCAAATTTCTTAGTTACAGACGCATAAGCTTTTGTGATTGCGCCGTTGAACCAGTAAGCAACTACTGATGTAATAATCATCAAGAATCTCATTGTGAAAATCCACGCAAGGAGTTGAACTTGATAATCTTTGAATACACCCAAAAGGATGAAACTTACGAGAGCAACACCTGTTACACCATATGTTTCGAATCCGTCAGCTGTAGGTCCGATTGAGTCACCGGCATTGTCACCGGTACAATCTGCAATAACTCCAGGGTTACGCGGATCGTCTTCTTTGATACCGAACTGAATTTTCATTAAGTCAGAACCGATATCGGCAATTTTTGTAAAGATACCGCCTGCTACACGAAGAGCTGATGCACCAAGAGATTCACCGATTGCAAAACCGATGAAGCATGCTCCTGCAAGTTCCCCAGGAACAAACAGAAGAATTACGAGCATCATAATCAATTCGATAGAAACAAGGAGTACACCGATACTCATACCGGCTTTAAGCGGTATATTCATAATATCGAGCGGATTTCCTTTAAGAGCGGTAAATGCAGTTCTTGAGTTTGCAAGTGTATTCATTCTGATACCAAACCAGGCAACCAAATATGAACCCAAGATACCAAGAACAGACCATCCGAGGATGATAAATACTGATTTTGCTTCCATTCCTTGAAGATACCAGAAATAGAATGCAATACATAAGCCTATTAACACTTCTAATGCGAGAAGGAATTTACCCTGCTGAACGAGGTATGTTTTGCAGGTTTCGAAAATTGTGTTTCCGACTTCTTCCATCGCAGCATGAACCTGTACTTTTTTGACCTTGAAGAACTCAATAAGTCCGAATATAACGCCGACTACAGACACAATTAACCCGATTACCAGCAGGTTATAGCTGTCTAAGCTAGCGGCTTTGATATCCGGAACTACGAGTGAAGCTTCTCCGGCAAATACAGGAGCGCAAACCATTGTGAGCAACGATGCAAACAATGATTTAAGCATAGTTTGTTTTTTCATAATAACTCTCTCCTATCACCTAAACTCATAGTACCATTATGGACTAATAACATAAGTATTATATAAAATAGGTGACAATATTACAAGTACACTTAATGTCGTATTTATAGTCAGAAGAATATTTTGACAAACGAATTTGTTCTTGATATAGTTACTTCTGTTGTCACGGTTTCTAAGTGGTGACAGTCACACTGACGGATGAACCCCGTTATGACAATTGAATATGGGCATGTGGTACTCTGCCGAAGAAAAGGTGACTAAATGTCACGTTTTCTGAGAGGTGGT
>CAKVLI010000001.1 GCA_934757155.1 uncultured Candidatus Melainabacteria bacterium | reverse complement strand
CAACAAACCCCAATAAAACTAAACACTTTCCCTTTTACTTAAGATTACAAATTTATAAAACTATACTTCTAATTATAAAAGGAGTTCGGAGGATTTTGCGTAGGCTGGAGCGAAGCGGAACGCCGAAGTAGCACGGAGCAGAACGAGCGTTAATTTACGTTAGTAAATGGAGCGAGTGACCGCGCAGTGTGAAGCAATAATCCGATACAGTCTCCTATTCTCCAAATTTTATAAAGGACTCCATTATAGAGTCTTTTTTAGTATGCAAATTTGGGAAAAATAAAGTAGGTTGGGGTAGAAACCCCAACCTACTTACTTTGTTTCATGCCAGTTATTGGTGCGCAAGTGTGCGCACCCTACCAACTAATCTAGTCATCAGTTCGTATCTGGCTTGTCGTGTCAACTCCGGTAAGTCTATCCCAACGTTTCATTTGCTCTACTTCATTTTTCCATGTTTCTTTAGTATAAATCTCACTTCCATACTTGTCTTTATTATCTGAATATTTTTTATAACTTTGCAGTATGTCAGGATTATTTTTTTCTAGTTCATATATTGCACTTTTAGCCTCTGAAAAAAGCTCATATAGCTCTTTGGCTCGCTCTTTTTCAGATGCCAAAGATGACAAAACTTTTCCTAACCATTCAATTTTATCATGTGATGGAATTTCTAAGAAGCTTTCACTCGTTTTAGTTACAGCAACACCAGATCCAAATAGAGAATATATCCTCCTCATTATACCTTGAGCCTCTTTATAGCTCATACCGTTACTTGCCTTTGCTCCGATTTTTTCTTCAAGTTTTGGTTGTTCTTCTTTTGCTTGTTTTATAGCAGGTGCCTCCTCTTCTCTCCAAAAATCAATAAGTCTTGACCTAAATGTACCAGCGTCAAGTGTTTCGATTGTATTAGCGGTGCTACTGGTATCAGTTGCACTGGTATTATTAGTACTGCTGGCATTACTATTTTTTAGGAAATCAGAGATTTTGTTTTTAACATCTTCTGATGCTCGTGCAATGTACGCGGAAATAGATTTAATAGCATTATCTTTATTGATAAAATTCTTTATATGTTTTCCGCCTGCAACATCCGCAAAAGTATTCCATATACTTGCTTCAATTTTTCCGTCTGCTCCACCACCATCCATTGCGTCCAATTTCGCAAAAATTTCATTCACATTAAGATTGTTGCCACTAGGTTCAATGTTCATAAATAATACTCCTTTCTAATTAGGTAAATGTACTCATAAATTATTGATATACTCATTATAACATATTAAGTGGTCGATATCAATATATAATACTCCCTTATGTAGTAATTAATATTGTTTATATATAGTTATAATACTCTAATATTAAATTATGGATGATAAAGAGTTGTTTAATAGAATTGCGCATAATATAAAAATTGAGCGTGCAATAAAGAGTATTACACAGGCAGAACTGGCTGAAAAGGTTGGTGTTCATGAAAAATATATTGGTGTAATTGAGACAGGCAAGCAAAATATTACATTAAAAACTCTTAATAAGATTGCTAATTCATTGAATATAGATATTTCTAAATTGTTTGAAATAAGAAAATAATTGAAGGGCTGGAATTTTTAAAATGCCAGCCCTTCAACTTAATCCCAAATGTGCACATTTGCGCATTCCACCTTAACCAATAACAGGTGCAACAAAAGTTCTTGCTGCCAAATCTTTATCAAGCATTAACAAAGCTTTTTTGTCATCTCCGATGAGTCTTAGGGTTGCAAGCACACCGCCCACATTGGATTCTTCTTCGACCTGTTCTTTCAAATACCAATCAAGGAAAGAAAGCGCAGCTCTGTCCTTAACCTCTTCTGCTACGTCCATCAACGCGTTAATTCTTGAAGTTACAAACTCTTCGTGGCGCAAAACGTGTTCAAAGATTTCAAGCGGATTAGAACCTTCGACAACCGGTTTATCAATAGCTTCCAACCTAATAGAACCACCGCGTTCATTCAAGTAATTAAACATTCCCATTGCGTGAGCGTGTTCTTCTTGAACCTGAACATCAAACCAGTTTACAAATCCTTGCAAATTCTGCTCCTGAAAATATACTTTCATCGCCAAATACAAATATTCTGAGAAAAACTCCTTATTGATTTGGTCATTAAACGCATTTTGTAATTTTTCATTTATCATAATCAGCCTCCTTGAATTCTTATTTTCCCAGTGCGTGAGCTTTGTCGGTTGTGGATTTGATGACGTCATAGAATATTTTCTCGGTGTCAAAAACTTCCATACAATCAACACCTACTCTTGTGCAACCGCCTTTTGTTGCAACATTTGAAATCAATTCCTCCATAGAAATCGTTCTGTTCATAGCCATTTTAGCAGAGCCGATTGCTGTTTGAATGCTTAATAACAGCGATTTTTCGTATTCAAGTCCGAGTTTTTCACCTGCGCGTGCAATATCATTGATAACCTTGTAGAAGAATGCAGGTCCTGAGCCTGAAATCGCTGTTACGATATCGATTTGGGCTTCGTTTACGATGATGCATTTGCCGATAGCTGAGAGCATATCTTTTATAAACTCCAAATCTTCATCTTTCGCAAATTTCCCGCCGCAAATTCCGCTCATACCTTCGCCAACAAGTGCAGGTGTGTTTGGCATTACTCTCACAACTCTTGTGTTATCAGGAAGTTTTGATTCTAAAAACTTTGTAGTAACACCAGCAGCGATTGATACGAGGAGTTTTTCCGGAGTCAAAAACGGGTTGATTTCTTCCAAAACACCTCCTGCTTGATTAGGTTTAACAGCAATGACAATAACATCAGAGCGTTTTACAAGTTCTTTGTTATCAAGGATAATTTCTATTCCCATTTCTTTGGATTTTTCTTCAATCCCTTCTGTTTCAGCTTGAGTCGCAAGAAGTTTAGATGGCTCAGCAAAACCGCTTTTTATCAGTCCTCTGATGATTGCACCTGCCATTTTTCCGCATCCGATAAATCCAATGTTATATTTCTTCATACTTTTGACCCCTCTCATGTTGACTAATCATTGTGTTTTATTTACTATTACATGTATTATAAGTAAAATTAGCTGAAAAGGAAATAGAAAAATGAGACGTACACTAGAAGGAACAAAAATTAAAAGACAACACGTTAGTGGTTTCAGAGCTAGAATGGCTACTCCGGGCGGACGTGAAGTTTTGAACAGAAGACGCGCTAAAGGCAGACACCAGATTGCAATCTCCGGTAGCAAGCGTGCTTAATCGTTAATAAAGTTTTTATAAGGGGCAGCTTTTATTTTAAAAGCTGCCCCTTAGTTTGTGGCAACTTAATTGATATCCTGTTGAGCGTGTGACTGCAAGCTTGTAATTTTCCACCAACCCCTTTATATTTTTCCCCCCCTTGGTGTAGAATGGTTTTATGAAGATAAGAGAATTGATAGACGCTACGGGCGCAAAAGTTTTGAGAGAATGTGATTTAGAGCAGGAAGTACGGATTTCTACTGATACGAGGACGATTCAGTCGGGAGATTTTTATTTACCGCTCAAGGGCGCGTCATTTGACGGCGAGAAGTTTATTGAGCAGGCTTTAGCAAAGGGGGCTGTTGGTACATTTTGCACCGGCAATGGCGGTACTTTGCAGGTGAAAGATACTCGCGAGGCTTATCTTCAACTCGCTAATTACAGACGAAGAAAACTTGATTTCACGGTTGTTGCGATTACGGGAAGCTCAGGTAAGACCACGACCAAGGAGCTTGTTGCGGCAACGCTTTCTGAAAAATTCAGAACTTTCAAGACCCCGCTCAATCATAATAACGAAATCGGATTTTGTCAGACAATATTCGAAACTCCTGACAACACCGAGGTTTTGGTGTTAGAAATGGGTATGCGCGGTTTTGGCGAGATTGAACTTTTATCAAAATATGCTGAGCCTGATATAACTGTGATTTCGAATGTAGGAACAGCGCATATCGGGCGCTTGGGTTCAAAGGAAAATATTGCAAAAGCTAAATGTGAGATTGTGAAACATCAGCGCGGAAAGGTTTTTATTGCGCATGATGACGAATTAATCAGAAAAACAGTTGATTTTAGCGGAAAAAAGGTGTTTTATTCCTTGAAAGATGTTAAAATTCTTGAAAAAGATACGAATTACTCTGAGTTTAAATATAAAAACAATGTTTACAAACTCAATGTTGGCGGAGATTATAATATCGAAAACGCGCTTGCAGCAATCAATGTGGGCGAAGCTTTAAAAATGACCGTTGAGGAAATTCAAGAGGGATTGAAGAAATATCATCCGATTGAAAAACGTTGGGAAGCGGTTAATTCTGGAGGTTATGAAATAATCAACGATAGTTATAATGCCAACCCTGAGTCAATGAGAGCTTTTATTGACACGATTTGCGAGCTTTACAAGGATTATATAATTGTTCTTGGCGATATGGGCGAGCTGGGCGAGGACGAAATTCGCTACCACAGAGAGTTGGGCGAATATATTAGCCAAAAAGGTATTGGAAAAACTGTAATTTCAATTGGTAGTTTGTCTAAAAATATTACAGATGCTTGTAGTGGAGTACATTTTGATACAGTTGAAGAGACTGTTGATTTTATTCGTAAAAATGTTTCTAAGGACAAGAAAATTTTCTTGAAAGCTTCCAGAAGTATGAAGTTCGAGCGAATTATCAAAGAGTTGAAATAAAGAGTTTGTGAAAAAATTAAAATTTTTTCTACAAACTCCGGGGAACGGTTTCGAATGTGACTATGCGCTGTCCCGCACCTAGTCACATTCTCACACACCTAAGGGTCGGAGGCGAAAACGCTCGAAGTTTTGTCTTCCTTCGGCATTTCCACCTCCTCCCATCCCCATGCCCATTTTTTTACAAAACTTAACTTAAACCAAGCAGCATGAAAACATGCGTAATGCATGGGTTTGCATGTTTGATTTCCCGCAAAACCATGTAGGCATGGCTTTTTTGCATGTGTCAAAAACCTTAACCCCAATATATCAGAGCATTTACATGTATGTAAAAAAGTTTTTACAATTGGGTTTTAATGGGTTGTAAATGGTTTCTTAATCCATATAATAGAATAGTGGTCGAAATTGATTTTCGATTATTTGGGGAAAGTTGAAACAACTTGGTTGTTTTTGGAGGAATAAGTGTTTAAAAGTCGTGATATGGGAAGAGCTATTGCTGTTAAAAGGTGGACACCTACAGCATTAGAATGTTATAAAAGAGGCTGTAACTGTGACGGATGCTTTTACAGCGATTTTTTCAGCGCAACTGCGCAAAAATGCCAAATGAAGGCTACTGTTCTTGAACTTGTCAGAACAATTGGCACACCCAATGTAGAACTACCGCAAATCCTTGAATAACAAGGTTTTTTATTGGTACAGCAAACTAATCGATTATCAGAGAAATAACGATGGAATGTTTTTTGTGCGCGCATTACCCTTTAAATTTTTTCCCAAATAGTGTACAATAGTAAAGGTAGCACATTAGGAGGTGTAAATGTATATACATGTAAACGGTAAAAACATTGAGATTACTGATGCTATTAAGGCATACGTAAAAGAGAAACTCGGCAAAGTGGTTAATCACTATGACCAAATCACCGGTATTGACGTAGTTCTCACCGTTATCAAAAACCCTGCAGCAACAGGAAAGCACGTTGCAGAAGTTTCTTGCAAAACAAACACAGGTGTTATTCGCTGCGAAGAATCTGCTGAATCAATGTACGCAAGTATTGACCTTCTTGCTGACAAATTAGACAGACAGGTTAAAAAATTCAAAAGTAAATCTTTGTACTCTGACAAAGCTACTATTCGTAACACAGAGGTCAAAGAAGAAGAGGCTGTAGAAAGTTAGTATTTTCTGGCTTGCAGGTTAAGAGAAATGATAAACAATAAAAAAGTTGTAGTAATAATGCCTGCTTATAATGCAGAAAAGACTTTAGAAAAGACTTACAATGAGATTTATCAAAATTTCGTCGATGAGGTTATCCTTGTCGACGATTTCTCTTCTGATGAAACAAAAGAGGTAGCCAAACGGCTGGATATAACAACTATTGTTCATGAGAATAATAAAGGTTACGGGGCAAACCAAAAATCCTGTTACAAGGCTGCTTTGAAGGCGGGTGCAGACATTGTTATAATGCTTCATCCGGATTATCAATACACACCGAAACTTATTCCTGCAATTGCGTCTATGATGGCGTTTGATGAATATGATGCTGTTATTGCGTCAAGAATGCTCGGCAATTCAGCCCTTAAAGGCGGAATGCCTTTCTATAAATTTGTTTCAAACAGGTTTTTGACAGAGTTTCAAAATTTTGTTATCGGAGAAAAATTGTCTGAATACCATACTGGTTTCCGCGGGTTTACGAGAAAAATTCTGGAAACTCTTCCGCTTGAGGATTGCAGTGATGATTTTATCTTTGATAACCAAATGTTGGCTCTGATTTTTTATAACAAATTCAAAATCGGCGAAATTTCTTGCCCGACAAAGTATTTCAAGGAAGCTTCTTCTATCAATTTTGTTCGCTCTTGCAAGTATGGACTTGAAGTCTTGTGGGTAAGTTTGCAGTATCGCTTGGCTAAGATGAAATTTCCTGTAAAATTATTTAACAAAAACGGAAAAACACTGGATTTTACTAACGGGTTGAATTATTATAACGTTAGAAATCACAATCAACAAGTTTAAAAAATCGAAAGGAAAAGGGATATGCAAGTTACTCTCAATCCGTACATTAGTACAAATCGTCAAATTAAACAAAACCAACCACAAAATGTCTCATTCCAATCTGTTTATGCACCTATGGCTAAAAAAGCGATGAACCCTATTCATCAGAAGAAGGGACTTGTGGCTTTGGGAGCAGGGTTGGTTTATGCGGTTAAGTCTATGTTTGACAAAACATTCACAACCGGAAATGACGTACTTGACAGAAAAGTTGAGTATTATACTCGTAACATCGGCGGCAGTCACACCAGCCTTGTAGCACATTACACCAATGCAGAAGAAACAAAAGTAATGGATGAAACGCTCAGTGACTATCCGCAAATCCTTTCAAGAATATATTTGACGCAAAACGGCAGAGGCAAAAATCCTTTGTATGACGCAGATTTAGAGAAGATGCAGGAAATCAACCGCGTATTAGCAGATCAGCCAAAAGTATTAGAAAAAATGTACTTGCAAAAGAACAGAAAAGGTAAAATAAAAGCTCACAAGTGTGATTTTGCTGAGTTACAAGAGATGCACAGAGTGTTTGCTGACCGTCCGGATGTGCTAAAAAAAATACATTTGACAAAGAACAAAAGAGGTTGGTATCCGATTAATTATATGGAACATGAGGCACAGAGGGAAATTCTGAACCTGTTTGAAAATGATGAAAAAACACAAAGCAAGCTTCTAGATAGTATTGAAGGAAAATAAACCAGTTTATGAAAATCGTATTAGCGTCATTGAACAAGCACAAAGTAAAAGAAATTAACGAAATAATACGTAATTTGACAAATAATCAAGAAATTGAGTTTGTTCTTCCGCCGGAAGGATTTGACCCTGTGGAAGACGGAGAAACTTTTGAGGAAAACTCATACATAAAAGCGCGTGCAGCGTGGGAAATTTCTAAAAATTGGTCACTGGCTGATGATTCCGGACTTTGTATCGATGCACTCGGAGGTAAACCGGGGATTTATTCTGCTAGGTACGAAGAAACTCCGCAAAAGAGAATTGACAGAGTTTTGAGAGAATTGCAAGGGGTTAAAAACAGAAGTGCACGTTTCAAATGTTGTATGACCCTTATTAATCCAGAAGGGGAGAAGGTTTTCTCCTGCACAGGAATTTGCGAAGGTTCTATAGCGGAAAAACAGAGCGGAACTCACGGATTTGGATATGACCCTATCTTTTTGATAAGAGGTTCAGGCGAAACAATGGCGGATTTACCTGATAATGAAAAAAACCGAATTTCTCACAGGGCGCGGGCTTTGGGACAAGTTGCGGAGTATTTGCGCTCAAAGACGGTTTATGATAATATCAAGTAAGCAATAGTACTACATAATTAAAGGAGTATGTATGATTTCAGTAAACGATTTAAAAAACGGTTTGACGCTTGATTTGGATAACGGGCTTTGGACTGTTGTTGAGTTTTTGCACGTTAAACCGGGAAAAGGTGCTGCGTTTGTAAGAACTAAACTTAAAAACGTAGAATCAGGAAACGTTATTGAAAAAACTTTCCGTGCAGGTGAAAAAGTTGCAAAAGCAATGCTTAACCGTAAGGAAATGCAATATTTATATAAAGAAGGTAAAGAGTTCGTTATGATGGATATGGAATCTTACGAACAATTACAATTAACAGAAGACCAAGTTGGTGACGGTGTTAAATACTTGAAAGAAAACATGATTGTTCAAGTTCTTACACACGACTCAAGAATTATTGGTGTAGATATCCCTGCTCACGTTGAGTTGGAAGTTGTTGACACTCCGCCGGCTGAAAAGGGTAACACTGCTCAAGGCGGTACTAAGCCTGCTACTTTGGAAACAGGTGCGGTTGTTAACGTTCCGTTCTTTGTATCTAACGGTGATGTAATCAGAGTTGATACCAGAAGTAACGAATACTTAGACAGAGTTTAATAATTAAGTTGAAAAGTTGAAGAAGCGGGGCATTGCTCAAAGGTTTCTTCAAGTTTACAACTCCCAAGGAGACAAACAATGAAATTTGAAACAGATTATATAGAAAAATTAGCTAAAATTATTTCTGACAACGGTTTGACAGAAATTTCTCTTGAAGATGGCGAACAAGCAATAACCATCAGAAAAGACTTACCGGAAGTTAATATGGTAGCATCTGCTCCGGCTGCTGTTGCAGCTGCACCTGCTCCACAAGCTGCTACAGCACCTGCAGAAGCAAAAGCTGAAGCTGCACCTAAAGGAAAAGCAGTAACTTCTCCAATGGTAGGGACTTTCTACTCAGCACCTTCTCCGGATGCTGAACCGTTCGTAGAAGTTGGTAAAACAATTGCAGAAGGTGATGTTGTTTGTATCATTGAAGCAATGAAATTGATGAACGAAATTAAGTCAGAACATTCAGGAAAAGTTACACAAATTTGCGTTAAAAACGGTGACCCGATTGAATTCGGTCAAGTTTTGATGTACGTAGAATAGTAGCGGTAAAAAGTTGGATAAACAAGTGACCAAGCAGACTTGATCACTTGTTCACTTATTCACTTAGTCGCTGTAGAGGAAATGGGATTATGTTTAAAAAGGTATTAATAGCAAATAGAGGCGAAATTGCAGTCAGAGTAATAAGAGCGTGTAGAGAATTGGGTATTCCGACAGTAGCGGTTTATTCACAAGCAGATGCGACTTCTCTTCATGTAAGGTTGGCAACAGATGCATATTGCATCGGACCTGCACCAAGCTCGGAAAGCTATTTGAATATACCTGCAATCATTTCAACAGCCTTGATGACAGGCTGTGATGCGATTCATCCCGGATATGGCTTTATGTCAGAAAGAGCTGATTTCGTAGACATTTGTACCGAACATGGTATCAAATTCATCGGACCTTCTGCCGATTCTATGAGAAAAATGGGCGATAAAGCTACTGCTCGCAAGACAATGATTGAAAACGATGTTCCTGTTACTCCTGGAACAGGACTTCTTAAAGATTCAAAAGAAGCGAGAGAATTTGCTCACAAAGCAGGTTACCCGATTATCCTTAAAGCTACTGCAGGCGGTGGCGGAAAAGGTATGAGAATTGTTCGCAACGATGACGAACTCGAAATGAATATGGAATTATGCCAGCAAGAGGCTGAAAAATTCTTCGGTAACCCCGGAGTTTATGCAGAAAAATTCCTTGAAAATCCTAGACATATTGAAGTTCAGATTTTGGGTGATTCTTTCGGAAACGTTATTCACTTAGGTGAAAGAGATTGTTCAATCCAAAGACGTCACCAAAAACTTTTGGAAGAAGCTCCAAGTCCTGCAATTGACGAAAAAACAAGAAAAGAAATGGGTGCTGCTGCTGTTCGTGCCGCAAAAGCTATCGGTTACGAAGGTGCAGGAACTTGCGAATTCTTGCTTGATCATGACGGCAGATGGTACTTTATGGAAATGAATACTCGTGTTCAGGTTGAACACTGCGTTTCAGAGATGATTTCTCAGGTGGATATCGTTAGAGAACAAATCCTTGTTGCTTCAGGTCAAAAATTGAGCTATACACAAGATGATGTTCTATTGAGAGGTCACGCAATCGAATGCAGAATTAACGCAGAAGACCCTGAAAACGGATTTATGCCTTGCCCCGGTAAGATTGACGGCTACTTCGCACCGGGTGGATTTGGTATAAGAGTTGATTCTCACGTATACCCAGGGTATTCAATCCCGCCATATTATGATTCAATGATTGGTAAACTGATTTGTTGGGGCGAAAACAGAAACGAAGCAAGACGCAGAATGTATCAAGCTTTGAAAGAATACGTCGTAACTGGAATTAAGACTACAATTCCGTTCCACCAACAGATTGTTGAGGATGAAATATTTATAAGCGGAAACTTTAATACAGGATTTATTGAAGACTGGTACAAACGTCAAGGTAAAGAATTTAAATAGAGTTTTCAATATAATTTAAAAGTTCTTTTTCTTTTGAATTCAGCCCTTCCAAAATTTTTTTGGTTAGCAATTCAGCGTGGACTTCATGCATATAATTATCTCTTGCATAGTAAGAAAGTTTTGAAATTGTATCTTTGAATTTTGCTGGAATTTTTTTGAGGTTAAAACTCATAAGATTAGGCTGCGTGCAGTGTATACACTCATGGACTATTGTATGAATCGGAGAATCCGTAGATGCAGTCCAGTCTTCATCATCTCTCAAAACATCCGGATTGATTATGATTGCATTACCTTCTTTTTCCTCATGAATCGCGATACTAAACGGTTCACGTGAAGAATCTAACAACAAATCTGTTCCGATAATCTCGTCCGGCAGGGCGACATCATTCTTCTTCAACACCTTCATTGATTCCAAACATTTTCTCGCTAAATTCGGATTGTCGTTCAGGTAAACCTCCTTAATCCCGAATTCGCCTTTTAGTCTACGTTTAATATCAAGCACATCCGGTCTTAAATCCCGTCGTGTCAATAATTTGAACATATCAAGCATCTTTTTATGGATTTCTTCCATATGACGCGCAATTAACTGTTCCGCCTCCAGTGTACAATGCCCAAATTTTCGCCCTTCTTCAATACAAGAATTAAAGACAGAATCTCTTTTTTCAAAATTATCTTCATGAAATTTAATAACGACATCTTCTAAAGCCAAATAAAATTTAGTTCTTGAACGCGCGTAATTTAACACCTCTAAAGACTCCTGAGGTAAACAGTTTTTCACTTTTAATTGCTGTATCAAATTATTTTTATAAGCCGAGAACATCGGATTAATTTTCATTTCCATACTCATATTAATATCCGTCAAGATTATTTTTTGCGCTTTAATTGAGAAGATGTTATAATCTTTACAAAAGGGAACATTTTTATGAAGAAATTTTTTGTATTGTTGTTACTATCCGCACCGCTTATTGCAATTGCTGAGGACGTAAGTATCACACCGCCTGAGTGGAAGGATTTTTGCCCGACTGCGTTTGTGGACGTAAAAGAACCCGGGATTATGAAAAAAATTAATGTTGTCGGTAACTATTGGTACCAAAGACGTGTTGATTTTGAAAAAGGGGTTGAAGAATGTCAGGCAAAGGAATCTAATGACGAAATTTTTAACTGTTACGAAGCCCTAAAAGTTGAACAATTCAAAGAAAATACGGACTACAATGCAAGAATTGAAGCGCGCCAAAGAGCATCAGCAGGAATTCCGGAAATGAGCGACAGGACAGATGTAATGCTCCCGATTAACAACTATATCAATAGTTTTGGTCGTTTTCAAGCTAACGAAATCAGGTAAGAAAAATGCTGGAAAACAAAAACATTTTAATCGGTATATCAGGCGGAATTGCTGCTTACAAAATTTGCACACTCATAAGACTTTACAAAAAAGCCGGCGCGAATGTTAGAGTGATGCTTACTCCAAACGCATTGAGTTTTGTAACTAAACTCACCTTGGAAACCCTTTCCAATAACGAAGTTTATGTCGACAATTTCGAAATTCAAGAATACAAACCTGAACATATTTCGCTCTGTGATGAAGCTGACATCTGTGTTCTTGCTCCTGCAACCGCAAATACAATCTCAAAAATCGTAAACGGACTCTGTGACAATCTGCTCACCTCGACTGTTTGTGCATTCTCTAAACCAATTTTGATTGCGCCTGCTATGAACACAAATATGTGGAACAATCCTTTTGTGCAAGAAAATATCTCAAAACTCCACAAAGCAGGCTACCACTTTGTTGACCCTGAAACAGGCTTTCTCGCTTGCGGAACAAACGGGGTAGGTAGAATGGCAGAGGTCGAAGAAATTTTTGACAAAACTCTGGAAATTCTAAGCGAAAACAAAAAACTTTCAGGCAAAAAAATTCTTATAACAGCGGGCGGAACAAAGGAAAAAATTGACCCAGCGCGATATATTTCCAACTGTTCATCAGGAAAAATGGGAATAGCTCTCGCAGATAACGCTCACAACATGGGCGCAGAAGTCACACTCATCTCGACTTTTGCGGTGAATAAACCCTACAAAAATATCGTGACCGAATCCGCAATAGAAATGGAAAAAGCCGTAAAAACAGAGCTTTCGCACAACGATTGTGTAATTATGGCAGCTGCAGTTGCAGACTACAGAGTCAAAGAATACTCTGAACAAAAGATTAAAAAAGGTGCAGAAGATAACCTCACGCTTGAATTAGCAAAAAATCCCGATATCTTGAAAGGGCTCGCGTCAGAGTCGATACTCAAAGTCGGATTTTGCGCAGAGAGCGAAAATCTGCTTGAAAACGCGAAAACAAAAATTAAAAACAAAGGCTGTGATTTCCTTGTAGCGAACGATATTTCAAGAAAAGATATCGGTTTTACAAGCGATATGAATGAGGTCTATATTCTCGACAAGAACTTGAATATAAGCCACATAGAAAAAGATTCTAAGCAAAATATTGCAAAAAAAATTCTGGAGAAGATTTTTGAATAAATACGAAATAGTTAGTAAAATCGAGGATTTTGCGCCACTGGAATTTCAAGAAAGCTGGGACGCAAGTGGTTGGATTGTAGATAAAGACGACGAAAATGTTGAAAAGGTTCTCTTCGCGCTCACTATTACACCAAAAATAATCAAACAAGCCTTGCACAAGAATTGCGATATGATAATTTCTCATCATCCGCTGTTTTTCGTACCGTTTGAATACAGAAAAATCAATATGTATTGCGCTCACACAAACCTCGACAAGGCTTTTGGCGGAACTACAGATACCCTGCTCGAAAATATCCACCTTACAGGCAAAGCGATAAATGATTTTGTCCGTATGGTAGAGTTTGAAGACAATATAAGTGTTGAATACCTCAAGCTTAAACTTCTCCCAATCTCGCCAAAACTCAGAGTTGTAAACAACAACGGAGTTAAAACTATCCGCAAGGTCGCTTTCTGTGCAGGTTCAGGCAGTGAATTTATTAAAGAAACTCCTTGCGACGCCTACGTCACAGGAGATATAAAATTCCATACCGCAATAGAATCTGACAAAGTTTTATTTGATATCGGACATTTTGAGAGCGAAATATTTGCCCCGAAACTCTTACAAAAAATTACCGAATTGGACATAAAAGGAGTGCTAGCCGATGAAACGAGTCCTTTTATGTAGCCTGATTTTATTAGTAACAACGCTTGTAGCGTTTGCATACGAAACAATTATTATAAAATACCCGCCGGGTGAGCTTTGGGTCAAAGCGTATTACAAAAAAGTCGGACTCGAAGCTATTCTGCAATACGTTCCGAAAGGTCAAACCCACGAAAACTGGAAGCGTACAATAATAGTCCATTCCTACAATGAATCGGGTTTCCCTGTGAGCACATTTATCTCAAACGATTTGGCGCGGATGATGAGAACTAATCCGACTGCCAATTACACATACCTGCGCATGACCGATTACGACTCAATCGCAGGACGCTGCACGAATGACTACAAAAACATAAAAGGGCAATGCGAGTTCTACCGCACAACCAGAGCGCACGGCGGAATTATCACTCTGCACTACATCAACCGCGACAAAGCCGATTTTATGGCTAATTACAAAGAGTGGTACGAGATTATTAAAAAAGCCAAGTATTACAACAGCTACTATCGCGATGAACGTACCTTCGACAAGTCCGAATACTTCGAACTCTAGGGGGGGGGGTAAATGTATAGGGCTGGGAAGTTGAAACTACTAACTTAGTGTGTTGTAATTGACCAAGTGACTAGATGAACAAGTGACCAAGGATGTTAAAAAATCTACCCTCTCTGGGGGAGAGGGTGACACGAAGTGTCGGGTGAGGGTTAGTCAATGCTACAAGTTTAGCGACTGGATTACTTCGCTCCCGCTCGTAATGACGTGGCACTTTTGGCATTTATACCACCTACTTACTTTTGTGAATGTGTATTATGCACAATAGCGGGCATAAGAGATTGTGCGTAGCACAACCCTATTTTTCGGCTAAACGAAGTGAAGACGTTGTGAACGATTGCGTGCTTCTTCTTTCTTTTCGTCATTTTCTTTCTTCTCGTGGGTATTAATCTCTGATGTCGTATTGTTTTGAGCTCTATTTTTCTTTTAAAACAAAACACAACTGTTATTTAAACCTACTTGTGGAATATTTGACATAGATTAATCCTTTCAAACCAGTACCTTATATATACTAAAATTATTTTGAAGAAAAATTGCTACTTTTGCGCGTCATTGTTAAGAAAATTAAATCCAAGTTCTTACTTTATGGTATAATTTTTCCGTAAGTAGCAAGTAACAGGGGATTTAATATGGAAAAATTTTACACAACGACCGCAATTGACTATGTTAACGGCGCTCCACACATCGGACACGCTTACGAAAAAATACTTACGGATGTTATTTTCAGACATTTTACTCAGAGATGTGAAGACGCATATTTTCTTACAGGTACTGACGAACACGGTATCAAAATTCAGAAAACATCTGCGGCGCAAGGTATGACACCGAAAGAGTTGTGTGATATGAATTCCCAAAAATTCAAAGACGCGTGGAAAGCTCTTGATATCAATTATTCTCAATTTATTCGTACGACTGATGATGCGCACGAAAAAGTTGTACAAAAGATTTTTGACAAACTCCTGAAACAAGGAGATATCTATAAAAACTCATATTCAGGGCTTTATTGCTCAGGTTGCGAAGCGTTTTTAAGTGAAAAAGATTTGACAGAAGACGGACTTTGTCCTGATCACCTCAAAAAACCTGAGGTTGTAAGCGAAGAGAACTATTTCTTCAAGCTCACAAAATACAAAGACGCGATTATTAAACATATCAAGACTCATCCTGAATTTATCGTTCCATCTTTCAGAGCAAACGAGGTTTTGAACCAGCTTGAAAACATTGAGGATATTTCTGTTTCACGTGCAAAATCTAACGTAAACTGGGGCGTTCCTGTTCTCGGGGATGAAGAACAAGTTATCTACGTTTGGATTGATGCGCTTTCAAACTACATTACGGCTTTGGGTTATGATCCGGACGGTTCAAGCGAGAAATTCCAAAAATATTGGCCTGCAGATGTTCAGGTTATCGGAAAAGATATTTTGAAATTCCACAGCATTTATTGGCTTGGAATTCTTATGGCACTTGATTTACCGTTGCCGAAACACATTCTTGCGCACGGTTGGATTACGATTGACCAAACAAAGATGTCAAAATCTCTCGGAAACGTAATCTCTCCGACAAGTGTTCTTGAAGCTTTCCACTTGGATTGCCCTGACCCGTTGAGATATTATATGGCATCTGCTGCACCTTGCGGAAAAGACGGTAACTATTCTGACGAGGATTTCAAAGAAAAAGTTAATGCTCATCTTGCAAACTCAATGGGCAATTTGCTTAACAGAACGCTTTCTATGTTGGTTAAGTATTTTGATGGAGATGTTAAACCTGAATTCAAAGTTCAGCCCGAACTCTTTGATAAAGCTTTAGAAACGGTTAAAGCTGTAAAACATCACTTTGATTATTACGAAGTTCAAGAAGCAAGCCAAAAGATTATCGAGCTTGTTGATATTACAAACAAATACGTAACTGATAATGCGCCTTGGACTTTGGCAAAAGAAGAACAAATGGATAAATGCGGACAAGTTTTAACCACAGTCCTTGAAATTATGTGCGTAATTTCATCTTTGATTTATCCATATTGCCCGAATATCGCGTCAAGAATGGCTGAACAGCTTTCTTACAACTTGAACACAAAACTTGATGATATCACTTGCGATAATATCAAGGTTGGGCATTTGATTGACAAAGAAAATATCAAACCTGTGTTCTTAAGAATGGACAGCGAGCTGGCTGATAAGAAGAAGTAGGAATTCTTTATCAAACGAGGTTTTCTTCTCATCCGGAATAAGATTCATTATTTCGTCGATTTTTTCGTCCGTAAATCCTTGATTTACGAGATAATTGGCGTAGTTTGGGTGACATCCATGAATTGCTGCAATGTAGTACGGTGTAGAATATCCCCAAGGCTTTTGGTCATAAATCGGTTTGAGGTTTTCAGTGATGATTTTCAAAATCGGTGGGATTTTGTAACTTTTTCCGTAATTATCGTTCAAATATTTTGTAATAAGCTCTGTACAAAGATTTCCCGCGCCCCTTCCCATTCCGTAAACACAGCTGTCGATAATGATTTCGCGCTCAATCCCTGATTTAAGGAGCGCTTTTGTATTGGAAAACGAAAGCTGCATACTGTTGTGGGAATGAAAACCGATTGAAATATCTTTTTCCAATCTCTCATCTATAAATCGGAAAATCTCGATAACGTCCTTTTCATACATATTCCCGAGAGTGTCCACAATAGAAATTCCGTACGGCTTGATTTTGTTCAAATCGGTTATCAATTCGGCGAGCTCTTTTCTTGAATAAGTATTTGTACTCATAGGATTTGCAAAAACATCCCAACCTTTGGTTTTTAGAGCATCAATATATTCAAGAGCCTTTTTTTTATGATGTTTTTTGAATGCAACACGGATTATCGGAGAATTCTCATAAGCAATTGGGAAATTCTCCAAAGCGTATTCCCCGTAATTCACCATCAATGAAGCTCTTCCTGATTTTAAAACCACTCTTTCAGGTGAATCGAAAAAAGTTTTGTTTGGATTGTAATCGCACTCTTTCAGAAAACCACATTCAATAAAGTCGATTTTTGCACGCGAAAGATTCTCGGTTACAGATTGGATACAATTTTCCCCAAACATCCAATCAACAATATAACCGCCGTCACGGAGTGTGCAATCCAAAACCTTTATCATTACTTAACCACTTTTGAAACGGCTTCCGTTATATCATCTCCACCATAAAGAACAACACCTTTGGTCAAAACCATATCATAGCCCATTGCTTTAGCTTGTGAAGTTATTGTATCAGAGATACTTTTATCAATAGCCTGCAATTTTGTTTTATAAGCTTTTGCGTTCGCTTCTTTTTTAGCGTTCAATTCTTTTTCGTATTTTTTAGCAAGCTCTTCTTTCTTCTTAGGGTCTGTTTGTTTCTTTATATCAGCCCCTGCGTTGTTAATAAATTTAACAAGTTCTTGTGATTTAGCTTCTCTTTCTTTTCTGAGAGCTTTAACTTGTGCTGATTTGCTGACAACCGCCTGAACATCAACAACCGCAATTTTTTGTACATCTGCAAGTGCTGTTGCTGCCATGCCTGTAATAATTCCTACCAATGCCAAAGAAAGTAATTTTTTAAACATATTCTACCCCGCTTATTCTGAACTACATTATATCATAACTCTATCTTCCGCCGTTGCTGTTAAGTTTTTGGATAAGAGTGTCCGTAATATCCACTCCGCCTGAAAAAACGCTTCTTGCGTCAAGAAGTGCATCCAAATTCTTCTCTAAACGGATTTTTTCTGCAACAGCGTGTATCCTTGTATAAACCTCTTCTTCGCGTTTATCTCTGAACGCGTTGAAAGACGCCTCTTTTGTTTTAAGCTCTGCTTGAACAGTTTCTTCAAACTTTTTCTTTTGAATAGGAGATTCAAGCTTATTGAACTCTGCCTCTTTGTTTATCAAATATTGCTGAATTTCGTTTCCTTTTACTTCGATTTCCTTCATCGCGTTTTTAGCGAAGGTATAATTCGCCGCAACTTTTTCGTAATTAATATATCCGACTCCGCCTGCAAAACAAGGAGCTGCGAATAAAATCAAGCCTAAAATTATTAAAAGTTTTTTCATAAATTCATCCTTATCTAATATCCGTAAAAATTCATACCACCTGTGCCGAAGGTAAAATATCCGTTCTTTGAGCCATAATGTCCAGGGTTTGTGAGCGGAATACCATAATCAACCGATATTGGACCAACCCCGGGGACATAAACCCTCAAACCTACACCCATTGTAATTGCGCTGAGCGGTCTGTCATACAGAGTGCTTGAGATTGTCGGGTCAAAGACTTTACCCGCATCCATAAAGAAGGTCAAGCGCATGTTTTTGAATATATCCCATTTGAGCTTGTCTATCAACGGAATTGGGGTAGCAAGTTCTGCCGTACCCATTATGAATGAATCGCCCGAGCCGACACCGTTCATCTTGAAACCTCTTATTGAATAAGGTCCGCCTAAACGATATGCCATAACTTCCGGCATGTGGTCGCCATGAACTTTTATACCGCCTTTAGCAGTAAGGGAGAAGGAAGATTTTTTAAACACAGGGAAGAATTTTGTAACCGCACCGGCGAGTCTTCCGTTTGTAGTTTTGAAATCAGAAACACCGAAAGCTTCCGTAAATCGAGCTTGTGCAATCACGCCGTCACGCGGAATTTCATTGTTATCAAGCGTACTGTATCTTACGCCAGGGGCTAAGTTCAGAAACAATCCGCCTTGGAGTTGTTTTGCTCTGTCTGCAATATCAAGGTTATTTTTTGCATAAAGCTCTGAAATCCTGTTATAATCCCCTTCTTTGAGGTGAATATGTTCAACCCCCGCACTCAAACTCGTTGTAAGATTGTCATATCCGCGGACTTTGTGTTCAAGAGTTCCGCCGATACCGATTCTACGTTCAATTGCAAGAGGAATCTGGTAACTTCCGAGCTCTCTATAGTAGAGTTTGCCCATTAGCGAATTATCAGCGTTCAAGAAATACGGTTCAAAGAAATTCAATTCCACCTGATAATTGATTCTGTTCTTGATAGACGCATCACTTAATAAAATCCCTGACCCCAAAATCCCTGACAGAGAAACTTTTTGAGCTTTTCCGAGGAAGTTATCCTCTCTCAAACTGATTGAACCGAACGCGCCGAGTCCAGTATCAATACCGCCTCCGAGCGCAACACTGTCCGTGCTTTTCTCTTTGACCGCAATTGTTACATCAAATTTGCCCTTTTCATCCTCGCAAGGAGTAATATTTCTGTCGACTTCGTCAAAAATTTGGGTTGAATAAATTTTTGAAAGGTCTTTTTTCAAAAATTCTTCGTTATAAACCGTACCTGCCTGAGTCATTACGTTACGTGTAATTACGTAATCACGCGTCTTTTCATTTCCTGAAATATCAATTTTGTTAATAACCCCTTCCAAGATACTGAAATTTAGCGCGCCGTCAGGGTCGTCATCTACGGAATCAACGTTTGCAAGAATATAACCTTTTTCGTGATAATATCCGTTGATTTTGTCAATCGCAGAGTTAATCTCCAAAAGGTTTTGAGGCATATTCTTCATCGGTACGACAAACGGCATTAATTCCATTGTCGAAATAACCGTGTTACCAATGATTGAAACATCGGTTACAAGCACGTTTTCGTTTACGACAAATGCCAAATCCACCGTGCCGTCAGGCTTAAGTGTCGGTTCAACCGACATTTCATCCGTAAAATATCCTGTTGCATAAATTTTTTGCAAATCTTGCTGTAACAGGTTCGGATTGAACAACGAGCCGACTTGGGTACTGATTTTTGACAGCACAAAATCCCGTCTTACGGTGTTTAAGCCTCTAATCTTAATTCCCGTGACGGTTTTACCTTCCAAATCCACATCCTCTGCGTTGACAGAAGCCGTGTAAGTTGAGTCTGTTTCTGCCACCGTATTGATATCAGGAACTCCCGACGGAACTTCAACACCCGATGAATCCTGAGTTTCATCAAGAGGTGAGAAAAAGTCTGTTGCCGTCGGCTGCGGTGTGAAGAGGTCTGTGCTTTCATCCAAAGCACTCTCCGGCGGCGGATTTGGTTTTTGTACAGCCGTTTTGTCCAAAGGCTGTGTCGGTTTTTCAACCGTTTTTGACTCATCATCAATTGATGACGAGAAATAATCCGACTCAGAAAAACTTCTGAGATTAAACGGGATAGATGTATTAGCTTTAGGGAGAACAGTGTCTCCTTGGGAAGTATCTAAATAAATCGGGTTTATGAGCTTTATAGGCTTAGCCTCTACTAAACTGAAGTATGAAAAATCCGCCTCTCCTTCGCTGTATGCAGGGCACACGAAAGAGGACGACAAAACAAGAGCTGTCATCAGCTTTAATAAAAATGTTCTGTTTCTCTTAGATACCATACTTCCCTAAGTTTAGTCTAAAGCTCCTTTCTTATATGTCGGATTCAGTCAAAGAGAGCGTTGCTTGATAAAACCCTTTCGGGTCGTTGGAAGCAAACGAGCTTCTCAAAACGTTTGAGCCGACATTAACGGTTATATAAGTCGTTCCGTTTTTAACATAAATTTCGTATTTTCCTTTGCCGTGGATATATTTTGACTCCGCGCCGAGGATAGAGTTTACAGGATACGCAACCACTCCGGGGCTGTCTTTCGGGTGCGTTCCCATTTTACAATTGGCTAAAGATTGGGATTTCGGTTTGTGCGCAAGGTTTGCAAACGCTATATAAACTCTTCCGCCCATTTCAAACATCGCTTCTTCATTCCCGTTTTGGGTAAGTGTATTGGCTTTGAGATACAAGGTTTTTGTATCTTTGCAGTTTGTTATTACGCGAAATTTGCTGAATAAAGGCGTATATAAATTACCTGTTCTATCCGTGATATTTGCGGTCAAGACAGGGCTTGTGACAGTGTCTATCTGTAAATATTCCTGAACATCTATACTGAATGTCATGCTTGCTTCTTCGGCGGAAACAAGCGATGTATTGATACAAAATAACAACGCTATTAATATTTTTAAAAATTTCATATAAAAATACCTTAAAACGGATTCTGGGAAATTTAACCCGTCTTGTGTATATAATCCTCTTCCCTTGTATACAATAGTAATATAGAACTCGTTTTAGGGCTATTTGTTAAGAAATATTACGGGAGGGGGTAAATATATAGGGCTATTTGGTAGGAACTATCAGTTTGGCGTATTTTAGTGAACAGGTGACTAAGTGATCAAGTGACCAATAATTTTGTATGGTTTCCCCTCTCCTTGGAGAGGGATTAAGGGTGAGGTGTCAATTTTGTAAAATTATAATATAAGAAGCTGTCCCCTCATCCGGTACTTCGTACCACCTTCTCCCATTGGGAGAAGGTATTATGGGGCAAGTGTGTAGCATTAGCTACTTTTACCCCGCCCCCTAACCCCCGTCCTCAAGAGGTGGGGGTGTTTGATAGGCGAGCGTGTGCCTAGCACGATAGCGAGCATAAGAGATTGTGCGCAGCACAACCCCAAAATACAGCGAAGCTGTTGTGAACAATTGCTGGGTTTTCTTTTTCTTTGCTCTCGTTTCTTTTTCTTTTGTTTGCAAGGTAAAAGAAAAAGAAATGAGAAAAGAAAATAATGTGTATTATGCGGGAAATTAAAAATTTCCCGCATAATAGCAAATAATTTTATTACACGTTTTCATTTACCAAAGGAGTTATAAATGAAAATTTTTTCAACACCACCAATACAACCCCCCTCTTTCAAAAGTAATATCATTCTTGATATAGGGGCGTCTCAAAAAGAAGGTTCTTGCAAGGTTTACTATTCATCGACTCCTACTGACGAAATCTTTTTTAAAGACCGTTCGACTCTAAACAACTTGGGGAAAGGGTGTTTTGAAGACAAAGGAGATTTCGTAAAACTTATCGCCCGAAAAATTGCTAATATCCAAAAAAGTCAACGAGATACCGTTAAAGCCAAAGGTTATCCCGAATCTGAAAACATTTTGAAAAATATTGCAGTGTTTGTACCTTCGCATACTTTTGCAAACAAAGCTCTTTACATGCCTAACCTGAAAGACGGAAACAACAATCCGCTCTGTAATGTAGATTTTGGTGATTTTAAAAATGAATTAATCAAAAATGGAGTTGAAGTCAGTGAAGATTTGGGTTTCAAACTCCTTCACGATGCACTTGGGGCAGGACTTGCGATGAGTAAACACTTAAGTGATTATAACATGCTTACTGAAGGCTGCTCTTACACAACCTGCATAACCGGTGGCGGATGCGGAATCACAAATATTGAAATGCCTGATAGCGAAAATGTTGTTATTAAATCTTCCGGAAGCTCATATTTAACCGAAGGTTTTAGTGTGCAAAAAGTATCAAAAGCCGGTGCATCTTCTCCGGCTCTGATTGAGAATTTTTGCAAAGCTATGGGATTTGAGCCGGCAATGACAAATGCTATTAAATCTTGTCATAAAGCCGAATTTGCATTAGATCCGACCGTGACTTTCGTAAAGGATGCAAATACTAATAAACTAAAAGAGCTGCTACTTAAATCCAATGTATTTGAAATAGTGGACGAAGCAGAAAATTGGTATACAATTTCTGTTAAAAGTGAATGCACAAACCAATACAACAACGCCAGAAGAAATGCCATTGATAAGTATTGTTTGGCACTTGCGAAACTGGCAATAATTAAAAAAACAGAAGGTTCAAACGGATTAATTGTCACAGGAACCTTAGCAAACGCGGTTGATCGTTCGGCAAAATTGGCTTACGGAACATCTGTTTCAGACTGGATAGCACAACACTTGCTTCAGTCTTTCAATTTACCTGAATTTGAAACAATGGACTCTGCGTATAAATTCAAAATCTTTTGCGGAAATAAATTCAATATAGACAATAATGCAGATTGCGGTAAGTTGGCTCATCTCTCAAAATTTGTAGGTTCCGGCAGAAATAACTGGTTGAGAATAAGTTTAAAAGATTTGAGGCAAGTTCCTTTGAAAAAAGCTATTTGTATATAGTTAAAGCGGGAAATCGAAGATTTCCCGCCTTAACTAAAGTATTTTATATATGAATTTTACCTAAGCACTTAATTTTATCTAAAGCATGTTCCGCATCATGTAATGAGCAGGTTCTAAGATCTTTAATATTAAGCTTCAACCAATTGCTTCTATGAGGTCCGACGAATTTTGCCATATGCACAAGCTCGCCGCATTCAGCATTGTTGTCAATTGCAAATCTATCATCACACAATACGTCAAATCCGTATACATCTTGTATTTTATCCAATTCGTAGGAGTTAAAGGATTGTGTTAAATGCTGCATTACCCATTCTGAAATAGAAGACCCGTATGATGATTGTGCAGCTCTATTAACAGCTTGAGCAAGAGTTCCGGTAACTATCATACCGTTTGCGCCTTCGGTTTTCTTAATTATTGCAAGTCGTGCAAGCGCGAGGCAATATTTATCTATAGCGTTACGTCTGGCTGTATTGTATTTTGGGAGGTATTCATCCTTAACTTTTATAGTGTATGTTGAGTCGTCTTCATCACTCACTTCAAAGATGTTTGTTTCAAGAAGCATATTTTTAAGTTTTTCGGTTTTAACATCCTTTGGATACTGAACATAAGAGTCTAAAACAAATTCCGCCTTGTGACATGATTTGATATTATCAATAATTTCTTCATTCAAACCCATTGCTTTACAGAAATTTTCTACCAATGCAGGAGCAGAAGCACCGGCTTTAGAAACTTTTTGCATACTCAAACTTTGTGAAAGATATGAACTTCCTGAGGATTTGATGATAACATTTTCGTCATCAACAACTTCAATGTTAGATATTCCGCAGCCTCCGCCGGTAATACATGCTGTGTAAAGTTTCCCTGCCTCGAGCATATTGTTATTAAACAATCTCAAAGTCATTGCAAGACCTGTTCCGATAGCGTCTTGAAGAAGTTTAAAATTCATATCGTCGCTTACGGCAATTCCGTTTTTAGCCAATCTTTCCTTAAAGTTGCTGAAATCAATGTCTTGTAACGGTTTATCTTTATTATTCTTTAGGTTTGGAAAATAGAATGCTCGATCTCCCGCTGTGTATGAAGGAACAAAGATTGCTACATTTTTTAGTGCGTTTTCTGATTCGTCATATCCTTTTGCTTTGACAATCCCTTTATTGTCTTTCTGTATTCTGCCTATTTTCTTGATGATGAGTTGAATAAAATCATCCGCATTTTCAAACTTGCTTTTACCTAAATCATTAACAGTGGTACGCTCCTTGAAAAAGACCTCATCATTTGGAGTAGAGGCATAATATATTTTACATGAACCTTCTCTTTGTGAACCTCCTATATCAAAAGTTATGTTACTTTTAAAATTTGGGACACTACTTTGTACCGAATTAAATGCTACCTTCATATTTACTCCTTTATAATATTCTCCGTTCTCTAGCACGGGTTGTCATTTTAACGTCAAAGTCTATTGATTTTAAGTATTCCATAAACAAATCATCATAAGTATAGTTTGTTGTTTCAAAGTTATCTCTGATTTTTTCAGGACATTTAATATTTTCTGTATGTTTACTCAAATATTTGTCTGAAATTAAAATTTTATAATCTTTATTAAAATCGATATTCTCAAATTTGCCGGTTTCTTTGTCTCTTATTTTGATAAAATCTCTATAATCAGGATTTTCTTTATCCTTCATTTCCTTAATTGCTGTTTTGTTAATTTGCAGGTCAGACCACCGAATTAAAGCATTACGGGTTTTTGATTTAAAGTTGTTAAGTACATTTTCAAGCACAAGGTTGTATAAATCTTCACCTTTTACGGTACCGATTTTCAATAATCTTAGATTTGAATTTACTCCGTCAAATATCTTTAGAAAATCCAAGTTGTTTAAAGTGCTTCTTCTTTCATTGCTTTTGAGTCCGTTGCGAACAATTGTTGACGGAAGTCCTACCAAATCTAAATCAGGGAATATCTTCTGAGCTGCAATTTTGATACCGTCTGTCAGATAATTTGCCAGTACGCTGTCTGCATACTTAATTGAATCACTCAAAACCATTTCTTCAGGGCTGGCTTCCGGATGTGCGTATTTTACCAGTGGGACAAGGTCTTTGCCGACATTAACATTTATGTACATCTGCAGGTTTTTGTCTCTTCGCGCAATTGGTTCATATTTTTCTGTATCGTATTTGCGTGAACGTATGGTTAATTTTCCGTTATCATTAAAATTCAATTGCGTGCTTCTGAAAAATCCGCTTGCCTGTCCGTGTGACAAAATCATTGTTTTGCCTACAAGTGCCTCGTATTCTTTGTGGTCGTGACCATTCAGAATAAGGTTTATCTCCGGAATATTTTCTGCAAGTATTGTTGAAAGTTTGTTACCGAGGTGTGAAAGTACAACGACGGCTCCTTGCGGATTGAGGTTTTTGAAAACATTAACGTAGTGTTTAATAACTCGTATTGTTTTTCGTATATCTTTTTCTTCCAAAAGAGCATCGTTTTTATTTGAATTGTTATAAAAAACTGTTTGTTTAACAACTCCGGGGTTATAGTAATTCATACTTGGAATTGTTACTCCCAAATACAGAACTTTGTTTACTTTTTCAGGATTTTTGCTGTCAGGAATCCTGTATATTTTTGCAGGTACAATGTTTGCATTTTCATACATTACTTTGTTTGGAAGCGGAGATTTGTTCCTGTCAACATTTGTCAGAAGAGTTGTCATTGGCGCTCTTACAAGTTTTTTAAAAAGCCATTCGTCTCCTCCATCTAAGCAGTGATTACCCGGAGTGTAGTTGGTTTCAAAATTACTGTTTTTGCCGGCAGCCATTTTAGCGGTATAAATCAATTTTGTCAGGAAATTATATTGAACGTCACCTGTGCAGAATTGCGGATTGGTCAACAGTCCAAACTTTTTCGGATTCATAAAAAAATCACCCGCAATAGATAAAATGTTTGAGGTGCTTTTTTCGGTAACTTTTTCGAAAATATCCTTGTTATTCATCTGAATAGCCTTCATAAGCTGAGGCAGGCGAAGTATGTCTCCGTGATTATCCGCGGTGGATAGAATATTCATTCTGGATGCTTTAAACGATGTATTTCCAATATTATCTATCGTGTTCATTCTAATTGAAAACTCCTAATAAAAAAATTTGCTATAACTTTAACAAAAGTTTACATGAAACTATATTACAAATTTTCCGCGAACTCAAAACTTTGTTATACAATTTTTATATGAAAGCAGATTTACACGTACATAGCAGTTATTCGGACGGAAGCGATAGCATTAAAGAATTGGCAAAAAAACTTGAACTCGCAGGTGTTGATATTTTTGCACTCACTGACCATGACACAATCGAAGGTTGTATTGAAATGCGAGGTGTGATTTCAGACAAAATCAAATTTATACCGTCGATTGAATTAACTTGCAGAGCAGACAGTATAAAATGCCACATTTTGGGTTACAATTGTGACCCAGAAAACAAGACACTTACTGATTTGGTGGAAAAAGGTAAGGTTTTGCGCAGGAAAAAACTTGAGACCAGAATTAATTATTTGAAAGATGTTTGGAATATTGACTTGACCGATGAAGAGCTTGCGTGGCTATATTCCAGAAGGAGTGTCGTGAAAACTCATTTGGCTAATATTCTTGTAAACAGAGGTCTTGCGGACAATAACGTCAGCGCAATGAAAAAATACTTGGACGGTTGTAAAACCGGCGATACAAGATTTACGGGAGAAGAAGGTATTGCGGCAATTCTCGCTGCGGGCGGAATCCCCGTTTGGGCGCATCCTTTGGGTGGAGAAGGGGAAAAACATCTTTCTAAAGAAGAATTTTTTCCAAAATTAGAAATTATGAAAAGCTTTGGTATCAAAGGTTTGGAATGTTATTATTCCAGATACAATTTTGATGAAATAAATTTTCTTGTAGAATACACAGAGAAAAACGGATTTTTGATTTCCGGCGGAAGTGATTACCACGGAACAAACAAAAGTATTCCTCTTTTGAGACTCAATTGCAACAACACTCCTATAGATTCAGAAAAACTTACATTGTTAAACACAATATAACTTGTTTAAGACAAAAAGTATAGTGGAGATAGTGGGAGTGTCTTGCTCACTCGCGCTTGAACCCACTGGGTGAGAAGCCCTCCCAAATTTACATACCAAAAAAGACCCCGAAAAGGAGTCTTTTGTTAAATTTGGGCCCGGAGAAGGACTCCGCCCAAAACGATTAAGTATCGTTTTGGGAAGGAGGAAGTCGAACCCACTGGGTGAGAAGCCCTCCCAAATTTGCATACTAAAAAAGACTCCGAAAAGGAGTCTTTTGTTAAATTTGGGCCCGGAGAAGGACTCCGCCCAAAACGATTAAGTATCGTTTTGGGAAGGAGGAAGTCGAACCCACTGGGTGAGAAGCCCTCCCAAATTTACATACTAAAAAAGACCCCGAAAAGGAGTCTTCTGTTAAATTTGGGCCCGGAGGGATTCGAACCCACGACCAAAGGATTATGAGTCCTCTGCGCTACCGCTGCGCCACAGGCCCTTATGTGCATGGCGTCTTAGCTATTTAATTGTCATACCACTTGCCTGTGTCTTGCGCTGAACTGATAACAGCTCCGCTCGAAAAACCTGCTTGCATTGCGTCTCCGCAACGCAACTCCGTTTTTCTCGACTCCACCTCGCAACTTCGTTGCTCAGCTTGCCTTACCGCTCGGCGCGTGCCCGCTACCTACCTCTCCTCGAAAGATACTCAATCTTTCTCGTCGGCAGAGTGCCACAGGCTTGGATAACCTTAAACTCATATTATCAGCTCCAAGAGAAAAAATCAAGATGACCCGTTTTCTACAGTTTTTCTGTAATATATTTCGTTGAAAAATGTTTTTGTGCTACAATATATCTATAGAATAGTTTTTAATTGATTTGAGGGGGATAAATGACACAAGGGTATGACGCTAGTAATATACGTGTATTAGAAGGTTTAGAGGCTGTTCGTCTGCGCCCCGGCATGTATATCGGTTCAACTTCGCAAAGAGGTTTGCACCACTGTATTTATGAAATCGTAGATAACTCTATCGATGAATCTCTTGCCGGATACTGTACCGAAATTCACGTAACAGTGAACAAAGACAACAGTGTAACCGTAGAAGATAACGGTCGTGGTATCCCTGTTGACATCAAACCCGAAACAGGCAAATCCGCTCTTGAAATCGTTCACACCGTTCTTCACGCCGGCGGAAAATTTGGCGATGGCGGATACAAAGTATCAGGCGGTCTTCACGGTGTTGGTGCATCAGTAGTAAACGCGCTTTCAGAAAAAATGGTTGTAGAAGTTTCCCGTGACGGTTATGTTTGGAGACAAGAATACCTCCGTGGCGAGCCTACGGGTCCTGTTGAAAAAACTGTACCAACCACAAAAACCGGTACAAAATCAACTTTCTGGCTTGACCCTGAAATCTTTACCGAAACAACTGAAATCGATGTAGATATTGTCGCAACTCGTTTTAGAGAAATGGCTTTCCTTAATAAAGGTTTGAGAATCATTCTCCATGACGAAAAAGATACAAAGAAAGACGAAACCTTCCATTACGAAGGTGGTATTGCAAGTTACGTAACCTTCTTGAACCACAACAAAACGGTTATGTTTGACGAACCAATCTACATGGAAAAAATTGTCGACAAGGTAAAAGTCGAAGTTGCTATGCAATATACAGATTCTTACAACGAATCAATTCTGTCTTTTGCAAACAACATTAATACGCACCAAGGCGGAACTCACTTAACCGGTTTTAGAAACGCGATTACACGTGTATTGAATGATTATGCAAGAACAAATAAAATCCTTAAAGATTCTGAACAAAACCTTTCCGGTGATGACGTAAGAGAAGGTTTGACCGCTATTGTCAGCGTTAAAATCGAAAACCCTGAATTTGAAGGTCAAACAAAAGAAAAACTCGGAAACTCAGAAGTAATGGGTGTTGTGCAAGATGTTGTAAGAGAAAAATTGCAAGAATGGTTAGAATTCAACCCGAAACTTGCAAGAACAATTATTGAAAAAACTCTTCAAGCTCAAAGAGCTCGTGAAGCGGCAAGAAAGGCAAGAGAACTTACCAGAAGAAAATCTGTTCTTGAAAACTCAACTCTTCCGGGCAAGCTTGCTGACTGCTCAAACAGAGAACCTGAAAAATGCGAAATTTTCATCGTTGAGGGTGATTCCGCAGGTGGTTCTGCGAAACAGGGCAGAAACAGAATGTTCCAAGCAATTTTACCTTTGAGAGGTAAAATCCTTAACGTTGAAAAAGCTCGTCTTGATAAGATTTATGCTAACAACGAAATACAATCAATGGTTCAGGCTTTCGGTATTACAATCAGTAAGAACGAAGACGATTTTAACCTTGAGAAACTTCGTTATCACAAAATTATTATCATGACCGATGCTGATGTCGACGGTGCGCACATCAGAACTCTTCTTTTGACATTCTTCTTCAGATATGCAAAACCGCTTATCGAAAACGGTTATGTTTATATCGCGCAGCCGCCGTTGTTCAAGGTTACAACAGGAAAAACTTCTGAATATCTTTACGACGAACATGCGCTTGATAAGATGTTAAAAGAACGTGGTATCAAGTCATTAAGCTTGTCTGATAAGGCTAAAACTAAGGTTAAATCAGGCGATGAATTGTTAGTGTTGCTTCACAACATGGCAACCTTCTATAAGGCTTATAACAACCCGATTTTGAACATCATTCCGTCAGTTGTTTTGAGGGGTCTTATCCGTTCAGATATCAAGCCGGAAGATTTTGAAAACCAAGAAAAAATGAACGAAATCCTTGCTTATCTTGATCACTACTTGAAAGACCACGCAGAAAACTACAATGTTTCAGAGGCTAAAAACTACAAAGTTTCTTTGAAATACAATCCTGATGTCGCAAGATATGCAATTCAGCTTGATTTATTTGAAAACGAACGCGAAATGATTACGGCTAACGTTATCAAGAGTAATGAATTCAAGAGATTGAAGAATTCTTATCCGCTGATTCGTGATTATTTGATTGAAGAAGAAAAGGAACTCATTCTTGAATCAGAAAACGGCGAAACTATTATCACATCATTTGAACAGCTTCAAAAAATTGTTGATGACAGAGGTCAGAAAGGTATGGCAATTCAGAGATTCAAAGGTCTTGGTGAAATGATGCCTCAACAACTTTGGGAAACAACAATGGACCCTGAAACAAGAACCTTGCTCAAGGTTAATATCGAAGATGCCATGATGTGCGATCAGTTATTTGATATCTTAATGGGCGACAAAGTTGAACCTAGAAGAGATTTCATTGAGTCTAACGCTGTTTATGCAACAAACATTGATACGTAAGAAGAGGATAATATGATTAATAAGCAATACTGTATGAGTCATTATTTGGCTTTTCGCTTTGTGGCGGACGAAAATATGAACTTCTTCGAGGGGTTAACACATAAAGTATTCAAACCTATACCAAAGAATAAAATTACACTCGTAAAAAACATTCAGGACATGGATGAAGTTATTAAAGAGAGGATAAGAGAGTTTTACGTTCCGAATAAGACTGCCATTTTGCTCTCAGGCGGAATGGACAGCGCAATTTTAGCGTCATACCTTCCTAAAGGAACTCCTGCTTATACATTTAAATGTATTGCCCAAGGCGCAATTGATGAGACGGAAAAAGCGCGCAAATACGCTGACAAATACGGACTTAAACATCATATTATTGAAATGAATTGGAGCGATTTTGAAGAATTAACTCCGGAAATTCTGAAAGCTGACGGAGTGCCGTTCCATTCAATAGAAGTTCAATTACTAAAAGCTGCGAGATACGCAAAGTCACAAGGGATTGAAAGAATTATAATCGGAGATAGCGCAGACTACGTATTTGGCGGCATGGATAAATTATTGACTTCAGATTGGTCAACAGATGCATTTATCAAAAGATATAACTATATAGAACCGAGCGAAGCTCTTGTGGAACCAGTGGATGTGAAATCACAATATGATAAATACAAAAGAGAGGACAATACCATTGACGTTTGGAAATTAATGAATGAAGATATGTTACTGGAATCATTAAATTCCTATGAAGACGCTTTTAGTATTGCAGGGGTTAAGTATCTTGACCCGTATTCGCACATGAAAATGGCTGAACCTTTGGATATGGAAAGAGTACGCAGAGGTGAGTCAAAATATCTCGTAAGAGAACTTTTTGCAACCTGTTATCCTGATATTCCGGTTCCGCAGAAAATCCCTATGCCAAGGGCAATGACACAATGGTTAAAGGATTACAAAGTTTCAAGACCGGAATTTATACCAAACTGTACTGAAAATATGACGGGCGACCAAAAGTGGTTGTGTTGGTGTTTAGAACAATTTTTAAATCTGCATGATAAAGGAGCTTTGTAATGGAAAAAATGTTAATCGGTTATACATCCGGAGTTTATGATTTATTCCACATTGGACATTTGAACCTCCTCAAGAACGCTAAAGGTTTGTGCGACAAGCTGATTGTCGGAGTTACTGTGGATGAACTTGTTGCGTACAAAAACAAGCGTGCTGTTATTCCGTTTGAAGAGAGAATTGAGATTGTTCGAAGCATTAAATATGTGGACGCTGCGATTCCTCAGGAAAATTTGGATAAATACAAAATGTGGGAAAAGTTGCATTTTGATGTTCTTTTTGTGGGAGATGATTGGTACAATTCTCCGAGTTGGAAAGAAATGGAAGAAAAATTTAAAAAAGTTGGAGTTCGAGTGGTATATTTTCCGTACACGAAAGGAACAAGTTCTTCTCTTTTAAATGAAACTCTAAAGAAGTTACGTAATAACTAAAGGAATTTGATGATGAAAAAATTTTTTCAAACAATATTTTCTATGAGAAATGAAAATACACATAAGATAATCACAATTATGGGTTTAAAAATTAAATTTTTAAGACACAAAAGTAATTGTAGCAAATTGGAAAAAGAAATAAAAGAAATAAAAAGTGTACTTGAAGGTATTAATTTTGCAGCGCAGAATAATCGCGCAGATATTACCGCTATTAAAAAAATGTGGGATTTACCATTAAAAGAAAAACCTTGGAGAAATTTAAAACTAAGCTTGGCAGAAGTTGCCAGTTATCAGACTGCTGAATTTATAATTAAAAATATGTCTACAGTTAAAATGTTGCCAAAGAGATTAGATTTACATACTTATGCACTGAGTTTTGCACAAAAACCCGGACTATATTTGGAGTTTGGTGTTTATAAAGGAATTTCTATCAATCATATAGCTAAACAGAGACCAAACGATAAAATCTATGGTTTTGATAGCTTTGAGGGACTTCCTGAGGCATGGTACGGAGATTATACAAAAGACCGTTTTAAAATGGAAAATTTGCCTGAAGTTGAATCAAATGTTGAATTGGTTATAGGTTATTTTAACGATACCCTGCCAAAATTTGTACAGGAGCATGGAGAGTTTGATATTGCATATCTTAATATTGACTGTGACTTGTATTCTTCAACAAAAACGATATTCGATAATCTAAAATCTCATATATCAACAGGAACGGTAATCTTTTTTGATGAATATTTCAATTATCCTAATTGGCAACAACATGAATATAAAGCTTTTATGGAGTTTTTGGAAGAAACTGGTTTGCAATTTGAGTATCTTGGTTATGTTTATGACAGAGAAAAAGTTGCAGTTAGAATTATATAAGACACAGGTATTGGAGAATTGATGACAGAATTATTTCATATAGAGCATATTGAAAGAGAAGAACGTATTATTTTCAAATGTTTGAGACTACATATTTCTTTTTATACGAACCCAAAGAGATATTATTACGATTTTTGTAAAAATAGTACTGTTTTATTTAGGCTTTTGGACAGGATTTTACCCAAGTTTAATACTAAGGCAGCATTTACTTCTTATCCTGACTTTTCTGACAGTACATTCATTTTTTATGATTATTTAAAGACGCAGAAACAGAATAAATTCAAAGAAATATTTTGGTTAAGAGAGGCTGTGGATTCAAGTAACGACAAAGTAGAAGATAAGAATTATTATATCCACACTTTATCAGGCATGTGGAATTTGCTTACATCAAAATATATTATCCATGACCATTGCAGTAAATTTTTGGATTATATATCTTCTGACAGGCATGTTTGTTTTAATTTGTGGCATGGTTCACCTATCAAGTCCATCGGTTGTGCTGATAGCGGACTGACTCAAAATACTAAACGTCGTTACAGTTATATGTCAAAACACGGTTATATATTTGTATCTTCGGATATCTATAAAATAATATTCTCATCATTATTCCAAATAAATCCAAATAGACTCCCAATAACCGGTGTTGTTAGAACGGATGTTATTTTTAACAAAAAACAAGATTCGCATATTAGAGAAAAATTTGATTTAGGTGGTTTTGATAAAGTTGTTTTATATGCACCTACTTATAAAACCAGATATAGCAGAGTAGATGTAGAGGTAGATTTTGAGAATATTTTCGGGCTTGAAAATTATAGCCAAGAAGATTTTTTGCAATATTTGAAAACGAACAATATTTGTTTATTAATCAAACCTCATCCTTTTGAGGAAAAACAATTTATAAAACATTTGCAAGACAATAATTATGACCAATGTGAGAATATAAGAATACTAAAATTCAGAGATTTAATTGTTAGTAATATTAATATAAATGAAATCTTTAATCTTACAGACTTAATAATAAGCGACTTTTCATCCATTACAATTGATTATGCAATACTGAATAAACCAATTCTTTATATGGGTAATTATCTTGATAAATACAAACAATGTCGTGGCTTTATACTTCCGGATAACTATAGAATATTGATGCCTGGAGAAATGGTACTTAGCTATGAAGATTTAAAAGAGAAAATCCTCAGATGTTGTAATAATGGAAAAGCTAATTACAAGGCTACAGAAACGGATATTTTGTATAAATACAAAGATGGTCATTCCTGTGATAGGATTTGGGAATTTGTAAAAAATTTGTAGGTTAAATGTATATAAAGTATTTTGAAATTTTTGAACAGCTTGCAAACTATGCTCCTCCAAAATTACAAGAAGCATTGAAACAAGTTGGCATGAGCTTGAAAATACGTCAAAACCTTAGGTATATTTCTGATAACAAACCTCAAGTAATAAAAAAATTAAAGAACAAAATTAAGAATGGCAAAAAATTAACTGTAGCATTCTATATTTATGATGAAACAAAGTGGAAATGCCAGAGCATATATGACTTGATGGAAGAAAGCGGAATTTTTACACCGTGGATTTTTGTTTCTAAGAACTGTGCGCCGGATTTTAATTTCAATTACCAAAAACCGGAAACTTTGAAACCGGTTTATGAATTCTTTGAGAAAAAAGGGTTGCGGGTAAAATATGCTTATGACTTTGAGAAGAATGACTATATTGCATTTGAGGATATGGAGCCAAAGCCTGATATAGTCTTTTATTGTCATCCTTGGTATGTTTATAAGACTCAAGGACCGGTGATGACATCTAAATATGCTTTGACACGTTATATTCCATATTCTGTATCAAGTTCTATGGGTGAACAGGAATATTACCTACGTTTCTATTTGTATGTGGAAACTCAGTATGTACTTAACGATTTGATAAAAAATTACTTTGCCTCAAATATGGCGAATAAAGGTTCAAACTTAAAAGCTGTCGGACACCCGATTTTGGATTATTTTTATCTTAATAAAGATAAAAAGTTTGAGAATAAGAAAACTATTATCTATGCTCCACATTTTTCTGTATCGGATACAACCACCCTGAAATGGGGAACTTTCCTTAATATGGGAGATTTCATTCTTGAGTGGGCAAAAGCTCATCCGGAGTTTAATTACGTCTTTAAGCCACATCCGTGTTTATGGGAATTTTTACGAAACGGAAATTTGTGGTCAGAAGAGAAACTTCAAAAATATTGGGATGAGTGGAGAAAAATAGGTCAAGTTTACGAATCCGGCGACTATTTAGACATGTTTATGGAATCTTGCGCTATGATTACGGATTGCGGATCTTTCAAAACGGAATATTTTATGACTCAAAAACCGCAAATTTTCTTGAAATCTAAACACGGTGTTCCGTTCAATCCTTTCGTAGAAAAAATTAATCAAACTTGTTATAAGGCTGAAAATACACAGGAATTGGCAGACATTTTAGATAAAGTTTTGATTAAGGGTAATGATTATAAAAAAGAAGAACGTGCTAAAGTTTACAATGAATGCGGGTATGCCGGAAACTACACAGCTTTAAACATAGTAAATGACTTAAAAGACACTCTTGGGATAAATAAAAATCCGTTTCGGTTTCTTGATTGTAATTAACAGGGCGTCTAGCACAAAAATCTTTACACAGCTTTACCCCAAAACGCAATTTTTCGTCACTTAATGTTTTTATTAAAGTATGGAAGTAAGGAATAATTTAATAAAATATAATACCGGTTTTCAAGCAAAACCTATAACAGTTCCTAGTTTCAAGGGAATTAATCCGGTTGAAACAATTAAACACTACAATGTAGGAATGATGCCTGACGGAATCATTGGCAAAGTCAGAGTTTTCAAGAAAAACGGTGAAGAGGCTTTTCTTAATGTAATGAAAATAAAATGCTCTACAAACCAAGAAACCTATATGCTTAAAGACAAGTACGGTAAAATAATTGGCGAAATGGACATAAAAATTAATAAGGCAAATAATTATGACCGACTCGCATTTACGGAAGACCCAAGCCACATTTTTGTTGACTTTTTAATGAATCATTCCAACCCGAACACTCCTTACTATAAGGAAGGAATGGAAGAGTACAAAGATATCGGAACGAGGCTTTTGCAAATTGCACAAAGAAGAAGTGATGAAGCCTGTTGTAACGGAAACATCCGACTTCACTCTAAGAAAGACTCAAAAGAATTTTACAAAAAACTTGGGTTTGCAGAAGAACCCGTTTCACCATACGACACTCAACGCGGAACACAAAACAGAATGTATCTTCCGCCTGATGCGAAAGAACCGTTTTCACGTCGTGATGGCGGACTATAATATAAATTGTAAAATATTATGACTAATACGTGATTTCTGCTATTATAGATGTAAGGAGATATCTATGCCGTTTGAGTTTGAAAAGCAGAAAATTGAGGATGTAATACTTGTTAAACCGAAAGTATTCGGAGATAACAGAGGTTTTTTCATGGAAACCTACAAGAAGTCCGAATTTTTTGAAAACGGAATTACAGTAGAGTTTGTACAAGATAACCACTCCAAATCCACTAAAGGCGTGCTTAGAGGACTTCATTTTCAGGCAAAACCTTTCGGGCAGGCAAAACTCGTAAGATGTACACGCGGAAGAATTTTTGATGTCGCGGTTGATATCAGAAAAAATTCAAAAACCTTCGGACAATATGTAAAAGTCGAATTGTCAGAAGAAAACAAAAACATGCTCTATATCCCTAACGGATTCGCACACGGTTTCGTTGCACTAACGGATGAAGTTGAACTTATGTACAAAACAAGCGGAGAATACACACCTAGCGCCGACCGCGGAATTTTGTGGAATGATAAAGACATTAATATCGATTGGAACATTGATTTTCAGCCGATTTTGAGCGAAAAGGACAAGGTTCAACCAAACTTGAAAGATATTAACAAAGAGGAGTTAAGCTGATGAAAACAGTTCTAGTAACAGGCGGAGCAGGTTTTATCGGAAGCTGTTTCATAAGACATATTCTAAAAAAATATCCCGAGAGCAAAGTCATAAACCTTGATGCGTTGACTTATTGCGGAAACTTGGAAAATCTGAAGGATGTCGAAAATAATCCTAATTACCAATTTATCCGAGGAAATATCTGCGACAAAAAACTCGTGCGCAATATCATCAAAGGTTGCAATTACGTGGTGAATTTCGCAGCTGAGTCTCACGTTGATAATTCGATTAAGCGTCCCGAAATCTTTGTAGAAACAAATGTTATGGGAACATTGAACCTGCTTCAGGCAAGCATAGAATCTGATATCGAAAGATACTTACAGGTCTCAACAGATGAAGTTTACGGAACTTTGGAAGAAACAGGATATTTCTATGAAACCTCTCCAATACAACCAAATTCACCTTATTCAGCTTCAAAAGCAAGTGCAGACCTGCTTGTCAGAGCTTACCACGAAACATACGGACTTCCGGTTTTGATTACAAGATGTTCAAACAACTATGGTCCATACCAGTATCCTGAAAAATTAATTCCGTTCTTTATTTCAAAACTCTTGAACGGCGAAAAAGTTCCGGTGTACGGCGACGGAATGAACGTTCGCGACTGGCTTTATGTCTATGACCACTGCGAAGCAATAGACAGGGTACTACACTCAGGAAAAATCGGCGATGTTTATAATATCGGCGGTCATAACGAAAAAACAAATCTTGAAATTACAAAGCTCATCCTTGACGCAATGGGCAAAGATGAGGACTCAATTGAGTTTGTGGAAGATAGATTAGGTCATGACAAACGTTACGCAATTTCTAATAACAAAATCTCTTCTCAACTGGATTGGCAACCATCAGTAACTTTTGAAGAAGGTATAAAATTAACCATAGACTGGTATTTGAACAATCAAGATTGGATAAAATCAATCGAAAAAAAGAAAGCGAGTACAATGTCATGAAAGCTTTAGTCACAGGAGCTAACGGAATGTTGGGGCAAGATTTATGTCCGATACTCGAGGATGAAGGGTACGAAGTTGTTGAAACAGATATCCAAAATCTTGACATAACAAATCCTGACTCTGTCCAAAAAGTTTTAAAATCCGAAAAACCTGATGTCGTAATCCATTGCGCAGCATACACAGATGTTGACAGTGCAGAAGAAAACCTCGAACAAGCAAGAGAAATCAACGCAGATGGAACAAAAAACATTGCTAAAACCTGTGCAGAAATCGGTTGCAAATTGGTCTACATCTCAACAGATTACGTCTTTGACGGAAAAAAAGAAAAACCATACCTTCCGACTGATAAGCCAAACCCTATTAACAATTATGGTTTGACCAAATTGGAAGGCGAAGAATTCGTCAAAAAATATTGCGAAAAATATTTTATCGTAAGAACTTCTTGGCTCTACGGAATTTATGGAAAAAACTTTGTAGAAACTATGCTTTCACTCAAAAACAAACCGGAATTGAAGGTCGTCAACGACCAAATCGGCTGCCCGACTTGGACACTGGAGCTTGTTAACGAAATCGCAGAGCTTCTTGATACGGAAGATTACGGAATATACCACATCTGCGGAGGCGGAAAAACAAGCTGGTATAGCTTTGCAAAACGGATTTTTGAGCTTTCTAATCTCAAAGTTAATCTGAAACCTTGTACAACCGAAGAGTTTCCAAGACCCGCAAAAAGACCAAAATACAGTGTTATGGATAACGACGGTTTTTGCAGAAACTGGGAAGCCGCATTAAAAGAATATTTACAACTAAGAGAGGTATAAATTATGAAAGGAATTGTACTCGCAGGCGGAAACGGAACTCGACTATATCCGACAACTACAGTTGTTTCAAAACAACTCCTTCCGGTATATGACAAACCGATGATTTATTACCCAATCTCTGTCCTAATGCTCGCGGGAATAAAAGATATTCTCATAATCTCAACCCCTAACGATATTTCAAACTTCAAAACCCTTCTGGGCGACGGTTCACAATTCGGAGTAAAATTCTCTTACCAAACTCAGCCAAGTCCTGATGGACTTGCACAAGCCTTTATTTTGGGCGAAGAATTTATCGGAAACGACCCTGTTGCAATGATTTTGGGTGATAATATTTTTTACGGAGCTGGTTTCTCAAAATCTCTAAAAGACGCCGTTCAAAGAGCCGAAAATGGAACTGCTACAATTTTTGGTTACGCGGTAAAAGACCCTGAAAGATTCGGTGTAGTTGAATTTGACCAGCAAGGAAAAGTGCTTTCCTTAGAAGAAAAACCCCAAAATCCTAAATCAAACTATGCTGTTACAGGGTTGTACTTCTACGATAACAAGGTTATTGAATATGCAAAGAGCCTGAAACCTTCTCAAAGGGGAGAACTTGAGATAACCGATTTAAACAAAATATATCTCCAAAAAGAAAAACTCCATACAGAACTCCTTGGAAGAGGCTTCTCTTGGCTTGATACAGGAACTCATAACTCTCTTCTTAAAGCAGGACAATACATTCAGACCGTTGAGGAAAATCAAGGAATAAAAATTGCTTGTCTTGAAGAAGTTGCCTATAGAACAGGACTCGTGAGCAAAGAAGAAATCCAAAAAAATATTTCAAACATTAAAAACAACGAATACTACGACTATGTAAAAAACATATTAAGATAAGTTACAAAACGAGCAAAAAATATTTTCAGGGTACTTATACATGGTATGGAAATCAATTGCTCAATCCCGACCAACTTTCAAAGCCGAAAAATTGATATGGCACAAGCACGTGAGGTCTGCTCTCTGATGCAGCAACGGTGCTCGTATCCGTCATACTGGAAATGCGGGAATATTGAATCCTACAAGATTATTTACGAAAACTCCGACGTAAATATACGCTATAGAAAGCTCTCTGAACTTGCAATGGATATGAAACCACTCGGAGACAGACTCGACAATCTGAGAGATTTTTATTTAAAATACGCAAGAGAGCCGTTTAAATATTTTTCGAAACTTATGGAAGGAATTAAAAAATTTCAAACCCTCAATTGCGGTGAAGCCGCCCGTCTTACTTATATGGTGTGTAGAATGAACGACATCGCAGAAGAAGACACCAAAGTCGTTAATATCGAAATACCGACGAACGAAAAAAACCAAGAAATGGATCACGCCATAACCAAAATCAAGGGTGAATCAGCAGTATATGGGATTGATGCGCTCCTGAATGAAACTAATTCCCTTGGAAATTTAGCCAAAACATACAAAAATAAATACGCTGAGGTGTTTCGTATTCCGGCAGATGCAACAATACATTTTGTTGAACAAGAAATCCCAAAACTCACCGACGAAGAAGCAAAAGAACTCGCTAAAAAATATCCCGAATTCCTTCTGGGGGGGGGGAAAATAAATTGAACTGGTAGGTGAGAACTACTAGCTTGATGTCCTACGGAGTAGGGGTAAAGGGGTAAATATATTTGGTTTGGTTGGTTAGTGTGTAGGGTGGGAAAAATGCAATGATTCCCACCGCAACAAGTAAGTAAGTAGGGTGCGCACACTTGCGCACCAAATAAACTAAACTTGTCGGCTTAACACGAACTTATTCTTGTCATATGCAATTATTCCCTCTTTTTGAAGCTTAGAAAGCTCGAAACTCATCGCAGAACGGTCGATATTTAGATAGTCAGCCAAATCCTGTCTGTTGAAAGGAATTTCGAACGAGTTGCTTCGATTTTTTTTCGCTTCGTTGGAAAGATAGATTAAAAGTTTTTCGCGGATTGTTTTTTGCGAAATATTTTCTATTTTTTGGATAAGTTCAATATTTTCTTTGGACAAAATTTCAAACAAATTGTTAATCAAAACTTTGTGACGCGTGCATGCATTTTGGCACATTGAAGTGCATTTTTCATAATTCAAAATCAGAAGTTCGGAGTCTTCTACGGCAATTGCATCAATATTTGATTCAACATTTTTTGAGGCAACGAAAGCTAGCGCGATGTTGTTGTTTTCGGCTAATTGTGAAATAATCATTCTTCTGCCCCAATAAGTGTCTTTTTCAATATTTACGGCACCTTTAAGAATGAGATAAATGTTTTTTATCATATCTCCTTGGCGGATTATCATTTCGTCTTCTTCGTATTTTCGGACGCGTGCGTTGAAACATTCTAACAAACCTTGAAGTTCATCATCACTCATTCCGTAAAACACAGGCGAATTCTTTATTTGATTGTAATATTTATCCATTTTTTAATCCTTTCAAAATATTTTTATTAATGTTGTATAAACAACAGAAATGTTGTTAAACATAGTATATAATAAAAACAGTGAAAGATAAAACTAATAGGAGATAAAAAAAATGGCAACAGCACAAGAAGAAAATTTAATCCAATTATTAGACGGTTACGTAGAAAAGGGAGGACACCATTTGAATGTAAATGTGTTCAATAGAGATACGTTGTTGGATGCACAGGCGCATCCTGAGAAGTATCCGCAATTAACAGTGAGGGTTTCCGGCTACGCGGTTAATTTTATAAAACTAACTAAGGAGCAGCAAGACGATATAATTTCCAGAACATTTCACAAATCTTTGGGCTAGCGTGTGCTGTATGATTAAGAAAAATCGTCGTGCTTAAATAACGAGCAAAGGGCATCATTGCCCTTTTTTATTTTCTTATGATAGAATTGAGTTGGACATAACTCCGACGTGGTACTCTGCCGCAGGAAAAGCTGACTAAATGTCAGGTTTTCCGAGAGGGTTCTCCTTGAGAGAACATCCACCACGGAGTGCATTGAATTCCGAATTCAGGTGTTGATAATTGAATATGAGCTAACAAGCAAAAATGCCGACGTGGTACTCTGCCGCAGGAAAAGCTGACTAAATGTCAGGTTTTCTGAGAGGGTTCTCCTTGAGAGAACATCCACCACGGAGTGCATTGAATTCCAAATTCAGGTGTTGATAATTGAATATGAATTAACAAGCAAAAATGCCGACGTGGTGGAATGGTAGACACGTGCGTTTCAGGTGCGTATGGAGCAATCCGTGGGGGTTCAAGTCCCCCCGTCGGCAAATAAAAACGGGGTAGTTTTTACTACCCCGTTTTTATTTGTTAATATATTGCGAAACTTGAACCCCCCAATGCGAAAGAGCAAGACAAGCCCCCCATCACTTAGTTATCGGTGCGCAAGTGCGCGCAGCACCTTACTTACTGGTTGTGGTGGGAATCATTGCATTTTTCCCACCCTACATTTTTGGTCACTTAATCCCTCTCCCCCAGAGAGGGTAGACAATTCAACATTCTTGGTCACTTATTCACTTAATCACTTGGTCACCAAAGATACATCAAGCTAGTAGTTCGCACCTACCAGTTCAATTTATTTACCCCCCCTAGACGATTTCTTTACCGACGATTGGAGCGATTTGCTTAATTTGTTTGTAAAGCAGGTCGTATTGCCAAGGATAAAGTGATTGCGCACCGTCGCATATCGCAGTTTCAGGGTTGTTGTGCACTTCGATTATCAAACCGTCACAGCCTGCGGCTACTGCTGCACGTGACATTGGCTCAACCTTATCGCGCAAACCCGTTCCATGAGAAGGGTCGACAATAATCGGTAAGTGGCTAAGCTTTTTAATAACAGGGATTGCTGCTATATCAAGAGTGTTTCTGGTAAATTTTTCAAAGGTTCTTATACCGCGCTCACAGAGAATTATTTGGTTATTCCCACCGGAAATAATGTATTCAGCGGACATTAACCATTCTTCATAGGTTGCAGATAAACCTCGTTTAAGAATAACAGGTTTATGGATTTTCCCGAGTTCTTTCAAAAGATTATAGTTCTGCATATTTCTTGCGCCAATTTGCAAAATATCGACGTATCTCATAAACATGTCTAATTGAGAAATGTCCATAATTTCGGACGCAACTGCCATTCCATGATTGTCAGCAACACTTCTGATTATTTGCAAACCTTCTTCGCCCAAGCCTTGGAAAGCGTATGGACTTGTTCTCGGTTTAAACGCACCGCCGCGAAGGATTTTAACGTTTGATTCTTGTAATTCTTGCGCTGTCGCATCCATTTGGTCATATGATTCAATGGTACAAGGTCCTGCTATCAAACCGGTATATTTATCACCAAACTTAACTCCGTTGACTTCTACAATGGTATCTTGTCCTTGTGAAACCCGCGCTGCAAGTTTGTAGTTTGTAGAAACCTTAACGACTTCGGAAACGCCCGCCAAGAGTTCAAAATCACGCTGGTCAACGTCCACAACCCCGATTGCGTGTACAACCGTTCTGGCTTCTCCGTGAGAAATTCTCGCTTCAAAACCTTTGGATTCAAGAAACATTGCAACACGCATTATTTCTTGTTCGGTCGCATTAGGATTCATTATTACCAGCATTATATTTCCTCCGTCATTTTGATGACTTATTAACCTCAATTATACACAAAAATCTAAAACATGGTATACTAAAGTAACTATAATTATTTTAGACAGAACAGGATTAAGGAATTAGCAATGGCAACGTTTAAAGATGTGGAAGACAGCTTAAAGAGCTTTATTGTACAGGAGCAATCCGACGCACACAATATCAAAAGTGTTAATATAGCGAAATACAATAATATAAAGGTTTGGATGGATCCTACAAATACAATTCAACCGCATGTTATTATAAGAATTTCTATTTCTGAGGCAACATTCCTTTTAGACGGCTTCACCAAAACAAACGGCGGACTCGGATATGAGGAAAGATTCGTTCAAAAATGGTTTGGCAGATACGGAGTAAAAGAGAAGTTAACCGAGCTTTGGAACTCTGCCGAAAAGAATAAAGAAGATAAATAAACTTGGGGAAAGAATGCAGTATAAAGATTTAGCTACAAATCCAGTAAGTGTTGTATTACAGCTTGTTGGGGCAAAATGGAAAATTCTTATAGTCAAAGAGCTTTTGAAAAAAGAAATGCGTTTTGTTGAGTTGAAAAAAAATCTTGGCTGCACCGCAAAGGTTCTCACTACCTGCCTTAAAGAAATGGAAGAAGACGGACTTATTGTAAGAGAGAAATATGACGTAGTCCCACCAAAAGTAGAATATTACTTAACCGATATCGGATACACCCTTCGCCCTGTTGTAGAATCTATGCAAAAATGGGGTAAGGAGTATAAAAGACTTAGAAAATTAATGGACAGAGCAAATATAGTGTAGAGGTGAAAAACAAATGAGTATAACATATTTAGGACACAGTTGTTTTGAAATTGAAACGAAAAGCAAAGCGAAAATTCTTATCGACCCATTTTTGGTATGCAGTCCGGACTACAATCCGGAAGGGGTTACGGATATTTTTGTTACTCACGCTCACGGTGACCATTTGGGAAGCGCGATTGAAATTTCAAAACGAACAGGTGCAACTATAACCGCAATTTTTGAACTTGCAAATTATTGCGAGAAAAAAGGTGCAAAAGTAAACGGAATAGGAGTCGGAAACTGGCAGAATTACAGCTGGGGAAAAGCAATTGCAACTCCTGCATACCATTCAAGTTCAACTATGGACGGAGCTTATGGCGGAAATCCATGCGGATATGTTTTTGAGATTGACGGTGCAACCGCATACCATGCCGGAGATACAAGCTTGATGCAAGAAATGAAAACCATTGGCGAACTTTATCGTCCTGATGTTGCGATGCTGCCTGTCGGCGGACAATTCACAATGGATATTGAACACGCGATTATTGCAGCTGACTGGCTAAAAGTAACCGGAGTTATTCCAATGCATTACAACACGTTTGATGCGATTTCCGTTGACATAAAAGAATTTGAAAGACTAATAAGAGAGAAGGGCAAGCTTCCTTTAATCCTAAAAGTCGGTCAGAAAATAAATTAGAGAGATTATAATATCCTGTAGCATTACAAAAACTTAACAATTTGAAACTTTTTTGCAGATAGGATATTATTTATAGTGAACAATTGTGCGCGGGGAGTACATGGAAAATAATTATTTTGCACTATTAGCTAATGACGTAAAAAAGCTCTGGAACGGTTTGGACGACGGGCAGAAACTTGGTATGCTCGCTCTAATCGTTATAACAATTATTGCGGCGACATTCTTTCTTTCAAAAGCGATGGAGCCGGATTGGGTTGTTTTATATTCAGACTTGAACGAAGTTAACGCTATTAATATCGTAGAAAACATGAAGAAAAACGGCTATCAATACAAGTTGTCCGAGGACAAGAAATCTATTCTTGTTCCTTCCTCAACAAGGGATGATATGCGTATTTTCGTAGCTGAGAATGACTTGATTAAAACCGGTGACGGCGGGTTTGAGCTTTTGGATGATATGCAGCTCGGTTCAACCGATTTTAAAAACAAACTCACAAAACAAAGAATTTTCCAAGGCGAAATTACTCGTGCAATCGAAAAAATTCAGGGTATCAAGTACGCAAAAGTTCAACTTGCAGAGCCTGAACGTTCTATTTTTGAAGATAATGATGAAAAACCAACCGCATCAGTTATGCTTGTGTTAGAACCGGGGTATAAATTGAAAAGCGCACAAGTTAAAGCTATTAAAAACCTCGTTGCATATTCAGTTCCGCGCATGACTCCGGAGCAGGTTTTCATTACAGACCAGAGCGGAAACAGTTTGTCTGACGAAACTTCCAAAAACTCAACCGATATGGAGAGTTTCAAAGCAAATCTTGAAAAACAAACTGCTAAAAAAGTTGCGGATGTTTTGGAAAAAATTGTCGGAAAAGGAAATGTTTCCGTACAGGTTAACGCAGATATTGATTTTAATTCTGCTAAATCAACAATCGAAAGTTATATGCCTGTTAACGACAAGGGAGAAGGTGTTATTACAAGCTCTCAAACCGAGGTTGAAACCTACGAAAATCCTAACCTTGTTCCAAATTCAACAAGTGTTAATCAAAGAAACTTGAATTACTCAAAACAAAAAACAGCTATAAATTACAATGTATCAAAAGAAGTTAAACAAGTAATTTATGCTCCGGGAACAATAAAAAGATTATCAATCGCAGTTGCGGTTAATAAAATCCTTACAGATTCTGAAAAAGAAGAGTTAAAAAATCTAATATTGTCAGCATCAGGTGTTGACTACTCAAGAGGGGACGTAATCTCTGTTTCAGGATTACAATTTGAGGGTGCTGCAATCGATAAGATTGCAAGTGAAGAATTTGCTAAGCAATATCAGCGTGAACAAGTTATTGAAACAGTAACTTCATCTGTTATACCGCTTATCATAGTTCTTGTGCTCGGATGTTTTGCCCTTATGGTACTCAAAGGATTTATTTCTAAACTTCCTACTGCAGCTTCAAGAAATGAGAAAAAGTCTCTTGAAGATAACATAATAAAGGCTGCTGCAGAAGAAGAAGAAACTATGGAAATTACACCGAAGATTGAGTTCAACAAAAAAGAAATTCAATCTCAAAAAGACCAAAGCATCACTGAGTTGAACGAAGCAATCATGGCATCGCCGGAAGATGCAGCAAAACTTATTACATCATACATACGTGAATAATATCAGGAAAAATAAATGGGTATAGAAGAGATAAAAAAAGCCAAAGAGGAAGCCAAAAGGACGTTTACGCGCCCGACTCAAAAAGTTGCGGCTCTTTTGATTGCTCTTGGTCCAAATACGGCATCAGAAATCCTTAAAAATATTAAGGATGAAGACTTGCTGGAACAAATTACTCTTGATATCGCAAACCTGGGTAAAGTACCTGATGAAGATTTGAACCAAGTTTTGTTGGAATTCAAAACCGTATTTCAGGCAAAAAACTACATTACGCAGGGTGGTGTTGCATACGCTAAACAATTACTTGCACAAGCGTACGGCGAACAAGAAGCATCTCAACTTCTTGAAAAAGTTAATTCCATGGTTAACACTAACCCGTTCTATTTTCTTAATGAAGCTGACCCTTCACAGTTAGCAAACACTTTTTCAAGCGAAAATCCACAGCTTCTTGCGTTGATTTTGGCTTACCTAAGACCTGAACTTGCAGCACAAGTTCTCGCATTTCTTCCGCCTGATATTCAAGCGGTTGTTTCTATGCGTATTGCAGATATGACTCCTACCAATCCGGAAATTCTTTCTACGATTGAAGATATTGTACAAAGAAAATTCTCTGCACTCCTTGTTCAAGACTTCTCAAAAGCAGGCGGTGTGGAATCTCTTGCAAACATCTTGAACTGCTGCGACAGAGGTACAGAAAAAAATATTATGGAATGGCTCGATATCGAGAACCAAAAAATGGCTCAGGAAGTTCGAGACCTTATGTTCGTATTCGAAGATATTATTATCCTCGACGACCGCTCTATTCAAAGGCTGCTTAGAGAAATCGATACCAAGAACCTTGCTATGGCTCTTAAGGGTACTAAAGAAGAAATCAAAGACAAGATATTTAAAAACATGTCAGAAAGAGCAAGACAAATGCTTACGGATGATATGGAATACCTTGGACCTGTCCGTGCAAAAGAAGTTCAAGAAGCTCAAACCGGTATTGTTAACGCTATTAGAAATCTTGAAGCTACCGGTGAAATTACTATTACCCGTGCTAGTGTTGAGGATGAATTAATTGAGTAACAGAATTAAAAGTGATGAAATTCAAATAGGTAATAACTATGTGCTGCCTATTGAGCAGTCTAATGTTACTCTGTCTCAGGCTAAAGTACAGAAAATTATTGAAGAAACCGACCAAAAAGCAAAAAAAATCCTTGATGGTGCGGAAAATCGCTCACAAATGATTATACAAGCAGCTAATGACGAAGCTAACAGAATTCTTGATGAAGCTAAAAAAAGAGGAGAACAAGAATACGAAACAATTCGTCAACAAGCTTATCAAGAAGGATACACAAAAGGTGCAGAAGACGGACTTGAGAAATTTAAAAACGATTCAATAGCTTCATTAAATTCCCTCGAGACCCTCTCTTCTTCCTCTTTTGATTTGAAAAAAAATATTATCGACTCCGCAACTCTTGATATTGTCGAGCTTGTTTCTACAATCGCAGACAAAGTTTGTCACATAAAATTTGATTCTGAAGTTCTGCACAGAATAACTCTGGACGCAATTAAAGAACTAAACGACAAAGAAAGTATCACAATAATCGTAAACCCTCAATTGGTCGACAATATCAGCAAACTCTGTGAAAACTTTAAAGAAGAAGTTCCTAAACTTCAATCCATAAAAATTCTTGAAGATAATTCAGTTTCACCTGACGGGGTTATTGTAGAAACACTCAACACAAGACTTGATTCAAGAGTTTCCTCCCAGATTAGCAAAATAGCTGAACAAATGCTTACGGGTGCTAACGATGAGCTGGAATAAAGACAAATATCTCGACATAATAAAAAATACCGAAACGATTAAACAAATCGGTAAAATTACCGAAATTATCGGTCTGACAATCGAATCCGACGGTCCGAAATCCTCAATCGGTGACTTGTGTTATATCTATAACGATTTTGGTGACAAACCGACTATGGCGGAAGTTGTAGGGTTCAAAAAAGACAAAATCCTTCTTATGCCACTCGCTTCGCCTGACGGAATCCGCCCCGGAGCGCTTGTTATAAATACAGGCAGTGCCATGAAAATCGGAGTAGGAAACCAGCTCATAGGAAGAGTTCTTGACGGACTTGGAAGACCAATCGATACTCTGGGCGAAATAAGATTTTCTGAATACCGTTCAACCCGCGCCGATGCAATTAATCCGCTAAAAAGAAAAAGAATTTCAGAACCGCTTGCCCTTGGTATAAAATCGGTCGACGGTTTTGCAACAGTGGGAAAAGGTCAAAGAATGGGTATTTTTGCAGGTTCAGGTGTAGGTAAAAGTACCACTCTCGGTATGATGGCAAAAAATACCTCAGCAGACCTCAACGTAATCGCACTAGTGGGTGAACGTGGTCGTGAGGTTAAAGAATTTATTGAAGAAATTCTCGGGCCGGAAGGTATGAAACGCTCAATCGTTGTAGCAGCAACTTCTGAACAGCCTTCATTGGTTAAAATTAAAGCCGCATTTGTTGCAACCTCTATCGCAGAATATTTCCGTGATAAAGGAATGGATGTTCTATTTATGCTCGATTCCGTAACCCGTATCGCAATGGCACAAAGAGAAGTAGGACTTGCAATCGGCGAACCTCCTGCAACAAGAGGTTATACACCGTCAGTATTTGCTCTTATGCCAAAACTTATGGAAAGAGCCGGAACAAATGAATACGGAACAATCACCGGACTCTACACAGTCCTCGTAGAAGGTGACGATTTCAACGAACCAATTTCAGATACCTCAAGAAGTATCCTTGATGGTCACATTATGTTATCAAGAGCCTTAGCGCACAAAAACCACTATCCTGCAGTCGATGTATTGCAATCATTGAGCAGGGTTATGGGTGATGTAACAACAAAAGAACATCGCAACGCCGCAGGGGTTATCAGAAACTTAATGGCAGTCCACGCGAAAAACGAAGATTTAATCAATATCGGAGCATATATTGCAGGTTCAGACCCGCTCTGCGACAAAGCGATTGCGCTAATGGATAATATTAATCAGTTTTTAAAACAATCCACCACAGATAAAGTCGACTACAACGAAACCGTAAACTCACTCATAGAACTCGGCAAACTCGCAGGGGGGGGGTAAATGTATAGGGCTGGTAGGTAGTAATTACCAGTTTTACGTCCTCCGGAAGGGGGTAGGGGTAAAGGGGTAAATGTATTTGGCTGGTTGGTCAGGACTACTGACTTGGTGTGTCTTTGGTGACTAAGTGATCAAGTGATTAAGTGACCAAGACCTTGCGAGCGTGTGCGTAGCACAATAGCGAGATAACTCAACCACTAAGTCCGTCCATAACGGAGTGAGTAATCAATGTTAATGAGCCGACAACAAAGCAGGTGTTGTTTGAACGCAGTGAGTTCACCTGCTTAGGGCGAATGCTACAATTGATTAACGAACGTAGTTCCGGACGGAGAGTTTCTTTGCGCCGCGTTTCTTTGCGGTCAAAGAAATGCGGCTATAAATATTAAAACTTATTTCCCAAGAGAAGAAAGAAAAGGACAAACAATAAAAAGTTGATAGGGTGCGCACACTTGCGCACCGATAACTTTCTTCTTGCTACGTATTGACAAAAAAGCCGGCAGGATATATTATTTATTCACAATGAGAAAATTTATTGAAAAAATTAACAGTTGGATTCAATGGACTAAGCAGTGGCACTTTTTCCACGTGTTTTTTTGTACTGCGTTTTTAATATTTTCTTGGAATTCCATATTTTATATATTGGGTGGTGCTATAGAAATATTGCACGATACGTTTTGTTTCTTTTTTGATTCAAATTGCGTTAAATCAGATTTGGAATTTGGTACGTCATTTTTTGCGTTTGCTCCCCTACAGATACTAGGTCTCATTTTTAGTTCTATATGCGGAATTATTTTTGGAATTATTGTAGAAGGTATAAATTATGCAATAAAAAGAACTGCTAATGTACAGTCTGATTTTTTACTAAATAACAAATTTTATCAAACTTTATATGTAATTGAAATTTACTCATTTATAGCATCTTTTGCTCTTTTATTTATAATGTTACTACCTGAAATTTTTATGAAAATTATTGGTTAAAAAATGAAAAATTTTATTGAAAAAATTAACAGTTGGATTCAATGGACTAAGCAATGGCACTTTTTTCATGTGTTTTTTGTAGGAAGTTTTTTATTGTGTAATTGGTTTCCATATGCAATTATGTTCTTATACTTAATTGGCTATATTTATATACTTTTTACAGGAGATATTTCTGCATTAACTGATGAAGATGACTATAGTTGGAAACTTTTGGCTGTACCAGCATTACTCGTTTTCTTGTTTTCTCATTTTATTATTGTAATTTTAGGTATTTTAACAGAGCTTATTATATTTATAAAAAGAAGGAAGCATCAACAAACAATGTCAGTGAAATCTTCCTTCTTATTAAATAACAAAATTTATAATTTTTTATATATTAATTTTGTTATTGCTTCTGTATATGGAATTGCAGTACTTATTTACCTGCTTCTATAGTATTTTTTCAAAATTTCTTCAATTTCTTTTGGTGTATAATGCACAGGTATTGATAAAGCATACGGTTCTATTTGTCCCTTTTCTTGTTGTGCGTAAGCTCGATTGTTAATATCAGTTATTAAATTTTTTCCTATATTTTTAACTAACTTAACTGGATTAAGAGTTTTTAAATCTTGTTTTTGTATCTCTGAATAGTCACTAATATCACCCAGACCAACTTGCATTGATTTGTCTTTATTAACTTTACTGGTAGTCAAATCAGCATTGTTAATTGTTAAATATAATGCTCGTTTTTCTGAATCCTTAATAGCTGCAGGATACGTAATATGTTTATCCTTGTTCTCTATTGTTTTATTTTCAAACTTGTCATAATTATCCGCTACCCACTGCTTTGTTTTTTCAGAATTCTTTGCATACTTATATAAATCTGAACCTACTTTTGGAACTACCACACTTGAGTTTTGGAGTGTTTGATAATCCTTGGGGTTATTGACATCCAATCCTTTAGATTTTGCCATTTTTTCACGTAGATTTTTAGCTATTTCGGGGTCTTTGATATCTTTGAGCTTGTAAAAAGTATTCTGCTCTTTTGCTTTTTTAGACATTTCTTCTCCGTCAGATATTTTAGCAGAAATTCCGTAATATCCGGCTTCTGTATTTGGTATAGGTAATTTGCTTGCCGCTTTTTGTACTGCTTCCATTACTGTTAAGTCTTTGTACTTGTCAGATTTGTCTAGCATCTTTTCTGCAAAAGTTCTAGGTTTGTTTTTAATTTCAGGTAATGGCGCACTGTCAATATGCCATTGATTAGGGTCTTTTATTTCCATAGGGATTTGTGATAATTCGCGAGGTTTTGGAGTTTCAAGACCTTGTTTAATTTTGTCTGTTAGTTTTGTAATTGGATTTTCAAGATGCGTTTTTGTTGCTTTTAGGTTGTACGGATCTTCCGCACTTTTGTTATTTAAAGCAAAATTTTCTATTTGAGTTTTTGGACGTTCTTCAAAACGTACATTGTTAGTTGGGAAAAAGCCTCCCATTGTAGTGTTCGTTTGTGGTGCAATACTTTCATTTTGAAGTTGTTTCATTCTATCCTTGCTACGTTCTGCCATTGACATTGCTATCATCCCTTCAAGTGGATGATTAAATAAATCCTGAGAATTAAATTCAGGAATTGATGCAAGAGCAGCTTTTGTTGCAAGCTCCATTATTTTCTTCCTGAATTCTTCTTCATCAACCATACGATACCTCCCATCTTATTTTTGCAAACACCGTTAGTAGTCCGAAAAACATTCGGACATCGGGGTTTTAAGTAAATTGTGTTTTAATTATACAAACTTTTTAATCTTTAACAAAGCTTTGTAACAAGATTTTTACATCTAAACCCAAAGTTCAATAGAATTAGTACTTCAAGCCTGATTGAAATGTGTTTAATCCTCGCAGGGAGTGGGTTACAACTAGAATTGTTGATGTGATAAATTTTTGATTTACCACATTCTACTTACTACAATGTTGTCATCCTGAGCGTATGCGAAGGATCGCAAGGTCCAGTTGTTTTTCTTATCTAATCATGCGATTCTTCGGCTAAAGCCTCAGAATAACAGCTAGTAAGGTGCGCATACTTGCGCACCGATAAATTTCTTCTTGCCCTTGCAAATAAGAAGAAAAAAAGGATAAATATTTTCTACATTTTATTGACATTTTTGAGTAAGTTATTGACAGTTATCTACATTTTATTTTTAGATATGTTCAAAAATGTTCATAACTTAAAAGTTTTCTACAGTTTTCTACAGTTTTTTGAACATGTTCAAAGCTTTGTTATATAATAGTTTCAGATAGTTTTCTACAAATAATGAGAGCTTAAGAAGAAGATGATTATTATATAAATATATATTATAATTATTATAATAATTAATATAAAATTGGAGAAAAAAATGTTTATAGAGTTGAGAGAAGAGTTTTCTAAAAAATTATACAATGCATATTTAAATATGTGTAATTCTGATTGGAATTTTTATATTAATTCAACTGACAGTAATCTTGAAAAAATGACTAAAGCTCAGGATGAGTATTCTAAACTTTTTCAGGATAAAAAAACTTACGAAAAATTTAAAAATGTTGATACTTCAACTCTAAATAAACACGAAAAAAAACAATTAAAAAATATTCTTAAAGATTTTGAGGAAGAATTAAATTCCGGCAAAGAATTGAAAGCTTTGCGTGACAAGGAAAACGAAATTGCACAAAAATATAATTCTTATGTTCCGATTATTTTTGGAAAAGAAGTTTCCAGAACAGAAATAAGAACAATTTTAAAAAATGAACAAAATCCTGAGATAAGAAAAGAAGCTTATTATGCAAATTTAAAAGGTGCGGATTTAATTGCTGAAGATTTAAAAGAATTTGTTAAAATGCGAAACACTTACGCGCAAAATAAGGGGTACAAAACTTATTTTGAATACAAACTCAAAGAGGATTACGAAGTCGAGTTAAATGAGCTGAAAACACTCTTAGATGATGTTTATAATGAGTCAAAAGATTTAATTAAAAAAATAATTTTAAAACAACAGAAAAAATTAAAAAATGCGTTTAAAACTGAAAAGTTAAAACCTTATCACTACGGGTTTTTAACCAAACTTAATCCTGAGAAAAAGGTCAATAATTGTATAAAAACAAAAGAACAGGTTGTTGAGATTTCAAAAAACACTTACAAAAACATGGGTTGGGATGTTGATAAATTATTGGCAGAGAAAAAATTGACTTTTGATTTATTTCCTCGTAGCGGAAAAAATACTCACGGTTTTTGTTTTGATATAGATGCAGGTTTGGATGCAAGAATTTTGGCTAACTTAACTAATAACGAAACAAGTATTGATACGCTTAATCACGAGATGGGACACTGTGTTTATACGTTGGGAATTTCACGTGATTTAACCTTTTTGGACAGAAGCACTTATCCTGCGATGACTGAAGCTATTGCAATGATGATGGGTGATTTAGATAAAAGAGAAAATATTTTAAAAGATATTGTTCCTGAAAAAGATTTGGAAAAATTTAAAGAATATTTTAAAGAACAAGAAGCTTGTTTTATTGCTCATAGTCAATTGTTGATAAATTTTGAGAAACAAATGTATGAAAAACCTGAACAGGATTTGAAAAAACTTTGGCATAAATTAAAAGTTAAATATCAGTTTAGAGAAAAACGAGAAGAGCTTGATAACGGTTGGGCATCTATTCCGCATTTTCTTTCTCATCCGGCTTATTACCAAAACTATTTTCGTGCAACTTTAATAAAAGCGCAGATTTATAATTATTTAAAATCCCAGCTCGGAAATATTACAGAAAACAGTAATACGGCAGAATTTTTAAACAAAAAATTATTTAATCTCGGAACTTCTTTAGAAGAAAACGAATTAATCAAAAAATTAACGGGCAAAAAACTTTCTACGGAAGATTTTGTTAGTTCAATAAAGTGATTGTATGATATAATTAATCAAAATAAGGGAATTTATTGTATGTTAAGCACTGAAAATTTGCAGAGATGTATTGAAACTTTAGAAAAATCTTATGAACTCATAAGGCAGTCTAAAGAAGGGAGTATTGATTATGAGATGTACAGAAATTCTTTGGTTAAAAGTTTTGAAATAACTCTTGAACAATCAGGTAAATTGTTAAAAAAGAAATTAACTCCGTTTTTTGCCACTAACAAAGAAGTTGATAAACTTAATTTTAAAGATATTTTCAGATATGCGTCAAAATTTTCTTTAATTAGTGAAGGTGAAGTTAATAGATGGTTTAAATACAGAGATAACAGAAATAATACTGCACATGATTATGGTGTAGCTTTTGCAGAAGAAACTTTAGTTTTGATAGATTCATTTTTACAAGATGTAAAAAATCTTAAAAAGGTTATAGAAAATGACTAAACTGGATGTTAAACCTGAATATTTAGAAATTTTGATTAATATTTTTGATAATTATTGTCCTGATGCAGAAATATGGGCTTACGGAAGCAGAATTAACGGAAAGTCTCACTCCGGAAGTGATTTGGATATGGCGGTTATAGATTTTAATTCTAAAGATAAAAGTATTTATGAATTAAAAAATCTTTTAAGTGAAAGTAATTTACCTTTTCTAACAGATATAAATTTGTTTGATACTTTACCGGATTCTTTCAAAACGGAAATAAAGAATAATTACTTGAAAATTTATCCTGTTAAGAATTTGTAACAATGTGTGGAAATTAAATCTTTTATTAATTACAATGATTATTGTATTAAATCTAAAAGAGGGGATTTTTAATGAACACTAATCCGGATAAAGTACTTTTACCTAATGACGTTAGAAAACTTTTAAATATAGATAATAGAGAGATTGTAGAGCTTTGCAAAAAAACCTCTGTAAATCCGAAAAAAGATAGTAGCGGAAGAATTTATTTTTCTGTAGAAGAAGTTAAAAAATTAAAAAATGCAAAATCTTCTGTAGTTGCTGATATGACTGAGAAAAAGTCTGCTTTAAGTGTTGTTTCAAAACCTAATTCTCAGGTTGTTGTAAATAATCTTCTTGAAACACTTAATAAAATGGAAAACAATATTACAACATCTATGACCAAACTTATTGATGAAAAACTTGAAGGCATGGATGATGTAGTTCTTGAGCTTGTAAGATGCAAAACTGAGAACGAAAATTTGAAGAATAAAGTTAACGAATTAAACAAAGAAAACTTTAAACTCAAAAATATTTTAAACAGTTTTAAACCGTTAATGTGTGGCTTCTATATTAAAAAAGAAGAAGAAAATAATATTTTGTTATAAATTAATGCCGTTTAAAAAAAATTAAACGACAAAATTGAGGTTAAATAGTATGGGGAAAGAGGAAACTGCAGTAAATACTGCTGATGAGAGAAGTAAAGCTCTTAAATTAGCTATTGAAAAAATCGAAAAAGATTTTGGTAAAGGCGCTATTATGAAGCTTGGTGACAAACCGGCTGTTAGTGTAGAAACAATTCCTACCGGAGCTTTAGCTTTGGATGTTGCTCTTGGTGTTGGTGGTATTCCGAGAGGACGTATTATTGAAGTTTACGGACCTGAATCTTCAGGTAAAACAACTCTTGCTCAACACATTGTTGCAGAATGTCAGAAAAAAGGCGGAATTGCAGCATTTGTTGATGCTGAACACGCTCTTGACCCTGAATATGCAAGAAATCTTGGTGTAAATGTTGATGAACTCTTGATTTCTCAACCGGATACAGGTGAACAAGCTCTTGATATAACAGAAGAACTTGTACGCTCAGGTGCAGTTGATATTATTGTTGTTGACTCTGTTGCAGCTCTTGTTCCGAAGGCTGAAATTGAAGGTTCTATGGAAGATCAACAAATGGGTCTTCAAGCAAGATTGATGTCAAAAGCTTTGAGAAAATTGACAGGTATTATCGGAAAAACTAATACAACTGTTATTTTCATCAACCAGTTAAGACAAAAAATCGGGGTTATGTATGGAAACCCTGAAACAACTACCGGTGGTAATGCGCTTAAATACTATGCTTCAGTTCGTATGGAAATCAAACGTATTGAAGGACTTAAAGGTGATGGCGAGGATGTTGGTAACCACGTAAGAGTTCGTATTTTGAAAAACAAAGTGGCTCCGCCGTTTAGAACTGCAGAATTCGATATTATCTTCGGAAAAGGTATTTGCAAGATAGGTAATATTTTAGACGTAGCTGTTGATTTGGATATTGTTAAAAAAGCCGGCTCTTGGTTTAGTTTTAATGACGAAAAACTTGGTCAGGGTCGTGATAAAGCTAAAGAATTTTTGGGAGCAAATCCTGAAATTCTAAACCAAGTTGAAACTTTGGTAAGAGAAAAACTTGCTCAAGGTTAAAAGATATTTGGGAGAAGATGGGGATATTACCCCAAAAGCTTGTATTTACGGCGTTTCAAAATAGTGCTTGACAAAGCATGGAAACGTATGGTATAAAGTTAGTGGGGTAAATGTATATTTTTGAGTCTTGCACATTCTGCAAGACTTTCCTTTTATTGTTTTCTCCCTGGATTGGGATGGATAGAGTGTGGTGATGTGGATAAACTTGGTGAAAATGCACGCAACTTGCGAAAATGATATAGATAAGAATCTTGTTGGTGTTTATCAAAAATTAAAATGTGTATTTGAAATAAATCAATAAATCACCCCATCTGCCTTTCAGGTACCTTTCCCGTCCAGGGAAGGTATAATCAAAAAAGCCTTTCCTGACTAGGAAAGGCTTAAAATTTTTATTGTGCAAATTCACCAGAGTAAAAACCCATCAAATTTGCCAATCTGTGCTGTTTTTCAGCAGCTCGTTCAATGTTTTGCTTGATTTCGTCAAGCTCTTTTAATAATGTGTTTAAATCCTTACGTCGTTTGCTCTCTAGGCGTTCCTCCCGTTCTGTCTGTCTAGCCGCTCTCTCCAAATCAACTTCGAGCCAATTTGGCGAAAAGCAATTATTCTTGAAATCTTTTTTGTTTGTCATACAAATATCCTCATTCTAAGCTTTTACAGGTTTAAACTTGCTAATGAATTGGTTAACAAGCCATTCAAAGCCTTTAGCGGCTTTTTTGCATTCCAAAAAATCTTTTTTAACTTCCTGATACTCCTTTGAGTTAAAGTTGAACGCTGTCATTTCTGAATATTCAACTAACATTTCGTGTTCATCGTGACCCATAACATACCTCTTATCAACAACTACTGTACTTTTTCGTTTTTTACTTTTTTTGATTTTCCTTACAAATTAGATAACGGCATGTTTTTGAAAAACTTTAGGATTTTAAAAGATATTGTTACATATCGTTACAAAGCGAGGTTGTAAAAAAGTTGAAAAAGGGCATGTTTAAACAGGTGTAGAAGTTGCGAAACAGACAATATTTTTTACACCTGCGTTTTTTAAAGCTTTAATCATCTCTTCAAAAGTTGAGCCTGTTGTACAGATGTCATCCATTATTAATAGTGGTTTTCCGCTGATTTTATCTTTGTTAACCTCGAATGCACCGGAGAGGTTTTTGAGCCGCTGAACCCGTGATAGCCTGTATTGTGGTTTTGTATCTTTAATTCTTTTTATAAGCTCGAAGTTACATTCAAACCCGCTGAGTTTTGAGAATTCTTCGCAAACGAGTTCCATGTGGTTGTATTTACGTTTTTTCATCCTGTTTTGGTGCAATGGAACAGGGATAAGTTCGAAATCTTTGTTTTTTAAGTTATCAAGGTTTGCAAAATATTCGTACATGAATTTTGCTTGAAAATACGCTAAATCTCTTTGTTTATGGTATTTTAGTCCTCTGATAAGTTTTTGGAGTTCTTTGGTATAAATTCCTGCGCAGTAAACATCAACACCGTCTACAATGCGGTTTGCGATTCTGTCAGAAAACTCCAGTTTTTCATAACAGGAAGGACACATTTTTATTGAATACTTTGATTTCCCGCAGAAATAACATTTTTTTCTATAGATTAAATCGAGTAATGACTCTAAAATCTTTTTCATAGATGTATTATATCATGGAATGTATTTCTCTTTTCTTTTTTACCGCATTCTTGAAGTTTGTAGTGCTTGTTCTTTTCTTTCTTCTTATTTGCGAGGCAAGAAGAAAGAAAAGAACGAAAAGAAAGAAGAAGCACGCAAATGTTTACAACAGCTTCGCTGTATTTCTCTGTTGTGCTACGCACAATCTCTTTGCTCGCTATTGTGCTACGCACACGCTCGCAAGTAATAAAATGTCGTCCTGAATTTATTTCAGGACCTTACCATTTCGGTGTGTGACTAAAGGCTGGTAAGATTCTGAAACAAGTTCAGAATGACGTTTAACCAGTTGTGAGTACAAGCAAACTTAACGAACTTTTAAACCTTTTCACTGTTCAACTCTTCAACCAAAATACGCTAAACTAGTAGTTATAACCAACCAGCCAGATTCATTTACCCCTTTACCCCCCTTTCCGAAGGACATTAAACTGGTAGTCTTGACCTATCACCCATTACATTTACCCCCCCCCCCTTGATTTTTTAGTGAAAATAATATATTTTTGTATTTGATAAACTAATAGTTGGGAGGGATATTTAATGGAATTTCATCACATGCCGCAAAACGGTATTAATTATACTGACGCTGATATTAAGCGTCTGATTTCTGAATACAATGTACAGTTTATAAAGCTACAGTTTGTGGATATAAACGGACAGGTTAAGAATATGGCAGTGCCTTCTGAGCATATTGACAGGGTTTTGAACAACGAGATTATGCTTGACGGCTCTTCTATTAAGGGATTTAGAAACATTGAAACTTCTGACATGTTTTTCTATCCTGATAAAAATACTTTCCAAATCCTTCCATGGCAGGAGAGAGACGGCAGAAATTCTGCTCGTTTGATTTGTGATATTTATAACTCCGACGGAACACCATTTGAGGGTTGTCCTAGATGTAACTTAAAAAGACTGATGGCTGAGGCTCAAAAGCTTGGTTTATCAATGAATGTAGGTCCTGAGGCTGAGTTTTTCTTGTTTGAGAAAGATGAAGAGGATCATATCACTACCAAGACTCATGATAGAGCAGGGTATTATGATGTTGGCCCGGATGATTTGGGCGAAGCTGTAAGAGCGGATATTGTAAGCACTTTACAGGAAATGGATTTTGATATTGAGGCATCTCACCATGAGGTTGCTGACGGTCAGCATGAAGTTGATTTCAAGTATTCTGATATTTTGACTACAGCTGATAATGTTGCTACTTTTAGAATAGCGGTTAAAGCTGTGGCTGCTCAGTACGGATTGCACGCTACATTTATGCCTAAGCCTGTGTTTGGGATTAACGGTTCCGGTATGCACTGCAATATTTCATTGTTTAAGGACGGTAAGAACGCTTTCTATGATGAAAAGGCTGAATACCAACTTTCTGATACGGCTAGATACGCTATTGGCGGGATATTGAAGCATATTAAGAGCATTACGGCGGTTTTGAACCCTACGGTAAACAGCTATAAGAGATTGGTTCCGGGGTATGAAGCACCTGTGTATATGGCTTGGTCATTGGCTAACAGAAGTGCGTTATTGAGAGTTCCGGCAAAACGTGGAGTTTCTACAAGAGTTGAGTTACGTTCACCTGACCCTAGCTGCAACCCTTACCTTGCATTTGCTGCGATTTTGGCGGCTTGTTTGGACGGGGTAAGAAACAAAATTGAACCGCCAAAACCTGTTGAGGCTAATATTTACAAACTTTCTGACAGAGAGAGAAAGAAACTTAAAATTGAATCATTGCCGGGAAGCTTGAAAGAAGCTTTGGTTTGTATGCAAAATTCTTTGATTATAAAGACAGCTTTGGGTTCGCATATTGTTGAAGAGTTCACCACGGCAAAAGAACTTGAGTGGGACGCTTTCAGAACTTATGTTTCTCAGTGGGAAATAGATAAGTATTTGGCTAGGTATTAATTTGAGTTGAACAATTGAAAAGTTCGTTAAGTTTGCTTGCGCTCACGATTCGTCATTCTGAGGCTTTTGCCGAAGAATCGCAAGATAGAGCGAAAGTCTCTTCCTCATCCTACAGCTATTGGTGCGCAAGTGTGCGCACCCTACTGCTGTCGTCCTGAATTTATTTCAGGACCTTACCGGTTTGTAGTTACCACCTACCAGCCAAAACATTTACCCCTTCCTTTTAACTATGCGGATGAGCGGCTTCGTAAACCTCTTTCATGTGTTTCATTGAGATGTGGGTGTAAATTTGTGTGTTTGAAATCCCTGTGTGTCCGAGGAGTTCCTGTACGACTCTCAAATCTGCACCGTTTTCGATTAGGCGGGTTGCAAAACTGTGCCTAAAAACGTGAGGTGTGACTTTTTTCGGAAGTTCTATGCGCTCTACGATTTCGTTTACAACATTTCTTATGGTTTTGTTTTGGAGTCTAAAACCTGTGCTGTTAATGAAAAGCGGCGTATCTTCGTTTATTTCGCCGGTATTGTATTCCGGTGCGATTAATTTTCGAGCGGTGTTGATGTATTGGATTAAATAATTTTTTGCCCTGTCTGAAATCAGTACTATTCTTTCTTTTGCACCTTTACCAAAAACTTTTATTTCATTTTCTTCAATGTTTAAATCGCCAAAATTAAGATTACTCAATTCGGATACACGCATTCCTGTCGCCCAGAGAAGTTCGAGGATAACTCTGTTGCGAAACCCTGCCGGAGTGTCAATTTTAACATTATTCAGTATTTGTTCTATTTCTTCCGTTGTTAAGAATTTCGGAAGCGATTTCGGTCTTTTGGGTGCGGAAAGTGAAGTTGCTGGGTTTGTGTCAACGTATCTTTCTCTGAACAAGTATTTGTAAAAAGTTCTTATGGACGCGGTTTTGCGCGCGATGGTTGTTTTTTTGTAATCAAATCTTTGGATAAAATGCAGGTATTCGCGCAGTTTGTTGAAATCTACATCCACACAGCTTGTACCGTTAAGCCAAAGGATGTAGCTCACGATATCAGAGGTGTAGGCATCAAGAGTATGCTCGGAAAAATTCTTTTCCACCCCCAAGTATGTTTTAAAACCTTCTATGTACTCTTTCTCTCTTGTATCCACGCTGATTCCTTGTCTTTTTATATCAATTATTATACAATATTTCCAGTAAAGTTAGAAGTAAAATCACAATGAATATATTTAAAACGTTTGAAACATTTTTAAAAGAGCCCTTGAGTATTTTGAGGGATAATTTTATCCAAATCGTGAGTGTTCAGACGGGAAATATATTCGAAAATAAGCCTTCTGTTGATGTTTCAATGATTAAGGGCAAAACACAGTTAACGGTTGTAAATAATGAAAAGTTGTATAATCTTCTTTCTTTGGTGACAATGAAGGCTAAAAAGAAGGAAGAACAGGCTCAAGAGGCAGGGCAGAATTAATGAAACAAATGAATGCAAATTTCATAATAAGTGCGGAAAAACTTTCGCAGTGTCCTGATTTTCCGTTTCCGGAATTCCCTTTGTTGGGGCGTTCAAATGTGGGTAAATCCTCTTTTATAAACGCGTTAGCGAATAATAAAAGATTGGCAAAAACTTCTAACACCCCCGGGAAAACACGTTTGATAAACTTTTTCAACTTTTCGGATAAATTTATGGTGGCTGACCTTCCGGGATACGGTTATGCAAAGGTTTCTAAAGAGGCGCAAGCTCGTTGGCAGAAGTATTTGGAAGAATATCTGCTTAACAGAAAACAGATAAAATCCTTGATACAGTTTATTGATGCACGTCATGAAATTCAAAAGAATGATTTTCAGATGAGAGAGTGGGTTGAGGCATACAATTTGCCTATATTCACGATAGTGACTAAAATTGATTATGTACCGAGAGGCAAGATACAAAAGGTTATTGCGGATGTTAAGCGCGAGTTTTCGGGTCAGGTATTGCCATTTAGTGCAGAGAACAAATTTTACTGCGAAAGCACTCTTGAACATTTGCTAAGTTTGTGCGAATAATCTAATTGATAGGGGGATAAGTGTATAAATTAGCTGAAAAAACAGAATTAAACCAAATTTCTCTGACGGGAACAAGAGCGTTGGCACTTGTCGGGCTTTTAATTATTGCACCGCGTTCTCTTGAGGAAATTCGTGAAGCATTTATCAAAATGAAGATTATGGACGAATCTCATTCCAATGACATTTTGAGAATAGATATTAATACGCTCAAAGTTATGGGTTGTGAGATTTCCAGAGCATCGCAAAAAACTAATTTCAAGTATGTTTTGGGCAAACATCCGTTTGCATTGAAGATTACGAAGGAAGAAGTTAATGCTTTGAAAAAAGCGTATAAGAAGGTTAAGGAAACTAAGAACTTCAAGCTTATTTTGGACTATGATGAGTTATTTAAAAAAATCGCTTCAAGATGTGAGCCTGAGTCTAAAGAATGGATGCTCGGGATTTCAGATTTAAGACACTATAATGTCCAAATGGTTAAGGATTTGATGCTTGATTGCCAGCAGCAAAGAGTTTTGGACTTGATTTACGCTAATCCTACAGCGAAAAAAGACGCTCCAAAAGAGGTTGTGGCACAAAAACTTGTTATGCAAAATGACAAAGTTTACTTGTATTGCTACGATTTGGAAAAAGAAACTCCTGTAGTTTTGAATATGAGAAGAATTAAGTCTATTGTTGCAAGAAAACTTAAAAAAGGCGGAGTTGAGCCAAAACTTACTAAGGTAAAATTCCATTTGAAAGGTTTAGGTGTAGAAACAATCGGTGAAGGTGAAAATATTGTTGAACAAAATTCAGACGGTTGTGTAGTTGAAGGTAATTATTACACCGAATTTCTTGCTGTACAAAGGATTTTGTCTTTCGGAGCGGATTGCACAGTGCTTGAACCGGAAGGTTTTAGAGATATTATTGTTTCAAAATTAAAAGAAATGAGAAAAATTTATGACTGAAGCTTTAAAACGTAATATATCTTCAATGCAGGTTATTAAGACTCTTCAAGTTCTTCTTGAAGACAATTATACAATGGCTGAGTTAATAGAGAAGCTTAACAAAAACGAAAAAGAGCCTGTATTTAATAATAGCGTTATAAGTAAGTATATCAACACTTGCAGATATTGCGGGATTGATATTCCGAAAATTCATAACAAATATTTTGTTGCAAGTCTTCCGTTTGGTTTGGATTTGAGCTCAGTCGAAATGGACTTGATTGAAAAGCTTACGGAATCTGCAAAAGCTGATTTTTCTAAAAAACAGTTCAAAGTTTTTTCAAAATTAACCGAAAAAATCGGTAAATATTCAAACAAACGTATTATCAGAGTAGAAAAAGACTCTTCAAAACTCACGTACAAGACTTTTAATGACGCGATTGAAGAACAGAGAAAAATCCGCTTAATGTACAAAACTCGTGAGGTTTTAGAATGTATTCCGGTAGATATTGTTCAACACAAGGGCAGAACTTTCTTTAGCGTTATTTATAACAACAATGAAAAACTTGTATGCGAAGAAAGAGTTTCCGGCATAGAAATTACTCCGCTTAAGTATTCGGTTAACAATTCTGTATCAAGCGTCGTTTTTGTACTGAAGGGTGAATTAGCAAAACGCTACGAAGCTCGAGAGAACGAAGTTGTTACGGAAAATCCTGATAAAACGCTCAAAGTAGTTAATACAGGCGATAAAAAAGAAATTCTTTTATCAAGATTAATGCGATATGACAGCAATTGCGAGATTATTGCACCGGAATCTTATCGCCGTGAGATGAAGAAAATGTTAACAGACGCGTTGAAGAATTATGGAGAATAAAATAGGTGTTTCTAGCAATTGATATCGGAAATACAAACATTACCCTCGGAGTTTTTGACGGTGAAGACTTGAAGGAAACTTTTCGCCTACCGTCTGACAAAGAGCTTCCGCAGAGTGAATATGAGCTGCTTTTGAAAACACTTTTCAAAAACTATGATGTGGATGCTTGTTCAATCGGGTCTGTTGTGGAAGAGCTTACACCTATTTTGAAACGCGCTTCTGACAATGTTTTTGGGATAAATACTTTTGTTTTAACTTATACTTCTGAACACGGTTTGGAGATTGATTTGCAAAGACCTCACGAAGTTGGCGCAGACAGGATTGCGAATGCTTTTGGGGCAAAAGAATTATACAGATTGCCTGCAATTGTGGTGGATTTGGGAACTGCAACGACTTTTGATATCGTATCAAAAGATGGACGTTTCAAGGGCGGTGTTATTATGCCGGGGCTTAACTTGCAGTTAAAATCCTTAAATCTCAATACTTCAAAACTTCCGCGCATTGAAGCAGGTTTTTCTGAAAAAGCAATCGGTGACAGCACGGAAAACGCTATTTTATCAGGTGTTATAAGAGGTTCAGCGAGTGCAATTGAAGGATTGATTAATCAATGTGAATTAGAGTTGGGCGAAAAGGCTTGTGTCATTGCGACAGGTGGATACAGCACCCTAATTTCGCAGTATATGTTAAGACAGTTTGATTATGTTAATCCGTCCTTGACCTTGCAGGGACTTAAATATGTCCACGAACACAGTGCGATGTATGTGTCTTAGGACAAAATTACCCCCAAAACCCATGGTATCATGGCTTTTGTCATGTAAACTTATATTAAATTTGCGATCAAAAAACCTCTAAAAAACTTTACAATTTTTCCTATTTAAAATAGTATGTTATTATGTTGTTAATAGTATAGTTAAATGAAAAAAGAGGAAAAAACGTGGACAATTTAGGACCGGATATTTTTGGAAGAAAAGATGTTGATACTTCATCCGATATGGGTTACAGTATGCAATCATCTGATAATGTTACACAGCCGGCACCGGGTGTCAGCCCTGCTAAAATCAAGGTTATCGGTGTAGGCGGAGGTGGCGGCAACGCTGTTAACCGAATGATTAAATCCGGTTTAACCGGCGTTGAATTCTGGCTTATGAATACAGATTTGCAAGTTCTTCAATACTCAACTTGCAAAAATAAAATTCAACTTGGTGCTAAGTTAACAAACGGACTTGGTGCCGGCGGAGAGCCTCAAGTTGGCGAAAAAGCTGCTGAAGAAGCTCAACAAGAAATTACACAAGCTATTGAAGGCGCTGATATGGTATTCGTAACAGCAGGTATGGGCGGTGGAACAGGTACAGGTGCTGCTCCTATCGTTGCTAAGATTGCTAAGGATTTGGGTATCCTTACAATCGGTGTTGTTACAAAACCTTTCTCATTTGAAGGAAAACGTAGACAAAATCAAGCTCAACAAGGTCTTGAAAAATTGAGAGAAGCAGTTGATGCTCTTATCGTTATTCCTAACGATAAACTTCTTGATGTTGTTGACAGACGCGTATCTCTTCAAGAATCATTCATCGTTGTTGACGAAGTTCTCTTAAGAGGTGTTCAGGGTATTTCTGATATCATCACAATCCCTGGTTTGATTAACGTTGACTTCGCTGATGTTAAGAGCGTAATGCAAGCATCAGGTTCTGCTCTGATGGGTATCGGTCGCGGTACAGGCGAAGGCAGAGCTATCGAAGCTGCTAAGATTGCTATCAATTCACAATTGCTCGAAACTTCTATCAATGGTGCTTCAGGTGTTATCGTTAACATCACAGGCGGACCTGATATGACATTGCATGAAGTTACTGATGCTACTAACATTATCAATGACGCAGTTCTTGATGATGCAAGAGTTATCATCGGTGCGGTTGTTGATGACAATATTCAAGGCGAAATTCAAATCACTGTTATCGCTACAGGTTTTGAACTTAAGTCACAAATGCCGATTGAAGAAAAGGTTGAAAACCGTTCAATCAGCGCAGCAGAGTTCTTCTCAGGTGCGTTCAATAACACAACTGCTCCGAAGGCTCCGACAATGTCTAACTTCTCAGAAATTCAAATTCCGGATTTCTTAAGAAAGTAAGATAAAAAAACAGAATAAGGTAGAGAGAAAGGTGAGTCTTTCTCTCTTTTTGTTTTCAAATATGTAAGTGGCAAATAATATTTTTATAGGTTTTATAGTGTTAAAGGCGGGTGAAAATTATGGCAAAAGTTAAAAATTTTTTATGTAAGATGTATGATACTTGCTTATCAAAAGTAAAAGGTCTTCAGCCTTTAAAAGAAGGTGAATGTTTAGGAACAATCTGGAAATTTGGTGATAGACCGGCTCACGCAGGTCAAGTTTACAGCAAAAAAGTTTTACCGAACGGTAGTGTTAAACAACGTTTATTGACAATTTTTGCAGGTAAAGGCAAACCTATGATTCTTGATACTTGTATTACTAAGAACGGAAAAGTTCTGAGTGCATCAAGCGGATATTTAGACCCCATAGCCGGTATGGCAAATTCTGCTTTTAAACTAGCCGACAAGCCTGCAATTTCACCTATGGGAACTATGAAATACGCATCCACAACGGCAGGTGATTCATTAAAAGAAGTTCGTAATACTTCAAATACTTTTTACAGATTAAACCCAAGTGCTCGCAGATTGTTTATGGGTGGAGACTTGAAGGTTTAATTCAGGAAACTAAATATGGCAAATTCCTTTGTATTCAACAAACAAGAAATAATCAAATTTTTGTCAAAAGTACAAGAATCCGTTATGTTTAAAGTCAACGGCGTTAAACCTCTTGAAAAAGGGGAATGGATTGGCTCCGTTTGGCGGCATTTCGGTATTCATCATTCAGGACAATTGAATAATAGCAAGGTTTTGCCGAACGGAAACACTAAATACAGATTGATTACTGTACTTGATAATCCTGAAAAAACCTTTGCTCTGGAAACAAAAATTGTTGATAAGCAAGGACAGGTTGTAAGTGCATCAAGCGGAATTTTTCATCCTAAAGCTTATGTTGCTGAGGTTAACTCTCAGCGTGCTAAACGTGGAGTTGCGCCTTTGACCTCAATGGGAACAGAAAGCTATGTTTCAACTTTTGCAAACTCAATCGGAGATGTGCAGAAACATGCGGATAGGCTGTACTCAATGAATCCAAATGCTCAAAGAATGTTTTTTGGAAAATTCAAAATTTAGTTCAAAACGTAGATTCCGATATTTAAATAAGTTGCGAATAATATCCAAACAAAATATGGAATCAGTGTTCTCGCCGAGCTTTTGGAAATGTTGTAGAACGCAATAATATTTAATAAAACAAGGATATCAAGAACGATTATTAAAACCAGTGCAAACGCCGGGTTTTTGAGGTAGAAAAAAGCCGGCATCCAACAAAGGTTTATTCCTATTTGGCTGAAAAATAAGGTATAACCCCAGTTTTTGTCTTCAAAAGAAGGTTTGGACGCAAACAAAAATAGTGCCGTCAGCATTGTAAGATATAAAAATGTCCACACGGGTGCAAAAATCCACCATGGCGGAGTTAGAGGCGGATGATTAAGCGTATTATACCAATTCAAATCAAGCATAAATATATTTTAGCCTGTTTGTTTATGGTTTAAATTACCGAAAAGTCTAATTTTCGACGACAAAAGCTGTCCACTGGTTTTGGTGCAATGTTTCGATTATGTGAAGTTTTTCTCTTTCGATTGCATCAAGCACAACTTGTTTTTTCTCGTCCAAAATTCCGCTCAAAACCATTTTAGACTTAGGTTTCATTATGTTTTTCAAATCGCTCATGATTTCTGACAAAACATTGTGGAGAATATTTGCACAAACAAAATCGTATTTTTCGCTGATTTTGTCCGCGGTGTTGATTTCGAAAGTGAGTTGCCCCTGTGAGGAACTAACTGGCATTCCGTTTTTTTCAGCGTTTTCAATACAAACATCAATAACCGTATCATCAATATCGCATCCATAAGCAGAACTTGCGCCGAATTTCATTGCGCAGATTGCCAAAATCCCTGTGCCTGTTCCGATATCGGCAACAGAATCTCCTTTGTGCATATATTTTTCAATCGCTTTCATACACAATTGTGTAGTTTGGTGAGTTCCCGTACCAAAAGCACATCCGGGGTCAAGCGTAATCGTGATTTCATCAGGTTTTGGCTGATATGCAATCCAGCTTGGAATGACCGCAATTTTGTCTGTGACGTGGGTTACAGTCCATTTTTCTTTCCATTTTTTTGACCAATCCTGATTTTCTTTTTCATCAAGTTCAATCTTCCAGCTTCCCAAATCTTCGTCCGAAAATCCTCTTGATTTTAGGAGTTCGCGCTCTGTGTGTAAAACTTCGTGCAGGTTTGCAGGATGACTTGTCAAAAATACTTTTAAAGTGCCTCTCGTGGTAGAAGTCATCTCTAAATCTTTGTATGCTTCTTCTGCCAACACAACTCCTTCGCAATCAAAATTCGTAAAAAAGATATCTGAAATAATATCTTCCATCTGCGGATTTATGGAGATTTTGAGCTCGTAATAGTTCATATTTTTTAATCCTGTTTTAAATATTTTTGCAAAATCAATTTCTTCAAAGCGTTTGAATATACTGCTTTCGGGTCAATAGCAAGCACCTTATCCAATGTTTTAACCGCTTCTTCATACTGTTCAAGTTTTTTCAAAACTACAGCCTTATAATAAAGCGCATCAATAAATTTCGGGTCAAGTTCAATCGCCTTGTCAAAATCAGAAATAGCCGATTTTAACTTATCTTCATCAGCCTCTTTGTCTGTCAAAAGCACTTGCGCGCGGTTAAAATACGCATCAATAAATTTGTGATCCAATTCAATTGCCTTAGTATAGTTTGCATAAGCTGTTTCAAGCTCACCAAGGTATTGAAACACAATCGCCATTGAAAAATAAGGCATTGCTTCCTCAGGACTGACTGCAGCAGCCTGATTTAAGGAATGCAAAGCCTCATCGAACTTACCTTCGTTGGTTTCTGAGATACCTTTATCAAGATAAAACTTGTAACCGTGCTCCATTGACTAACCTTCAATAAATCTGCCCATTGCGCGGAATTTGTTATATCTTTCTTCTTTGAGTTTTTCAGGAGAAAGTTTTTCCAATTCCTTCAACGCTTTTTGGATAGATTTTTTCATATTTTTAGCGGTAATATCGTAATCAGCGTGTGCACCGCCTAAAGGTTCTTTGATTTCTTCGTCGATTATTCCGAGTTCTAACAAATCTTTTGAAGTGATTTTCAACGCTTCAGCGGCTTCCGCATACATTGCAGCGTCACGCCACAAGATTGAAGCACAGCCTTCCGGAGAAATAACCGTGTAGTAAGCGTGTTCTAACATCATAACTCTGTCTGCAACTGCAAGCCCCAAAGCTCCGCCACTGCAGCCTTCGCCTGTGATAATCGCAATAATCGGAACATTAAGTTTTGACATTTCTCTTAAGTTAACCGCGATTGCAGCACCTTGTCCTGTTTCCTCTGCCTTGATTCCGGGGTATGCCCCAGGGGTGTCAATCAAAGTTATAACAGGAATATTAAACTTGTTAGCATGTTTGAATAAACGTAACGCCTTTCTGTAACCTTGAGGTTGCGGCATACCGAAATTGTATTCCAAATTTTCTTTTGTAGACTTACCTTTTTGGATACCGATAATCATTACAGGTTTGCCGTCAAGCTTTGCAAGTCCGCCGATGATTGCTCTGTCGTCCATTCCTTCGCGGTCACCGTGAAGTTCAATAAAATCTTCGCAGATAAGATGTACATAATCAAGAAATTTAGGTCTTTCTTGATGTCTGGCGATTTGTAATTTTTGTGAAGGTTTCAATTTTGAATATAACTCCTTTTTGTAATCTTCGGCCTGTTGTTCAAACGTTTGGATTTGGGATTCCATATTCAGACCTGAGTCTTCGCTCATTTTTTTTAATTCATCAATCTTTTTTTGTATTTCCACTATTGGTTTTTCGAAATCTAAAACTACAGACATTTTTATACTCCATGCATATCCAAAATGTTGGCAAGTGTTTTTCTCAAATTCTTTCTTTTTGAAACAATGTCGACCTGACCGTATTTCAGTAAGTATTCAGCTGTTTGGAAGTCAGACGGCAATTTTTGGCGGATAGTTTGTTCGATAACTCTTCTACCTGCAAAACCTATTCTTGCGCCTTGTTCCGCAATAATGATGTCGCCCAAAGTTCCGAAACTTGCTGTGATACCGCCAAAAGTCGGCTCTGTCAACAAGTTGATGTAAAGAAGTCCTGCCTCATCCAATCTGCCTACTGCGCAAGAGGTTTTTGCCATTTGCATAAGGCTCAATGCGCTTTCCTGCATTCTTGCGCCACCTGATGAAGTTACTACAAGCATCGGAAGCTTGAGAGCAAGAGCTTTTTCCATCATTCTTGTAACTTTTTCGCCCACTACGCTGCCCATTGAACCGCCCATATAGTCAAAATCCATCACGGCAGTTGCAACTTTGTGTCCTTCAATCTTCGCAAGACCTGTGATTACAGCCTCATCAAGGCCTGTTTTGTCGTGAGCTTTTTTAAGTCTGTCCGCGTAAGATTCTGTATCATAGAAGTTTAACGGGTCAGTCGGTAACACGTTTTTGAAAAGTTCTTCAAAAGAATCTTCATCAAATAACTGTGCAATTCTTGTTCTTGCATTTATTCTGAAGTGATAATCGCAATGAGGACAAACCATAAGATTGTCTTCCAATTCGGTTTTGAGTATCTGTGAATCGCAATGTACACACTTAACCCAAAGTCCCGGATTTGCATCCTCAATACCGCGCATTTCCTTCGCACGGCGTTCTATTTGTGCTTCTTTACGTTTATCAAACCATTCTTGAATTGTCATATTTCTTTCCCCTGAACGATAACATACCAATTTTACACTAAAAAAACTCATTGGACACCTATTGTTAAGCTAATGTAACGTTTTCAACCGCTTGCTTTGTTCTGATAAACAAGGTATATTATTAACATGAAGAAAATATTTTTATTAATTTTGAGTTTTGTCATCTCTGTGTCATCAGCTTACGCAAAGAATTTGAAGGTTGAGGCAATGTCTTATTTGTCTACCGAAAATCCGCCAGAAACTTGGAAAGTCAGAATTGTGGACGGATTTATTGCAGAAAACGGATTTGTAGTCTATGCCGGTTCAATTCTTGAAGGCAGAATTGAAAGTGTGTCCGAACCAAAGCGTCTGAAAAGAAACGCTGCTTTTGTTTTCGTTCCGACAAAATATTATGATGCCGGAGATAAAACTTATAAAACCGTTACCGAAAAAATTCAGGGTAAATACAGTTCAATGACCGATGTTACAGTAGGCTCTGTGGCTAAAACCGGCGCGGTTATGGTCGGAGATAAAGTTATCGGAAGCTTTTTCGGTTCAGGTGTTGCACTTGTGCAAGGTGCAGTCAAAAACGAACAAGGAAACAGAGCAAAATCCGCAGCCGTTTCTGTCTATGAAAATTCCCCCCTTTCTTATATAAATAAAGGTAAAGAGCTGGAAATCCAAGAAGGACAGATATTCGTAATGAGCTTTAAACAAATTAAAGACGACGAAGAGGATAAAGATAAGCCGAATTACGAATATACTATGCCTGATGAGAATTAGACCAATCCTTCCTTCAAAGCTTTAACCGCAGCCTGTGTCCTGTCATCCACAACAAGTTTTTGGATGATATTACAAACATGCGCCTTCGCCGTATGCTCACTGATAGTAAGGGTTTTGGCGATATCACTGTTGGACTGTCCGTCTACAATAAGTTTCAAAACCTCATACTCTCTTTGAGTCAGGTTGGAATGTCTTTCCTTGAACACGTTTCGTGATAATTGTCTTGCAGGAATTACTCCACAATTTTTGTCTCTTATAAATGGTACAATATGTGGATCAAGCCACATAGCACCTTCTTTTATCATCTTGATAATACTCATCAAAAAGTCTGTTGCAATATCTTTGATTACATACGCGCTCGCCCCTGCCTGCAAAGCAGCCGTTACCTCTTCCTCATTTGTGTGCGAAGTGAGTATGATAACCCTGATGTTGTTGTTATGCTCCAGAATCTGTTTTGTAGCCTCGATTCCCGAAATATCAGGTAATCCCAAATCCATTAATACAATATCCGGTTTCATTAGCTTACTCTTCTCCACTGCCTCTTTGCCATTAACAGCCTCTCCCGCAATTTCAAGTTCGGGGTAGTCACAAAACAACGATTTTATTCCTATTCGCATAAGCTTTTGGTCTTCTACGAGTAATATTTTTATCTGCATATATCCTCCTTTGTAAGGGCAATATTTGCCTTAATTATGGTAAAAGAGTTTGAAATATAGTTGTATTGCAAAAAAGCTATCCTCAAAAGGTAATTTTTATTGTTTTAAATTTATAAACATTTTTTAGTCGCAGATTTGAAGGGGGGGGGTAAATGTATAGAGTTGGCAGGTGGAAGCTACCGGTTTGATGTATCTTTGGTGACCAAGTGACTAAGTGAATATGTGCTCAAGAATGTTTAACATCATTTACAACGTCATTCTGAGGCTTTAGCCGAAGAATCGCAAGGGCTTGGCGTAAATCCACCAGCCTAATGACTGGATTGCTTCGCTCCTGCTCGCAATGACGTGGCACTTTTGTCGCTTAGACTACCAACCAAATACATTTACCCCCCCCCTAGATGCTGTGGAACTTGACTAGGTCTTGTTTGCGCATTCTGATATTTTCAGGAGTAATCTCGACGAGTTCATCATCACCGATATATTCAAGACAATCTTCGAGTGACAATTCTTTGTGTGCCTGAAGAGTTACCATAACATCAGCTGTTGAGCTTCTCATATTGGTTAATTTTTTGGTCTTACAAATATTTACAACTATGTCTTGAGGTCTGTTACCTTCACCGATTATCATACCGCGGTAAACCTTTGTTTTAGGGGTAACAAAGAACACACCTCTGTCTTCGAACTGTGCCAAAGCGTAAGGTATTGCTTCGCCTTGTTCGTGAGCCAAGATTGAACCGCTTCTTTGTTTCGGAATATCACCGGCGTATGGTTTGTATTCATCATAAGTGTGGTACATAATACCTTCACCTCTTGTCATACGGATGAATTCCGTACGGAACCCGATTAGACCTCTTGCAGGGATTGAGAACTTCATTGTGGTTCTGCCATTTGCGTTCTGCATTTCTTTCATAACGGCTTTTCTGCCTGAAAGTCTGTCGATACATGAGCCTGCATATTCTTCAGGAACGTCAACAAGAAGGTTTTCAAACGGTTCATACTGCGCGCCGTCAACTTCTTTGTAGATAACTTCCGGTTTAGAAACCTGAAATTCGTAACCTTCTCTTCTCATTGTTTCTATCAGAATACCAAGGTGCAATTCGCCTCTACCACTGACTTTGAAACAATCGGTTGAGTCTGTATCTTCGACTCTCAAACTTACATTCTTTTCAAGTTCGTCATACAATCTTTTTCTCAATTGTCTTGAGGTAACAAATTTACCTTCCTGACCGGCGAACGGACTGTCATTTACAGAAAAATTCATCTGCAAAGTCGGTTCGTCAACTTTGATAAGCGGTAACGGGTTGATATTATTTACATCGCAAAGAGTTTCGCCGATATGAATATCAGAAAAACCTGCAATACCAACAATATCACCGGCTTCGGCAGAGTCTATTTCAACTCTTCCAAGGTCTTTGAACCCGAATAATTTTGTGATTTTACCTTTTTCTACAGAACCGTCTGCTTGGACCCAAGCGACTTGTTCTTGAGAAGAAACTTTACCGTTAACAATACGTCCTACAACGATTCTGCCTACGTATTCGTTGTAATCAAGAGTTGTTGCTCTGAATTGGAAAGGCTTTGTAGCATCGCCTGAGGGCTCAGAAATATTTTCCAAAATGCAATCCAAAAGCGGTACCATATCTTTTCTTTCGTCTTCCAAATGTTTGATTGCAAACCCGTGTAAACTGCTTGCATAAATATATGGGAAGTCTATTAGATCTTCTCTGTCGGTAAGCTCGGTGAACAAGTCAAACACTTTGTCGAGCGTTCCGTCAGGATTAGCTGCAGGTTTATCGATTTTATTGATTACAACAATAATTCTGATACCCAATTCTAAAGCTTTTGAAAGCACAAATCTTGTTTGTGGCATAGGTCCTTCTGCTGCGTCCACAATAAGGAGCGCACCATCTACCATGCCCAAAACACGTTCAACTTCACCTCCAAAGTCTGCGTGCCCAGGGGTGTCGACGACGTTAATTTTTACACCTTTATAATTGATTGAAATATTTTTTGAAAGGATTGTAATTCCTCTTTCGCGTTCTAAGTCATTGCTATCAAGAACGCGTTCTTGCATTTGTTGGTTTTCCCTGAACACACCGCTCTGTTTAAGCATACAATCGACCAAAGTTGTTTTACCGTGGTCAACGTGCGCAATAATAGCGATGTTTCTAATATTCTTTTTATCCATACTTTTATACCGCTTTTTCAGTTTCTCTAGTGTAATCTTTACACTTTTATTGTAAAGCCTAAACATCAAATTGCAAGGGGGGCGAATGTTCGTTAGTTTTGCGGTGGGAATCATTTCATTTTTCCCACCCTACGCTCTAAATACATTTACCCCTTTACCCCTTTACCCTTAAACAGGCAGAAAAATGTGATGGTAATATTTCTTCCAAGGTTGGATTTTGGACATCACAAAGTCCTGATTCGCAAAAATCACAGCGCGGATGAAATTTACAACCGGCAATATTCTCCTGGATACTCGGAGGCGCGCCTGTAATCGTATGGAGTTTTAGAGCAGGATTTGTAGTCGGAAGAGAATTTAACAACGCTTTTGAATACGGATGTGTCGGGCGTTTAAAAAACTCTTCGGAGTTTGCCTGCTCAACTACATGTCCTGAATACATTACAGTCACAGTGTCAGCGTAATTACTTACCAAAGCCAAATCGTGAGATATCAAAAGCACGGTAGTTTTAAACTCGTTTTTGATATCCAAAATCAAGTCCATAATTTGTTTTTGGATAGTCACATCAAGCGCGGTAGTCGGCTCATCTGCAATAATAAGTTTCGCATTACACGCAAGTGCCATTGCAATAATAATACGCTGTTTCATCCCGCCCGAAAACTCGTGCGGATAATAGTCCAGCTTTTTTCCAGCCTCCGGAATCCTGACCAAATCCATAACCTCGCGAGCTTTTCTGAGAGCTTGTCTTTTGGTAACCTTTGAATGTGCTTGGATAGACTCAACAAGCTGATTTCCGATAGTATAAAGCGGATTTAAAGAAGTCATCGGGTCTTGCGGAATCAGTGCAATTTTGTTTCCGCGAAGCTCTCGCATCTGAGAATTTTTGTATTTGAGCAAATCCTCTCCTTCAAACAAGATTTCGCCTGATTTTATAAACGCTGTTTTTGGGAGCAAACGCATAACAGACATCGCTGTCATTGTCTTACCGCATCCGGATTCGCCAACGAGAGAATGAATTAAACCCTCATCAAAAGACAAGTTGACATCATAAAGAGCCTGATAATCCTGCTCTTCACCTTGAAAATAAAGGTTAAGATTTTTTATCTCCAAAAGTTTTGACATAAAAGTATTCTAGTTGATTTTTCAAAAAAAGTGAATAAGCTTCCTGATTTAATTTAAACTATCAATAGCCTTTTGGTAGTTGTCGCTTCCGTAGATATAACTTCCCGCAACAAGCGAGTTTGCACCCAAAGATTTGCAGATTTTACCCGTAAGATTATTTATCCCGCCGTCCACTTGGATAATGAGTTCGTCAGAAGCGTTCTCTCTGATTTCAGGAATTTTCATCGCGCAATCATGCATAAATTCTTGTCCGCCAAACCCCGGCTCAACAGTCATTACCAGAACCAAATCGACATCCTTAAGATACGGAAAAACTGCCCTTGCCTCAGTTTTCGGCTTAATTGAAATTCCAACCTTTTTCCCGAAAGATTTAATGAGTTCAATAACTTTCTTAGGATTTTCCGCTGCTTCCAAGTGGAAAGTTATTAAATCAGAGCCGGCTTTTGCAAAAGCTTCAATATATTTCTCAGGATTTTCAATCATCAAATGCGTATCCAAAAACATATCTGTTTTTTTACGGATAGATTTTACTACAGGCACGCCAATTGAAATATTCGGAACAAAATGTCCGTCCATAACATCAATATGAACCCATTTCGTACCACAATCCTTAACAGCATTAATTTCTGTCTCAAGGTTCATAAAATCCGCAGAAAGTATTGAAGGTGATATTATCAAATTATTCATCAGGTTCATTTTAGCACAAAAATTTGGTTATTGTGTTGAATAAAAAAAGTATGCTATAATCGTTAAAAAGGAGAAAGTCCAATGTTATACCCGTTAAATCCTGATGAAATAATTGTAAACACGAGAAAATACTTAAAAAAGCTGCTCAGTGTTATAGACAATGAAGCAAGTTTTACATTTGCACATGTGAAAGTCATCAGCAAAACGCGTATTGATGATATCACTTGTTGCATTGAAGGAAGTTTCCCTGATGAATACAAATCTTACGGCAAAAAGCGCGGTGCAAAAAAACTAACAAGCCAAATAATGTATGCACACCTTTTAGAAGTTTTGAAACGAAAATTTCCGCTTTCTTCCAATCAATATTTGGTGAATTACAAAGAAGCCACCCAAATTATAACTACTCTCGTATCAGCTTATGAAAGAGATATCAGAGCAATATTCAGAGAAGATGCAGGCATGTCGTAGATTGACTTTTGACAATTGTTTGTTGTACAATTCTGGTAACTATCATAATTAATGTACGGAGTAAAAAATGAATTCACAGCAAGATGTTATTTACGGTTTAATGAATGAACTTGAAGAAGCTTTAGACAAAGGTTTTCCTCTTTTGGGTTATTGCTTTACAGTAGTAAAAAAAGATACCGTAACCAATATTTTGGACAGATTATATGCTGCACTTCCTGATGAAATCAAGGAAGCAAGAGCTTTGTTGAGAAGAAAAGACGAACTTCAGTATGAAGCACAACAAAGAGCAGAAAAGATTATCGCAGACGCACAAGCCGAAGCTAACAGACTTCTCAGCGAATCTGATTTGTTAAGAGCTGTTCAAAGAGAAGCTGAAAAGATTAAAGAACAAGTTATTACTGATTGCGAAGATATTAAACGTAAATCTCTTGAAGAAGCTGAATCAGTAAGAAATCAAGCTATTGATGAAGCTTTGAGAACAAAAGACGGTGCATCTGTATACGCAGAACAAGTTTTAGTAAGTTTGGAACAAAACTTGAACCAACTTCAAGAAATTGTTAAAAACGGTCAAGTTCAATTGGAGAGACGCAGAGCGGAATCCGATGAACAAATGCCGGGGAATTACACAAACCAACGTCCGGAGTTTGCACAAGATTTTAAGATGAACTAAAAAAGAGCCTTAAGGCTCTTTTTTTATCCGCGTTTTACAACCCTTGTAATCTGCTCTCCATAACTGTTTACACATCCGTTTGTCTCTTCGATAGTGTAAGTTATTTCGTCATCTTCAGATTTAGCTTTTTGCGCAAACTCAATCGCTTTATCCAAATCCTTAAACTCGCCTGCCATATCCGGCTCAAAAGCAGTCGGTCTGTCTAAATAAACCTGATACATAGAAAACCTCCTTTTGTCTTAGATTTTATGTCTAAAAACCGAGGAAGTCAATTCTATGTGTTATTTATTTAAGACCTCAAAGAGAGCGTTGACAACATCAGGGTCCCACTTAACACCCGCTTCTTCTCTCATTATCTTAAGAGCATCCTCCTGTGACATTGCATCACGATAAGATCTATCGGAAGTCATGGCTGTATAAGCGTCAGCAACAGCGATTATTCTTGAACCAAATGGGATTGAATTACCGCTCAAACCTTCAGGCTCACCCTTTCCGTCCCAGCGTTCTTTGTGATAATGAATATACGGAATAACTTCTGACAAGAAGTTAATATTCATCAACAAGTTAACACCGACATTCGGGTGATTTTGAAGTTTTTCCCAATCTTCTTTAGATAACTTTCCTTTGTTCGTAAACAATGATTCCGGCAAAGTAATCTTACCGATATTCTGTAACAAACCTGCATAGTAAACCAAATCGGTAGTCTTTTCGTTCAAGCCTAATTGTTTACACAATTTCTTAGAAAGCTCAGCCGTTTTCTGTGAGTGAGCAACTTTATACTGACCCTTTTCGTCCACAGCCTTCGCCAATCTTTCAACAAAAGCCTGCTGCCATGAACCTAAATCACCAATAAGTGCAGTCAATTCTGCTCTCATATGCTGCAATTCCTCAGGGAAAATATGGTCATCAGCGATTAAATCTTCTGCCATTTCAATTGTTTTTTGAAGGTGCATTGAAGTTCCGAAAAGTCTTGCAATAGTTTCAAGCAAGTTCATATATGCTCTTTTAATAGTTTTTTCTTTGTAGTTTTCAATAACAATAACACCCACAACATAAGCATTGTTATGCATAGGAACAACTGCTAAAGATTTAACATCATATTCTCTCAATTCATACTTAGGAACAAAGTTGTCAATTGTTGATACATCCTTAATCTGAACTTTTTCTAAAGTATTGAAAGCCTTCAAAACAATTGATTTATCATCCTTTGAATACCCGAGTTTCTTTGCATAAATATCTTCATCGAAATCAATAGATGAACCAACTAACCCGAGAGCTTTGTCATCAAAATCCAAACCCCTCGTAAACTCCTTGGTCAAATAAATATGACATGCGTCTACGTCAAGAATTTGAGTAAGTGTCTTAGCGATAGAATTGTAAACCACATACTCATCACTTGAATCAAATCCGAGAACGCAAAGTGTGTTATCAAGCGAATATATTGATACAAGCTCCTTGAGCTGAGATTTAAGCTTTTGAGTCTTATCCTTCGCACTCTTGCCGATTTTATTAGCCAAATCTTCTGAAATCAAGTATTCAGAAACAAAATCGCCCATATTCAATGCGAAAAATTCTTCAAGCGGGTCATTTTCCATAATATCCAGTGTTCTGCTGAAGAGTGAAGCTCCGTTTTCTTCTTTATCAACCATTTTGTTTCCTTCCTACATGAGAATAATCTTATATCTTATATAACGGCATAAATTTTCAAAACTTTAATGTTTTTTGAAAACTTTATACTTTAGTTGGAGAAATCTTATACTTATACAGTAAAATCAATGCTTCACAGGTTTACAAAAATACACAATGGGGGGGGTAAATACATTGAGCTGATTGGTCAAGACTACAAGCTTAACGTCCTCCGGAATGGAGGGGGGGTAAATATATAGGACTGGTAGGTCATAACTACTAGTTTAGTGTATTTTAGTGAACAGGTGACTAAGTAATCAAGTGACCAAGAGCTTTGGACATAATTTACCCCCGTCATCCTGAGCGTATGCGAAGGATCGCAAGGTCTTGGCGTTTATTTTATCTAACCCTGCGATTCTTCGGCTAAAGCCTCAGAATGACGAGTCAGTCGGTAGGGTGCGCACACTTGCGCACCGATAACTGAGAGAAAGTAGATGTAAGGTGGGAAAAATGAAATGATTCCCACCACAAAACTAGCAAAATATTTTTTCACATGTTTTATAACTTGTATGAAGATTACACAAACCACAAACACAAACCCGACCTTTGGATACGGTATCACGAGGCAAATTGCTAAAGAGATTCAAAGATGCGATATCGCGAAAATCCAAAAAGAGTTTCGCAAAAATAATATCCCGACTGATTTTCAAGGGGAGAAATTTTTTGCATACTGTTCTCTAAAGTGCCTAAATTTAATAAAACACTTGAATTCAATGTATAAGCTTAATTTGGGTTTACCCAAAGGTGTTTTCGTCAAAGATTTCGTAAAAATAGGTGATGAATTAGAAGATGCATTTGGAGCAACAGCAACCGTACCCACAACCGCCTACGAAAATGACAACACAATTTACCCGATAGGCACTGTATTTTTTGATAAACGAGAACATTACACAATGAATGAGTATGATATTATGTCTGATATGCTTTATGAGTCCGGCGACCAACCATCTCCGTTCTTTTTACATCTGACATTGCACGAGTTTGCGCATGCTGCACATATTGACCATCTTCTCAACAACTTTAATGTTAAAGAATATGTAAAAAAACTCATCTCAGACGATATCACTAATGAATATATCCCGTTAATCAAAAACCATGTCTGCGAATACGCAACAACAGATGTTTTCGAAGCTGTCGCCTGCGACATGTCCAAAAGAATAGTAGAGCATATTGATGAAAAAACATTAATCCCAACCTCAAACCCGTTTAAACATGGACCTTACAAGAAGTACAACCTTTTTGAAAAACTTTCTAAAAAAGATGAACTTGATAAAATCATGCACAATTTTTGGGTTGGAAAGTTCTAATAAATATTGCAAACTCCTCTCAATTCCCGTAAAATATTCTTAAGGGGTATAGTTTATGAGCGAGAAAAAAAGAATACTAATCGTTGATGATGATACAGAAATCAGAGACTTGCTTGAGTTTGATATCTCATCAAGCGGCTACTTCACAGATACAGCCTCCGACGGAATGGAAGGTTTGAACAAAGCCTTAAATAACAGATACGACTTGATTTTGCTTGATGTCATGATGCCGAAAATGAATGGATTTGATGTTTGCAAAAATATTCGTCAGGCTAAAATCAATGTTCCGATACTTATGCTGACCGCAAAAGGCACAATCGGCGACAAAACCAGCGGATTTGACAGCGGTGCGGATGATTATTTGGTAAAACCTTTTGATGTTCAAGAAGTCTTGCTTAGAATTCGTGTACTATTAAGGCGTAATGAGCCACAAGTCGAAACTCTCGGCTCAACAGAAATCCTTGATGTAGGTGAAATCGAAATTTTCCCTGACACATTAGAAGCCGTAATATTGAACAAAAAAGTTAAACTGACTCCGACAGAGTTTGAAATTCTCTACTGTCTGATGCAGCATTTCAACAAAGCCGTAACTCTTGCAACTCTGCTTGAAGAGGTTTGGGGTTATGACAGGGATGAAGATGTGCGCATGCTTAGAGTTCACGTAGGTGGTTTGAGAAACAAAATTGAGCCGGATTCTAAAAATCCAAAATACTTGCATACAGTAACAAACGTAGGCTACAAACTTACTCCGTTTGGAGATTTTGTAAACGCATAGGAAGTTTTATGGCAAAATTTTTCAGCAAAAGAAGATTAAAAATCGCAGAACAGATTATTATAGTAATCTTTTTTGCCGTGATTATTCCCATGACAATCAGCGGTTTTGTCATAAATAACATCAACCAGCAATCAAACAGAGCGCAGCTCAAAGATGCAGCCATAATGATTGCAAATGTTGTATCAGAAGAAATTGAAGTATTCAAAAACTCCATAGACACAGAGCTTGCACAAATCAGTTCAACCCTCGAATACTACAATTCTCCGGAAAAAGCAGATAACTACCTTGATACCATTTTGGAAAATTTCACCTTTTACAAAGAACTGGACATCGTTCCTAAAAATGAGTTGAAAAACTACGAAAAATACGAAATCCAAAATGATAGAGCGGTTTTTGCAAAAGAGTTGAAAAACGGGACTTATCTTGTCGCCGTGCTTGATTTGGAAAACCTTAAAAACAGATTGTTTAAAACTCTTAATCAAGAAAAAAGACAGGTCTACATTCTTGCAGGGGAAGAAAACAGGCTTATTGCTTCAATAAACTATGAAGAAGATATTTTCAAAAACAGTATGGCTCAACTTCCGAAAAAACTTCAAAACGATAAAACGGTTCTTTATGGAAAAGTCAAAAACCAACCGCTTGCTTACCACAAAATGACGGATCCGGAAGTTACAATCATCGTAAACACGACAGAAGACGTTACAAAGCACACAATCGACTATAACCGTGACAAAATCCTGCTCTCAATTCTTATCACCGTACTGGTCGTATTTTTCGTCGTAGGGCTTTATACGTCATATCTATACATTAACATTCGCCAGTTGTTCAAAGCTATAATCGCAATTTCCAAAGGGAATTACGAAAGACGAATCCGTCTTCTTACAAATATTTTCACTCCGTTTGAAATCGTGTTTCTTGGAAACGAATTTAACCGAATGGTTGCTCAAATCCATAAATCTTATATTCAATTGAAGAAAAAGAATAAAGAACTGAAACAACTGAACGAATTCCGCTCAAATATGATTGATACAGTAAGCCACGAGTTTAGAACTCCGCTTACAAGTATTCAAGGCTATACTTCAAGACTCCTAAGACAAGATATTGAAATCGATAACGAAACAAAACAAAAATCTCTAAAAATCATTAAAAAACAGGCCGAACGTCTAAAACGCATGATTGAAGATATCCTCGTAATCCCTGATATAGAAGGCACACGACTAAATTTTGACATAAAACCCGTCGCTATTGGTTCCATAATAGAAAATTCAATCCTCTTGGTTAAAAACGACTCAAATAAAGAAATAATTAATAATATTGACAAATGCGATGCACAAATCCTCGCAGACAGCGACAGAATCGAACAAGTTTTTGTCAACCTGATTGAAAACGCTATTAAATACTCAAAAGGAGATTCTCCTATAACTCTGGACTACGAACTTCGTGAAAACAGGCTTGTTATAAGCGTCAAGAACGATTACGACATAATTCCGCGTGAAAAATTAAAAACACTGTTTGATAAATTTACCAGAATAGACGACTCCACAACACGTACCACAAGAGGCACAGGGCTCGGTTTGTTTATCGTAAAAGGACTCATTGAAGCAATGGATGGGGAAATCCGTGTTTATTCAAATGAAGAATGCGGTTTCTGTGTTAAAGTCTACATGCCGCTTGCAAAAGAAGAAGAGGTTTATACATAAATGCAAAGATTGCCGGAATATTTAAAACGACCGATTATTGATACCGAAAAAACAAAAACCGTAAGAAAGATTTTGAAAACAAAATGCCTAAACACAGTCTGTGACGGCGCTCGCTGTCCGAACAAAAGCGAATGCTATTCTCATAACACCGCAACTTTTTTGATTATGGGAGATGTTTGCACCCGCAATTGCCGTTACTGTAACATCGGAACAGCTCGCCCAAAGCCACTCGACCCACAAGAACCTGCTCATATCGCAGAGGCCGTTAAAGAGCTGGGACTAAAATTTGCCGTACTAACATCAGTCACGCGTGATGACCTTCCTGACGGTGGCGCAGAGCATTTTAAAAACTGTATAGAAGAAATACGCAAGGTTTCTGACGCAAAAATTGAAATTCTGACACCGGATTTTCGCGGAAACAAAGACGCGCTAAATACAATAATAAAAGTTCATCCTGACGTTTTTAACCACAACATTGAAACCGTAAAATCCTTGTTCAAAACCGCAAGACCACAAGGAAACTACGAAACCTCAATAGAAGTGCTTAAATATGTTAAAGACAACTCCGACATAATCACAAAATCAGGATTAATGGTCGGACTCGGAGAAACTCTTGAACAAATTGAAGAAACTCTTATAGACCTTAAAAACGCAGGTTTAGATATCGTAACAATAGGTCAATACATTCAACCGTCGAAAAAACATCTTGAAGTCGCGAAATTTTATACTCCGGAAGAGTTTGAAGAGCTAAAAAAACTTGCGCAAAAAGTCGGAATAAAGAATTACCAAATAGGACCTCTGGTCAGAAGCTCATATCAAGCCAAAAACTCCTGGGGTAAATGTATAGGGTTGGTAGGTTAAGACTACTAGTTTGGCGTGTCTGAGAACGTAGGGTGGGAAAAACGTAGTGATTCCCACCCACATAAAAACAGTGGGCGAGCGAAGCTCGCCCACTGAATAATCTTCTCAAAATCTATCTTACTTAGCAGACTCTGTTGATTCAGAAAGTGCTTTCAAAATTTCGTATGAAGCATCCCAACCGCTCATGCCTGTAGCTTTGTATTGTGCAAGATTTTTTGCTCTGATAGCTTTATTTTTTGCTTGAATTTTGTTAAACTTAGCAAGTTTTTTAGCGTTAGAGTTTCTGTCTTTTACAATCGGGTCAGCATAAGTCAAGAATGCTTTGTATTCTTTGCAGTTGTATCCTGCTTTTATTTTTGCAGGATAGTTGTAAGTCAAGTAATCGTAAATGTTCATAGCTCTTTCGGAGTTAGAAGGTTTGCCTTGAAGAATTTCTAAACTGCTTCCCGGCATTTTTGTTACAACAACAATCATTGCAAGCGGGTTATAACCTGCTTGAATCATAAGGTCAGAACCTGTGATGTCAGCAGCTTTGTTATCGCTCAAAGATGCTTTACTTGCGATATATTGGCTGTTTGCAGCACTTGTGATAATATTGTCTGCGCTCAATTTATCGTTAATAGCAGTTTTCGCAATAGTTCTGAGTTTAGATTTTGTAGTTTGTCCGTTAATAATACGTCCGAGTTCGTTAGTGATAACACCGGCTACTTCGTTGTCATTACCTGTATAAGACAAGTCTGTGCTTGAGATATAGATAACGTTTGTGGAAGTTGCGCTTGAGTTATCAGCTTCACCGTTTACAACTTTGAAAGTTATGGTTTTAGGTAAGTTGTTCTTTTCAACAATCTTTGCACCAACAGTTTTAACTCTGTCTGCAGCAACCCATGTAGCAGCAGTTGCAGGCATAACCATTAAACCCACTGCAAAAAGTGAAATAAGTAATTTTTTCATATTCTGCTCCTTTTCTTTGTGATATTAAAACGACCCTATGTTTGTAATTATAACCCAAAAAATTTTGATAATTAATCACAAAAATTTTTCCCAACAAAAAAGCTCTCTTAATCGAGAGCTTTTTTAAAAAATGCCGATGGCCGGGGTCGAACCGGCACGTAGTTGCCTACACCAGATTTTGAGTCTGGCACGTCTACCAATTCCATCACATCGGCATATTTAATTATCAATATGCTTATTAAATCAGAAACACAATTAAATTTCAATTATTATTTTTACTTTTACCAAAATAACCTTATAAAACATATAAAGACTAATTCTGATAACCAAACTAAAAGCGGATAATGTTTGTATGAAAAAAATTTTAAGCTTAATATTTTTAATAACTTTTATCACACTCCCCGCCAACTCTGCAACTTTTGAAGGCGGAGTCAGCGCACAAGGTGCAGGTAATTCCAGCCGAGTCGTGGACAAAAAGACAGGCGCAGGTGTTGGCGGCGCAAAAATCACCCTTCCAAAAGAACGCTATTCAACAAAAACCGACTCAGACGGATATTTTGAACTCGATACCCAAATTGACGGAACAAGTATTATGTCCGTCCAAAAAGAAAACTACAAACCGTTTTCCGTAACAGTCAACAGCCAAACTCTTTCCGCACCGCTTGTCGTAGGGATTGAAAAATCCAACGCAAACGAAATGGTTGTCGATTCCAGCATGTACCATTTGGGGGACAACAACTATTCCGACCTTTCCGCAAACGCGGGCGAATTCAGAATGGAAAGTATCGGTCCCTTTTATTCAAAAAGATTTATTCTTAAAAACATAAAATTCAATCAACCTGTATTTCTCGTAATCGGCTCAATTATAGGCATAGATACTCAAATGGCACGCGCTATCGGGCAAAACAGAATTACGAATGCCTTCGCCTCACCGCCGGAAGTATTCTTTAACGGAAACAAAATCTCCGAAATTCAAATCAATGGGGACGGACAGCGTATAAAAATCCCGCCGAACCTCCTCAGAAAAGGTCAGGTAAACGAAGTCACCATAAAAACAGGCAGAAACCTTATGCAGACTGCATATATCGATTACGACGATATAGAGTTTATGAATCTTTTTATTGAGAATTAGCAGCCTTCATAATATACGCTTCTATCTCTTCAAAAACTCCTGTCCAATCGCCCTGTTCTTTTTGACGGAAGAGTTTTAGGCTGTCATACCAGTCGCAAACATTGAGATTGTCATGCCATCTCCAATTGACTTCCCAAGGCAAAAGAACAAAACAAGGGATTCCGAGCGCGCCTGCAAGATGCGCTAATGATGTATCATTACAGATTACCAAATCCAAGTTCTCAAGCGCAGCCGCGGTTTGACCAAAATCTATCAAATCTCTACCAACATCAATTACATTGTATTTGTCAGCAAGTTTTTTCAAATCCTCAGAACCTTCAAAGGTTTGGAAAGAATAGAACTGAGTTCCACCTAATTCAATAAGCGGTGAAAAAGCTTCCGCTGGAATGACCCTGTCTAAGTCATAGTAGGTATTTCCCTGCCATTTGATGCCGATTTTGAGTTTATTATTATCAAAATATCTTTTTCTGTATTCTTCTTTAAGCTTCTCGTTTGCGCCAAGATAACCTTCTGAATACGCAAACACCTTTTCACCTTTGAGTTTTAAAAGATACGGTAGGCTCAAAAGCGGTGTATGAACATCAAAATCCATAGATTGTTCAGGGATAAATCCTTCTATAATCTCATCAATCCCCAAACCGCTTTCCGCAAACAAAGGCACAAGCTGTTTTTGCGGATAAAAAATAAGTTTTTTACATTTTTGTTTGAGCAAAGGTAAATATCTTGAAAACATTATCGTATCGCCAAAACCAGCTTCGTAGTATACAAAAATAGTTTTGTCTTTAATATTTTCACCTTTCCATAATCTATCGCGCGAAGCAAGTTTCGGGTATGTTTTGTTCTGTAGAGAAACAGCTGTTTCCTTGCAAAGCCTGTTTTCAAACAGCGCCAGACCTTTGCCATAATTTTTTACACGCATAAGCGCAAGGGCAAGAAAATAATCTGTATCATTGTCATGCGGTTTGAGTTTTTTACAGATTTTAAGCGCAGAAACCGCGTTCTTGCACTGACCTTCAATACTATATAAATGCGCCAAATTAAACCATGCCTGATAAGAAGACGGGTCAATCTTCAACGCTTTATCATAAAAATGGATTGCGTCATGATTACGTTTTAAATTTTTGCATGCCAACGCAAGATTGAACATCAAGGAAAAGTTTTTAGGATAGGTTTTACAAACATAATCTGCCAACCGAACCAATTTGTCATATTGACCACCTCTTATATATGCCTGAAACAGAGTTTCATAATAGTATTCGCAAGGATTAAGTGAAATAGCTCTTTCAATCCATTGTTCTGCAGATATGACATCGCTTTTTTGGAGTTTCAAAACACCCATAAGGTTACAAACTTCAGAGTTTTGAGCATCCATTTTTAAAGCCTCATTATAAGCATGCTCAGCCTCATCAAGTTTCCCGTTTTGATGTAAAGTAAATCCCTTATTCACAAGTTCTTCTATTGCCGGCATAAAAACCCTCCCATTCTAATTATATCAGAGTTTTTAAATTTGCAAAGGTATAAACGTAGGGTTCTTGGTTTTTGTTTCTTTATTGAAAAGAAACAAAAATCCTTATTTGTGTGTAATGTTATGTAATTGTTTGTACTTTTCTTTTTTCTTTTTGCGGAAATGTAGGTTGGCATTACTTTGTTTGTCATTTTCTTTCTTCTTATTTGCGAGGCAAGAAGAAAGAAAATAACGAAAAGAAAGAAGAAACACGCAATTGTTCACAACGCCTTCACTTCGCTCAGCCGAAAAATAGGGCTGTGCTACGCACAATCTCTTATGCTCGCTATTGTGCTTTGCACACGCTCGCATGTAGCAAGTAGGGTGCGCACACTTGCGCACCAGATGTAGGTCGGTTTTGTAAAACCGACAAAACAAAACCGCTTGTAGTCTTATCTACTAGCGGTCCTGTAAATTTTATTTTATCTTGTAGCCCTTCTCATAGCGGGCTGTCGGTCTACGTGCGTAATCTTGGAACTCATTCAATTTGTAATTTCACCTTTAAGGCGGAAATAGTCACTATAAATTAATTTAGTAGTTCACACCTTGTAGCCGACCCAATATCTACGTGCGTAGCACTTATTCTTTGGTGTATTCTGCATCAATTACGTCATCATCTTTTTTATCGTTTGATGCAGTGCTACCTTCGGAATTAGCTTCAGATGCTGCGCTGTCTTTTTGAACAGCTTCGTAAGCCTTTTGAGAAATTGCGAACATTGTTTGTTGAAGTTCATCAGACAATTTCTTCAATTCATCAGCAGGCTTGTTTTCTTCCAAAGCTTTTGAAAGAGCTTCTCTTTGTTCAGTCAATTTCTTAACATCATCTTCGGAGATTTTACCTTCAAAATCTTTTACGATTCTTTCAGAAGAAGCAACTAAGGAGTTTGCATTATTCTTAACTTCTGCATCTTCTTTTTTCTTCTTATCTTCTGCTGCGTTAGCTTCAGCTTCTTTAACCATTTTGTCGATATCTTGTTCTGACAAGTTAGAAGAGTTAGTAATTGTAATCTTCTGTTCTTTGTTAGTAGCTTTATCCTTAGCAGAAACGTTTACAATACCGTTAGCATCAATATCGAATGTAACTTCGATTTGCGGAACGCCTCTCATAGCAGGAGCGATACCTTCAAGTCTGAACATACCTAATGACTTGTTATCACCGGCCATTGGTCTTTCACCTTGCAAGATGTTGATATCAACAGCTGTTTGGTTATTTTCAGCAGTTGAGAAAATTTGAGATTTAGATACCGGAATTGTTGTGTTACGTGGAACAAGCGGAGTCATAACGCCACCCATTGTTTCGATACCCAATGTTAACGGAGTAACATCAAGAAGAACTATATCTTTAACTTCACCTGCGAGGACACCTGCTTGAATAGCAGCACCAACCGCAACAACTTCATCAGGGTTTACTGATTGGTTAGGATCTTTGCCTGTGTATTCTTTAACAAGTTGTTGAACAGCAGGGATACGAGTTGAACCACCAACCAATACAACTTCATTGAGTTCGTTTTTGCTCAAACCGGCATCTTTCAATGCTTGTTCAACCGGTTTCTTACATCTTTCAAGTAAATCGTGAGAAAGTTCTTCAAATTTAGCTCTTGTCAAAGACAATTCTAAGTGTTTAGGACCATTGGCATCAGCAGTGATGTAAGGAAGGTTAATAGTTGTTTCAACAACTGAAGAAAGTTCACATTTTGCTTTTTCAGCAGCTTCCTTAATACGTTGCATTGCTTGTTTATCGTTAGTCAAATCCATGCCTTCTTGTTTTTTGAACTCAGCACAAATCCAATCGATAATCTTCTTATCGAAGTCATCACCACCTAAGTGAGTATCACCTGATGTTGAAAGAACTTCATGAACACCATCGCCGATTTCAAGAATAGATACATCGAATGTACCACCACCTAAGTCGAATACAAGAACTTTTTCAGGTTTATCTTTTTCCAAACCGTAAGCAAGAGCTGCTGCAGTAGGTTCGTTTACGATACGAAGCACATCCAAACCTGCGATTTTACCTGCGTCTTTTGTTGCTTGTCTTTGAGCATCGTTAAAATATGCAGGAACTGTGATTACTGCAGAAGTAACTTTTTCACCCAAGTAAGCGCTTGCATCATCTGCCAATTTTCTCAAAATCATTGCAGAAATTTCTTGCGGTGTATAATCTTTACCGTCGATGTTCTTTTTATAATCTTCGCCCATATGTCTTTTGATAGAAGCGATAGTTTTATCAGGGTTCAAAATAGCCTGACGTTTAGCGAGTTGACCAACCAATCTTTCACCGGTTTTAGAAAAACCAACGATAGAAGGAGTTGTTCTCATACCTTCTGCGTTAGCAATAACGGTTGGTTTACCACCTTCCATAACTGCTACAACTGAGTTTGTTGTACCTAAGTCAATACCAATTGTTTTTGCCATAATATATTCTCCTTATTTAGTTTTTTTATGTTTCCATGTGATATCGGGCTTTCTAACCCTAAGCCACATTATCATTAAATCACTTTTTTTAGAGAAATATTAAAAAATAAACAAAAAATTAATATTTTAAACGAGGATGAAGAAAAATCCTAAGGGGTAAATTAATAAATGGGTAAACTTACGGATAAGTAACTTTTCCCATAACAACTCTTTTGTTCGCCCCGGTGCAGCACGGAAGGTTGTTTGGAATTCCGTAATAGTTGCAATAACCCAAAAGTGCAAACGCCATAACCTCTTTATAGTTATTGGAAATTCCGTAATCTTCGTGGGTTTTTAATTCAATTCTTTTGGGAAGATAGCTTCTCAAAAACTTCATCATAGTTTTGTTATAAGCACCACCGCCGCCTATAATAGCCGTATCCACACTACATACAGGATAAACAAAACGCTCGTAAGCTTGAGCAATAGTTTTAGCTGTCAAAGCTGTAAGAGTCGCAATAGCGTCTTTTTTATCTTCAGGTGCGGTTTTTAGGATATTTTCTGCATATTTTGTCGAAAAATACTCTCTTCCGGTCGTTTTCGGCGGGTCTAGGAAATAATATTCATCCTGCAAAAGACAATCTAGCCAGCTTTCACAAACATTTCCATGTGCGGCAATTTCACCGTCTTTGTCATATTTTTGTCCGAAGAATTTTTGCACACAATAATCAATCAAAATATTTCCGCAACCGGTATCAAATCCAAAAGTTTCACAATCATCAGAAACAACGGTTACGTTTGAAATCCCGCCAATATTTTGTACAAGCGAGTTTTTAAACCACTTAGCATCCGCAAAACACACCAAAGGTGCACCTTGACCGCCTGCTGCAATATCACTTTCGCGGAAGTTTGAAATAACTGTACAGCCTGTTTCACGTGCGATAATAGCACTTTCTCCAATTTGCAATGTGCTTTTCAGAGAAATGTCATCCAATTTTTCATCATAAGGATAGTGATAAACTGTTTGTCCGTGAGATGAGATAAAATCAGGTTTTCCAAACTCACTAATCAGTACATTCGCGGCATCAGCGAAGCATTTCCCCACCGCAAAATTGAGCTGACAAAGCTCTTTTATACTGATTTCGCCCCGAAATGCCGAAAAAAGTTTTGCTCTGATATGTTCAGGATAAGAATGATTTATTCCCTGAATCAAAGTAACAGACATATCCGGATGAACTTCGCACAATCCCGCGTCTATTGAATCGCAGGAAGTTCCTGACATCAAAGCTATAACTTTTTTGGACTCTTTCTCCATACTGCGATTATACCAAATCGCCCAGTCGATAATCAAGTAGAAATAAAAGAGGGAAGTTGTAGGATGCGGTAAATCTTTGATTTACCGCATCAACGATTCAAAAGTGCCACGTCATTACGAGCGGAAGCGAAGGGGGTAAATATAATAACCGAACCCTCATCCTAACCTTCTCCCTAGGAGAAGGAACATGAAGCTATCCCCTCTCCTTGAGGAGAGGGCTAGGGTGAGGTGTCAACATTCGTTCAACCTTGCGATCCTTCGCATACGCTCAGGATGACAAATGTAAACTCTATCTAAAATCCCTAGCCACTTGATTACTTACTTATAAGCTACTATATATTTTTTACTTAATTTTTGCGGAGAAGAGTTTTGTTTATTCTGTTCTCGGGTTAATCTCAGCCCCTTTATATCCAAATTAACTCTTTGTGAAGTTTCACGTGCTAAAGTTTTCTTGATAGCCTCCGGATACCAGCTTTTATATGAAAAATCGGATTTTTTATTATTGATTTCGTCAATTACATCATTGATATATTTTTGCAAATTTTTCTCAATCTCAATTCCTTTGTTCAAATCAATATACTCATCCAAAGGCATTGAGTCACGGTCGTTATTGAATCTTGCTGACACCAGTAAGAAGTTTGAAAGGTCGTCATCTCCGCCGCGAGAAGATGGTTGAACATGTTCAACCGTTGCAACGGCAGAGCTCAATAGTCTTCTTGCAATTGATTCATGCGGTTGTTCCGCATATTGAACAATAAACGCATCCATATCTTTTGATGAAGAAGGAAGTCCGTACCATGCTCTATAAATTTTATCAATCCTTCTTGCATCTTCATCTGAAGCCTTGATTTCTCTCAAACTACTCAAAAGCATTTTGCGTCCAAATTTCCCGTTATCAATACGAAACCCCCCCAAATCTCTAATCGCTCTAACCTGCTCTGCAACAGGCTCACTCAAGTTTTCAATTTGCTTATCCGTACTTGTCAAAATTAATCTTTGTTTCTCTTTTAATCTTTCAAGAGCAGCAGGTTTGTGTTCAATCAAAATATCCTGAAAATCACGTTTACCCTTGTGCTGTGCCTCTTTAAATAAATCAAAAACATACCCCTCAATCTCATGCATCAAACCTTCATATTGAGTCAAAAAGTTTACCGCGGATTGAGCATTCGGGCGTTTTGTAAGTTTTGCATAAATAGTTTTGATTTCAAAAGGCGAAATCATCTCTCTTCTGCTATAAGCACATCTCAATCTGTCTGCTTTTCCCAGAAGAAATTTCATATCAGAATTTAAACCGAAAGAAACATTGTGAAAATTCGCCAAAGTTAAACCTTTTGGCGCAAGTTCTTCGTCCCCACCCTGATAGTACACGCTATCACTATATCTCGCAATATTTTGTTGTTTGATTGGATTGACCAGATTTGTTTGTACTGTTTGAAATTGTATTTTCATGTCCCTACACTTATGATAATTAATCTAACAACCGTGAGTCAAATTTTTTAACAGGTAACGGTTAAAATTGTTACATTTCTATAGAATTATTGTATAATATTCCATGATAAGAGGTGTTTATGAGAGAAACAATAGTCAAATATCCTTTCCTGACGGGGGATGTAAAAATATATGAACAAGACAACGGACACAAAATCGTACTCGCATACAAAGAAGGCGGTATGGTCAATGTGTCATCGTGGGTTAAAACAGGTTCAATAAACGAAAACGACCACAACAACGGCATTTCACACTTTCTTGAACACCTTATGTTCAAAGGTACTCATAAACACAAAGCCGGCGAATTCGACCACATACTTGAAGCCCGTGGTGCAATCGTAAACGCTGCGACTTGGAAAGACTATACATTCTACTACGTAACTCTTCCGAAGGGCGAAAACAACGAAAACTTTAACCTCGCAATCGAGCTTCACGCAGATATGATGACCGATCCCGTAATCCCTGATTACGAAATGGGCGCACCCTTTGATGTCAACGACAAAAACGTTACCGACAAGCGCGAACGTCACGTTGTAATCGAAGAAATCAGAATGAGAAAAGACCAGCCTTGGACAAAGGTTTATAACGCTACAAATAACGCAATGTACACCTCTCATCCATATAAACGCGACGTAATCGGTACTCCGGAAATAATTTCGCAAGTTAAGCAAGAAGAAATTATGAACTACTACAGAACCTACTACTCTCCAAAAAATGTTACAACAATCGTTGTTGGAGATTTTAACTACGAAGAAGTTCTGGAAAAAGTTGTAAAAGAATTCAATTGGGGCGAAAGGCCTGAACCTCCGCAAAGAAATATTCAGCCTGACAAACCGGTAGACCATACAGTTTACATAGAAAACAAAGCAAATATAAATTCGTCTTTCATGATGTTTGGTTACCTCGGAGTTCCTGCACGCGACCTGAAAAACCTGATTGCACTTGAAATGCTCTCCGTAATTCTCGGTGAAGGTTCAAGTTCAAGGTTATACGTAAACCTCGTTGAGAATTCTGACGAGCAAATCTTTAACATAATTGATGCAGAAAATTACTCCTTCCGCGACGGAAGTAACTTCTTTGTACAAGCAAACTTTAACCCGCAATACAAAGAAAAAGCTATTGAACTCGTCAAAGCAGAAATTGAAAAATTAAAAGAAGGCATAACTGAACGTGAATTGAATAAAGCAAAGAAAAAATTGATATCACGCTTTGCCTGCGAAGCAGAAACTGTTTCAGAAATTGGGGAATCAATCGGTTACTACATGACCGTTTGCGATGATTTGGATTTGGCAGAAGAATATATTCCGACCTGTGAAGCCATGACTACAGAGTATTTAATCGAAACAGCTAAAAAATATCTTGATATAAACAATGCCGTTATTTCTGTTCTATCTCCTCGGAGGTAAATGTATTTGGTTGGTAAGTGAAGATTACTAGCAAGGCGTATTTTAGTGAACAGGTGACTAAGTAATCAAGTGACCAAGAGCTTTGGACGTAATTTACCCCCTTCGCTTCAGCTCGTGATGACATGGCACTTTTAACGTAATTTACCGCCTCAGTTTTTTTATTTTAGGTTTATAAACCTGAGAAATTCGTGCAGCATTCCTTTTGCATCGTCTTTCCATTTTGCTGCGATACCGCTGTAGTAGGGTTTGTATTCATCAATAATATTTTTAGGTAAACTTTTCCCTGCGCTCAGGGTTTGTGCAAGAAATTCTAAATAATCATCCTGTGCATCTCTGTATTCAATATCCATATAGCGCATATCTTCATCCGCAGCATAATGCACAAGCGCATGGTAAGCACATTCTATATTCTTATCTTTTGTATCCGGAAATAACTTGATAGCCTCACGGACATTTCTTCTCTCCGTGAGTACCGCATAAATCAGTCTTCCGACAAACTTTCTGTTATTTATATCATCCATAATCTAATGATAAGGATTTTCAATCTTAAAGTCAAAGTTTAAATCTTTTGGTCCGAAGTTTGCGTTGTATTTTAGTTTTGGTCCTTCGCTCAAATCAACAACGCCGGCAGGTGTGTTTTCGTGGGTAAAATATTTTCCCAGCCTTCTCTGTGATTGAACCATTGAATTGTTCGGTTCAAAATGACAAGCGCTCAAAAGTATACAGGTTGCGAGTATACAAACTGAAAAAAGACCATATTTCATAATCGAAGCCTTTCAGATTAGGATTACATTCATATTTTATCAGTTTTTTTAACCTACTTCAAGTCCTTTGTGGTATAATTTAAGTACTTTAAAGGAGAAAGAACTATGATTAAAAGAGAGCCAAGTTGTTCGCTTGAAAAAGAACTTTTTAAAAACGTGTTTGACAAAACACCTGAATATATAAAAGAATTAAACCTTTTTGATTTTGATAACAAGGACGAATTCACGTTTACACTTAAACGTGAGCACCTTCATCCTTATGACCCCAATACAAATCCTGAGGGGTTAAATCTTTTAGAATGGTTCAAGAACTATGCAAAAGAGGCGAAAGTTTCCACTGCAGGTATCAGAGGACCGCAGAACATTTTGTTCCCGCAAGATACAAGATTTCCTATCAACCTTGTAGGTATTGTTTTGGCGACTCTTGCTAAAGCTTTAGTTGCACGTAGCAAATACGAAGGCAAAGAAATTATAAAACTTATCGGAAGAGAAGTGCGTTATAATTCTGACCTTTATCTCGATGCTATTGCAAGGATTCAGGCTGCACAAGGTATCAGAACACTTACACCGAGCGAGAGAAAAACTATTCCTATATGGTTAGCATCTTTTTTAGCGTTCAAACTTGATTTGCTTGGCGGTGAATATATTACTTCGAGCCATGGCATTTCAGTTAAGACTGCTACAAAGGATTTGAACTCACAAGGAAGCCAATACCTTCCGGAAGAATCTTTGGAATTCGTCAACAAAATTCAAGAAATCTTTGATATTACTGAAAAAGAAGGTTCTTACGTGATAAAAGTTGCAGCAGAAAATAATCCTTTGATTGACGAAGCTGTTATGAAAAAACTCAACGACGGAGTTGATTTATATGTAGAATACCTAAAATCAGGTGTTGCGCAAAACCTAGACTCAATCAAAAAAATGAACGCTAAAATTTTTATTGAAAACGTTGGCGGATGCGCTTACAGAACTTTGAGCAGAGTTTTGGAAAAACTCGGAATTTCTGAACATTACGTTTGGAACAACACAGAAGAAGATCCGTTCTTCCACTCAATCGGAAAATACGATACCGACCCTAAGGGGAACAAAGTTTTCTATGATTATTCTGTTGATGCAACCGTACTTTCAAAAAGACCGAACGGCGAAAAATATTTCCCTGTAATCGAGTCAATGCATTATGACAAAGTGCTTGCAGATAAACCTCTAGGCACAGTTGTTTTAATCACCGACCCTGATCACGACAGACTCACAGTTTGTCAGATTGAAGCCGTTGGAAACACTCCGTTGCTTGATGATTACGGAATTTCTTATATCAATCTTGATGAAGAAAGAGTGCTTACTGTTTATACCGCAAACCAAGCGTTCTTAATGCTTATGAACTACAGAGTTAAACAGCTTAAGGCTCAAGGCAAGTTCAAAAACCACCCGAGATTTATGATTAAGACCACGGCATCAGCTCTAAGTTGGGATGAATGGGCAAAATCACACGGAATCAAGGTTGTTAATGTTCCTGTAGGGTTTAAAGAAATCGCCAATATTATGAAAAAAGTTGAACTTCAAATCAGAACTAACCCTGAAGCTGAAGTTGTTGTGGATGATGTTTTTGGAAACTCTATTAATCTCGGAATTCAACCGAGAATGATTTTCGGCGGAGAAGAATCCGGCGGAATGATTATGGGTTCAGAAAATTTAATCGAATCAATGTCAGGCAGAAAAGCTATTGCAATGAGAGAAAAGAGCGCGACAGAAGCAATCATTGTTGCATCAGCACTTTCAGCCAAATTGGAAGAAGACAATATGACGCTTTCTGAATATTTGGCAGAGATTTTTGACGAAAATAATATTATTGCAAAATATGATGTCAGAGAAGATATCGCTTATTACAACGAATCTGAGCCTGATATCGAAAAACTCAAAGCAGCAAAAGTTGAAGGCGAAAAACAACGTACAAAGAACGATTTGTTCTACCTTTCACTTGCAATCGCAATCAAGGAAGGTAAAGCAGATTTAGGCGCCGTAAAAAAAGTGCTTAATAACGCGTTTGCAGAGCTTTCGTTTGACAACTTAATTTCTGTTAAATTTGTGGGTGACGGAACGTATCTTCAATTTACGGATAAGTTTGTAGAAATCAGACCTTCCGGAACAGACGCTAAGACAAAGGCTTATGCAGGCGGCGAGGACTTGAAAGCAATAAGCGAATTTGCGCGTGTACTCGGAAACTATTCCGGTGAAAGAACAGAATTGCACAGAGAATTGGTTTCAGAAGAATTTTATAATGAGTCAAAAGAAACCGCGCTGAACCATTATTTGGATTTTGTTGACAAGGGCGCAGATGTAAGCAAATTTGAAATACCAAGCTATGAAAAATTATTGGTTTAATCTATCGGACAAAATAAGATTTTTAATAATCGGCGGGTTGAATGCAGGAATTTCATACCTGATATATTTTGCTGTCTGCTTGATTTTGGGCGAAAGTTTTTACCAGATTGCGCTCGCTCTTGCCTGGGCGATTTCGTCTGTAATATCTTTTACTACGCAAAAATTTTTTGTGTTCAATGTTGAAGGAAATGTTATTAAACAATACCTGAAATGCTGTACAACGTGGTTTTTTAGCTATTTGATTAACGCATTTTTCCTTGAAATGTTTGTAAAACAATTGATGTTCAATGTTTATCTTGCTCAAATTGTCGCAACATTACTTGCAGCAATTTTTACGTACATTTTGTTCAAAAAATTTGCGTTCAAAGCGAAAAAGGCGGAATAAGATTATGACGGCAGAAAACCTATTTGAGTTTGATAAAAGTTTTAGTACACCAGTTGTCGGAACAGACGAAGCGGGCAGAGGACCGGCTGCGGGCGGTGTTTACGCTGCAGCAGTTTATTTCGAAAAGGTTACGGATGGCTTGATTAAGGATTTGGCAATCCTTAACGATTCCAAAAAGCTTTCGCCGAAAAAGCGTGAATCAATCTACGACACGATAAAAAACAACACAATTAATTCTATTATTTGCGTAGAAGTCGATGAGATTGAGCGAATAAATATTCTCAATTCTTCTTTGAAAGGAATGAAGCTTGCTTGCGAAGAGGTTATACAGAAAGCGGGATTGAAAGATTTGTTGACACTTGTGGATGGAAATAAATTGATAAAAGAATATCATTTCCCCCAAAAATTTGTTATCAAAGGGGACTCACAATCTGCGTCGATTGCTGCAGCCAGTATTCTCGCAAAAGTCACTCGTGACAGATATATGGAGAGGTTACACGAGGAGTTTCCAATGTATAACTGGAGAAAAAACGCAGGATATTTGACTGCAGAGCATTTGAGCGCAATTGATAAATACGGACTTTGCAAGTATCACAGACCTTCATTTTTGAGAAAACATTTTGAAAAAACACAGGCTGTTTAGTATGAGTGATGAGAATTTAGAAATATTGAGCGGGATTAAAGCTCAAATCCAACGTATTAATAGCAAGCTCAAACTGCTTTTTTTGATTAAAAAAGCGAAAGAAGAGTACACGAGAAATAATTACGAAGATTGCCTGAATTCTTGCAAAGAGATTTTGAAAACAAACCCTAATAATGCAGTTGCACTTCGCGGAATAGGTTGTGTTATGCAATCAAAAGGAGATTTTTCCAAGGCACTCGAGTATTACAACGAGGCGCTGAAAAACTCCGAACACAAAGAGATTGAGTACACATTGATTGGCACGATTTATTATTTGCAAGATGATTTGGATAACGCAATTGAGAATTACAACAGGGCAATTGATGCGAATGACAACTACGATTCTGCTTATGAAGGCAGAAATCAGGCTATGTTAGAAAATCACCTGAAAATTGCGGATTTTCAAGAACAGTTAGACGAGTATTGGAAAGGGCAGTGATGCGATAAATCATTGATTTACCGCATCAGCGTTTAGAGTGGGAACAACGTAGTGATTCCCACCGCAAAACTCGGAGTGAAGTTTTGTAACAATTTCTTCCAAAACCCTAAAGTTTTTATCCGATTATGCCGTTTATATCCATGTTGAATGAACACTGAAAGGTTAATAGGATATCTCGTGCGGTAGTATGATTTTCAAGAAACCCTCTACATTATATGTATGATTTCGCTTCATATATATATTGAAGTTTTGTTACAAATTGTTACAATCAGGATAGGATATCCCAAGGAATAGAACATTTTTCATGAAAAAATTATTACTCACATCGCTAATAGTTACGGCGTTATCTTGCTTAAGCGCAGATGCTGCAATGATAACAGTCGATTATATCGGAGAAACCTATGTTACTCCGAATAATATCGAGCGTACTTTGATTGTTAATAGCGATGACGGCAGGGCTTATAATATAGCGATGCGCCCGCTTGAGGAAGCTATCACCAACTATGACGGGACAGTTTCTATCCCGTTACAATATCTATTCCTAAACAACAACAAAGAAGATGTGTATCTGCGTTACAACGAGTATTCAAACGTATTTTGGGGAACTGCAATGGATGGTGTTCCTCGTAATATGACCGCCAAGATTAAGAACTACGGAATAGTTCCTGCAGGGACATATAAAATTCTGTTTGAAATACAGGCAACCGATGCTGAAACCGGAGAAGTTGCGGTTATGTCAACTTTCAATCTCCAGTTTGTAGTACCGATTGTTCACGAACTCAATCTTTATTCAGGCACTTCAAACATCACTGTCAGCGCATCTGACGTGTTCAAGAAGGGTCAAAGAATTGCGAACGAAACTTCTCCAATGATATATGTTCGTTCAAATACGGACTGGATATTATCTCTGGACACTACAGATTTTGGAGATACAGCAGGGGATTATTATGTAAGAACAACCGCTGCATCAGGAAAAGTTACATCAAGACTCCAAGAGAGAGCAAAGATAACTCCGGATAGAGAAATTATCTTAGCGAGAGGGAAAGCTCCTGCCGAAAACGAATTTGTGGCAGTAGAGTTTTCTGTCGAGAACCCGCCTAAAGGTGCTATGAAGGCAGGGAATTACGTAAACAGAGCGAAGTACATACTTCGTGAAGGTGAAGAGTAGAGGGAAAAAGGGAAAGTATGAAGAAGTTATTAGCAATATTTACAGCATTAATGATAGGCATACCGGCGTATGCTTCAATCGTCGTGTCTCCAACAAGAATTGAGATTAATGCGAATAAACTCAAAAACAATTACGTAACGAGTGCGGTTGAAGTCAAAGGTGATTCAACCAAACCTATTCGTTTCAAGGCTTATACAGGTTATTTCAGAATCTCTGATAAATCAGATATCATTTTTGATGACAATAAAAACGATATTTATAACATGTCTTCAAAATTAAGATTTGTTCCGTCAGAATTCACTGTTCCGCCGGGAAAGGCACAGAAACTCCGTGTAAATATTGCGAACATAAAATCACTTCCGGACGGTGAATCAAGAGCGATTATTTATCTGGAAGACGTTAACGCAAAAGAATACAATGTTCCGCAAGCAGGCGGAATCGGCGCGCAGTTGATTCTTAAAACAAGAGTCGGAATCCCTGTTTATGTGGACAAAGGTAATTTCACGAAAAAGGCTGATGTTGAGTCATTCGGAATCGTGAGAGAAAAAGACGGACTTTATACTCAGATGAAGATTGTTTCAACGGGTAACAGCAGAGTTCGCTATAATGGCGCAATCCAAATCATCAACGGCAAAAAATTGATTGATGAATATTCTCTTGATAGCGCGGTTGTTGGTGGAAACAACACTTATACAGCAAAACAAAAGATTGAAACCGACAAGATTACAAAAGCCGGCGAATATACTATCAGACTCGTTTTCTACTATAAAGACGAAAAAGATAACAGAAAGACTATAAAGAAAGACACTATATTAAAAATCACGGGTGAAATTTAAGTAAGAAAGGAAGGTACCCCACATGAAAATCTCAAAAATCGCAACAATTTTGCCGATTGCATTTGCCCTCACAGTATGCGGAGCATTCGCTGACGGCGGAGCAGACACATCAACAACTGCTTCAACACAGTATCAATTGGACTTGAAAGACTACATCAAAATCTCTACAACAACTACGGAGTTGAACTCTACAACTTCTTTTGGACAAGATTATGGCAATATTACAATTGATACTGCTATGACCGGTCAATTCAAGGTTATTTCAAATGCTAAAACTAGAAAATTGTACTTAACAGGTACTTGCCCTGTAACAGGTGACGCATCACCTTTATATGGAGCAGATACTGATTGTAAAAATCTTAAGTTAGTGTTCACACACACTACAGACGTTCCTGCTGCAGAATCAGTTCAAAATATCACAGGTGGTTCTCCTGCCGTAGATAGTAACCCTAATGCTATTGCATTTGCGGTAACATCAAACTACACTCACGAGCACGGACCTGCAGACACTCCTATTGTAGCAACTTGGGACAACGCTAACAATAGAGTTGAATACACAATGAAAAACGGTGTTATGGATTTAACCTTTAACGTAACCGGTTCAAACGAAACAGCAACTTTTAACACTCAAGATATGAGTGGTACATACCAAGCAAAATTAACACTTACAGATGCAGGTGGTATCTAGTTAAAGGAAACACAAATTGAAAAAGCTTAATTTACTAAAATCTTTAATATTAGTAACAGCCGTTCTCACGGGAACGGTACAAGCTTTCGGCTATGCGTCAACTGAACAGACGGTTAACACGTCTGTTCAGACGGCAGTAGCCATAGAGAAAACAGCCTCCAATGAAGCAGGTACAATCGAGCCTGCAACAGGAGCAATCACCGGTGAAGTTAGTTCGTCTTTCAATCTAAAAACTAATGAAACAAACTCATACGACTTTATCGTATATTCAAAAATCTTAACCACAGACGGCGAAGTATCAGCATTTGATTCAAAAGGGAACTTGCTGTTCGGAAACACAACGTCTCTTCCGACATCGACAGCAGTATCCAACGCAAAGAGCGGAAGCGGTGCGAATGCTGACGTTATCGGATACAAGATTACAATGTCTGTCGGAGACGAAATGTCAATAAACCTTACTAATCTTGAAACATACGATGAATGTTACAAAATCAATTTTACAGGCTCAGCGACCGAAGGAACTCTCACGCAAAGCATTAGCGGTCAGCCTGCAGTTAATACATATTCAATTGGCGAAGACACATCAGGAACGTATTCCTCAACTGTGTACATAACCGCAATAAGCAAATAAAAACATCAAATACAAACTCCGAAAAAGGGATTCGGAACACAACAAGTTAAATAGAAATTTCATATATGCCAAGCAGGGATTGCTTGAAAACAACAAGAAGAGAAAAACGGGTAAGGAACCCAAAAGCCCTGAAACAGGGAAACAGAAGAGATTAATGTTAAATAGGATTAAGTACATACTAATAGCAGCTATAATAAGCGCAAGTTTGATTCAACCTGCGCCGGCTGCTAACGATTCTACAATTTCATATATCTCAATCAATGACAAAGCGTATCAGGATGTCGAGCTTATGATATCCGACGGCGCGGAAATTCTTGTGCCTTTCAAACAACTCGCAGACATTTTCGAAATTCACTATAGCGCAAACAGAGTGGACAAGGTTATCCATTTCACCACCTACGACGGCTTGAATGGTGTAATTAATCAACAGGGTGTATTTATTAACGATAGAATCACTTCCGGCAGAATTCCTGTATTTCTTCAACAAGGGATTATGGATAATGTTATGAACGAAGCATTTATTCAAACCTCTGTCGCAGAGAAGATTTTCGGAGTAAAACTCACACCTGATTATTCATCTCTCACAGTCGGCGCACAAATTGACCGCGATATTCAGGCACTCCACGTTGCAAGCACTGAATATGTCGAGGATAATTCTCCAAAAGCACATCCTGATGTCGTATTACCTAAGAAAAACGGAGTAATTTCTCTGAATAGAATCGGACTCCACAACAACATGATTAACGATAATATGTCCACCAAATTCCAGAATTATCGCACAATCAATGACACAATATCAGGAAACACAGCTCTGAGTATTTCCGGTAACGCATTCAACGGTAAATACCGCGCAGAAGCTAATATGTACCACTACCGCCAAGACGCGTTTATGTTCGGCGGATTTTCTGCTGCGTATTTGAATAACTTTACAACCAAAAAATCAGGAAACAAATATTTCTACGAATTGGGTCGTGTAAAAGGTAGAACAGATGTCGACACAGCAATCGGTACAAATATTTTTGGTGCGCAAATCTGGAACTACGATTACGACAAAACTCCGGCTTATAAGCTGAACGGCTATGTAAAACCGACAAGTTTGGTCAGAGTTTCAATCAACGGAAACGAACCTGTAACTTTGAACACATATGCGGGCTATTATTCGCTTTCAGAAATGCAGCTTCCTTCAAAAGTTCAAACAGTTAAAATTGAAGAAGTTAACGAAGACGGAACAGTCGAAGTAGTCAAAGAAGAAACATATTCACTCTATGGCGATAAACCTCTTGCTAAAGAACAGAGAGCTTCCGCATACGCCGGTGTTTGGGGTTATCAGAACAGATTATTCCGTGACGGTTCTAACATCTACCGCGGTAACAACAAGAAAGTAACCGCAGGGGTGGATTATCAATACGGTATCAAAGACAACCTAACCTTTGAATCAAAATTGACAGGGGACAAAATCTACGACAAAACCTCATCAAGCGTGTTCTACCGTATTCCGACAAATGATGCACTTCTCGTTACAGGTACACAAAAGAACGTAAACTACATAGAAGGCGCAACCACACTCAACAGCGTGGAATACGTTAACCCGAAAGACCCTAACCTGAAATTGCGCGGTACAGCAGGTGCCAGCGTCGCTCACGATATCAGAGAAGAAAATACTCACGCAGGTTATATGGTTAAAGGTACTGCCGAGTATTCAAGAAGTTTGAAGAATTTCAGCACTAAATACTTCAAGCCGAAACAAGCTTCCGCAAAAATCGAAGGTTACCATTCATCCCCTGATTTCTATATCGCAAGTACGGATGCAACTTCTAAAAACGACCGCACAGGCGGGAGAGCGCAAGGTTCCGTAAGCTTTAATCAAACCAGCGTAAGCGGTGGTTATAATAAGTATTACTCAAACATGAACAACCGTTACGAAGGCGGTACAATCGATTTTGACGAATACAATATCAACGCTTCAACCAGAGTGCCAAAAGTTGCAAACGTTAGATTTAACACATATCACAGACGCGGTGCAAACGATTTGGGCAGAAACAAAAACTATAACTACGATTTCAATGTTTCAAGAAGCCTCGGCAGATGGGCAAATATTCAAGCCGGACACAGAGAAAGCGTCTATGATACAGACTATAAACAACAAAGCTCATTGTATAGAGATTACTACTCAAAATACGCTGATACCTATATTGATTTGGATGTTCCTGTACCGAAAAATCTGGGTAAATTCCGTATGGGACACAACTTTGTCGACTACAAAACAACAAGTTACAAAAATAACTACAACATGTTCCGCTTTGGATACACATTCCCGACATGGAAGAGAATGACCCTCGGACTCGGTTGGGGATTCCGTTATCACGGTCAATCAGGTCAGGACTTCAACGTAAGCTTGGGTTACAGAGCAAAATCCGGTCAAATGATGACTGTCGGTTATCAATACTCTCAAAACGGCGGTTACTTTATTGATAATATGTTCACACCGACTACAAACAGACACTCTGTGAACTTTATATTCAATGACGCATATCAACTCTTCCAACACGGACTTAAATCAATCGGTGACGAAAATGAAGACAAGGGTATCTTTGAGGCAATCGCGTTTATTGACGTGAACAAAAACGGAAAATTCGATAAGAAAATCGACATCCCTGTAAAAGATATTCCAATCGTTACAAGCTGGGCAACCGAAACCGAATACACAAACAAACGCGGAAGGATTTCCTCTGCTGCGCTCACAAGCGGGGTTTACAAAATCTCACTTGATATGGATTCGCTCCCAATCACAGTCGCTCCGCTTACTAACGACTTAATAAGCAAAACAATCAAAATCGACAAAGGACTTACCACAAAACTTGAACTTCCGCTCGCAAGTACAGTTGGTTCAGTCTCAGGTGTGCTGAAAATTACCGATGATTTTGAGCGTGATTTGAAAATCACAGACTTCATTGTAGTTATTCTCGACTCTGACGGAAATGAAGTTAACTATTCAACAGTCGACGCGTCAGGTCAGTTCTATATCTCAGGTTTAGCACCGGGAAGATACACACTCAAATTGGATGAAAGATTTATTGACGCATACGGTCTGGAAGAACTCCCGAGCATAAGCGAAAGAAGTATCTTCATCCCTTATGACTACAACAACCCGATCGATGTAACAGGGCAAAATCTTGAATACAAGACCCTCGCCCTATAAAACAGATTCTATTTAACAAAACAATCTTTAGGCTGTCCTGCAGGCAGCCTTTTTTTTAGGGGTAAATGTAGGGGGTTGGTTGGTGGGACTACTAGTTTGAAGTATTATTTCCCTCTCCTTGGAGAGGGTGTCACATAGTGACGGGAGAGGGTAAGAAGACAAAATAAAAACCTCTCTCTGGCTCTCTCCATAGGAGAGAGGAGATTGTAGCGTGTAGTTTGGGAAAAATGCAATGTAACCCCCAAACGCCAGGCCGGTAGTCTTGACCAACCAGCCAAATTTATTTACCCCCCAGTCCTCGGCACAAAACAAATCTTCCGAGTGGTACAACTTCGCAATAATTTGCCAAAGAATCCACTAAACATTTGTTCTCGCAGAATCCGCCTGAGAGGTAAATCTTTTCGGGTTTTTTACAAAAATTCCATGCATTGAAGCCAATCCCGTGAACAAATTTTGAAATCGCTTCAGCGGGCTTTGAGCCGCCTGAGATTGCATCCATAATTTTTTCCATACCGAAAATTCCGCAGGTTACGGAGAACTTTTCAGGGTCGAATTTTAGGTCTTCTGCTTTTACATCATAAAACTTCAACAACATCTCAACCGTTGCACCTGTAGAACTTGCGCAAGAAGTATTCCAGTCCATATCGTGGAATTTTCCGTCCTTAAATCTTATCCACTTGGCATCACGGCTTCCCAAATCCAAAACTGTCGCGTTTTCGGAAATATTCATTTTCTTTGCGCCGTTTGCGAGTGCGATAATTTCGTTTTCGCTCGCGTTTGACATGTGTCCGCAAGATTTGTCAGGGTGTATGTTCATTGATTTTATTATGTTTGAAGGGATAATGTAGTAAAAATTTTCGCCTTCATTACTAACAAGAAACTGCTCATCAAAGCAGTTTCTGTCAGTTATTATTTTTGAATATGTTGTTCCGGCATCTAAATATATCATTAGAATCTCATAAAGTTCATATTGTGGTCTTCAAGATATTGTTTCAAATCCTGCTTGATTTCCGGAGCAAGGATATAAAGAACTATAATGTTTGGAACACACATTGCAATCATCATTGCGTCTGTAATATTAATGATTGATGAAACATTCATTGCTGAACCGATTACGATAAATAAGCAGTAGATAATGTTGAAGGTCAAAACTCTTTTCTTTCCTTCACCCAACAAGAATGTCCAAGCTTTTTGTCCGTAATATGCCCAAGAAATCAAAGTTGACATTGCAAACATAATCGCGATTATTGAAAGTATAATCGGGAAGAACGGAATTACTGATTGGAAAGCATTTGATGCAAGTTCAATACCGGAAATCTGACCGATGTGTCCGACAACATCAACACCGTTTTTCTCTAATGTAATGTAGTAAAGAACAATTGTTATTGAAGTGAACAAGCATAAAATACCTGTTAAGAAAGTTTCCAAAAGTGCTACAAAACCTTGTGAAACAGGTTCTTTTGATTGAGCAGTTGCATAAACGATTGCTGCTGCACCTGTTCCGGCTTCGTTAGACTGAACAGAACGTCTCAAACCGATAATAATTACCCCGAAGATACCGCCTGCTACTGATAACGGATGGAATGCTTCTTTAACAATTAACGCCATTGCATGCGGAATATTTACGATGTTTGCAAATATAACAATCAAACCTGAAACAACGTACATTAAACACATTGTCGGTGTAAGAATTGTTGTAACTTTTGCTATACTCTTAATACCGCCAACTACAACCAAACCGATAAGGATAGCTGCAATTAAACCGATAACCCAAGTGAAACCGTGGAATATACTGTGTTCTCCACCTGTAATAAATACAAGCTGGTGAGCAGTTTGGTTAATCTGAATCATGTTACCGCCTGTGATACCGCCTCCGATACAAAGGATTGCGAATAAAACTGAAAGCGGTTGACCTAACCAACGCATCTTCTTTCTGGTCAAACCGTGTGCAATGTAGTGCATCGGTCCGCCTGATACAGAACCGTCAAGGTTAAATCTTCTATATTTAACAGCAAGAGTTGCTTCAACAAATTTTATTGACATACCCAAGATTGCGCCGAAGAAAATCCAAAACGCAGCTCCGGGACCACCGATTGAAATAGAAATTGCAACACCTGCGATACTTCCGATACCGATTGTACCGGAAAGTGCTGTTGCCAACGCTTGGAATGAACTTACTTCACCGCAGCCATCATGGCTTTTTTCAGGTTTTGCCGCAACGTTATCAATTGCGTGCTTAAGTCCCCAAATAGAGATACCTTTAAAATAAAAAGTGAAAAATATTCCGGCGATAAGTATCCAGAAAATAATAACCGGAACATCTCCGCCGCATATCGAAACAGGATAGAAAATCACTTTCGCGATAGCGTCCGACACAGGGGCGATATTTTTGTCAATCCACGCGTCAACGCTCATTGCTTGAACCGTTTGAAGGCTCATCATCATTGTAAACAACATTGCAAAAAGTTTTTTCATGTTCTCTTTTCCCTCTAATTCGCTTTAATGCTATTTCGACATCCTCTTAATTTTATCAAAAAAAAGTCAAAAAATTTAAAAATCTTTACAATTGAGTGTAAATGTAACAATTTTTATCCTTTAAATATTAAAAAAGATTGTGATTTTTGTGATAAAATAGTGGTGCGAAACTACGATGATAAGGGGAAGTGAACATGAAAAATCTCAAAAGTATTTTGGGCTATTCGGCTCTTGGAGTATTAGCGTTGGCTTATGCAAGTTTTTTGTTCGTTTTGCCAAATGCTGTTGATATAAATAAATATAAGCCTGAGGTTCAGAAATTAGCAAAAGAACAAGCTAATATTTTTGTTGATTTTGATAATGCCAAAATCATTACTACGCCGCTTTTTGGTGCCGGTTTGAAAGCTGAAAATATTTCTGTAAAACTTCCGGATGATTCAGTTTTGTTTTCAGCCGACAGTTTAAAAACAAGAGTTGCGCTTCCGAGTTTATTTCTTATGACCGTCAAGGTTTCAGCTTTTGAAGTAAACAACCCATATGTAAATTTAGAAATTGCAAACGATGAACAATTTAAAGTGGTTCAACTTGTTGAAGATATTCTGAATGCAGGCAAGGAACAAAAATTGGAAGAGGTTGCGCCTGCTGAAGTTCAACAAAGTTGGTTTAATCCGAAATGGATAAGAATTAAAGTTCCGAATGTGACTTTGAATAATTATAAAGTTCTTGTAAATGATTTGAAATCAGGTCATTATTTAAAACTCAATGGTGAAAAACTTAACGTTGGATATTTTAACGGTAAGAGTTTAAAGGTCAAAACTTATGCAGAATTATTCAGTGATGAAAATAAAAATATTACGGCAAACGTAAATATTAATACTTTCCTTCCGCCTCCTGCGCCGGCTTTGGATAAGGAAGACGATCCTGCGGAGAGAATTGACATTCCGTTTGTAAACCCTGTTACGATGTATCGTAATTATGATTTGAAAGCAAATCTTGATACAAAATTGAAAGTAAGAAATAGCAAGACAGGGATTAACTCTTACGGTCATTTGAACGTTGAGAATATTTCATTAAAAGTTTCAAATCTGACTCTTCCAGAAAGTTATTTGAAGGCAAAAACTTTTGGAAAGAATGTAGATTTGGATACAAATATTTATGCAGCAAAAGGTCAGAATATCGAGCTTTTGGGTAAATTAAAATACGGCAGACATCCTAAAATGGATATAAATATTAAAACTGCGGATATAAAATTTAATGATTTGGTAATCTTATCAAAAGCATTTTTAGATTCTCTTCATATCCAAAACGAATTGTCTAAAATAACTGCCGCAGGTTCTATGCAGGCAGATTGTTTCATCAAAACCAATTTCAAAAAACTTCGTTCTAACGGATATATTACGGTTAAAAACGGCGGAGTTAACGTTAAAGGTGTAGGTAGAGTTCTTGCAGATACAAATATCAATTTGGTTTTGGACGACAACATTCTTGATATCAAAGATTCAAGCTTGTTGGTGAATAATTCCAAAGTGCTTATTGACGGACGCATCGACAAAAAATCTGTTGCTGATATCAGTGTTAAAGCGGATAAAATCCCGCTTCCTGTTTTGTATAACGCTTTTGCGCCAAGAAATGTCAGAGAAGCATACAATTTCAAATCAGGCGATGCGACTTTCGAGTTATATATAAACGGTAAGTTGAAAAACGCGATTGCGACGCTAAAGGCAGGTTTGGCAAATTTGAATATTGCTGATAGAGCTGGCAATTTAGCTGTAACGAACGAAAACTTCAATACAGAATTCTTTGCTGATTCTAAAAATCTAACAGGTAAAGTTAAGAACGAAGGCTTGACAATTTCACTTCCGAAAACAAAATCTTCTGTTTCTGCACCGTTGTTTGAAGCAGAAGTTGCAGAAAATAATCTTATTATCAAAGAAAACAAACTCAATTTCAATAACAAGTCTGTGATTACATACTCAGGCGGAATTGTCGATTATAATAAATTGAAATCTATCAACTTTATTGCGCAAGGTAATGTTGCAACTGACGATATGATTCAACTTATCGGAAAAGAGTTCAAACCGTTTATTCACTCAAACGGCAATATTCCTGTAAAAGTAACTTTTGATGGAAACGGTAAAAAGCAAACTCTTTTTGCACAAGCTTTGACAGACAAAACGAACTTTATTACTCCTGTTGATTTTGCAGAACTTCAGGGTCAAAACATTTCGTTGCAGTCTGTTGTAGATTTCAAAGGAAACAGAATAAAAATTAAAAATACAGGTTTCTTCACAAGAAACATTTCTGTTGATAAAAAAGGAAACGAAGTTGTTACTTTAGACGATATTCTAGATATAGACGGAACAATCGCGGGTAATAGAATTAATCTTATCAAAATTACAATGCCTAAGGCTTTGACAGGAAATATTTATGTATTCCCTCAATCTAATTTCAAAGTTAACGGCAGAGCGTTCGTTTTTGGTGAAACTTCTGCACCTAGAATGCGCGGTGGATTTGAAGTTACCGGTCTTTCTGTTCCTGAATTGTTTGTTGATATGAGAAAAGCTCTTTTGAGCTTCAAAGGAACTCAAGCGGATTTTGATGTTGAAGATTTAATCCTCAACGGCTCTGATTTACAGATAAAAGGTGCGTTTAGCTTGTTACCTGTGCCTGTATTTAATATCCTTAATCTTGATGTTGCTTCAAGATATATTAATGTTGATAAACTAATGAAGGTTTCAGCCAGAGCAATGAAATATGTACCGAAATCATCAGGAGCTGTTTCTTCATCTTCTGCGCCTGCTGATATTCCGGTCGAAATCAGAAACGGTTCAATCAATATGGAGCGTATTATTTCCGGAAACATTGATGTAAGAAACACTGTTTCAAGAATTTCCATGGCAAGAAACATTTTCTATCTGAATAATTTGAGAACAAATGTTTTCAACGGAAATGTTCGTGGAAACATTTCAATGAATCTTTTAACAACTCTTTTGAATATCAATGTTCAAGGAAAAGGAGTTGATGTTGATAAAGCAATGCGTGACGCTGCCGGCATGAAGGATATGCTCAGCGGAACGGCTGATTTTAAAGCGGATATTTCGCTTAAAGGTGCGACTTACGAAGAACAAATGAGAAGTCTTAAAGGGGATGTCGATTTCTTGGTAAAAGACGGTCAATTCGGTCCTTTCGGTAAATTGGAAAACTTGATTCTTGCGGAAAACATTCGTGAATCTCAATTCTTCCAAACTGCACTCGGCGGAATTATTGACGGACTTTTGACAATTGATACAACTCACTTCTCAGAACTGAAGGGTGTTTTGAGCTTTGATGACGGAATTTGTTACATTAAGCCGATAACCTCTCTCGGAAACATTTTGAGTCTGCATATTGCGGGTGAATTTGACCTTTTGAGAAATTATGCAGATATGAAGGTCAGAGCAAGAATGGCATCACTAGTGTCAAATCTTTTAGGACCTATCGGTGCAATTAACCCTGCAAACTTGCTTAACAGCGCAGCAAGCTTGAATGTTGTTACGGCAAAAGCGTTCTCAATCTTCTGCGAAATGGTTTCGGAAGATGAAATGAATGCAATTCCGAATTTTTCAAATAAATACGTAGACAATTCGGCAACGAAATTCCAAATCGTGGTAAGAGGGGATGTTGCAAAACCGTTGAGATTGGTAAAATCCTTCAAATGGCTTGCGACAGAAACCGAATACGAAAACGCGGTTGATTATGTAAACTCACTTCCCGAACCTGTTGAAGGCAGCACTGCCGAAAACATAGAGCAGGCAATTGAAGAAGCTCAGGCTCTTGAGGCTGAAAAGAAAACATTCGGATACAAAGTTAAACATCTTTTTGACAAAGATGAAGCTCCGCAGCTTAGACCAAAAGCGGAAGATACACTACCTGCAGAAGGAAATATAAATGAAAAGGAATAATGTAAGAAATTTTTGTATAATCGCGCATATTGACCACGGCAAATCGACTCTTGCGGACAGACTTCTTGAAGCAACAGGCACGATTGCCGAAAGAGATATGCAGGAACAGCTTTTAGACACAATGGATATCGAGCGTGAAAGAGGGATTACAATCAAACTGAACGCCGCAAGGATGAACTATACAGCGAAAGACGGCGAAAAATATATCTTTAACCTTATTGATACCCCTGGGCACGTTGATTTTTCATACGAGGTTTCACGCTCTCTTGCTGCTTGTGAAGGCGCGTTGCTTATAGTTGATGCGACACAAGGGGTTGAAGCTCAGACCCTTGCAAACGTTTATATGGCGATTGAGCAGAACCTTGAAATTATTCCGGTTATCAATAAAATTGATCTCCCGTCTGCTGATGTTGAGCGAGTAAAAGAAGAAATTGAGGAAATTTTAGGTATTGATACTTCCATGGCAATTCCTGTTTCAGCAAAAACCGGTGTTGGTATAGACGAGGTGCTTGAAGCAATTGTCAAATTTGTACCACCTCCTGTTGACACTCGTGAAAAACCGCTTCGTGCACTTGTTTTTGACAGTGCTTATGACCCATATTTGGGTACTCTCTGTTTCTTCAAAATAATGGACGGCAAAATGAAACTCGGGGACAAAGTTAAGTTTATGGCATCCGGAAAAGAGTACGAAATAGTTGAACTGGGTTATCTAACTCCGAACAGGGTTCAAGTAAACGAACTTGTATGCGGTGACGTAGGCTATTTTGCGGGCTCAATTAAAGAAATTACAAGGTTTGTAGGTGATACAGTTACTCACGTGGATGCCCCTGCTTCCGAACCTCTCCCTGGTTATAAAGAAGCGTTACCAATGGTTTTCTCCGGCATGTATCCTGTGGATAACGAGGATTATCACGAGCTTAAAGAAGCGCTCGAAAAACTTAAGCTCTCTGACAGTTCAATAACTTTTGAACCGGAAACCTCAAGTGCGCTTGGTTTCGGATTTAGATGCGGGTTCCTCGGTATGCTCCACATGGAAATTGCACAAGAAAGACTTGAAAGAGAATACGACCTTTCAATCGTCACGACCGCACCTTCCGTTATCTATAAAGTTCATAAAACAAACGGTGAAGTTGTTGAAATTGATAACCCTGCAAACTTGCCGGCTGCGCAATATCGCGACTACATTGAAGAGCCGTACGTAAAAGTTTCTATAATAACTCCGAACGAATATGTCGGAACGCTTATGGATTTGGCTCAAAGCAAGCGCGGAATATTCATCAATATGACTTACCTAGACAAAGTTAGAGTAGATTTGATTTATCACTTGCCTTTGAGTGAAGTTATTACTGATTTTTATGACCAATTGAAATCGCGTTCAAAAGGTTATGCAAGTTTGGACTACGAGTTTGCAGAATATAAACGTTCAAAGCTTATTAAACTTGATGTAATGCTTGCGGGAGAAGTGGTTGACGCACTTTCTGTTATCTGTCACGAAGATAATGCCTATTACATAGGACAAAAACTTACGGAGAAATTGAAAACAATTATTCCGCGTCAGATGTTCGAGGTTCCTATCCAAGCTGCAATCGGCGGAAGAGTTATCGCAAGAACAAATATCAAAGCGCTCAGAAAGAGTGTACTTGATAAGTGCTATGGTGGTGATATTTCGCGTAAGCGTAAGCTTCTTGAAAAACAAAAACGCGGTAAAAAGCGTATGAAAGCAATCGGTAGAGTAGAAGTTCCACAAGAAGCATTCATGGCAGTCCTCAGCCTTGACGACGAGGGGTAGGGGGGGGTAAATATAATTTGGGTTGGTAGGTAATAACTACTAGCTCTTTGTCTTTCGGAAGAGGGGTAAATGTATTTGACCGGTTGGTAGGGCAAGACTACTAATTTGCAGTCATTGCGAGAAGCGCAACGACGCGGCAATCCAAAGGAATGTTGTAAAACTTGTAATCTTGACCAAATCAAATCGATTCATTTACCCATTGTTTCGCCTCCGCTCACAATGACTTGTCACTTTTGTATTGTTGATGCGGTAAATCAAAGATTTACCACATCCTACAACTTAATAGAAACAAATTATTTCTTATTTTCAAATTCAAGGAAGACTTTGTGATATTCATTGAACTCGTTTTCAGGAGCTTCTTTTACAATGAACATTGTTTTATTTTCTCGATTTTTGGCCACTAATTTTTCAAACTTACTCTTCATGTCTTTATTTTGCTTGATATCATCCAAAAATTTATCAAAATGGCTTATAATCAATGTTTTATATTCTTTATTTTTCTCTGGTTTATTAGCAATTTTTTCTAATTCTTTAAAGAAATTATCTAATGCTATGTTTTCGTAGTTCATCTGATAGGAATTAAAATTGAACTCGTTATGAAATAAATCGCTAATCTTTTTTAATTCGTTTTCTGTCGCGTTTGAAGCTATGATTTTCGGAAGTTCAACCGGTCTTACATCTGCATTTGGATTCTTCTTTAGAATCTCCTTGTTTAATTCCAAAAGCAGAAACTGTTTTTTGAAAATGTCAGTTTGGTGTGAGATTTGAAGTTGATTAAACAATTCATATTTTGAAAAATCAAAATTTGAACACTTTTCTTCAAACTCTTTCATTTCCTTTGGAGAAAAAGATGAATGTAAATCTTGCAATGTTGAGGTTTTAATCGGTACAGGTTTTTTATGTTTGATTTTTTTACTTGATACACATGCTAGGGCTATAACACCTAAACCAATTAAAGAATAAAAAACTTTATTGTTTTGCAAGGTCTTGTTTTCGTTGTCCTTTCTCTTTGCGCCAAATGTTTTTATATGAGCGTTGTTTTGATTTATACTTGATATTGGAGATATTAACATGTTTAAATCCTATTTCTTAATCTAAAATACGTAAAAATTTATTTTGCTAGTAATATTAATTTTGTTATAAAAAAAAGACCCCGACAAGCGGAGTCTTTTTTGATATCTTTTAGACAACTATGACATGAACGAACTGTAATTTTGCTGCATTGCTGCAATTGTTTGTTCCATAGCTTTGAATTTCTTCTCAAGTTGTGCCTTGTATGTAGTAATTCTACTGGTTTGCTTTGTAATCTTGCTTTCCATTTTCTTGATATCAGAGTCATAAGTTGAAGTTTTAATATCAAAGAATCCTGTTGTAGCAGTAAGAGATTGCTCAATAGCGTTTTCCATTCTTGTTAATACGCCGTTATCTCCGGTAAGGATAGATTTAACAGAGTCAGGATTTGTTTCAAGAGCTTTCAACAATTTTTCTTCATCAAGTTCAAGGGTGTTTGTATTTGTAGAAAGGTTATTTCCATCTGCTTTAGCGGTTGAAATTCCGATATCTGAAAGCAATTTGTAAACACCGTCGTTTGCGCTGCTGCCGGTTGCGTAGCTTGTTAATGTTCTTTTAAGGCTTGTTAGAGAAGATTCTCTTTGCAAATCTGCACCGCTTGCAGTAACTTCATCAACTTTGTTAATAGTTTCGTTATATGCAGTAATCAAGGATTTAACTGCGTCCACAAGACCTGAAGTATCTTGTTTAACTTCTAATTTTGTATTTCCGTCTTCTGCGGTGCTAACTTTTTTAAGAGTTAATGTTACACCGCTGATTCTTGAAATATCTTCTGTTACTGTGTTTGAAGTTGAAGTCATGCTTGTTCCGTTTACTGAGAACAAAGCATTCAAACCAAGCTCTTGAGCTTCGGTGTACATCTTTGAAGATACTACATTGCCGTCAGCATCACGAGTTGTTTCGGTAAGTCCCATTACATCGGTGAAGTTACTTGTTCCTGCTTCAATATTAATGTATGAAGCACCTTCTTTTTTAGATGTAATGTTTATTTTGCCTGTTGCATCATCCCAGAACGCATATGCTTGAGCCTTGTCGTTACTGTTGATGTCTGAAATCAATGATGACAAAGTAGTTTTGTTATTAATTGTGAATGTAGCATCACCAATAGTGAACGTACCTTCTGTAATTTTTTCGCCAAAACCCGCACCGTCAGAAGTCAACACTGATGCTGTTGTTGCTTTGAATAGAGCATTGGTTGAAGAATATGTGCCGTCTTCGTTTTTAGCCAAGCCCATCAATGATGTCAGGTTTGTTGAGTCGGTTGTAGAACCGATATTCAATGATTTTGAAGAATCATAAGTTGACAATTGCAAGAATCCGTTTTCATCAACTTCGGTTTTAATTCCTGCACTCGCAAGTTGTGATTTTAAATCACCTAAAGTGTCATCTTTTTCAATATTAATAGCAGTTTTAACTCCGTCAACATAAACTGTTAAAGAACCTTCTGTAACTCCGAGATTGGAAAGTTTGGTAGTATCATCAGCTACTGCGCTTGCAGAGTTTTTAGAAGTTGCTTTCGTATATGTTGCAAGCTGTTGAACCTTGATATCATAGTTTTGTCTTACAGCTCCTGAACCTGCTGTTGCAGTGAAAATATCAGTGTTTCCTGAAACTGCGGTATTCTTACCGAATAAATCGAATGTTCCGCCAAACTTTGTATCCGTAAGTTTTTCTAAAGCAGTTCTTAATGCTGTAAACTTACTTTTTGTATCTGTTAATGTTGTTTTCTTAGACTGAATAGCCTTAAGATCGGTTTGTAATGCGGTTACCTTTTCTTGTTTCGCTTTGACCAGGGCGTCTACCCATGAGGAAGTGTCTAAACCTGATACAAGACCGCTAAATGATATTGACATAAACGAAAATCCTTTTGTTTAATTCCATCTGTATATATTATTATATATATAGATTATAAACCATGATGGCGGGCTTTTCAACCCTTCATTCGCATGATATTGTTACAAAAGTTAACTATTGAAAATGTCTCCGTCAAAGTTTAATCCCTTAGATTCTTTTAAGAGTGGAAAATCGTCAATATCGTTTTCTTTCACGAATTTTATTGCTTCAGAACGAGCCATTTCAAGAATTTTTGAGTCAGAAACAATGTCTGCAATAATCATATCAGGGAGTCCGCTCTGACGAGTGCCGAGAAATTCCCCCGGACCTCGTATTTGAAGGTCTTTTTCTGCGATAACAAATCCGTCGTTTGTTTCGCACATGATGTTCAATCTTGCTCTTGTTTCTTGAGATTTTGTGCTTGATGAAAGCACACAATATGACTGCAAATCAGATCTTCCGACTCGTCCTCTCAACTGGTGGAGTTGTGAAAGTCCGAATCTTTCTGCGTTTTCAATTACAATTACGGTTGCGTTCGGAACATCTACCCCGACTTCAACAACGGTGGTTGAGACGAGGATATCGTATTCTTTATTTTTGAATTTTTCCATGACTTCTTCTTTTTCATCATTTTTCAATTTTCCGTGCAGAAGTCCAATTTTATACTCAGGGAAAACTTCATTCTGCCATCTTTCGCGCTCTTTTGTGGCAGCTTTTGCAGAAAGAGTTTCGCTTTCATCAATCAGCGGGTACACGATGTATGCTTGTTTTCCGGTATCGACTTCTTGACGAATGAGGTTTGCGATTTGTCTTTGAGAGTTGGTGAGTGTGGTCAAAATCGGTTTACGACCCTTTGGAAGTTCATCAATAATGGTCAAATCCAAGTCACCGTTGAGTGTAATCGCGAGTGTGCGCGGAATCGGGGTCGCAGTCATTGTCAAAACCTGCGGATTTTGTGATTTTTTTCTTAATGCGAGTCGTTGTTTTACTCCAAAGCGGTGCTGTTCGTCAATTACGATTGCACCAAGGTTTGCAAAATCAATATTTTCCTGTATCAGGGCGTGAGTTCCGACCGCAATATCTGCTTGCCCGTTTCTAAGGTTTGTTTCGGAAATCTTGCGCTGTTTTTTTCCGATGCTTCCTAAAAACAGTTCCGTTCTGATATTCAGCGGATTAAGCCACTTTGTAATATTTGCGTAATGTTGCTGTGCGAGGATTTCTGTCGGAGCCATAATAGCTGCCTGATAACCGTTTTCAATAGCTGCAAGTAACATAATGACTGCGACAACGGTTTTCCCACTTCCGACGTCACCTTGTAGAAGTCTTTGCATAGGTTTTGTTGAATTCAAATCATTCAAAATTTCGTTAACTGCACGTTTCTGTGCGCCTGTGAGTTCAAACGGAAGCGAATTTATAAACTTCATCACAAGTCTGTCTTTTTTTATTCCGAGCGGAACGGACTGCAAATTACGGTTGTTTTCTTCACGTATTAGGGCTAGTTTAAGCTGTATTAGGAAAAACTCTTCAAACACAAGTGAAAAGCGCGCTCTATCAAGCTTTTCTTTGTCATCAGGAAAATGAATTTGACGGAGTGCATCGTTCTTTTCAAGCAAATTATATTTCTGCACCAAGTACTTGGGAAGGATTGTTTCTATTTCATCTCCGTAAGTTTCCAGAACATTAAATATAGCTTTTCTAAGGGTTTTGATGTTCAGGTTTTCACTCAGAGGATAAATCGGTACAATTCTTGCAAGGTTTAGGTTTGAACCTGCAAGCGAGTCGTCATCCATAATGGAATAGGTCGGTTTGTCTAAAGTTAACATTCCGTCATAAGAATTGAGCTTGACTGTGCCAGAAACCATTATTCCTGAGCCTTTTGGAAATTGTGATTTCATCCTCTCCATAACAAATTTTGAGGATTTTGAGGCGAAAAAGTTCAGGTTAATTTTTCCTGTGCCGTCTGCTATTCGTACTTTTATTATTCCAAGGTTGTTTTTTGTAGTAAATGCTTCAACAGCCTTGATTGTTCCGAAAATCGTAGTATTCATCCCGACTTCAAGGTCTTTTATTCTCGTTCTTGTAGAATAATCAACATGTTTGCGCGGGAAATAGTACAACAAGTCGTTTGCGCTGTATATTCCGAGCTTGTTTAACATATAAGCAATCTTAGGTCCGACCCCTTTTATGTAAGTAACATCTGTTTGCGAAATCGGTTTTTTCTCTCCAATTTTTGGCTCTCCTTTAGGCGGGTCAATGTATTCAGCCTTTATAACTTTAACAAATCCGTCGAGTGATTTTTTTCGTGAAATTACGGTTTCCATAGGATACCGCTCAAAATGCTCCAAAAGTACCTTCCATTTTGGGTTATCAGGATGTTGCTTAATTTCTTGCCTTAAGACAGAACAAATGAAGGAAGCAAAGCTTTTATTTCTTCCATTAATGTTGATATACTTGTGTTTTACCTCTATTTCAACAGCTTTTTTGACCTGCTCAAGATTATCCATGTCGGAAAATCTCCTTTTTTACTCCCAATTAACTCCGAGAACTTCGTAAACATCCATTTTGTTTGCTTTTCCGCGGATTTGTACATCGGAAATCTTTATTACATCCGTAAACCCTTTGACTTCTTCATAAGTTGTCGGGCTTATGAGTAATTTTGTTTTATAAATCTTATTATAACTTTCTAGACGGCTTGCAAGGTTAACTGTGTCGCCGATTACGGTGTATTCCATACGGTTAATTGAGCCGATATTACCGACAAAAACTTCGCCTGTATTAATTCCGACTCCGATTTCGATTAACGGTTTTCCTTCTTTTGCCCATTTCTTGTGAAGCTCTTTAACTTTTTGAAGCATAAGCCATGCGCATTTTACCGCATTCTGTGCGTGATTTTTGTCTTGAATAGGCTCGCCGAATATTGCCATAACAGCGTCCCCGATAAACTTGTTTATAACTCCGTTGCAGCTTGTGATTATAGGTTCCATTTCCGTAAAATATTCGTTCAGGATTTCTGAAACCTGCTGAGCAGACATTTGTTCGCTCATTGAGGTGAATCCTCTGATATCTGCAAACAAAACAGTTACTACAGACCTTTTTCCACCGAGTCCGAGGTTGTCAATGTTTTTTATGACGCTTTTCATAACGTCTTGGGACATATATTTGCCCATTGCGGATTTTACTTTTTCCTTGCTTCGATTTTCGATTACAAACTTGTGTGTGTAGGCAAGAATTGTGGTTAAAACGAACATTACAACAGGAGTTAGAACGTTTATTACAATTCCAAAATAGAAACAAGCTGTAGCAATAGCCAAATAGCCTATAAGAATTATAGCTGTGCTTGCAATTGATTTTGCAAGGTTTGAAACTCTGATAAATCCGTAAACAAGTAGCATACCGAGAATTGTTAGAAGCGCATTCAAAACGTCAGGAACAATTTTCAAAAAGTCGTGATTTAAAATGTTATCGACTGCAGTAGCCTGAATATCTACTCCCGGATGGTTTACGGTAATCGGTGTGTTTTTGTTGTCGTTTAAACCTGTGCCTGCTGGAACATTTGCGCCAATCAGAACGATTTTGTCTTTGAAAATATCAGGCGATATAACGGGCTTTTTACCTTGTTTTATTGCATCAAAAGAGTCCATAATATCAACTGCGGAATATCTGGTGTGTGAATATCCTGTGTTATAGAGTTTATAATATTTTGTCGCAGTTAAAGTCTGACCGTAAACAGTTTTTCTCTGTTTGATATCGTATTTGAGTTCAGGGAATTTGAGAGTTTTGTCTGTCAAAACCGTTTGTGGGTTGTTGTTAAGCATCAGAAATGCTTTCATAGCCATTGAAGGATAGAAAACATCACCGTATTTGATTAAATATTCGTGGTTTCTGTAGATTTCATCCATTCCCCAAGCGGAAAGATTCCCGTTGATGAACCCCGGGAACATTGAAACTGAGCCTGTATTTTTGATGACATCAAAATAAGGTTTCGGAAATTTCATCATACTCTCGAACAAAATCGGACGAGCTGATGATTTGTCTTCAACAGGTACAGAATATTTTGACGCAAAGGCTTTGTCGTAGCTTTCTCCTTCTTTTGGGTTTTCCCAAGGAGTTATTGCCGGCATAAAGCCTGCGATTAAATTATCAAAGCTTGAAAGAGTTTTGAAAAATGTTTTATCAGAATTTGGGTTGTCTTTATCCAGAGTTGCAAGGATTGCATCATAAATAATAAGTTTTGGTTGAGAGTATTTGAAATACTCAAAAATCTTACAGTTAACTTCTCTTTTCCACGGCCAGCGGTACTTTTCGACTGTTTTCGCGTCAATCACCACAAGAACAATATCGTCGCTTCCGTAAACTTTTTTGAAGTTATCAAAAGGAAGTGTTTGGGTCAAAACATGTTTAGTCATAAAGTCGTAGGCTTTAGGCTCCGCAAGGTTGTATGTCAAAAAGTAGACAAAACAGAAAACAAGTAGGACAATAATGGTAGATAAAGCAAGTTTAATCTTATTCATAATATTTATGATATAATAAATTGGGGAAAAAGGATACATGTAAATGAGTGAGAATTATATTAGTACAATAGCAGAGGATAGGATTTATCCGATTATCAGATGTAAAGAAGCCGATCAGGCTGTAGAAATAGCAAAAGCGCTGGTTGAAGGCGGAATAAGAGTTCTTGAAATTAACGTTGAGAATCCTTCATTATACGGCGCAATCCAAGAGGTTTCAAGATATGCAACAGTTTGTGCAGGCGGTATTATCACAGCAACTCAGGCTGATTATGCAATAAAAAGCGGTGCAAAACTTTTTGCGTCTCCGATTTTTCAAATGAATTTGGTTAAGATTTCTAAAAACATTCGTGTTCCGTTTATTGCAGGAACTTCAACCGCGAACGAAGCTTACAATGCTTGGAAATCAAGAATACCTTTGATTAAACTTTTTCCTGCAGATGCAATGGGCGGTGTTCAGTATATTGAAAACATTCTTAGACAAATGCCGTTCCTTAATCTTATGCCAACGGGTAATATTAAATTAAATGAAGTTGTTACATATATTAAAGCGGGTGCGTCCGCAGTAGGTGTCGGAAGAGATTTCTATCTCGGATTTACACCTCATGAAATCACAAACAGAACAAAAGAAATTTTGTCAGAAGTGAGGGATTTTTCTAAATGGAGCAAAAAATAGATATTGCCATAATTGGTGAGTGTTTAATCGAGCTTTCCGCAAATGGCACGTTAGCGGATACTTCGACTCTGAACAAATATTTTGGTGGAGATACCGTCACAACGGCGGTTGCTGTCGCGCGTTTGGGCGGGAGTGTTACTTATTTGACCAAAGTCGGTAATGATGGGTTTAGCGAGTTTATTATTTCTTCTTTGCAGAAGGAAAATATTGATACTTCACTCATCAAAACTAATGATGAACAAAACGGGATGTATATTGTTTCTCACACTCTCGATAACAAAGAAGTTCTTTATTACAAGAGAAAAACTGCTGCGACAAAGCTTTCTATCGAGGATATTTCGGAAGATTGCATAAAGAAATTAAAACTGATTTATTCTACAGGTGTTGTTCAATCGCTTTCGGCAAGTTCAAGAGAGCTTGTAAGAGAATCCTTTAGGGTTGCAAAAGAAAACGATGTTATGACGGCTTATGACCCGAATTACACTTCTTGTTTTATGAACTCTTCTGACACAAAAGAATATTTTGAAGAGATTATTGATTTGACGGATATTATATTCTTGAGTCTTAAAAATGACGCAGTGAAGCTCTATGAGATAGATTCAATTGACAAAGTGATGAAATATTTCTGGGATAGAGGGGTAAAAATTGTTGTTATAAAATCACACATTGATAATGGTTATTACACAGGCTATAACGGAGATATCAGTTTTACAGAATTCTATAATTCTCAAAAAGCAATTGATACAACTGCATCAGGGGATGTGTTTAACGGTGGATTTTTGTACGCGATTACAAACGGTTATACACCGGCGGATGCTTCAAAATTTGCGGCGGTTGTATCGGGACTTCAAACTCAAAACTACGGTGCGATTCAGGCTATTCCATATAAAGAAACCGTTATGGAGAATGTTTAATGACAAAATACGTAGTTTCAGGCTACATAGGGTTTGATAACTTCGGAGATGAAGTTATTGCAAGCATTTTGACTTCACATCTCAAAGAAAAAGGAGAAGTAACAGTTATTTCCTCTAACCTAGAAAAAACTGCGCGATTGTATGGTGTTCAAACTGCCGGCATGCTGGATTTTATTAAGCCTATTTTGAAATCAGATGTTTTGGTGTCCGGTGGCGGAAGTCTTTTGCAGGATGTTACAAGCTTGAAAAGCCTTATTTATTATCTTGCAATCATTATGACAGCGATTGTTTTAGGTAAAAAAGTTGTAATTTTTGCGCAAGGTTTTACACCTTTCAGAACAAAAATCGGGAAATTTTTAACAAAGTTTGTGCTGAAACACTGCGATAAAATTACTGTTCGCGATATCGGTTCACAGAAACTATTGCAAGAAATGGGAATAGAATCAGAACTGGTTTCTGACCCCGTTTTTGGAATAAAAATTCCGACAGAAAATGAACACAAAGGAGTCGGGGTTCAACTGAGAAGTTTCAGTGGACTAACTGACGAGTTTCTCAAAAATCTTGCTCAAGAAATTGAAAAAAGATTTCCGAACGAAGAGGTTAAACTTATATCCTTGCAGGATTCTTTGGATATTGAGGTTTTGAAAAAATTCTCTTCTTTCGGACTTAAAACGAAACTGTATTCCGGTTTGACATCAGACGAAATTGTCAAAGAAATTTGCAATCTGGAATACCTGATAGGTATGCGTTTTCACTCCTCACTCGTCGCGGCGAAAGCAGGTGTAAAAGTTTTGGGAATTGATTACGATATCAAAGTCAAAAAGCTTGCAGATGATATCGGATTTCCGTTAATTGAAATCGGGCAGGAAAATCTGAGCGAAAGTTTTGACAAACTGATAAACCTTGATACAAAAAGTTACCACATCTCCGAATTTACCTTTCCTATGATTTAATTTATTCCCCAATCGGACTGCTGACTCGGTAATTGTTTTTGCGATTTATATTGGGTTTAATATTCCAAAAAGGAAAGGAGTTTTTATGTTCGAAGAAGAAAAAAGAGGAATTTGGTTGAAGATTATAGGTATTATTATAATATCTTTTCTTGCGGCGTTTTTCGCGTTCTATTGTGCAATGGAGCTTATGATTCACAAAATGGCTGATCCGATGTATAACGTGCGCAGAATTGAAAAAATGATGAACCAACAGGAGAAGAATTTTAGACGAATGGAAGACAAAATGACAGAAAATCCGTTTGAGCCAAAAATGCGCCCGATGCTCGTTAATATTGTACGTGAGAATAATGAATACAAAATTATTGTTGATTTGAAACCACTAAACGGAAACGAAAAAGCGGTTAAGGTTGATTTTCATGACAATGCAGTAACTATTTCCGGCGAAGCTGACAAACAAACACTCAGCGGAGAGAAGATTTTGAACTTCAGTCAAACATATTATCTTGACGAAAAAGTGGATTCTTCAAAAATTATGAAGGAGAAAAAAGGCGATAAATATATTATCACTATTCCATTCGGGGGGTAGGGGTAAATGGGGGTAAATGTATTTGATTGGTTGGTAAAGACTACTGGTTTAGTGTCCTCCGGAATAGGGGGGGAAATGTAGGAGGTTGGTAAGTCCAGGCTACTAGTTTGGTGAAGACGTAGGGTGGGAAAAACGTAGTGATTCCCACCGCAAAAACTTTAACTAATCAATGTTTGGGCGAATTTTATTGACTCTTGCGTAATCTCACCGCCAGCAAGTTCTGCGATAGCTTTTAGCTTTGCTTCCCCTTCAAGCACGGAAAATTTGACGTTGGTTGTTTCGTCCTGACTTTTGCTTACATAGAAATGTCTATCGGATTTTGAAGCAATTATTGCTTGGTGAGTAATCATTATTATCTGCATATATTTTGACAACTCTTTGACTTCATCCGCCACTGCTTGAGAGGTTTTGCCGGAAATTCCCGTATCAATTTCATCAAATACAACAGTTTCAATGTTATCTGACTGAGCAAAAATCGTTTTTATTGCAAGCATTACTCTTGAAATCTCACCGCCTGAAGCTACTTTAGCAAGCGGCTTCAGCCCTTCCGATATGTTGGTTGAAATTAAAAATTCCACCTTATCAATCCCGTTTACGCCGAGTTCGCAAGGCTCAAATCCGATTTCAAATCTGACTTTCGGAAGTTCAAGTTTTTCAAGCTTTTCAACAATGAGGGCAGAAAGAACTTGGGCATAATTTTTTCTTTGCTTAGAAATCTCTTCCGCTTTTTGAAGTAACTCTTTCTTTTTGTCTTTTATTTCCTGCTCAAGAGTTTCGATATTTTGTGTCGAAAATTCAATACTATCAAGCTCTTTTCGGAGATTTGTTCCGGTTGCCATAACCTTCTCAATAGTCCCGCCGTATTTTCTTTTGAGTTTGTCCAGCAAGAAGAGTCTTTCCTGAATTTCGTTGATTCTTTCCGTGTCGTTCTCTAATGATGATGAGTAATCTCTGAGTGAAGATGAAATTTCTTTTAAGTTTTCAATAGAATCAACAAGAGAAGATTCCAAATTCTCCAAAGAATTATCCAATCCGGAAGCTTTACTCAGAGATGCTTTTAGCTGGAAAAGGGCTTCTATAATTGAGCCATCATCTCCTGATAATGTCCAATACGTGCTTCCTGTGAGTTCCTTTAATTTTTCTGCGTTTTCGAGAACGGCGAGTTCGTTATTCAAATCCTCGTCTTCTGAGGTTGAATTAAGTTCGGCGTTTTCAATTTCTTCTACCTGAAATTTCAGAAAATCGATTTGTTCTTCTGTTTTTTGAGAAGCGTTTTTGAGGTTTTCAAGCTCGGCAAGCATTGACTTGTAATTCTCAAATCTGTTTCTGTAATCTTCAAGCATTTCGCCGCATGTATTTTTTGTATAAGCATCCAATAATCGGATATGATATTTTGGCTGCAAAAATGAGTATGTTTGGTGTTGAGAGTGGATATCCAAGAACAGTTCGCGGAATATTTTTATAAATTCCTGATTAACCAAACAGCCATTAACTTTTGAGCGAGAGCCTGTTTGGGTGACTTCTTTTGAAAGAACTATTTCTTCTCCGCAATTATCCACGCCGTATTCTTCAAAAAGCTTTGTGATATCTTGTTTTCGGTTGAGGATAGTAAGTTCGATAACGGCTTTGTCTGCACCTGTTTTTATAACCTCTTTTCCGGTTTTAGCTCCAAGTGCGATATCTATTGCGTTTATGAGGATACTCTTACCCGCACCTGTTTCGCCGGTTATGATGTTTAATCCGTCGGCGAGTTTAAGTTCCAATTCATCAATTAATATGTAGTTTTTAATAAAAATTTTGCTAAGCATTATATGTCTTCTTCATCCTCATCAAAATCTTCATCATCAATATCATCTTCGTCAAAACCTCCCTCTTCGTCTGAATTTTCAGAATTTTCATCTTCAGAGTCATCAGCTTCATCGGATTCTTCTACATCTTCGTCCCTCTCTTCGTTCTCCTCTTCCTCTTCCTCTTCCTCATCGAATTCGTCATAGTCTTCATCATCGTCAAAATCTTCGTCCTCATCAATTTCGGATTCAACTTTATCGAATTCTTTTTGGACTAAATCTTCAGGAAAAGTTAGTGTCATGGATTCTTCCAATGCCATTCCGAGACAATTATAATATTTGCCTTTGCTTCCGATGCGTTTATAAATTTGAGCAAGAATATAGAACAAATCTCCGTTTGTATCCTTTTTTAATCTTGAGCGAAGAATAGAAATAATTTCTTCTATTTCATTTTGTTTGATACAAATTTTTGTTAAAAGTTTGTAGGCTTCAATATCTCTATCATTGTGTTGAATAGTTTTCAAGAGGTATTCTTTAGCTTCTTCAAGGTTTCCGTTTTGGTATGCAATTGATGCCAAATTATAGTATGCCCAACTGTAATCAGGGGCAACTGCCAGAACTTTTTTGTAGTTTTCTTCTGCAAAGTTTGTCAAGCCTTGATGCTGATAAATGTTTCCAAGATAAAAATATGCGTAAATATCTCTCGGATTAAGCTCTGCAGCTCTTTGGAAGTAATCCATAGCTTTGTTAATTTCTTCTTTTTTGTAATAACAAAGTCCTAGGTTGAAGTAGCAATTTCCGTCTTTAGGGTCGGTTTTGATTACGGTTTCAAACGCAGTTATTGCGTTATCCCATTCCTGGAGTTCTATAAGCACTTCCCCGAGATTGTAATAAAAATCTTCCTGCGGTGCAATTTGGATAGCTTTTTCGTAGCTTTTTTTTGCGTTTTCAAAATCTTTAAGTTTCTCATATTGGATTCCGAGGTTGTATTGAAGCTCAGCGTCTTCCGGAAAATATTTTTCCAGATACTGAAGATTAGATAAAGCTTCTTCGTTAAACCCTTTGTCTGCAAGCATTACAGATAACTCTCGTCTGGCTTGAAAATTTGACGGGTCCTCCCTTAATATGGATTGTAATTTTTCGATTTCATTCTCCATATGACAATTATATCAAAATCTGTCTTTTCGGTCGAGTAGAGAATTTGTAAAAAGTGGAGAGTGACAAAAATTTTTTTACGCTTTTTAAATCCACTATAGTGCTATAGATGAGATATTAGCCTGCAAATTAATAAAATTTCCTAAGGAGAGTCGTATTAATGCAGCTATAACACACGTTAACCCTGACGGAAGTACCAATATTAAAGGTGTTTATAAAGATAAAGACGGTTTGATTGTACTAAAATTCGATGAGGTTGAGGATTGGGCATTAATAGGATTCCCCAAAGAGTCATCTACCAAAGGATTTATTACAACTGGTCTGGATGACAAGAAACCAAAAGATAGGCTTTTTAAGAAAATATGCTTGTGAACATGATATTCCACTGGTCTTTTTGGGCGACTAGTTCACAGTTTTGACTTTTTTCGACGCGTTTTATATAATGTATCCACACGGAAAGATGAGGATAGCTTATAATGCAAGAAAAATTTAACGACTATGTTCAATCGCTTGAAACATATATTATGTTTCGTATTAAAGAAACTGTAGCAAAAATTACACCTGAATTGAAGGAAAAAGGAAGAGCACCAATCTCTCTTTCCATGGGCGCGCCGACTCAAGCACCGCCTAAGTTTGCGATTGACGCACTAAAAGCTGCCCTTGATGAAGAAGGAATTCATACATATTCTTCTCCAAAAGGTGAAAAATATTTTCGTGAAGCTTGCGCATTGAGGATGAAAACCCGTTTCGGTGTTGATTTAAATCCTGATACGGAAGTTTTCTCTCTCATCGGTTCAAAAGAAGGTTTGGCGAATTTTATCCGTGTGTTGATAAACCCTACAACGGTTAAAGAAGATAAAGAAATAATCATGGTTCCTGACCCGGGGTATGCTTCTTATAAAGAAATGGTGAAGGTTTCAGGAGGTTTAGCTTACCCTGTTCCTCTGAAAGAAGAAGAAAAATTTATGCCTGATATGGAGAAGGTTTGGGAGCAACTTATCAAAGACGGATACAACCCGAAAAAAGTCAAAGCGTTGTTGATAAATTATCCTAACAATCCGCTCGGGGCAACAGCTACAGAAGAATATTTGAAAAGTGTTGTTGAGTTTTGTAAAAAACATGATATATTATTGCTTTCAGATGCCGCATACAGCGATATGTATTTCAAGCCGGAATTAAAACCGTTGAGTGTACTTGCAATAGAAGGCGCAAAAGATATTGCGGTTGAATTTTACAGCTTTTCAAAACCATACGCAATGACAGGTTGGAGATTAGGCTGGATATGCGGTAACAGTGAAGCGGTTAAAATTTTTGGGAAACTAAAATCAACTCTTGATTCAGGTATATTTAAGGCTTTACAAAAAGCTGGTGCTGCAATTCTTAACTCCAAAGAGGGTGATGAATATATGCAGGCAGCTAATGTTGCTTTCAAAAGAAAACAGGATATGTTTGTAAAAGGCTTGAAAGAATTGGGCTGGGGGGATTTTAATATCCCTGACGCAACGTTTTATTTGTGGCTTCCGATTCCTCTGAGATACAAAAGCTCTGTTGAGTTTACGGATGATTTGATGCATAAATCAGGAATCGTGGCTGTTCCTGGAAAAGCATTCGGAGAATATGGCGACAGATATTTCCGTGTGTCTATTGTGTGTAAGGATTCTGAAATCGAAGAAGTTTTCAGAAGGATGAAAGAAGACGGATTTACCTTTTAGGGGTGGGGGGGTAAATGATGGGGTTGATTGGTCAGAATATCAACTTGGTGTATTTTAGTGATCAAGTGACTAAGTGACCAAGAATGTTAAATTGTCTACCCTCTCTGGGGGAGAGGGTGACACGAAGTGTCGGGTGAGGGTTGGTAAAAACTACCGGATTTGTGTGTTTTGAAACGATAGTAAATTAAAGTAGCAAAAAAAATATTTAGGGGTTTTAAGTTAGTATGAGAATTCAATCTGCATCTTCATATTCTAACAACACAAATTTTCGCGCAGTGTATCCTGTGGTACATTGGGTTGCAGAAAAAAATGGCAGTTATGCACCTGTTGTGTCAATGGATTTAACAAAAAAATTACAGCGAAAACTGGTTACGATGTTGAATTCAAGACCGAAAGCGCAGGTGACTGAAAAGCTATCTTTTTTAGAGGATTTAAAAAAGTTTTTCAGTTCGTGGGACAGAAGTTATAGAATGAATCCGATTGGACGTTCTTTTTATGATAATAACGGCGGTTGGGATAATGGAAAATTTAATCCGATTGCGTATTTGTTGACAGGTGATGATGTGTATACTTTTGATGCGACTTGGGGCAAACCTTTGGGAAGATTGAAGGGGAAATCGCCGGTAGTGAATGGCAAGCGTAAATCTGCCGAGTTGAACATGGCGAATAGGAATTACAGAGTTAAAGGGTTGGAGTTTGCTAAAAGACGCGCTCAGATGTTCCATGATAAAGACGGTAACTTATATGGTCTGCATACGAAGTTTGAGGCTGTAAGGAATAAAAAGGGTGAGATTAAGGATTTTGAGTTTCGTGGAGTATCATTTAGACCGGAAAAGGGCGAGGAAAATCCTTTTGTACAGTTAGGATATATTAAAGAATAGTCAGGGTTGACTTAAAAAGTTGAGCATGTATTATAATAACATACCACGCGGGGGTAAATGATTTGGTTCATTGCAACTCCCACAAGTGGAAGCGATTATATGCGGGGGTAATTCAGTGGTAGAATGCCTCCTTGCCAAGGAGGATGTCGCGAGTTCGAGCCTCGTCTCCCGCTAATAAAAAAGAGTCACATTAGTGGCTCTTTTTTATTAGCGGAGATGACAGTACGGCTCGACCTCCAAGTGCGAAGCACTTTATCGAGTTCGGCGCGAACGAGCTGAGGCTGGAGCAATTTTGCGAAAGACAAAGTCTTGAAGCAAAATGCGGAATTGCCGTTAAACGCGAGTGAGCAAGAGAAAGAGTCGACGTTATTTGCATCTATAAATATAATCTTCTCCCTCGCGTATAGTGTCTATTTGTTCATAGCCGATTTCGTGCATAAAATCATCAACTTCAGATTTTTTATCAAATGTTTCCAGAACAATAATAGGTTTGCTTTCTTTTATAGTGTTAATTGCACCGTTAAGAACCTCAATTTCTGCACCTTCGACATCAATTTTGATTAAATCAATGTGTTCTTTTATCTCAAAAGAATCAAGGGGGCTAAACTTAAATTCCCCATTTTGGTCTTTTTTGAAAGATGTTCCACCGATGTTAGTTTCTCTGTAAAGACCTATTTTAGTTGTGCAATCGGTGTCTGACAAGCCGGTGTTATACAAAACTACTTTGCTTTGCAAATTGTTTAGTTCAATATTTGTTTTAAGGATTGAAAAAGTATCAGGTAAAGGTTCAAAGGCATAAATTTTTCTTGCATTTCTCTCTAATGCCCAGTAAACGGTGTGACTTCCGACATTTGCACCAATATCAAGGATTACGGCATTGTCGGGGAGGTATTTGTCAATAACAGGTATAGCACCATTTTGCCAATTATCCCAATAGTTATTCAATCCTACCATAACGTTTGAGATACTATCTACCGGATAGTGTGGCAGGTAGAATTTTGCTTTCTTAATTTCAAAAATTTTATCTTGTTCCAAAATGAACATCATCCTTATCTGTTGTTTAGTTAGTGTAGGTTATTTTGTTTGAATTGTCAAATGATGATGGGTAATTAATGTGATGAATTGTAGATTTTAAGCGTTTAAGATTTGGTGTGAGCAGGATGTTTAGTATGGCTAGCCAATAATTCCAACCTGAAGGTTCTATACATTATATGTATGATGTGCAATAACAAAAAATCCTTTATTATACGTATAGACTGGGGGAAGATGTAGGGATTAATAATATTTCTTCTTCCTTTTCAAAAAGGGTTAGGTATGATAAGTTCTATATTTTTTGATGAATTATATAAACAATTTTCATGGTACGACTCCGTGTTTACACCGGTTGTAAAAAATTGCAGCAGTGAGTTTTTCTATGACGGTTTTGAGTACAAACTTGCTTCAATAAGCACGAATATGAATGTACTTGCACAGAACGAAACCTTTTTTGTAACCAAAGTTAAGATTAATTCAAAGAATGATGTTTATATAAGAATTTCTCAAGATGCAATAGATGTTATACTTGATAAGGTTTTGGGTAAAAACAATAAGCATTTTGAGTTGACTGAAGTGACTGAGCTGGAAGCGCGTATTATCACCGCTTTTAACGACTTTTTATATGAATCTCTTGCCCCGAATTTTACGATTGAACCTAACCGTCGTTATAGTGAGATTCTGCATTTAACCTATTTCGTTAAGAGTGAAGTATCTGATACTGCTGCGAAGTTTATTATATCTGTTCCGAAAGATATTTTGATTCCGAAGGAGGAAGAGGAAAAACCTCCTCATTTTACAGATATTGATTTTTTGCGTACTCCGGTTGAAGTAAATCTTGTTTTGGGAACGACTATATTTCCGCTTTCTGAAATTAAAAAACTGGATGCGGGTGATATTGTGCTTTTTGAAAACAGCAATTCTTCTGAAATGACACTTGTGTGCGAAAATATTGTTCAGAAATTTAAAGTAAAACCAAATGAAAACATCATAGAACCTTATGATATGTCGGGAGGAAATGAAATGGATAATGCAAGTACTAATCTTTGGGATAGTATTCAAGTTGATATGTCAGCAGAGTTTGACAAGGTAAAGGTAACATTGGGTGACCTTAAATGTATTGAAGAAGGTTTAATTGTCGACTTATGCTCAGTATATGATAACAAAATTTCTTTGAAGGTAGGTGGAAAACTGGTTGCTTTGGGTGAATTGGTTATTATAAATGACCGTTTTGGTGTCCGTATTGAAAAAGTTGAGGATTCAAATTGTACTCAACCGACGGCACCTGCAGCACCTCAGGCAGCTCCTGCTGAAGAGGAAGAACATCAACCTGAAGAAGATTTTGATTATAGCGATTTTGAGGTTGAAGAACAACAGGGTGAATAGTTGACTTTTTTTGATTGATTCTTAAATCGAAAGAAGAGGTAGTATGGGATATTTAACTAATTTTATAGTTTATACGATGGCAATGGTCGGCGTTATGGTACTTGCGCTAATGGTGTTCAAGAATGCAACATCAGGCGGAAGCAAAAGTAGTGGCAAATTTTTGAAAGTTGTTGATACTATGTCTTTGGGTGCAAGAAAGACTTTGTATATAGTTTCAGCCGGAGAAGAAAAATTCCTTATTGCGGGAGATGTGGATAAAACAACGTTGATTTCTAAACTCAATACAAATTCTGTAGCGGAAGAAAAAATTCCTGCGGTTGCAAGTATGAGTGCGGAAGATTATCCAACAAAGAGTTTTAAGGAAACAATGAATTCTTTGCCACAGAAAAGAAGTTATATGGACAAATCAGTTGTCGGAATTCGTTCAACACAGAGTTCGCCATACTCTTCGGTTATGAAAAACTTAGCGGAGAAAATGCGTTCTGAGGACATTGGAGAGCGAATTTCAATGGGAAATATAAGGGGGGATAGATAATGGATTCCGTATTAAAGGATATGAACCCCGTTTTACAAATGCTTACGGTAATGACGCTGTTTTCGCTCTTGCCGTTTGTGTTTTGTTGTATGACGTGTTTCTTGCGTTTTACAATCGTTTTTTCACTACTTAAGACTGCGATGGGCGTTCAAGTTCCGCCTTCAATTGTAACAATTGGTCTTTGTATGATTTTGACTTTCTATACAATGGGCGGGGTTTTTGAACAAATGTATCAACGCGGTTCAATCCCGTATCAGAAAAATCAGAACTTGATTATGGCGATAGATGAGGGGTCGAAACCATTGAAAGAGTTTATGATGAAACAGACTCGGGAGTCAGATTTGGCATTTTTTGTGGAACTAAAACGAAAAACACCGCCGAAGTCACCCGAGGAGTTGACAATATGGGAAGTCGCTCCTGCGTATATTTTGAGCGAACTCAAGGTTGCGTTTGAGATTGGTTTCATCGTATTTGTACCATTTATTGTATTAGACTTGGTTGTAGCAAACATCCTGCTGGCACTGGGTATGTTTATGTTATCACCGACGATTATATCTCTGCCGTTCAAGCTGCTGATATTTATTGCGGTTGACGGCTGGGCATTGATTGTCCAAGGTCTGGTACAAAGTTACAACTAGGGGTAGGGGTAAATATTAGCCTTTCCCACAGGGTGAACAAAAGCCGGTAGTCAGTTCAAAAGGAGTACCGGTAGACAAGACAAAAGAATACAGAAGATAGACGGAATGTACTCCGCCGAAAGGATACTCACAGGGTGAACAAGAGCTGGTAGTCAGTTCAAAAGGAGTACCGGTAGACAAGACAGAAGAATGCAGAAGATAGACGGAATGTACTCCGCCGAAAGGATATAAAAAATGGAGATGCTGACAGAATATTTAGCCAAAGGTTTTATGACAATGTTGTCAATATCAATGCCTTGCGTATTGACGGCAGCGGCTATTGGTTTGGTTGTAGGTATTATTCAGGCTGTAACTCAGGTTCAGGAACAGACGATATCTGCTGCACCTAAGATATTTGCGGTATTTTTGGTTATTATTATTGGCGGCTTGGGCTTTATAAAATTATTGACCAATCTTTTCCAGGAGGGAATGGCGTTGGCGTTCAATGGTGTTTCTAAGGCGGATACGTATGTTTTGCCTGCGGATTATTATAAGTATACGACTCCGTTTGAGGGTGAGATGAAGGATTCTTTTAAGAATGTGCCAAAGGTTAAAGAGTTGATGAAGAACCCTGGTAAGGTTCCTTATTTGGATAAGGGACAAAAGGTTAATTATGATTCCGCACCGAGAGCACCAATGCCTAAAGCTAACTTTGTTGAAACGAATAAGATTTTGGGCAGGTAAGTATGTTTAAGGCAGGTTTAAGTATATTAATAGCTGCTATGATTATGCCTGTTTATGCGTTTGAGGACTGCATAATTGCGTCTGATGCTAAAATGACAGATATCAAGGTTAAAAACCCTGAGATTTTAGAGGTTCATACCCTTGTGACAATAATGAACGAAAAGAATACGTTGATGGTGCATCCGCTAGGGGTTGGTTCTACGAGCTTTTCTATCTCGAAAGACGGTATATTGACTAATTTTAAGGTTGATATTACTGAGGATGAGACGATTGTCGAAGAGAAGGACGGTTTTGAGGTTTTGTCTTTGGACAGTCCGCCTGAAGTTTTGGACTATGAGATTGATAAACCGCCTTTATTGAGAAATGAAGATATTGATGAAGAGGAAATTCCTCCTGCATTGAGAGAGGGGGAAGAGTAGATGGATCAACTTTTGTATCAAATAGCGAGTTTGTTTCCTGACTTTGAGAAATATTTTTCTGCGGGTTTCATTGTCTTTGCGCGTTTGATGGGATTCATAAGATTTGCTCCTGTGTTTAACAGAAAAGAAATCAATACTATTGTGAAACTCGCGTTGGCATTGCTTTTGACAGTGATGATAACTCCGTTGTTACATCCGGGAGTTCCGCCTAAAGATGTTTCTCCGATGTTATTGTGGATATTAAACTTTGCGGTGGGTGCAATTATCGGGTATATTGCGCAGTTAATAATTTTAGCGGTGGAAGCCGGCGGAGATATGATTAACACTCAAATGGGTTTGTCTTCTGCAATGGTAATGGATCCTACAACCAACAGCCAAACCTCTATTCTGAGCCGAATGATAACTCTTATGGGTTTGTGTATATTTATTGAACTGGGCGGGCTGTATTGGTTATTTAATGCTCTTGTAAGAAGTTTTTCGATTTTCCCGATTTATGCCGTGAAAATTCCGTTGGAGCAGATTATTAATATGGATTATTTGGTCAAGACTACTTCCAACGTATTGTATATGGGGCTTCAAATTGCGTCGCCCGTTTTGCTTGCGACATTGGGTCAAGATATTATTTTGGGTGTAATTTCTAAAACTGCACCTCAGGTAAACGTGTTTCAGCTGAGTTTCTTGTTTAAACCTGTATTTGGCGCTGCTATTATGATATGGATTTTGCCTATGCTTGTGGGTGTGATTTCGGATTTCTTCTTATCATTTTCAAGTATTTATTAGAAAACTCGGTTTTATGCTACAATTAGTTAGGTTTATATGAAGGAACGTAGGTTTACGTGAGAGATGGCATGATAAAAAAAATATTCTCAAAAACTATGATTCATACTGTGTTGATAATCACATCGCTGTTATCAATTTTTCCTTTCATTTGGTTGTTATCGACTTCTTTAAAGGGTGTAAATGAGGATATTTTTGCATATCCGCCTACAATAATTCCGCAGGATTTTACTTTTGTGAACTATGTTGATGTTTGGCACAAAGTAAATTTTGTCGGATATTTTATGAACTCTATGATTGTTGCGGCATTGACCGTAATTCTGAATTTGGTTTTGTCATCGCTTGCTGCATATCCGCTTGCGAGAATGAATTTTCGAGGGAAAAAAGTCGTGTTCTTTTCTATTTTGGCAACGATTATGATTCCGTTCCAAGCGATTATGCTCCCTGTTTATATAATAACTTTGAAACTGCACCTTATCGATAGCGTAAATAATGTTATGGGCTATATCGGACTTGTAATGCCGTTTGCAGTAAGTGCGTTCGGGATTTTCCTTATGAGGCAGGCGTTCATGAAAGTTCCGCGCGAAGTTGAAGAGGCTGCAATTGTGGACGGGTGCAATGTTTTCCAGATGTTTGTAAGAGTTGTCCTTCCTATGGTTAAACCGACGCTTGCGGTACTTGCTGTGTTTACGTTTATCGGTTCTTGGGGTGAGTTTTTGTGGCCGAGTATTATGCTAACCAAAGATTCTATGTACACCCTTCCGGTCGGAATAAACAACCTGCAAGGGATGTTTTCTTCTAACTGGAGATTTATTGCAGCAGGTTCAATTATTGCAACCATACCTATAATAATCTTCTTTCTGGCTATGCAAAGATACTTTATCTCCGGTGAAAATGACGGTGCCGTCAAGGGGTAGGGGTAAAGGGGTAAATGTGTTTTGGCTGGTTGGTCAAAACTACCAGTCGGTAAGATTTGCAAGTGTGCGCACCCTACTCCCGCGAGCGTGTGCTATGCATAATAGCGAGCATAAGAGATTGTGCGTAGCACAACCATAATCACAGCGAAGCTGTTGTGAACATTTGCGTGTTTCTTCTTTCTTTTCGGACTTTTCTTTCTTCTTGCCTCGCAAATAAGAAGAAAGAAAAGTTCAAATAACTTACTTTTTACAAACAGGTTCCGGATGTTCAAGCTCGCGGCGAATGTCGTCTACTGAAACATATACGATTTCTGAACTGTCGTCTTTTTTGAGGTAAACGTCAACAATCCCTGACTGCACAATAAATCTTTTACACAGAATACAAATAAAGTTGTGACCGTAAATATACATAGATGCACCCGTACAACGGTCTTGTCCTGCCTGAATTATAGCATTTTGTTCCGCGTGTATGGAACGGCAAGTTTCATAACAAGTACCTGACGGAATATTGTTCTCAATTCTGTAACAAAATCCTCTTTCATAGCAGGATTCAACGCCTGAAGGTGTTCCGTTGTAGCCTGTCGCTTTAATCTTTTTGTCTTGTCCCACGATAACTGCGCCGACTTGTGCGCGTAAACAATTTGAACGTGAAGCGCAGGTTTTTGCTAAATCAAGAAAATAATCAGTCCAGGATTTTATTGCCATATCCATACTCCTTTTGCTCAAATTGTAAGATAAAAAGAGTATAATGTACAGGGGCGGGACGGTTTTTTAGACCGTCCCGCCCCTGTGGGGTAAATTCAATTTTCGAGTTTTGCTAAACTTTTATTTCCTCTCTTTCTTTGAAATAATCGACGACTGTGTCCATAACGTTATCGAAGAAAAAGTCTAATTCACTGGAAAGGTCTCTTTCCGCATTATCCGCCAACATTGATTTTGATGAATTAAATCTTGATAACATTTCATTTTCGATACGCATAAGCTAATCCTTTCCTGTAAATATTTTCTTTTTTGTCGTTTCTTGCTTACAGTTTTTATATCGGCATTTTTTTGAAAAACTTTAGACTTTTTTACGATTTTGTTACAAATATTTACACAAGATGTTTTTAATGATACTTTTAAAAAAGTCAAAAATTCTTGCGTAAAAGGGGTTTTTGTACTAGAATGTGTGATGTAAAAACAGAGAATTTAAGGGGTGCGTATATGAAATTTGTCGCAGGAAAAGAAGATTTATTGAACGGGATTAGAATTGTAGAAAGAGCCACTGTTGTCAAGGGTTTACAGCCTGTTCTAGCGAATGTTTTGATTGAGACTGTCGGTCAAAACCAGATTAAATTGACTGCTACGGATTTCGACCTTTCTGTTACAACTCTTATTAATGCTGATGTTGAAACCGAAGGTAAATTTACTCTTCCTGCTAAAAAGCTGGGTGAGATTATTTCAAGATTGCAAGACGAACTCGTTAAATTGGAACTAAACGGCTCAGTTGTTACGATTACTTGTAAGAATTCAAAATTTGATATTATCGGTATTTCTGCGAACGAATTTCCGCAAGTTGAAGAAAATATTTCAGAAGAAGATTCAATCGAGATTGAAACAAGACCGTTTACAAAGGCTATTCGTGAAGTTGTTTCAGCTGCAGCGGGATATGAAACAAACAATCTTCTCTCAGGAGTTGTTTGTGAGGTTAACAAAAATATCTTAGAAATGGCAGCGACTGATGGCAACAGACTTGCAAGAGTCAGAGAAGTTGTTAAAAACAATTCTGTTGACGGGGAAAAAGTTTTCGAAATGCTCATTTCTTCAAAAGTTCTTGCTGAATTATCAAAGATTGCACTTTTGGATGAAGCTGAAAGTATAAAAATATGTAAAGAGGTTAAAAAGATTGTAATAACTATTGATAAGACAAAAATTATTACAAGATTGATGCAAGGACAATTCCCTAAATATAACCAATTGATTCCGCAAACTTTCCCTAAAGAAGCGAAAGTTAACAAGGGTGATTTGATTTCTGCGCTTGAAAGAGTTGCGGTTATGGTAAACGAAAAGAATAGTATTGTAAAATTTGAGTTTGCTGATAATACCTTGAAACTTTCAGGTGATTCTCCTGAGGCGGGTAATTCTCAAGACGAAATTGATGCAAGTTATATGGGCGAACCTTTGGCGATTGCATTCAACTACAAGTTTGTACTTGAATTCTTGAAGATTGTTGAATCCGAAGAAATTGCAATCAAATTGAACACACCGCTATCTGCAACAGTGTTTGCGCCTTGCTCAGATGAAGATTATATTTACTTAGTAATGCCTGTTCAATTGAGAAGCTAATTGAACGGGGGAATGTCCTCGCAGGTGTGCGGGAGAAGGAAAAACAGGATTAAAAATGAAGGGTAAAGCTTTTAAATTCGGAGATAATATTTCTACAGACCATATTGCGCCGGGGAGATTGTTCCACTTGCGCTCTGACTTGCAGGAATTCGCAAAACATGTTCTTGAAGATGCGGATGAAAATTTCGCTAAAAACATGTCAAAGGGCGATTTTGTAGTCGCAGGAAATAACTTTGGCTTGGGATCTTCTCGTGAGCATGCTCCGCAAATTATCAAAATTGCGGGTGTCGGCGCGGTTATAGCAAAATCTTTTGCAAGAATTTTTTACAGAAATGCTATCAATATCGGACTTTTGGCTATCGAATGTGATACAGACGGTATTGATGCGGGCGATGAGTTGGATTTGGATATCAAGGCAGGTACTTTGAAGAACCTCACTAAAGGTACTACGACTATGATAGAGCCGTTGCCGGATGTTATGATAAGACTGCTTGAAGATGGCGGGCTGATTGAACACATTAAGAAAAACGGCGATTTAGTGTTGGGGTAATTTATGGCAGATACCAAGTTTCAGATTAAATGTCCGGCATGCGGGAATATAATGCGCAAAGTCTTTATTCCTAGCGAAGGATTTCAAGTGGATATTTGTACTCGTGGGTGTGGGGGAATCTTTTTTGACAATAGAGAACTCAATGAGTTTGACGAAAAAGGTGATGATATATCAGAGATTGCAGAAGCTCTAAAATATATGGGTTATGTCAAAACGGATGATTCAGCACTTCGCGTTTGTCCTGCTTGCGGGACGAATATGGTTAAAAATGGCGCAGAAGGCGATGTTGTGATTGATGTATGCAATGTTTGCGGCGGAAAATTCTTGGATAACGGCGAGCTGGAAAAAATCAGAACTGTACAAAAAGAAAATCTTAAGATAGAAAGGGTTATAGATACTTTGATTTCCGATAGTTCAGCCAAACAACGCCAAACTATTTTGTCTATTTTCGAACAATTGAGCTAAAAATTAACCCCTGGTCATAGACAAAAGTATTTCCTGCGGAATATAAGTATTTTTAACTCCTGAGTCTGTGTTTGCCATGAAAAATTCCACGGTTTCGCCCTGTTGAATTCCGATTGTGTCAAACGGGATTGAGATATCGAGGACATCTTTGTATACCATATTTATACCTTCCGGATTTGCAAGTGTCCACATGTTCGGGTGCAGACAGGTTGAAAGTCTCGGAGGATAAAGCGTATCCTTGATTAAAGTCAGAGTTAATTCGTGTTCAAATTTTTCTCTCAAAATCGGGTAAGGATTATCTGTTTTGCTAATCAATCTTAAATAAGCACGGTTGCCGATATTTGAAGCGTTTCTTATATATAAATAGAATTGATTAATTCTGTTCGTGAAACTTCCGTCACCGGAACCTTTGCTTACATTAAGCCTGAAATACATGTTTTGGCTATCGCAGCCGTACATGATTTTATCGATAATTTTGTTTTCACGATAAACAGGTCCGTCGAGGAGGCTGAGATTTCCAGCATGATACCAATCTGTAGAACTTCCTGATGCGCCGTCCATTTTTGGTGAAATATCCCCCGTCGGATGCTTAAATGGAATTTCTATTCTTGTTATGAGCGAGGTATCAAGATTTTCAGGCGGATTTTTGTCCAACAAGATGTATACGTTTTTCAAATGTTCTCTGAACATATAATCAAATACAAAATCCTGTCCGGAATTATTCGGTTCTCCATACCACCAAAACCAGTCGCTACCTTCCGCTATCATAAGTTCTCTGTGAGCAGCTTCAATATTTGGGTGGTTTTTATTTTCTTTTACAAAAGTTTCAAAATCATCTTTGGCTTGTTTGACATAAGTCCACGCTTTGTTTTTTGTCGGCTCTCCTATCCAGTATTGGAAAGATTTGTCTATCCAAGATCCTGAATATATTTTGTTAAGCGGTTTTTTATGTTTTTCCTGTTCGATGTAGTTCGAAATTAAAACTGTTTCTAAAGTTTCGTCATTTTCTATGTAAGAATAGATATTTTCAAGAAAATCATTACCGTCGTTTTGGTAATTTTCCCAACAGTTTTCTCCGTCAAGAGAAATCGTCAAAAGGTGCGTTTCATCAGGAGAAACAAGGAGTTTGTTTTGAACGACTTTTATTTTGTCGTACAAGTCTCCCGCTGCCATTTTCGGGTCAATTCCTGCATATTCAAAGTTAATAAGATTAGGAATAGACCTGTCTCTAAAGATTATATCAATATCTCCGTTTTTAGTTTGGTACTGGTAAACCTTTAGCAAATGATATGGGTCATTAAGATTTCCTTTAAAATCTCTTATGAAGTCAAAGTTTATTGATGAGGACAAAATTCCTTCGTCAGAAATAGTCCATTTTACCCCTTCTTTTGCAAGAAGACTTAAAGTTTTAGGACCGATGCATAGCTCAGGCGGCCAAAGACCTTTTGGGCGGACTCCGAATATTTCTTCAATTCTATCTAAGGCACTTTTGACTTGAATTTTCGCATCATCAAGCATTCCGAGGTTGGAAGGTAAACCTTCTGTAGTCAGAACATTTTTTACAGAACCTTTCACATCTGCCAAAATAGGGAGAATTGCATGGTAATAAGGACTCGTTGTGAGTTCGATTCGACCTTCTTGAATGTATTTTTTTGTGGTCGGAATAAGTTCACGTATAATTTGTCTGTGAATTTCAATGATTTCAATTCGGTCTTCCAGCGTATAGTTATATTGCTTATTCCATAGCTCCTGTAATCTTGGATATCTTGAAAAATGTATCGGGTCAATCCAAACAAGATTAAATAATGCCATCAAATCAGACAGTTCTTGTTCGCTGAATTCTGACGGATTGCAGACATCTTTGGCAAATCTTTTTTGATAAAGATTTTTATAATTTTCGCTTTTATAAAGCATTGTTTCAAACTTCGGTGAGAAAAAGTTATTCAGAATAAAAGATTTTTCTTCGTCAGTCAAATTTTCAACCGTGGTGGTTGTAAGCTCGGAGTGAATGTCATTCGCATCGTTTGAATAATCAATAATTGTGTCAATAAGCGCAGGAACAACATCAAAATTGAGTTTCAATTTCGGAAATCTTTCAAGAAAAAGCTCCATATCCAAATAATCTTTGACTGCGTGCAACCTTGTCCAAGGCATAAGATAAGTGCCTTCAATTTCGTATACCGGTTGGTGCATGTGCCAATAAATAGCAAGAGATAGCTTTTTCACACTTAACTCCTATCAGGACACCAGTATACACCAAAATCTGCCTCTTCGCAAGGTGGGCTTATTTTCAACTTGTTCGGATTTTGTTTACATGATATAATCTGGGTATGGAAAATATCAGTGCTGAAGAGTATAAAAATCCGCGCAAGGAGGAGATAGTTAAAAAAGGTATGACCGCGCAGACAAGACTTATTCTTGCCGGCTTTGCTGTGAGTACCGTGTTTATTGTTCTCGCTGCGTGTTTTGCGATTTTTAGTATTGATAAAAATATGAACAGTGCTTACAAAAACTTTGGGCAAGTACTTTCTAAAACCCTTGCGATTGAAGGGGTTGAGGTTACAAAAGAAGTTCCGCAGCTTGCAAAGTATGACGCACTTCGTTCAAATTCCGTTTCTATTCTTAAAAGTAATGACGATATCGCGTTTATTATATTCAAAGATAACGCTTCAAAAGTTATTTATTCCAGCAAAGATGATTATCCTGAGCAGGCTGAAAATGCAAGAATCACCGTAAGTTCACCTATGATTGTGAAAAACCTTTCGCAATCTGCAAATGTCGGCTCTGTTACAGTCGGTTTGTCCGGTGCAATTATGGACAGAATTTCTGCAACTTCAAAAGTTTCTATAACTTTCGTATTCCTGATTGCATGGCTTGTAATTGCAGGGATTATTTATATGAACTCTTCAATTATTACCCGCGAACTCCGTAAACTTTATCAAGGTGTAAAAAAGATTTCTTCAGGTGAATTCGGATATATGATTGACTCAAAAGATGTGGACAAAGAGGTTAAAGAACTTTATTCCGCATTTAACGATATGTCTGAAAAATTGAGCAGATATAACGAACAGACCATTGAGAGTTTGACTTTTGAAAGAAATAAACTTGAATCAGTTTTGATGAGCATTGTAAACGGGGTTGTTGTTTGCGATAATCATGACAAAGTTATCCTTGTAAACAATCACGCGAAGAAACTTTTGGAAGTCGCGGATGAAGATATTGTCGGAACACAAATCCAACAATTCTGTGATTCTTCAGGCGAATTTTGTTTCAGTGATAAAATCGCTAAATTCAAAGACACTCCGCTTGAAGAAGACAGTGCGCCTGTTCCTTTCAATATCGAAATCGACAAACGCATTATCAAATGCCTGATTTCTCCGATGTTTACGCGTTCAAACTCTTATGTCGGATATATTATTGTATTGATTGATGTTACAAAAGATGTTGAAATGGATGAATTGCGTTCACACTTTATCTCTAACGTTTCTCACGAGCTTCGTACCCCGGTAACAGTTTTGAGAAGTTATATTGATACACTTTATAACTATGGTAATGATTTTGATTTCAATACTCAGAGAGAATTTATCGGGGTTATGAACCAAGAAGTTATTCGTTTAAATCGTATGGTTAATGATATTCTTGATTTCTCCCGCTACGAATCTCAAAATATTAAACTTGAAAAAACTAAACAAAATATTATGGAAATCATTGAGGATTGTGTAAATCAAGTTCAAGTTCTCACAAAAGAACACGATTTGACTATTTCTATTATGAAAGAACCTGATTTGCCTGAAATTTATCTCAATGTTGATAGTATTTCCAGAGCGTTTATGAATATCTTATCAAACGCAATCAAATATTCTCCGGACGGAAAACGTATCAAAATTCGTGTTGAACGTTCTCGTGACGGTGAGTATGTAGAAGTTAGCGTGGAAGATCAAGGTCCGGGAATTCCTGAAAAATATCAGAAGAAAATCTTTGATAGATTCTTCCGTGTGGAAAATGATACCCATACTGTAAAAGGCACCGGTTTGGGACTTCACCTTGTTAAAGTTACTATTGAAAAACACCACCATGGACAAGTTTTTGTTCAATCTAAAGAAGGTGAAGGTTCAACATTCGGATTCAGACTCCCTATCAAGCCTGCTGAAGAGGATTTGGAAGAATATATTCCTAAGAATATGCTTCCTGCGGAAAGCGAATCATAGGAGCTTTTATGGAGTACGCAGAAGCAATCAGGCTTTTAACATCTAAAGGGATGTTTCGTATTGATTTGGGCTTGGATAGAATTACACTCGCGCTTGAAAAGCTCGGAAACCCGCAAGATGATTTGAAATGTATTCACGTTGCAGGTACGAACGGAAAAGGTTCTGTGTGTGCGATTCTCGCGGCTATCCTGAAAGAGGCAGGATATAAAGTCGGACTTTATACTTCGCCACATATTTATGAATACACTGAGAGAATTAAGGTAAACGAGGTTGAAATCTCGAAAGAAGATTTTGCACGTTTGTTTGAAAAAGTTATTTCAACAGAAGTTCCTCTTACGGAATTTGAGATTTTAACCGGGATAATGTTTTTGTATTTTAAAGAACAAAATGTCGATTACGTTGTTCTCGAAACAGGCATGGGCGGGCGCTTTGACGCAACGAATGTTATCAAAAAAAATCTTTGCTCAATAATAACTCATATTGATTTGGATCACACAGACAGACTTGGAAAAACAAAAGATGAAATCGCGTTTGAAAAAGCGGGGATTATTAAAGCCGCCTGTCCGGTGTTTACAAGTTCCGGTTACGAGGCGATTAAGGATAAGGCAGACGAAGTTGATTCTCTCCTTGTTTTGGTTAACCCTTATGTTCGACCGGATTACATAGAGGCACTTTCTCTCAAAGGTTTGCATCAGGTGGAAAACCTTGCGCTTGCGATTAACGCGATTGAATATTTGTTTAAAAATATTGATGAAAATATAATTTTGAGCGCATTAGCTAAGGTTAAAAATCCGTTCCGTTTTCAGTATTTTGCAGATAAAAATTTGATTGTAGACGCTTCTCATAACCCCAATGGTGTGGAAGCTTTGAGAGAAAATTTGGATTTTTATTTTCCGAACGAAAAACGCAGATTTGTATTTGGGTGTTTGAAAACAAAAGATTACGCCAAGATGATGAATATTCTTTTTCGTGAAGGGGATGAAGTTTACTTGAACGAGTTTGATTACCCGAATGCTTGCGGTTTTGAAGAACTAAAATTGGCATGCCCTATTGATGCTAAAAGGTTTGAGAGCTTGAATTTTTCAAAAGATAAGCTGAATGTGGTTTGCGGGTCTTTTTATATGATTGGAAAATTAAGTTTTTAGTTCTATAATTGAATTGTAGAAGGAGCGAATGTTATGAAAAAAAATTTAATTTTTCTCGGGCCTCCGGCTTGCGGAAAAGGAACACAAACTAACAGATTGTCAGAATATTTGGGCTTGCCTCACATTGATACAGGTTCGCTTTTGAGAGCGGAAATTGCTAAAGAAACTGAAGAAGGTAAAGTTGCAAAATCTTTTATTGATAAAGGTCAACTTGTTCCGATTGATTTGGTAGCGAAGATTATCAGAAAAAAACTTTCCGGTGAGGAATGCAAAAACGGATATGTTTTGGATGGTTACCCTAGAAGCCTTGAACAGGCAGAAAAATTGGAAGATATCAACAATGATGTTGACGGAGATAACGAAACCTCTTTCAGAGCGATTTATTTTGATATCGATACACAAATTCTTTTGGATAGAATTATTCACCGTCAGTCATGCCCTGTTTGCGGTGAGATTTATAATAAAAAATTTAAACCGTCAAAAGTTGAAAACATGTGTGATAAATGTCATGTTGAATTAAAAACCAGAGCGGATGACAATGCAGAAACGGCGAAAGCTCGTTTTGATACGTATTTTGAGCAAACAGCACCTTTGATAAAATTCTATGAAGATAAAGGAGTTTTATACAAGATTGACGCAAATGGATTGATTGATGAAGTTTGGGAACGATTGCTCAAGGTTGTTGAATAAATATTAACTTTTGTAAAGTTGAAGAGAATTGTTAAGCGAGTTCTTAACAATTCTCTTTTTTTCATGCAAAATTTTACCTCGTTAGTAAACATTTGTTTCGTTTTGTAACAATAGACTAAAACCCCCTAAAGATTAGTGCAAATAAGCCGATAACACATATGTGAAAAGTTGTATGGAGTATGTGTTATGAAAAATTTGTGTATCGCTTTTTTAGTATTTTTAACTTTGACTATTACTCAAGCATTTGCTTATAACGTTACAGATTTTTCATCTGACGCAAAAATCTTATCAGCTATGAGATTGTTAGAGCAAAACGGTGAATATGATGTATTTGCTAATCTTAAAAGAAACGCTGTAAAAGTTAAATTTTATAATGTTTCAATGATGACAGGCGGTCAACATGTTTACGCAGTAAACACTTATGACAATTATGGCAGAAGAGTTATTCTTATCAACTCTCAATACAAAAACGCACCTGTTGAACAGATTGCTTGTTTGATAGCTCACGAAAGCTGCCACGTTGCAAGAAAAGCAACTTTGGATGAAGAAACTACAGCTACTCAAAAAGAAGCAGCTTGCTGGGCAAAATTCAGAAATGCATCTGTAACTTATCCTCAAACAAAATTAACAAAAAGATTAGATAAAATCGCAAGTTTGTACCTTGCATCTGACAGTAACACAAACTATGTTCAAGACAAAATTGCAAGCAGCAGCTTTTACAGAAGCCAATTCGGTTTGAACTAGGAGTTAAGGTAGGTCTGATCAACCAGACCCATACATTTACCCCTAGAATTTGAATAAGTTTTTCAATTCTTGGGCGGAGTTTTTGATAATCTCTTTTTGGTTAGAGACAGTGTCTACGACGTTTTTCACTGTGGTTGAAACATCTTCGTTCACAGACTCTTTGAGTCCTTTAACTGTTTCGGCTACAGATTTTTGTTCAAGTGCAGAGGTATCGACTTTTGTTAACCATTTGAAGGATTTGATTGAACTTCTGCTTTCGATTCCTCCGTTAAAGATTACTTTAAAATCTTTGTAGACTTCACTTCCGTTAGTCAATGTCGGAATTTCAGAAATCCTTTCTCCTCTCGGGTCTGTTGTCATAACATTTACGATAGATGATGTCAGCGCACCGAATTTCGGAATAGCTGAGAAAAGTTTATTTGCTGACAGGTCACCTACAGGTCCTAGAAGTTTTACGACAGAGCCGTCAAGACGTCCGAGGATAACAACATTTGTTGTTCCGTTGAGCAAGTTATATTTACCTGTTACAAAGTAAGCAAGGGTTTTGCCTGCACTCTTGATTGATTTAAGGTCAGCCCAGCCGTTTGAGAAAGTCATATCGCCTGAGAGATAATCAAATTCTGCTGTGTTTTTTATTCCTCCAAGGTTGGAAAGAGTTGAAACCGTTGATTTCAAAATCGTGTTGTTTGCGATATTAGATGCACCAAGGAAGTTTTCTAATCTACCGATTGTTCCGAAGGCACCGTTTGTAATTTTGAAGTTGAGATTGCCGCCGAGGGTTCTCATCATGTCGTTATAATCCCCGACGGTCAGGTTCATTTTTGTATCAAAACCGAGAGTTCCGGAGAGTGCGTTTTTAATCCCCGCAGCACCCGCGATTGCTTTCTCAGCATTCATTCCTTCACCTTTAAAGTTTATGCTTGTTTTGGCGTTTGTCATGTTATAAATAATATTTCCGTTGATTTTTCCGTCAAAGGCGTTTCCTTTAAGGTTTGTGAGATAGAAATTTTCGCCCTTCATAGAAAAATCTGTTGTAATACTATCTGCAACAATTCCGCCTGAGGTGAATTTATTAACAGTTGCGTTCCCTTTCAAAATCGGGCCTGAAAGTTTTACGAGCATGTCATTCATCACAACAGGAACTTCCGGAATATTTAACACGGGAACACTTATTGTGCCTGATAAAATCGGATTAACCATGCTTCCGGTTATTGCAATATTTCCGTTAAACAGAAGTCTTGATTTATCAAACATCGGGATAATTATTGTAGAATTTTGCGCGGAGTAATTTAGGTTTAGAGTTTGTTTAGCAATATTCATGTCCCCTGTGAGGGTAGATTGAATATCCCCAGAGGTTACAAAATCCAAACTGATTTTGTTTGTCATGTAGTTTTTGATTTTACCGGAAAGATTGAAATTAATTTTTTCAACCTTCACAGGTGTTTGAGTGATTTCGATTACATCTTCTTTTATGTTTGCGCTAAGTTTCGGAACAGAAACTCTTGCTGCAGGATTGATTGCCAAAACATTTGTGCTTACAGCGTTTCCGGAGAAGGTTTTACCGTCGGAAATTATGTTAACAACCGTGTTCGGAAGTTTCACAACAGTATTTGCCGGAACATTTTTTATATCAAGATTATTAAGAGTAACTTTTGCGGTCGGTTTGATGTTGTTGAGTTTGCCGACTACATCCGCGCTTAGACTAACCATGCCTGAATTGACTTTGTTATCTTTTAATAGCGCACTTTGACCGCATGCAACAATCAAACCTTTCAGACCAAGGTTTTGCGCAACAAGATGAAGATTCGCAGTAGCATCTTCTTTAATTGTTCCATAGAATTTCAACGGCTGGTTAAGCACTGAGAAACCGACATTTTTGATGTTAATATTGTTATCGTTTAGTGCGATATCCGCGTTAATATCGTTGATTGCAACATCATATAATCCATAATAAACCTTTGCGGCAGGAATCTTTAAATAACCGCTTGATTTAACGGTTTTCATATTAGATTTGATATTGAAATCGGCATCAATTTTACCGTTTGCTTTCAAAGTTTCCAAATCTTTGATATCAAAAGTCATCGCAATTGCGTTTACTATTCTTACGATATTTGAAATTTCTGCACCTGATTTAAAATTCAAATCAATATTATTTTCTTTAATCGTTCCGTTGATAGTAGAAACTTCATTCTTTGCAGTATAAATATTTGAATCGATATCAATTTTATGAGCACGGAATTTTAACTTCGCGTCACTTGGCGGAAGATTGATAACAGAAACATTGCTCACATTCAAATAACCGCTGTTTGTATCTTTTGCAATCGTCATATTACCGTCTAGGTTCGCCGTAATATTGTAGTTATAAAGTCCTTTAAAAATATCTATAACGTTGATTTTTATTTCATCTTTTTTATCTTTCTTGTCCTCAGTTTGCGGATTGAAAACAAGTTCATTCAAGTCCAAATCAGGCATGATTTTGTTATGAACTTTTAGGTTGTATTTGAACTGTTCTCTGCCGTCCAAAACGACTTTACCGTCCGCTGAAACCTTTATGCTCTTATCAAGAATAAAGTCTGTCACATCAGTTTTCCCGCCTGAAATCACGTAAGATTTTTGGGTAGAGGTATCAATAAATTCGACATTATATCCGCCTACTCTGATATCAGGAAGGTTGTTAGAAAGCTTTAAGCCAAAAGGCAACACAAAAGGTTCTGCGTTGTCTTTTGAAACTTCTTCGTCGTTATTTTGCGCGAAGTTTTCAAAATCAACAAAAGAGCCGTCCTTGTTAACTAAAAGTTTCACATCGAGGTTATTAAGACTAACGACATCTACTTTGATTTTTTTTGCCAAAAGAGGGAGTAATGACATTTTTACCTGAAAATCATCAGCGTTTAAGATGCTGCGCTCACCGTTTGACAGCGCGAATTTACCAACTTTCACACCTACCGTAAATTTTGGCGTAGTAACAAGTTTGAAATCTTCTATAGTGGATTCAAACCCTGTTGTTTTTTTGATTTCGTCTTTAACCTGCGGCACATAAGCGTTCACCATTGGTGACACAACAAATGGTGCAAGCAAAAATATTACGTAAATTCCAACTACTGTGCTGCCTAAAATTATCGCCGTTTTTTTTAGAAAATTTCTATTCATATAATAACCCTCTTTTTAAGAACTATTATAGACAGAAAATAATAAACATAAAGAGCCGACAAGGTACTATTTAGAAATTGTGAGAAAATCTTTTTGGCGCATTATATTTTGCCCATCAAATCGTATTCAGATGCGTCAGTTATTTTGACCAACTCAATGTCCCCGGGAACAAGGAGTTTGTTAGTTTTAACAGTTACAACACCGTCGATTTCCGGCGCGTCATACTGAGTTCTTCCGACAGCTTCTCCGTTATCTGCAATACACTCGATTATGCACGGAATTGTTTGTCCGATAAATTTTCTGTTTCTTTCCAAAGAAATTCTCTGCTGGATTTCCATAAGTTTTTTGTATCTTTTCTTTGCAACAGTTTTGGCAATCTGCGGTTTCATTGAATAAGAAGGAGTACCTTTTTCTCTTGAATAACAGAAAACTCCCATTCTATCAAACTTCATATCGCGAACAAATTCACACAAATGTTCAAAATGTTCTTCCGTTTCTCCGGGATAACCCACGATAAACGCAGTTCTGATTGAAACATTCGGAATAATTTTTCTGATATTTTCAATCATCGGACGATAATCAAACGCCGGACGATTCATTAATTTCAACATTTCCGGATGGGAATGTTGAAGCGGAATGTCAACATATTTTACGACCTTATCGCATTCTGCAATTGCTTTTAAAAGTTCATCATCCATTCTTGTCGGATACGCATACATTACACGAATCCAGCCTAAGCCTTCAATCTCGTTTAACTCACGCAACAGTTTAGAAAGCATCGGTTTTTTATAAATATCAACCCCATAACCCGTCGTATCTTGGGCAATAAGGATGATTTCCGTAACTCCTTTTTTCACAAGCTCTTTTGCCTCAGAAATTATATCTTCTATTTTTCTGGAATGGTAGTCTCCACGCAAATACGGGATTACGCAATAACCGCATCTGTAAGAACATCCGTCCGCGATTTTGATATATGAACTTGCGCCCATGGTTATCTGTGCGCGTTTAACTTTTTCCGGATAAATATAATCAGGTTTCGCACTAACTTCTGATACAAAACCTTTATCCAAATTATTCAAAACTTCTATGATTTTTGTGAAGTCTGTAGCACCGACAACAGCTGCGATTTCAGGAATCTCTTTTTTTAATTCTTCAGGATGTTTTTGCGCAAGGCAACCGGTTACAATAACCTTTTTGCCCGCCTGAACAAGTTCTAAAATTGTGTGAATGGATTCTCTTTCGGCATCACAAATAAATGAACAAGTGTTTACGACAACAATATCCGTTTCGTTTTCGTCAAGAGTAATTGCGTATCCGTTTTCTTTCAATATCCCAAGAATTAATTCGGAATCAACTAAATTTTTGGCACAGCCATGACTTATAAGAGCTATTTTTTTCATAAAAAAAGTTTAGCACAGGGATGAAGTCGGAGCAATACAAGAGATTAAAAGAGGCATGCCTTTGTCAATAGAAAAACACGCAAATTTAAGGTAAATTTTTGTAAATATGAATTTTGCTTAGTAGTCATGGGGAGCATGGTCAATTGTAAAAATTTTTACGGAATTGTTTACTTGATTATGAAATACGCTGGTTCTATTATAATCACATACAAGAAAGGAGTGATGGCTGCGGGACTTGGGGAGAGTCACAAATCAAAAAAAAGAAGAAAGAAAAAGATTATTTACAAATCAATTTATTAAAATCTTATGAGGAGATTAAGAAAAAGATTTTTGGGTAGGAGATTATTGGGTTAAAGAAAACTTGTTATTTATAACAAGTTTTTTCTTTTAGAATTTTTTGGTATCATATAGTTATGACAAAATTCTTGTTGATTAGTGAGGATAGTGAGAAAGAAAAGGTTATCAGGGAGGTTTTCTCATCAGACGAAGTTATTTCGACCGTGGATGAGATGATGATTTTTGATGCACTCAAAGTCGAAGAGCCTGATATAGTTATCATTGATGGCGATATTCAGTCTGTCGATATAAAATTATTGTGCAGAAAAATCAAGCAATTTCCTGTCATTGTTTTGCTTATTCTGGGCGAAGTCAAACATAACAAAGACGTTACTCATAACGCGAATCTTTTTATCAAAACTCCGATTGATAAGAAGCTTTTGTTAGCCACGATTGACGCAAGTTTGAGAACAAGACAATCACTTTTAAAAATGACAAAAGCCAATCAGGAGCTCGCAAGAAGTCTTTATCAGTTAAATGTTTTATATGACACGAGTTCACAATTGGCGGGAACTTTGGACAAAGACGCTCTTCTAAAAATTATGATTGAAGGGATTGAAAAATCTTTAAATTTTGAATTATCTTGCACCTTGATGTTCCGCTCTGAACGCGAACCGGTTTTATTGATTAATTCGCTTCACAAAGTTTCAGACAGATTATTGGAAGCTCTGAAACTCCGCGCGATTCTGAGCTACAAGTCGTTGCTCGCTGACCCGCCGTTTGATATCAAAATTGGAAACTTGAAAATCGAAAAAAATATCAAACACAATATTAAAGAATACGATTTTTCTGTTTTAAGATATGACAATTTGTTTGCACCGATTATGCTCAATGACGAGTTTTTCGGGTTTACGGAAATCTACCGCGAAAAACCGTTTACAACGGAGGATGCAACTTGTTTTCAGACTCTTGTTCAACAAGTTACAATTCCATTGCAGAGCGCATCTTTCACACAAGAATTGAAAGCAACGAACAGAAAGTTGCAAAAACTTGAACGACTGAAATCTGAATTTATCTCAATCGTTTCTCACGAGCTTCGTACACCTCTAACTGCAATTAAAAACGCAATGGATATTATTCTGAGCGGAAAAGCGGGTGAAATGACTGAGAATATCGAAAAATTTGTATCCATGGGAAAACGAAACGCAATAAGACTTTCCGGAATCATTAACGATCTTTTGGATATTTCAAAAATCGAAGCCGGAAAAATGGATTTCAAATTTGAACTAATCCACGTCGAACCCGTAATTGAATACGTAAAAAACAATTTGGCGGAAGTCGCAAAAGAGAAAAATTTAACAATCAAATATGAGCCTTCGCCTGACTCTGTTGAGGTTTACGCAGACTCAAACCGTTTAGAGCAGGTTTTGACAAATCTTGTTTCAAACGCGATAAAATTCTCACCAAATGCAGGCGAAATCGAAATAACTTCACACGTAATAAATGCGCGTGAACTCCAATACGATCACTGTTTTGAAGAAGATATCAAAAATCTTCAAGGTAAATATTTGCAAGTTTGTGTAGAAGACCACGGCATAGGAATCGAACGCAAAGACCTAAATCACGTGTTCGATAAATTTGCGCAAATCGAAAACTCACTTTCCCGTCAAGTAGGCGGTTCCGGACTCGGTTTGCCGATTGCAAGACAACTTATGGAATCCCACAACGGCGCAATTTGGTGTGACAGCGAAATCAACAAAGGTTCAAGATTTTATTTTGTAATCCCTGTTGCGAACGACAAGAGCAACTTTAATATGATAAAGAAACAACTTATTCAAAAAGCTCGTTCTAACGGCAGCACCGTCGCTGTTATTAAGATTAAATCTACAAATGATGTAATCGAGAACCTTATGCAGGAAAACAACCTATTAAACAAGACATATATGTCAAATTCTCTGATTGAACAAGACGGCGGATTAACGACTCTGTCCATGGTGGTTATGGACGGTGACAAACCGTCAGCAGAATTCTTAAAGAAAAAGATAGACTCCGTAACTTCCCAGAACGAGAATGTTTACGGCAAATGTGATATAATGTTCTCATACGAGATTGAAGGAGATACACATGAAAAAGATTCTTATAGTAGATGACGAACAGGATATTGTTGAAAGCCTGAAATTCGTTCTTGAAGTATCAGGTTTTGTGTGTTACACAGCATTCAACGGTGAAGACGGCTTGAGATTAGCAAAAGAAATCATGCCGGATTTGATTATTCTTGATGTTATGATGCCAAAAATTAACGGATATAAAATCAGTCGTTTGTTAAAATACGATAACAAATACAAAGATATTCCGATAATTATGGTGACTGCACGTTCTCAACTCGAAGACAAAATGATTGGTGAAGAAACCGGTGTGAACGAATATATTACCAAACCATTCGAACTCGACCAGATTGTTAAAAAGGTCGAAGAATACCTCGGGGGGGGGTAAATGGGGGTAAATGTATTTGGCTGGTTGGTGAAAACTACAAGCTTAGCATCCTCCGGAGGGTAAAGGGGGAAATATAAGGGGCTGGTTGGTATTGACTACTGGTTTAGCGCACTTCCCTCTCCAAGGGAGAGGGTTAGGGTGAGGGTTAATAAAAAATGGATACTATTAATAACAAAACATTAGAAAAACTAAAATACGAACTTGTCCGCGACGGAATAGTTTCCTACGAAACTCTTGAAAAAGCGGAAGAGTTGGCGAATGTTCAGAATATTAATATCGGGCAAGCTCTGATTAATTCCGGAATCCTATCCGAAGATGTTTTGCTGAAGTTTTTGGAATCCAAACTCCATATCCCATACGTTAACCTTGAAGACTATTCTCCGGATCCGAAATGTTTTAAATATATTTCGTTTGCAGATGCAAGAAGATACAGAATTATACCTCTATTCAAAATTGAAGAAATTTTAACTGTCGCAATGGCCGACCCGCTGGATTTGTTTGCAATAGACAAAATTATTGAAACCGCAGAATGTTCAATCGAACCGGTAATTGCCTCTGAAGCAAGTATTGTCAAAAAGATTGATGAATACTACAAAGTTGCAGATACCGTAGATGATATTACGCTTGCAAACGATGCCGAAGCCTTTGACTGGACAGAAGAGCTCCATAAAGAAGATTCCGGCGAAGAAAGAATTCAGAGAGTTATTAGAGCTATTTTAAAACAAGCGATAATCGAAGATGTTCACGAACTTAACTTTGAACAAATAGAAGAAGGGCTGAAAGTAGTGTTCAGACAGAACGGAGAGCCAACAGACAAAGGAACAATTCCTGCAATCTTGAACTCCGCGTTTGTGTCAAAACTCAAGACGCTTTCCAACCTCGACCCGTCAGTCTGCGAAATTCCGCAGCTCGGAAAATTATGTTTTAAAGTTGATAACACTATACTTATCGCTTCTGTATCCTCATTCCCAACGATTATGGGCGAGAGGATTTCACTAAAGATTTACAAACCGCCGCAAAAGCTCGAAAAAATTATTCCTGATGAAAAGCAAAGAGGAATAATTCTCAATGCCGTTGAGCATCCCGGAATAATTCTTGTCTGCGGCTCTCCTTTGAGTGGTAAAACACATATTATTTACTCGCTTCTTATGGAAACTGTCGGTTTGAACAAAAATATTATGACAATAGAATCTATTGCCAAATACGAGCTTAAACACGTTAACCAGTGTGAACTCAACGAAAACATCGGGTTCAATATGGACAAGGCTCTCAGATTTGTTGAATTCCAAAGCCCTGATATCGTTTATCTTGAAGGGATTAAAACCCGCGAAGCGTTTGAATTCTTGTCTGAACTCTATTACAACGATAAGACCATTATTACAGAATTTATGGCAAATAACATGACCGACCTTAGACAAAAACTTGCGTTTGATGATTTCCAAGCTTTTAAGAGTTTAATCTCTTGTCTTGTGTTTATTCATTCACGCGAAAGCATTGAAGTCTTCGACAAAACCACACTACAAAAATACCTCGGGGGGTAAATGTGTTTGACTGGTTGGTCAAGACTACTAGTTTGGCGTCCTCTGTGGGTAGGGGCAAAGGGGTAAATGAATCTGGTTGGTTGGTGGGAATTACTAGTTTAGCATATTTTAGTGATCAAGTGACTAAGAATTTGGGACACAATTCCCCACGTCATTCTGAGGCTTTAGCCGAAGAATCGCAAGGTCTTGCTCAAGCACTGCTGTTTACCCCTGTCATGCTGAACTCGTACTGTATAAATAGTAAAGCCTGTAGGGTGGGAAAGCGAAGTCTTCCCACCGCAAAAAATTATACATTTACCTTCATCAGATTTTCGATGATTAGAAAATCTTTTGCCTCATCTATCTCATAAGCGGTTTCAGGCGGAAGTTCATAAACCCCGATTTTTCCTGAAAGCCTGCATTTATCATGTATGATGTTTTTAACAGAATTAATATAGCATGCTCCGTTTTCGGCAATAAGTCCCTGAAACTCCTGTCTTCGCGGACGGTTTTTGTAATCGTAATTGACCGGTTTAACTCCGTCACCTTCTTCTATCCAGTGGAATTGTTTTTCTCTGACTCCCGTGAACATGGAATCCACTTTTGTTTCAACAAATTTTTTATACATTCCGTCAATGTGTTCACTTTTTAAGAGAGGAGAAGTCGCTTGAATTAAAAAGAAATTATCATTCGGGTCTAGGTTTGATTTTTCGATATATTCAAGCATAACACTTTCTGTCGAAGACATGTCTTGGGCATTTTCGGCGCGTCTGTCGTATACTTCCACTTTTTCTAATCCAAACGTAACAACAGTTTTTTTAATTTCTTCGCTATCGGTTGCAACAATAACTTTGTCGATACACCCTGCGTCATTAGCGGCTTTTGTAGTCCAATATACGAGTGGTTTTCCGTTAATGATTTTTATATTTTTCATCGGAATGGATTTGCTTCCGCCACGCACCGGAATGAAAGCTATGTTCATTATTTGTTCTCCAAAATTTTAATCATATCGTAAACAAATTCGTTATACGGAGTGCTGACTCCGTACTCTTTTCCACGTCTGAGGATTTCTCCTGCGAAAATATCCACCTCCGTTTTTCTTTTTGCAAGAATATCTTGATACATAGAAGTTTTTCCCTCATCGCACATCAGATTAAGCGCGTTAAGTGCGTCTGATTCAAAATTCTCAAGATTTTCCACTCCGCTTTTTTGGGCGATAAGTTTTGTCTCTGCGATGAGTTTTTTTGCAAAATTCGCAAAATACGGATTTCGTTTCATATCTCCCATGGTCAATCCCATTATTGCGGAGGATTGGTTAAGATATATATTCAAACCGAATTTCAACCAAAGTGAATAGATAATATCTTCAGGAATTTCGTAGTTAATATTGCACTTTTTGAAAAAGTTTTCCAGACGTTTTGTGTTCTTATCATCTCCGCCGAAGACGATTTTTCCGACTCCGTCTTGTGTGACAGAACTTCCGACTCTGACTGCACTGTGACCGATAAAATATGAGTAAAGGATTTTCTCTTTTCCATAAACTTTGGCAATTTTTTCTTCGCTTGAAACTCCGTTTAAGAGTGATAGAATAATCGTATTTTCTCCGACAAAGTTTTTGATATATTCAATTGCGTCATCTAATCCGGAATCTTTTGTAGCTATGATAATTAAATCCGCAGTAAAACTTTCGGTAGGCATAACATAGGCAAAATCAATTTCTTCACCATTCAGTTTTGGTTTATTTTGCTGATATCTTTTTATTCTTGTTTCGTCCGCAAGAATTTTTAGTTCACAAAAATTTTTTAATTTACAAGCGTACGTGAGTCCGACTGCTCCGAGTCCGCAAATAATAACTTTCTCCATAAATTGATTTTACAATTAAATCTTATTTCGAGCAAGCCAGGGTAAATGTATAGGGTTGGTAAGTTGCAACTACTAGCTTAGTGTCCTTCGGAAAGTGGGGGGAGGGTAAATGGGGGTAAATGTAGAGGGCTGGTTGGACGGTGGGAACACTACGTTTTTCCCACCCTACATTTCTTTTGGGGTAAATAATTTTCGCTTGTAGTCTATTCTACAAGATTGGAAGTAAAGTGAAAAATCTTTGATTGCAAAAAGAAAAAAGAAAAGTACAAATAATTACATAACAATAAGATTGCGGTCAAAGAAATGTGGCTATATAAATTAAAAATAAAAAGAGCTTGTTGAAAATTCCAACAAGCTCTTTTATATCTTTTATTCGAATAACTATCTCAATTTAACAGTTACTGATTTTGCTTTTTGAGTGTATTCAAGTTTGTCTTCTCTTGACAACCAGCCTAAGCCCATTTCTGCAAAGTTTTCGTTCAAGCTAAGGTCTTTTTTCATTTTGTTGATAGAAACTTCACCTTTAGCGTTAAGGTAGTTGTAAATTTGACCTGCTGATTCAATAATTTGTTCTTGAATGCCTTTAAATTCTTTAGTTGCTTTAGCCATAGTCTAAAATCTCCTTTTTAAATGTGTGTCTGTGTAATTGATTACGAAACAATTTTATATAAAAATTCAAATTTTTGCAAGTATTTGAACCTCTGTTTATGATAAAATAGTCTATAAGGAGTATGTTATTAAATTTCATTAAAGTCGATTTTAGAGAGGATTTGTTAGTTGAAAAATACCTCGAACTGGTCAATTCAGGCGTAAAGCCGTCTGAAATTCTTGTGCTGGTGCAGAATTCGACCTTGAAACGGAAGTTTTCTGACAGAGTTTTGAAAGATATTAAAGTTGATGCAATTGAGAAACTAAACGTGCATTCTTTCTTTTCAATTGTATATAATACACTTGTTGAAAACTGGTGTTTTGTTGAAAATTCTATCCCGTCGGATAAATCTTTTATTCTCCCAAATCTTGTTGGGCTGGAGGTTTCGCAGTTTTTGTTAAAAGATATTTTAAAGACGAATGAAGTTCGCGGATATAATTCAAAAAAATCTTTATTACATCAAATTTTCAGGAGGTATGCTCTTATTGTTCAAAACTGTTTAACAAATGATGATGTGAGAGAGCGTTCAAAAATTTTGGGCGAATCTTTTGGCGAAGATGCGGAATTTGTTATCAAAAAGCTTTTGTCTTCAACCTTGAAAAGTCGAAGTTTAGACTATTTGCGTCAAACTCTTATTTTTAATTATGTTTATAAAAATACGGATTATTTCAAAAACATAAAATATCTTCTTGTGGATGATGCGGATGAGATGACTCCTGTTTGTTTTGAGTTTATCAAGTATTTGAAACCGCAGCTTAAAGATTGGATTATATGTTTTGATTCTCTCGGTTCAAGCCGTTGCGGGTATTTGAGCGCGGATACTTCTATTGAATACAAGCTTTCCAAACTTTTTGACGAAGAAGTTCAGGATTTGAATAAAGAACCTAAGACTTTTCAGGAGAAAAACGGGGAAGTTATTTTTTCTAATGTTATCGAAAAGACAAGAAAAAGATTGCAAAATTTCACTCTGATATCTCTCTCGAAACGCGCGGAAATACTGGATGATACGATTTTAAAGATAGAAGAATTATTGAAAAAAGGGATTAAGCCATCTGATATTTCAATAATTACTCCGCTTCAGGATGACATGCTCAGGTTTACTCTGAGAGAAAATCTCAAAACCTGTTCCCTTCTGTTTTTGTCTGGGAGTGAAAAATTGATTGATAACCCGTTTGTAAAAGCGAGTTTGAATATTTTGAAGCTTATGAATGGGATTGAAATTTCTGAGATGGATTTGAGGGTTATTCTCTCAGATTACATTGGTATTCCGCTAAAATATTGTCACAAGATTTTGGAAACTTATAAGCAAACTCATATTTTGCCATATCTTGAATTGGAGTGTTATAACGAAAAATATCAGAATTTTTATAATTCGTTTGAAGAGGTTAAGGATAAAGATATTAAACTTTCACAAAAAGTATATGAAATGTTTTACAAAAATGTTAATTTTATTCAGGAAGATAAAATTAATAAGTTTAATTTCTTCATAAAAGAGTTGCGTGATTTTGAAAACGTTTTGGGAGATAAGGTAGTAAAAGAGCGTGTCAAAGATATTATTACTCAGATAGAAAATTCTATTATTGCGGAAAATCCTAGTTCGACTTTAGAAATTGCGGATGATAATTTGATAGTTGCCACTCCGCAAAAGATTATTGATAACAAAATTGCGACAAAATATCAGTTTTGGCTTGATGTATCACATTCTGACTGGGTTAAAACGGATACGGGTCCTTTGTACAATGCGTGGGTATTTCAGGCGGATTGGTCAAAGGATGAATATACTATTGAGGATGATATTTTCTTATCTTCTCAAAAAACGGCAAGAATTTTGAGAAAACTTCTTTTGCTTGCAAAAGAATATACTTGGGCATATTCAAGTTTGTTTGATCCGACGGGTGCGGAGAATTTGGGTGGAATTGAGGAGTATTTGGTTTCAGGCGAAGAAACTATGTTTGAAGAAAAGCCTGTGATGAAAATTATTCCAAGAGACGACCAAAAACCTGTTTTGGAATACGAGCATGGGGCGATGGCGATTTCTGCGGTTCCCGGGGCGGGCAAAACTACGATTTTGCTGGCTTTAATAATGAGGTTGATTAATAAAGGGGTTAATCCGCTAAATATTTTTGTGCTTACTTATATGGATTCAGCGGCGAGAAATTTTCGTGAAAGAATTAAAAACATGTCTCCTTCAAGTACTCTTTTGCCGAATATAAGTACAATTCACGGACTTGCACTCAGGATTATTAAAGACAATTCCAATTACGAACGACTCGGACTGGCTTCTGATTTTGAGATTTGTGACGATACCCAAAGGATGCGTATTATAAAAAGCATTGAGGGAAAATATACTAAGACCGAGCTTGATGAATTTGATCGCGCGATTTCTGTTATGAAGTTGCAGGAAGGGGATATTGATACGCCTTCGACTGATAAAAAGGTGGAAAAATTTAAGGCGTTTTACAGACAATATAAGGCGAAACTGGAAGAAGCGAATTTGATTGATTATGACGATATTTTGCTTTTCTCTGTAAAACTTTTGGAAAATAACAGAGATATTCTTGAATATTATCAAAATGTTTGTGAATACATTATTGAAGACGAGGCGCAGGATTCATCAGCGATTCAGCAACGCTTGATTGCGCTTTTGAGCGGGAAGCACAAAAACCTTATTCGCTGCGGGGATATAAATCAGGCGATTACAACGACTTTTTCTAACGCGGATGTTGAAGGGTTTAGAAACTTTATTAAAACCGCAGATACTCTTGTTGAGATGAATCATTCGCAAAGATGTACGCAAGAGGTTATGGAACTTGCAAACAAAACTGTTTTGTGGGGAGATAAACTTCTGCCGAGAGCGTTTTTCAAAAGCATGATGCAGGGTGTTGAGGGTAAAAACCCTGTGGTTAAAGATGCTGTCATGATGAAGATTTTTGATAAAGCGCAAGAAGAGAAGAATTTTATTCTTAAAGAAATCAAAAATATTTTGACTTTCAGAAAAGATGCGACAATCGGAATTCTTCTGAGAAACAATTTTCAGGTGGCGAATTGGTCGACATTTATTAACGATGCGGGGTTGAAGAGTATTACAAGAAGTGAATCTCTAGGGCAAAAGGGAGTCTTTAATACGATTTTTTCAATACTGAAATATTTGCAGACTCCGTTTGATAATGAAGCAATGGCGACGGTTTATGAAACTCTTTCGGAATTGGGTTTTTATAAGCCGAGATTGCAATTAGAGATACGAAACTCAGAAAAACCGTTTATTGAAAAAAACGGAGACGATATTGAGTCTGCGGATTTGGCGCAATTTTTGTGGGATATGCAATATTGGCTTAACTCTTCGTCACTTCCGCCGGAGGAGCTTGTTATCAGGATAGGACTTTTCTATTACACATCTGATATCGAAAAATCGAATGTATATTTGATTGCAACTCTTGTTCGAAAATTGAACACTACAAATAATTTTGATACTACGCTTGAAAGATTGGAAGCTTTGTCTAAACGTCCGTCTTTGAGCGGGTTTAAGTTCTTCTCCGAGGAAGAGGATTCAAATGCTGCGAAGGGAAAAGTTCAGATTATGACTCTGCACAAGTCTAAGGGGGACGAGTTTGAATATGTGTTTATCCCTGAGTTGACTGAAAAAGCACTTTCGATTGATGTAAATAAGGCTTCAATAAAATCATCCACATCTTTTATGGAGCAGGTTCGCGGATTTAGTCCGAAATATAAGGTCAAGTCAGATGCGGAGTTAAAAGCTTTTGGGGCGGAAGAATCTTTGAGGTTATTATATGTTGCGATTACTCGTGCGCAGGAAAAATTGTATATCACATCAGCTTTGAAAGCTAAGGCATTTGGACGTGAAACTTCGCAGGAGCCGAGTATATTCTTTGAGATGTAGGAATTGTTTGTGGAACGGTAATAAAATGTCGTCCTGAATTTATTTCAGGACCTTACAGGCTTGTAGTTACCACCTGCCAACCAAATACATTTACCCCTTTTCCCCTGCTTAATATTTGTATACATCATGGACAAACGATTTATTGATTGTAGAATAGATATAAGGGGAGAGATGGAGAGATGAATTATCATAATATTACAAAAGACGATATGTTAAACGGTGACGGTCTAAGGGTTGTTTTGTGGGTTTCAGGGTGTACGCACCATTGCCATAATTGCCAGAATCCGATTACTTGGGATGTAGCCGGTGGTTTGCTGTTTGATGAAGCGGCTGAAAAAGAATTGTTTGATGATTTGCGTCATCCTCATATTTCAGGTATTACTTTTTCCGGCGGAGATCCTTTGCACCCGTTCAATAGGGATGAAGTTTTCCGTTTGATTAAAAAGATTAGAAGAGAGCTTCCTGAAAAGACAATTTGGCTTTATACAGGTTTCTTGTGGGAAGAGATTAAGGATATTCCTGATATTGCGGATATTGATGTTGTTTGTGAAGGAAAATTTGTTCAAGAGCTTTTGGATAATAAAAAACATTGGGTAGGTAGTACAAATCAACGTGTTGTGGATGTAAAGAAGTCTTTAGAAACAGGCGAAGTTGTTTTGCACAACAGCTAACAGGTTAAGTCATTTTCTTTCTTCTTATTTGCGAGGCAAGAAGAAAGAAAATGACGAAAAGAAAGAAGAAACACGCAATTATTCACAACGTCTTCGCTTTGCTCAGCCGAAAACTCGGTTGTGCTGCGCACAATCTCTTTGCTCGCTATTGCAGCAAGCTGCACGCTCCCTCAATCTAAAGTCTGTCCATAACGGAGTGAGTAATCAATGTTAATGAGCCAGCAACAGAGCAGGTGCTGTTTGAACGTAGTGAGTTCACCTGCTTAGGGCGAATTCTACAATTGATTAACGACAAAGTTCCGGACGGAGAGTTTCTTTGCGCCACATCCCTATTTACCCCTCTTTGCGGTCAAAGAAATGCGGCTATACGCAAATAAGAAGAAAGAAAATTACAAATGAAAAATGTTTTTATTTCTTTGATTACAAAAAGAAAAAAGAAAAGTACAAACAATTACACAAAAATAAGATTGCGCTTGAAGAAATATGACTATAAATTCCAGTTTTAAGAAAATAAAAACGGAGTTTGTTTACTTATCAGCGATATTTTGGTATAATGCTGTACATATCAGAGTTTTTGATTAGGAGGAAGTATGAAAGATAGGCAGAGCAACGTTCTTTCGTTATTGGAAGACAAGACAAACGATTATGCGCGCAAGACTGCATTGGGTATAAAAACCAGTTTTGGTTGGAAAGAGTTAACGTTTGACGGCTTGGGTTTGATGTCAAGAAGATTGGCGTCTTATCTGATTAATGATTTGGGAATCCAAAAAGGTGAAAAATTGGCAATTTTGTCTGAATCTAAACCTGAATTTGGGGTTTGCGTGTTTGGGTCTGTTCTTGCGGGAACAATCACTGTTCCTTTAGATATCAAGTTGACCAAGTACGAACTTGTTTCAATTCTTTCAGATTGCTTGCCTACGGTTATGCTTGTTTCTCAGAATTATATAGAGAAGGCTAAAGAAATTCAGAAGGAAGTTCCTTCAATCAAACATTTAATCGTTATGGATGAACGTCCGGAAACAGACGGTTTGCAGAGCCTTTATACAATCCCTGCGAATTATTCTTGCAAATGGAGACACCGTGCAAGAAATTCAAGAATGTTCATCATTTATACCTCAGGTACGACCGGTGCGCCTAAGGGTGTTGAGACGACTTTTGGAAACATTTTGGCACAGATTAAGGATATGAAAGTTGTTCTTGATCCGATGTTGCCTAAAAAGGGTGATTTTAGAGTGCTTTCAATTTTGCCGATGAACCACCTTTTTGAAATGACTGTTGGGTTCTCAACCTTCTTGAATATGGGTGTTTCAGTTTATTACACTCAGAGTTTGAAACCAAAAGATACTTTGAACATTATTAAGGACAGAAAAATTAATGCAATGGTTTTAGTTCCGGCGTTTTTAAAATTGCTCAAGACTGCACTTGAGGCTGAAATTAAGTCTGCATCACCTTTCTATCAAAAAACATTTCCGATAAAATATCACCTTGCAAAATTTTTGCCATACAGATGGATTAAAAAATTGATGTTCAAGAGATTACACGATTGTTTCGGCGGAAGTTTCAAGTGGTGTATTTCAGGTGGTGCGCCTTTGGATATTGAGGTTGCTAAATTCTTCCGCAGAATCGGTATTGAAGTATACCAAGGTTACGGTTTGACAGAAACCAGCCCTGTTGCAACTATTTCGTTTGATAAAAACCGAGATATTCGTTCAGTTGGAAAATTGTTGCCGTCATTCGAGGCAAAAATCGACAAAGAGACCGGTGAATTGTTGCTCAAAGGTCCTTCTGTAATGCGCGGATATCACCATCAACCGGAATTAACTGCGACTGTAATTGATGAAGACGGTTGGTTCCACACAGGTGATATTGCGAAGATTGAAGAGGGTCAGGTTTATATCACAGGCAGAATTAAGAATATGATTGTACTTTCAGGCGGTAAGAAAGTTTTCCCTGAAGAGGTTGAAGCTGTTCTTGAAACAAGTGATATGTTCTCTGAACTTTGTGTATTCGGAACTTCTCGTGAAGGCGGTGCAAAAGACGGTACTGAGGATATTGCGGTTGTTGTTGTTCCGAAAGAGGAGTTGAAAGAAAAATATAATGACGCAGAGCTTACAAAGATTGTGAGAGATGAGGTTAAAAAACGTTCACAAAGATTGGCTCCTTACAAACGTCCGATTAATATTACTGTTCTTAGAGAAGCTCTTCCGAGAACTGCGACAAGAAAAATTCAGAGAAAGAAAGTTAAAGAATTAGTCGAGGCATAGATGTACGAAGAACTTGAGGTTGTACGTGAAAAGTGTTTGTCATGTGAAAAGTGCGCGCTTTGTAAAACACGTACAAATCTCGTTTTCTCGGATGGTGTTCCGAATCCTAAACTTATGCTGATAGGCGAAGCCCCTGGGTATAATGAAGATATGCAGGGCAAACCTTTTGTGGGCAAGGCGGGGCAGCTTTTGGACCGAATTTTTGCGTCTGTCGGGCTTTCAAGAAGGGAGCATGTATATATTTGTAATACGATTAAATGTCGTCCGCCGGAGAATAGGAACCCGTTACCTGAGGAGAAAGAGGCTTGCTGGGAGTATCTGAAATCGCAGTTGGATATTATTAAGCCACGGTTAATTCTTTTGTGCGGGAATGTTGCTGTGCAGTCGATTTTGGGTAATGTTGGCGGTATAACGAGAATTCGCGGACGTTGGTTTGAGCCTGACAAAGCGATTGTGGATGTTCATGGTGCAAAGATGATGCCAATTTTTCATCCTTCTTATCTTTTGAGAAATGATTCTCGAGAAAAAGGCAGTCCGAAATGGCTGATGTGGCAGGATATTCAGGAAATTAAACGAGAATACGACACTTTAGGTGATGTCAAGTAATTAGGAAGGGTTAAATATGGGCTTATTTGATAGATTTCCATTTAAGGAGAAACCTAATACTGCTTGTATTACGTGTGCTCACGTGCTTGAAGACAAATTGCCTATATTATATGTTAGTCATGATGCTGAGGATGGATGTTGGCAATTCTTATGCGGTGAAGACCACGATGTTGAAGATGCAAGAATCGTTGCTTTGAAAGAAATATATGAAATAGATAAATCTATTAAAAAAGTAGCAGGTTTAGAGTTCGGTAAAAGTGCTTATAGAAAAGATAAAAACAGCGAATGGAATGTGTTATAACTTGTGGTAGTGAGTTAAGAGATTGTGCGCAGCACAACTTGATTTTCGGCTGAGCGAAACGAGGACGTTGTGAACAATTAGGTTGAATTTAACGAGTCAGCGCACCGCGAGCGTTTTTAGCGAGCGTGAACGTGCAGACGCAAGTCTGCAACATCAATTAGGACAAACGCTCGTAAGAGCGTTGTGAACAATTGCATGTTTTCTTTTTTTCTTTTGGTACTTTTCTTATTTCTTTGATTGCAAAAAGAAAAAAGAAAAGTACAAATGAATTATAACAACAGAGGCGCAAGGTGAAACCTTGCGCCTCTGTTTAGTTTAATTATAAGTTTATACTTCTTTGAATACCAAAGTAGCGTTATGACCGCCAAATCCGAATGAATTTGAAAGTGCGGCATGAACTTTCTTTTCTCTTGCTTTATGTGGAACATAATCAAGGTTAGCAACGTGTTCATCCTGATTGTCAAGGTTGATAGTAGGAGGAACTTTTCCGTCGGTGATTGCTTTAACGCAAACGATACCTTCTACAGCACCTGTTGCACCAAGCATGTGACCGTGCATACTCTTTGTAGAGCTTACGAGCAAGTTCTTGTTATGTTCTTTGTCGCCAAAAATCTTAGCGATAGCCATAGATTCAGCTACGTCGCCCAAACCTGTACTTGTTCCGTGCGGGTTGATGTAGTCGATATCTTCAGGTTTTAGGCCTGCATCAGCAAGCGCGAGTTCCATAGATTTGATAGCGCCTTTTCCTTCTGGATCCGGAGCAACCATATCGTGTGCATCAGCTGTTTGACCGTAACCTGCGATTTCAGCATAGATTTTAGCGCCTCTGGCTTTAGCGTGTTCGTATTCTTCAAGAACGAGAACGCCTGCGCCTTCGCCCATAACAAAACCATCTCTGTCTTTGTCATAAGGTCTTGATGCTTTTTCTGGAGCGTCATTTCTCTTAGAAAGAGTTCTTGCTGCAGTGAATGCACCGATACCAAGAGTTGTGATTGTAGCTTCGCAACCGCCTGCAACAACAACATCAGCATCACCGTATTGGATTGATCTGAATGCGTCACCAATTGAGTGAGAACCTGTTGCACAAGCTGAAACAACAGCTTTGTTCAAACCTTTGTAACCGTGTTTCATGGAAACTCTGCCTGATGCCATATCAACGATAAGCATAGGAACTGTGAACGGAGAACCTTTGGTTGGTCCTTTTTCAATCATAGCCATGTGGTTCTTTTCGAAAGTTTTGAAACCGCCGGCTGCCGAACTTACGATAACCCCGATTCTGTAAGGGTCAATATTTGCTTCGTCGATGCCTGAATCAGCGATAGCTTCGTCAGCTGCAACCATAGCAAACTGAGTGAATCTGTCCATTCTTTTAGCATCTTTTGAATCCATATAATCTTCAGGATTGAAATCTTTGTCTTTGATCTCAGCTGCAATTTTAACAGTATGTCTTTCGGTATCAATTGCTTCAATAAGAGAGACGCCGCTTTTTCCATTAAGAAGAGTGTTCCAAAATTTATCAACCCCAATACCACATGGAGTAACAGCTCCCATTCCTGTAATTACTACTCTACGTTTTGTCATATTCCTTATTCCTTAATAATAAATTAAGAGGGCGAAAAATGATAATACAATTCTTCACCCTCTTAATGTGAAACTAATCAAACTTATTATGAGTGTGCTTCAATGTAGTTAACTGCATCTTGAACAGTTTGAATTTTTTCAGCTTCTTCATCAGGGATTTCGCAACCGAATTCTTCTTCGAAAGCCATAACTAATTCAACTGTATCTAAAGAGTCAGCGCCCAAATCAGCAGTAAAGCTAGCTTCTGGAGTAACCAAAGCTTCATCACAGCTCAATTGATCTACTACAACTTTTTTTACTTTTTCTAATGTACTCATGTTCTTTATCCTCTTATTTATTGTGTAATACACTATTCTATTAAATTTTACTACTTCAAGATAATTATGCAATAAAATTAAGAAATTGTTACAAAACTCGAATTTTGTTAAAGTTAAAAAGGTGCGCAAGTGTGCGCACCCTACTTTTTTACAAGATATACTAGTCGTTTTACCTTTGAGGCGGAATGGGTGGTTTTTAGATAATCCAGTATTCCGACCCAGTAGCCGACCCAATGTCTACGTGCGTATAGTACTCGACATTGGACTAGTCGTTTCACCTTTGAGGCGGAATAGGTAGTTTTTAGATAATCCAGTATTCCGACTCAGTAGCCGACCCAATATCTACGTGCGTAGCACTAGATCATCAAGCCGCCGGCAACTTCGATAGCTTGACCAGTTACGTAATCAGTGTCAAGAGCCAAGAACTTAACAACTTTGGCGATATCTTCAGGAGTACCCAATCTCTTCATAGGGATTGCTTTTAAGTATTCGTCAATGTTAGCAAGTTCTGCAGTCATAGCTGTTTGGATGAAACCAGGGCAAACTGCGTTAACTCTGATATTTCTTCCGCCGAATTCTTTAGCGAGAGTTTGAGTCAAACCGATTAAACCTGCTTTAGAAGCTGAGTAGTTAGCTTGACCGGCGTTGCCGTGACGACCTACGATACTTGACATGTTGATGATAGAACCTTGACGAGCCTTCATCATGTATTTGATTACGGCGTGAGTTACGCAGTAAGCAGAAGTCAAGTTAATCTTGATAACTCTTTCCCATTGTTCCATATCCATTCTAACGAACAAACCGTCTTTTGTAATACCGGCGTTGTTCAAAAGAACGTCGATTTTACCGTGTTCAGCAATCATTTTGTCAACATTTTCTTGAACAGCTTGTGCGTTAGAAACGTCGAATTGGTAGAACCATGCGTTTACGCCGCAAGCTTTGATTTCATCAAGAGCCGGTTGAGCTTTTTCAGCTTCACAAATATCGTTGATAATAATGTCGCAGCCTGCTTTTGCTAATTCTAAAGCACAAGCCAAACCGATACCGCGAGAACCGCCTGTAATTAATGCAATTTTTCTTTCTGTCATTACTTTCTCCTTATTTTAAATCTTTGTTGAGGTGAAGCCCCAACCTACGTTCTATTTTTCTTCTGTTTTGAATCCTACTTTGGAAGGTTTTGTTCTATCCATCAATAAATCGAGTGCTTCGTAAATCTTGCGAATGTCGTTTTCATTATCTTTACAATGTTCAATAAAATATTTCTCTAAATCCAGCAATCTTTGTCCAAATTCCTTGCTATCTAAAGCCCATTGTCTCAGATTAACAAACGTACGCATAATATTGATGTTAACTTCTATTGCTTTTTTGCTTCGCAAAACTCCTGATAACATTGCAACACCTTGTTCGGTAAAGACGTAAGGAAGATATTGACGACCACCACGAGTTTCTTCATTATCTTTTGAGGTTCCAATTTGGCACCTCAAAATTTCCCATTCGTTCTGAGTAAGTTGAAACATAAAATCAGAAGGAAAGCGTTCAATATTACGTTTTACTGCTCTGTTTAAATATTTTGTTTCAACTTCATACAACTCAGCAAGCTCAAAGTCGAGCATAACTTTTTGCCCACGAACATCATATATCAAGTTTCTTACATTTGTTAAATAATCCAACTGACTTCTCCGAGTTTTTGAGGTGACAATTTGTGACCTCAAACCTGAATCTTTAAACCCCTGCCATTTGTTCTTTTAACGCGCTAACAGTTGCGTCGAGTGATGCTTTGTCAAACACGTTGTAAACAGTTGTTTCCGGTGCGATTTTTTTGTTCAAACCTGCAAGAACTTTTCCTGGTCCGATTTCGATAAAGGTATCAACGCCATTTTCAACCATTTTTTGAATTGTTTGTGTCCAATGAACTGATGAGTAAATCTGTTTAGGCATTTTTGCTCTAAAATCTTCCGCATCAGTTGTTGCTTCTGCATCAACGTTTGTGATAACAGGAAGTTTAGCGTTATTCAGTTCAAAGTTAGAAATAAATTCTGCAAATTCTTTGCCTGCGCCTTCCATAAATTTTGAGTGGAAAGCTCCTGATACAGCAAGCGGAACAACTCTTCTTACGCCATTTGCAAGCAAGTAATCTGATGTTGCTTTAACTGCGTTGTCGTCACCTGTGATAACAACTTGCGCAGGTGAATTGTAGTTTGCAACATCAACGTAGCCAACTTTTGAACCTTCCGCCAAACCGGCTTGAAGTTGTTCTTCTGTTGCGTTTAAGACTGCAGCCATTGAACCGCCTTTTGTTGCGCCCATTAAATCAGCACGTTTTTGAATAGCTTTAAGAGTGTTTTCCAAAGACATAACACCTGCTGTGTACATAGCGCAATATTCGCCCAAACTGTGTCCTGCTGTGTAATCAGGAGTGATATTTAACTCTGATTTCAAGGCTTCCATTGCTGCAATTGACATTGTAACAATTGAAGGTTGTGTGTTAACGGTTTGTTTCAAAGCGTCTTCCGGACCTTCAAAACACAGTGTAGTTATGCTTTTACCCAAAGTTGAGTTTGCTGTTTCAAACACATTTTTTGCTGATTCAAAATTATCGTACAAATCTTTTCCCATGCCAACGGCTTGTGAGCCTTGTCCAGGGAACAAAAATGCTACTTTCTTCATATTTTTATTACTCCTTGTATCCTTTTATGCTGTCATTCTGAGGGCACATTTTATGCCAAAGAATCTCATTCCCTCTCTAGCAAATTCCTTCTCTCAATCTAACGATTGCTCCGCCCCATGTCATACCTGCGCCAAATCCGCAAAGAATAGCGGTTGAGCCAAGTTTAACATGTCCTTTTTCAACTCCTTCTGCTAAAGCAATCGGAATTGATGCTGCGGACGTGTTGCCGTAGTACTTGATATTTGTAACAACTTTTTCGTCAGAATATCCCAATCTTTCTTGTACTGCGTGAATGATTCTCAAGTTTGCTTGGTGCGGGATTAAGTAATCAATATCTTCTGCTTTTAATCCGGCATTAGCAATCAATTCTTCTACGTATTGAGGAAGAACTCTTGCAACGAATTTGTAAACCTCTTTACCGTTCATTACGATACCTTGCTTAACTTCTTTGCAAGGTTCAACAAGCGGACAATTTTTACCTGCGAAAGGCAGTTCGATTAATGAACCGAGCGAACCGTCAGCTTTGATATCAATTGAAATAACATCGTCAACGCCGTCTTCTGATTTTGTAACAACCATTGCGCCTGCGCCGTCACCAAAAAGAATTGATGTTGAGCGGTCTTCCCAATCCAAAAGTCTTGAGTTGTTGTCAGTTGCAACCAAAAGGATTGTTTTGTACATTCCTGACGCGATATAAGCTCTCGCAATACTCAAAGCGTAAATCAAACCTGAGCATGCGGCCGTAATATCAAATGCCGGAATATCATTAGGAATTTCTAATCTTGATTGAATGTGGCACGCAATTGCCGGATACAATTGAGGCGGTGCAGATGATGCTGCGATTACCAAATCAATATCTTCAACTTTGAAACCTGATTTTTCGATAGCATGTTTTGCAGCTCTTTCGCCCAAATCAATAGCATCTTCATCACCTGATACAAGTCTTCTTTCCTTGATTCCGGTACGTGTATAAATCCATTCGTCAGAGGTATCATATAATTTTGTCAAATCGTCATTAGTTACAACCGTTTCCGGCAGACTATACCCTACCCCTGCTATTCTCAACGGTATTGCGTTATTTATCATTGCTGTTAAGCTCCTATCCAAGTGTTAATTAACCGATACTTTCGGAGATTTTTTTGTTAACGCAAGTTTCAACCGCTTCTTTAGCAACTCTTACCGCGTTTTTAATAGCATAGGCTCTACTTCTGCCGTGAGATATTACTGTAATACCTTTAACACCGAGAAGTAATGCACCACCGAATTCTTCGTAGTTAATTTTTTCGTATATTCTCTTCATAAATGGTTTAGCCAAAAGTCCGATAATCATACCGAGGAAGTCTGATTTGAATTCACTCTTAATCATTTTGAATAAGAGAGAAGATGTGCCTTCGGTAACTTTCAAAACAACGTTTCCGGCGAAACCGTCGCAAACAACGACATCACAAACATTGAGGAACAACTCTCTTCCCTCAACATTACCCATGAAGTTGAATTTTTCTTTTTCTTCTTCCAATAGGTTGTATGTGTGTTGAGCGAGTTCATTACCTTTTCCTGCTTCTTCACCAATGTTCAAAACACCAACTCTTGGTTTATCAACCCCAAGGACGTTTTTAGAGAAGGTCATACCCATAATCGCAAACTGTTTTAGCATTTGCGGTGTACAATTGCTGTTCGCGCCTGCGTCGATTATGACAATCGGTTTTTTCATAGTAGGTAATGTTACCGCAATTGCAGGTCTGTCGATTTTGGGGATTCTTCCCAAGCCGAAAAGACTTGATGCCATTGCGGCACCGGTAGAACCTGCTGCAACTAGGGCATCAGAACTGCCTGTCGCAACGGAATTTACCGTCAATACGATAGATGAGTTTTTCTTCTTACGAATAGCTTGCCCTGGCGCTTCGCCCATTTCAATGATTTCGGATGCGTGAGTAATCTTGATGTCCAAAGATTTTACATCAACTCTTACCCTTCTTTTTCTTCCTGCCTTGCCGCAATCTGACAGAAATCCTTCCTGTTGGATAACTTCCAAACAGTGTTCAATTCTGTCTTGTTTCCCGACTAATTCAAGTGCTATACCATACTCTGCTGCAGCCCATACCGCACCTGCAACTATTTCGAATGGAGCTAAGTCACCGCCCATTGCATCTACAGCTATTCTTGTCATCTAACTCGTCCCTTTATCCTTTGTTTATTCGCGCTTTTATCAGGTTCAACTTTCTGATACCCGCTAATGCGAGTATCAGAGCATTATAACCTGTTCTTTATTCGCATTATTCTTCAGTTTTTTCTTCAGCCGGAGCTTCTTCTTTTACTTCTTCAACAGTTTCAACTGCTTCGATTTCTTTTACTTCTTCGACTTTTTCTTCAACCGGTTTAGCTTTTGGAGCTGCTTTTTTTGTTGATTTTTTAGCTGTTTTCTTTTCTTCTTTAGCTTCTTCAACAAAACCTTCAGCTTTTCTTGAAACTACTTTACCTTTGTATTGTCCACAAGCTGTGCAAACAGTGTGTGCTAATGCAACTGCTCCGCAGTTAGGACATTTTGTTGTTGTAGGCTTTGTAGCCTTCCAGTTTGATCTTCTTTTTCCTTGAGCACTATGCCCGGTTCTTTTCTTTGGTACTGCCATTTTTCCTATACCTTTCTAATTGTTGTGTTACTTATATTTTCGACTTATTTTTTTCGTTTTATTTCAATGTTTTTGAAGACATCCATTCTGTCATCGTGGATTTTCATGTCTTCATCGGATACAAACATTCCTTCATTACAATTTATACCACAAACTTTTTTATTTGGTAACTGTAATATTACAGATTGATACAATAAGTCATAAACATCGATTTCTTTTTCGCCGTTCAGGTCGGTTATAAATTGACCTCGCTGAAGCTCAAACTCTTGTGAATATTCATCTTGAAGTGCATGTTTTGCGTAAGTTTCTTCGATTTCAATATCCAAATCGTAATCAAAATTGCTTAAACATCTGTCACAAACGAGTTGCAATTTCCCGCTAGCTTCTCCGGAAACTTCTATAAATTCTCCGATAGATTTGAACTCTAAATCCGCCTGAATTTCCGCATTAAATTCTTCCATAAATTCGTCAAATTCATAATGGAGAATTTTGTTCGGTTCTTTTTCGATGTCTTCAATTAAGATTTTGTTCATTTTTGAGTACTTTTCCTATGCGCAAGGTTCTTCTTGCAACACCAAACCTGCCATTTGAGTAGAGACAAAACAAAGCTTTTTGATAGGACCTATGGGTTCTTTTTCAACCAGAACCGGAGTCGGACTTTTCATAAGTTGTTTGAGTTCTGCATAAACCGCCTGAGGATTATCAAAATACATAACAACAGGAGTTGCAGAGCCTTTTAAGAATAAAATTACAGCTTGTCTTGTTTTTTGAGGTGTGTTGAATTGTTGAACCATATTCTGCTCCTTATTTTTTTCAGCAAGTGTATTATAATATAAAATTGTATAAATGTCTTGTGATTATTAAAAATTGACTTAATCAAGTTTCAATGTAACAATTGTTTAATATAAGTTGAGGGTTAACACCTCACCCTAGCCCTCTCCTGCCAGGAGAGGGGATATGATATTGTTCCTTCTCCCATCGGGAGAAGGTTAGGATGAGGGGATGATTGCAAATGAAACACAAAACTACAACACTCGGTCAAGCAAAGACATTACGTAAGGTTATGACAAAACAAGAAAAAGTTTTGTGGTCAATATTGCGTAATCGTAATTTCTTTGGATTAAAATTCAGACGACAAGTGCCGATTGGCAATTATGTAGTTGATTATGTTTGTGAATCAGAGAATATTATTATAGAATTAGATGGAGGACAACACAATGTTCCTACTAATATTGCAGCAGATGTTGCAAGAACTCAATTTTTAAATTCAAAAGGATACGAAGTGTATCGTTTTTGGAATAATGATATTGATAAAAATATTGTAGGGGTTTATCTTGAATTGAAACGAATTTTCCAAATAAGGGATTGACACCTCACCCTAGCCCTCTCCTGCCAGGAGAGGGGATAAATATTAGAGAATAAGGATGATTATATGTTAAAAGATATAGATAAAATTAATGAGATTTTAAAAAATGACGGAGTTATAGCATTTGTAACGGATACGGTTTGGGGTTTGGGATGTCTTCCTCAAAGCGAAAAAGCCGTAAAAAAGATTTACGAAATCAAACACCGCGAAGCGAAAAAACCACTTATTTTGATGAGTGACGAAGTTTATAATCTTTTTGATTATGTAAAGCAACCTATTGAAAAAGAAGCTCAAAGGTTGATAAAAAAATATTTCCCGGGGGCATTAACTCTTGTGTTGGAGAAATCTTCTCAGACTCCTGATTTTATGACTTCAAATATGCCGACGGTCGGAATAAGAATTCCGGATAATGAAGTTTTTGCAGAAATATGTCGCTCAATAGACGGTCATGTTTTAGCAACCACAAGCGCAAACATTTCGGGTGAACCGCCTGCTTTGACTTATGATGAGGCGATTAAATACATTGGTAATAAAGTAGATTATGTTGTGCCTGAATACGGATGTAAAGCGCAGGGGCGTGCTTCAACTGTTGCTGGCTTTAAAGACGGCAACGTTGTTATTTACAGGCAAGGTGAGGTTGAAATCTAAGCTTCGTCTTTGATTTTGGCTTCCGGCATGTGGATTTCAGAAGTTGAGTAAGCGTTCAATGCCTTACCTATGTTGATAGGACGAATGCTTTGAACTCCGGTTTCTTTGTTTTCGGTTTTTTCAACAACAGTTTTTCCCGGATTTTCGCTGTATTGTGCAACTGCGTTTGCTTCGCAGTATTTCATATATTCGTCATAAGTGATTGTGCCGTCGCCATTCTCGTCCATAGCTTCGTCATAATTCTTGTCGCCCTCTTTCGCGTAAACCATTTCTTGTGATTCAGGCTGAGCTTCTTTTATTTTCGCGCTTGTTTCCATCGTGCCCTGAATGAGCATATAGTTCAATTGCATTGCATTATCTTGTATTTGGCTTGAAACGCTCGGCATATATTAAGTGTCCTTTCAACATTTATTACACTTGCATGATAACATTATAACTCATTCTCTAGAGTTTTCAATCGTTCTAAAGAGTTATAAAACGGATTTTACAAGGATATCCGGAGGAATGTTTTTTACTTCATAAATCTGCAAATTTTTTGCTTGGGAAATTTTTTTCGCATCAATTCCGTTAAAACAGCTTAAACCATTGTTGTCATTAAGTATCTTTGGTGCAATAAATTGCCAAACTTCGTCAAGAAGCCCTTCTTTTAAGAACGCACCAGCCAAAGTTCCGCCGCACTCAATAAAAACTGAGTGAATCCCTTGTTTGTATAAACTTTTGAGTACTTCTTTTAAATCAAGTGCGCCGTCTTTTAACGGAGTGTTTTTTCTATTGGCGATATAAATTTTCCCTTGTTGAAATATTTTTGCGCTTGCGGGAATTTTTGAATCCTTATCTAAAACACATTTGAACTTATGTTCCATTGTCGGATTATCTGCTAAAACTGTGTTTGAGCTGGTCAGGATACAATCGAATTTTTTGCGCATTTTATAGACTTCCGCTCTTGATTTTTCGGACGTAATCCATTTTGAGTCACCGTTTTTTGTGCTGATTTTTCCATCCATTGTGGTAGCGGTTTTTAGAACAACATAAGGCAAAATTTGGGTCTGATTCTTGATAAAAATTCGGTTCAAGAATTTTGCTTCTTCTTCCAAAACTCCTTCTGTGATTTCAATTCCGGCGGCTTGAAGTTTGCTTATTCCATCTACCTTCGGATTTGGATCACGCATTGCAAAAACTACGCGTTTGATTTTGTGTTCCAAAATAATATCCACGCACGGCGGAGTTTTGCCGAAATGTGAGCAAGGCTCTAAATTTACATAAAGTGTTCCGCCCTCTGCCTCTTTGTTTTTGAGTTTAGTTAATGCGTCACGCTCTGCATGGTTTTGACCGTACTTTTTGTGGTAACCTTTTGAAACTATTTGTCCGTTTTTATCCAAAACAACGCAGCCCACCATAGGATTAGGCGACACCTTACCTTCTCCCTTTTTTGCAAGAGCAAAACACATCCTCATATATTTTTCATCAAGATTTTTCATTTGTTTTACAAACTCAAATAATACTCTTTAAGCAACTTGGCGTCTTCTTCGATATTTGGGCTTTCACAGACGATTGCACCTTTTACGTTGAACGCTTTGAACGCTTTGAGCAAATCTTTGTAATTAAAATCAGATTCTTCAAGATTCAAATGTTTCTTTTCGCCTTTTGCGCTGTAGTCAATTCCTGCAATGTGTGCGTGGAAATTATCCAAAGCAACTTGTCCTAACTCTTTTCCGATTTTCTCAAAGATTGCGGAAAATTCGTCATAAGTGTTTACTATTCCGTTATATCTGGCATGAAGGTGCGAAAAATCAACACACGGAAGAACTTGTTCAAACTCTTTTGAAAGTCTTACGATTTCTTCCAAATCGCCCCATTGGGTAACCTTTCCGGTAGTTTCCGGTCTTATCCAAATCTTGTTTCCGTTCTTTTTTAAGCTTTCGGTTATGATTTCAGTCTGTTTTCTGATTTTTTCATAAACAATTTCTTTTTCTTGTCCAAGGTAAAATCCGGCATGGTAAGTAATGCTGTAACCGCCGAGTTCTTCTGCAGTTACGGCTGTTTCAATAATTCTCTGAACACTCGCTTCAACCTTTTCTTCTTCTCTTGCATTGAGGTTTACATAAAACGGTGCGTGTGCGGTGAGAACTTTTTTCGAAGCTCCGACAATTTCACGGCTCGCGTCAGAAATTCTTACTCCGTGTACGAATTCCAATTCGAGTCCATCCAAATTCATCTCATCTAATATTTCAAATCCGCGCCCGTAGCCTTTGTTACCTGCACTGAGCGGAACTCCTGCTGTTAAAAAATTCAATTTCTCCATAAAAAATCCCTACTTAAATTCTTCTCCGATTTTCGGGTTGACGATTCTTATAAAATCTTTGCTATCTCCGATAAAGAAGCTTCCGAACTGCAAAACAGTCGGCACGATTAAACCTTTTGATGTTGCAATAAAGAACTTGTCATCTTCAATTTTTGCAACTGTTCCGGCAGGATGCGGTATGCAGAAAGCATCTGATGCAACTTCCGCTTTCATAATTTTCATTAAATTTCCGCGGAAGGTTGTACTCGCCAATATGAATGGGTTTAATGCCCTGACAAAGCGTTCGATTTCTTCTGCGGTTTTGTTATAGTTGATGAAAATTTCTCTTTCATCCAGACCTTTTCCGGAAATAAAATCACCTACCGGTTGTTTAATTCTTGGCAATTCTTGTGTTTCGTATGTTTGCAAAACTTGTAGTAAAAGCTCAATTCCGAGAACGTTTAATTCATTAAACAGAGTTCCCATTGTCGCTTTTGAATGGATGTGATAAGCTTTTTGTGCAATTATATCGCCTGTATCAAAGCTTTCATCCATAAAATGAATAGTTACACCTGTTTCAGTTTCACCATTCATAAGTACTCTTGAATAAGGATTTCCGCCTCTGTATTTTGGAAGCATTGACGGATGAACATTTATAAATCCGTCTTTCACCGCATTCATAAGAACTTTCGGGATTTTGTAATTAAAAGAACATACAACAGCCACATCAATATTTAGCGCCTTTATTTTGTTGACCAATTGTTCTTCGTCTAATTCGTCGTAATCAATGTAGTTCAACCTTCTGGAGAGCACAAAATTTCTGAAATCGTTGAACATACTATGGTCTTTTTTGGGTCCTAAAACACCCACAATATTAACCCCTGCCATAAGAAGTCCGTCAAGCCCAATATATGCCATATCAGGAATTCCGACAAATAATATTCTTTTTTTATATGCGGTTCTGTTAAACATCTTCTACTTAAGTATACCTGAATTTTTTAAATTGCACAAACTAGACTTTCACCTTGATTATTTCTTCTAAGATTTTTGAACATTCTTCTACCATATTTGTGCAATGAGCTTTTCTTTCAGGACTTGCCATATCCATTCCTCGTGTAAGCACTCTGCAGCAAGTAGCTTTGTGTTTTTCCGTAAATCTTTGAATCATCTCTCTTGCTTTTGCTCTTGCACAAATTTCGTTTCCGTTAGAGTTTTCTCTTCCGTAAAGATATCCGATAACCATTTGTGAACCTGCGATTGCACCGCAAAGACACCCTGAACCCATTCCGCCTGAAAAAGATGTTGCGCAGGAAAGAAGTTCTTTCGGGACTAATCCTTCTTCAATTGCCCATTTTACAATGCTCTCTGAGCAAGAATAACCTTGATTAAAATATTCAGCTGCTTTCATACTTCACCTCGACTTCAATTATATATTATATGCAATAAATCTACAAAGTTCGATTAATTTCTCCGGATAAATACCGATAATAACTGTCGCTATTGTACAAAATACCAAAACAAATTTTTGGGAGTAAACTGTTTTTAAAATCGGTACAAAAATATTTTTATCCTGATATTCAAATAGTGGCAGAATAAGTTTCAGGTAATAATAAAGCGCGATAACCGTCAAAATCAATAGTGCAAGCAAGAACGGAACAAAAATTAATCCTGAATTTGCGATTGCTGTAAAGAGATAAATTTTTGATACGAAGCCGGAAGTTATCGGAAATCCCGCAAGTCCGATTATAGAAATCGCGTAAGCACCTGCAAGTCCGTGATTTTTGTGGAACAAACCCTTGAAATCTGTGTATTCCATTCCGATACCGGAATATTCCGTTATATTTAAAAATGCGAAGACCGCGATATTCATTAAAACATAACATATTAAATAGAAAATAACGGTTGAAAGGTTGTAAACGGAAACCAAGCTTGCTGCAAGTAATACGTAAGAGGAATTTGCAGCTGCAGAGCAGGCAAGGATTACTTTTACGTTTCTTTCTTTTATTGCGTAAGCGTTTGCCCAAAGTGCGGTTAGCAGTGATAAAATTGCGATTACGAAGGTCAATTCAAAACTGCTTCCGAGCGGGAAAACCAAAAGACGACAGATTATACCGAATAATGCGATTTTCGGAACGGTAGATAAAAAAGCCAAAACAGAGGTTTCACAGCCTTTATAAACATCTACAACCCAGTTTGCGAAAGGGAAAATTGCGAGTTTTGAAATCAAACCGAGGACAATCATAATTCCTGAAAAAGAATAAAGAAGAGATGGCTCTCTTTCAATAACAATCTCGTATATTTCACTCAAATTGATGCTGGAAGTCAGTCCGTACAAATATGAAGCTCCGAACAAGAATACTCCTGTAGCGACAGCACTTGTAATAAGGTATTTAAAAGAGGCTTCCTTTGAAACATAGCCGCGTTTTGAGGCGATTAAAAAATATGTCGGGAAACTCAATAATTCAACAGATATAAAAAGTGTCAGAAAATCATTTGCAGATACAACATTCATTGCGCCAAAAAGTGCAGTCAAAAGGATTGCGTGGAAAGTATACGCGTTTTGTTTTCTTTCTTTTACGAGATTTTTTGTAAGCAAAACCACGAAAAATCCGCAAAGCAAGATTATGAAATGGAACAAAAGCGTGTAGCTGTCTGACATTATACTGTTACGCATTCCAAAATATTGCGGTTCTGTTTGAACCGTTGTCAATAGTACAATGCTGAAAGATATTCCGATTGCGGAAATCAACCGTGCAAATCTAAAATATCTCGGTGACAAAAACATTGATAATATGAGCTGTAGCATTATGAATACAGCTAAACAACCTTGTGGAAGTAATATATTAAAAAAATCGTTTATCATCTAAATCACTCCTGCAAGGTTAAGTAATACCGACGGGAATATTCCGAAAAGAATCAATCCTGCTGTAATTGATGCGAGGACAACAAATTCGTGTACCGAAATATCGTTAATTTTTTCAAACCTATCTTGAACTTCTCCAAAGAATCCGCAATGAAGGAACTTGAGCATATAACAAGAACTTACGATTAATAGCGGTAGTGCAAACACCGCTGTGAGTTTGAGGGTTAAACCGAGGTTTGAGAACAAAGCTCCCATTATGGTCAAAACTTCACTGATAAACGGTGCGAATGCAGGGATTCCGATTGATGCCAAAACAATTAACACAGAAAATCCGAACAAGCGAGGCATATGTGATGCAATTCCGCCGAGTTCGTTGATGTTACGTGTTTTACATCTCAGGTAAACAATTCCGCAAATCATGAACAATCCGCAAGTTACGAGTGCGTGAGCTACCATGTGAAATACTGAGGCTGAAAGCCCGATATGGTTTAGGGCGCATAAACCAAGGAGGATTAAACCCATATTAGAAATACTTGAATATGCGACAATTCTTTTGATATCGGTTTGTGAATACGCCACAAAAGCTGTATAGATAATATTTATCAAGGCAAGAATTGCCAAAATCGGCGCGATATGCGAAAAGGTTTCATTCATTATTTGGTAGTTAAATCTGAAAATACCGTAAGCTCCGGTTTTGAGGAGAATTCCCGCAAGAATCATACTAACAGGAGTCGGTGCGTTTGTGTGCGCGTCAGGTAACCACGTGTGAAGCGGAATAATAGGGAGTTTTACTCCAAAACCTATTAAGAAACACACTGCAATTAGGTATTCTATTCCGTCAGGAATAGGGGAGGTCATAATATCAGCGAATGTTGCAGACAAAATACCGTTTGAAATGTAGTTGTAGTAGTGCAAAAGCAAAATCCCGAGCAACATGAACATACTTCCGAGGAAGGTAAATAATACGAATTTTACCGCAGATTTTTTAGCCTCACCGGCAGAACTTTCAGAGCCAAATCCGCCGCCAATCAAGAAGTATGCAGGGATGAGTTCCAGCTCCCAGAACATAAAGAATACGAACATATCGTTTGAGGTGAATATACCCAAAATCGCACTCATCAAGAGTAACAGCATTGAATAATAAAACTTGTGATTTTTTCTTATGTTTAATTTGCTTGAAATTGATGCGAGCAGAAATACAAACGAAGTTAGGGCGGTCAATATCATTCCGATTGCGTCAATCTTGAAAGAGAATTTAACACCTAATGATTGAATCCAATCCAGCCCGAAAAAGCTTATTTGTGCTTCATAAGGGTTTGCTGAGTTGAAAAATATCAACATAAATATTACGTACAGAAAATGAAAACTGCAAACACCTTTAGCGAAACGTCTTATATAGATTTCGTTGTTAGTAAACAGCGGCGACATAATAAGAAAAGACGCCACCATCGGCATAAATATTAAAAATGGTATAGATAAAAACATTTCCATTTACCTGTTATCCTCCTAGATTGACCATAATAGCCGTGTAAGCCATAATAAGGCAAGTTAGTATTACTGTGATTATAATAAACGCATAAGCGTTGTAATTTTGAATATTTCCGCTTTGGAGTTTAGATTCCAAATAGGATAATTTTTTAGACGTGCCGGTAATAACCCTTACTGCGCCGTTCATAATTCTTGTTTCAATAAAACCCACTGATTTTACCAGTCCGGAAGCTGTTCCAAGGAAGGGCTTGTAGCAGCCAAACACATTTTTATCAATCCAATTTGAAGCGCAAGAAATTGAATCATAAACCTTTGTAACTACTGTCATATAGAATTTATCCAGATAAAATCCGTTTAGGCAAACTGGATACAGAACAGGGATTTTATAGAACGCATTTCTTATGTACAAGATATAAACAAATCCCCACGCAAAGACCGCCCACCAGAATGGTTCGGCAATTTTGTAAACGGCAAATTTTCTCAAATAGAAATATAATGTAATATTTAAGATGAGAAGAATTATATTTGCAAAAAGTTCGAGTCTCTTAGGGCATACCTTTTCTAATCCTTGATTATCAGCAACGACAAGCGCAATTCTTATAATATAGAAAGCCGTCAGGAAGGATATTATAGAGAAAATTATTCCCGCTGTGTTTCCGAGGTTCATAAACAACATTTCTTTTGATGCCAAACCTGCAAAAACAATTCCTGATAATGACAGACCGCTAACCAAGAATAGAACGAAGTTTACATAATTCCATTTTTCGTTTTCTCGCGGAAGAGTGAGAAACAGAGTTGTTTTAATAAATGCGTGTGCTGCAAAAAACGCAATAGCAGCTTGTATGTTCAAAATTCCGATTGCGAAAAACATCAAACCGAGTTGAGCAGAGGTTGAATAAGCCAAAACCTTTTTCGGATGAGTTTGGGCGCAGGCTGAAAGCGAACAAATAACCGCGGTTAAAAGTCCGAGGATTGCAATTCCTTTTAACAGAATTTCTTCAAGCGTGAAAAATCCTGTAAGCCTGATTAGTATATATACACCGGATGCAACCATTGTAGCAGAGTGAAGAAGCGCACTTACAGGGAGTTTTGCTTCCATTGCATCAATAAGCCAAGTGTAGAATGGGAATTGTGCGGATTTTACTCCGGCTCCGATTATGAACAGTGAGCAAATTACCCAAAAGAGCGGAGTAGAAGTGTATGCGTACACAAAGGTGGAAATTGCCGGCATGTCAGAAAACGAAAGTGTTGTTAGGCTGAGGTTTCCTGAATATTCATAAACAAAATACGAGCTTAAAATTATTCCGGTGAGGAGTGCAGTGTCGCCGATTCTGTTTATTATCAGAACTTTTTTTGATGCCAAGGATTTTTCTTTTTTAAAGTATTCAAATCCAATCAAAAGGTAAGATACGATTCCGACAAGCTCCCAAAAGACATATGTTTGGAACAGGTTTGGACTGAAAAATAATCCAGCCATTGAGAAATTGAAAAGATTTAATAACGCATAAAAACGATATGTTTTCTTTTCGTTTTTCATAAATGAGATAGAAAACATTTGTACTGCAAAGCTTGTTAAAAACAGAATGAATGCGAAAATAAGAGCAGTTCTGTCGACATAAAGTCCGAAAGACAGAATAAAATCATTTATTTTTATAAAAGGTGCGCTGCTTTCGATTACTCTTTCGTATCCGAGTTTCCACAAAGCTGTTCCGCATAGGATTATGCCCAAGAATGATGAAAGCAGAGTCAGAAAATAGATGATTTTTTTATTCACGTAAACAGAGAAGAATCTTCCGCACATAATTATCAGGAAAATCCAGAACGGTAACAAAAGTATTAAATATATGTTATCTAAAATTATATCCGTCAAATTACAAATCTCCGTATTTATCTATATTTTCAGTCTGTTTTTTTTCGTACATCAGATAGAAAATGTAAAGTGCAACAGCCAATTCTACCGCTCCGATTGCCACATAAAACAATGCCATTACATATCCGTTAAAATTAACATTGTCGCAATAAGATGCGAAGGTTACAAAATTGATATTAACTCCTGTAAGAATGAATTCTATTGATATAAGGACTTTTATAACGTGTTTGGACAGAATTGAACCTGCAATCCCGATTACAAACAATGCCAGACCTAAAAACAAATAATGATAAAGAGTGATTTCGCTCATAATTAGCTCCTCTCCCTTTTCTTGAACATAGTTAAACCCGCAACAATTATCGTAAGAATTATTGAAACAAGTTCAAATGCCCAAACATATTTTATAAATATTCCGTTTGAAAATGCATTCATTGCACCGAGTGGGTTTCCGGCATGGCTTTCTGCAATGTTAAATCCTTGCGGAATTACAACCAAGGAGGTCATCCCAAGATAGATTAAGGTTAAAATAAATATTCCGCAACAGAGCAACATCATATATTTTAGAGAAGACTCAGAACTTTTTTTATTGTTTTTTGTGTCCGTGAACATTATCCCAAGTCCCAAAATCACAGGAACAGCGACGCCATATACGGCGATTTGTATCACGGCATTGTATTCAGAGCCGAGTACATAGAAAAACATCCCCGCCAGGAAAAACACAACTATTGCACACAAAAGCGAGTAGAAAAGGTTTTTGAATTTGACGGCAAGTATAGCCGTCAATATCATTACGACCGCTGCAGGATAAAAAATTATCGGATTATCTATTCCATTCATATATGTTTTACCTTTTGTTTCAAATTACTTGCCTTAAATGAGGGTTGATGTTTCAACATTCACCACCCCCTCTATCCTCCTCCCTAAGGGGGATAGAGTTTATATATTTCAATTTTAAATCTTCAACATTATCTGTTGCAAGTTCGTATTCTTTGCTCATTTTGATTGCGCCTTTAGGGCAGTAGTAAGCACAGTTTCCGCAGAATATACATTTCTTCAAATCTATTACAATTGTGTCATCCTCAAATCTGATTGCGCCGGTTGGACAAACTCTGAAACAAGTTCCGCATTTTATGCAATTGTCTACAATCGGTTTTCCGCGGAAGTTTTCAGGCGGTTCTTTTTTCTTTTCAGGATACTCCAAAGTTACAGGACGTCTGAAAAGATGCTTGAAAACGGTATTCATGCTAAGGAGAATGTATCTTATTTTCTTAAACACAAGCACCTCCCGCAATATATTTGAGTATTATCATCAAGAACAGGTTCAATATTGAAACAGGAAGCAAAATCGTCCAAGAGAATTTTAGCAAATCAAAAGCCGCCATTCTCGGAAGTGTTGCGCGAATCCAAATTACAATAAATATCAAAGCAAAAGACTTCGCAAAGAGCCAAAATGCTTGTTCAAAATATATCATTATTCCACTGATATTTTCAGGGAAAATAAATGTGCTTAAATATTTTCCGAAAGGTGAAAGGTACCCGCCAAGGAAAAGGATTGAGAGCAATAGAGCATTTGCGAACAACATTCCGTATTCGCTCAAATAGAGCATTGCAAATCTCATTCCCGAATACTCGGTATTATATCCGCAGATTAATTCGCTTTCCGCTTCCGGCAAATCAAACGGGCAACGATTGAGTTCTGCAAGAGTGCAGATAAACATTATTACAAACCCGATAAAGCAAGGGAATGCGAACCAGCCAAAAACACCCCATTTGCTGCTTTGTGCAAGCGTGATTTGAGTCAGGTTCATTGAAGATGCTAAAACCATAATGGATAGAGCCGTGAATGCAACAGGTAGCTCATAAGCAAGGATTTGAGAAACATTTCTCATCGCGCCGAAAAGTGAATACTTGTTGTTGCTTGCCCAGCCTGCCAGCAGAATGCACAAGACAGGGAGTGTGCCGATTATGATTAGTATCAAAAGATTTGTTTGAAAATTCATGAAGGTAAATTCTGCGCTATACGGAATTAGTCCGAGTGCAATCATTACAGGAATAAAAATCAAAGTCGGTGCAAGGTTAAACAAAAATCTGTTTACACCTTTTGGTGTGATGTTTTCTTTGCACAACAACTTGAGTGCGTCTGCAACTGTTTGTAAAACACCCCAAAATCCGACTCTGTTAGGTCCTTTTCTTTGGGTGAAAAATCCGAGAAGTTTTCGCTCAGCCAGAACCAACGCAAGAATTACAACCAGTAATACAGCGAAGATAATACAAAGAGGTATGACATAAAAAGTTATATCCCCGAATATTTGCGGGATATTATGTTTCGCAAGGAATTCTATGTATAAAAAATACAAATAATTCATTACTTATCTACCTCCGGTAAAATTATATCAAGAGAACCGCTGATTGCGATAGCATCGTTTAGATATGTTCCGACAAGAATCTTTCTCAGCAAGTTTACTGCATAATATGAACCTGTTCTCCATTTCAAACGATATGGAGTTTTTTCTCCCGTTGATTTCATGTAACAGCACGCAAGCCCTCTCGGTGCTTCGATTTCGCTTTCGAATTCTCCTTCAGGAAGTTTTAAATTAATCGGATTGATTAATTTTTGTTCATATGGAAATTCTTTAATTTTTTCAATCGCTTGACGAGCAATTTTTATACTCTCTCTGATTTCCAAAATTCTTGCTTTGTACCTGCTCCAAGAGTCTTTACCTTCAAGGATTACAGGTGTAAATTCAATATCTTTATATAAATAATCTTTTTTTCGGAAGTCAAGATTTACTCCGCTCGCACGAAGATTGACTCCTGTGATTCCGCCGTTAATCGCAACTTCAGGTTCAAGAATACCTTTGTTAATAGTCCTGTCCCTGAAAATCGGATTTTCTGTAATAATTTTTTCATAATCATCCACTTTTTCCGGAAGCATCTTCAAAATATTTTCCACATCCTCAAGATCAAAGATATCTCTTCTCACACCACCGAATACAAAGTAGTTGTTCATCATTCTTTGACCTGTGATTTTCTCAAAGTATTCAAGGATAAGTTCACGTTCTCGAAACGCGTAGAAAAAGGGTGAAACAGCGCCCAAATCCATTAGAAATGCACCAATCCACAATAAGTGCGATGCTATTCTGTTCAGTTCAAGCATAAGAAGACGAATGTTTTTTACTCTAGGCGAAATCTCTATACAGAGGGCTTTTTCGACATTTCGACAAAGTAATTCCGAATAGAAAAACCCTGCTAAGTAATCAATTCTGTCTACAAGCGGAAGATATTGGATATAGCTGAGCTTTTCCGCCATTTTTTCCATTCCGCGGTGAAGATAGCCGACATCAGGCTCACAAGAGGTTATCTTTTCACCTTCCAGTTCAAGTATGAGCCTCAAAACACCGTGCGTGGAAGGATGCTGAGGTCCTAGGTTAAGCTTGAGTTTACTCATTCCAGTTTAGCCTTTCGTCTGCTTCTTTATAATCTTTTCTCAACGGATGTCCGTCCCAGCTTTCAGGCATGTAAAGACGTTTGAGCTCGTCATTGCCAAAAAATTTTATTCCGAACAAATCGTAGATTTCTTTTTCGTCAGCAATTGCAGAGTCAAAAACTTTCGACACGCTTTCTGTTTCATTTCCTACGCGGACTGAAATTAGCATATCTTCATCATCTTGGGTCGAATAAAGATGATAAATTAACTCGAAAGAGCCGTCTTGATTGTCGGATGCTATAATCTCTTTCAGCATATCAAACTTGTAATTTTTTCGAATGAAGTCAAGAGTTTCAGCCACATTGGATTTAATAACAATTTTGTTTCCGACAAGTTCGCAATCGGTAAATAGTTTTTGAAATTCAATAATATCCATAATTACCTGACCTCCTTTACTCTACTCCGAGTTTGGTTATCTCAAAATCTTCGCAAGTCAAAAGTCCGCAAACCTCTTTGAGGTTTGATTTGTGGTTGTCCATAAATTCCTTTCGTTTTGTTACGGATTCTGTTTTAATTTTGGCTTGTAATTTGCGTATAGCGTCTAACAACGACTCCGGTTTCGGCGGACACATCGGAAGATAAATATCCACCGGAATAATTTTATCTATTCCTCTGACTACAGAATAAGATGTCTGCGCAAACATTCCGCCGCCACAGGTGCAAGCTCCCATTGCGATTACGTATTTCGGCTCCGGCATTTGCTCGTACAGTCTCAAAAGTGCAGGTGCCATTTTGTGCGTAATTGTTCCGGCACAAATCAGTAAATCTGCTTGCCTCGGAGAGCCACGAAAAACTTCTGAACCAAATCGCGCGATATCATTGTTAGAAGCAACGGTCTGCATCATTTCTATTCCGCAGCATGAGGTTGCAAAGGTCAGAGGCCACAAGGAATTTGCCCTACTCCAGTTTAGAATATAATCAATTGATGTTACGATTATGTTCACTAAATCCACCTCAACATTTTTTTGCTGATAGCGTAATAAAGCCCCAAAAGCAAAATGCCGACAAATATAAACGCTTCAATTATTGCAAATAATCCCAAAGAGTTCAGAGAAACCGCAAAAGGGTATAAAAAGACAGTTTCAATATCAAAAATCAGGAATAATATTGCGTAGTTGAAATATTTTATATCAAATTTTATTTTTGCGTCCCCAAAAGGTGTGATTCCGCACTCGTAGGTAGACTCTTTAACAGGGGAAGATTTTTTGTATTGGCATACAAAACCTGCGACAATCATGGCTATCGCCAATAGCGCTGAAACAACCGTAAATATTGCTAAACAAACAAGCTCTTTCAATATGTGTTCCCCTTTTATGTTATTTTCCATTAAAAACTTTTTTGATACAATAGATTATTATATAATATTAAGACGAATTTATGCGACAACTTTCTATAATTTTATTGACATTAATTGCTATATGCTGTGCTTCCCCGACTTACGCAGCCGTGAAAGGTGGAATTGATTACTCTATTCCGATAGATTATGCAAAACTTTCTGAATCGGAATTAGTCGGTAAGGCTTCAAAGGCATATTTCAACGCAATGCGCACAAATGATAAAGAAAATGAGGAGGTTACAAATGCACTTGTGTTGTATTCATTGCTTCAAAATATCAACCCTGCTGAGCAGATATATTGTGTTAAACTGGGAATTTTGTATGACAAAATCGGCTTGGATAGATACGCGAAAGGCAATTTCTCGCGTGCAATTGGGCTAAATTCTTCTGCTCCGGAACCGTATTTTTACTTTGGGGAGTTTTATTATAAACGCGAAATGTACAAAAAAGCCCTGAAATACTATACATCAGCTTATGAAAAGGGATATAAATCCCATTACGAAACGCTTTATAAGCTAGGAGATATTTACCAAAAACTCGGGGATACACACTCTGCTTTGATGTACTTGAAAGCGGCAGCTGCGCAATCCCCGAATTCGTCATTGGATGCAAAAATCAAACGCGTAGAGTCAGAAGATTCTATTAATAACGCGTATTATAGATAATGGGCAGAGAGTTTGCAGAATTTTTTGAAAATTATTCCGTTAAAGAATCCCAAACCGAAGGTTTCATATTCCGCTTTTCATTCAAAGCGTAAAAAGTATAAAACAGAGAGAATGCCCGGAGTATTCCTGAAATATTTCTGAGGATTAATAGAATTTAATTTATGAGTTGATACATATATAAAATTATTGATTTAAGATACTTGAGTCTTTTGTATCGTCATTGTATAAAAATATTTTTTCAAATTTTGAATCAAATTCGTGTTCAAATAGTAAGTTGTCAAATGAGCAGTAATTAGCATTATAAGCACTTGGAATATATATTAATAAATAGCATTTATCACAACCTTCACTATACGAGTTGATTTTATTATTCTTGTTATCAATACAGATTTGTAATTCCTCTAAAGGATTCGGTTTAATCATACCGGCATTATTAACGTGGCAGTCGTATTTACCTGACCACGGACAAGCAATAGGGTCCATTGATATTTGAAAATACTCATTGTCGACTTGTATCCATTCTTGAATAGGCCAACCTTTTTTCAATTTTTCTATATTATTTTTTAGAACATCATGCATTTTTTGTTTAAGTATTTTTGTATCTGGAAGTTCTGAAAAGCCTAGATTATAAGCATAATCCAAATGATCTTTCCAATGAATGCTAAATTCTCTATCATCATATTTATTAATAAGTATATGCATATGAAGGTTATATTCTTTTTCCGCTTCTCTACAAATTTTATTACCAATAGTGGTTAAAGCTTGAGAAAATTTAAGATTTTTATTTTCTGCTATAAAATTTGTTAATTCCAATGCTATTGATTCTCCATTTTTTGTTTTTAATACAAAATCAGGAGACTCTGATTTTATACAGTCAACAATACCAAGTTCTTCAAGCCACTTTTGTCCAATTTTGGTTTTGAAAAACTTTTCAACTTGTTCTTTTTCTTCAGCTTCTTTTATTTCGTTCTTACTCATTATCATTATGCTATCATAAATTTATGGATATTTTAGATAGATTATACTAACAAAGTCGTTAAAGAAAATGACTTGTTGATTGAGGAAACCAAAAACAAATTCCTCTAAATGTTTTAAATGCAGCCTCTCTGTTGACTTATAAACCCTATAATGTATACATGCAATATAGGGACGAAAAAACGAGATTGTTCGCAGAAACGGTTGGAAAAGTTGTCAAAGATTTGAGATTGGCAAAAGATTGTTCTATTAATAAGTTTGCACACGACTATGGTCTTGACGTCGGTAACACCAGTAGAATGGAAAAAGGTGTTATTGAAGTTAAATTGGTAACTCTATGGAAAATCGCTGAAGCATTAGAAATGTCTCCGTCGCAATTGTTAAATTTGGTTGAAAAGAAACTTGGAAAAGATTTTCATTTCTATGAGGAGTGATAATTGGTCTTTGTTGGTTCTCAAACACAGACTTCATAACACAAAAAAATGAATGGCAAATGCCATTCACTTTTTTGTAATAAAAAACTCCCCAGGTTGGACTCGAACCAACAGCCTACCGGTTAACAGCCGGTTGCTCCGCCATTGAGCTACTGAGGAATATCAGTCTTATTTGGTTTACTCATCTATATTATCAGATAAATTTTTTTTGTAAAGAGTAAATTTTTCACTGTTTCGTATATTTGAATTATAATATTAATGAAATTTAGTTATTTTAAAGGAATTTATTATGCTCAAAGGAAACGAAATCAGAAAATTATACCTTGATTATTTTAAAAATAAGCACCAGCACACAATCGTAGAAAGTTCGAGCCTTGTGCCTGACAACCCTACGGTATTGCTCACAACCGCAGGTATGCTTCAATTTCTTCCTATTTTTTTGGGAATTGTCAAATCTCCATACGACCCTGCCAGAGCAACTTCATGCCAAAAATGCGCACGTGCCGGCGGTAAAGATTCTGATATTGAAAACGTAGGAAGAACTCCGCGCCACCACACCTTTTTTGAAATGCTCGGAAATTTCTCCTTCGGCGACTATTACAAAAAAGAAGTTATTCCTTGGGCGTGGGAATTTGTAACCGAAGTCCTCAAACTCGACAAGGACAGACTTTGGATAACAATATACGAAACAGACGACGAGGCTTTCGACATCTGGAGAAGCATCGGGGTTCCTGCCGAAAGAATTAAACGTAAAGGTAAAAAAGATAACTTCTGGGGCCCTCCGGGAGCATCAGGTTCTTGCGGTCCTTGCTCCGAAATCCACTACGACCTCGGTGAAGAATACAAATGCGACGACCCGAACTGCGGTATCGACACTTGCGAATGCGACCGTTGGGTTGAAATCTGGAACCTCGTATTCACAGAGCTTTATCAAGATGAAGAAGGAAACCAATCTCCGCTTGAAAAGAAAAATGTTGATACAGGTATGGGCTTAGAACGTATAACAATGGTTTGCCAAAATGTAGCATCTACCTTTGAAACAGACCTTCTAAAACCAATTTTAGACAAAGTTTCCGAAATGTCAGGCGTTCCTTACAAAAAATCAGAAAAAACTGATGTTTCTCTAAGAATTATCACAGACCACGCAAGATGCGTAACCTTCCTTATTTCAGACGGTGTAATTCCCGGAAATGAAGGCAGAAGCTATGTTCTCAGAATGATTTTACGTCGTGCGCTCCGTCACGGTAAAATTCTCGGTATGGAACTTCCATTCTTGTACAAATTAGTAGACACCGTGGTTGAAAACTACGGCGAAGCTTATCCTGATTTGGTCAAGAACAAAGAAAAAATTATCGATGTAATCAAAAAAGAAGAAGAACGTTTCGCGAAAACTCTCGACAGAGGTTACAAACTCCTTGATGAATTTATTTCCTCAAAGAAAGATATCGACGGCGCAAGCGCGTTCAGACTCTACGATACTTTTGGATTTCCGTTTGAATTAACACGTGAAATTGCGGAAGAAAATAATCTTAAAGTTGACGAAGAAGGTTTCAAAAATGCCATGCAAGAGCAAAAAGATCGTGCAAAAGCAGCAACTGCTAAGATTTCCGTAACCGGTGATATTAAGTATGCGAAAGTGGAAGAACAAGTCGGTTCAACAGACTTTGTAGGATACGAAGAAACAGAATGTGATTCAAAAGTTCTTGCTTTGATTGAAGGTGAAGGTTACACAGACGTCGTTCTTGACAAAACTCCATTCTACGCAGAATGCGGTGGTCAAACAGGGGACAGCGGTTTCTTGACAAATAATGAACTCAAAGCGGAAGTTTTGACAACATTCAAAGTCAATCACCTCTTCGTCCACAGATGTCAAATCGTAAACGGTGAAATCGAAGTCGGCGACTCTGTTTTTGCTCAAATCGACAAAGCAAGAAGAAGCGAAATCAGAGTTCACCACACTTCTGCTCACCTTTTGCAAGCTGCATTAATCAAGGTTGCAGGTGACGAGGTTAAACAGGCAGGTTCACAGGTTGAAGAAAACCGTATGAGATTTGACTTTACATTCTCAAGAGCGATGACTCCGGAAGAAATTCAAAAAACAGAAGATGTTATGAACGAGTGGATCGCTCAAAAACTCCCTGTTCATACAGATATTATGGATATCGAACAAGCAAAACTCACCGGTGCAACCGCTCTCTTCGGCGAAAAATACGAAGATGTGGTTCGTGTTGTTTCTATCGGCAAAGACCCTGTTATTTCAAAAGAATTTTGCGCAGGTACTCACGCATCTAACACAGGCGATTTAAGATTGGTGAAAATCGTATCAGAAGGCGCAATTTCTGCGGGTACAAGAAGAATTGAACTTGTTGTGTCAAAAGCTGCGCTTGAATTTTTGAATAACAAAGCAAAAGTTACAAACGCGCTTGAAGCAAAATTCAAAGTTCATACAGAAGAAGTTCTTGACCGTGTTGAAAAACTAACAGAAGAAAACCGTGAACTTCAAAAAGAATTGGCTAAGGTTAAGGAAGAACAAGCAAGAGGAAAATTTGCAACCTTTATTTCTAAAGCCAAAGATATTGAAGGTGGAAAATTGTTCATCTCTAAGATTGAAAACTTTGACGGTGATGCGGTTAAGTCAGGTATTGAACTCCTTGGAAACAAACTCGGTGAAAGCGTTATCGTACTTGCTAATGAAAGAATGGTAATAGCTAAAGTTTCTGAAGGTTTTGTCAAAAAAGGAATTAACGCGGGCAAAATTGTTGGAGAAATCGCAAGAGCTACTGGTGCAAACGGCGGTGGCAGACCAAACTTTGCACAAGGTGGTGTAAAAGATGCTTCTAAGTTAGACGAAATTCTTGCTAAGATTGAAGGTGATTTGGTGTAATGTCTGATTATCTCAATAACAAGTTTGATGTAATAGTTGTAGGCGCGGGACACGCAGGCTGTGAAGCTGCATTGAGCGCAGCAAGACTTGGCTGTAATGTGCTTTTATGCACGCTTAACCTTGATAATATTGCACTACAACCTTGCAACCCTGCTATCGGTGGGCCTGCAAAGTCAACACTTGTTAGAGAAATTGACGCGTTGGGCGGTGTTATGGGTGAAGTTGCGGATGCAACTTATATTCAGATGAAAACTCTTAACTCTTCAAAAGGCCCTGCTGTCAGAGCTTTGCGCGCACAATCGGACAAAAAAGAGTATTCAAATTATATGCGCCATATATTGGAAAGCACACCTAATATTTGGCTAAAACAATGTTGTATAACCGAGCTTCGTAAAAAAGACGGAAGAGTTGTTGGTGCAATGGATGAATACGGGATTGAATATTCTTGTCGTGCAGTGATTTTGACTACAGGAACATCGCTTGAAGGTAAAATGTATGTCGGACTTCAGGCATATTCAGGCGGAAGACTCGGAGAACGTGCTGCAATCGGGCTTTCTGCGTGGCTTAGAGAAAACGGAATTAATACCAAAAAGCTTAAAACAGGCACTCCTGCGAGGGTTGATAAGAGAACGATTGATTACTCAAAAATGACAATTCAGCCTGGGGACGGCAAGTTGAGTTTTTACTCTTTTAAGCCGAACCGACCGGTGAGAGCGCAAGTGCCGTGTTATTTGACAAGGACAAACGAAGAGACCCACAAAATTATTCGTGCAAATCTTGATAAATCGCCAATGTATCAAGGATTGATTCAAGGTGTAGGGCCGAGATACTGCCCTTCTATCGAGGATAAAATTGTAAGATTTGCATCAAATCCTTCTCACCATATATTTATTGAACCGGAAGGTTTGAATACTTATGAAGTTTATATCCAAGGATTTTCAACCAGCTTACCTGCATGCGTTCAGGTGGAAATGCTGCGTTCACTTCCGGGGTTGGAAAAAGCTCACATTATTAAACCTGCTTATGCTGTTGAATATGATTATGTTCCGGCTATACAAACGAAACATTCTTTGATGTCTAAAGATATTGAAGGCTTGTTTTTTGCAGGGCAAATTAACGGTACAAGCGGATATGAAGAGGCTGCTGCACAAGGTTTAATCGCAGGTATCAATGCTGTTAAGTATTTGAACTCCTCTGAGATGCTTGAGCTTTCGAGAAGTTCCTCCTATATCGGAACTTTGATTGATGATTTGGTTACAAAAGATATCCAAGAGCCTTACAGAATGTTGACTTCGCGCTCAGAATACAGACTTCTTTTAAGACAGGATAATGCGGACAGCAGATTGACCGAAACAGGGCACCAAATTGGTTTGATTGACGATGTTCAATATGAAATTTATAAGCATAAACAGGAAGAAATTTTCAAAGAAACAGAACGTTTAAAAGAGGCAAAAATTTCCGCAACAGATGAAGTTAACGCAATTTTGGCTAAATATGAAGAACACATTGATCGCGGAATAAGACTTGCAGAACTTCTTAAGCGTCCGAATATCACTTATGAAGTATTTAGGGAGCTTGATGAAGAAACAAGAAATTTGAATTTGAGTTCTGATATTACTGATGAAGTTGAAGTTTTGGTAAAATACGAAGGTTATTTGAAGCGTCAGGAGCAACAAGTTGAGACGGCTGAAAAACTTGAAAAATACAAAATACCTGCAAATATTGATTATTCAACTCTAAAACATATTTCAACCGAGACACGTGAAAAATTGGAAAAAGTCAGACCTCTAAACCTTGCACAAGCTTCAAGAATAGGCGGAGTTAAGCCTGCTGATATTTCGGTTTTGATGGTAATGTTAAAGGGATAGAATTTAATTTTTTCTGTATTTCCTGATTGGTGTATAATATTTATATGGGATTAAGGGGATTTTTTACATTCTTAGTTTTGCTGTTATTTGTTCAACCTGTTTTTGCGATAAAAATAGGTTTGCAGACGCAGGTTGGAAGAACCTTCCTGGGAGCTTCTACGCAAGCTGAAATTATTGATTGTAAAACGAATAAACTTCTTTTTGTTATGGAAAAAATGAAGGGATATGAGTTTAAGACTTATCGCGGAATCATTGCGATAAAAGTTGACGGTCAATTTAGGAAAATAAACAGCAATAAAATTGTAATAAAACCTGAAGAGGGCGGATTTGTAAGCGTAAAGAGAAAATGGTACAGGGGACATTTTATGCTTATAAACGACGGAATCGGATTGACGGTAATAAATGACGTTCCTCTGGAAGATTATCTTAAAGGTGTTGTGCCGTCAGAAATGCCGTCATCTTGGGAACATGATGCACATAAGGCACAGGCGATTGCAGCAAGAAGTTACGCAATGGCAAACAAGGGAAAACGCTCTAAATATGGATATGACTTGAAAGATACTCCGGAAGATCAGGCTTATGGCGGAGCGAGCGCAGAAACACCGCAAACAAATGAAGCTGTTTTAGAGACAGAAGGGATTGTTTTGGTTTATAATCATAAAATTATACCTGCATATTATTCAGCTTCTGCAGGTGGAAGAACCGTTGCTTCCGGTCAGGTTTGGACAAAAGATTTGGCATTTTTGAAATCAGTACCTTCCTTTGATGATGGAATTCGGAAAAACGGACACGGAGTCGGAATGAGTCAATATGGCGCGAATAATCTTGCAAAAAAGGGGAATAATTGTTATCAGATTTTGAGGTATTTTTATGCGAATACAAAGTTTGCAAAATTGAGGTCTGAATAGGGGTAGGGTTACTTCCAAATAAGAAGAATTAGTGGTTAAATGAAAGAGGAAGACTAGTAGTTTTTAATTTAATTAGTAGTTAGAACGGATGGCTTCCGACAAAAGGATACCAGTAGTGAAGATACAAGAGGAAGACCTGTAGTTTTAATCAAGTTAGTAGTTAGAACGAATGTCTTCCGACAAAAGGATATAAAATATGTTAACGGCACAAGTAAACGGCGATAAGATAGTAGTAAAAGAAATTGAAAGCATCACGCTTGGAGACAAGAAGGGGGCTGTGGTAAGGGTATTAGGATGCGGACTTTGCGGGTCTGATATCGTAAAATTCAGACACAGCCTTGTGCATGATGGTGCAGTGTTGGGGCATGAGATTGTTGCTGTGGTTGAGGAAATCAATTCTGATACTGATTTTAAGCTTGGGGATAAGATTGTTTCTTCGCATCACATTCCTTGTTTCAACTGTACTTATTGCAAGCACGGCAATTATTCTATGTGTCGTCATTTCAAGGAAACGAATATTTTCCCGGGGGGATTTAGCGAAAAGGTTTATTTGTCAGAAGAGCATTTGAAAAATGTTGCACATCTTGTTCCTAATAATATAACGGATGAGGAAATCTCTTTTTATGAACCTCTCGGATGCTGTATCAGAGCTATCAAAAGATGCGGATTACAGATTGGAGATAGAGTTTTGGTTGTTGGCTTAGGTTCAATCGGACTTATTATGGGAGAAGGCTTGAGAGCATTGGGATACAAAGTTTACGGATGTGACCTGATTCAAGATAGGATTGAACGCGCGAATAAATTTGGAATAGAGGCTTGCCATACAAAAGATTTGGAGAAACCGGAAGTGGACGCTGTATTTATGACTTCAGGCGCGGATAAGGCTCTTGACACTGCGATTAAAGCTGTTAGAGCCGGCGGGAAAATTTTGGTGTTTTCAAGCACTCCGAACAATACGGGTTATCCGAACAATGAAATTTATTACAAAGAGCTGACCGTTATGGGAAGCTATTCCCCTTCACCAAAGGATTTAGAGGATTCTTTTAACCTTTTAACTTCGGGCCGAGTCAATGTTAAGGGGCTTACAACTACTTATACTTTGGACAAAATTCAGGAAGCCTTTGACGATACGATTTCGAATAAGATTTTTAAGGCATATATTAAGATATCTGAATAATATCTCCGTTGTCGTCCCAAATGATTTCGCCTTGTGGTTCGAGTCCGTGATAATTGTAAGTATTTTCGATAAATTTCGGGTTAAACATATTCTTTGAGATTAGAAGTTTAACGATTTTGTCTAACATTGTCGTACTACCCGCGATTGTTCCGTCTGCGGATGCGGCTTTAACTCCGTCATAAAATATTTTTGAACCTGCAAATATGGTTTCTTTGAGGTCACTATAAGTAATCGGGAGAGCGTCACTGATTAGAATAACTTTGTCCGCAGGTTTAGATTTGAAGAAAAGCTTCAGCGCATCGTCTGAAACATGAACTCCGTCTGCGATAATTTCTGCATAAATATCGTCATTTATTAAGGCAGAAAGCGCCGTATTTTTGCCCCGATGAGTAATTCCTGACATTGCGTTAAAAGTATGAGTAGTGCCGGAAACCTTAGACAAATTTCCGCCCACACAATGTCCTGCCTGAATTTTCACCCCGCGAGATAAAAGATAATCAATCAAACCTTCGTCTAATTCAGGCGCAAGCGTAACAATTTTTATAAAATCATCCTCTAAAAGCTTATAGTTTTCAGGAGTAAGTTTTAAAAAATGTTCAGGATTATGAATCCCTTTTTTTTCGGGATTGATAAAGATACCTTCAAGATGAATTCCCAAGATTGCAGGGCATTTTCGGGCAGCGTCTTTGATAATTTCGATTTGACGCTTGATATTCTCAACAGAATCGGTTACAAGAGTCGGGAAAAACGCTCCAATTCCGATTGCGCGAAGTTTTTTTGCCAAATCAACAATTTCATCCGAATCGGAAACTGTGCCGAAATCGACGCCATACGCGCCATGAAAGTGTTGTTCTATCATTAAAGGAGTTTTGAACAAAACTAATCTCCTAAAAATATTTCTCTGACTTTTTCACGGTCATCAAAGTGAATTGTTTCATCAGCCAAAATTTGATAATCTTCGTGACCTTTGCCCGCAACAAGCACTACATCATTAGCATTAGCAAGTTTGTATGCTTCTTTTATTGCAAGCTCTCTGTCAGGTTCTACAATAACATCATTAACGCTCTTGAATCCTGCTAAGATATCTGTAATAATCTGCTGCGGATTTTCGCTTCTAGGGTTGTCGCTTGTAACGATAACTTTGTCTGCAAGTTGTTCTGCAATCGCGCCCATTTTCGGACGTTTTGTTGCATCTCTGTCTCCGCCGCATCCAAAAATACATATCAACTGTGCGCCTTCAGGGGTGATTTCACGAGCTGCGTTCAAGACATTTTCCAATCCGTCCGGCGTGTGGGCGTAATCTACAATTACAACCGGTTTTTTTACGACAATTTCAAATCTTCCGGCAACTCCGGGGATTTTTTCCAAGACTTTGATAGATTTTTCAATGTCAAATCCGAGTGCCAAAGCTGTCGTAATTGCAGCCAAAATGTTATAAACAGAGAACATTCCGTTCATCATTAAGTTTGCTTTATATTCTTTACCCTGAACCACGCAAGTGAAAGATGCTCCATTGTGGTTAAATTCTATATCTTTTGCTCTAACTGTTGCATTTTCATGAACTCCGTATGTATAAGTACTTACGGTTGGAGATATTACGCTCAAGAAACGTTCTGCGTAATTGTCATCAAGATTAATTACGGCAAAATCTCCGGCAACTAAATCAGAGAATAACAAAGCTTTTGCGCGGAAATAATTATCCATTGTGATATGAAAATCTAAATGGTCTTGAGTTAAGTTAGTAAGAACAGCTCCGTTAAAATCAACATAATCTACGCGGTGTTGAACCAGAGAGTGAGAAGAAACTTCCATTACGACATTATCAATACATTTTTCATTGATATTGTATAAAAGAGCTTGCAATTCAGGTGCTTGCGGAGTTGTGTGTTTAGCATCGTGATATTTGTCATCCGCAAAAAATTTGTGTCCTAAAGTTCCAATCAATGCACACTTTTGGTCAAAAGCTTCATACAATCTTTGAATCAAATGAGTTACCGTGGTTTTCCCGTTGGTACCGGTTACACCAATTATATTGAGTTTTTTGGAAGGACTCGCATAGAATAGATCAGAAATTTTCGCAATCATTTCAGAAGTATCATTAACTACGATTTGCGGAGCATCAATACTTAAACGTCTTTCCACGACACAGGCTACAGCACCATTGTCAAGAGCTTCTTCTGCATATTCGTGACCGTCAACATGTTCGCCGGTTAAACATATAAAAATATCATTTGGTCTGGTTTTTTTAGAATTGTAGGAAATCCCATCAACCTCGTCCGACAAATCTTCCAAGTTTACAAGTTCAATGTAATCAATGCTGTCCACTAAATTTCTTAATCTCATATTATTCCTCTCGTTATGTAATGTCTAAATCTTAACTCCCTTGTCAGGCTGCAAATTCAATATGTGTGTAACCTGAGTAGAGATTTCTTTGAAAATCGGGGCAGCAACTGTGTTCCCCCAAATTTCTCCGCCTTGTGCAGAGTCTACGATTACATAAATCAATACCTGCGGGTCGGAAGACGGCATATAGCCGACGATTGATGTATAAAGTTTGTTTGTGTAACCTGCACCGTTTTCTTTAGGTTTGATTGAAGTACCGGTTTTTGCTGCAATGTTATAACTGTCTGATTTTATCGGTGATTTTCCGCGATTAATGCTCTCTGTCAAAAGTTCGGTTACCACTCTTGCGTGTTCAGGCGACATAACTTGAACCCTTTTAACTTTTATCGCTTCTTCTTCCGGCGAATACTTGATGACGTGCGGTGTTACACGCACACCGTCATTTGCTATTGCAGAAACCGCTGAAACCATTTGAATGGCAGTGACTGAAGAACCGTATCCATAACCCATTGAGGCTAAATCAGCCGAATCCCAACGGGAAGCCGGTTTTAAGATACCAACGGATTCCCCCGGTAAGTCGATTCCGGTTCTCTCGCCAAATCCGAATTTTTTGAGCATATTGTGGTATTCTGACTTACCCATCATTTGCGCAACAACAACGGACGCAACGTTACTTGAGTGTTCAAATAAATATACCAAATCAATCATACCAGGGTTTGGGTGCCTGTTATAGTCGTAGTTTTTGATTGTCCACCAACCGACTTTAATTTTACCTGTATCATTAATTTTTGAATATTTGTTTATTTTTCCGAGTTCAATTGCTGAGGCGACTGTGATTGTTTTGAAGGTTGACCCCGGAGGGAAAACGTCTGTTAGGGTCCAGTTTTTAGTCTGAAAACTTGTTGCGGATTTAAAATTGTTCGGGTCAAAATACGGATAAACTGCATATGCAAGAATTTCTCCGTTGCGCGGGTTCATGACGATTACTGCGCCTCTGAATGCATTAAATTTTTGGATTGCCTTCATCAAAGCTTTTTCGCATACGTGTTGAACTGCGGCATCAATAGTTAGCGTAACGTCTTTCCCTCTAACAGGCTTGGTAGCAGCAACAGGGTCTGTGGAAATATTATAAATTATATTTCCTTTAGGCGTCGTTTCGAACTCTGCACTTTTTGTCACGGTTTCCAATTTGTCTCTTGCCGTGCTTTCTACGCCTGCAGCTACGTCAGCATCAAAATTGTAATATCCCAAAACGTGAGCGGCTAAAGTTCCTTGCGGATAAGTTCTTATGCTCTTTTTATCCATCGGGATTTCGCGAAGATTTAACCGTGCAATCTTATCGCGAGTGTGCCTGTCAACATTTTTCTTTAAAGATATTAACGGGGCATCTTGATTAATCTTGTCCAAAAGATTTATTGGTGAAATCTTTAAGATTGGTGCGAGTTCTTTTGCGAGTTCTTCCGGCTCATGCACCATGTCATCTTTCTTAATATAAATATTATAATAAACAGTGTCTGTGGCGAGTTTTATGCCGTTTCTGTCGTAAATATCTCCGCGCATAACGAAAGTGGAGGCGCGTCTTTGGTTTTTTGCCCTTTCCTTTGAGTTACGGAAATCAAAAACCTGAACGGCGAATAAATACACTACAAAGAGGGCAACCAAAGACAAGAAGATGATTTGCAGCCACATCAACCTTTGTGCAAAAATCTTATTCCTAGTAGGCGTCTCAACCCTTTGTCTCATTAGCCCCTCCCAATGTTTATATAATACCATAAACAGCGAGTTTTGGAAATAGCTAAAAATGGTTTTGCACGGGGAAAACATTAGGACAAAAAAACATCAAAAGGCATGCCATTTTTAAAATTAGTGTAAAAAATACACCGACTGAACAATAAACAGTCGGGCAATTTTTAAGCGTATTTTTAACACTTTATGCAATAGGCGCGTCATTGCAGAGTTTCACGTTCTTAATAAAAGTTCACAAACCCCCTTGACAAAAAATGTTATATGTATCATAATGAAATTGTTGAATGAAGTGTATGTGAAACACTTAATAACTCACCGGAGGTGATAGAAATGCAAGTAAACAGAATAAACAACATAAATTTTAGAGAAAATACATTATCAAGAGAAATGAAATCAGAAAACGCTATTTTGATGTTGAGAGACCCAAATGCGGCAATCAAATTTCAACAAAGCCAAGAATACGCAAGAAAAGCTGATTCAGTTGACTCAAATCCGATTGTAGCGCTTGGTTACAAACTTTACAGAACATTTAATATGTTAAAAGATAATGGCAATTCTCAAGCCGAAACAAAGCAATTAAATGCAATTGCGTAAATAGATTCTATAATATAATACACACACATATTTTGCGATAGTTTTCCTGACTATCGCTTTTACTTTATTTATGGATGGTGTTAGCAGGCAGATGTAAATAATTCTTAATATTTTGGCAATTTTGTTGGTTGTAAAAACTTTATATTAACATAGGTTAGTTGAATAAGGGAATTATTTTGTCAGGAATAAATAGTCTCAAGCCCGTAGTAAATTTTTTCGTATCGTCAGTAAGTGCTACTAAGTATGTAACGAAACCGAAGTCTGTATCGTTATTTAAAACGGAAATTAATCAGTTAAAACCTGTTTTCGATACATTTGAGCGCAGGGCTAAATTTGTTTCAATAGACGAGGTAAAGAAGCTCTTTCCTACCGGAAAGCTGGATGAAAAAAATTATCTTATAAGAGAAATGAGAAATGTTTTAAGCAGAGTTGAACCTATGCCAAAGCATGTCATTGACTTGTCTCCAATCTTGACAGAAAGAGATTATAAGTTGATAACCGATATGATGAATCTCCACAATGGTAAGTATATTGATGTATGGAAAGGTTTTTCGGATACGGATTTGATACCAAATATAGAAAAGCTCGCTCTTTTTAATCGTTCAATGAAACTTTCAAAACAAGCAGACGATTTTTTACAATTTAATCCAGAACAGTGGGATGTTATCGTTGAAGGAATTGTAAGAAAACCAAAAGATGCTATTGTTCCGCTGTTAGAGTATAAAGTTAACTCTGATGAAATCAACCGAGCGTTGTCTTCCGGTAAAATTACCGCAGATGTTCAAAAGAAAATTGGTGCTATCACCAATTATTTAAACCTTTTTGAGACTAAAAAAGATTTGACAGTTTATCGTGGAGAAAAAAGTTTTGGTCTATTTAAAAATTTAATAGGTTTGAATGATAAGCCTTTGGATGAAAATTTAAGCATATTTATGGAAAAATTACAACTTTTACCAGAAGATGAAGCTATTCGTTTAGCAGAGCTTTATATAAATCAGAATTTAAAAAAACAATCAGTGTTACAGTCTCGTTTCATGTCTACCGCAATGACCAATAAGGCTGCCCAAAAATATGCAGAAAAAGTGTTATGGGAAATTGAAATTCCAGCCGGAAGTAAAGGAGCATCTATTGAAAGCTTTAACATAGAACGTAAGTCTGAAGCCGAATTTTTGCTTCAAAAAAATAGCAAGTTAGTTATTAATGGCGGAATATATGATCCTAAAAATAAAATTCTAAAATTAAAGGCAAAAATAGTACAAGCAGGTATAATTGACAATAACGTAAATAATGTTAAAATTAAGCAAGGAGTGTAAGTGTATGAATATTGAAAAAATTCAACCTGTGATAATCCCCAAAATTAAGAACTCTGGCAGCAAACAGAAATCTGTTAAGAATGTTGTTCGAAAAGCGACAACATCTGAAAACAAAATTAAGCCTAGAAAACTTCCAAATTCTGTCGGTATTGATTCAGATTACTATTTCTCTTCTAAACCAGTAAAAAGAACGACGGTCAAATATTCAATTGAAGATGAAGAAAAAATGAAATTGATGAATGATGCGGAAAGAAAATGTTACGAAGCCTATTTGATTTTAACGGGTAACTATACAATCTAATGCAATTGGCAAAAATTTGCATAATGTTAGAATGAAAGTGTGGGAGTGTAATTTATGAAAATCGTGCCAGTGACAGCAAATACTACAATTATAAATGAAACGAAAAAGGGAATAGCGACTATTGCCCAAAAGGCTGGCAAAATCACTCCTCGAAAATTGCCAAACTGCATTGGTGCCGCTGACGAAATGTATGGGGTAACAGGTTCAGGACGTGTAAAATTTTTTGCTGAAGATTTGGCTCAAATGGCTGATATGTCGGTTAAAGAACGACTAGACTTTAAGAAAAAATTAATAGAAGCAGGTCGTTATTATGAATGATTTGTTTTATGATTGGGGAGATTTTTAAAGTGGTAAATATTAAGCCAATATTATCTTCAAAAATTGTTGCCCCTTCAAAAAAGAGTTTAAAGCCCAGAAAACTTCCAAATAGTGTAAGTGCGCATGACGAAGTTTTTCAAAAGGGTAGTGGTTCGCAAATAAAATTTTATGACGTTGATTTATCTAAAATGGCATTAATGTCATTTGAGGAATGCGAGAAATACAAAGAGTATTTGATTTCTACGGGAAAGTTTTATGAAACTACCGCGGATATAAGTACTTCTGATTTACCGGAATGGATTAAACAAGCGATTAGTAAGCCTTAAGTTGTGACCCCATTCCCCTTTACCCCCTGCCGTATTTCAGGCACTGTTCGATATTTTCTTTCGGCAGGAACATTGTTCCTGTGATGAATGGGGAGTTTTCGCGTTTACCGCCGTTTTTGAGCCATTCTTCTAATTTTATATTTAAATCTTGGTTTTGGAACCGGAACCCCAATTTGTAATAAAATCCTGCGGGAGAAGTCTTTCCGTCTATACAGCAGGCATCAAGTGTTACTCTTCCTGCGGTTCTAGAGTCTTCGAGACTTTTTGCAACAACTCTTTGTACTGCTTTTGTTCCGGAGCCTGCGCCACCTGACCGCAACAAACCTATATGATAATGTGGTAGGATTATAGAGGACTCTATCCATCTATCGGGTGTAGTTACTTGTTGACCTTTTTTAGGACCTATTTTTGCGATAGAAGTTCCTCCCTTTATGAACATATGTTCTTTTGTAACATAATTGTCCGGCAGATATCCGAGAACCAAGCTTTGTCCGCCGTCATAATAAGCGGACATTTTTGCTATTGGTGCTTCTTTTTTAATAACATTCAATGCGCTAGAGCTTGTTTTTGTGAAAGTATCGACAGCGCAAACTTTTAGCCCTTCGGGGTTGAATTTCTGAGGAGCGGTTTGGAGAATATGAGATTTACCGAGTGCTTTTGCGTATTCGGTGCAACGTGTGTATAAAGATAGTCCTGCTTTTAATCCCATAGAAAAATCCTATTGTTTCCCCATATATTATATAAAGTATTTTTTGTTGCAAAAATTGCCTATAATGTATCAAAATGTAAAAGTAGCAAAAAAATTTTTTAGCGGTTTTAGAAAGAATATGAACATCAACCCCGTAAACAATACAAGTTTTAAATCAAAAATCGTATTTATACCCCTAAACGCTTTTGAAGGTAGGGGCGCTACACATTTTTACTGCAAAGAAAATCCTAATAAGTTGATGGATTCAATGATAAAAGCACGCAATATATGGACGCATGATATCAGAACTTGCACCGGCGGAGGAATTGTGGACGACAGTGGAGTTTTGGGATTCCATTTTTATGATTCCGTAACAACATTGAAAAAAATTAAAAGCGAATTTACACAATTGATTCAATCTTTTAATGAAAAATGTAAATCTGCTCTGTTAATCGGCTCTAAAGAGATGGATGACGGTATATCTGGCAAAGTATTTGATGCGGCTTTGGAAAGAGTCAAGAAGGCCACTACTCCATCAATATTCAGGGAGCATACGAATCGTTCTGCACAGAGTAATGCGGAATTTTCTATGGATAAAGATACTTGGTTTGTGAATACTAACTATTTAGAACATACATATTATGGTGAGGAAAAAGACGTGTCTTCTTTAGAGGAGTTGAGAAGAAGCTTTAAAGAAATCAAAATTGCACCTCAGGACAGGCTTTTTATCGGGGACGAAGAAATTACCAGAGATAAATGTCCTGAAATATTCATGTAATCATGTTTTTCTCTTTTGTTAAGTTCTGTTAACTCAGTTGTGGGTCTATGGTCTAAATGATGTAGTTTGTTAAAATTTGTATCATTTTCTGAAACTTCTCATTGGGTCAATCTTTTAACCTTTTTTCAGGGTCAATCTTTGTTAATAATTGTAACAAAAATCGACCTTGTTCTAAAGTTTCACAAAAAAATGCCGTTAATAGATATATAAAAAACACAAAATTGCGATGAAATCATGACACTGAGGAGAAAGAATGACAAGAAGAGTCCTTAGAATAATTTTCCGAGAGATTTATAACAAATAAGTACATATTAAACCCCCGTAAATCTATATAAAACATAGATTCAATTACGGGCGTTTTTGTTTTTGAAAGTAACAAAGAGCGACGATATTTAGAAACACACAACGAAAGGAGAAAAATTTATGGGTATCAATGGAATTGGTGGCGGCAACGATTGGTTGATTAAACTTTTTCAAACAAACAAAACCGGTGGTGCTGAAGGTGTTGATGTTGCGCAGCTTGAAGCGCAATTAACCGAGGCTGAAAAAGCTTTAGTAAATGCTACCAACGAACTTACTGCAAAAGCAGGTAAGGTTTCTGAAGCTAAATCAAATGCACAAACTTATGCGAAAGAAGCTTTAGAAGCACAAGGTAGGGCTGAAAAGGCGGATCAAGATGCTAAAACAGCTCAAGCTAAAATGGAAGAATTAGAAGGTAAAAAAACTGAAGCGCAAGAAAAACTTGACGCTGAACAAGCAAAAGTTGATGCTGCAAAAACAGAAGCAGAGACTGCGCAGAGTGAAGTTGATACAGCACAAGAAGAAGTAAATACAGCTCAAAGTGAAGTTGATACTGCAAAAGCTGATGTTGATACTGCACAAACAAGAGTGAATACAGCTCAAGCAGATTATAATACCAAGTTGGCTGCTCGTGATGCTGCTCAACAAGTATTGACCCAAAAACAAGGCGCATATGACAGCGCAATTTCAGCATATAACTCTGCTGTTGCTGCATACAATAGTATTGCCAGCAATCCTGATGCAAGTTCTTATGAAATAAGCAGTGCTAAATCCGCTATGGAATCTGCTGAAAGAGCTATGCAACAAGCACAGAAAGAGTTAGAGGAAGCGCAAGCAGAATTTGACAGATGCCAAGCTGAATTTGAGGCTGCAGAAAAAGAATTAACCGAAGCAAAAGAAGACTTGGCCAAGAAACAAGAAATTCTTAAAGAAAAAGAAGCAATTCTTGAACAAAAGAAAGCTGTTCTTGAAGAAAAGAAAGCAACTCTTGAAGAAAAACAAAAAGCTTTGGCAGATGCAGAAGCTAAACGTGACGAAGCTCAAAAATCATTGGATGAAATTGTTACTGAATTAGAAACTGCTACTCAAGAATACGAAACAGCTCAGAAAACAAAAGAAGAAGCTATTCAAGAAGCAAATGATAAATCAGAAAAAGCTACTGTAGCAGCAGAAGAAGCTGAAAAACTTGCCAAAGAAGTAGAAGAAGATAACGCAAAACTTCAAGAAATGGCAAAAGATATTGAGGATTCAAAAGTTGCTCTTGAAGCTGCAAAGCAAGCACAAGAAGCTACTGATAAATCAAAAACTGATGCGGAAGACGCGAAGGCTGCTGCTGAAAAAGCGCAAAAAGCCGCTGATGCATGTAACGCTTTGAAAGAACCTGAAAAAGACGAAACCCTTGACGAAACTGAAGAAAATCCTGTTATCACAGCTTTGCAAGGTCAAATCAATGAATTGAAAGAATTGATTAAGTCTTTGACTGAGGAAAAAGCTGCAGACGAATCTGAAGAAGAGTCTGATTTGGTTAAAGAATTGAGGGCTCAACTCGAAGAAGCACAGAAACAGATTGAAGAAATGCAAAAAGCCCAAGAAGTTAACGGTGACGGCAACGTAACCGGAGACGGTAACACAACGGGTGATGGCAATAATTCAGGCAATACGTCAACATCCGGTGACACAACTAACAACTACACAGATTCAAGCGTAAAGGATTCTAACAACACTAATACTGATTCAAGTGTTAATGATTCAAACAATACGAACAATGATTCACACGATACAACAATCGACGGTTCATTCAATGATTCACACAACGTAGATATTGATGCGGAATTCAGAGATAATGTTGTAGCACTTGCCCAAGAAAAGAAAGATATGTTGCTTGAAAAATTGAAATCATTCTTTGAATGGGACGGCAAATCTAAATACAGAATTACTGCTAAAGAATACGAAGCTCTTAAAGAAAAACTTGAAAACGGTGAAGAGCTGACTAAGACAGAAAAATTACAAATGGCAGTATTCAATATGGAAACATCTGTTGCAGACCTTATATCAGGTGCGTTAAGCAGATCTGAAACAATATCTAAAGTAGACGAGTCATCACTCAAGTCTATGACAGATGCTGACGGCAATCCGTTGTTCAAAGATGCAGACGGCAAGATTTTGTCAGAAACAATTGACGAAGAAGGCAACAGAAGCTACTTGTACGAAGACGGAACAGCATTTGAAGGTGACGCTGAAAGCTTGAGCGCAATGAAGGGCTTCCCTACAGTTGACGAAGAAAAAGGCGCAATGTTCACTGATGCTGACGGTAACGTAGTATACAGAAAAACAGGTGAAGACGGCACTGATACATTCACTAAAGAAGACGGAAGTCCATTCGAAGGTGATGTTAGCGGCTTGAAAGAACACTTGACTGAGTATGTTACTGATGAAGACATCATGAAAGACCTTGACAAGCAAATCGATGCTCTCGGAAACGAAATTATGGGCATTGAGGGTGAACCTGAAGTAGCTACAACTCCTGAAGCAGCTGCTGAGCAACTCGGCTTGACACCGACCGATTTGAAGGGCGCATATACAAAAGAAATGCCATACGGCTTGTTTATGCACATCTGGGACCCTGAAGCTCGTGAATTCATGGAATTCTCAGCTTGTAGTCCTGATGATCCGGAAGCAGTTGCTTGTGACTTCACAACTGACGGTCGTGCAGTAGACAGAACAAACGAAGCGGCTGTTCGTGCAGAAGCAATCCTTGTTTCTCAAAATGAAGGATATCAAATGGATCCCGGATTCGGCTACCCTTCATTGACAGCAACAAAAGACGGCGTTAAATACGAATATAACAAAGAACTTGGTAAGTTCGAAGTTAAAGACGGCGAAGTTGCTTAGAAGCATTTAGTTAAAGTGGCGACGGATTGAAAAATCCGTCGCCACTTTTTTTATGACTTTAAAGCTTTATTGTGATATAATTTTCTCCGCAAGGATTGGTTTTGATATGGAAAATGAACAACAAATAACTTTAGATAAACTGGAAAAAGGTAAGGACGCTTACATTCTCTCAATTGATTGTGAGGACAAGGCTTTAAGAAAACATATACTTGATATGGGTTTGACCCCGGGGGTTGAAGTTACGCTTATCAAAACCGCTCCTATGGGCGACCCTTTGGAACTTAGAGTCCGCGGTTACGAATTGACTCTGAGAAAAGGGGATGCGGCTAAGATTAAGGTTAGTTTTATTCACGATGCGCATGAACGCGAAGCTAAAGTGGTTGAGTTCAAAGACATTGACCACTCTATGATAGGTGAAGAGGTCGGCTATACAACTATTAAATCCGGTGACGTTGTAAAAGGCGATTTGCGTCTTGCCCTTGCAGGTAACCAAAATTCAGGAAAAACAACTTTGTTTAACCAATTAACCGGTTCTAACAGGCATGTCGGCAACTTTCCGGGAGTTACAGTTGAGAGAACTGACGGAATTGTCAAAGGTCATCCTGATGTTACGTTGACGGATTTGCCGGGGATTTATTCACTTTCACCGTACAGCAGTGAAGAAATTGTTACCAGAAACTTTATTCTGCACGAAAAACCGGACGGAATTATTAATATTATTGATGCGACAAACATTGAAAGAAACTTACTTCTCACTCTCCAATTAATTGAATTGGATGTTCCGCTTGTTATTGCACTCAATATGATGGATGAAGTTACCGAAAGTCACGGAAGCATTGACGTAAACGGTTTAGAGGCTGCACTCGGTGTTCCTGTAATTCCTATTTCTGCAGCGAAAAACGAAGGTGTGGAAGAATTGATTGAACACGCTGTGAATGTTGCCAGATACAAAGAACATCCGGGAAGATTGGATTTTTGTAACCCGAATATCGAAAAAGAAGCTTGTGTTCACAGATGTATTCACTCGATTATTCACTTGATTGAAGACCACGCACAAGAGGCTGAAATCCCTGTAAGATTTGCTGCAACAAAGGTTACGGAAGGTGATGCTCCTGTAATTGAGGCGTTGAAACTGGATGAAAATGAGATTGAAACCTGTAACAGCATAATTTCTGAAATGGAAACTCAGCGAGGACTTGATAAAGAAGCCGCTCTTGCGGATATGAGATTTACATTTATCGAAAAACTGTGTGATAATTTTGTTCAAAAACCTTGTGAGACAATAGGTTACAGAATTACCACGGCGGCGGATAAGATTTTGACAGGTAAATACACGGCTATGTTTGCCTTCTTAGCGATTATGGCGGTTATTTTCTATTTGACTTTCGGACCTTTGGGTTCGTTTTTATCAGATTTAATGGAAATGGGAATTGATGCAATTACAACCTTTACGGATAATGCGCTTACTGCTTACGGTTTGAATCCGGTTGTGCATTCGCTGATTATTGACGGTATTTTTGCAGGGGTCGGAAGTGTTTTGAGTTTCCTTCCGGTAATTGTTGTACTGTTCTTCTTCTTGTCAATACTGGAAGATAGTGGTTATATGGCAAGAGTGGCGTTTGTTATGGACAAACTTCTTCGTAAAATCGGACTTTCAGGCAGAAGTTTTGTCCCTATGCTAATCGGTTTCGGGTGTTCTGTTCCTGCGATTATGGCGACAAGAACTCTTCCTTCCGAGCGCGATAGAAAAATGACGATTTTGCTGACACCGTTTATGAGCTGTTCTGCAAAACTCCCTATTTATGCTTTGTTTACTGCAGCATTCTTTAGCGAAAATCAGGTGCAAGTGATTTTGAGTTTGTATTTGATAGGAATTATGACCGGAATTGTGTTTGCGTTCGTTATGAAATTCTTTGTATTTAAAGGCGAGCCGGTACCGTTTGTAATGGAGCTTCCGAACTACAGAGTTCCGGGATTTAAAAATGTGCACAGATTAATATATTCAAAATCAAAAGACTTTGTAACAAAAGCGTTTACGATAATTTTTGTTGCAACTATCATAATCTGGTTCTTGCAAACATTTGATTCAAGACTCAATCTTGTGACCGATTCCTCACAAAGCTTGCTTGCACTTCTTGGCAACTTCTTTGTGCCTGTGTTTGAGCCTTTGGGCATTTCTGATTGGAGAATTTCAACCGCGTTTATCACAGGGTTTATGGCAAAAGAAAGTGTTGTAAGTACCTTAAGCGTTTTGTTAGGTGGAAATACAAACTTACTTCCGACTCTGTTCAATCATCTGACAGCATTTGTATTTTTGGTATTTTGCTTGTTGTACACCCCTTGTGTTGCGGCGATTGCGACTGTCAGAAGAGAGTTAGGCAGACGTTACGCGGTCGTCGTAGTATTGTTACAGTGCGCAATAGCTTGGTTTGTGGCGTATATAGTTTATAATCTCGGAATTTTTGCGGGATTTGGTTCGTAAATTTAGCTTGATATATGTAACCACGCGTTATTTTTCATGTATAATCAAGTTAAGATTAGATATTGGAGAAAATCAGTATGAGTAAATATTTGTTGGAAATCGGTGTAGAAGAACTTCCTTATAAGTTTATACCAATGGCTATTTCACAGCTTGAAGCAGGATTTAAAAACTTTTTGGAAGGTAGTAATATAGCTTTTGAAAAAATTAATGTAATGGCAACTCCGAGAAGACTTGCGGTTATTGTGAGCGGTTTAGCGGGTTCGCAGCCGGATGTTGAAAAAGTTGTTAAAGGTCCGATCGCAACAGTTGCTTATGATGAAAACCATAATTTGACCAGAGCAGGCGAAGGTTTTGCTAACAAAAACGGTGTTTCAAAGGATGATTTGTATGTTCAAGACAATTATCTTTACGCAAAAATTTCTATTAAAGGAAGAAACACAAAAGAACTTTTGCAAGAAAATGTTCCGCAAATTTTTGCAAAACTCCAAGGTCCTCACTTTATGAGATGGGGAACAAACGAAGTTAAGTTCTCAAGACCGATTCGCTGGGTGTTATCAATTCTTGACGGCGAAGAAGTCAAAATCAAAATTATTGATAAAGAATCTTCAAATGTTACGAACGGTCACAGATTTTCGACCCAAAATATCGTGATAAGCAATCCGGATGAATATGTTTCTAAGCTCAGAGATGCTTATGTTATCGTTGATCCTGAGGAAAGAAAACAAAGAATTCTTGAATTAACAAAAGCCGAAGCGGATAAACTCAATGCTGTAACAAAAATTTCTGACGATTTGTTGGAAGAAGTTACATTTATTTGTGAATATCCGGTTGCGGTTACTTGCAGTTTTGATGAAGAATTTCTTACGATTCCGCAAGAGGTTGCTGTTACGGTTATGGAAACTCACCAAAGATATTTCGCACTTTACACAAAGGCTGACGGTAAATTAATCAACAAATTCGTAACGATTACAAACTATATCGGAAACGATTTTGAAAATATCAAGGCGGGTAACTTAAGAGTTATCAAAGCAAGATTGGATGATGCGGTATTTTTCTTCAAAGAAGACACAAAAAAACCGCTTGAAAGTTATGTTGAAAACTTGAAGGGTATGACTTTCCAAAAAGGCATGGGTTCAGTTTATGACAAGACTCAAAGAATTATTAAACTTGCTGAGAAATTAGACTCAAGACCGACCGTAAAACGTACGGCAGAACTCTGTAAGGCAGATTTGGCGACAAACCTTGTGTTTGAATTTACTGAACTTCAAGGATTTATTGGTGCAGACTACGCAAGAGTTTCAGGTGAAGCTCCTGAAGTTTGCGAAGGGATTAAAGAACATTATTTCCCACTCAATGCTGACAGTGAAACAGCTAAGACTGTTGAAGGTCAAATTGTTGGTATTGCAGATAAAGTTGATACAATTTGTGCAGTTTTTGCGTCAGGTAAAAAGCCGACAGGTTCTTCTGACCCGCTTGGTGTAAGACGTGCAGCTTTGGGTATTATCAAAACGGTTCTTGAACATGGACTAAAAATTGATTTATCAAAACTTATTGATGATGCGCTTAAACTTCTTCCTGTTAAGGCTGATTGCAAGTCTGATGTGGAGGAATTCTTTGTTCAAAGATTAATCATTTTCTTGAACAATGATTACAGAAAAGATGTTTTGGAAGCATGCGCAAGCAAAAATCCTTGTGAAGATTTGTGCGATTACTTTGAAAGAGTTAAGGTCGTGTCTCAATTGAATGATGCTAAGCTTTTGGAAAACGCAAACAGAGTTTTGAGAATCTTAAAAGAAGATGTGACTGTTTCTGTTGACACTTCTTTGTTCTCATTCGATGCAGAAAAGGCTTTGTACAGTGCAGTTGAAAAGATTTCTTACGCAGGAGATTACAATAAATATCTTGCTGATTTGGTTGAAATCAACCCTGTTGTTACAAAATTCTTTGATGACGTACTCGTTATGGATAAGGATGAAAAGATTAAAAATAACAGACTCGCGCTATTGAACGAACTGAAAAATAAGTATATAATGTTAACAGATTTTTCTAAGTTGAACGGCTAAAAAGAGAGTTTTGTAAAAAAATGTAACAACTTTTGAAAAAAGAGTAAATTTTTACCTTCACCAGACTTTAATAAAGTACAAGTGAAGGTAAATGAAAAAAGGGGACAACAAACCCAAATTACAAGCGATTTGTGCTTTACTTAAAAAAGGAATAGGAAAATGTTTAATTTCAAATTTTTAAAATCTTTAAAAGCAACTCTTAATCCAAAAGCAGATTTGTTAGCCTTCTCAGAAGGTCAAAGACTTGCTAATGAAGAGTATATAAAGTCTCTGTCAAGCACAGAACTTAAAATCAAGGCTGATGAACAAAGACTGGAAGCAATGGTCAGACAACAATTGAAGGAAGAATTCCCGAATATCGAGAAAAGTTCTTCATACGACTTATTGGTGGATGCAGTTATTCACAACTACAAGTCAAAACAGCTTCAAGTCACAGATGATGCGGAAATAAAATAGTTTTCCGGTTGAAATATCATCAAAAAACAAAACCGCCGACAGAGTAATCTGTTGGTTTTTTGTTGTAATTACAATTGAAGAGTGAAAAAGTGCATGCTATAATTTTATTTGTAATGATAATTGAGAGGATAAAATTATGACAAAATACGTATGTTCAGTTTGCGGTTATACAGCAGAAGGCGAAGCTCCTGAGAAATGCCCTATTTGTGGCGCAGCACGAGAAGCTTTTACTGCACTTGACACTGATAATAAAAATTATGCTGATGAACACAGAATCGGTGTTGCAAAAAATGTTGATTCTGAAATTCTTGAAGGTTTGAGAGCAAACTTTGTAGGTGAATGCTCAGAAGTCGGTATGTATCTTGCAATGTCAAGACAAGCTGACAGAGAAGGCTATCCTGAAATCGCAGAAGCATATAGAAGATATGCTTTTGATGAAGCTGATCACGCATCAAGATTCGCAGAACTTCTCGGTGAAGTTGTTACCAATTCAACTAAAAAGAATTTGGAACTTCGTGCAGAAGCTGAATTTGGCGCTTGTGACGGCAAAATGAAGCTTGCCAAAAAGGCTAAAGAATTGGGCTTGGATGCAATTCACGATACAGTTCACGAAATGGCAAAAGACGAAGCTCGCCACGGACGAGGTTTTGATGGCTTGCTTGCAAGATATTTTAATTAATTTTTGGAATAAGAATAGTTGGACAGTCAGTCGAAATTATTTTTGACTGACTTTTTTTTCTATTATAATGAACTTATGTCAGAAGAATTATTTACTTTAAAAAATTATGCGCATATTGGTGATGCTGTTTGGGAAGTTTTTGTACGTACTTACACTATCTTCAAAACTTCTAACTCAAAATTACTCCATAAAATTACGACTGACAGAGTTAATGCGACTTTTCAGAAAGACATGCTTTTGTTGATAACTCCGGAGTTGGCGGAAGAAGAACATGAACTTGTTCGCAGAGGACGTAATCTTTCTATCCCGATAGGGAGAAGAAGTATTCAAGCTGATTACCGCCAAGCGACAGCATTTGAGGTGCTTATCGGGTATTGGTATATGCATGACAAAGACAGACTTAATTATTTTTATGAGTTATTTAAGAAAACTGAATTCTTTAGTTAATGCTTAATTCGGTTCTTATTTTTTCAATATAATCGGTCACAATATTATCTTTTGGGCAAATTTTTTCTAGCTCTTGCAACTCCTTCTTCGCAAGAGCTAAATAACCTGTGTCGTACAATATTATAGATTTTAGAAGTCTTGCTTCATAAAAATCGCCGTATAATTCTTCCATGGCACGTTTGTAGAGTTTTTCGGAGTAATACAAATTCGCTAAGGCAAGATGGTAACTGTTATTTTCCGGATTTATGGAAATTGCCATATTATAAAACTTTCTTGCCAAACTATTTTCGCCCATTTTAAAATACGTGCTTGCGCAATTGTAGTTATATTCATCATTTTGAGGCTCGAGCTTTAGGGCTGTTTGAAAATACTCAAGAGCTTTACGATAATTTCCGAATCTTTGTTCAACCAGTCCAGCGAAATTTAAAATTTCAGGGTTATTTTCATCAATTTTTATCTCATTTAACAAATTTTTGCACTCATCATCTTTGTTTTCTTTGAGCAAAATTTGTCCTTTCAAAAGTAGAAAATCTTGATTTTGTTCCATGCAAAGTGCTTTGTTAATGAGATTTTCAGCATCTTGAAGTTCATTCAGTCGATATTTTGCAAGTGCAGAAAGGTAAGTTATTTTAGGCGAATTTTCTTCTGTATTATATGTGAACATTTCTGAATACTTTTCTTCCTGAATTAAAATCTCAAAAATGCGTTCAAAATCTTTTGTTTTGTGCGTTATACAATAAATATTTTTTGCGGTTTGCTCAGCATCTTCAAGCGCACCTTTTTCCAAAAATATTTTTTCCAAAAGCTCAAGACTCCCGATATGTACAGGATTTGTGTCGAGTATTTGTTTTATATAACTGAGAGCGTGTTCTTCTTTTCCCATAAGGAAATAAAGTTCGGCAATCTCAAGCAGGAGTTCAGGACTTTTGTTATCAAGCTCCAATGCTTTATAAAAGGCTTCGATTGCGTGTTTGTAGTAGCCTTTTGATTTTAGAATAAAACCCTCTTTAATAAGTTGTTTAATCATGTTTGATAAAGCCTGCTTTTTTCGGTTTTTCGTCTTTATCTTCGTCTTTTGGTGTGTTAATGATGACAAGAACTTCGTCTTCTGAAGACATTTTTAAATTATTTCTTGCAATTGCTTCGAGTCCCGAAACGTTAGAAAAGTTATTAATACTGTCTTTGAGCTGTTCATTCATCGCAAGAGCAGCATCTCTGGTTTTTGTAATTTGAATGATTTTTGCTTTGTATGATACGACTTTTGATACGTTCAAAACCGCACTGATAGTGATTTGTATAAGACACAGAAGAAGTACGATTGTTAGAAAAGAATAGTAGAACCCGCTCGTAATAGAGTTTTTACCGGACTCTTTTTTAGAAACCGGCTTTTGCTTAGTTCCTCTTTCTTCTTTTGTGACGACCCTTTTAGGTCTTTTTCTTTCCTGTCTGTAACGTACCATAGTCCCAATTATATAAAATTTTTAAGTTAATTACAACTTGAAGTCAGTAGAAAAACTGACGGATGAACTTTGTCTTCCGTTTTGGTAATACGATTGAGCAACTCCGAGTTGAAACTTCAAAGATTCTGCATATTTTTTGAGAGCCGGAGTATAAACCAAAGTGATTTCATTTTTGTTTTTTGTTTGGTTAAGATAATTGCTGAAAGAATCTTTCAGGGTCAACCTGTCAGTGATATGCCATTCCGGTGCGAGTCTTAGGGTGTTGTATTGTGTTCCGACATCCTGATTTGAGGCTTGTCTAACCGAGGTTGTGAACGAGAATGCTTTTGGAGTGTCATATCTTACAAAAAACGCTGTTGTGTATTCCATCTGCGCTATGGAGGACAATTCTTGTTCCCAGGATTGACCATAAGAAAATCCGCCCATTTGTTCTGAAACACTTCCGCTGAGCGGCAAGATGTCTTTAAGGCTGTTTCTGTTGACCATTGCGCGGGCTAATGCGCTCCTGGGAGTGTTGGTATTTGACGTTATGTTCAAGACCCCGACGGGCAGGGTCAACGAGCGCTTTGGGATGTTCACCTGAGGCTTTTCTATATTTTCGTCAAGATAAATTGTCTCAACAGGATTGTCGTCATACTCAATTTGCCCGTGCAGTTTGTATGTTTCCTTGATTTTGTCGCTGTTGTCGGAAGCTGCAAACGCGGGTATCATATTTATTAATAAAAATAATGTTAAAACTATTCTTAGCATAACTATATTTTAGTTTAAATGAACATTGTTTTCAATGGATATTTTTTAAAATTCATCTTTTCGGGTTAGGATTGTTGAGGGATTGTGTTTTATCTGTAAACCTCTTATAACACAGGTAAAGAGAGGGTTTAGATATGAAGAAAAGTTTTTTATTTGTTATGTGTTTAATGTTGAGTGGTGTTTGTGGAGTCTTTGCGGAAAATAATATTGCTGTAGTTGATTTGCAGAAGGTTGTAAGCTCTTCTGCGCAGGTCAAACAATTGAAACAAGAACATTCCAAGAAACTGAGCGAGTTGGATAAAATTATTGTAAATGCTCGCGGTGAGATTGCGAATGAAAAAGACCCTGCAAAGGTTTTGCAACTAGAGGATAAGTATACAAAGGAATTTAATACAAAAAGAGAAGCGCTTGAGAGGGATTATAATTCCAAGTTAGCAGCTATAGAAAAAAATATTAAAAACGAGGTGGCGAAAAAAGCCGAAAAAGATTCTTACGATTGCGTTTTTGCCAAAAGTGTGGTTCTATATGGCGGGAAAGACATAACCGACGAAATTTTGAGTGGTGTTAAATAGAAGTATTTGACAAAAAAGTGTTTTCGAGGGATTTTTGTATTATAATATAGTATATATTAATCGTAGAACCCAAGGAGATATTTATGTCAAAAAGAAGCTTACTAATTTTAGGCGTAGTTGCTGCAATGACAGTTTCTAGTGCGTATGCAGGCGTGACGTTTGGTGTAGACAACAATAATATGGGCAGAGTGCCTATTGGCGAAAACAACTATTCAACAAATCGTACATATCGTATGGAAAGTATGCGTTCAAATGCAGTAAATGATGCAATGGTAGAATTTGCAGAAGAAGATAAGGCTGCAAATGGTGAAAAGAAAATTACGGATGTTATCAAAGAACCTGAATTGAGAAATCCGACACCATCTTTCAAATCAAGTTTTAGTGCTACGAAGGAAAGAAAGGATGCGTCAAGTCCTTATGGCTTTGGTGCAACCAATATTCCTAGCGGTGTAAATGATTCTAAGACTATTTATACTGATGATTTGGGACGTTTGCACTTCTTTGGTAAAGCAAACCAAATCAGAGAATAATTAAGTTTAAAGATTTATAGATAAAAAGATATTCCCGGATCGTCTAGCGGCAGGACTGAAGATTCTGGCTCTTCCAACAGTGGTTCGAATCCATTTCCGGGAGTATTTTTTGTCAAAATAAAAGCGAGGTCTATCCTCGCTTTTGTTTTGACTTGATTTTCTGGCTAAGATTCGAACCACCAAAGGCAGAGCCTTTCAGTGTTCGAGCGCGAGGCGGCAGAGAGCGGAGTGTTTTTGCGCTGGCGCAAAACACGCAGACTCGTTTAACGCCGCCGAGTAAGAAAATCCATTTCCGGGAGTATTTTATTACGATTTAATCCCAAAGCGAAGAAATTGAATGGTGTTTTGTACTCATAGTGCAGAGTTTCGCCTTCCACTAAAAAGTTCTGAAGTGCGTAATTTATCAATTTTTGTTTTTCTTCAACTGTGCCGAATTTATAGAGTTTTGTCATTTCTGAACATATTTTAAGAAATTCACCAGACATATCCAAATAATTTATATTAGTTTTTTCATATGCAGTTATGTTGTTTTGAATATTAATCAGAGAATCAGACTATTCTGTGTGCTTACTTAACCAAAATTCTTCACTTATTTTGCCATCGATTTTATCGAGATATAATTGTTCAATTCTATTACGGAGTTGATTTTTCTGGGCATTCAAACTACTCAGACGTTCTTTCGTATATTTTTGTTCATCTTTAAAACTTTCTGCAAGAATTAACTTAATCCACTCTTTTTTTTTTCATCAATTCTTATCTTTTCTAATGCTTGAATTATTTGCCTTAATTCTTCTATTAAATGGCACTTTTTTAAGGCAGGTTTTTTCTTCCTGCCTGTTCACGCTTACCACCCCAATTTGAACTACAACATTTCAAACAAAAAGAATATTCTAAATTCTTGATTATGTATTGACAAAATCAAGAATTGTTCCTGTAACCTATTCCTGCTCGGTAACCTGAAATTGAATACAAAATCGGTAATGCTGGTTCTATCCATTTTAGCCCTGATAGCAGCGATACAGTTGCAATGTCATCAGTATGAAGGGATAAATCCAATAACTCAGGTGTTCGTTTTTCTTTTTCATCTTTTTTTAGAATTATTGGATTAACTATCTTTTTTCCTATAAAGTTAGCAATTGCACTTCCGCCAATTACTCCTGTTGTAATGATTCCTGCAATCATACCTATACATCTTGCTGCTTTTGATTTAATATTCATTTTTTCGAGAATACCCAGTGCTGTACCTGCACCGATATTACATAAAAATATATTTGCTAAATATTGATAAATACCTTCATTAATCTTGTCAGGTACTTTTTCTTTCCAGCCTTTGTCCGTAACTTTATCTGCAATTATCCCACCAGTAATTCCTCCGGCAACAGGGATTGCACCAAAGATTGATAGATAACCTATTTCTTTAAATATATCTTTTGCTTGTATATTTTCAGGCGGTGGAATTAACTTGTTCGCAAACTCTTTATGCTTCTCAAACAACCTTGAAACCTCGCATAATGATAAAACTTTATTCTTTGATTTTTCTAAAATACCTTTGATTTTAGTATTAGGATTTTCAGAGATAAAATTATTAACAAGTTCCTTATTCCTGTTTATTACTTCACAAGTGCTTGGAAACGGATTTCTTTTAGTCAATTTAGATGCAATTTTAGGTGCTGCAATTGCCGATAAAACTGTACCAAAAAGTGTAATTGCGGTTTTTAATCCTTCTTTTCTTCTTTCTTCTTTTGGGGTTTTATGAACGTCATTAATTAAATATCCTCCGGCAAAACCTGATAATATATAAGGTACACTTTTATTCAGTTTTGATATCAGAAGGGGTTGATCCAGATATTTTCCTATCGCTGAGATTTTTGCCATTGTCTCTCCTTTGCCTGTATTCATTTATAATCTCAGGATTGTTATTACAATAATCAGTAAAATCTTTTATTTCGGCTAACACATTTTTAGATATAATGTGTTCGATTTTACAGGCATTTTCACTTGCTTCTTCGGGACTTATATTGAGAACTGTTTGAAAAAATGACTTTAACGTATTGTGTGTATTATATACTTTTTCTGCTTCTGTATGTCCTGTAGGAGTGAACGAAATCGTTCCATAACTCTCATAAGTTATAAGTCCCTTTGAGACAAGTTTAGACAGGGCTTCCGACACTGATGCTCGGGAAATATTGAGCATGCGTGCTACATCTATGCCTTTTACTGTTTTATTTTCATTTTGTGCAATGAAGATTGTTTCTAAGTAATCTTCAAGCCCTGCCGTTAAATTTTTATCTGCCATAATTTACCATAATAATTTCTCCTTATGACATGATTGTAAGGCATGCCTAACAAATTGTCAAGACAAACATTTTGTAAAAATTTTTCTATGCAAATTCTTTAAAGCCTTGCAATTTATAGAAAAAATCCATAGGAGTGTTGATAATAGCTGAATACAGGTCTATGCAAAAAGCTCGATTCTGACACTTTTCGGGGAGTATTTTTTGTGGTGTAAATGTATTGGGTTGATAGGTTAAAAACTTCCCGCCCCTTGAGGGAGGCGGATTTTCGGTAGGGCGACGGCAAAGCCTAGCCCGTAAGGTCGAGCCGGACGGGGGCAAATATACCGGACTGGTATAAGAACAACAGATTTGAAAGTCGAATATAAAAACTCCGGCGAGAGCCCGAATAATCCAAGACAGGGGTTGTGGGTGTGGTTTTTGATGAAATAGATTTGAACCACCAAAGGCGGAGCTTTTCAATGTTAAGGGTTTTAGTCATTTTGAGGTTTCAGTCGAAGAATCGCAGGGTAAAAGACATGTTGACACCTCACCCTTAATCTCTCTCCTGCTAAGAGAGGGGAAACTTCATGTTCCTTCTCCTAGGGAGAAGGCTAGGATGAGGGTTTAGTTGTTACAATTACCCTCTGGATTGCTTCGCTTCCGCTCACAATGACGTGGCACTTTGCGTGTGACTACCAGCTCTTGCGATCCTTCGCTTCGCTCAGGATGCCGGGAGTAAATTTCTTGTTCACTTGTTCACCTGATCACTAAAACACTGTGAGCATCTTGTTCCGAGTTTCAGGTAAACTTTGCGCTCAAAATGGTTTATGCAGGTGGTGTAATCATCGTCTGAGTCGATGAAATCTGTCAGGTTAATAACCTCTATTCCGTGACTTTGGGCGAATTTTTCTACTTCACGATTAATCTTCGCGTGTCTTTGCGTCAGACCTTCGTACCCGTCAAGCGTTTTGGAGCATTCTTTTTCACTTCCCAAAATGAGTGCGAGTTTCGTTTTAGAGTCGAGGTTTTCTTTTATGTATTCCAAATTCTTTAAAATCTCTTCAGTCGGAACTTCGCCCGCGAAACGATATTTTAGGCTGAAATCTCTAAGTGCCTGAATATTTGCAGCACGGTATGCTTCCGGAATATTAGCAACAGTTTTTTCCCAATTGTCAGGATTCGTAATATCTCGGTTCGCATAGCCGAAAACTATATATGTTCCATCAGTTTTATTGATGTATAATCCGCTGTGCATAGTGGTCAGTAGGCTTAAAAATATTACATTATATTTTGGGTTGAAAAACTCAGTTTTAAAATTTTCAAGTGGTGGGAACGGGAAGGTCTGCGAAATTCTTCTGAGGGTATCTTGAGATTCCTTATGCGCTTGAACGATGTATGAGATGTGCGTGTGTTCAAGAATATACTGGAATTTTTCGTTGTAGTACGGAAATTCCGTATCAATATTGCAATCGGCATCAATATAATCTGTTGCGGAAAGAAGGTCGCAAGGTCCTTTGAAAAGCACATTTATTTCGCTCTTTTTTTTCTTTGGTAAAGTTTCTTGCAAGTCCGCCTCTTCAATCCAGTCTACAGGTTTATTTTTCTCCAAAGGTGTTGTAACAGAACCTTTTATTTCAAAATCAGGGCATCCGAGTTTGTTATAAATATATTGCTCAATTCCCATTCCGAGGATTCTGCAAGAAAAGAGGAGGTGTTCGATTTTTCCTTTGTTCAGAGAATAAAATCCGCAAATTCCATAGTTTCCAAAATCATCCTGAACAATAATATATTTGTTCTCATATTCAGGGTTAATTTCATCTTGCGATTTTGTGTAATTAAGTTGATGAGTGCGTTTTATGAGTTCTTTTATGCGCGGGGTTTTCTCTTCGGTCAAATCTTTTATGGAAATTTTTATATGGCTTTTTCTTAGAAACTCTTCATTATTAAAATTCCCCAAGGATTTTGCAATAACTTTTTTTTCAAGCAGTTTGTAGTTTTGCAGCCTTGTCCTTTCGGGGTCGAAAGAGTTTACAAAATAAAGATTTTTTATCACATCCGGAATTTCAGAAGCTTCAACCGTGGTTATTTTGGGTAGATAGAATTTTGCTTCATTAAGGTTGATGACGTTGTCGTCAATAAAAAGAGTGTTTTCGGCTCTCAGGTTAGCAAGCTCAAGGATTTCTTTTATTCTTGCGCCTTTTGCATCCCAACTTATGGATGGGAAAAGAAAGCAATCCCAGATTTCGTCAAGGTTAAGGTTATGAAAAGTATTTCTGACTTTTTCAAAATCGTTTTTTGAACAAATTGAGTGCATAATTCCGCGATTAACGCTTTTGTTAATAAAATCAATGACTTCCGGTTTAAGCAGTATTGTTCCTTCTTCAAGATTTCCTGCCCAAAATGTGTCGTCCAAATCCCAAACTATGAGTTTGATATTATTAAGGTTTACAAAACTCCCCATCTAATCCTCTTTCTTCTTTAAATATGTTTTAAAACTTTTATCTTCCACCGTGTAACCGCAGCCTTTGTGGAGTTTCCCCGGGTAACCTATTTTCGGGAGCGGGTATTTTCTACACATTCTCGGACGTTTGTCATAAACTGAACAGAGTCCGTCTTTAGTTACATCTTTGCATGCAAAAATCAGATTTCCTTCTTCGTCTTTTCCGCGGATATAAAATCTTCTATAAGACGGAAAAAGAAACTGCATGATTTTGAAATCTGTGGTTGTGTAGGTGTCGAAACTGTACATATAACGACAGCATTTTCCGCATTTCAGGCATTTACCCGTGATTTTGTATTCCATTTTTTCGGGTACAAAATATGATAAAAATTCGTTCTTAATTGTTGTCAAAAAACTTAACATATTCAAATAAACTATCCTATAGAGTTTTTCTTTGCTAAAATGATATAAGCTACTTATATAGTAGCGGTTTTGAAATAAAAAAACAACATAAAGGGTTTGTGATATTGTCCGATATGTTAAGGGGGATTTATGAAACCGTATAAAATACCGAACAGCAGCGGGAGAAGACGCTCAGGCAGGGTAACTTTTGATAATCCGATGCTTAAGCTGTTTACAACACTTTTGGTAATGGTAATTGGTGTCGTGCTTGCCGGCATGATTGCATTGAAGCTTTATTTAATTTCGCTTCCTCCTATAAAAAATTTAAACACACTCAAACCTAATATTGTAACGACTTTCTGTGCAAGTGACGGTGAAGTTATTAAGACTTTTGCCGCGTATGCTTATTCAAATGTTGAACTGAAAGAAGTTCCTGAGCAGTTAGTAAAAGCGCTTATCGCGACAGAAGACAAGAATTTCTACAACCACCCGGGGTATGATATGTTGGGTCTTGCACGTTCAATGGTGGCGAACGTTTTGGCAGGACATGTTGTTCAGGGTGCAAGTACAATTACTCAGCAGTTATCAAGAATTCTATTCTTGTCTAATGAAAAAACATTTACGAGAAAAATAAAAGAATTGCAGGTTGCAGCTCAGATAGAAAAGACAATTTCTAAAGACAAAATCCTTGAAATGTACTTGAACAACGTATATTTAGGTTCAGGTGCTTATGGTGTTAAGGGTGCAGCAAGAATATATTTTAACAAGAATCTTAATCAGTTGACATTATCAGAAATGGCATTAATTGCAGGTTTGCCGCAAGCTCCTTCAGTTTATTCACCATATCACAGCATGGATTTGGCTAAAAAACGTCGTAATCAGGTGCTTTTGAGAATGTATAAAATGAAATACATTGACAAAGCAACTTACGAAAAGGCAAAAGAAGAACCGATTAAACTTTCTAACATGCCTATGATGTATGCTACAAACAAGGCGCCGTATTTCTGTGATTATGTAACTAAAGAACTTCACAAACTCGGATTTACGGAAGAAGAGATTGTGAACGGCGGTTATAAAGTTATTACAACTTTGAATTATAACGCTCAGGTTAAAGCAAATGAAGCGATTATTAGCAATTTAAACGCTTGGGGACTTAGAGGAGATAAGAGTCAGGCGGCTGTGTTCTCATTTAGCCCGATTGACGGTAGAATTCTTGTTTACGCCGGCGGTAAAGATTACTCAAAGAGCCAGTATGACCGTGTAACTCAGTCTTTAAGACCCTCAGGTTCTGCGTTTAAACCGTTTATTTATACGGCAGCGATTGAAAAAGGATATTCTCCGAACGATATGATTGACGACTTGCCGTTTAGAGCCGGAAACTGGACTCCGAAAAACTACGGTAACAAATATAGAGGCCCGATTCCTTTGTACACAGCTTTGATGGTTTCATCAAATGTTTGTACGGCAAGATTGATGGATGCAATCGGTGTTAGACCTGTAATCCAGCTTGCAAGAGTAATGGGAATTACAACTCCTATTCCTTATGATTACACGATTTCTCTTGGTTCAAACAGTGTTAAACTTTTTGAAATGACAAGGGCTTATGGTATCTTTGCAAACGGTGGGTTCAAGGTTGAGCCTTATGCAATCGAAAGAGTTGAGTCTTCAAGAGGAACAGTTCTTTATGAGGCTAAAAAAGCTAAAACAAGTAAAGTTTTGAATATAAATACGGCAGCTACAATGACAGCGATTATGAAAACCGTTATTACAAACGGTACAGGCCGCGCAGCTAATATCGGAAAACCTGCTGCCGGTAAAACAGGTACAACGGATGACTGCAAAGACGCTTACTTTATCGGGTTTACACCTGATGTAGTGACCGGTGTTTGGGTCGGTAATGATGACAACTCTAGAATGGGCGAACTCACAGGTGGTACTGTTCCGGCAAAAATTTGGCGAGATGTAATGCTTGTTGCAACTCAACCTTACGGAAACTCTGATTTTGAATATCCGGAGGTTGTTTTGAATCCGTTTAAGGCTCCTGGAGTTTCTGTAATTCCGCAGAGTGAAGCTAAGAAAGCTCTTGAAGAAAAAGAGGCTAAAGAAGCAAAAGAAGCGGAAAAAGCTAATAATCAGGTTACGACTACTCCTGTAGTTAAACCGGATACTGTTAAACCGACTGATTTAGTTTCGGTTAAAAAGAAAGAGCCGGTTAAAACTGTTGAGGTAAAAGAGGAGAGAACTCCTGTTGACCAGTTCGCTCCGATACCGATGAGCAGTGCGCCTGTAGGACAATAGAGTGGAGAAAAAATGAAGATAGATGAATTAAAATTGAGCTGTGGTGAAAATGCATTCCAAACAGCAGAGATTGAAGCTAATGATAAAATTATAGATTATGAAATAAGCGCCAATATGACTTATACAGAGATGCTTGCGGTTGCAAAAGGGCTTGATGTTATGAGCGAATTTTATGATGTCAAAGCTGCTTGCACAATCCGTGGTACGGGCATTTGTGCAGTTGCGTTAGCGCCTGAGCTTCCTAGTGCGGTTCAAAAAGTTATGGATTCAAATCCTATTGATTTTATGAGTTCTGTTGTGGTTGTGTCAGCGGAAGTTGATAGCGAAATTGCAAGATTTTTGAAAGATTCTAATATAATTGTTGCTCCAGCATTTACTCAAAATGCACTTGAAGTTTTGGACGCAAGAAGTGTTCGCTATGTTACAGTAAAAACTCCGTTGAAGGATTACAAAAAATATCTTTCAAACGATGTGAAGGTCACACCGTTGGGAACTTTGACTCAGACTCCGAATGTGAGCGAGTTGGATAAAGAAACTTTTAAGATTATGTCAAAGCAAAAACCGACTGTTGAACAGATTGAGGATGCAATTTTTGCGTGGAAGGTGGCTAAGCACAATAATTCTCAGTCTTTGGTCGTTGCAAAAGATTTGAAAACAACTGCGATTGCGCAAGGTTTACAGGCAGCATCTGTTGAATTCGCGCTTGATTATTCTTGCGATATGTCGAAAGATGCTGTTTTGGCTTCAGACATGCCAATAACGGTTCATGATGTGAATGTAGCGTCTCAAGGTAGAATTGGTTTAATTATTGTCCCGTTTGCACAAAAAGATGTTATTGATCAGGCTGATAAATATTCTATGTCCTTGATTGTAACCGGATTTACAAATATTTTATATTAATTAAAATTTAATATATTTTCCAAAATAATATTGACAATGCAAAAAGTTTTTTGTATACTATTTTCGTATGAAAATGATTGAAGATGAAAATAGTATCAGTTATCTTGAGGAAAAGATAAACTCTAATATTGATTTGCTTGAGATTGCGAAAAAGTATTGTGAGTTTAGCTATGATAGTGTGGATGCGACTGTTCCGTTGATTTCTTTGGTGGAGGTGCTGCTAAAAAATCAGCATGATATTGCGGAAAAGTTTGATAGTTTGGTTTCTTAAAACATAAAAAAAGAGGTTTGAATAATCAAACCCCTTTTCAATTATAGTTTCCGGATTAGTATCTGTAATGAGCAAATGCTTTGTTAGCTTCTGCCATTCTGTGGGTGTCTTCACGCTTTTTGCAAGCTGCACCGTTACCGTTTGAAGCATCAATCAATTCGCTTGTAAGTTTTTCAACAAAAGATTTACCGCCTCTATTTTTAGCTGCTGCAATAATCCAAGAAGAAGCGAGAGCAAAGCCTCTGTCAGGTTTAACATCAATAGGTACTTGGTAAGTTGAACCACCGATACGTCTTGCTTTAACTTCCAAAAGCGGAGTAGCATTTGTCAATGCTTTTTGGAAAACTTCCAAACCGTTTTCGCTTGTTCTTTCTGCAACTTTATTAATTGTTGAATAGAAAATTCTTTCAGCCAAAGATTTTTTACCGCGTCTCATAACTCTGTTGATGAATTTAGAAACATCTACACTGTTATAAATAGGGTCAGCTGAAGGAACTCTTCTTTCAGGTTTAGATCTTCTAGACATTATTTCTTACCTCCTTTAGCTTTCTTTGCCCCGTATTTAGAACGGCTTTGTTCTCTGTTAGCAACACCTGCTGTATCTAATGTACCGCGGACAATGTGATATCTTACACCTGGAAGGTCTTTAACCCTTCCGCCTCTGATAAGAACAACACTGTGTTCTTGAAGGTTGTGTCCGATACCAGGGATATAAGAAGTTACTTCAAATCCGTTAGTAAGTCTGACTCTGGCAACCTTTCTCAAAGCAGAGTTAGGTTTTTTAGGGGTTGTAGTGTAAACCCTAGTACAAACGCCTCGTCTTTGTGGACATTCCATAAGAGCCGGCGATTTGGTTTTGTCTGTTAGCTTTTTACGTTCTGAACGTACAAGCTGGTTAATTGTAGGCATAACTTTTTCTCCTTTTACCTGTTACTTGTATTTTCTGCAAATAAAACCACTGTTGTGTAAAGATAGTAATCACATTTTGTTCGTCAGTGCCTTATCTCGTACCACGGAGGTTTACTCCATGTCTGAAGTTCACTTCAGTCCTTTGTGGTTCCTTTGCACCCCTGAGCCGTCAAATCCGGCAAGAAAATTTCGACTAGGGTAACTTAATGTTAGGATGAACATGAGGTTATGTCAATCATGACGGGTTATTTTTCGTAACAAAGATTAACTTATCAGGTTTTCATGTGTTTTTAGAGTTTTTTTATTGTATAATTTACTCTTGAGGGGTGAATGAACTCTTTTAGTTGGGTCAATTGCTCGCTCCGTTTGCTTGAAGAAGGAAAAAGTTTTGAAAAAATCAAGATTAACAATAGCCATATTTATTTCGCTGATACTGGGAATCCTTGTTGGCTGGCTTTACCCAGCTTTTGCCGTAAAAACTCATGTTTTGGCAGAAGTATTTTTAAGAATGATAAAAATGATTATTGCACCGTTGTTGTTTGCGACTCTCGTTGTGGGAATTGCTGGGCACGGTGATGCGAAGAGTTTGGGCAGGTTGGGTGTCAAGACTATCGCGTACTTTGAAGTTGTGACGACATTTGCGCTGATTATCGGGTTGGGATTTGCTAATTTGTTTAAGCCCGGTGAAGGCATGGTTAATGTTGCGTCTCAACATATCGGACTCGGTGAAATTGAAAGAATGGCGTCTTGTACACAGCACAATTCTTTTGGTGAAATGTTTTTGGGGTTGTTCCCTACGAGTATAGTTCAATCTATGGCGGATGGAAATTTGCTTCAGATTGTTGTATTTTCGCTATTCTTTGCGTTGGCGATTTGCGCTATCGGGAAGAAGGCTCAACCGGTTGTGGATTTATTGAATTCAGTTTCCGCGATTATGTTTAAGTTCACTGAGTATGTAATGCTTTTTGCGCCGATTGGTATTTTTGGTGCGATTGCTTATACGGTGGGTTCTAACGGGATTGAGATTTTGTTCAATTACGGAAAAATAATCGTTTCATTATATGTGGCACTTGCGGTATTTGTTTTGATTGTTTTAGTAATCGCTTGCAAGCTTGTTAATATATCTTTGGGCAACTTGTTGCGAGCTATTCGTGAACCTGCTTTGTTGACGTTTACGACAGCGAGTTCAGAGGCTGCGTTGCCTAAGGCGATGTCTATTATGGAAAAATTTGGTGTTCCGAAATCAATCGTCGGTTTCGTAATGCCTACGGGATATACGTTCAACTTGGACGGTTCGACTCTTTATCTTGCAATGGCTGTGTTGTTTTCTACCCAACTTGTTGGGATAAATCTTTCTCTTGAACAACAGCTTGTTATTATGTTCGCTTTAATGCTTACTTCCAAAGGAGTTGCGGGTGTTCCGAGAGCGTCTTTAATTGTTCTTGCCGGAACTTTGACGAGTTTTAATATTCCTATTCTTGGAGTTGCAATTCTTTTGGGAATTGACCAAATGCTTGATATGGGAAGAACGACTGTCAACTTAATCGGTAATTGCGTTGCGACTGTTGTTATCGCAAGATGGGAAAACGAGTTTGACTATGACAAGATGAACGAATTTATAGAAGCTAACGATTTTGAATAAAAATATATAGAAAGGTTGAAATATGGAATACAAAGAGACTTTAAACCTACCTAAAACGACTCTTGAAATGAGAGCTAATGCTACGAAAAAAGAACCTGAAACGCAAAAGTTTTGGGAAGAGATTAAGGTTTATGAGAAAAATATCGCTCAAAGAGATAAGGCAAACAGCTTTATTCTACACGATGGTCCTCCATATTTGAGTTCTGAAAAAATTCACGTCGGAACAGCTTTGAACAAAATTTTGAAAGATATTCTTATCCGTTATAAATCTATGCGCGGGTATTACGCCCCTTATGTTCCGGGATATGACGGACACGGCTTGCCTATTGAAAACAAGGTTGTAAAAAATATTAAAGGCGGACGTGAAGCTCTTACTCCGGCTGAACTTCGTGCAAAATGCAGAGAGTTTGCTAATACAAACTTAAAAGGGCAGGAAAGCGAGTTCAAACGTTTGGGTGTTTGGGGCGATTGGGAACATCCGTATTTGACTATTAACCCTGAATTTGAAGCCGAACAGGTTAGAGTTTTCGGTGAAATGTACAAGAAGGGTTATATTGAAAAAGGTTTGAAACCTGTTTATTGGTGTGCATCTTGCGAAACTGCTTTGGCAGAGGCTGAAGTTGAGTATGCTGATCACACTTCAACTTCAATCTATGTAAGATTTAAGTTTGATGATGAAGGTGTAAATAAAATTAAGCAGTTGGTTGATTTGCCGAATGATAACGTTTATGCGGTAATTTGGACTACAACTCCTTGGACAATTCCTTCAAACATGGCAATCAGTATGCACCCGAGATTTGATTACACATTCTTTACTTACAATAATGAAGTTTATGTAATTGCCCAAGGCTTGTTGGCAAGCTTTCTTGAAGGGGTAAATTGGGAAGAAAAAGATATCAATGTTCTTGGAACTGTTAAGGGTGCGGATTTAGAACTTTTGAATACAAAACATCCGTTGTATAACAGAAAATCACCGATTATCTTGGGTGAACATGTTACTTTGGATGCAGGTACAGGTTCTGTGCACACAGCTCCCGGACATGGTCTTGAGGACTATGAAGTCGGCTGCAGATATAATATTGAAGTCTTTTCTCCGCTTGATAGCAAAGGCGTTTGGACAGAGATTCTCGGGGATAAGGACTTAGAAGGCGTACCTTATTACAAGGGAAATAAAATTGTTATAGACAAACTTCAAACTTGCGGTGCGTTGCTTGCGGCTGCTGATATCAATCACAGTTACCCGCATTGCTGGAGATGTAAAAATCCTGTAATTTATAGAGCAACACCGCAATGGTTCGTAAAAGTTGATAAATTCCGTGATGAAGCCCTCGAAGCAATTAAGGGCGTAAAATGGATTCCCGCAAGTGGTGAAGCCAGAATTTCAAACATGGTTGCAGGTAGAACCGATTGGTGTATTTCCCGTCAAAGAGCGTGGGGTGTGCCGATTCCTGTGTTCTATTGTGAAGAATGCGGAGAAGCGGTTGTAACTGATGAAACTATTGAAAATGTTGCAAAAATGTTTGAAAAAGAATCTTCTGATGCTTGGGTTAAGCATAGTGCAGAAGAACTCTTGCCGAATGGTTTTGTATGTCCTAAATGCGGTAAAAAACATTTCAGAAAAGAAAAAGATATTATGGATGTTTGGTTTGATTCCGGTGTAACGTGGAGGGCTGTAGTTGAAAAACGTTTTGACGAATTGGGTCATACTCCGGTAGATATGTATTTGGAAGGTTCTGACCAACACAGAGGTTGGTTCCAATCTTCACTTTTGACCTCAATCGCAACTCAGGGCAAAGCTCCATATAAGACTGTTTTGACCCACGGTTTTGTTTTCGGGGAAGACGGAAGAAAAATGTCTAAGTCTTTGGGCAACTATATCAGACCTGATGATATTATCAAGAATTATGGCGCTGATATTTTAAGACTTTGGGCAGCATCAGTCGATTACAGAAACGATACAAAAATCGGGGATAATATTATCAAACAGCTTGCTGAAATCTTTAAGAAAACAAGAAATACTGCAAGATTCTTGCTCGGTAATATTTTTGATTTTGACCCTAAGGTTGATTATGTAAAATACGAAGATTTGAAGCCGATTGATAAGTTCGCACTTCATAAACTTAATAAAATGGTTGAGGAAGTTACTGTTTCATTTGAAAACTACGAATTTTACAAGTATTTCCAATGCTTGCAGAATTTTGCGGCTGTAGATTTAAGCTCTTTCTATCTGGATATTGTAAAAGACAGACTTTATACCGCGGGTAAGAAATCTGTTTCAAGAAGAGCTTGTCAAACAGTTTTGTATGAAACCTTGCAGGCTTTGGTAAGAGTTTTAACTCCTGTAATGCCTCACCAAGCAGAAGATATTTGGCAAAACACTCCTGAAAACCAGCGCGGTGGATTGGAAAGCATTCTGCTTGCAGATTGGGTTGAGGTAAAACCTGAATGGAATAACCCTCAGCTTGAAGCTGATTTTGAGAGAATTCTTAAGACCAGAGAAGTTGTTACAAGAGCAATTGAGCCTTTGAGAGCAGAAAAGAAAGTTGGAAGCTCTCTTGAAGTTGCGGTTTATGTTAAATCTCCTGATGAAGCTATTTTGAAAGCTAATCTTGCAGATTTAGCCGATATATTCATCACTTCTCAGGCTTATGTTTCTGCGGATGCGCCTGCTGAAGTTCTTAACGAGTATACTGAAGATGGAATTACAGTTTGGGTAACTAAAGCGGAAGGCGAAAAATGCGAACGTTGTTGGAAATACCGCAAATTAGGTGAACACAGTGGATTTGAAACAATTTGTTCTGATTGCTATGATGCGGTTCAATAAGTTGAAATGATTTTAATGAGGGGCGGTGGCTTTAGCCACCGCCCCTTTCTTTTATTATTAGCAGCCGTTTTTTTTGTTAATTTTTGTAACGACAATAATTTGTATTATGCAAATTTTTTTATTTACGATTTTTGTACTGGGTATCGACTGACTTTATTAAAGGATTTTTGTGATGATTCAAAATTTGAATAGTTTTGGATACTTATCAAATAATATATATGCCATTCCTCCAAAAAAAATGGCACACCAAAATGTTGGTGAATTGAGCCATAGAGGTAATTTTAGATCGACTTTTGGTATAAATTTTAAGGGTATTTCCGAGGGGTCACAATATAAGACTGTTTTTGAATATATGTCAGCAAATATTATAGGCAAAGGAGAAAAAAGATTTCCTATTGATAATAGTGCAATTTCGGCGACAAAGATTAGGGATGCAATCGCGGGTTTGTTCAGAATGAATCGTGTTTTTGGTCCTTATAAAGAGTCAAATCCTTCAAAAATCGGATGGAAGGCATATATCCCGCAAGAAGTAAGAGTTTATTGTACGGATAAAGTTAATGAAGCCAGAGCCGTAAGACTAAAACAGTGGCAAAATTTTTTAGAGCATCCTGAGCTTAATAAAGACATTTCAGCCTACAAGTCTTTGCAAAGGGATATGAAAGATGATTCCTTACGTTTTGTGATTTGGGAAGCAGTGAATAGTGATTTGCAACAAAATAATCGTCATATTCCGGTTCCTTTCGATATAAAAGCATTGGATGAAACCATAAGGTATTTCAAAAATATTGAACCGATTTTTCGACGAGTAACTTGCAACAAAAAGGATATATTTTTACGTACTTATACGCACAGATTACGCGATAACCTTTTAATGGAGAAGGGATTGTCCAATAATGAGTCCGTTTGGATTAGAATTCCTTCTGTGAAAAAAGATTCTTTGCATAGAGATGAAAATATTGCTGCATTGGAAATTTTGAGTAACGAAAACTGGTGTACACGCTCAAGTGTAGATAAGGCAGAAGCCGCACTACAGGACGGAGATTTCTATGTGTATTTAGAGCGTGATAAAGAAGAATTGTGGCAGCCGACAATCGGAATTGCTTCTTCAAGAGGGAAAATTGACCAGATTCAAGGAGCAGCTAATAACAACTTAATTCCGATTAATCAGTTGGAAAATATCAAAAAGTTTATTGCTAAAAACGGTTTATCTTGTAACTCCGGAGTCAAAGATGAAGGGCCGAAGGCATTGCAACAGATTTTGATTGCAGAAAAACTTGCTGCATATGACGAAGCTACAGGAAAAACTTTGGAAAAAGCTATTAAAGATAAGGACGCTGTTTCTGTTTTAAAAATATTGGGAAATAAAGTTGAAATAAATCCAAATGGTACATATAAAATCGGAACATATAAACCTCAATTACTTTTGAGACCTCAGGCAGGAATTGTTGTACCATATTCTTTTATGGGGATTGATGAAGATAAATTGTTGAATAATGTAGAAGAAATAAGTGGTGATTTAATTTTGTATAACAAAAATCCTTTGTTCAATTCTTATATAACGAAATTTCCGGAGAAATTGAAGTCCGTAAGCGGAAAAATTATATGCAGTAAAGAACAGTATTCAATGTTCAAAGATGATATATTGCGTGTTGTCCCACAGCAATCTCACATAACTGTGTATTAACGGATTGCTCTCTTTTCGGAATGTGTTATCATAGAGATATAGATTATAAAGAGGGCTTGAAATGTTTTTAAAAAAACAAAAAACAAATATGGAATTGGAAATTGCTGAGCAAACTACGATTATTCCGTATATTTTGATGAAATATATTGATGCTCAAAGCGGTGAAATTAAACTGGATTTACCTCAAAATATAAGAAAAATAGTACTTGTAGCAAGCGGTTCTTCATATCATTGTGCGCGTTTTGCGGTGGATTTGGTGGAAAAGATTTCTAAAATCGAAACCAGAGCAATTTATTCAAGCGAGTTTTTGTTGAAGAATTTGATTCCGCATGATGAAAACACTCTGTATATATTTATCACTCAGTCAGGAGAAACGAGCGATACTCTGAAATCCGTTGAGCGAGTGAAAAAGGAAACAAATCTTCCGACTCTGTGTATAACAAATGTTGAGGAGTCTTCAATATGGAATGCTTGTGATTATAAAGTTGCGTGTTTCGCGGGTGTGGAAACAGGCATTGCGGCGACAAAATCCTTTACTTCTCAGATGTTATGCTTGATTTTGATTTCTTTGAAACTAATTGAGAATGTTGAAGAAGAAAGTGTTACAAAGTCTTATAAAGACTCATTAAGACACTTGCCTGATATTATGAAAAAAGCTCTTGGAAAGAGAGATGAAATCCGAAAATTTGCGTCAACTCTTGCAAAAAAAGACCCTGTAATAATTACTGCAGACGGAATTTCTTATTCTCTTGCGAAAGAAGCTGCTTTGAAGATTAAAGAAACTTCTTACAAAAATATTAGCGCGGCGATTTTGGGCGAATTTATGCATGGTCATGTGGCTGTGTTGAACAGCAAAAAATCAGCCTTGATTTACATAACGGTTGATAATATTATGGAACGCTCTGTTAATAATTTGAACAAAATTATTGAAGACTATCATCCGTATCTTGTGATAATCGGTGAACCTGATGAGCACATTAAAGCAAACTTGAATATTTATGTTGAATGCCAAAACGAAATTCAACAATTGTTTGCCAATGTCGTCATTTCACAACTTATTGCGCTTGAAACAGCATTAAAACTGAAACGCAATGTTGACCATCCAAAAGGTTTGCACAAAGTTGTCGTGGATAAATCTATCTAGAACTTATTCGTTGACTGCTTTTTTGTATCTTGCACTACGCGCATTGATTGCGTAACAGGTGCTGCACAGTTTTTGAGAGAGCGCGAACATATTTCTTTGAATCATTGCAACATCGTTCATTGCTTCAAGCATTTTATTTGGATCAACCATTGATTCCATCGAGTCGTGGTTATCAACTTTTTCATCTGCATACTTTTTAACTAATAATTTGTCGATGTAATCTCTTGCTCCGATAGCCATAATTAATCTCCTAAATCCATAATTTCCCTTGTATATTTATAAAGAAATTTTGGATTGGAAAATTGCTATTTTGATAAAAAATGTGTTACAAATCTTAAAGTTCTTTTTCGACAATGTATCTTGGTCGGTCTTTTACTTCGTTAAATACTTGTCCTAAGTATTCCCCGATAATTCCTAAGCAAAAGATTTGGAACCCGCCCATAAATACAAGCAATATGACGATTGTAGCCCAACCGCTTGGAGCGTCATGGCGGATGAATTTGTCGCAAATTGCATCAATGCCGACGATTGTACTTGCAAAAATTGCGAGGAGCCCGACAGCAGAGATTAATCTCAAAGGAACAATACTGTATGATGTGATTCCGTTGAGTGCAAGCGTTGTTAAGGATACAAAATTGAATTTTGAACAACCCAAAGCTCTCGGTTTTACATCAAAATGCACGTATGCGGTTTTAAGTCCTGTTTCGTGGAAAAATCCACGCAGGAAGAGCTCTCTTTCCGAATATTTATCTAATATTTCCAACGCGTGCCTACTTACGAGTCTGAAATCAGAATGGTTTGGCGGAATTTTTACTCCCAAAATGTTCATCAGTTTGTAAAAACATAACGCTGTGAATTTTTTGAAAAATGAATCTGTTTTGCGGTCATTTCTTATTCCGGAAACGATTTCTGCGCCATTATGAAACTCGTCAATGAATTTTTCTATCGCGTTTTCATCCTGCTGTAAATCTGCGTCAATAGAAATTGCGCAATCGCAGCCGAGTTCTCGAACTCTTGTTAATCCGGCGATTAAGGCTCTTTGGTTGCCGTAATTTCTCACGAATTTCACAGCCTTAATTCTTTGCGGGTGTTTTTCGTTAAGTTTTTCTATAATTTTCCAAGTGCAGTCTTGTGAACCGTCATCCACAAGATAAATATATGAATCTTCTCTGATTTTATCTTTTTTAATAATGTTGTCCATTACACCCAAAAGTGTTGTTATGGTCGACTCTATAACTAACTCTTCGTTGTAGCACGGAATGATAATTGCAAGTTTTGTGTTACTCATTGTAATCCTCTCTAACATATAATATAATATGACTGGTATAATTACAAGCGGGGAGTTTAGTTTGGCTAATAAAAAATTTATCTTGAATGCTGACGATTTCGGCATGTCGCAGGCTTATAACAGAGCCGTTTTAGAAGGATATTCGGAAGGACTTCTCAAGAGTGCAAGTCTTGCCGCAAACGGTGGGGCTTTTGACGAGGCGGTTAATGTAATTATTCCGCAATGTCCGGATTTGGGCGTCGGAGTTCATCTTAATATTATTGAAGGTCAATCTTTGTGCGAAGATATTGATACTCTGACGGATTCAAATTGGAATTTTAATAATTCATACGGACAGCTTTTGTGGAAGGCTTATAACCCGAAACAGAAGGACTTTTTGCCTCAGGTAGAAAGAGAGTTTAGAAGACAAATCGAAAAAGTTATGTCAAAAACCAAAGTTACACATTTGGATTCACATGTCCATGTACACTCTATTCCTAAAATTTTTGATATGGTTTGCAGATTGGCGAAAGAATACGGTATAAATCAGGTGAGAACACAGTTTGAACGACCTTATATTATACCTGATTTGCGTAAACATTTGAATTTTAAGTATCCGATTAACCTTATTAAAGTAGCTCTGCTGGATACTTTCACGATTATTAATGAAAGTACTCTGCATAACTACGGATTGAATACGAACGATTATTTGATAGGTGTCGCTTATACTTCAATGATGGATTCGCTTGCTATTTCTTACGGGGTTATGGCGATAAAGTACGATAATGTTACGGTCGAAGCTCTCATTCACCCGTGCAGATATGCGGACGGTACAATAGATAATCATTTTAACGAATTTTTGATTACAAAGAATAAGAAATTGAAAGATAAAATTGAAAACTTGGGGTTTGAGATAACAAATTATGCTCAAAAGGACTCTTAGTATTTCAGTTATTGTTGTTTCGTTTTTGGTTTGCGCCATTTTCTTTGTGCCTCATGATAAAACCTATTTTGTCAAAGAGGTGAAATCTCCCATTGAAATGACTTTGAATAATGGTGATTTTGTGTTCAACGGGTTCGAAACTTTTGACGACAGATTTACTGAACATAACAAGATTTTGGCATCCAAAAACAATATGACTGAAACAGAAGCCTTTCTACTCGGTAATCTTGGGAAATACTGGGCTGAAAGCTTTATGAAAAATCGTCCTGTATATGTTAAGGACGGAGATTTGCTGTTTCATAGATACAGTTATCTTGAAAAACTTAAATACTCCGGCTTTTGTTTTGTAAATTCCAAACCTTTTAGTGCGGATGCGCTAAATTACAGGCTAAAGAATTTGAGAAGAGCAAACTATAAAGTTTTGGATTTGGATACGGACAAAATTTATTTTCCAGAGGATAAGGAAGTTCGGGTATTAAAGAATTATTTGGTGCTTAGAAATTCTCATCTCAAAAGTTTCAGAGCGAAAATTAAACAAAAAACTACGGAGAAAGTTTTTCCTGTTAAATACAAATTGGACAAAGGGAATATAAAAATCTTTTTTGCGGATTCGACCACAAAACTTAAGCCCGATAGAAAATGTGAAAGTGATATTTGCAAAGAAATTTTGTCGAATATTAATAATGCACAAAAGACCATAGATATGGCGGTTTACGGATATTCAACCGTTCCGGAGATTGAAAACGCACTCAATTCTGCAATAAAACGCGGGGTTAAAATTAGGCTTGTGTATGATGTGGATTCAAAAGGTCAGAATATTTATCCGAACACAAACGGTTTGGTCAAAATTATTCCTCAAAATATGAGTGATAAATCTTCGCCGGAAGTTGGCGCGATTATGCATAACAAGTTCTATATTTTTGACGACAGAATTTTGATTGCGGGTTCTGCCAACCTTTCCCACACGGATATGTCCGGTTTTAATTCAAACAGCGTTGCGGTAATAAATTCTTCTCGTGTGGCGGAAATTTACAAGCAAGAATTTGAACAAATGTATGCAGGGAAATTTCATTCACAAAAGGTTTCAAATCCCGATAGAATGATTAATCTCTCCGGAATAAATTTGAAGTTTTATTTCTCTCCTCAGGATAAAAGTATTACAAATGCTGTTCTACCTGTTATAAACAGCGCGCAAAAATATATTTATATTCCGACTTTTGTTCTCACAGAAAAAAGAGTTTGTGACGCACTGATTGCGGCAAAAAATCGCGGAGTTGAGGTTAAAGTGATTATTGATGCGCTGAGTGCTTCGAATAAACATTCCAAACACAAGTATTTGCGCGAAAACGGAATTCTTGTAAAGACAGAAAATTACGCGGGGAAAATGCACTCAAAATCAATGATTTCTGATGACAAGCTTACGATTATCGGGTCAATGAACTTCTCTTACAGCGGTGAAAATAAAAACGACGAGAATTTAATCCTGATAGAAGATAAGGAAATCGCGAAGTTTTATAAAGAAAACTTTTTATACCAATGGAACAGGATTGACAACAAGTGGTTGAAATTGAACGCCCGCGCTGAAGGCAAGGATTCAATCGGTTCATGCTCAGACGGGATTGATAATAATTATGACGGTCTGACCGACCTCGCGGACCCAGCTTGCCGAGGGGGGTAAATGTATTGGGCTAGGAGGTTAAGACTACTAGCTTAATGTCCTTCGGGAGTAGGGGGGTAAATGGGGGTAAATATATTTGAGCTGGTTGGTTGTAACTACCCGTTTGGCGTTTCCCCTTCCCCTTGGAGAGGGAAATATTCTGTCATTCTGAGGCTTCAGCCGAAGAATCGCAGGGTTAAACAAGTGAAATGCCAAGCCCTTGCAATCCTTCGCTCCGTTCTGGATGACGAGGGTAAATTTCTTGGTCACCTGATCACTTGATCACTCAAATACGCAAAACAGGTAGTCATCACCTAACAGCCCAATACATTTACCCCTACTTTACATTTACCCCCGTGGATGATACACTCGGTATATAGAAGAGATAAGGAGTATATTTATGGTCTGTTTAACATGGAAGAAAAACGATACAAACTTAGTTAGCGAAGCATTAAAAGTTTTGGGAAAAGAAAACTTTGCTTTGATTATACATGGCGGAAGCTTCCCTTCAAAAGACGGTGAGGACACCGGTTTTGGAACTTTCAACTCTGATGCCGGTCATGAATTAATTGATTACGCATCAGGAATTTTTAACGCAATCCAGCTTGGACCTGCAGGTAAGACAAAATGTACGGATTCTTCTCCGTATTGCGGAACAATTTTTTCAGGTAACCCGTTGTTTATTGATTTGAAACAACTTACTACCAAAGAATGGGATGAGATTTTGAGCGAAGAAACTTTCAAAAAGATTGTTAGAGAAAACCCTAACCAAAACAAGGGCAAAACTTCTTACACTTATATTTGCAACGCTCAAAACGAAGCTTTGAAAGAAGCTTGGAATAACTTTAAAAACTCAAAACATTTGAAAAAAGAGTTTGAAAAATTCAAAAAAGAAAACAGTTTTTGGTTAGAGAATGATTCATTGTATGAAGCGCTTTCTATCGAAAACGGCGGTGATTTCTGGTACATTTGGAAAAATGAAACAGACAAAAACCTTATGAATCCTAAATCTGATGAAGAAAAGAAGATTTATGAGAAGAGAATTGAAGAAATCAAAGAAAAATATGCTGATGAGATTGAGTTCTACAAGTTCTGTCAATTTGTTTTGGAATGCCAGAATGAAGAAACTAAAAAATATGCGCTCAAAAAAGGCATAAAAATGATTGCTGATAGACAAGTTGCTTTCTCTGACAGAGATGCATGGGCTTATCAATCATTATTCTTAGACGGATGGTATTTAGGTTGTCCTCCTGATTATTTCTCAAAAGACGGTCAGGCATGGGGATTTCCTGTAATGGATCCGGACAAAATGTTCAACAAAGACGGTTCACTCGGCGAGGGTGGTGTATTGATGAAAAATCTTTACAAAAAGATGTTCAAGGAAAACCCTGGTGGTGTGAGAATTGACCACATCGTAGGTTTGATTGACCCATGGGTTTACAAGGTTGGTAAAAAACCTATGTGTGAAGAAGGTGCAGGAAGATTGTATTCATCTCCTGAGCACCCTGAACTTTCAAGATATGCAATTGCTCGCAACGAGGATTTGGATTGGACATTGGAAGCTGATAAAGAAAAAAGAGTTAAGACTCTGTCTGACGAGCAGATAAAACTTTACGGCAGATTGATTGAAAAAATTGTTATCGCGGCTGCTAAGGAATGTGGTTTGGACAAAAATTCAATCGTTTGTGAGGATTTGGGAACTTTGACAAACCCTGTTGATGCTGTAATGAAGAAATACGGTTTGCAGGGTATGAGATTGACTCAGTTTGTTGTTCCGGAAAAATCTGAGCACCCTTACAGATGCAAAAACATTGGCGAAAATGTTTGGAACATGGTTGGTACTCACGATAACCTTCCGATTGAAATGTGGGCTGAGAGCATGATTAATACTCACGAAGGTTATTTGCATGCTAAAAACCTTGTGGAAGACTTGTTCGCTGAGGCTGAAAACAAGGATGATATCATTGTAAGATTGACTCAGGATAAAGATTATTTGAAATTTGTAAAACTGACAGAAATATTTGCTTCTAAGGCTAAGAATGTTCAAATGTTCTTTACTGATTTCTTCCAAATCAAGGATGTTTACAACCGTCCGGGAACTTCAGGTGACCAAAACTGGTCTTTGAGACTTCCGAACAATTTTGAAGAACTTCATCCGATTGACTTAAATGCGTTGTTAAAGGCTGCGATTATTGCAAGAGGAAAAGAGTTCGCGACAAAACATGCGATTTTGATAGAAAAGCTAGGATAGAAGCAGGTTTTTTCCGACCTAAGATGTGTGAGAAAAGGCTGTATGCGAGATAGCATACAGCCTTTTCTAAAACCGTTCTACGGATTTTTATATTTCGGTTGATATTTATATCTTACGGGGTATGAGGTGGAAGCATTAGACGAGCGGGTGCGGTTGTTGCTGCGCCTGTGGTTGCTGGTGCTACAGGAGGAACGTTTGTTTTCAATTTCCATTTACCGACCGCATTAACTCCTTTGTTCCAGTATTGTTTCAGGCCGTCAGCTGTTTTTGCAAGCCATGTATCGCCAACACCGATTTTATGACCTTTTATAGCCGCATAGATTCCGGCTGCACTTACAAGACCTGCAAGAACCCAACCACTTCTGGATTTCTTTTCGCCTTTAATTTCTTCTGATGCGCCTTTGAAACTTGTATTCGCGCCGGCCGTTTCACTACCTGTGGTTGCTCCTTTTGCCTGTTGCTGCATTATTGTAGCTTGATTAGCCGCTTGAGCTTGTGTGTTTTGAACTCCATAAAAATTTGGGTTATAGCTGTTGAATGCTGCCATAAAATATGGATCATAACCATATCCGCCAATTGCTAATGAATTTCCGTTCATAGTGTACCTACCTTTTTAACTTTTAAATTAACCTTATCCATGTAAAGTTTTTTTCGTGCCGGAAATTGCTTTTATTTTACGGAGTGATTTACAAAACTTTACAATTGTTGGATGAAATTGGGTTTAAAAAATCAAAACAAACATTTGACATCAAAATATGTTTACGATATTATAATCACTGTCGACGGGCGAGTTTTTAAAAGGTTCAAACGTCGGAAACCTGAAATAAGGGCGTTTAGCTCAGTTGGTAGAGCGTCTCCCTTACAAGGAGAGGGTCAGAAGTTCGAGTCTTCTAACGCCCACCATAAAAAAGGAAGTGACTCTGTTACTTCCTTTTTTATTATGAAGAGAAAGGAGCTTTATATGGAAATCAAAGTGGTTAATAACACCAGAGAGGTGGATTGTGACCTGCTCGTTGTAAACATGTTTGAAGGCGAAAATACAACCAGCGAGCTTGCTAACACTTACGCTTTGCAGCAAGACGGATTTAAGGGTAAATTCAACCAAACTTATTTGCTGCCGACTTATGGTCAGGAAAAAGCAAGAAAAGTTTTGGTGATTGGATTCGGTAAAAAACCAGAATTCAATTCTAACAAATTGAGAGAGGCTGTTGCTAAATCAATTAAAAGAGCTATGCAAATTGAAGCAAAATCTGTTGCGTTTGCGCTTGACGGTGTTGAATTTGATTATTCAAAAGAATTCACAATGGGTGTTTTAATTGCGGATTACGTTTTTGATAAATACAGAACCGAAAAGAAAGAAAAACACGTTCAAGAAGTATATGTTCAAGCTAATGAAGAAGCTGTAAGACGTGCGGAGAAAGTTGCTGCAGCGATGGCATTTGCAAGAAATCTTGCGAATGAGCCTGCACAGTTTGCAACACCTACTGAATTGGCGTCAATCGCTTGTGACTTAGGTTTGGATACAAAAGTTTATGACAGAGAAGAATGTGAAAAAATGGGAATGGGTGCATTCCTTGCAGTTGCAAGAGGAAGCGCGCAAGAGCCTAAATTTATTCACATGAAATACCAGGTTGATAATCCGAAAAAACGTATTGCGATTATCGGTAAAGGTATAACCTTTGATAGCGGCGGCTTGGATATTAAACCTGCGTCTTCAATGTTGACGATGAAAGACGATATGTCTGCAGCGGCTTGCGTATTGGGAATTATGAGTATAATCAGAGAATTCCATCCGCAAGTTGAGGTTCACGGTATAATTGCAGCTTGCGAAAATATGCCGGGTTGTAACGCTTACAAACCGGGTGATATTCTTATAGCGAAAAATGGTAAAACAATTGAAGTGGATAACACAGACGCAGAAGGTCGTTTGACTTTGGCTGACGCACTTTGTTATGCATGCGAACTCGGTGTGGATGAAGTTATCGACCTTGCGACATTAACAGGTGCTTGTATGGTTGCACTTGGTTCAAATGCTGCAGGTATTATGGGTAATGACGAAGAGCTTGTTAAAAATCTTATCTCAACTGCTGAAAGAAACGGTGAAAAATACTGGCAGCTTCCGCTTTGGGATGAATACTTTGACAGCTTGAAGAGTGATATTGCAGATATGAAAAACACAGGTTCTCGCTGGGGCGGTGCTTCAACTGCCGGTGTATTCTTGCAGAAATTTGTTAAGGATGTTAAATGGGCACATATTGATATTGCAGGTGTTGCATTCCTTGATAAACCACAAAAAGAACTCATCAAAGGCGCTTCCGGAGCAGGCGTAAGAACGCTGTTGAACTATATTCTGGAACAATAAGAAGAATATGGAAAAATCTTTTGAGGGGCGCAACTATAGTTGCGCCCCTCAATTTTTGAACAAAATCAAAATTGAAATCGTTAAACAAACAAGAAACGGAGGTGTCTGTATGAAAAAAGTTTTATCTGTTTTAGGTTTGTTGGGAATTTTGAGTTTGTCATTGCCTGCGAATGCGGCTCCACCGCCCCCAAGAGGCGGACATCACGGAGGTCAGGTTGTGGTATCAAGGAGTAGTTATGTAAACCGTCCGCCAATGAGAGGAAATTATCGATACACACAGCCGCCGCACCGTTGTAACAACGGAGTGTGGGCCAGGCGTGGCTATTGGGGCAATCCTTGCTATGGTAATCGATTAGGCTGGTGTGACGATTTTTATTATCGTCCTTGTCCGTTACCTCCACCGCCACCGGCAGGGTTTTCAACCGGAGTGTTTATCAGGTTTTAATGAATACGGGATTTACTTTGAGTAAATCCCGCTTTTTTTATTTGTCACAATTTAATACATGCACTAACATGTCGTTACGCAACGGGGGACAATTAAACACGCCAAGCTAGTAGTTTTGACCAACTAGCCCCCTACATTTACCCCTACCCCCTATTCCGCAGGACATCAGGCTGGTAGTTCTACCAACTAGCCCCCCCCATTTACCCCCCCCTGTTGCAGGAAGGGATGGATTGATGATAGACTTAGATAGACATTGGAACGACAGAAAGATTATGCAAGAGCAAAAGTACATAGCATTAATAGATTGTGACAGTTTTTTCGTGTCCTGCGAAAGACGGCTTAATCCTGATTTAAACGGGATTGCAGTGTGTGTTGTATCGGGGGATAGAGGATGCGTGATTGCGCGTTCGCGTGAGGCTAAACAAATGGGAATCCCGATGGGACAGCCTTTGTTTATGGCTCGTGAGCAGTTCCCTGATTGCATGTATATTAATGCTAATCATTATAATTACGCTAGTATTTCGGCTGAAATAATGGCGATTTTAAAGGATTTTAGTCCGACGGTTGAGGTATATTCAATAGATGAGGCGTTTGTGGATTTCACAGGCTTAGCTAAGCTATATCGAATGAATTATTTTCAGCTTGCAAAACATTTACGTGAGGTAATTTTAAAGGAAACAAAAATACCTGTATCCATTGGGGTCAGTAGAACAAAGGCTCTTGCAAAATTAGCTTCGGATAAATCTAAAACTATGGAAGAGCATATTTGTGTTGCGGGAAGATGCGGGATTACGAGGTTATTAAAGCAAACTGAAGTTGGTGAAGTTTGGGGAATCGGAAGAAGATTAGAGCCGAAACTTCGCGGTCATGGGATTTATACAGCATATGACTATGTTCAGAAAAACGATTTATGGTTGAAAAGCCGCTTTGGTAAAAACGGTTTGGAGTTGAAATACGAACTTCTAGGAAATTTGATAAACAAGGTTACAAACGAGGTTGCTGCGCCGAAATCGATTAGCGATACAAAATCTTTTCCGGAGTTTACTTCTGATTTAACCTATTTGAAAAACGAACTAATGGTACATATTCACGCGGCTTGCAGAAAGTTGAGAAAATCTGATTGTAAGTGTTCTACGGTGGGTGTAATTCTTAAAACTAAGGATTTTAAGGTTTATTATTCTAAATTAGCTCTCAAACAGCCTGTAAATTTTGAGTTTGAGGTTTCTGAGGCGGCGTTTCCTGAGTTGGAAAAAATGTATAACAAAAATGTTTTGTACAGAAGTGTCGGAATTGTGCTTGAAAACCTTTCTCCAAGCTCAAATGAACAGCTTTTGCTTTTTGATGACGGATTAAAACGTGAAAAGAACGAAAATCTCGCGAAGAGTTTAGACAAACTGGAAGCTAAGTTTGGACGAAATATCGTTAAAACAGGTTTTACAAATAAAGATGTTCCTTATAAACAAGATTTTCTGACTAAGGGGAATCCTATGACTTAAACGCTTTTACAAGGATTATGTAAAGGTTTACCATCATAAATCCGAGGAACAAACCTGCGATTACGTCGGTTAGGAAGTGAACTCCAATCCACAATCTGGAGAGTGCGACAAGGAATATAAACAGTCCGAAGAAGACCGCTAAGAAATATCTCCAAAATTCGCTTCTTGTGTAATGCAGAATTAGGTAAATAACGATTCCGTAAAAACACATTGTGGTAGATGAGTGTCCTGACGGGAAGCTAAACCCAGGATAAACGCAAGGTCTTTCTCTGCATACAAAGTTTTTGAGCAAATCTGTTATAAAGAATGTGCCTTGTGTGAAAAATACTAACAAAAAGGCTTTCATGTATTTTTGATGAGATACGAGAGTTGAGCAGGCTGCGATTTGCGGCCACAGCATGTGGTTCGCTCTGCCAAATTCGGTTACAAATGCCGGAATATAGCTCGGATAAGGCGCGAGAAAGTTTCTGATTGAACTCAAAACCCCGCGGTCAAACTCTCTGACTCCCGGGACGTACAAGACAATCAGGGTTAAAACAACAACCACGATTAACGAGATTGTGACATAATTCCAGTTCGCAACTACTCCGTATCCTTTATCTTTCATTATATTCCGCCTTTAACAACTCCTAATAATGCCACTGTTTTTTCAAATATTTTTACAATAATCGGTGATGCTTCGCTTACGAATACCGCAAAGAAGAATAATGCACCGAATACCGCAATGATTTTTTGAATATCAGAGAACATAAATACTTTTTTATCTCTGAACTCTTCAATACCTTTATACTCTTCTGTAAATGGTTTTACAGGAAGTTTTTCTTCAATTTTTTCGATAACATTTGCGAATTTGATTTTAATCAAAGTGTTATATGAATCAACGTTCATCCACCAAAGCGCGCAAACGGAAATCCCAATTAGGGAGAATAACAATGTTGCGGTAATTCTTTCCATAAACACAACGTTGCTTGTAAAAATCATGGCAAGGATTACAACCAGAAATGAAATCATGTAAAATCTGTTTGTATTAAAGTTTCTGTCAATAAAATTGTCCTTCTGCTCGGTATACAATCTGTATTCCTGCAAAATCATTTCATCTCTATCCATTATTTTCACCTCTTCTGCTTCTTACTTCATTCATCAATTCTTCAAACTCTTTTTCGTCCAATGTTTCTTTGTCGAGAAGAGTTTTTGCGATATATTCAAGCATATCTTTGTTTTCACTCAAAAGATTCATCGCTAAATCGTATTGTTTATCAATGATTTTCTTAACTTCTTTATCAATATCGGCAGCGATTTCTTCTGAGAAATCTCTTGTGTTTCCGAAATTTCTGCCCATAAATACGTGTTCTTGTTCTTTGCCGTAAGCGAGGTTACCCATTTTTTCGCTCATACCGTATGTTGTAACCATACTTCTTGCAAGTGCGGAAACTTTTTCCAAATCATTTGATGCGCCGGTTGTTACGTTGTCTTTTCCGTAAATCAATTCTTCCGCCACTCTTCCGCCAAGAATCATTGTAATTCTGTCTAGGAGTTGGTTTTTACGCATTGTCAAATGGTCTTTTTCAGGAAGAGTAAGAGTTATACCCAAAGCCATACCGCGCGGAATGATTGATACCTTGTGGAGCGGGTCGCAATCTTTAAGCAATTTTGCCAAAAGTGCGTGTCCGACTTCGTGGTAAGCTGTGTTTTCTTTTTCTTCATCAGAAATAATTCTGCTTTTCTTTTCAGGCCCTGCCATAACTTTATCGATAGCCTCTTCCAAATCAGGCATTTCGATTTCTGATTTGTTATGTCTTGCAGCAAGCAAAGCTGCTTCGTTTAACAAGTTTTGCAAATCTGCACCTGTGAACCCGGGTGTACGTTTTGCAAGTGTTTTTATATCAACTTCTTTTGCAAGAGGTTTATTTTTTGCGTGAACATTCAAAATCTGCTCTCTTCCGAGAACGTCAGGTTTGTTGATAACAATTTGTCTGTCAAATCTTCCCGGACGAAGAAGTGCGTTATCAAGAATGTCAGGTCTGTTTGTTGCCGCAAGTATAATTATATTTGTGTTTTCATCAAAACCATCCATCTCAACAAGTAATTGGTTAAGAGTTTGCTCTCTTTCGTCGTGACCGCCGCCAAGACCTGCGCCTCTTTGACGACCCACAGCATCGATTTCATCAATAAATACGATACAAGGTTGGTGTTTTTTAGCTTGCTCGAATAAATCTCTAACACGTGATGCACCGACACCTACAAACATTTCTACGAAGTCTGAACCGCTGATAGAGAAGAACGGAACACCGGCTTCGCCTGCAACAGCTTTTGCCATAAGTGTTTTACCTGTACCAGGAGAACCTACCAAAAGAACACCTTTCGGAATTTTTGCACCGAGTTTTACGTATTTATCGCTGTGTTTGAGGAAATCCACGATTTCTTCAAGCTCTTTTTTCTCTTCGTCAATACCCGCAACATCCGCGAAAGTTGTTTTAACCTTGTTGTCCATAAGCATTTTGGCTCTGCTTTTGCCGAAGGACATTGCTTGCGCACCGCCTGCTTGAATTGATTTAATGATGAGCATTATAAAACCTAATACAAGCAGAATGGTTATCAGAGAAGAACCCAGACCAAACATAGAGCCTGAATCGTTTGCTTTTTTTACATTGATTTCAACATTATTGTCCTGAAGTTTGTTTAAAATATCTGAATTTTCAGGGAAAGATACTTTGTATTGAAGCTTTGGCGGTCTGACATCGCCATAGAGCGGATTTGTTTGAGTTTTTACTTCCGGTTGTTTTACTGGAAGTGCAATCAGAGTGTCTTTTGACATATCAACGCTTTTGATTTCCTTGTTTTCAACCTTTTGCATAAAAGTTGTATAAGACAATTCTTCTGTGCTTGAGGTTGGACCGGAAAACAGCATTGATAAAAATGCGAGTATCATAATACCCAATATTACGTACATTCCGATTGATTGATTTTTATTCATATTTCTCCCTTTTCTTACAAAATTGTAACTTTATTATACCAAAAAAAACCTGATTGTGACATTGTTCTCCAAAGCTCATGAGGGTCAGGGTTGTCCGCTTAATAAATGTTTACAAAAAAGTCAATTTTTAGTGAAAGTATGACTTTATATATATAAGCTATATAAACACAGGAGAACTATGAGTTTTTGGAGTAATTTTACACACGGATTTGCGCATGGCGCCATAAATTCCATGTTTGGTGGATTTTTTGGAATGCCGTACTATAACTGGGGCGGTTGCTGCTGTAATCCTATGCCTATGTTTTTTACTCCATCACTTTTCATGGGCGGGTTTAACCGATACACACAGCCGATGATGAATATGTTTCAGATGCCTATGATGTATTCTATGCCACAATGGAATAGTATGCCAATGTCAGGGCTTAGTTTTGGTGGTGCGGTTAACTCATCTTTCAACGATGTGGGATTTGATACGTACGATTTTTCAAGTACAAAGAAAACATCGCTGAATTTTGACTCATATATAAACCCTCCGTCATCGTCCTCAACATCATCGGAAAAGGACAGTTCTGCTAAAAAATCAACTTCTAATACTAAAACGGCAACTTCTGCCAAAAAGACGGCAACAGCAAAATCATCTGGGGTTAAAAGTTCGACGTCTACTGTTAAAAAAGGCAATGTCAAAGTTCAAGATTGGTGGAAAATGTCGGATGAGGAACTGAAGGTGGTTTATGGTAATTACACAAGGGATATTACAAAACCATTTGAAGGAACTGCAGAAGATATAAATAAATATCTAAAAGGTCAAGGCGCTCTTGAGGGTAAAGGTCAGGCATTTATTGATGCTCAAAATAAACATGGAATAAGCGCAGCTGTTCTTGTCGCAATTGCAGTATTTGAAACTGACCACGGAAAAGACTCTAAAGCATACAGACTCAATAATGTTGGTGGAGTCAGAGTAAAAGGCACTAAGGAATGGCAAAAATTTAATTCTATTGCAGATTGCGTAATGGAAATGGCAAGATTTTTAAAAGTTGGTTACGCTCAAAACTCTAGGCGTCCGCTGACTAAGTTGTATCAAGTTAATGCGAAATATTGTCCTGCAACTGAAACCAACGGCAATAGCCGTTGGGCAAAGAATATTGATTATTTTGTATCAGAGTTGGAAAAGACCGCACGAGCGTAAAGTGCATCCTATTTGCTAAGGGCAATTGGATTTACAATTCCCTCGCCTAACAGGAGAGGGGTTGGGGTGAGGTGTTGATTGTTGTTTTTCTCATTCTTATCTTTTTTTGCTCGTATCGCTCTCGCGACACGACACCGGCGCTCCACTCCGGCTTACGCACACGGATTATTCGGGCGCGCAGAACACTACTATGACAATAAATCCTGACGGATTTAACTGTCATCTCCGTGTTCTATGCTCTTACGGGCTAGTCTCGCTGCCACTCGCCGTCGCCCTACCGAAAATCCGCACTTCCGCCTGTCAAATCGAAGATTTGTCCGCTACGCAACGGCGGTATCGTCAAGTTCCGCCTTCAGTTTGCCGTCGAGTTCTCGACGTCAAATTCAGGCTTCACTCCGGCTTACGCACACGGATTATTCGGGCGCGCAGAACACTACTATGACAATAAATCCTGACGGATTTAACTGTCATCTCCGTGTTCTATGCTCTTACGGGCTAGTCTCGCTGCCACTCGCCGTCGCCCTACCGAAAATCCGCACTTCCGCCTGTCAAATCGAAGATTTGTCCGCTACGCAACGGCGGTATCGTCAAGTTCCGCCTTCAGTTTGCCGTCGAGTTCTCGACGTCAAATTCAGGCTTCACTCCGGCTACGCATAAAAAAAAGCCGTTTCTTTTGAGAACGGCTACCAGACTTGGGGAGGAGGTATGAAAAACCTTTTTCGGTTTTCCATACTACTCTTATCGACATTTTTATCAAAATCTTTAGACACTTATGAAGAATATCATCTTTTTAGTGTAGTAGGTTAACAAAATTTAATAATATTTACCCCCACCCTCTCGACATTTCTTCTTTTTTTGGTATTATTAGACTAATACTAGCCCAATAATAGTAAAAGGAGAAAAAAGAAATGCAAGTAATATTGAAAAAAGATGTTCAAAACATAGGGGAAGCAGGCGACCTCGTTAACGTTAAAGACGGTTATGCCAGAAACTTTCTAATCCCTAAAAACTTTGCAGAAGCAGCTACTGACGGTGCTTTGAAAAACAGAGAACAGAACATGGCAAGAATTAAAGCTAAACAAGAAAAACTTCACCAAGAAGCTCTTGCTAAAGCTGCTGAAATTGAAAAACTCGGTTCTATTGAACTTACTGCAAAAGCCGGTGAAAGTGGTAAATTGTTCGGTACAATCACAACTAAGAAACTTTGTGAAGAACTTAAGGAAAAATCTAATATTGAAATTGATAGAAAGACTGTTTCACTTAACGCTCCTATCAACAAAGTTGGCGAATATACTATGTTAATCAAACTTACTTCAAAAGTTAAAACTGAACTCAAAGTTGTTGTTACAGCTTCTGAAATCGTTAAAGAATCTATTGAAGAAGAAGTTGAAGAAACTGTTGAAGCATAGTTTATTGAAACCGTTTAATCAAGGCGTGCCGACTGTTTCAGTCTGCGCGCCTTTTATATAAGATGAAAGAGAGTTTGAATGAAATTATTAACGAGATGTTTTCCTGCAGGACAGTTGCCTTATGAGAGTTTTGAGGCTGTTACAAGAATGGTTGCAAAGTTATTTGAAAAAAATCCGTATTTGCCTATTCTTCCAAAGCTGGAACCGCAAAATACTCTTATTTCAAGAACATTAGGACATATTCCGGGGATAAACATTGACGAAAACGGAAGTTTATCCATCAATGTTTCAACTAATGCTGTGAAAACCGGGTTAAAGAATTTGGATAAGGCATTCAATCGCCCTGATAGCAAAACTCTAGAACCGTATGAAATAGATTCAATATTTCTTGAAAAATATCTCCAAATTATTAAAAAATTCAAATCTCCGCATGCGTATTTAACACTTCTGGGACCTTTTACGGTTTCTCAAATTTTGATGAAGATTGCAAAAGAACAGATGATTTCGGATAAAAGTTTTAGAAAACTTTTTATTCAATCTGTTAGTGTAAAAGCTCTATGGATGATTAACAAGATTAAAGAATATTGTCCTGATACAGTTCCAATTATTATTCTTGATGAATCTTACCTTGGGCAATTGGGTACTCTAAAACGTGAAAACGAAGAAGTTACGACGGAATTGGTTACAACTATGCTCTCAAGAGTAGTAGATACAATTAAATCTGCAGGTGCGATTTGCGCGGTTCAGTGTATGGAAAAATGCGATTGGCAAGTTGCTATTAATGCAGGTGCTGACATAATTTCTTTTGATGCTTATAATAATCCGAATAACTTGAATATTATTCCGGACCAGGTGACTAAGTTTCTAAAAAACGGCGGACATATTAACTGGGGCATTGTACCGGTTACTACAGAGTCTTTGGTTAAGGGGTTGAATATAAGCTATGTTACCAAAAGATTGAAGGCAACTCATGAAGGACTCGTTTTGGCGGGTGTTCCTGCTGATTTAGTAACTTCAACAGCGCTCGTTTCGGTTGTTGGTGATGTTAGTAAACTCCCGTTAATTTTTGCGGAAAAAGCTATTATGCTTTCAACCCAGTTAGCGAAAAAGCTCATTGTTAAACACTAGTTGTCGGTTGCAACTATTCCTTGATTGTCAATCAAAATAGTATAACGGATGAAAGAGTGTGCCATTAAAAGCAGATATGGGTTCATTTCGTTCGTGGCGGAAAGGTTTACTTTCGTCTCGTGCTCCTCGTTGATTTCTTCTTTTTGAGGTTTAATGTCTTCAATGTCGATAGTTGTGTTCATGGCGTGCGATGTGCTTTCGTCATTGAGATATTTTTGAAGAATTCCTTTCGGAAAACTGTCCGAGCATGTGATATAAATATCTACGGAATTTGAGGTAGTTAGTGTGAAAACACCTTTAAGATTTCCGAAATTTTTGGTTTGGATTAGTACAGTCAGCTTTGAGTCATTTGAATCTTTTTCACCGTCATTCGGGGTAATTTCTAAGTCAAAACCGACACCGTCATTAAGCGGTAGCCACGGTAAATACAGCATCATAAGACTTTTTAATGTTTGTGCAGGATTATTTGACTCTGCCATTGAGATACAAGAATTTATTATACTCAATGTTTCCTGAATTTGTTCGTTGCTCATTCCCTGTTTTGATGCGGATGCCATTGAAATTATCAGCGCGGCAACTGCCTGTTTGCTGTTTTGTAGAATTATCTTGGAAACGTCCGACATGCTAATCATTCCGCTGAAAAATAGAGTCATGGCGTCTTGTGAGGCTCTTGCGCCTTGCTGTGCCATTAAATTGTCAGCTGAAGGAATTTGCGAAGTTTCGTCAAAAAGCGCGGAAATCATTTTTTGATTTTGTAATAATTCCTGATTAATTCCGCCCAAACCTAAAGTCCCGCCGTTAATCGGACGGTTTGGGTTTTGCGCGTTCATTAACAGTTCCCACAAACTTTGCGGTAAGCCAAGCAAATTCTTGATAAAAACAGATTTATCCATACCTGCGAGGGAATTCATTTGCAACAATTGAGTCACTGTAGTCAGGTTTTGAATATTCTGAAGCGTTTTATTTGCTTGCGCTGATGAGTTTGAGATTGAGGTGTTTATCTCAAACCCGCCTGTTTTGCCGGTATCTTTCAGTTTCTTCAAATATAGTTCGGAGTTTTGAAGTCCCAGTAAAATTTTGCCTATGCTAAATCCGTCCATAAAATAATTATAACAATTTTTTACTGTAAATCAAAGAAATATTCTTTACATTCTCGCGTTTTTTTACTAATATAAAGCAAAGGAGAGTTCACTAATGGTTGATAATAAATATAAGCGTGTGTTGTTAAAGATAAGCGGGGAAGCGCTTTTGGGTGATCAACAGTTTGGTATCGACCCGAAACCGGTTGAAATGATTGCGGATGAAATTCGCTCTATATATGAACGCGGAGTAGAAATCGCAGTCGTTGTCGGTGGTGGAAATATTTTCCGCGGAATGAAAAACAGCGCAAGATTGGGGATGGATCAAGCATCAGGCGATTATGTCGGAATGCTTGCAACAGTTATGAATGCGGTTGTTTTGCAATGTGCGTTAAAGAAAATTGAGGTAGAATGCAGAGTTCAAACTGCGATTGCAATGAACCAGATTGCAGAACCTTATGTTCGCCATAGAGCAATAAGACACCTCGAAAAAGGCAGAGTTGTGATATTTGCGGCAGGAACCGGAAACCCGTTCTTTACTACAGACACTGCATCAGCACTTCGTGCATCAGAAATCAATGCAGAAGTCATGCTTATGGCGAAAAATGGTGTTGATGGGATTTATGACGACGATCCGAAAACAAATCCTAACGCTAAGAAGATTGAATCAATCTCTTACGCAGATATCATTAAAAAAGATTTGAGAATTATGGATACATCTGCTTGTGCTTTGTGTAAACAAAACAATATTCCGATTATTGTATTTGATTTCAAGGCATCAGGTAGTTTGGTCAAAATTATGAACGGTGAATCCGTTGGTACGTATGTAAGTTAATTTATTATAAAGGAGAAATGGTTATGTCAGAAGCTCTTGAAGAATTATTTTTATTCGGAGAAGAAAAAATGGAGAAGGCTGTCGGTCAGATGAAAAGAGATTTTTCATCAGTGCGTACTGGCAGAGCTAATCCTGGGATTTTGGACAAAGTTTTGGTAGATTACTATGGAGTTCCGACTCAATTAAGACAAATGTCACAAGTTACAGTTAGCGAAGGTACTACACTTGTAATTACACCTTATGACAAAACTATTCTTAAAGAAATTGAAAAAGCTATTATTAAGGCTGAAATCGGTGTTGCACCAAACAGTGACGGAACTTGCATCAGACTTAACTTCCCGCCATTGACTGAAGAAAGAAGAAAAGAAACTGCAAAAGAAGTTAAAAAATATGGTGAAGATGCGAAAATTGCAATCAGAAATGTTCGTCGTGAAATGGTTGATGATTTGAAGAAAATCGAAAAAGACGAAAATCTTCCTGAAGATATGGTGAAAGATAATCAAGATAAGATTCAGAAAGTTACTGATAAATACGTTGGTATTATTGACGCACTTGTTTCAGAAAAAGAAAAAGAGGTTATGACTGTATAATGGAATCAAAGAGATTACTGACAGGACTGGTAATTGGATTTATATCATTGTTTGCAATCCTTGCCGGTGGGTTATGGCTTACAGCATTGGTTTTGATAATTGTTTTTTATGCTTCAAAAGAGTATACAACAATTTTAAGACACAAAGGTTTTTTGCCGAGTCATAAAATTATTTTGGCATCAAGTTTGTTGTTTGCCGCGTTAGCGTATTTCAACAGATTTGATTTAATTCCGCTCGCATTCACACTATCGGCGTTGATGTGTTTGATGTGGGTTCTGTTCAGAGGAAGACAACCGTATATCGCAAATGTTTCGACTACTCTTTTTGGATTTTTGTATTGTGGTTGGTTTCCGCTTCATCTCTTGTTTATAAGAAATCTCGGTGATGATTGTTGTGGCAGTGCTGTTTGTTATCCGACAGGCGCAGGATATGCAGTTTTGTTATTGTTTGCGGTTCTTGTAACTGATACTTTCTGTTATTTTGCAGGCAGCAAGTTCGGTAAACACAAACTTTCCCCTGTTATTAGCCCGAATAAAACAATTGAGGGTGCAATTGGCGGAACGATTATGTGTTTGGTGTTCTCTATGGCGATTGGGTTAGCAATCGGTTTACCGTGGTACCATGCACTTATTCTTGGACTTTTGATTGCAGCATTTGCGCAGATTGGTGATTTGTGTGAATCAATGATTAAACGTGATGCAGGTGTTAAAGATTCAAGCAATGTGCTTCCCGGACATGGCGGATTTTTGGATAGAACAGACAGTTATATTATGACAATTCCTGTTGTGTATTATTATCTGCAATATTTCGTTCACACAAATTTTATTATGGATTTATTTAAGGGGTTGTTTTAATGCTTAGTGAAGTGTTTGGTGCAGAAGGGGATGAAACACTTATTGAAAAAGCATTGACCCATCCTTCGTATACTAAAGAAAACAATTTAGACGCTTTGTTGAGTTATGAAAGACTTGAATTTTTTGGGGATTCTGTTTTGAAGTTGTTTTCGTCAAAACTTCTATATGAAGCATATCCTGAATATCCGGAAGGAGATTTGTCAAAAATCCGTTCTATACTCGTTTCTGACAATATTTTGTCAAAAGTTGCGTTTGAGATTGGTTTGGATAAGCTGATTAAGCTTGGACCAAGTGAGGAAAAGCAGGGCGGAAGAAAGCGTGAATCAAATTTGGCATGTTCTTTAGAGGCGGTTTTGGGTGCATATTTTTTGAGCGGTGAGGCGGAATGCGCGGAAAAGTTTATTGAAAAATACGTTATGCCTTATGCAAAGGATATTGATGCACATTTTGAGAAATATAACGCAAAAGACATTCTTCAACAGTATACGCAAGGAATAGATAAGACTTTGCCTGTTTATAAGACTGTTGGAATGAGCGGGCCTGCGCATTTGCCGATTTTTGAGGTGGAAGTTGAGTGGCAGGGAGAAATTCTTGCATCAGGGCATGGGCATACAAAAAAAGAGGCACAGCAAAATTGTGCTTATGAAGCTTGCAAAAAGCTTGGGGTTATATAAGTTTCAATCAAACGGATGATGGAATATTTACCCGTATTTAATATAATCAAATAGGTAAGGAAATTATCGTTATCTCGGGGAGATTTGTAAAATGTACGATAGACGTTGGTATGATTCAAATGAGCATACTCAAAGAGCTTTAGAAATTTTGAAAGATATGGATGAACATCAAAGACGTTCTTTGTCTAAGGATTTGACTGCTGTTGTAAAACAGATTAAAGAATTGCATGAAGACGATGAAGAACAGGATATCAGTCTTGGTATCGATAGAGTTTTGGGTTTGTACAAGCTTTCTAACTCACGTCGCTGGTATGACAAGGTGAGTATCTTGTCTTATGCTTTGAAAACAATGTCTACATTACCAAGAGAGGACTTCTTCATGATAATGGAAGGCATTGCGGTTTCGGCTAAAAACGAAGTTGCTTAGTTGTTGACGTCTTCTCTTTTAACGGTTGGAGAAACCCCTTTGAACGCGAATGGTTTTGCGAAGTAGAACGCGCTTACCAGGTTTGATAGATTGCCTAGTATTCCGAGGGTCATTTTTGTATATTTCAATTTTTGCGGGAGTACGCCTGCAATTCCAATCATCGCGAAGCCTGCCATAATGAATAGGTAGGCTTTGAAGATGCCGCGCGGAACGGCAACGCAGTCATTAACGTCGCGTTGGTTTTGGACAGCTTCAGAGATTTTGTCTATAAATTCGCGTTTTTTCGGCTGTGTTTGTTGTGTATTTCTAAAATTAGTTGTTTGAATATTTGAAATTTTCATTATGTTAATATTAAAACACGTAAAAAAATTTTTTGTTATGTTTGTGTATGTGGAAAAATGTTAATTTTTCCACAAATTCTATTGGCAAAAAAATATCTTTATGATAGTATGGGTTTGCGCCGGTAGTGGTGCAAATCGAAACCCGGGTGCGTTATGGTGAGATAGCGCGGCGGATGAAAACTGAATATGGGTGCGTGGCACTCTGCCGAGCGAAAAGTTGACTAAATGTCAAGTTTTCGGGAGAGGAACGGTAGCGCGGGAAACGAAGTTTCCAACGCTAGCAACTGCCAAACATCTAAGCAATGAAAACCGAATATGGGTGCGTGGCGCAGTTGGTAGCGCAGTTGACTCTTAATCAATTGGTCGAGGGTTCGAGTCCCTCCACACCCAAATTTTATTAACAAGCTTCTTTACGGGAGCTTTTTTGTTGTGTGGTGAGGAGGAGAACCCACTTGAGAGGGTTCGAGCGCGAGTGAGCTGAGGGCGGAGTGTGTTTGCATTCTGTGTAAAAACACAGAAGCAAAACACGTAGACCCGTTAAACGCGAACGAGCAAGAGAGTCCCACCACACCCAAATTTTATTAACAAGCTTCTTTACGGGGGCTTTTTTGATGTGTGGTGAGGAGGAGAACCCACTTGAGAGGGTTCGAGCGCGAGTGAGTTGAGGGCGGAGTGTGTTTGCATTCTGTGTAAAAACACAGAAGCAAAACACGTAGACCCGTTAAACGCGAACGAGCAAGAGAGTCCTACCACACCCAAAATTTATTAAAAAGCTCCATTACGGGAGCTTTTTTTGTTGTGTAGTATGTTTTGTAAATTCATCTTGTGTGCCAGCTTTAATACTAGCAAAATTTATTTTTAGCGGTTTTATTACCTGTATAAAGGAGTTAATAAGATGATTACAACTAATTATTCAGCGAACAATCAACCTGCATTTGGGCGGTTTAGATTTTCAAATGGTGCGAAAAAACTGATAAAAAAGAGAATTGAAACATCTGAACAATTGAAAGAATTGAATGATGTTATTTTAAAAGAAGCAAAAAGAACGGATAGAAATATTGATATTTCCAGATTATTTTCTAAACTTGTTGCGAAAATCAATGGCGGTAAGAGTACAGTTCAACGCACATATAATATCAGTGTTGATAAGGATATTGCTTTTTTGGAAGAAACGATAGACTTCGCCAATGCTATAGAATCGAACAAACGATTTAGTAAGCATGTGAGCGATGTGCTTGATAAATTAATGAAATAATCTAAAAGGGTGCGCGTTCTACGCATCCCTTTTAATTTATAACGTTTTTAAATACGCTTCAATAAACCCGTCCAAATCGCCGTCCATCACGGCATCAACGTTTCCGACCTCATAACCTGTTCTGTGGTCTTTAACCATTTTATACGGGTGGAACACATAAGAGCGAATTTGTGAGCCAAAATTAATATCAAAATTCTCTCCTTTTAACTCGGCTAATTTCTTTTCGTGTTCTCTTTGTCTTATTTCAAGCAATTTTGATGCAAGCATCTGCATCGCATTCTCTTTATTCTGCAATTGAGAGCGTTCCTGTTGGCATTTAACCACGATTCCTGTTGGTTTGTGCAAAATTCTTACGGCAGTTTCCACTTTGTTGACGTTTTGACCGCCTGCACCGCCAGAGCGCATTGTGTCGATTTCCAAATCTTCCGGCGGGATAACGATTGTTTTTTCGTAATCAGGAATTATCGGAGAAACCTCTACTGACGCGAAGCTGGTTTGTCGTTTGCCGTTAGCGTTGAAAGGAGATATTCTGACGAGTCTGTGAACCCCTTTTTCCGCTTTAGCGTAACCGTAAGCATACCTGCCCATAATCTTGATTGTAGCAGACTTTATGCCGGCTTCTTCACCGTCTGATTTGTCAACAAGTTCTGTTTTCCAACCTCGAGATTCCGCCCAACGTATATACATCCTAAGCAGCATACTTGCCCAATCCTGCGCGTCGGTGCCGCCTGCGCCCGCATTAATACTCAAAAACGCATCCGCCTCATCATATTCACCTGAGAGCATTTTTTGGATATCAAAACTATCTAATTGTTTTTCCAAATTCGCAAGTGCGATTTCGCTCTCTTTGATGAGTTCCTCATCCCCGATTTCTTCTGCAGTAGTAGCATCTTCAAGGATTGTGTCCCAATTTTTGAAAAGCTCAATTTTGTCTTTTATTTCGCGCGCTTGTTGACCGAGTTCTGAGGCAAGTTTTTGGTCTGCCCAAACTTCCGGTGATTGGAGTTTTTGTTCCAGTTCGGCAAGCTTAATATCGGCGCCGTCAAAGACACTCCTTATTTTTGTTAACACGTTGTTTAAGTTCTGCTATATTCATCTTGCGACTAACTCCACAACTTTTTTATGGATGTTTTCAATAGAATCGGCAGAGTTGATAACTTTAACCCTTTCAGGTTCTTGTTTGGCAATTTCCAAAAATCCGTTTCTGACTCTTTGGAAGAATTCAATTCCTGCGGATTCCATTCTGTCCTTTTCCGCTCCTACGCGTGCCTGTGAGGTTTCTATATCGACATCCAAAACTATTGTTAAATCAGGAGTAAGCCCTGAAGTCGCTATTTTATTGAGTTTGCGAATTTCTTCCAAATTCAAGCCTCTGCCGTAACCTTGGTATGCGAGAGTTGAGTCTGTATGTCTGTCGCAAAGTACAATAATCCCTTTTTTTAGAGCAGGTTTGATTATGCAATCAATGTGCTGTGCGCGGTCTGCAAGAAATAAGAAAGACTCTGCAACAGGAGAAACTTCTCCGTCATAGTTGAGTAGAATTTCTCTTAACTTCTCGCCGAGTCCTTTTGAACCCGGTTCTCTGGTGAGCAAAGTTTGATATCCTTTTGCTCGTAAATATTCGTCAAGAAGCTTTATTTGCGTAGTTTTTCCGCATCCGTCCGCTCCTTCAAATGTTATAAATAATCCTTTATCCATACTAAAATTCTAACACAAAAACCTTATAATCCGATGTGTTGATTAAGTTTTAATTGTTCAATCAAGTCTAAGACAGAATAAAATTCTTCAAAAAGTTGAGAAAATTGAGAGTAATTTGTTTCTTCACCCAGACTTCCCATTTTGAACAAATCTCTATTTGTGCCAAGAAGAATATAAAGCTCATTTTCTTTAAATTCAGCGCGTTGGTAAAGCGGATTGAAAGCTGTTTCAATGTTTTTAAAACGCTCTATAAAGGAAGTTGTAAGTAGATATCTTGCCTCGACTTGGTCATCTGAAAAAACTGTATAGTTTTTATCAAATTCAGAGTCTTCAAGGCTAACTTTTTCATATCCTTGACGTCCCTTGTGAATTAATTTTTGTGATGATAACTTATTTTCAAATATAAAAGTATGTTTATTAAATTTTTTAGGAAAGGTATATTTTAGTACTACACCTTTTATTGATTGGTTGGTAAATGCATTTCGAATAAATAATGCAATAACACCAATGATTAGTGCTAGTAGTACTAAAACTACAAATGCTATAAATCCTAATTGAACATGCGTATTTGGAATTAGCGCAGCGATTAAAACTAAAAAGCCGATTCCTATACCCAAAATCGGAAGAACAATTACACTTGCTCCGATAATAAGCATAATGCCTCCTATAAGACCGGAAGCATAAATTCCGGTTCTTAATTCTATAACTTCTACTTTTACATCTTTATGAATTCCGTATATTACGTCATCGAATGCCATCATGGAGGTTTTAGGGAGTATTTTTAAACTAGTTAATTTTTTGTAGATTTCCTCCGAGTTATAAATATGATTTTTTGCCCAATGATATTTGCCAAATAAATTGAGAAATTTTGGCATCAATTTTTTCTTGATACACATTTCATAACTACAATCAAATTCCACCGTTTCATTTTTCTGGTATAAGTAAGCAATTGCTACCAGTAAAGCGGCTACTAAGGCGAAGGCTAAGTGTATAGGGCATAGACCCAGGCTCACAAAAGCTCCTATTGCAGAATAAATTATTACCCTGTCTCTTTTGCGTTTTGCGTTGTATGCAGGCAATGTCGGTTTAACTTCTTTTTCATAAAAAGAGTGAACTTCTTTCAACAATTCTTCTTTGTTTTTTAAATCTTCCATGTTTTTAATAATCCTATTTAGGCTTATATTCTTTTTGTATCAAAAAAGGCAGGGGTAACCCCTGCCTCAAAATAAAAAACTATTTGTTAAAATAATCCGCTGCATTAATCGGTTTTGTTTCAGCTTCATCAACTTGGAAGAATTCTTGTTTTCTGATATTTAACATTCCTGCAATCATTGAAGAAGGGAAGATTTCAACCGCGTTATTGAGTTCAAGAACGGCAGAGTTATAGAATCTTCTTGCAGCCGCGATGTGTTCCTCAATCTCATTGTATGTTTGCATTGCAGTCATCATTGTTTGGTCTGATTTTAGTTGCGGGTAGTTTTCAACTGCAACCATGATTTGTCCCATTTTGCTTTTGATTTCGGCATCAAGAGCTAATTTTTTACCAAGACTATCTAAATCATTTGGAAGAGACATTGCTTTTGTTCTTAGAGCTGTAACTTCTTCCATCAATCCTTTTTCGTGTTCCATAAACTTGTTAGCGATAGTCAAGATATTCGGAATTAAGTCATATCTCTTTTTCAACTGAACACTGATACCTGAAAAAGCTTCCATTACTTTGTTTTTCTTTTTAATAACTGAAACATAAAGATTGTATGCCCAGAAAATAACCACAACAGCAACTGCGATTATCATAATCATATTTTGACTCATGAAAATTCCTTTCTGTAATATTCTACGCGAATATTGTAGCATATTGCAGAATTTAAACACTCATCTGAAAAGACGGTTTAGTAGATGTTTCCGTATACCCAATATGAGCGCAATACTTTTTTTACGTAGTTTTTAGTTTCAGGATAAGGAATCTGTTCCACAAATTCGTCTGTATCATTGTAAATTAGTTTTGAGAACCAATTTGTAACAGAGCCGATGCCGCCATTATAGGCAGAAATTGCGTATAAATCTTTGTTTCCGAGAACTTTTTTAAGGTTTTCGTAATAAATACTCCCTGCCTTAATATTGTTTTCAGGCGAATAAATATCGTTTGCCATTCCTCTTGAGGAGACGATTTCGTTGTATGTTGCAGGCATGAGCTGCATCAAACCGCCGGCTCCGACTGCACTTCCTGCATAAGGATTAAAGTGGCTTTCTTCCTTTATGATTGCTTCCAAAATTATCGGATTGTTGTTTCCTTTGACTCTGCTTACGGTGTCATAGTAATGCAAAGGATAGATTAATCTCCATCTCAAATCTTCAAATGGAGGTTTTTCCGTCATATCTTCCATTGCGTTTCTCGCAAGAATTGCGGAAATTGTATAGTTTCCTTTTTGGTATGCAATCCAGCTTTGGATAAATTTATCTTTTTTGCAAAGTTCTTCCACAAGGTCATAATCTTTTAATAGAGCTAGTCTTATAACCAAATTGTTATCAAGAGATTTCTTGTAAGGAAATACAACAGGTTTAGGTGTTAAATCCAAAAACGGCAGGCTGCCGTCATCTTTATATAGGTTGTAATTTGCTCTGTATGCGTAATATGAGTCAGGGTATTTTGCGATAACCTGTTTGTAATAACTGTTTGCACTTTCATAATGTTTAAGTTTATTTGCAATTTTACCCATGAAATATGTGACAGCAGGACTTGATTTAACATTTGGGAATTTTTGCAAATGCAAAAACCCGAGTCTTTGTGCGTCATAATATTTCTTTTGTAAATATTTTGTTATGAAAATGTTGTACAAAGCATCACCAGAAAACTGTCCGTTCGGATAAGTTTTGTACATTGTGTTGAAACAAGCTTCTCGAACATTGTTCGGAACCACCTCGTTACAGTTCATATAAGATATGTAATCCGCGCCTGTTGAGGTATAGTTCTTTGTAGCAAGTGCGCTGATACCTTCTTTTCTTGTAGGATATCCCAATATATAGCTGTCAATAACTTCGTAAACAGAGCTTGCATCCGCCCCGTCTGCGTGGTCTTTTAAACCGTATTCAACATAATATTTTGCTTTCTCGCGGTTTCCCAACTTGAATTCGGTTTTGGCAAACTCTGGCCAGCTTTCTGCAAGTGTTGTTTTATTCAGATAATTTCTTGCTTTTTCAAATTCGCCGTTTGCATAATATGTCTTTGCGATTAAAAGATTATCATAATTGTTGAGTTTTGTTCCCAGTTTGATAATTTCTTCTGCGGATTGAAGCGCAAATCTTCCGTCAGGAGCTTTTTCGATATATGTCTTGAAGTTCATCAAAGACTTGTCAACAGCTTTGGCTCTTCTCTTTGGAGATTCCGGTAAATCCGCGACCTGAATTACGCCCAAGTAGTATTCAGATGCGATTGCGTAATCGCTTGTCGGATATTTTTTAATGATTTTTTTAAAATGTTTTTTTGCTCTTTTATCTTTCAGATCAATCATCAAAGTTGCCATATTGTATTCGCTGATTGGTACAATGCTTGATCTTGAGCCGGAGTGGACAATTCTGTTATATTTTTTTATTGCAAGTTCTTTTTTGCCCATATTTGTAGCGCATCTTGCCTGTCTGAACAGAGCGGATTCTTTCAAACTTGAACCTGAAGGCACTTTTGCGAATTCTGCATAAGCTTTTTCGTAATCGCTGTCTTTGTATTCTTTTAAAGCCTGTGTATATGCTGCAATTGCTCTGTCTTCTGACGAAACGTGGCTGTACACAAAATAACCAATCGTAAGAATTGCCAAAAATACGGCTATATATAAATCAAACTTTTTTCTTCGTCTTCTCATTCAAATTTAAACCCAACTTAATTCTAAACTCGCAGTATATTCTTACGGGCAGAATAAATCCACAACTACTATTCTAATATATAATCATGCAAAAGGAAAATCCTGTAATAAAAAATTACATTCTATCATCAAAAAAGCGGATTTTAGAAGAAAATCCGCTTTCTGAAACTGTTATTGAAACTTCGTTATATCATTTACCCTTAGAGCAAAATAAGGATTGCGTTTGCCTTTTTCTTTCAGGAAGATAACGAATGTATCATCATAATAGAAATATCTTGGAGCTTCCTCTGGCGGTTCCAGAGACATTTTCATTGCGCTCATTGCTGCTTCACTTTTGAGTTCAACGCCTTTGTTATTCATATTGAATTTAATTGTTTCCATAGCTTGGTTAATTACAAGGTTTGTTCCCATAATTCTTTTGCCTGTGAGTTCTTCAAAAGATTTTTCTTCAAAGAATTTGATATTTGGAACTTTTAACTCATCATTTTTCTTGAACATTGAATTACCTCTGAATGCTTGTTCTTTCTTGTTCATATCAGAATAAATGTAGTTAAATGGTTTGTTTGAACTGTTTTTGTACAAATAAACTTCGTCATTGTCTTTTGTAGCGAGTCTTACAGCAAAATCGTTTTTAGAATTGTAGAACAATACATAAACTCCGTCATCAAGTTTGTTGTTTGATTTATGGCTGATACCGAAATATTCAGCTTTTTGACCGTTACCGAATTCTGATTTTCCGAGTTTATCAAAAGCATTAATAAACTCAAAATCCTTCTTAAGCATTGCGTAAATTAAGTACATATCATTACGCGGAGTTAATTCAAGTTTATCCAACAAGTCGCTTGATTCTTTAAATTTCTTCCTAATTGCCTTTGCAATCTCTTTTTTTGTTTTCTTCGTTACTTTGCAAGTTGTTTTGTAATAACTTTTTTCAGATATATCAGCAGTCGTGAATTCTTGTTTATTCAACTCCTGTACCATTACCGGAGAGCCTTCTCTAAACCTTACCGGATTGTGTACGATTTTATCCATAAAGTCGTTCCAAACAAGCTGGAATGTGCCGACCCAAACTCTGTCTTGAGCGTTTGTGCGAGTTTGCATTGTGGGTTCAATTTCAATACCGGACGCAAATGACGCGCCGTTTGACATTAAAATCAGTGAAAATAATAAAACTAAAAGCTTTCTCATTAATTTCGGTTCTCCCTAAATCTAATTACATTCTTTATGTTACCATAGTTTTATGAGAATTGATACTTTTAAAATTGAAGAGTGGATGAATAGGTATTGCCCGACTGCGCAATATGATTTAACGACAACCTGTATTGCGCCTCTTAGCATAAGGGATTTGTTGGCAATCTGTGCTGTCGAAAATCCGTTTGAAATTTTTAACACAAAGCTTACTTACGGTGATATTCACGGTTCAGAAAGATTAAAAAAGGCTGTAAAAAGTCTGTACGAGCGTCAAGAATTTGAACATATTACAATAACTCACGGTGCAATCGGTGCAAATCAACTTGTCTTTGAGTCCCTTTTAGACTCAGGAGACGAGGTAATCTCAATAGTTCCCACGTATCAACAGCACTACTCTATTCCCAAAGCTCTTGGTGCAAAAGTTAAACTTTTGTTTTTGAAAGAAGAAAATAATTGGCTCCCAAATCTGCGCGAACTTGAAAATACACTTTCTGCGAGAACAAAATTAATCTGTTTGAATAACCCTAACAATCCGACAGGTGCGGTTATACCGGACGGGATGTTGATAAAAATTGCGGAAATAGCAAAAGAGCGCAATATTTGGGTGCTCTCCGATGAGGTCTACAGAGGTTTGAATATGCATGGAAATCCGTATTCACGTTCTATGGCGGATATTTATTCCAAAGGGATTTCAACCGGAAGTATGTCTAAAACATATTCACTCCCCGGACTCAGAGTGGGTTGGATATGCGCAAGAGAAGATTTGATAAACGAAGTAAATAAACACAGAGAATATAACACAATCAGTATAAGTATCTTGGACGATTATTTTGCTTCACTTGCGTTAGAAAATCGAAACAAAATCGCAATTCGGAATTTTAAAATAATGCAAGAAGGGCTAAAAACTCTTGAAGATTGGCTGAATGGTGAAATCTACGTAAAATCAATTCTTCCGCAAGGTGGGACAACTGCGCTTCTTAGGTACAAAAAGGATATCCCATCAAAAGTCCTGTGTAAAAACCTGCAAGCCCAAACAGGAGTTGCATTTCTCCCGGGAGAAACTTTTGAAATGGAAGGCTATCTTCGTGTCGGGTTTTGTGCAGGGGTTGAAAATCTTCAAACAGGTCTAAAACATTTATCCAAATACCTTCGGGGGGGGGTAAATAAATAAGACTGGTGGGTGAAACTACTAGCTCAGCCTGTTTTTGGTGACCAAGTGAACAAGTGACTAAGTGACCAAGAATTTATAATGTAATTTACCTTGTCATCCTGAGCGTATGCGAAGGAACACAAGGTCTTGGAGTTTGTCTTGCTTTACCCTGCAAAGACAATAAGCTGATTTGTGTTACGTACAACTGATTACATTTACCCCTTGACTAAAGTTCCAGAATGATGAGTAGCAAATATTTTTTTTACGTGTTTTAGACTGAATGCATACAAAAATTCAGAAAGGAATCCCATGGCTATTCAAGGCATTAGATTTGAATCTGCTCCGGCAGCATACGTTACAAAATCACCAAGTTTTAAAGGTTCTAAGAAGGTATCTTTACCGGACGCAGAGAAAATGAAATCCGCTACATTACAATTGGGTGCAACTGCACTCGCAGCTATAGCTTCTGCAAACATTATTAAATCAAATCAAAAACCTATTCCTGTAGAAAAACTTGATTATTCAAGTTTTGATAAAATTGAAGGCGAATTGACTAATAATGGTAAAAGCAAAGTTGTAAAAAATAATGACGGAATCATTATACGAGAATACGGAAAAGGCCGTAACGGAAAACTTGGATTTGTCAAAGATTATGATAAAAACGGAAATTTAATCAAATATACAACACCTAAAATCAGAGATGTGGTAGTTTCAGACTATTATAATAAAAAAGGTGTTCAAACCAAATTGTCTATATATTCGAAAAGAGATAAAACATTGCATTCTATAGTATTTGATAAAAATGGTATAGAGCGAGAACACAGATTTTATTGCGATAATGGCAAAACTTTGCGTAGTTTAAAACTTTATTGCAAAGATGGAAGTCCTCTGCAAGATACGTTTTACTTCCTTGGAAGCAAAACTGCCAGTATAGTAAAAGATTACGGTGAAAACGGTTTAGTTAGGGAAACAACTTATAATGAAGACGGAAGTGTCATTTCAATAACAAATTATGATGAAGAAACCGGTGCTAAGTATAGTGAAAAATTCTTTTATGATGATGGTGTGACGGTGCAGAGTGTCGCAGATTACGGAAAGAATGAAACTCTGCTAAGAGATACTTTTTATAGGGAAGACGGTACGCTAGATTCTATTACGGAGCATGATAATAAGCGAATTATTTATTATGAAGAGGATGGAAAGACCATAGATAAAATCTTGGAACTTTCTAAATAGTTTCTACAAAACGGACACGCTCATAAATTTATTTTTATAATCGTTAATTGTATTCATGAGTTCTATGAACTCTGCATATTTTGGCGAATGCAGAGCTTTTGAGATTTCTACTCCGGAGGTGAATTCTATTTCACAAAAATCTTCTGCACGTGAGGAGATTTTAATCATTCCGCAATCAGCGAATACTTCAAGCAAAGTCTCAATAACTTCTTCCGTAACTCCTAAAGCTGCTGCAGCACGAAGAAAAATAAATTTACCCCCAAGGTTGTTGCAGGTGTATTTCAACATTCCGGAAAACGTTTTCAAAATTCCTTCTTCATCAGTTTTTAGATTCTGATAGTTCATGTAGTGATACGCGTTTGCGCAAACTGTTTGTTTAAGATTAGTCAAAACCTCCTCGTTGCAAGGATAATCAAAAAACATCAAAACATCATTTTTACAGGCATTTTGGCGACTTACGATGCATTTTGTGATGCTTTCATATGGTTTCAAACCTTCAATGATGCGTCTGTCTTCTGCAAAAACGGAAATTCCCAGTTTAGAATTTTTGATATAGTCATTGACCTGTGCCAAAATATTTGTTTTTTTGCGGTGGTCATATATTTTGATTTTGGATTTTTCTTCTTCTTTCAAAGCGTCTGCGTGAACATCTTTTACCACAAGCTGAACGTCAGTTACTCCGTTGAAAGTATTCAATTGCGGGGCGAACGCAATATCCAATCTGTCGCCTGCGATAAGCGGAATATCTCCTCTTGACCACCATACGCAATCTTTTGTTCCATTTGGGGTTTCAACGATAAGCTTTAAGTGTTCTTTTGTTGAACCCATCAATTTTTTCTGTTTCAGAACAAGATTTTTTACTGCAAAAGTCGGAGATGGGTTTGATGCGCCAAAAGGCTCAAGTTTGTTAATTTCTTCCACAAGAGCGACATCAACATCTTCAATATTGAGTTCCAAATCTATATCAAGTGAAGGTGTGAGCTTTTCTCCGTTTAACATTTCGTCAATGGTTTGGTTTAAAGCTTTTTTTACTGTTTCAAAAGGAGCTTTTTCTTCGCTGAATGCAAATCCGCCTGCGAGTTGGTGACCTCCAAAACCGTCTAAATAGTCAGAAATATTTGAAATAATTTCGTATAAATTCAGCTCTTTAACCCCTCTTGCGGAGCAGCGGAATTGTTTCGCATCTTCTGAATAAGTCATAATAAACGCAGGTTTGTAGTATTTTTCGACAAATTTTGAGGCTACAATTCCCACGATTCCGACGTGCCATTCTTTATTGAATAAAACAACCGCGTTATCCCTCATTCCTGTTGCTTTCCACATTTCATCAGCTTCCGCGAATGTTTGAGCGCAAAGCTCTTGGCGCAGTTTATTATAATTTTCGAGAGTTATAATCGCCATTTCGATTTCTTGTTTATTTTCGGAAGTCATTAGTTTTATGGCTGCATCAACTGTGTCCAATCTTCCGGATGCGTTTATTCTCGGTGCGATTGTGAAGGCAACTTGTTCGGAAGTCAGACCGTTATCAAGGTTTACACCTGCAGAATCCAACATCCTTTTTAAACCGTAGTGTTTTCCGGCGGCGATTAGTGCAAGTCCTTTTGTTACAAAATATCTGTTTTCGCCGATTAATGGGACTATGTCGGCAATGGTTCCCACAGTGACGTAAGGAAGAATTTCATAGCTGTAATTGAGCTTGTCATATCTTTCCAAAACCCCTTGTGCGAGCTTGAATGCTACTCCTACGCCGGCGAGCGAGGTTAAGTATTCAATTTGTCTTGCGCTCAATTTTTCATCCAAAGAATTCATAGCCTTCGGATTGATTATTGCGTAAGCTTTCGGCAGCTTTTCCGGAGCTTCGTGGTGGTCGGTTATTATAACATCTCGTCCGAAACTGTTTATAAAATTAACTTCTTCAACATTGCTAATTCCATTATCGACAGTTATTATTAGTTTTGGTTTTTTCTGAGATAAAATCTTGACCAAAGCTTTTGAATTCATTCCGTGACCTTCGTCTTCACGGTTCGGGATATAAAAATCAACATCAGCACCCAAAAAGCCAAAGGTTTTCAAAAGTACAGAAGTAGAAGTAACACCGTCTGCGTCAAAGTCACCGTAGATAAGGATTTTTTCTTTTTCGTCAATCGCTTTAACGATTCTATCAACGGCTTTTGGCATATCACAAAACGCGTTTGGGTGAGTAAGAGTAATTTCAAGAGGATGCAAAAACTCACGTTTCGCATCCTCAGATACTATTCCTCTAACTTCTAAAAGTCTGTCAACTAAAGACTTTTTGTTATCATTTACCCCTTTTAAAACCCATTCTTTTGTGCAAGACATGTCATTTTTTCCAATACTTCAACTGCTTTTTTCAACTGAACGTCATCTTTCGCGTCAACGTTCTCCTTAGTCAATTCTACCACAACATCAGGTGTAATTCCTTTTTTGTGAATATCGCTTCCGGAAGGAGTTAAATATCTTTGAATTGTAATATTCATGCCCGCATCATCAGGAAGTTTATTGATTTCTTGAACAAGACCTTTTCCGAATGATTGCTCCCCGATAATAGTTGCTCTGTGGTTGTCTTTCAATGCTCCTGACAAGATTTCGCTTGCGGAAGCTGAGCCTTTGTTAATAAGAACAACAACCGGTTTATTTGTAACTTGATTGTATCTTGCTCTGGTTGTGTTTTTATAGCGATCTCTATCTACTGTACTTACGATAACTCCGCCTTTCAAAAGCATATCAGATATGTAGATTGCGTTAGTGAGCAAACCGCCAGGATTTGAACGCAAATCAAGAATTATGCCGTCTTTTGAAGTTGAATTATTCAAAATTGTTTCAATTTCTGATGCAGCATTTTTGCTGATGAAAGAACTCAATCTGATGTACTGTAGGTTATCAGGAATTTTTGTCCCTTCAATCGGAGGTTTGCAAGAAACTGATTTTACTTCAATTTCATCCCTTACAATCGAATAAACTTTGTTAGGAACTCCTTTTCTTTGGATTAAAAGAGTAACGGTTGTACCTTTTTCCCCTCTGATTTTGTCTGCGGCTACATCAATACTGATACCTTTTGTGCTTTCGCCGTTGATTTCCAAAATCTGGTCATCTGCGAGAATTCCGGCTCTTTCTGCAGGTGAATCTTCAAGCGGAGCGATTACAACAAGGTTTCCGTCACGAAGTCCGATTTGAGTACCGATACCTTTCAGTGAACCTTTGATAGATTGGGTTTCTTCTGAGAATTCTTTCGGTTGTAAAAATCTTGTGTATGGGTCATTCAAGCTTGAAAGCATTGTATCGATTGCAACGTAAGCATCTTCGTTGGTCTTAAGCTTGTGGTCATAGCGATATCTCCATTTTGCCCAGTCTTGGCAGTTGTTTGTCGGGTCGTAATACTTTTTGTTGACGATTTTCCACACATCATCATAAAGTTCTGCCGGTGTTGCAGCCCAGATAGTATTGCAAGAAACATACATCGCTGCCATAATTATTAAACTCGATTTTATTAATCTTTTCATCTTTCTCCCCTTTGTCTGAAAAAGCGCTTTTATATTATAGTACACAATATTGAAAAGTTAATCAAATTTTGTAGCAAAAAAAATATTTAGAAGACTTATAATACTAAATACATCGAAAGGATTTTATAAATGAATTTAACAATATCACCGGTCAAAACACCTACATTTCAGGCTTCTCAAAAATTTAAGGCGATAAGAAATATTCCTGATATTCCATGTGCGTGCTGCGGTCATAAGGTTATTTTACCTGCTGCTTATTCAAAAGCTTTTCAACAACTTTCAAAACCGCTTGCTAAACTCATGGAGAAAGGTTTTTTATCAACATGGCTAAAGGCTCCTGCAATTTATGAATTACTGACGAATTGGGCAAAAGAAGAGCCGGAGGCTAATTTAGACGGTATGTTGATAGATCATCAAGACAGATATCTGATTTTAAGGAATGCTATAACTGAAAATCTGAGAAGTAATCCGGAAAAAGCTAATCTTACGGATTCGGAAATTGCGCATGAAACATCTAGCTTGCTTAATGACTTATGCTCTCGCTCACGTGCAGAATTAAAGAATGCACCGACTGTTATGAAAACATTGGCAAAATTCAAAGATTCTCTGAGTGATGAAAAGTTGGCAACTTTTGAACAGTTTGAGATTTATGCAAGAAAGTATCCAAGAAAAAGACTTAGTGAAATTATAAATTTAAAAGAAGTTTACGAATATCACGCACTAAAAGATTTATTACAACGAGATGAATTCAGAGAGAAGGTCAATTTCCATTTTGACAATATAGAAAGATTGCTCAAGGGGACTAAAAAATTTACTCAGGAAGACATTGACCTTTTAAGAGAATGCACAGAAGAGGTTTATGTTGATGAAATTGACGAACGCGCTCGTGTTGTGAGGACAAAAGAAATGTATGCGGGGGTGCTTGAGCCAAGAGGTTTAGATAAAATTAAGTACAAAGTTTTTGATGAGATTGATAAACTTCCGCTCACTTGTATAACCAAGGATTCTTTTATCGCGCATACGCACCGCTTTCATTATTCTGACGCAAAGATAATTGAGTCACTTTTGCTCCCTTCAATGAGCAGTTTTGAACACATTATTCCACGTTCAAAAGGTGGTGACGACAGAGCCGATAATGGTATTGTTTTGTGTGCGGATTGTAATGAAAAGCGTAAAAGCAGACCTTATAGTGAGTTTTTGACGTATCATCCTGAAATGCCTTACAACACAGAAAAACAACTGAAATTTGTGGCTGATTCAATTGCAAAAGGCAAATTAAACGGATATTTCAGATTTTGGCCTATAAGAGTTGCCAAAACGCTTGCAGAATATACTGATGGAAAAATTAAACCTGACATGACAGATTATTGCAAAAAAGAGCAAAAACGTTCTTCTATGCGCAGGGAAGAAAATACAAAACAATTCAAAGAACTAAAAAATCAACGTTATGAATTTGTTACGAAGAAAAAAGAACTTCGTCAGGAAATTAAGAATGTTGAAAATGAATTGGACAATGTTGAAAAAGATATTATCGCAAGAATAAACGACAAGAAATATGAAGATATCTTGAACGAAGAAATTGATAATTATTTAAAACAAAACGAGAAAAAATAATTACATTGCCATTAAGAGCTCTCGGATAACTTTTGTAGCAACCGCAGTTGAAACTCCTGATGAGTCGTAATCAGGAGCGAGTTCTACAACGTCAGCGCCGACAATGTTGAAGTTTGAAAGGTATTTAAACCACTCTACAAGCTCTTTGAAGGTCAAACCGCCTGCTTCCGGAGTGCCTGTCCCAGGCATGATTGATGTATCAAGAACATCCAAATCTACTGTTACAAAGATGTTTTTATCTTTGAAGCAATCGAGTTCGTGGTGTTCGTGAATCAGAGTATTGTGCTTTTTCATTAATTCAAATTCTTCCTTCATACCTGAGCGAATCCCGATTTGTTTAAGATTCTCAAATCCAACAATGTCTGCGCTGTGGCGGATTACGGCTGAATGAGAAAGTTTTTCTCCTAAGTATTCTTCTCTCAAATCGGTATGTGCATCAAAGTGAACGATTGCCAAATTATCATAGAATGCTGAAACAGCTTGAATTTCAGGCAAAGTAACCAAGTGTTCTCCGCCGATTCCAAAAACTCTTTTGCCGTCTTTATAAATTTCTTTTACGTTTTTTTCGATTAAATCCAATGAGCCTTGAGTGTTGCCGAGAGGAAATTCCAAATCCCCAGCATCGTAGAAATTGCAGTCCTCAAGATGTTTGTCAAAGTAAGGAGAATATTCTTCCAAGCCCCAGCTTGCGAGTCTGATTTGCTCCGGTGCAAATCTTGAACCGGGTCTGTATGAAACAGTTCCGTCAAACGGTAATCCCAGCATTACTATATTTGAAGAGTTGTAATCCTTATTTTCACCCATCCAATTTCTATCCAAAAACGGTCCTGTTAACATAATTTTCTCCTTTTTTAGTAAATTATAACATAATCTCATGAGGTTATTTTATTGGAGTAAAAAAGTTATTATTTTTGGATTTTAGATAGGTTTGCTATTGCAAATACCTGCTTAAAAGTGTATAATATTTGAGGAGTGTATCTATCCCACCAGTAAAGGAAAAGTCGAAATTGTGTTAGCAGGTATGAATGCGGCAAATAATGTTAGTTTTACCTCGTCTTTTTATGAAAGATTTTTTAAATCTTTGCCAAATAAAGACATACTTGACCCTGCAAAATATAACAGAATGGGAAAAGCGCTCGCAAGTCCGCACTATAACCGCCTTGCATTGGGTTTAGGTGCAATATGCACTCAACCTGCGATAGACAGATTTAATCCGCGTGTTGATGAAAACACTGCAAAGGCTTCGTCTTACAGAACGATAGGGAAAATTCTCGCTTGCACAACAGTCGGTTTTTGTGTTCGGGGCGGGTGCTATAAGCTTACCGAAAAATTTGCGCACGCTTCGCAAGAGGAAGGTTCAACTGTTTTAACTCCAAAGGCAATTTTGAGAGAAACTAATCCTGAGCTTAGAAAAAATATGCTAAAGCTTCACAAAAACGCATTCTCGACCTTTTTCGCACTCGGGGTTATGGTATTTACAAATTTTCTTTTAGACGCACCTCTGACGACTCTTATTTCTACCTATTTGATTAAAAGAGATAAATCGCTGTCTCCCCAAAATAAGGAGACTGTATTATGAACGGTTTTGAAAAATTTGCAAACAAATGTGCTGAGAAGGTTTACAAATGGTTTGGCCAAAGCTCCGGAAAAATGCTTTTGGCTGCAAGCATGGTCGGAATTTCAATGTCATCTTTGATTCAGGCTTGTGCGGTTTTATTTAATGACAAATACACTCTTAAACAAAAAGCATTCATGGTGCCGCAAGAACTCGGAGACGCAGCATTATCAATGGTGAGTATTTTGGCAATCACTCGCCCGACTCAAAAACTTATGGCAAAACTCGTTAAAACAGGTAAAATTATGCCGAAAAACCTTGTGGGTTATATGAAAGAGAACAAACTTCTTGAAAAGCGAGGAAGTTTCGATTTTGATTTTCCTAAAGAAGTTCGACAGATTATTGAAAAAATTGAAAAGTCTGACAGATTTGTAAAAGCATCCGAGAGCGGGCGCATTTATATGTCCGAGGTCCACAAAAGTGCTTTAGATAATTTTGAAAACTTTGAGGATTCTTCTATGGCAATTGCAACAACAATGGCAGGTATTGTTTCAACTTGTGTTGCAGTGCCACTTTTGAGAAACAATATTGCTTCGCGTTATCAGAGGAAGAGCATGGATTATATTAACAGCAATAATACCGTACAACCGGCATTTAAAGCAAGAAAACCTTTATTTAGGGTTTAAATACCGAAAAATTCATTTAATAAATTCCTGAATTCTCTCGGAGAGCCATCTTCTCTGAAATATTCTGAATCGGATCTACTTCCATCTGCGTGCAAGTATTGTTTTATATTTGCAGACGGATGACCTTCTAAATTTGTCGGCCAAAATTCGTATGAAATTATAGAAGGGTCACACATGTCCATTAATTCAAATTCGTACCCCCTTTTCCCTTGTTCGTTTGCTTTTGTTAGCGTGCCGGTTATTATGAATTTATGTCCTTGGGCGACTTGTGTTTCTTCTCGGGGGTAAAACGTCAGGTCTACACTGGTTCCGTCATAACTATAACAATCTATTAGTTTTTTCCCGTTGTTATCTCTTGCTAGTGTGAATTCTTTCGTACCGGAGAGTAACCTCTGATTTCGAATTCGGTCGAATATTTTGTCAATACTCAAGAAACTGTTTAATTTTGCATCATCATAATCCTTAAGTTCGCTGAGCGGACATATTTTCGACATCAGTGGCGAAAGTTCCACGCATGGTATAAATCTTACTCCGTACAACAAATGTGTCACTGCGTTTGTGAGGGCAGGATATACTGAGTTGAAGTAGTCTTTACCGCATATCATTTTTCTATAAATTGCACTATAGGTTTCGCCAAAGCTATAAGGGCAGTGATACTTGTAACCAAAAGCAGGATTGCTCGTTATCAGTTTGTTATAATTTACGCTATTGTTTTTTGTTGTTTGTTGACGATTAATATAGTTATAATTATTGATTGGTGATACGCGCACGATATACTCCTTCGACTTGTTGTTTAGATTATTTGTAGTTGCAAGGATTAAAGTGTATCAAAAACGCCAAGCACAGTGTTAATGAAGTTTATAAATTTTTCTTCGCTTCCGTCTTCATGAAAATGCACCTTGTTGTTTACAGATTTACCGTTCACGGGTGTGGTAGTATAGGAACGTTCTTTTAAATTTGCAAACGGATAATCTTTTTTGCCTGTAGGCCAAAATTTGTAAATATCTTTGGCTTCTTTTCTGAACTGTTCAAGTTGAATATCATATCCTTGAAAAGGATTTCCTTTTTTGTCGCAGCCATTAATTCTATTTGCTGACACACGAATATACTCATCCGGAGTGTCTTGTTGTGCCGGATAAGGCGTTAGAGACGCTTTTCTCGGGGTGTCTGATGGTTTTATCGGATAAAACGTCAAAGATGAATACTTTCCATCACCGGCATTGTAGCAAGATACTAATTTTGCACCATTTGGTTTCTTCATGAGCGAATACTCGGCAGGTTCTGACTTGTTGGCAGATAATGCGCGAATTCTGTCAAATATTTGACTGACCGTTAAGACATTATTTGTTTCTTCTTCATCATAATCTTCAAGTTCGCACAGTTCAAAAACTTTTGACAGGAGAGGTGAAACAACTACTCCTGGAAAGTATCTTGCCTCATATAACAAATGTGTTACTATATTTGAGACTTCCGGGTAAACGCCGGTGATACTTGTTTCATGTAAGAATGCATCAAATACTTTAGGATAAGTTGCCCCGAAATTGTGCGGGCAGGCTAGCTTATAGCCAAAAGAGGGTGAACTTACATTAGTTTTATTGTAATTTGTGATGTGGTTGGTGTTTTGGGTACGTTGGCGATTAGCGTATGCGTATCCGTAACTGCTGATTGGCGATACACGCATGATATGCTCCTTTTATTCTTGCACGATATATTTGTATTATATAACAAACATTTTTTAAAGCAATTAATTACAAGGAACTAATCCTTTAGAATTAATTTGTAACATTTCTTAACAACTATGGGACTGGGTTAGGGCAAGGGTTGTGGACGCTCTATTAGTTTTTACATGCGGTTTTGAAACAAAAATATTGATTATATGTTATTTTGTTGGTATAAATTAGAGTGGACTTTAAATAGTCCTTTAGTAGTACACATAAAAAAGGTTAAAAATTATGACATTACCAAATGTAGCTTATTTCTCAATGGAAATAGCAATGGATCAGTCCCTTAGCACTTATTCAGGTGGTTTAGGATTCTTGGCAGGTTCACATATGTTGTCTGCCGGTTATTTACAAATGCCAATGGTTGGCGTAACTATGTTATGGTCATACGGTTATTATGACCAAAGAATCGACCATTCAGGCAATGTTGAAGTGGCATATATCAGAAAATATTATGATTACCTGATTGATACAGGTATTGTTGTTGATGTTGACACTTTTGGTGAAAAAGTTAAAGTTAAAGCTTTCAAGGTTGAGTCGGAACTATTCGGTACTTGCCCTGTATATCTTCTTACAACTGATATCGAAGGTAACAGTGATTGGGCTAAGAGTATTTCTCACAAGCTTTACGACGGAAATGAAAAAATAAGAATTGCTCAAGAAACAGTTCTTGGTATTGCAGGTATTAGGGTTCTTCAAGCTGCCGGTTACAACTTTGATGTTGTTCACATGAACGAAGGTCATGCTCTTCCTGCTGCATTTGAACTTTTGAGACAGTACAACGGTAATCTTAACGAAGTTCAAAAGAAAACAGTATTCACAACTCACACACCGGTTGCTGCCGGTAACGAAGTTCACTGGGTTGATACACTTCTTGAAGGTGGTTTCTTCGCAGGTGCATCTCGTGAAACAGCTATTCAATTGGGTGGCGAAAACTTCTCACTTACAGTTGCAGCTTTGAGAATGTCAAGAATTGCAAACGCAGTATCTCAACTTCACGGGCTTGTTGCTAACAAGATGTGGGAATGGGTTGACGGCAGATGTCCTATCAGAGCTATTACCAACGCCGTAAACCTTCACTACTGGCAAGATAAGAGAATGAACGGTGATAAAACTTTTGACGAATTGCTATCTGCAAAACGTGAAATGAAAGAAGAATTGTTTAAATATATCGCAAACGTTGCCGGTAAGAGATTTAATCCTGATGTATTAACTATCACTTGGGCAAGAAGATTTGCTGATTACAAACGTGCATGGTTAATTCTTATGGATAAAGACAGAATTAACAAACTTCTTGATGAAAACAAAGTTCAAATCATCTTTGCTGGTAAATTCCATCCGGATGATGTTATGGGGAAAGAAATGTTCAACAAATTGTTGAATCGTTCTCACACTCTTAAGAATGTTGTTGTATTACCTGGTTATGAACTTCAATTGTCAGGGATGTTGAAGCGCGGTACTGATGTATGGTTGAACACTCCATTAAGACCGTTCGAAGCATCAGGTACTTCAGGTATGTCAGCTAACGCTAACGGTGCAATTCACCTTTCAACATTTGATGGTTGGACTGTTGAAGGTACTTTCCCTGGTATAAATGGTTACACTGTTGAATATCCTGAATTGGATGACGATATGCCATGGGAAGAAAGACATTGGGCTGATCACAAGTGCTTGATGAGCATCATTGAAGATCAAATCATTCCTACATACTATAACAACAAACAGGAATGGGCTAGATTGATGAGACAAGCAATCAGAACAGCTGAAGCTTACTTCAATTCTGACAGAATGGTAATTGAATACTACAACAGATTGTATAAGCCAATTGCTCACGATGATTGCTCAGCAGGAGAAAAGAAAAAAGAATTAAACATTTCTGAAACTCCTACATTTGATGCTTGGACTTATTCAAACATTAAGTAATAGCTGAAATAAATGACTTTAAAGTGGCGGGATTTTTCAAAATCCTGCCACTTTTTGTTTAAATTCATCCATTTAGATGTTATTTGGCATGAACTTCTTTTTTAGAATAGAATCGGGAGAGGTTTATGTTAATAGACTCAAATTTAGAAAAGAATTTGGCGAAAGCCGTTAATAATATTACTGTACCGAAAAAATCGCGTTCGTATGAACTTTGTATAAAAGCGGATGCTATGCGTTTTGCAAAACAATATCGCGAATCAGTAAAGACTTACCTTGATGCAATTATGATGGACAGAAATCATCAGGAGGCATATTGGGGTTTAGCAATGTCATACAAGTATTTGCAAGAGTACAGAAAAGCGATTGATACTTTGCTCAAACTTGTTCAGATTGATGATAAAAATGACAAATATTTCTTTGAACTGGGTGTATGTTACTTGTCGTCAGGCGCACCGCAGGATGCGATACCTTATTTAATCAAGGCTATTGTTAATAACAAAGAAAATCTTGAAGCGCAAATTCAATTGGCGATTGCTCATGAGCTTGTTGAAGAAACAGATTTGTCTTTGATGATTTATGACAAATTGATTGAAACAAATCCGGATTTCTTGAAAGCATATTATAACAAGGGTGCAATGCTTATGGGCATGGGAGATTTCATGGAAGCGTCTAGGACTTTCTTCAAGCTTATTAAAAGAAACCCTGATTACTATAAAGCATATCTGGGAATTGCGATGAGTTTTGATAAACTGGCGAAATTCCCTGATGCAATCAGATATTATAAAAAATTCTTGGGACTCAAAAGCTTTTCGGAAGATGCAGTATTTGCTCGTCAAAGAATTGCTGAACTAAGAGCTGCGCAGCCTTCATCAGAAGATAGACATTTAAATTTGGTTTAAGAGCCTGAGAGCTTGTTATAGTTGTCCAAATATGTTTGAGCCAGTTTTTGTTTGTTTAGACTCTTATAGACGTACGCTAAATTGTAATGGAATTCTGCTACATCATTTTTTAGGGTAATTGCACGGATTAGGCTTGATTTAGCTTTTTTTATCTCGCCCTGCTTAATGTATGCGCAAGCTAAATTGTAATGGATATAAGCATTTTCGCTGTTGTATTTGAGTGCTTTTTTGTAATTATCAACCGCCATATTATATTTTTCATCTGCAAGGTAAATGTTAGCAAGATTATAATATGCCTTGTAGTATCTGGCATCGGTATTTATGGATTTTTGGTACATAAATATTGCGTTTTCTTTTTCGCCTTTTTCGTCCAAAAGATTACCAAGAATTAACCAATCTTGAGCAGAGCGGTCTTTTTCATCAATTTGGAGAAGTAAATCCATTGTTTTGTTGAAATTGTTATCGCTATAAAACGCAACCGCTTGTTTTGAGAGGTCATCTGACGCAAAACAGAGGTTCGTTCCCATAATTAAAAACAATAATAAAGCAATTCTTTTCATAGTCTTATTATATTTAAATTTTCTAATTTTTTCAAATTCTAAGCTTTCGGGTCACGTTTAGTATTTGCAATAATTACGGCTGTAATCATCAGCACGCATCCTGTGATTTCTTTTGGTGTCATTGTTTCACCCAAAATCAAAAATCCGCCGAGGACAGCAAAAACTGATTCTAAACATAAAATCAATGATGCAACAACCGGGATAGTATGCTTTTGACCGTAAATCTGAAGAGTGTAGGCAATACCGCAAGTCAAAACGCCTGTTACAAATAGTGGAACTTTGCAGGCAATAATGGCTGACCAGACCGGAGTTTCTAGTAAAAACATCAAAATCATGGAAAGAATTCCCATGACAAGGAATTGGACGCAGGAGATTTTCACCGCATTAGCTCTTGCTGAAAAGTGGTCTACAACGATAATGTGAACTCCGTAGAAAAACGCACTTGCAAGTAATAATAAATCATAAACACTAAAACTTCCACCGGCGTTATAACATAGTAGATATAAACCTACAACGGACATGAAAATACTTGCGATAATTCTTTTCGCGAGCTTGTTTCCGAAAAGGACAGAAATTATCGGAACAAAAATTATGTATAAAGCAACGATAAATCCGGCTTTTCCTGCTGCAACATATTGCATACAATATTGTTGAATAGTCATCGCGGTGAAGAGTGCAATACCACAGGCAGTGCCGGCTTTTGCAAGATTATATCTTTGAAAGCGTTTTCTTCTTCGAGTTCTGGTGTCGACTTTAGAATATTTAACCCACAAAATTACCGGAATAAGGCTCAGAGCGCCCATAAAACTTCTTACCGTATTAAAAGTAAACGGTCCGATGTATTCCATACCGGCTCTTTGGGCTACAAAAGAAAGACCCCAGATGAGTGCGGTTAAAAATAGTGCTAAATTTCCGATAAATCTGTTTTTCATATTAATATCCTACCACCTTTTGAAAATAAAAAATACAGCGAGAATGATAAATATAAATCCCACAAGATAATTCCAATGGAATTCTTCTTTGAGATACAGGATAGAAAATATACTGAATACGACGAGTGTAATGACTTCCTGTATTGTTTTAAGCTGTGCTGCCGTGTAATACTCGTAACCGATTCTGTTTGCCGGGACTTGAAAACAGTATTCAAAAAGTGCAATTCCCCAGCTAACAAGAATTACAATCCAAAGTGCGGAGCCTCTGTATCTGAGGTGTCCGTACCATGCAAATGTCATAAACACATTTGAAATTGTTAATAATAAAATCGGTAATAATTGTCTAAACATAGTATTGAATAAAACGGGAATCCGAATTCGAATTCCCGTTTTCAGAGTCCTTAAATTCTGTTATGCCATACGCCGCCTGTTCTGTCTACGAAAGCATCATAGCAAGACCAGAATCTGAAAATACCGGTCAAACCAAGAACTGCGTGTGTAACGTTCTTTTCTACAGGGTTATCGTTAATCAACTGACCTAGCCCCGGCCAAACGATTAATGACAATGCTGCTGCGCCCACTGATCTACCGCTAACTTGTCCGGGAGTACCTTGAGTACCGCCTGCTAAAGCCGGTGCAGTTAGTGATAACATTGCTAGTAATACGAATGATGATAATATCTTTTTCACAATTCCCTCCTTAATTTAATATCTATCTGTTATCCATAATAAATGATAGCCAAATTGTGTTTTTACAGGATTTGATACCTCTCCTATGTTACCATTAAAAGCTGCATCTTCAAACGGTTTAACCATTTGTCCTTTGCCAAAGCAGCCGAGACTTCCGCCGTTTCGGCCTGACGGGCAGCTTGAATAAATTCTTGCATAATATTTGAAATCGTCAAAATCTTTGATTTGGCTTTTTAATTTAATTGCATCCATTTCTGTCGGAACGAGAATGTGGTTCGCGCAAACAGTTGTTGCTTCCTTTGCGGAAACACAGCAACATAAACCTGTTAACAGTAATATACAACCTAATAATTTTTTCATTTGTTCTCCTTATTTAATTCAAGTTTTGCACGTTTCCACAAATTGTTAAATTCGTCAAATGTATATTCTTCCAAAGGTTTTTCTGCAAGTTCTTCCATTTTTTTGAATCTTGCGGTGAACTTTTTGTTTGCTCTTAAAAGTGCTTGCTCAGCATCAATTTTATACCAGCGAGCTAGATTTACGGTCGCAAAAAAAATATCGCCCATTTCATCTTCCATAAGGTCTTTGTCTCCGCTCTGAACAGCTCCTTCAAACTCTCTGTATTCAGATTCGATGCAGTCTTTTAATGATTCAACAGAATCCCACTCAAAGCCGACTTTTACGACTTTTTTGCTGATTTTTTGTGCGGACATCAATGCTGATTGTGATTTTGAAATCCCGTCCAAAATTGATTTACGGTAAGTTTTTTCTTCTTTTTTTAACTTATCCCAATTTGAAAGGATTTCATCTGTTGAGGAAATTTTTGTATCTCCAAAAACGTGAGGGTGTCTGTGTATAAGCTTTTCTGACAATTCTTTTGCGACATCTTCAATATCAAATTCGCCTTCATCTTTTGCAATCTGTGCGTGCAAAACTACTTGTAGAAGAACATCTCCGAGTTCTTCACGAAGGTTTGGAATATTGTTGTCATCAATTGCATCAACCGCTTCGTAAGCTTCTTCAAGCATATTAGGGCGCAAAGAACGGTGAGTTTGCTCTCTATCCCACGGGCAACCGTTTTCACTCCTTAATACTGCAATTATATCTACTAATCTTTCCAGTTGCGGATACTTCATAGTTAGATTATACATCTAAAATGTTTAATGTTAAACATTTGGATTGTTTTTTGAGAAAAGTTTGCTTAACACAATCGCAAAAACGCCGACAGCAGCTGCACCGATTGCCGCAAATTTAGCAATGGATTTGAATTTTACCCCCTTTTTGGCATCATTAATTGCATTGAAAATATTTTCATCAGCACCATCAGGTTTTACAAATTTTTTTGCGTCAGCATCCCAGAACGATTTTACCTTGTTTTTCAGATTTTGTAATGAAGCTTTTTTGTCGGCTTCAATGGTTTCTTTTATTACTTTTTTACTTTCTGTTAAGTTGTTTGCATCAACATTATTCAAGAAATCCGGTTCAAGATGTAATTTAGCCTCAGGTTTTGCAGCAAACAGTGCACGTAAGTCGTCCGCATTTTTTATTCCGCCAATTTCCTTGTAAATTTCCATTTTTTGATTATACGCATTCTTTACAGCGTCATCTGCTTTATCAATAAATTTTTCGTAAACATGTTTAGAGAATGTATCTGTTGCTTCACCGTTTTTTTCGAGAAACGGGTTCTTTTTATACCCAAGAATTCCACCGCCGATTCCGCCAACTACGGCTCCTGATATACCATAGGGCAGAGCAGATGATTTTTTCGCTGTAGTATCGTTTGCATAAACACCTTGCGGCTGACCATATGTTAACGGGTTTGAATAAGAATATGACATAGTTACACTCCTTTATTACACATATATATTAAGTCAAAAAGACTTGAAAAATTGCCATTTAACAGTTTGTAATCGGTGATTGTTTACAAATCGTAATAAATTAATTTGTTACGATTTGTCTTTTATTTTCCCTTTATTGTATAATTACCGATATACTTATTAAAAGGAATTATTGAATGAAAGTAAGCGTAAAGGTCCCCGCCAGCTCTGCCAATATCGGACCGGGGTTTGATTGTTTAGGTCTGGCACTTCCTATATATAACACTATTACTATAGAAGAGACAGTCCTTCCGGGAACCGGAATCGAAATTAATATGATGTCAGAGGAGGAAACTATTGATGAAATGGTTTTTGATAGCATTCCTCGTGACGAAAATAATATTGTCTATAAAGCTGTTGAAATGCTTTATAATTCAATCGGGCAAGTGCCTTCTGAATTGAAAATAAATATTCAAGCACAAATCCCTATTGCAAGAGGCTTAGGAAGTTCGTCTTCCGTTATTGTAGGCGGTCTTTTGGCAGCGAATAAACTATTGGGTTCTCCTGCTGATGAAACAGCTCTACTTGCGATTGCAACAGAGGTGGAAGGTCACCCTGACAATGTAGCACCTGCAATTTTAGGCGGTTTTGTTTTGGCTACACAAGAAGATGATGGTTCAATTACTTATACTAAGCTTAAATGGCCTGAGGAATGGGATTTAACAGTTTGCATTCCTGATTTTCAGTTATCTACTGAAATCGCTCGTTCAGTACTTCCAAAAGAAGTCCCAATGCAGGATGCAATTTTTAACGCAAAACATTTGGCGTTGCTTATTGAAGCTGTTGATACAGCGGACGCGAAGTTGATGAAACTTGCTCTTAAAGACAAATTACATCAACCATATCGTGAAAAACTTGTTCCGGGCATGAAGGAAATAATGGAAGCATTTATTCACGAGGACGGTGTTTTGGGCTGTGTCCTGTCAGGCGCGGGTCCTTCATTGTTAATAATTTCACATAAATATGATGTTGATAAAATCAAATCTGTTGTGAAAGATATTTGGGAAAAACAAAATATTAAAGTTGATATCAGAACTCTGAAGGTTGAAGAGCAGGGTGCGGTTGTACTCTAGGTTCTGATTATAATATATTTTTCTAATTAAAGAGGCTGATTATACTAAAGTTTGCCTCTTTTTTGCCGTTAATTTATTTGAAGAGGTGAGCTTATGGCAAGAATTATTGAGTCAGAAAATAGCATCAGAAGAATGATTAAATTGTCCGCCGATGACGTAATATCAATTGTTGCTGACTATCAGCGAATTGTTCCGAGGTTTTCACACATTGAAGACGTTAGAGATTATCTAACAGATGTAGTTATCTATGTTCCGGAGGATGTTTAATAGTCAGAAGAGGTTAAATCTGCAAGAGCATTTTTTGCTTCTTCAAAACTCGGATCTTGCTCAAGAACTTCAATATAGAGTTCTTTTGCTCTGTCACGGTTGTTGCTTTCATAGATAAGAGCAAGGTTATATTTTGCCTTCAATAGATCAGGGTCATATTGAATAGCTTTTTTGAAAGACTCTTCTGCGTTCTTTGTATCGTGCTGTGCAACGTACATTAAACCGCTTCTGTACAAGCCCATAGGGTTTTTATCATCTATTTTTAACAAATCTGAAAGCGCTTTCTTTTCTTCAAAGAAGTTTCCGAGATTGTGGTGAGCTTCCGAAAGTTTGAGCAAGTATTTTGTATGATATTCTTTTGTTTTGTCAAATTCCAACGCTCTGTTTAAAAGTTCTACCGCTGTAGTGTAGTTTCTCTGAGCAAGGTTATTTATAGCCTTTTGGTAATATATTTCAGGATTTAATGTGTTGTACTCGTTTGCATTATCCAAAAGTCCGAAGGAGTCATCATATTTTCCTTGGCTTGCCTTGTCGGCAGCCCATAGGATATACAGGTCACAAATAAGACATCTTACGCTTTTTGCTTCTTTTGGGGTAGCTTTATCAAGCAGCGCAAAGTATTTATCCAGAGCTTTTTGGTATTCTTTTTGTTGAATATATGCACTTGCAAGTTCAACAGTTACATCATAACCGTTTTGTGACATCATAACGAGTTCTTCTAAGATTGCAATTCCTGCGTCATAGTTTTCTAATTTCATATTGAAGCGAGCAATATCGTTTCTGACTTTGAATTTATCCGAACCTTGGATGTCAAGCAGTTTGTTTGAATATTCAATTGCTTTCTCGTACTCTTCTGTTTCAACATAAAGACCGATAAGTTTTTCGTATGTCCAGAGCAAAACTTTTGGCTCTGTTACGAAAGAAAGCATGAAAAGAAGAGTTTCAATTGCTTTCGGTTGGTTCTTTAACTTGATATAAAGTTCTGCAAGCTTTTGGTTTGTTTGCGTATCTGTTGGGTATATTCCCAAGCGTGTTTTGTATGCTTCAAATGCCGCAGGATAATCGTGAGCTTCTTCATTTAATTCGGCAAGAATCATTTGAACATTTGCAATTTCATCGTTTTGTTCCGCTAAATCTGCCAATACATTGTAAACCGCGATTGAGGAATATAATTGGTCAGTTTTTCTATATAATTCTGCCAAGGTTCTTACGACTTCTTTATCATTGTTTTTGTTATCAAAAATGCCTTCGTATTCTTTTATAGCTTTGCCCAAATATTGTTTTTTAATATAACAATCACCGAGTAATTTTCTTATATCCATGTTGTTCGGATTTTTTTTGAGGATAATCATACATTGCTTTATTGCGTTATTATACTTCTTATCCTTGAAATATGCTTGTGCCAAGTATTCTCTGACCTCAATATGCGAAGGGACACGGTCTAGATATTTTGTTGCAAGTAACTGTACAAGAGCATATTCACCCTTATCAAATAGAACTTCAACTTGTTCTAAAATGTTTTTCGTAGAGAGTTGTAATTCGTTTCCCCTACCGTTTTTGCCGCCTTGATACATTATTATTGCGTACAATACGTATATTGTGATGAGGGCAATAACAACCAAAGTTATGATAATTATATTTGTGCTGGTCATAGAATCCTTTCCGAGTATATATTATCATTATACAATATTTATAAAAAAATGGAAGATTAATGAGTAGTACGGATTGTGTATTTACTTTTGAGAAAATAAAGTTAAACTTGTAGTATGAAAAAGAAGATTCTCATATTTTTAAGTTGTATACTCATTTTTCCGTGTGTTTTTGCTGATGAATGGGATAATTACAGTGATTTGGATAAAGCGTGGGACGGTCAAAAAACTATTACAAATAAAGAATTTGATGATGTGGTGAATGCTCTTGAAGTTAATAAAAAGAAAAAAGAGGCAAAACAGAGGAAAAAGCTTATTAAAAAAATTGGTGGCGGCGGAACCAGTCTTCATAGAGAGTTAAATCCGGACAAAAATTTCAGCGAGATTCAAAATATTAAACCTGACAATAACGGCATCCTAATTAATGTTCCGGTTAATCTTTTTGTAGACGGAAAAGTTTTAGAAAAAGGGTATTATAATCTCATTGCTCAAAAAGACGAAAACAAGGATTTGTACATATTATTTTATCAATCACAGTACTTTAAGGGAAAAGTTTTAGCAAATGAAACAAATGAAGATTTTGACGAGGAAACTTTAGATTTCGCAAGATTGATTCCGTATAACGATTCTTTCGTAAAAATTATTTACGGATGTTTAGATTTTAATGCTTATGCGCTTGTGCCATATAGTGAATAGTTTTTTGCATCTTTTGTTTGTAACAAAATTTAATAAAGATTATTTTGTTGCTATATTGAAAAAATATGATATGATTAGAGTAGGCTTTTGTACAATATTGTGGAATATGCTGTAGAATTTGAACAGAAAGCTGAACCAAATAGGCTAAACATACGATTTAAAAGCGATTGCAATATTGTATTGTTTAAGTAAGACGAGGATACAACTAAAGAGAAGTAGTTAGAAGTAAAAGATGAAAATGCGCAATTATTTAAAGAAGTGCCAAATGCATAAATTTGCTGGAGCTAACAAGGTATTGGCTTCGGCTCTTGTTGGTTTATGTTCATTGGTAAACAAGAAGAGATTGCTTTCTGCGGTGGTTGTTTTGGGCGTTGGTCTTGTAGCACTAATCGGCAACGGTTGTGTTAAATCAATCAAGAACATTGCCACCGGTGATGAAGGCGTGGTGCAACTTTCAACAGCACCAATCGCTGCAACTTCCGGCAAGAAGGGCGTAATAACAATCCCTGCTGGTACGGTTAAAGCTAATCCGTTTGTTCCGTACAGAGATTTGGGCGGTTCAAGCATTACTGATGTTCCGTCATATAACTTGGTTGAACCGCCGGAAATGCTCAACGAAGGTTCTGATGCGGCGAGAGTTATGGATACGGTTGTGTCAGGTATTTTGTATGACAAATTTAGTCCGTCAGCGATATTGAATATTGAGGGCAATGATTACCTTGTTAAGAAGGGTGATGTTGTAAATAACTATAAAGTTTTGAGCATTGCACCAGATTCTGTAACTGTTAAACTTGGTTCAAACACGTACAAAGCCGGCATTGGTGAAATTTTAACAGAAGGATCATTGAATCATAATGATGTTTCAAATTTAAGTAATAAATTCGGAGGTGAAAGATAATGGGTTACGGGAATATAAAGAGAGTACTTGCAGCAGCGTTATTATTTGCATTTTGTGCTCCTTCGACTCTGGCTTTTACAGCGTATGATTCAAACCCGTACGTTGCATCAACTACTCTTGCGGGTGATGTTAAATTAACTGATAAGAATGATTTAATCACACTCAGTTTGAGAGATTCTGATGTAAGACAGGTCTTGAGAATGTTTGCTGATAAAGCAGGCATGAACATTGTTTTCCATAAATCTGTAGAAGGAAAAGTAACATTAGATTTGGTTAAAACACCTATTAATGAAGCTTTTAATCTTGTGTTACAGATTGCAGGTTTGAACTACTACAAACAAGGCAACACAATGATTGTTATGGCAAAAACCAGTGATGCTAACGCAGCATTTTCAAAACAAGAAATGATGACATTCCCTGTTCAATACGTAAGTGCGGGAAAAATCGCAGATTTCTTGAATAAAAATGTTTTCGGTATGAAAAGAGCCGGTATTTCCGGTGTTGATGCTGCTACAGTAAACTATGCAACAAACGAGTTGATAGTGTTTGGTATGCCGTCAGATATTCCTATCGTTGAGAAAGTTATTGCTCAATTTGATAGAGAACCATATACAAAAACTTTTGCAGTAAATCACACAACACCTGCTGAAATGGCTGACATGATATGTAAAGTACTTCTACCGTCAAGAGGTATCGGTGCTGATTCAAAATCAAAGGCGCCGGATGCATTTGTTCCGCGCGAACCGGGTTCATCAACAGGTGCAGCTGCAGGTATTATGACAGGTGCTGCATCATCAAGTTCAGATATGAAACTTGGTGAAGGTGTAGTGGCTTGTTCTGTTACAGCAACAGCTTCTCAAAAGGGAGTTGCACCGTTTGATGTTCAAAACTTGTCTATTACGTACTTCCCGCAAAGAGGTACAATTACTTTGATGGGTGGTTCTGAAGCCCAGGCAAGAATGATTGAAAACTTCATTAAAGCAAACGATGTAAAACAACCGCAAGCGTTCTTGGAAGTTTCTATTGTTGAACTTAATGAAGCCGGTAGTAAAGAATTTCAAAACAATTGGCAGATACAAAGTAAAGCTTGGGGCTTCAACTTTAACGGTGCATCTACTTCCGGCGGAAGAGCTGGCGGTCGTGGTGATAACGTTATTGAAGGTACAAGATATGTTTGGGAAAATGGTTCCGGACAACCATACAAAGATGATAAAGGTGTATGGCAGGTTCCGGAACAAATTAAACAAACATTCTATAGTGTAATGCCTTCTACAACTTATATAACATGGCAAATGAATTATTTGATTGAAAACCGTAAAGCAAGAGTTTTGGCTAATCCGAAAATTTTGATTACTAACGGTCAGGAATCAGTTATTGATTTGACTCAAGACTACGTAGAAAAGGTTACTTCAGAGTACTTAACATCTTCTCAAAACGGTACTGGTTCAACAGGTACTGCTCAAAGAAATTATACAATCGGTGATGACTTGGGTATCAAAGTTACATTGACACCGTTTATTTCTCCGGAAGGCTATGTAACACTTAATATCAAACCTGAGTATTCAACAGTTGCAGAACAGGTAAGAACCCCTGGTGAAGTAGCTGGTGAAACCGACTTGGCAGCTACATTGTTAAGCAGAAGAAACCTTGATTTGAAAAATGTTAGAATTAAAGATGGTGAAACACTTATTCTTGGTGGTTTGATTCAAGAATCAGAACAAAAAACTGTTAACAAGATTCCGCTTTTAGGTGATTTACCTGTTATTGGTACTGTGTTCAGATCGACATCTACAAGCAAATCTAAATCAGAGCTTGTTATCATGATTACACCAAAGATTCTAAATGATGGGGAAGGCTCTATAGCAGATACACTTTAATAAATTATGTCTAATCAACTGGAAAAACTAAAAAATAGTATAAATAAAGAGCATACTAAAAATTTTGAATTAAACCTGATGAAATCATCAGGTTTTATTCCAGTTGATAAGAGACAAGGTGATTTCTATATAATTCTGAACAAAAATAGTGTTTCAAACAAAAATCAGATAGAAGAGTTAGTCAAGGAAAAGTATTCCGGTTTAACTCCCCGTTTTATTCCAATTGAGGCTAATGATTTTGATGAAATATTTACATCTGTTTTTGATGCACCTACAGTAAGTGCCGAGACAAGTTCTTCGATTGAAGAATTGCAAACATCAAACGAACCTACCGCAGAAGAGATGCTCGTAACTATCGGGTGGTTGACTCAGTACCAGTTGGATGAATGTATTGCCGAGTCAAATGAGAAACACATACCTCTTGATTCAATATTCAAGGCAAAAGGTTATCTTTCATACGAAAGGATAATATCTTACTTAAAGAAAAAATATGGCTGCGAGGTTATTTCAAAGTCAAATATTGTTATTGACCGCTCAATTTTAAGAATGCTTCCGGATGATTTTGTAGAGAAAAAACAAGCTATCATTATGTCTATGGAGGATAACAAGCTTGCGGTTGCAATGGTAAATCCGACGGATACTTATACAATTCGTGAGATTTCTTTATCAACAGGTCGTTCTTTGAATGTTTACTGCATACCTTCTTTTGAATTTGAAATGTACTTGAAAGAGTATTTTATTCAAAAGAAAAGTGAACAGGCTGCAAAAGAAACTGAGCGTATTATTCAGAGTATCGAAGAAGAGGCGGCACAGTTTAATAATGAAGAATCCTTGTGGGCTCAGGTTGAAAAAGAACTTCAGGATGCGAGTGGTAATGTTGCTAAGTTCGTATATAAAATCATTACTGATGCAATTGATGCAAAAGCCAGTGATATTCACATTGAACCACGTATTGGTTACTATGTTGTTCGTTTGCGTTCTGACGGTATTTTGAAGAAGGTTTTGGAAATTCCGGGCAGTATTGAGCAGGCGGTAATTACACGTTTTAAGGTTCTTGCGAGAATGAACATTGCGGAACATAGACGTCCTCAGGACGGTACGTTCTCTATCAAGTATAATGACAGAATGTACGATTTCCGTATAAATACACTTCCTGTGTCCGGAAAAGAGAAAGTCGTAATTCGTATTTTGGCGCCAGCCGTAAGCTTGAAGGCTTCCGGTGATAGAATGGTCATTGCCGGAGCTTCAGATGAAGATTTGCAGAAGATTCATGACATGGTTCAGTGTCCAAACGGTATTATTCTTACTTCAGGTCCTACCGGTTCCGGTAAAACCACAACATTGTATACGATTTTAAAATCTTTGAATAAAGAAGATGTAAACATTACAACAATTGAGGATCCGATAGAAATTAAGCTTGAAGGAATTAACCAATCTCAGGTAAACCCGAAAGCTGATATTACTTTTGCGTCTTGTATGAGAGCTATTTTGCGTCAGGACCCTGATATTATTCTGGTTGGTGAAATCCGTGACTTTGAAACATTAGAGGTTGCAATTTCTGCAGCTCTTACAGGCCACCTTGTATTGAGTACTGTTCACACGAACTCAGCAGCTGCAACAGTTACTCGTTTGATTGAAATGGGTGCGAAGGATTACCTTGTTTCATCAACTTTGACCGGTGTAATTGCGCAAAGACTTGTAAGAAGATTGTGTGACAAATGCAAGGAAGCTTATTTCCCGACTGAAGAGGAAGCAAAGCATATTTCTACAAATCCTGAGGTTCAAAAACAGCTTATGAAAACGAAGTTGTATAGAAAAAAAGGTTGTAAGGATTGCGGATATTTAGGTTACACAGGTCGTTTAGGCATTTATGAGGTAATGCCTATAACCAGAGAAATTAAAAAACTTATTGCGCAGGGTGCGCATGATATTGAAATAGAAGAAGCTGCTGTTGCAGCCGGTATGAAAACTTTGAAGGTCTCTTGTTTGAACCATATTGTAGACGGTAATACTACGACAAGTGAATTCATCAGAGTTTTGGGTTATGCAAGTGAGTAGGAAGAATATGAGGTTTTGTAGATGCCAATATATAGTTATGTTGCTCTTAAAAAAGGTAAAGAAGTCGTAAAAGGTGAAGTTACCGCATCAAATTTGAAGGATGCTCGTGACGTTATCCGTAAAATGGGACTTGTTCCGACAAAGATTAATGAGTGCGTCAACGGAAAAAGACAAAGCGGAGAGTCACTCGCAGCTCTTTCTTTGAATGAAAAAATTGATTTTATCTCAACACTCCAAATTTTGCTTCAGTCAGGTATTCCTGCTGTTGAATCATTGATGTTTATGGAACAAGAGGCTGCGAAAGCTAAAATCCGTAATATGTCCAAAATACTCAAGACGCAAATTATGTCAGGTTCTACACTTGCTGATACCTTGGCAAGATATCCTCAAGTATTTGGTTACATCTTTATTGGTTTGATTAAAGCCGGTGAAGAATCAGGTGAACTTGAAAAAACTTTGGGACGTATTAATGAGTTGCTAACTAAACAAGCAAACACTAAGAGCAAAGTTATCGGTACATTGATGTATCCTGCATTCGTAATTGTTTTGGCTTGTATAATTACATTGGTCATGTTGTTATTCGTATTCCCTGCATTTAAAGATATGTTTGCTCAACAGGAAAAAACATTACCGCTTATTACAACAATGATGATTAATGCGGGTGATTATTTGAAGGAATATTGGTTTACTATTCCGATATTTATTTTAGCGTTTATTGCCTTTTGCGTTATTGTTGTAAAATGGCAGCCTGCACGTAATATATTAGATAAAATTGTACTGAAAATACCTTTGTTGAATAATATGATTTTGTATTCAAACTACTCTAACTTTTTATCAGTGTTGAGTGTGTCTTATGAAGCAGGTATTCCGATTGTTGACTGTTTGCACTTGGCAGTTATCACATTGACAAACTCTGTTATGAAAAACAAAATGAGTACTGCAATTGTAAAAGTTCAACAAGGTTTGCAGGTATCACAAGCTTTGAGAGCGACAGGAATTGTTCCGAGAATGTTGCTGTTTATGATAGCAACAGGTGAACAATCAGGTCGTTTGGGCGATATGTTAGAAAAAGGTGTAAACTTCTTGGATAGAACTTTAGACGGAATTATTGATACGATGACAAAGATGATTGAGCCGGTAATGTTGATAGTAATTGGTTCTATCGTATTGGTAATGGCACTTTCTCTCTATCTGCCGTTGTTCCAGTCATATATGAGTTAATAAAAAAGGTGAATTATGGAAAATGATGAAATATTGGCACTAACGACTTCGGCGTGGCGAGAAAAGGTTTATATAGAAACTACGGAACATATTATTTGCGGTTACGTGTTTATGCCGAAGATTGGCAAAAAAAACAGATTATTGTCTGAAATTTTGAATACGGGCAAGAACTTTGTTGCGGTTAAAGAGTGTACTCTTGAATACAAGACAAATCCTAACCGTAATGTTGAACAACACGATTTTTTACAAGTTAATATCGCATCAATTTTATTAATGAGACCGCTTTATGAAGACTAAAATTTATGTCATAACCGGTGCAACATCCGGAATTGGTAAGGCTTTGACTGAAGTTTTGTCGAAAGATAATATTGTTTTTGCAGGATATCGTTCTGAAGAAAAGGCTAAACAATTATCTGAAATATCTTCAAACATTTATCCTTTCAAGGTTGATTATGCAAAGCCTGAAACAGTTGCGGAGGCAGCTGAGTACATAAAATCAAAATGCACAAAAATCGACACACTTATTAATATTGCAGGTTGTGTTGTTGCAGGTCCTGTTGAGAAGATTTCGATAGATGAAATCAGACGCCAGTTCAACGTCAATGTTTTCGGTCATCTTGAATTGACCCAAAGACTTATTGAGCTTTTAGATAACGGGAAAATTATCAATGTAAGTTCTATGGCGAGTTATGGTATTTTCCCGTTTATTTCACCGTATTGTGCATCAAAAAGATGCTTGGATATGTTTTTTAATTCACTTTTAATTGAAAATAAACGCAATATAAAGGTTGTGTCAGTAAAACCGGGGGTTATTGCGACTCCGCTTTGGGGAAAATCAGTGGAAGAAAACTCAAAATACCTTGATAACTGTGGCGGGTTTGAAAAAGAAATGAGTTATGTTATCTCAAACGCCGGTAAAAATGAAAAAAACGGGCTGTCTGTGGAAAAAGTGGTTGACGTAATTCTCAAAGCAGATAAGTCGGAAAATCCAAAACTATCTTATACAGTCGGAAAAGACGCCTTTTTGGCGAGTATTATATCAAAACTTCCGCAAGGAGTTATTAACAGTTTAGTAAAAATGGGTATCCGTTCTCGCGTAAATCGAGTTTAAAAACATTTATTGTAACGATTTGTTAACTTTTTGCTTTGAAAATAGCAAAAAATTTTTTGTGCGATTTTTTATATAGATATAAAGCTCTCTCTTCTTATTTAAACGGACAGGCCTTGGTTATTATACTCAAGGTCTTTTTTTTATGCTTTTTGAACATTTCTTATTGATTTTTCGTTATAATAGTAAATGAGGTAATTTGAAATGGATAAGAAATGTTCAAAATATGAAGGTTTATTTATCTTCTCAGATGATGAAACATTGCAAAAACATATCGCAGAATGTGACGAATGTTCAAAAGAACATGAAAAAATGCAGAAGGTTTCTGATTTAATCGGTGAAGTAAAATTTTACTATAAATCAAAATCTAAAAAGCGCAAAATGTTGAAGGTCGCTTGTGCATTTTTTTTATTAATGCTTTTTGGTACTTTTTTCGGAATTATTGCAAACGATGATGAATACGCTGACCTTTTGATGTATGGAAATACTCTTTCTGCTGAGGATTTGGGTTTCCCGGTCGATTCGTACGGACTTTTGATGGTGGATGAATGAATTTTAACGAAATTTATGAGTTAAATAAGCAGAATGTTAAAAGCATTATAAGACTCATAACTAAACAAGATAATGAAGATTTAGAACAAGAAGTTTATATAAAAGCTTGGAAGAATGCGGATAAATATCAAGAACGCGGAAGCTTCAAAAGCTGGATTAATACCATTGCGCGCAATGTTTCTAAAGATTATTTGAAGTCTGCAGGGTTTAAGAATTCTTCTGTAACGACTTCAGATGATTTAGTTTTGGAAAATATTAAAGATAGGAAAATTTCTCCGGAACACTCTGCACTGCTTTCTGAACGTCAAAAGATAATTGTGGATGCGATAGAGGCTTTGAAACCAAAATTGCGTGAAACAATTATGCTGTGTGAAATCGAAGGTTATACTTATGAAGAAGCGGCAAACAGATTGAAATGTCCGGTTGGAACGATAAAATCAAGAATTTTCAACGCAAAAAAAGAGTTAGCAGAAAAATTACAAGATTTGTTATAAATGAGGAAGGTGTTTTATGAAAAAATTACTGGTACTGATGTTGATTATGTGTTTTGCGGCTGCTGGGGTTAATGCAGCTGAAAGCGCTAAACCACAAGCTCCTGCAACAGCTCAGGAAATTCAAAAAAGCAAAGATATTATTAGAGCGCAAAGAGAGGCTGCATTCGAGCGCAGACTTAATCTTACGGAGGTTCAAAAACTTAAGGCAAGACAATTACGTCAAAAAGGACACGAAAAATTGAAGCCTATAATGGAAGAAATTAAGGCTAAAAAACAAGAAGCAGAAATGGTCAGACGTTCAAGAATGGCGGTAAGAATGCAGGAAGAAAGATTAGCAGAGATTGATACTGAACTTGCGGTTTTAGAAAAGAAGGCTAAAGAAATCAGAAAAGCTAATATGAAAGAATTTGAATCAATTCTTACAAGACAACAAAGAAAAACGCTTAAAGAAATGAAAAAAGAAGGCAGAGATAAATACAGGGCGACCCATCCGATGCCTCCAATGATGCCAGCTTCACGTTAATGTGATAAAAAAAAGAGGAATCACCTCTTTTTTTTATTTATTTTTTATCTTCCATATTTGATAATGCAATTACTGCGCTTCTTGCAACATAAGGGCTTTCGTCACCCGCAGCGAGAGTGAACAGAGAAATTAATTCGTCTTTGTATTCAGGACGTTCAATGTATCTGAGCGCATCAATTGCTGCGATTTTAATTTCAAAATTTTGGTTATATCTCAAAGTATCTACTACTGTTGAAATCCCAGGTAAATCTGTCATAGGAACAATATTTCCGCTGTGTTCAAAAATTTCGTCAGTGTAAACTTTAGAAAGAACAGCCATTGTGTAGAGAGCGTATTCTTTGTTTCTTTCTGCCAATTCCATTTCAGAAAGAGACTTCGCAGAGCTTTCTTCCTCTTTAGTCAATGTATAAGGAAGTTCAATTTTGCTTACGTCTTCTTTATTAGCTTCTGCTTGTTCTTTCACGATTTCGTTAAGAATAATTTTCTTTCTGTTGTTGATTTGCTCCTGAGTTGGAGGTGTGAGTTCAGATGTATCTTTTTGAAGAATATCAATTAAACTCATAAAGACTTCTTTAGTTACGTAAGGTATAACGTTTTTTGAATCTTCAAGAGAAATCTTTGCGATTTCTTCCATTTGTTTTGCTTGAACGTCATAATCCTTATCTGACAAATTTGATACAACTTTTTGGATATCAACATCAGGTTTTATTTCTTCAGATGGAACAATTTCAATAGGTTTTGCTTGAAAACTTATTCCTTTTTCTGCCTCTGTAGTTGTATAATTGGGAGCCGGAACTTCAACTTTTGATTCTTCTTCAACAGCAACAGGTTCTTCTTCTATAATTTTCGGTTCTTCAACGATTTCTGCTTCTTTTACTTTTTCAGATTCTTTAAGTTCTTTTTTAGGTTCAATTCCTTCAAATTCAAACTCTGCATTGATAAGAGTTCTGTTGTTGATTAAATTTGTTTGATAAGCAACAGGAAGAACCGGGGCAATTCCTGCCATATCATAAGTTACAATTCCGTTAGCTTGCGGATAATTGTAGATAGGTTTGATTTCAGGTTTTTTCATTCCTGCATTTACACGAGGACGATTAACTTCAATATTTACTGCGTTATATATGCCATTGTCACCGTCTTCGCTCTTGAATCCTTCCGGAATATTTGTACGCGGGTCATTAACCTGAATTTTTACGGCATTATAGTTTGCTGCGTTTGCTCTATCTGCATTTAACGGTGTGATATTTGTCATATTTTCGTCCTTTCAAACCTACTTACACAATAAGTTTAACACTAGTGAATGTCAAAAATTGCGCTTTTAAAATTTTAATTTTACAAATGTTTACAAGAGGAGGATTCGAAAAATCCAAAAATTGACAAATTTTTGAGATTTTTCAAATCCGACCTAAGGTGTGTGAGATTGAGGTCGTGTGCGGGACAGCACACAACCTCAATTGACACCGTTCCAAGGAGGATTCGAAAAATCCAAAAATTAGATACTATACCAAATTAATTACATCTAATCCCTTGAATTCAAAAATAGGCTTTGTGTTACCTTTTAGTTTTTCTTCGGCAATCAGAGTTCCGACGATAGCCTCAAGCTGTGCAACCGGCATCATATTTGTCGGCATTTCGTCAAAACCGTACTCGTATTTAAGAGTAGCTTGTAAAAATTTACAATCAGCTGAAGAGCGTTCTTTGTAGTTAGAATACAGGTTTAGTTTTTGTCTTGAAAGATAAACTTCAAACCTTGAAACATCCGCTCCTTTTTCTTTCAAGCTCATCAATAAGTCGCTACCGCGTGGAGAAAATCTTTGCATCCAGTTATCTTGGTTTGGAAAATCTCCCCTGGAATGAATTAGCTGATAAGGCTTTGAGAGCACTCTCCATTTGCCTTCCAGCATTGTGTTATCCCACGGAAGTGATACGCAAATGACAGTGTTTTTTATTGAAGGGTAATTTTCAAAAAACAGATTTACATCGTTCATTGAAAACAGTTTGTCGAGGTAAATTAATTTTCCTGTAGCAATTTCTCTTACTGCAACTCCGCTTTCAACAGATGAACTTGGTCCGAGAGAGAGTCCCATTGAATGAGTTATCATAGTCCGAAATCCTCATCCTCGGGAATGTTTGTATTGAGTTTAATCACTTTCTTTTCAACATTTGGTAAATCGGAATTATCTTTTGAAGAGTTTTCGTTTTCAATATTTACGTAAAGCTCCATATTTTTGTTAGAAAGCTTTTCGCTCTTTTGTTTTGCAATTCGTCTTTTGTTTTCTTCTAAAAGTTTTCTCGCTGCAAGAGAAACAGAATCGCCTTCTACGGTTCTTATAATATTTTCTCTTTGTCTTTGAATTTCATCCTGTTGAGCTTTTGAAAGACTTAATGTGAAATCGTTTGTTGCACCGAATTGCTTTTTGTATTTGTTTTTTAGGATAAGAATTTCGACACGTCTGTTTGCAGGGTCTTTTGGAGAAATCGCCGTTTCTAAAGGACGAGTGTCCGCGTAACCTATTGCTGAGAATAAGGACGGTGAAAACTTAAATCTGTCTATTAGGTATCTGACAACAGAGCAAGCACGAGCGCCTGAAAGCTCCCAGTTTGAAGGATATGTTGTTGAGTGCATTGGGGAACTGTCTGTGTGACCTTCGATAATCATATTGTGCAGTACGAATTTTTTGCAAATCAGAACACCAACTTTGTCGAGGAGTTTTCTGGCATTTTTATCCAAATACGCGGAAGCTGGTGCGAAGAGATATTTGTCATCAAATGTAAGTAACAATCCTTTATCGGTAATTTTTGATGAAATTCCGTCGAGTTCGCCTGCGTCTGTGAGTTCTTTAATTTCTTCGTTAATTTCTTTGAAGGAGTCCTCCTCGTATTTCGGGCTGATGTATTCAACCATAAGTGACGGAATGAAAGAGTTTGCTTGCTGTTGGTCGAATAATGAATCACTGCCTTCCAATATAGCTTCTTGACCGTCAAACATTTGTCCCTGGCTGAATGCATTTTTCAAAGACTCCTCAAGCTTTGCAAAATCCGTAGCATCAACTTGTGCAAGCGCGTATAAAACAACGAAGGTTGCAAATAAAAGCGTGATGAAGTCCCCGTACGAAACGAGCCATCTTTCAAGGTTTTCGTGATCTTCGTGTTTTTGTTTTTTAGCCATTACGAACGTCCGTGTTTTTGTTATTATCGTCAATCAAGAACGATTGAAGTTTTCTTTCAATCAATACAGGGCTTTCACCTGCTTGAATTGATAGAACACCTTCAAGAATCATATTTTTGTATAAGAATACTTTTTGATAAATAAATTTAATTCTGGTTCCGAGTGGAATCATAACCAAGTTTGCTGCAAACAAACCGTAGATTGTTGCAACGAATGCAACTGCAATACCTGCACCGAGTTTTGACGGGTCAGAAAGATTTTGCATAACCTGAATCAAACCCATAACGGCACCGATGATACCGAGTGTAGGAGAGTAACCACCGAAAGATTCATATACCTTTGCGGCATTCATAACTTTGTTTTCGAGTTGCTCGATTTGGTTTTCCATCATTTCTCGAACAAGAGTCGGATCAGTACCATCGGCAACAGCGCCTAAACCGAGTGTTAGAAGTGAATCAGAAGCGTTATAAGCTTCTTTTTCTAATGCAATGATACCTTCTTTTCTCGCTTTAGTGGCAAAACTGCCAATTTCTGTAATCAGAGCCGGAAAATCTACTTTTGGAGGCATAAATACATCTTTAAGCATCACAATAGCTGATTTCAGGATTGGCATAGGGAAACTAAGAATAATAGCACCAGTAGTACCACCGATTACGATAAACCCTGCGGTTATCTGTATAAGCTGAGCGAGGTTCCCGCCTTCCATAGCTTGACCTATCAAAATCATACTTATACCGAAAAATATACCTATGACTGCAAATATATCCATAACTATCTCCGATTGTAGACTATTCCTATCCTATTAAACTATATTTTAATCTCTATGAAATCCTTTAAATATAGTAGTTTGAAGTTTAAAAAATCGGGGAAAGGATTATAAAATTAGTTCTGATAACCTGCAAATTTTCCTGACAAGACTTGTATTGCTCTTTTTTCGGCAGAATCTGCACGTTTCAAAGCACCTTGCAAGCCTGAGTTATCAAAGGTTTTGGTTATGTTTGCACCGAGTTGAGAGGGAATATATTTGTTTTGTTGAAAACCATTCTGCTGCGCAAAAATATTTTCCTGAGAAGGAATGTAGGTATAGTTGTCACGAATAACGGTTCCTAATCCTTGAATTTTGGAGTTTTGGCTCGGAATATAATCGTAAGTGTCAATTCTTTGAGGTTGTGCAACAGGTTGTTGAACGACAGGCTGTGGAGCAATAGTCGCTTCAGGATTTACAATCGGTTGCTGTACAACAGGTTCTGGAGTTGCTGTCGGTTGTTGAACCATTGCGTTGTTGTTTACAACAGGTGCCGGGTTATTCATCATAGCCATCTTTGCAGCTTGAGCTTCATACATTCTGTTTTGAAGATCTTGTTTTGTGAATTCTTTTTGTTTTTTCTTGTTTTCAATATGTCCTTCTTCCTTCATTTCGTCATAATGACGTCCGAAGATTGCTGTAGAACATTTTTCAATAAGCTTATCGAAGAGACCGACGAATACGAACATACCTAACGCAAATCTCATTGGAACACCGACAATGTTTTTGCAGAGATTAGGAAGCTTTTGGAGCATGTTTCTACCGGCAAGATTTCCGTTACCGATGTTAAGGAAAGAACCGGCTTTTCTCAACATCTTTTCAAGCAAGTTGCCACCTTTTGGTTTCAACTTTTTGATTTCTTCCTGAGCAAGTTTTCTTGCAGCCTTGTACTCTGCGTTTGATGCAAAGCCATTCGTTTTTACTTTTGTATTAAATTGATCAGTAATTTCTCTTATTTTGTTAATATCATCTTTTGAAGCTCCGATATTTTCCAAGCCTGCTGCTGCGAACATAGCTTTGATACCGAGAGGGAAGGTTACAACCCAAGTCGTTGCTGTTAATAAACCGTTTGCAATTGTGCCGATTTTAGAATCTTTATCAGCTTTTTGGGCGTTTTTAAATGTTGAAACAATTGATGGAATCATGAACAACAACAAACCGATTTTACCACCGCCAAAGGTTGCCATTCTGTGGAAAACTTGCATAGCTTTAGCTGATGCTCTGCCTAAACCTGTTTTTGCAGAAGAAATAGCGTGTATTCTGTTAAAGTATTGTTCACCGGTGTTTATTCTGCCTAACGGTTGGAAACCGAGTTTGTCAAATACTTTTGAATAACCCCCGCTTGCACGAAGTTTGCCTTTAGCATTTCCTAATGCGGTTTCCAATTTTTTAGCAGTTTTACCTGTAGTATCTTCCAAAATTTCTTTAAGTCCGTCTTCGGTCAAGCTCATAGCCTTCAACATTTCATTTTTAACTGCAGAATTTGGGTTTGCACCGTTTACGATACTTTTGATATTAGCTTCATCGAGTCCTAAGCGTTTCAATCTTACGAAGTTTGTAATATTTTCCTCAGATGTTTTTGACAATTTATCAATGCCAAAGAATCTCTTTGCGGCTTCTGTTTCTTGTTTGTCGATGCCGAGGTTAATATATTTCATTTCACCATCACCGCAAAGTCCAAGTTTTTTCGCGAATTCTTTGAAATCTTGAACGTTTCTTGCTTGCATTGACTGCATTTCAGATCGCGGCATTTCCCAATCAGGTCTTGCCGGAGTATTGAAAACTGCAGACAAGACGCGGTTGTTGTTTGCGAAATTTTTAGCCTTACCCCATAATTTTTTAATAGGATTAAGTACCTTTTGAGTAGAGTCGCTTTGTATGAATTTAGAAGTAGCGATTCTGTCACCAAAGTTTGCAGCTCTGCCTGACAAGCTCTTGTCGTATTCTCCGCCAAATTTTCCGGTTAACCAGTCAAATCCTTTGAAAATACCAAAACAAGTACCGGCTGTCAAAAGCGGGTTTTCAATCCATGAAGAAATTACGCCGAACGCGTCAGCTTTTTTGATTGATTCTCTCAAACTTCCAGGTTCTTGTGAGCTAGTATCATAATAATATATATCCGGAAGTTGAACCTGAGGGGCTGTTTGTAGCTGTGCTGCGCCTGGGAACTGCTGAGGTTGCGGCATACCGGCTTGAGGATTCATATTATTCCAGTCTGTATAATAGTTATTGTTAAAATTTCCGTTAATTTGACTCACAGTAACCTACCTTTTAAAAACCTAACTATTAATATAAAGTCATGTTCTTGTCAAAAATTGCCTTTTTTGCGAAAAGTATTAAGAAAAGTTTGCAAAAAAATTAACATTTTTTTGCAAACTTCGGGGAACGGTTTCAAATCAGTATGTATGCTATCCCGCATACATACTGATTTTCACACACCTGCGGTCGGGCTTAAAAAATCTCAAAAATTTGTCAATTTTTGGATTTTTTTGCGTCCTTCTCTTTGTAAACTTTTGTAAAAAAACATTGTTTCAAAATCTATTAAACGGTATCTTAAAATTACAGACTATCCCAATTGGTAAAGAGGTGTATTGTTGAAAGTAAATCCCATTCAAAATTATCCGGCGCAGCCGAATTATGTGTGCTCAAGAGTTCAGAACCAACCACAGCCTGACGATGTCAGTGTAAATAATACTACGTTGCCATTGGCATACAAACCTATTTTTAAGGGCGGTGTAGATATGGCTAAAAAGGTTATGGCTGCTCCGTTTGATGACAAGTTTGCAGTTGCTCAAAAGTTGATGCAGCCTTATGATGTTATGCTTGCATCAAAAGATTTGAAAAAATCAGAAAAATACATAAAAGATTTCTTTAATTCAAGATTATCTCCTGTGGCTCGTTTTTGGCACATGCAGGTTCCGAAAATTGATGAAACTATGATGTTTATTAAAAAACCGGACTCTTCAATGATAATGTGGAATGTTGGTGTCAAACCGATTCTTATAGATGGGTTTAATATTTTGCAAACACAAAACATGACGGAAATCAATGAAGGCGAACATATCAGACTTACCGGAAAATGGTATGAGATAAAAGAGGAGCCGGAAACAGATTTTGATTTAGAAGAGTATTCTTCAATGTTTCTAAAGAAATTTGATTTTTCTGAAGATGCGCAGAAATGCACCAAAGCTCACAATGACAAGGTGATGGATGCGATTTTGCATCCGGAGAAAAATCAAAAACAGAATGTTGTTAAAAAGACATTGTCTTTTGATTCTGTCGGCGGACAGGATGAAAATATCAAAATCTTAAAGAGAAGTATTTTGTATCCGATGAGATATCCGGATGTTTTCAAAGATTTTATGATTAACCGCGGGGTGATTTTAGCTGGTCCTCCGGGGACGGGTAAGACATTGCTTGCAAAAGCACTTGTTGCAGAGTCAGGAGCATCTTCGTTTGAACTTTGTGCTACGGATTTGTCTGCAAAATATGTGGGTGAGTCAGAAGAAAATTGCAGAAAACTGTTTGCAACTGCGGTTGAGGCACAACCGAGTATAATTTATTTTGATGAATTTGATGCGTTAGCGAAATCCAGAGGAAGTTCGGATGTACATGGGGATAAGCTTTTAAACCAATTGCTTTCTTTGATGAGTGATATTGAGATGCGCAAGGATAATGTTTTTGTAATTGCTTCAACGAACAGAAAAGATGCATTGGATTCAGCTATTTTACGTTCAGGACGTTTTGGACTCCAATTGGAAATTAACGCTCCGGATTTAGCGGGTACGAAACAGATTTTGGGTATTCATACTAAGAACAAACCGCTAGATAAAGATTTGGATATGGATAAGCTTGCAGAAAAGATGTTCGCGAAAAAGATGACAGGCGCAGAAATTGCGGATGTGGTAAACCGTGCGCACTCAAATGCACTTGAACGATGTGACATCTTCAAGAGCATGGACGAAAACCGTTTCTCTCCGGCGATGATGGATTATATGTTTATCACGGAAGAAGATTTTGAAAAAGCTTTAAAAGATTTTAAAGCGGACGAAAAAGGTGCAAACAAAATCGGGTTTAAGAAGTAGCTTTTGCTTGTCCTTTTCTTTCTTCTTATTTGCGAGGCAAGATTTTTTACTTTACTTCCAATCTTGTAGAATAGACTACAAGCGGAAATTATTTACCCCCGCGAGCGTTTCTTAGCGAGCGAAAGAGTGCAGACGTAAGTCTGCAACATCCATTTAAACAAACGCTCGTAAGAGCGTAGTGAACAGTAGCATGTTTTCTTTTTTTCTTTTGGTACTTTTCTTATTTCTTTGATTGCAAAAAGAAAAAAGAAAAGTACAAACAAAGATATAACGATAAAATTGCGGTCAAAGAAATGTGGCTATGCACAAATAAAAAAATACAAATTGTAATAGTAAACTTTTTTTACAAAATGCTCTTACAGACGAGCATTTTTTCTTGTTTTACTATACAATGTTCATGATGAATTAAGGATTAACCATGATGGAAACTTTTGAATTAACAAATTACAATTTCTATTCAAGCAGATTGGATATGGAGCTTATAACAACTATCGTTGACGCGTTAAAGGAGATATTAGAAGAGGATAAAAAGCAGGAGCAGCCTTTGTTTTTGAAGGTTGCTGATGATTTCATCATGAATATCGCCCGCAAAGTTGTTCAGGAGAAGAAAAAAACTTTCTTGATTGGTATAACGGGAGAGAGTGCTTCCGGTAAAACAGTTTTTGTAGATAACACTATTGACGCGGTTGTACGCGAGAAAAAAGAAGGTATTTACACTGTTATTAGATGTGACGATTATTATAAAGATACGTCTAAAGAGTTGCAAGAAGCGGGTAGTTATGACGCTTTGTTTAAGACAGGTTTCAGCTTTGATACTCCGGATGCGATTAATTTGGAATTGATGAGAGAACATCTTATTGCTCTTAAAGAGTCAAAATCAGTTGTTTCTCCGCATTATGATTTTGTAACTTGTGTTTCTGAACCGAATGGAGATGTTAAAAAGCCTGCAAAGGTTATTTTGACCGAAGGTTTGTATGTTTTGGACGAAAGCCTTCGCGACATTATGGATGTTAAGGTTTACGTGTTCACACCGCTTGAAGTTATTAAAGAACGTTGGTACAGACGTGCGGTTTTGAGGGGTAAAACAGGCGAGGCTGCAGATTTGCAGTTCAAGAATGTGAACGAAACTGCGCAACAGTATATCAGACCTACGTATCAGATTTCTGATTGTATTATTAACGGTATGGTCGATAAAGAGTATATTAAAGTCATTACGGATAAGATTATGCGCAAACTTGGTGAGATTTGCGGGGAATAGTTATCAGGCTTAAAGGGGGAGAAAATGTTTGAATTAAAAGCCCAGATGTATTTTGCGGCTGCACATCACCTTTTGAACTATGATGGTGAATGTGAAAACCAACATGGTCATAACTGGCTCGTAGAGGCTTATGTCAAGGGTGATAAACTTGATAAAAGTAATATTTTGATTGATTACAAGGTCTTGAAACGCGAAATGAAAGCGGTTTTGGATTTGCTTGACCACAAGGATATTAACGAGCTTCCGTACTTTGCGGGTCAAAGTCCTTCAAGTGAGATGATTTCAAAATTTATTTATACAAAATTGAAAGAAAAAATTTCTCTTGTGAACAAGGTTTCTGTTTGGGAAACTCCAACATCTTGCGCTACATATTATGAGGAGACGTAGATGGATTTAATTCAAACAATATTGATGGGGATAATTCAGGGATTGAGCGAGTTTTTACCGATTTCAAGCTCTGCACATTTGGTTTTCACTTCAAACTTTTATAAAGTTTTTAAAGGTATTGAGATTTTAGAAGAATCAAACCAAGAAATTTTTCTTGATATCATGCTGCATTTGGGAACTTTGATTGCGGTTTTGATTTTCTTTAGAAAAGAAATTTGGGAGATATTGAAGGCGCTCTATTACGGTTTGAAAGCAAAAAAATATGACGCTCCGGATTTCAAAATAGGGGTTTATATTATTTTAGGCACGGTTGTGACGGTGCTTATAGCGTTTCCGTTGAACGAGATTGCAGGTGCGTTGGTTTTTAGACCTGCGATTGTCGGTTTGTTGCTGTTGTTTACCGGTGTGTTGCTTTTGTTCAGTGAGTATTGGAACAAAAAACACCCTGAAAAAGTTAAAGTTAATTTGAAAAACTCCGTTTTGATTGCGATTGCGCAAGGTTTGGCGGCACTTCCGGGGTTTTCTCGTTCCGGTTTAACTATTGCAACCGGTCTTTTGGCAGGAGTAAAAAGAGAAGAGGCTGCGAGATATTCCTTCTTGCTTTCTATTCCGATTATTCTTGGTGCATCAATGGTTTATCCGCTTGTAAAACTTGATTTTCATGAGGTTGTGGGTTACAACTGGACGGCAATTATTGTCGGAACAATTGTTTCAGGAATCGTTGGTTACTTGTGTATCAAATATTTCTTGAAATTTGTGTCAAAATTTTCACTTGCTGTATTCGGCTATTATTGCCTTTTGATGGGAATTTTTACGTTTATATTTTTTATGGGGAGATAGGTTATGGAATTGAACAAATACATTGAACACACTCTTTTAAAACAGGATGCGACTGCGGATGACGTTATGAAACTTCTCAAAGAAGCGCGCGAATACAACTTTTTAGGGGTATGTGTTAATCCTTGCAATGTTAAGTTTGCAAAACAGTATCTAAAAGATACTGATATAAAAGTGGTTACAGTTATTGGTTTTCCTTTAGGACAGGCTACAACTGAGTCAAAAGTTTTAGAAACGATTGATGCGGTAAAAAATGGTGCTGATGAGATTGATATGGTCCTGAATGACGGGAAATTAAAGGATGGTGACTTTGACTATATCGTAAACGAAATATCTGCGATTAAAACAGCGACACAAGGACATGTTTTGAAGGTTATTCTTGAAACAGACCTTTTGACTCAGACTGAAATAAAAAGAGCTTGTGAGCTTTGTGTTCAAGGTGGAGCTGATTTTGTTAAGACTTCTACCGGTTTTGTTAAAAACGGTGTAGGTGCAAAGGCTGAAGATGTTAAGTTGATGTACGAAACTGTTCATGGTGCAGGTCTTGGAGTAAAAGCTTCAGGCGGAATCAGAGACAAAGAAGCGGCTCTCAAGATGATTGAAGCAGGCGCTACAAGGCTCGGGACAAGCTCAGGTGTGAAAATTTGCGCAGGCTAAGCATTATTGCTTAGGCAAAAAATCAGAAAAAAGTTTAATGTAAGGATGAGGGTTAGAGTTTATTATGATAAAGAATCCTCATCGCTCAAAATTTCCTCCCTTTTCGGGAGGATTTCTTTTTGATATAACTAGAATATGAATTATTCAGGGCTTTTTGATTATTTAAGAAATTTTTACACATCGCTTTCTTACAACGATAAATTAGGACGTGCAAAAATCCCTTTCAGGTACTTTTTAGAGCTAACTTACCGCTGTAATTTGGCTTGTCCTTATTGTTATGTGGGGAGTGAGAGAAATAAAAAAGAATTGACTACGGATGAGTGGAAAAAGGTCATTGACCAAATTCCTTTTTACGGAATTGTGACACTTGTGGGCGGAGAACCGTTAATCAGAAAAGATTTTATCGAGATTTTGGAGTATGTTTCACGTAAAGTTTGGGGCAAAGTTCACGTTGTGTCGAATGGGATTTTGATTACGGATGAGATAATCAAAGCTTTTATTAAATATCATCTTTTGCTTTTGTCTGTGTCTTTGGATGGTTTTGGTGAAAACCATGACAAAAACAGAGGCAAGGACGGAATTTTTGATAAGATTATTTCTAATTTAGAAAACTTGAAGGCTCAAAAATCACGCCAAATGGTGGATATAAAGACAATTGTACTTCCGAATAATTTGGACGATTTGCCGAAATTATACAAGCTTTGTGACGAGATGAATTTTGATTTTTTGTCTATTTCGTTTTTGAGGAATAACAATTGGAAACAGAATTCTGTTTTGCAGGAGTGCTTTATACCTGAGTTTACGCAGGATTATCCGATAGAAAAATATTTTGACATGGAGCATTTCAAAGAGGTTTACAAAGAAATTCTTTCTATGTCAGAAAAATCAAAAGTGAAATTGCGTTTTTCTCCAAAGTTTGAGTATCAAAAAAATCCGCTCGCTGGGATTGAAAAATTCTTCAATTTACCTGCGGAAACGCCATTAAATGAAATATACAGACCATGCCAATATCCGTATACTAATATGATGATTAATCCGGAAGGGTTTATTTATCCGTGTTTGTCCCAGAAAATCGGTAATGTGCGCGAAAAATCTTTGAGAGAATTATTTAACGCTCCGCAATACTGCTGTTTCAGAAAGAATCTTAAGGCTTCCGGCGGAACATTTGGCGCATGCCAAATGTGTTGTGAGCTTGAAGTTCGTGAATAAAAATTTATCCTTGATTATACCTGTTTGCGGTATAATTTAACTATAAGAAAATCCGATGTCATTTAAAGAAAGGAAAGAGACAATGAAAAAATCAATTAAAGATTTAGGCGACATCAAAGGTAAAAGAGCTCTTGTAAGAGTTGATGTTAACGTACCTTTGGACGAAAACAAAAATGTAACGGACGACACTCGTATTCAGGCAATCGTACCTACCGTAAACTTTTTGAAGGATAAAGGAGCTAAGATTATTCTTATGGCTCACCTCGGAAGACCAAAAGGCGAAAAGAACCCTGAATTTACACTTGCACCTGTTGCAAAATATATGTCAAAAGTTTTTGGTCAAGAAATCGTATTTATTCCGTCAGTTGAAGAAGCTCCACAATATGTAGAAAAACTTCAAGACGGTCAAATCGCTCTTCTTGAAAACATTCGTTATTACAAAGCTGAGGAAGCTAAAGATGACGATATGACTTTTGCAGAAGAACTTGCTAAACTTGGTGATTTCTATGTAAACGACGCTTTTGGCGCAGCTCACAGAAATCACACTTCAACAGCTAAATTGGCTAAAATCCTTAAACCGGCTGTATCTGGTTTGTTGATGGAAAAAGAATTGAGATGCTTGTCACAAGCTCTTGATAATCCTACAAGACCTTTTACTGCTGTTGTTGGCGGTGCAAAAGTTTCTTCTAAGATTGGTGTTTTGGAAAACTTGATAGACAAAGTTGATAACTTGATTATCGGCGGCGGTATGGCTTATACATTTGTAAAAGCTAACGGCGGAAAAATCGGTAACTCAATTTGTGAAGATGATCAACTTGATGTTGCAAAAGCAATCGAGAAAAAGGCTGCAGATAAAGGAGTTAAGCTTGTAATGGCAACAGATGTTCTTGTAACAGATGATTTCTCAGGCAACGGAACTAACAAATTCGTTAAGATTAACGAAATCCCTGACGGATTTGAAGGTGTTGATGCAGGTCTTGAATCAAGAAAAGCATTTGCAGAAGTTCTGAAGAATTCAAAAACAATTTTGATGAACGGCCCTGTAGGTGCGTTTGAAAACCCTAAATTTGCCGAAGGTACAAAAGCTGTATTGGAAGCAATTGTTGAAGCTACAAAAGCAGGTGCTACATCTGTTATCGGTGGTGGTGACTCTGTTTCAGCAGCTAAGAAATTCTGTAAAGCAGAAGACTTCACTCACGTTTCAACTGGTGGCGGTGCTTCTCTTGAATTTATTGAAGGTAAAGTACTTCCGGGTGTTGCTGCTCTAGATGATAAGTAATGCGTCAGCCGGAGTAACATTTGAATTCGGCAACGAGAAGTCGTTGACGAACTGAAAATGTTACTTTACGATACCGCCGTTGCGAGGACGCGACGCGACCGAGCGAAGCAATCTCTGATTGCACAGGCGGTGTAACCCGTCAGCCGGAGTGAAGGACGAATTTGACATTGCGAAGGCAATGACAAATTGAGTCCGAATCTTTACGATAGCGACGTAGAAATCTTTGATTTCACAGGAGCAAAACCCGTAGGGCGGTGTAACATCTGAATTAATAAAAATTAGCGGGCGGATTTTTTAAAATCCGCCCGCTTAATTATTTTTATACATTGACAAAAATGATAACATCGTAAATAATATAAATGTAGGGCGAGAGCCTTTAAAACTTAAGCTAGATTAAAGACTCTGCTTCGCACCCTACAGTTGATGTAATTTTAATGCTATTACTGCAATCGCAAATGCCAGTAGTAGCATTATTATTTTGTCAACCATAGACATCGCCTCCTTTCGTCCAATTTCTTCGAAAATTGCGTGTGACGAGGTAGCTATGTGCTAAGCCCTACTTGTTTATTTTAATATATTTTCTTAAATGTGTCCATAGACTTATGCAATTAAAAATTGCTTCGCTCGGTCGCGTCGCGTCCTCGCAACGGCGGTATCGTTGAGTTACGCACCCTGCTCGCATCGCTCACGCGACACGACACCGGTGCTTCACTCCGGCTGACGCAGGTTAGCACATTATTATCCAGAAAAACTTTCTTGCAAATCTTCCAAGGTAAATCGCGATTACGGTGAAGAACATGTCATAAAAAATCTGCACACCGCTTTGTGAAACAATCCAGCTGAATATCAAATCCATCGGTGCGTGTCTTAAAGCTGCGACAAACAACATATATAAGACGCCTAAGATGTGGATTGTTAGGACTCCGAGGATAGCATTTAACATTATTCTCAAAATATCGGTTTTGATTTTCAAAAGCGTTCCGGTGAAGAATATTGCAGGGATGAATGCCAAAATATATCCAAATCCGTATTCAAACAAATAACTTATTCCGCCTCCTAGCGCAAAGATTGGGAAAAATAAGCCCAAAATAATATAGCCTAATATTGTCAAAATTCCGAATTTTCTACCTAACAATGCTACGATAAAAAATATCATCGGGATTTGCGGAATGTATCGGTAGGTTTTGGTGAAATGGTGTCCGACTTCGTACTCACTTCCTGAGTAGGATAACGGAATATACGGGTGCGTAATTGTTACTTGTGTAAAGGTCGCGATGATAAGGAGTAAAATGCAAAACCCGCACAAAACCAAGGTGCCGACCGTAATTTTTATCGGCTCACCTTTGTACTTAAAACTATTTAATTGTTTTTCAAAACGTTTTGTCATTTTATTTCTATAAGTTTTTTTAATTTTTCCTGATTTTCAGTGAACTTTGACTTAAATTTATCGTAAAAAATGTTTTCTGTCCACATAATTAGGGCGTCTTCATTGTTATCCTGATAATACCCTTTTCTTGTTCCGAGCGAATTAAATCCGTATTTTGTGTACAAATTTATTGCAGGAGTGTTAGAAACTCTGACTTCAAGAGTCAAATACTTTATACCTGAATCATAGCAGTCTTCGAGGATTTTTACAATAATTGCTTCCCCGATATGTTTTCTCATATAATCTTTTTTGACAGCAATTGTTGTAATATGTCCTTCGTCCAAAATATGCCAAGTTCCAGCATATCCGACTAACTCGCCGTCGGAAGTTTTTGCGCTGTAATAATGCGCAAGATTATTTGACATCTCATCATAAAAAGACGACTTTGACCAATGATGTTCTCCGTAAGCTTCTTCCTCAATCGCTACGACGTCATCAATGTCGTCATTCGTCATTTTGGTTATGAATATTTGAGAAACATCAACTACGGACATATGCTTTCCCAATCTATATCGTCTTCGGTTTCTTCACCGGGCTCTACTATATGGTCGCCGTCTTCAAGCATCAGCATCAAAGAAAGTCGAAGTTGTTTTTTATAATTTTCTAAAGCCTTTTCTCTGGTTTTTGCACAAAACGCAAAACTCGGGATTTCTTTTATCTCAATGTAATGGTAAGGATTTCCGTTGAAATCCAAATCTGTCCCCTCAATGAGAGTCCAATCGAGATTCATATAATAATCTAAGTCTTTCTTAACTTCTTCGTTACTCATCAAGTGACCTTTCGTTGAGCGGTTGTTTAACCATAATTCCTTCTCCGCCGATTACGTTCGCCTGACGTCCGTTGATGTACAAATATGCAGGGGTTGAAGTGTTTGCATTAATAGTTTTGATAACCTGTTTTACGCGCATATAAGTGCTTTCTGCGCCGCCGCCTGTTTCAAAGTTGGAAGACAAGTCTACTAATACGCTTCCTTCTGTGTCACGGATAGACAAAATCTTTGTTCCCTGAGGAATTTCAGAGGTAAATCCTTTTGACTTTTCCCATTTGCTGGGCGCGTTTACAAGTTCTTTCATTGCATATTCAAAACAAGATTTTTCAACTGCAGTGTCGCAAGTTCTGTTTACTGAGCGAAGGTTTCCTGATTTATCCAGTATAAAAATTTTAACGGTTTTTGATTTTGCAACTTCCGGTGTTTGAGCAGGTTGTTCTTCTTCATTATTTTGTTCAAGCGGGTTAAAGTACGGTGTATCTTCTTCCGGACGATTGAATTCAGGGAGTTTGAAATCCTTGTTAAAAAATGAAAAATAAACATACGCAAGAGATATTACTATCAGAATAAATAGTCCTAGTTTTTGAGAAAAGTTCATCTCTTAATCTCCTTTTACAAATATTTTACCATTAATTTTGATTATGTTATCAACAATATTTACATTCTCGATTTTAGCGTTACATTTTTTAGAATCCATCATTGAAAGAGTGAAGGATAGTGGGTCGAGCAGATTAATCAAGTTTGTTACTTTATCAAGAGGCAAACTTCCGTATGCGTTATCAATTCCTACGTTTTGAGCTTTGATTTTTCCGTCAACAACGTGAAATCCTGTAGACACCATAAATGTTTTGTTCTGTTTAGCAGGTGAAATCGGGAAATTGTATTCCATTATCACGTGGACTTTATTATTACGGATTTTTACCATAACATTGTTAACCGTAAACAGCGGATATGCGCGTTTGTTAACCTTTTGTATTGTTTTTCTGTATTCTTTGCTTTTGAGTGCATCGTTTATAGTTTTTTCCGATAGGTCGATATCATAGGCAAATGTCATATCTGACTTAAACACAACAGGGTCTTGTGTATAATCTACCCAGTTGTAGTCTGTTATGGTTCTAAGGCGAATGTATGGTACTTCAATGTCATCGACTTGAACATTTTTACCTGTGATAATAAGGTTTTTGAATATTCCCTTTTTCATACTCGAGAGAGTATAACCTTCAAACTTAACTTTGAATTTTGCGCCGGTTTCTTTTTTCAAAGAACTTTTGATAACTTTCTCTGCAATGCTTTCTGCAAGAGGATTCATTATTGCAAAGTGTTTTTTGTTTTGTAAATACTCTGCAGAAGTTTTGTCTGTTTTTGCGATTACTGGTGATAGAATTAAACTCGTCACAAATAATAATGTTAATAATTTCTTTTTCATACTAATATCCTTTAGTTTTCGGTAACTCCTTTGAAAAACTCATCTGTTATGAGTTGTGAGTACCGTTTCTTTTCGCTGACGGAAATTGCTAATTTTTCTGAGCCGTCAGATGTTTTTACACTTGCAACAACTCCAGCTAAATCAGAGAATGGGAGTTTGTTTGATTTTGCTTCAAATTTTGCGTAAGGAACAGATTTTCCGTAAACCTTCATTGTTCCTTTTGAAGTCACTTTTATTTCTTGAAACGAAATAGCCTGATACTTAAATTTGTCGGCTAAGTCTTTCATTTTTTTATCAAGATTATCGCTTTTTATATCTTCTTGTGTGAGCAAAGGTTTTTTACCGGAATCAACAATGCACATTTTTTGCCCTGAAGCCTTATGCTCGGCAAGAACGGCTCTGTAGCCTAAGAGATTGACGGTGTTATCAATCTGAAATTCTTCGTGAAGGTTAGAAAAATTCCCGAGTTTTCGTGCATTTTCTTCTGCTTTTTGCTGAATAAAATTGGTGACATTTGTTTTTATTCCTTCAACATATTTTTGTCCGCCGATTGCATTGAAGCCGATTATCGCGAGGACAAGAAGAAATGCGTTAAATATTATTTTTATAAATCTAAACATTACTTGCACCGAAGACTAATATTATGTACAATTATAACTATGACAAAACCTGAAATCAATCATATTAACAGTGCAGATGTAGTGTTGGAAGATACAACCGAAGTAATGCGTCACTTTTTGAAAGTTAAGAGAGAAAATCCCGGTACGATTATGTTTTATCGTTTGGGAGATTTTTACGAAACTTTTTTCGAAGACGCAGAAACTCTTTCACGTGAATTACAGCTCACTTTGACGGGTCGTGATGCAGGTAAAATCGGAAGAATTCCGCTTGCGGGAATTCCTATTAAGGCTGTTGATAATTATCTTGAAAAGTTGGTTTCAAAAGGGTATAAAGTTACTATTTGTGAACAGCTTGAAGACCCGAAACAAGCCAAAGGACTTGTTGAACGTGGAGTTGTAAGGACAATTACCGCAGGGACAATTGTTGAGAGTAAATTTTTAAACCAAGCAAGTAACAATTATATGTGCGCTCTGTTTGAAGGAAAATCTAACGGTAAATGGGGTTTTGCTTATACTGATATTTCGACAGGTGAATTTAAGGCTGCAGAATTGAATTACGATTCAATCTTAACAGAGCTTGCAAGAATTCAACCGTCAGAAGTTGTTGCACCTGCGAAAAAACTCAAACTTGAACCGTTCCAAATTGTGCCGGAAGAAAAGATTGATTTGCCGGATGAGATCTTAAAACTCTATAACTGCGTGAAAGTTCCGGTAAGGGTGTTTGAGGATGATTTTGCACAGAATAACCTGAAGGCGGTTCTTAAGCTAAACAGTATGGAAGCTATAGGTTACAAAGATAATCCGCTCGCATACAGAGCTTCTGCGGCTTTGTTTGCATATATATGGGAAAATATGAAGGATGGTTTCCCGAAATTTGAAAGAATTGAATTGTATGAATTGTCAGAATACGTTTCAATCGATGTTCATACAAGAAAAAATCTTGAATTGACCGAAACTTTAAGAGAAAAGAACAAGTACGGTTCGCTTTTGTGGGCAATTGATAAAACAGTCACAAGTATGGGTGCAAGATTGTTGAAATCATGGATTTGTCAGCCGCTCAAAGATAAAAACGAGATTATAAAACGTCAAAATACGGTTAAGTTATTGGTGGAAAACTCTTCTGCAAGATATGCGCTAGAAAACTATTTGAAAGATATTTATGATATTCAGCGTCTTGCAACAAGAATGAGTAACAATTCCGCAAATCCGCGTGATTACTTGGGCTTGATGACCTCTCTAAAGGCTCTTCCTGCTCTTGTTGAAACAGCCAAAAGTGCGGGGATAGATGTTTTCAATCCGATTGAGAATGAATTGCCGGAGCTTATAAAATACGGTGAATTGATAGAGAAAACGATTCAGGACAATCCTCCGACTCAAATTAAAGAAGGCGGAGTTATAAGAGAAGGGGTTAATGAAACTCTGGATTATTTGCGAGATTTGCTTGTGAACGGTGAAGGCTGGCTTAGAGATTTTACAGAAAGAGAAAAAGAACGTACGGGAATTCCGCTCTTGAAAGTCGGCTATAACAGAGTTTTTGGGTATTATATTGAGGTTACAAATTCAAACTTGAGCAAAGTGCCTGACGATTATGTCAGAAGACAGATTCTTGCTGGTGCAGAGAGATTTATTACGGATGAACTCAAAAAGCACGAAGATGAAGTTGTTACGGCGCAAGTCAAGGCAAACGAGCTTGAATACAAGCTGTTCAGCGATTTCAAAGAGTATTCAAAAGAGTTTGTAAGCCTTATCCGTGAGATTTCAGAAGATGTTGCGAAATTGGATGTGTTTAATTCCTTTGCGACGATTGCGGTTGAACAGAATTATGTATGTCCGGAAATCGATGATTCCAGAGATTTTTGGGTCAAAAACGGCAGACATCCTGTGTTAGAAAAGATTTTACCATTGGGTGCGTATGTCGCAAACGATATTGATTTATCTTGTACGGATACGAGCAAAACTCAGTTTATGATTTTGACCGGACCGAATATGGCAGGTAAATCAACATATATGCGTCAGAATGCGCTCATTGCAATTTTGGCACAGACGGGTTCTTTTGTTCCGGCAGATGCAGCTCGTATAGGTATAATTGATAAAATCTTTACTCGTGTCGGCGCAAGCGATGATTTAACACTGGGTCAGTCAACATTTATGGTTGAGATGACTGAAACTGCGTATATTCTGAACTCTGCGACAGATAAGAGTCTTATTTTGATTGATGAAATCGGTCGTGGAACAAGTACATACGACGGGGTTGCGATTGCGTGGTCAGTTGCAGAGTACATTGCATCTAAAATCAAGGCACGTTGTATCTTTGCGACACATTATCATGAATTGAACGTCATGACAAAAACCTTCCCGCAGATAAAGAATTTCAGAATTACTGTTTCGGAGGAAAACGGCGAAATTGAGTTCTTGCGCAAAATCGTACAGGGTGGTGCAAGTAAGAGCTACGGTATTCAGGTTGCAAAAATGGCAGGATTGCCGAGTGCTGTGGTTGAACGTTCAGGCGAACTTATGAAAAGAATGCAGAGAGATTTTTCAAAAAATCTTGCGACTCGTAAAAAAGTATCGGAAGACGAACCGGAAGTCCAAGCTCCGCAATTGAATTTGTTCTAAGTAAAAGTTTACATGCTGTCCCCTCACCCGACACTTCGTGTCACCCTCTCTTGGATTATTCGGGCTCTCGTCGGAGTAACGTCCGACTCGACCTTACGGGCTAGGCTTCGCCGTCGCCCTACCGAAAATCCGCTCTCCCGATTGGAGAGGGAAACTCGCTTGGCTTGTTGTTGTGTTCCCCCCCCCAGAGGACATAAAGCTAGTAGTCTTGACCAACGAACCAAATACATTTACCCCCAGAGGACATTAAACTGGTAGTACTGACCAACCAGTCCCTTACATTTACCCCCGGAGGACATAAAGCTAGTAGTCTTGACCAACGAACCAAATACATTTACCCCCGGAGGACATTAAACTGGTAGTACTGACCAACCAGTCCCTTACATTTACACCCCCCTACTACACTTAGTCCATTTTTTGCTGATTCAGGTTCAAAAACTCTGGGAAATATGCTAAAATTCTCTTGTATAGCTTATGTTTGGAGAGAGCTGAAATGCAGGTATCAAAACGACTTATTGTAAGAAAAGAAATTCCTATAGATAATTCTCAAGATTTGGTTAATTCGCTTGACGTGGCGATTGCAGAATATCATTGTAATAACAAAGAGTTTGAAAAAGGACTAAAGGTCTACAGAGAAATTATTCCGCAGTTGGTTGATGGTGAACGCGACCAAGTGGTTAATAAGTATATAAATTTCGCGCTTCAGTACGCTCAAGAGATGTCAAAAGACAAGAAATGGATTGAGGCGATTGAGATTTATCGTGACATAATGAAGTTTTCAGGATTCCCGATTAATGTTTACAAAAATATCGGGCTTTGTATGAAATCTATTGGGAATGCGGATTTAGCGATTAAGTTTCTTAAACGTTTTGAAGAAATTTCTCCGGATAAAGAGGATGTTTACGTATATCTTGCGGATATTACTTACTCTGATATCAAAGATAACCTCAAAGCGATTGAGTACTACGAAAAAGCGCTGCTTAAAAATCAAAACAATTTCTCAATCTACAATATGCTCGGTCACTTGTATTCTACTTGTTATCAAGACAAGTACAAGGATAAACAGATTGAATACCTTACACGTGCGTACGAATTAGCTCCTAATAACAGAATTGTTGTTAAGAACTTGGCTTATGTATACGGTAAGTTTGATGAGGTTCAAAAAGCGGATGAATTCTATTCAAAACTTATGTACCTGAACCCGACGCATTCGGATTTACACTCCTACGGTGCGTATTTGGTTAAGCACAAACGTTTCTCAGAAGGCTTCAAGTTCCTGCAACATAGATTTATGAAAGAAGATTTGGGTAATGTCGCTTTCCCTGCTATTTTCACTAATAAAAAGAAACGTTGGAGCATGAAGGTTGATATTACAAACAAACACGTACTTGTCCACTTTGAACAAGGTTTTGGTGACTCAATAATGTTTGTACGTTTCGTTGATCAGCTCAAAAAAATGTGTGCAAAGGTTTCACTCGTTGTTCAAAACGGGTTGATAAGCTTGTTTGAAGATTCAAAACTCGGAGTTGATATTTATCCGGAATCAGAAGTTCCGAATATTAATTACGACTACTATATTCCGATGATGGATTTGCCTATTGTTTGCGAAACTCAGCCTGATTCAATACCGTTTGCGAACGGATATTTGAGAGTGCCAAAAACAAAAATCAACGCTTATAGAAAAGAACATATCAATAATAATGACAAACTCAAAATCGGTATCGCGTACGAAGGTACTCTTGCGAGTAAGGAAACAGACCGTGATATTCCGCTTCGTTTCTTGTATCCGCTGATGCAGTTGCCTGACGTAGAGGTTTACAGTTTCCAAGTAGATGATTTGACGCATCAAATGGATAGAATTCCGGAAGATGCACAGCTCATCAGGCTTGGTAAGACTTTCAAAAACTGGGAAGACACGGCTTGCGCTATGATGAATATGGATTTGATGGTCACAACCGATAACGGTGTTATGAACCTTGCCGGTGCGCTCGGTGTCAAAACCTTCGGCTTGTTTAACACAATCGTTGAATGGCGTTGGTTTAAGACTACAGGTAATGATATAGCTTGGTATAAGAGCATCAAACCGTTCCAATGCCCGACATCAAAGGCTTGGGAAGTCCCTGTGCTTGATATTATGACCGAGATTGAAAAACTCCGCTGCAAAAAGATTGCTAAAAAAATCAAAGGTGGGGGGGGTAAATGTATTTGAACTGTTGGTTGCCCCTACTAGCTTGTTGTCCTCCGATAAAGGGGTAAATATACTTGACTGGTTTGTGAAAACTACTCGCTCAGTGTCTTTTTCGTGATCAAGTGAACAGGTGACTAAGTGACCAAGAATGTATACGGTAAATTTACGGTAAAATTATAAATTATCTATGAGACGATTTTTTGCGAATACAATAAAACCCCTATAAATAAAAGAAAAGTTTGCGATTGTTCGTCGCAAACATTAAATAAACACGAGGATATTAAGAGAGAGTATAAAAGGGGTAAATGACGTGGCTTAAATTAAGACTTCAAGCTCATTGTCAATTATCTATATTTTGTTTTTCTATCGTTACTTTTTCCTTACACTTATATAAAGTTTTTCTTTTTAGAAAAATTGCCTTTTTTGAACCAAATTGTTACAGTCCTTAAAACTGTATAGGTTGAGTATATATTATGTACTTAATAATATTAGTGGAATGACTTATTAGTCATTCCACTTGATATTATGAAATTAAACTTTTCAATTCTCTTCTCTCGACTTCTGACAAATTGAACCTTCTTGAAACATCGCTGTCTAACAAAGCCTCGACTAAGTGTTTTAATTCAATCGGTTTTCCATCAGGAGACTTATCAAGAGTTGTCGGTATCAAGTTATCAAATATTTTTCTGTATTCTGTACAGTGTTCTTTTCTACCGATAATATCACATACTTTTTTCAATTTTGGATTATTAACATCTAATAATTCTTTTGAAATCAAATCTGGTTTGACTTTATAATGTTCTGTGATTGCTGTGATTATTTGTTTTGGAGTTAAATAATCAAATAGAACTTGTTTTGCGATTCTGCTATCGATTGCTCCTTCAATTAATTCTGGATAGTTTGTTGCGGTTATAATTATAACGTTATCTTGATCTTTTAACCCGTTGATTAATGTTTTTAATGCTCCGATTGAGCGGTTAGAGTTTGCCTTGTTTATACTGTGATCTTCCATCGCAATTTTATCGAATTCGTCAAGGAATACTGTTGCGAATCTCTTTTGACCAACAGCTTCGCCTTCTCTTTTTAAGGCTTGAGCACGAGCGCATATGTTTTCAGTATATTCAGTTAATAATTGAGTGTTTTGTCCCATATAACTGTTTGACGATAACATACTCAAATCCGGAACATAATATTCAGAACCTGGGTATATCTCTTCAACTTTTTTAGCAACTCTTGCAGCAGAATCTGTTTTACCGGTACCACCAGGTCCAAGGAATTCTACGCACACAATACGTTTGCCGTTTTTAGCTTCTGTATCCCCTCTTTTAAGGCTATTTTCAAGGGTTTTTAAGAATGTTTTGGCTTCTTCTGCATAACAATCTTCATGTCTAGGTTTTATTTTAGACACATCTACTCGCTGAGGTACTGTTGCCATTTTTTCCAATTCGCTTCTTATTCCATCGTAAGCTCCTTTTCTTGCACTTCTGAAACTGGCAAGTACCATTGCAATAATTGCAAGACCCGATGCAATGCCTACGCTCCAAGAAAGATTTTGTTTTAATTTTTGGTTCTTTTCTTTCTTTTGCTGCTCTTGTATCATTCTTTGCAGCATAACCTGATCATTCATCGGAGGGCGAGTGATGACCGGTGCTTGACGTTGCGGTCTATATGGATTTACTTCATTTTCTCCGGCCTTAAAGTTTACTACTTTCGGAACGCTTGGTTGGATAGTTACATTTGCTACACCTGACATAATAACTCCTTACACATATACTTCTATCATGTATAAAACGATTTCTCGGAAAAAATTGCGTCTTTTGTTAAGAATTGTAAAAATATCTTCCAAAACTCTAAAGTTTTCAGAAAAAATGCCGATATTAATAACATAAAGGAACTTAAAGGAAAGAAAAATGGGATTAGCCTGTAACCAAATTAGACTATTAACATTGACGGCTCGTAAAGCAGATTGCGAGTACGGCATTTCTATTGATTCCATGAGAAAAATGTCTCTTTCCAGGGAAGCATCTACTCTTGCTACGGAATATCGTAACAAGTTAAACTCAAAACAAATTGCTTATTATGCTAATGGTCAGTACAATAAGATAAATTATAACTACTTAATGGGATATGGATGCCAATATAATACTACTTATGATGGCAGCAAACCTTTAAAAACTGATAATTCTATGATTTTATCTGATTTTAAAGGACGTGTCGTTTTGTCTGATTCTTATGAAAAAGCTATTACAAGTGTATTAGGTTCATCTGTAATTAATTCTCAAGGACAAGGTTCAACTTTTTCAAAAGACAAAATTGCTGAGATTCTTGCTGCATTATGTCCGGGATTTGATGCTCAAACATTCCAAGATGTAATTGATAATAAGAGTTTACAAAGCAGTTATGATACAACATCAACAAACACTCGTACAGGCGAGTCAACGGGTACAACTACTCAGGTCAACAATTCTTCAAGCAAGACATCAAAAGTACAATCTATTGTTGACTTCTATTATCCGATATTTGCAGCAGCTGCGACTAACGGTTGGACAACAGAATATAATCAAAACATGGCATCAAATGATAATTATATTTCAGACGCACTGGTCTCAGGTACATTCCAGCTTGTGTCTGCAAACAATTATGGTGAATATGACGAAGGTACGTCTTTGACATATTACGTAACAAACGGTTCGCTTTTGACAAAAACAGACGCGGATGCAAGAGCAGAAATTACGGCATGGTATGAAGCAGAAAAAGAAAGAATTACTGAAAAAGAAAACTACTTAGATTTGGATATGCAGGATTTATCAACAGAATTAGAGGCGATAAATACAGAAATCCAGTCTGTACAATCATTGATTGATGATGCAATATCTTCAGTCTTTGATTGGGGTAGCTCGTAGTGAAGTGTAAAAAATCCGTCTAAAGCGGAGTTATAAGTATTTTCCTATTTCCTTTATTATATCCAAAAAAGGCTTACAAGTCGTAAGCCCTTTTTTTTATTTTATAGTTTTAATTTTAAGATTAATCTTTTTTTACTGTACTTTTGATATGCAATTCTCGAAGCTGTTGGATAGAAGCTTCACCCGGAGCATCACTCATCAAGCATTTTGCACTTGCGTTTTTAGGGAACGCAATAACGTCACGGATTGAATCAGTTCTGCAAAGTAATGCAACAAGTCTGTCCAAACCGATTGCCAAACCTGCGTGAGGAGGTGTCCCGTATTGCAACGCGTTAACCATAAATCCGAATTTTTCGGTTGCTTCTTCTTCAGTCAAGCCCAATGCTTTAAAGATTTTCTTCTGAACTTCTGAAGAGTGGATTCTGACAGAACCTCCACCGAGTTCGGTTCCGTTATAAACGATATCATAAGCGATTGATTTAACGTTACCCAAATCTCCGCTATCCAATTTGCCTAAATCTTCAAGGTTTGGAGATGTGAATGGGTGGTGCATTGCCATATATCTGCCTTCTTCTTCTGACCATTCAAACATAGGGAAATCAACAACCCAAAGAAGATTATGTTTATTTTCGTCAATCAAGTTCAATGATTTACCGAAGTGTAATCTCAATCTTCCCATAATGTCATAAACAAGTTTTGGTTTGTCTGCTACAAAGAAAATGATGTCGCCTGCTTGTGCACCGGCTCTTTCTTGGATAGCTTTTGCTTGTTCCTCTGTCACAAATTTCAATACAGGTGATTTTGCAGTACCATCTTCGTTGTAGATGATATTTGCAAGAGCTTTTGCACCGAATGAAACGGCAAGTTTTGTAATATCATCGATATCTTTTCTTGAATACTTAGCACCGCCAGGAATTCTGATACCACGAACAATACCGCCATTTTCAAGAGTGTTTTTAACGATTTGGAATTCTGATTGAAGAATGATATCTCCGATATCAAACAATTCCAAGCCAAATCTTGTATCAGGCTTGTCTGAACCGTATCTGTCCATTGCTTCTTGCCAAGGCATTTGAATGAACGGAGGTTTGATTTCAACCCCTGCAGCCTTGAATGCGTCTACCAAAAGACCTTCAACAACATTGATTACATCTTGTTGTTCAACAAATGACATTTCCATATCGATTTGAGTGAATTCAGGCTGTCTGTCAGCTCTCAAATCTTCATCACGGAAGCATTTTGCGATTTGGTAATATCTTTCAATACCGCCTACCATCAACAATTGTTTGAAAATTTGCGGAGATTGAGGAAGCGCAAAGAACTTGCCTTCTTGAACTCTTGAAGGTACTAAGTAGTCACGAGCGCCTTCCGGAGTTGTTTTAATCAAAATAGGAGTTTCAACTTCCATAAAATCAAGTCCGTTTAAGTGGTTTCTAACCGCCTGAACGATATTGTGTCTTGTTTGCAAGTTGTGAAGCATTTTTTCGTTTCTGATATCAAGATAACGGTATTTTAAACGAACATCTTCTGAAACATTTTCATCCCCGAGAACGAACGGAAGAACTTTTGCTTCAGAAAGAATTTCAACGTGTTCAGGGTACATTTCAACTTGACCTGTAGGATATTTTTCGTTGTAAGTTTCTTCAGGACGTCTGGTAACTTTACCCTTAACAGTGATTACGTATTCGTTTCTAACTTTTTCAAAAGCTTTGTGAACATCAGGGTTGATTTGCGGGTTTGCAACCAGTTGGAAAAATCCGCTTCTGTCGCGAAGTTCGATAAACAAAATACCGCCAAGGTCTCTTACTGTTGAAACCCAGCCGGATAGAGTAACTTCTTCGTTTATATTACTTAAATTAAGTTCACCGCAATTTTTTGATTTCATTCGAGTTTTCAATTCTTCATCTCCCTTTAAATAACTAAATATTGCCCTAAAATCGTAACAAAAACAGGGGTAAAAGTAAAGAGTTGCGCAGGTTTATATTAAGACTTTTTGCGTTTGGATTATAATAAGGTTATGTTTTATTTTGATGATTTTTACGGACAAAAAGTTTTAAGAAGTGATTACATAACGGAAATTGACGCGTTTTTTACGACAAGAGACGGATTTAATTTTGATTTACTTCGCGCTAATCGAGTAATAACGCCTGTTCAAACGCATAGCGATAATGTCGAATTTGTGGACGATAGAACAGAATATCCTGAAACAGATGGGCTTATTTTTACAAGAAAAGGTGATGCAGGATATTTGAGATTCGCGGATTGTACTCCTTTGATTTTTTATAACCCAAAAACTAAAATCGCGGCGATTTCTCACGCGGGTTGGCGCGGAACTGCTCAAAAAATTGGGGTAAAAACGATTGAAAAAATGGGTGGAAATCCGGAAGATATAACCGTTTTAATAGGTCCTGCAATCGGAATGTGCTGTTATGAAGTTTCGATTGAAGTTCGAGATAAACTTTTATCTACGGTTAAAAACACAAAAGACTTATTTGAGGACAGAAATGTCAATTTAAAGAGAATTAACGCGCGTCAGCTTGAAGAGGCAGGAGTTAGAAATATTGATATTTGCTCGTATTGTACAAGTTGTGATAATGATTTATTGTATTCGTACAGAAAAGAGAACGGTACGACAGAACGTCATTATGCTGTGATTAGAATATAAATGAAAAAGGTGCTTATCTAAGCACCTTTTTGTTATAAAACCTAAGCTACTTCTGCTTTTTGAGCTTGAGCTTGTTTAGCTTTTCTTTTTTTATCAAGTGTATTAGTTATGTAGATGTTCAAGTTTGGTATACCCAATCCGAGGATGAGACCTGAGAAGAGGTATCCGGCACACTGTGACCAGTTTAGAGTTCTCAATTTTTTCTTAGCAACTTTTTGAATTTCAGGAGCTAATTTATTCAAATCCTTGAGCATTTCGCCGAACTTCTTCGCAACGGTTTTGCCGTCTTTTGTTTTAGAGATTGCAATTCCATTATCGGAAAGTGTTTTTACAAGAACTTCATCTCTGGTTTTCAGTTGTGAATGATAGATTCGTTTAAGTATTTTTTCACCCTTAATTTTTTTTGTTTCATTCATAACGGTCGGATCCATTTTGAGTGCAACCGCTTTGTTTATATAATTACCGAGAATGAGCCAGCTTATGAAACCAAGAGTATCTTTTGTAATAGATTCTCTGAGTTCATCTTTATCACGAGCTGACATAAATCTTGAAATAATTGTGATACCGTAAACACCTTTCAACTGTTCAACAGAAGGCCAAAATCCTTTAAATGCCATTTTGCCCATAAAGCCTTTAAGTCCAGTTCCAAGAGAAGCAAGGACCATTCCGAAGAATGCAGCACCACTTAGGGCTTTCAAAGCCATAAATCCTGCGCTGGTGTCTTTAGTTCTTCCTTCAACACCGACGAAACCATCAGAACCTGTTTTTTTACGGCTTATGTACATGTTAATCGGCTGAACAGATAATCCAACAGCTGATGCAATTGCAAAACCTGCGTAAGATTTTGATTTCATGTATTTTTGCAATGATTTGATATATTTATTGCCTTCAATACCTTTGTTGTTTTTAATTTGTTCTTCAAAAGCTTTGACGACATTTTCTTCGTTGAATGATTTAGATACTTTGAATACATCTTCCAAGAACGCTTTTAAATTTGTCTTGCTTTGAGGAAGTTTGCTATCTTTGATTCCTTCAAGGATAATATCTGATTCTGCACCGGTATCAGCAATAATTTTATTTATCACAGTATGTATAGAATCTGCAGACTTCGTTGAAGCCCAATCATGTCTGAATTTTCTTTCAGGGTCATTTATTACTTTATTTAATACTTCAGCTACTTCATCAACAGTTTTTTCTGAAAGTTTTACATAGCCGTCTTTGTCAGCATGAGCAACATTCGGATTGAAACATTTTACATTTCTGAATGTGTCTTTTAAATATTCAACCTGAGGCTTGCCTGACTTAATCTGGTTGGTTTTATTTTCAGCGAGAATGTTCAATGTTTCAGGGGCGGCAAGAATACTGTTTGCACTCTTTGTATATTTTCCCATTCCCATAAGTATAGCAGCAATTGCGCCGGCAAAGATGCCGTAAACTCCGATGAGTGAGTCGTTGATAGTACCCATAATTTCACGACGAAGTGTTTCCATACCGGCAAGAGGTCCGCGTCTAATCATGTCGCTGCCGGTTCTTGGCAGAACCATAGATGTTAAGTCAACAGCATTTGCACCCACAGCTTGGTTTACGGCTAAGTATCTTAAGACACCGTCAGCACTTTTAAACTGTGGATTGTTGTTAACTATTTGATTTTGTTGTTGAATTTGTTGTACTTTCATATCTTACCTTCACTATCTCTGTCGCCTGTCTGCTCTAAACCCTGCTGTGAGTTTCGAATATTCCACATTAAGTGGCGTCACGGCGGGTTCGTCTTTACCCCTTTCATCAACATTCGACGACGAGTTCTCATGGGCTTGTCTTACGGCTTCGGCGTGTTTTTTCTTCGTATTCTTTCTGGTAAAGATTGGAATGATAAGCCCAAGTAGTAACAATGATACACCTAAGTTGGCTAATTGGCAAGCTGAACGTAAATTTATTGCACGCTTAAGTTCAGCTTGAATTTTTGCAGCTTGCTCTTTTGTAGGGGTAAGTCCTTTTCCTTCAAGTTCTTTAGCGGTTTTGCTAACGACTTCTTCTGAGGATTTTGTGTTAACATCCTTAACCCAATGCCAGAATCTCTTCAGAATTCCTGTGTTAGGGTCAAGTGTCTTGGTTTCGTTTAGAAGTTCAACGCCGGTTTTCTTTTGTATAATTGTTGCAGCGGCTTTTGCAGCATAGTCGCCTAAGAAATACAAGCTTGAGAAGGTTGCGATATCTCTTACAGTTGCTTCTGCAAGTTCGTTTTTGTCATCAGCGGCTGCCATACGTGATGCAAAGGTTGCTGTAGAAATTATTCTAGCCTGATCCATAGTAGGGAAAATGCCTTTGAATTCAAGCATATTGAAACTTGGCATTTTCATCATAGAAAGCAATGAAACACCAATCATAGAAGAGATTGAAATTATTTTTTGTTTCAAAAGTCCTTCGGTTGCTTTCTTATCTTGAACGCTGTCTTGTTTGCCGTAATCATCATAAATTGGCGCACCTTTTACACCGGAAAGTTTTCCGGTAATCCATCTATTAATATATTGCATTGAAATCGCCAGAGGAAGAACAACTGCTAAACCAAGCAAACTCTTAGATTTAACGAGCTTTATTCCTCTCTTTGCGTATTCGTTCATACTCATATCTTTTCCAGCTTTTTGGAATTCTTTTAAGTATTTTACAGAGTCTTCCAAAAGGGAAGTAACGGTTGAAGCTTTAACCTGTTCGCCCTTACCTTTAACAGTTATATTTTCAAATATGTGAGTTTTCTTCACAATTTCGTTAGAAATGTTTTTGATTTCTTTACGAAGTTCGTTGCCTTTTTTATTTGAAGTTGTGAGCTTTTTGAGTTTTTCGACAACTTCATCAAGCTCTTCCGGAGTTAATGATTGTTTGAATAAAACTTCGTTGTTTTTGCCCATTCCTTCGTGTCCTGAAATGTTGCCAACGAGTTCTTTTAAAGTTTCCTTGATTTTGTCATCAGTGCTTGTAGAAGAATATATATCAGAAGTCTTTTTAATCAAGTTGCTATCAGCCCAGCAAGAAGCTAAGTTTGTTCCCTTAGGCATAATGAATTTATTCAAAACGGTTGCTATTCCTGCGGTTATGAAGCTAGGAATAAGGCAGTTTACAACCAAGCCTGAGGATTCTCTTCTCAAAGCTTCAAACCCTGCAAACCAGTTTGTGGTAGATTCAACGATTGTTCTTGGCAGAATCGCAGAAAGCATATCAATAACTGTAACGTTAATCATCGGATTTTTTTCACATTCTTGAAGCCCTTGCAAAGCAATAGCCCACAAGCCACTTCCTCTAAAATTGGGGTTTGTAGTTCCCTTACTGTAAGTTGAAGCGGTGTTTTGTATGTCATTAATTTTTCTGTCTTCTACACCAATTTTGCTAATCATACACATTTCTTCTAATGTAATACACTGATTATATCAACATATATATATATTTAAAAGCGCGTCAAATCAAAAATTGCCTAATTCTCTCCAAATGTAAAGGAAATATTAAGACGAATTTTTGAATATTTTTTGCGGGTAAGGAAACTTTTCTTTAAATATTGTAAATAAACGAAAAGTGTTGACTTTACGCTTAAAATTAAGTTAAGAAACCTCCGATTTTGCAGGCATGCAGAATTGTAAAATTTTGTAAAGATTTTTGGAAGATTCAGGTTTTATGTAAAGTTTCATGAAAAATAATCATTCAAATGAGCCACTATACTTTATTACAAAATACTGTTATAATTAAAGATGAGTGTTTATTACATTTTGAAGAGGATTACTGGATGAAGATTCTTATTTCCAATGACGACGGAATATTGGCTAATGGTATCCGTGCGTTGATTGAAGCATTGGCCCCGCATCATGAAGTTTATGTTGTAGCTCCCGACAGAGAAAGAAGTGCAGCAGGTCATTCGTTGACTCTACATACACCTTTGCGTGTCGAAGAAGTTGACCCGAAATACGGTGCAAAACGTTGCTGGATGACAACAGGAACCCCGGGTGACTGTGTGAAATTGGCGATTAATGCGATTTTGGAACCACATGAAAAGCCGGATTTGGTCATTTCTGGTATTAACCACGGTCCAAATTTAGGTGCAGATATTTTGTATTCAGGTACAGTAAGTTGTGCGATGGAAGGGGCTATGATGGGTTATCCAAGTATTGCCACTTCACTTGCAAGTATGAGAAATGAATATGAAGACTTCAAATTTACGGCACAATTTATCGCAGAATTGATAAAACGTCTTGATGCATACAAAATTCCGCCTAAAACCATTTTGAATATTAATGTTCCCGGATTGGAAAAGGAGGATATCGGTGGTATTGCGGTAACTGAACTCGGAAACAGAATGTTCACCGATGAATACGAAAAAAGAGTTGACCCGCGCGGTAAAGTTTATTACTGGATGGCAGGCGAACTTATTACTGAACCGGAAGATGCTGCAACAGATATTGCAGCAGTTCGTAACAATATGATTTCAGTTACACCGATTACTTATGAGATGACTCGTGAAAACCTTATGAAAGAGCTTGAAGAGAGTCTTTGCCACGAAAATATATGTCATTGGTTCTAAGCTGAAAGTTCAATAATTCAAAACGGTAAATTATCATTTATGGTGATTTACCGTTTTTGTTTCGATGTAACCATGTAGGTATGAAAATATCCTCATTTTTTAAAATTTTGAATAGAAAAGTAAACAAGTATGACAAAATGGCACAAAATCCGTTCACTTTGCCTCAATCAATAGTTGTGGTTTGGGTGGATGAAGAACCTTGTGAATTCAAACCTAAAGACGCGCGTTCTTAGGTACGATTGTTACTCCGCCTTCTGAGACATAAAATCCTCTTGCGATATCTTCTTCTCGGTTGAGTCCGATTTTGGTATATGGCGGAATGTCAACGTTCTTATCAATAATGGCTTTTTGTATATCTGAATACCTTCCGACATTAACGTTTTCCATTAGAATACTGTCAGAAACTTGTGAGTAACTGTTGATACGGACTTTTGGCGACAATATGCATCTTGAAATCATACCACCGGAAACAATACATCCTTCGGAAACCATAGAGTTTGTTGCCATACCGACTCTGTCCCCTTCCTGCCAGATGAATTTTGCAGGCGGGTAATTGTAATTGAATGTCCTAAGCGGCCAGTCTTTTGAATACAAATTCAATTCCGGCTCATAGTCCAACAAGTCCATATTTGCTTGCCAATATGCGTCAATACATCCTACATCACGCCAGTAGCCTTTTTCCTTTTCTGTCATTCCTGCAAATGTGTTTTCGGCAAAGTTGTATATAAAAATGCGCTTGCCTTCCTTCAACATCATTGGGATTACGTTTTTGCCAAAATCGTGGCTGGAGTCTTCTATTTTTGAGTCTTTTTCTATTGCACCCACAAGAGAATTCTTGTTGAAAATATAGTTACCCATTGATGCGAGGCACATTTTAGGGTTATTTGGAATTGATTTAGGCGGAGTTTGAGGCTTTTCAACAAAACCTGTTAAACGCCAATTCTCGTCAACTTCAATGATTCCAAATTCGTGTGCATCCTCAATAGGGATAGGAATTGCAGAAATTGTAAGTTCTGCGTTATTGTTTTTATGAAATTTGAGCATCTGCCAAACATCCATTTTGTAGATGTGGTCGCCGCCAAACACGCAAACATAATCAGGGTCTTCGTCTTGGATGTGGAAAATATTTTGAAAAACAGCATCCGCTGTTCCTTTGTACCAGCTTCCGCCGGTTCTCATTTGAGCCGGAACCAAATCAACGTATTGGTCCAAAAACGGCGATAAATTCCATCCTCGCGTAATGTGTTTATTCAATGAATCTGACTTGTATTGCGTCAAAACCTTTATTTTGTAAAAACCTGAGTTTATAAAGTTATTCAAGACAAAATCTATAATCCTGTACCTTCCGCCAAACGGAACTGCAGGTTTCGCTCTGTCTTGAGTGAGCGGAAATAGTCTTTTACCTTCTCCGCCTGCCAAAATCATAACCAGAGTGTCATCAATTGACATAAATTATCCCCCTCTAAATCATTTACTATATTGTATCAAATTTTATTCATTATTGCACTCGTCTTAAGGTATGAAGATGTGGAGTTAGTTTTGTGAACTCTGGGAACGGTTTCAGACCGGTTGTATGCGAGATAGCATACAATCGGTCTGTCACACACCTAATGTTGGCTACAGAAAAAGCTCTAAAAATTGTCATTTTTTGGCTTTGTCTGTATTTTTAGGCTCTTGAAAGAAAAATTTGTGAAGGCTATAATCTTCTTATGAGTAAAATAAGAAGGCTTTATTATTTCGATAAGAAGAATACGCAGGAGATGATTTCGGTTTTGAACAACAGTGCGAATGATTCGTATATCAACCACGTTATGTTCAACCCGCTGATAATCCTTCATCATCTGCTACCTATGCGTTTCAAGTTTTTGCCGGAATCCTATGTTTTAAAAGATAAATCAAATATCAAAGGCATTGTAACTGTTGCTCCGATTAAATCTCGTCAGAGAAAAATGGAAATTCAGAAATTGCTTTTTGAAGAAAATGCTTATGAGGATGCGGCTGAGCTGGTGCAGTTCGTTGTGTCAAAGTATAAGGCAAAAGGTGCCGCGTCTATTTTGGTAAAAGTAGATGATTACTTGCCGGATTTGCTCATTATGTTTGTTTCAAAATGCGGATTCAGCCAAATTTCGTATGAAAAGTTGTGGAGAATAACTAAAGCTCCGGAATTTCCTTATGACAAAAAAGAATTTAGAGGGTTTAGAAATTCTGACTCAAAGGCGGTTGCAAATCTATATAACGAGTCTTTGCTTCCTCATTTTCGCCCACTTTTGAGCAGTGAACCGGCGGAGTTTAGCGAAAGTTTATTTAAAGGGCTTTCTTACTACAGTGAATATAAATATATAATTGAAGACAGAAAGACAAAAAATATTACAGGTTATATTTCCATTCAAACAACTGATAATGAAAATTATGTAGTTGATATTATTCAGTCATCTTGGGTGAATCTGGATGTGAATGCGATTGTTACCTTTGCGTATAATTGTATAAAAAAACGTAAACATAAATTTGGTTTCTTTGTACGCTCAAAACGCTATACTACATTGGGCGAAGGATACGAGAAAAAATTTGTGGAAAATGGTTATGAATGCGTTCAAAACCAGATTGTATTAACAAATTCTTCTGCCAGAGTTTTGAAAGAACCTGTAAAAACAGGCCGCTATACTATTTTGACTGATTTTTGCCCTTCAAATGTAATGCCAACGTAGAACTTCTAAATTGTAAACATTTGTAAAAATTTATTTAAAATCCCTAAAGTTTTCCGAAAAAATGCCGATAACTTAAATACAAGATATAGGGACATTGGATATGGCAGAATCATTTAACCTTAATACCTTCTTACAGACATATAAACACAGTACGTATGATCCGACTAAGCAACATGCTACTGCTGAAGAACGTATGGAAAGCAGATTAGAGCAAAAAGCTGCGGAAGCGGTAGGTAATAATGGTTTCTTAACGCTTACTCTATCTGAAAAAATAGCAGAGCTTGGTATTGGGGAACGTGCGCTTCAACAATTTGCTGATACTGCTATTGGTATGGTAACAGGTATTGTTGACCCTCTTGAAGATTATCTTGAAAAATACGAAAATATTTTTGACCAAAATATGTACAACACAGAGATTCAAAGTTACGCTAAACAGATGTTCTTTGCATCACAAGCGATGAGAGCACAAGCAGCTGAGAACACGGCAGGTCAAAACTTCGTTTACGATATGTAATATTCCTTTTTTTTGCTAATAACAAAAATGCTGACGAAAAATCTTTCGTCAGCATTTTAATTTTAAGACATTATTAATTATAAAGCTGCCTTTGCTGTTTCCACAACAAGTTCAAAAGCTTCTTTGTCATTAACTGCTAAGTCAGCAAGCATTTTTCTGTTAACTTGAATGTTAGCTTTTTTGCAAGCGTTAACAAATCTTGAGTAGCTCATTCCTTGTTCTCTAACTGCTGCATTAATTCTAACAATCCACAAACGACGCATATTGCGTTTTGTAGCACGTCTGTCTCTGTAAGCGTATTTAAGAGCTTTCATAACAGCTGTGTTAGCTACTTTGAAGATTCTGCTTCTGGCACCTTTGAAGCCTTTAGCAAGCTTTAATATTTTTTTGTGTCTGTTACGACATACATTACCACGTCTAATTCTCATTGTTCAACACTCCTATCTTGAATACTTCTTGTAAGGTAACTCTTTAGAAACCAGTTTTTCCATAGTTTCAGAGATTGCTACATCTCCAAAAATCTTACGTTTTCTGGATTCTGACTTGTGTTGAAGCAAGTGACCGATACCTGCATGTCTTCTTGTAATTTTACCTGTAGCAGTAACTTTGTATCTTTTGGCTGCTGCACGGTGGGTTTTCATTTTTGGCATTTTGTTCTCCTTTCGGGGCTAACACTGCTTCATAAGTTCTTAGGTATTCTGTTTCCATCCGGACTTTCGTACCCATTCTGGCTTTTATGCCATCCGAACCTTTCTGCACCCTTTTGCCCGTTTTTACTGTATTTCCGAGTAAGGCATACCACAGCACTATACTTCGGCATGTTTGAGTTTATTACAAAGGAGTTTTTATGTCAAATTACAGCCCTAATTTTATAATTCCATATGGGTTAAATCTTGGGTTGTTGCGTTCGGTCGGATTTTTTTGCATAAAGTTTTTCAAAACTTTTCTTGCGGCGAAATATTTGCGCTCTCTTACATAAATGTTAGCCAATGCTATTGTGTATTCTATGTTTTTAGGGTTTTTCGCTATCAAACTGTTGTATTCTTTTATTGCGTTTGGCAGATCTTCTTGTTTTGTATAGATTTCTGCAAACAAGTAATGCACATCTTCTGTGTTTTTGATTTCTTCTGCTTTTTTTGCATAATCTAAAGCCATTGGCAAATGGTTTATGTAATAATATGAAACCGCAAGATTGTAATAAATTATTCCCAGAGTGTCATCTGTATCTGCGAGAATAAGTGCTTTTTCCAAACTCCTGATAGCTTTTGCGTAGTCTTGTGATGCAACATAACTTTCAGCAAGGTCGATATATCCGCTCGGAAGCTCAGGAGCCTTGCGGATGTAATTTTTTGCTTCTTTTGTCTTTGCAACATTAACTTCCACATCGTTTCCAAATACCAGATACGGGATATATTCTCCGTCAGAATCGCTAACATTTGTGATTTCAGGTTTAATTTTATAAAGCAGTTTTATGGTATTAATATCAGCCTCTGTTAATTCTTCTCTAGTGTCGTTCATAACTGAGATAGAGTCTTTTGTCAGATACATAATGTTGTTTTTGTCATAACTATGCCCCATAAAACCCAGTGCGTGAGCGATTTCATGCAGGGCAGTGTTATAGGTTTCATTTTCCGTGTAGTACTCTCCTTGCGGGTCTTTGAGGTAGAAATTAATCACCATATTTTTAAGCTTACCTGTGACGACAGTCGGGGTTGTATATGCCACGATAAACTTTTGATCATCATCGTCAGCAGTAGAGCTGATATTGAATTTTACTGTGATATTAGGGTTTTTGTCTTCACGTGTGAAAAGTATTTGATGAGAAGTTGCTTTTTCCCATTCTGTAAAAGCGTTTTCGATTTCCTTTTCGAAATATTCAGGAACTCCCTGTGAAGCTTCAAATCCGTATGTTATCGGAACTTTTCCCCAGCGCAGAACCTTTTGGTTAAAAACTGCTTGTGAGATGTAATTTTTGGGATATTTTTTGTAAATTTCTTTCTTTAAATCGTATAAAAAATATTCTACTTTCTGCTTAGCATCGTCTTCAATCCCATAATCCAAAAATTTTACAAGTTTTTCCTGCGCTCGGACATCCAGCGGAGAATTGATAAGTATATTTACGTAAGCATCTCTGGCTTTGGAGTCACTGTATCCTGCCCCAAAAGCTTTCTCATAGTAATCTTGCGCGCAGACCATATCATTTTTTTTGAAACAATTATTTGCCTGAAATGCAGTTATATCCGCAACATGTGTGTTGTAATAGCCGGCTCCGCCAAGAATACCCGCAAGTATGATAAGCAGAATAGTGTTTTTATTCAGCGTCATCTTTAACCCCTTTATCGATATTAAGGGTTTTTACTAAAGCTTTTACGTCGCCTTTGAGTTTAAAATATTCTGCAAATTTCGGGGTTGTTTTAATATTGAAAGAACGTCCGTTTTTGTCTTTGTGACGGGAAATAAGCCCTTTTTCAAGGAGTTCTTGAACATGCTCATAAGCGTTTGACCCGCGCAACTCTTTCAATAAAGACTGTCTGATAGGCTCTTTTAGTGCAATTACGGTAAGAGTTTTTAATACAGGCGGTTTTAATTCAACTGGACAAAGCTTTTCAACGATATCGAGATGTTCGGCCTTTACCTGTAGAATGTATCCGTTTTCATCATCGATTTCAAGCGCGCCTTCTCTTGATGCGTAATCCATAATAAGCTCTAACAAAGCTTCTTCAACTTTTTCCGGATCTTCTTCAAGAATTTGTGCTATATCGTTAATCTGAAGCACTTTTGCCGTAACAAATAGAACGGCTTCAATTCTGGACTTCAACTGTTCCATTTGTATCTCCTACTATACTTTTTGCATTTTCGACCGCATCAAAAATGTTGTCCTCTTCCATTGGTTCTTCTTGCTCGGAAGGTTCTCTGTGCGGACATTTTACTACATATAAATCTGAATAAAACTCGTCTTGTACCAAATCGTAATCGCTGTCTACGGTTAAGAAAAGCAGCGAAATATATGCATTAACTCTATCCATTCCGAGAAGAGTCAATTCGTTTAATTCAATTCTGTCCTGACGGTTCAATATTTCTTCAAGATTTGCTCTCAGTCTTTGTACACCGTTTTCGATATATTCGTCGTGAGCAAGGTTAATAATGTCATCCGGAGTGAGTCTTGCGTAGTTTTGAACTCTGCGTTTTGCTCTTTCGTGTGCATTTTTCAGAGATTGCTTTTTATCAAGCATTTCATAGAATTCTAATTGGCGAATCAAGTCACGCAAGGTTACGACACGGTTGTGATTGAGTCGTACGCTCGTTCTTCTTTGCAAAACTTCATCAATAGAGATGACATTGTTTGTCGGGATGTATTCGTCGCTATAATCCAAAGGTGCATCGTCATCATATCCAAATTGGTCCTCTTGGGGCTGGGTTTCAAAGTCAAGAATATCAATCCCTTCAAGAACATTTGATTTGAGTTTCAATAGAATTGCCGCAAACAAAAGAGTTCTGCCCGTTAAACGTAAATTTTTCGCTTTTGACTGGAATAAGTGAGTTAAATATTTATCGGTAACTTCGACAATATCGACATTCCAAGGGTCAATTTTACCTTGTTTTGCCATATTAACAAGAATTTCAATCCCGTCGACTTCCGCTTCTTGTATAATATTTTGCGGAACTTCAGGATGAACTTGTTCAATATTATTCAAATGTCCGATATTATTTACTGCCATACTTGTATTTTAATTTATCCGTTTAGTCTTTTTATCCTCTGTTTTTATGAAACAAATTTTATTCCCAACCATTTAATCTCGGAGTTTTACCCCTGTAACTTTTGAGATACCTTTTTCTTTTTGAGTTACACCGATTGTGCGGTTTGCGGATTCAATCATAGGTTTTCTGTGACTTACAACGATGAACTGAGTCTTTTCTGCCTGTGATTGAACAATGTGTGCAAGCTTTTCAACGTTAATACCGTCAAGGCTGGCATCAACTTCGTCGAACGCGTAGAAAGGAGCCGGCATGTATCTTTGAATTGAGAATACGAAAGACAATGCTGTGATAGCTTTTTCACCACCAGACATACCAGCGAGTCTTTGTTTCTTTTTATCACGTGGCTGCGCTTCAATATCAAGCCCCGCTGCAAACGGATTTTCTTCGTTTTCAAGAATCAGTGTTCCTTCACCGTCTGAAAGCTTGTGATAAATATCTTTAAACTGTTCGTTAATCGCGTTGTAGGTTTTAAGGAAGGTCTCCTTTTTCAAATCCTCGTAGCCCTTCATTCTCTCTAGAATTTGTTCTCTTTCGTGGCTCAAAGTTTCTATTTGCCCTTGGAGCTCTTGTTGACGAGCGAGAACTCTGTCGTAGTCTTCCAATGCCCTCATATTTACTGCACCCAATTCGTCCATTCTCTTTTGGAGTCTTTGAATTTTTGCGGTAATTTCATCAATAGACATCTCAACCGGAGTTAAATCGTTTACATTTACACCTGCTTCTTCAAGAGTCGCTTTTGTTTCTTCCAATTGCGGTTCAAGTTCACGTCTGCGAGCTTTAAAGGATTCGATTTGTTCGCCGATTTTTTCAATATCAGACTGTTTTAAATTCTTTTGTGTTTCAATATCAACCAAATCCTTGTTAATAGAATCTCTTTGGTTAAGGAGTTCACCCAACTTTTCTGTGATTTCTTTTATTTGCTCATCTAAAACTTCTAATTTGCTTTCCCGTTCTTTGATTTCTTCTGCAAATTTAGCTTTATCTAATTCTAATTCTTTATTTACTCCCAAAGAACGCTCGATGGTTTCGTTATGAGTGTTGATTGTGGTGTTAATAAAGTCTATTCTCTGGTGCAGACCTTCAATTTCGTTGTTTGCATCAGCCATATTCTTCTCATAACGCTTGATTTCAGCTTCAACACCTGCTGTTTTTTCTTTCAAATCTTTTAAATCAGCATCGTTCATAAGTTTTTCGACTTCGCCGATTTCGGTTTGAAGATTTGTCATTTTTTCAGAAATTTCAATATGTTGTTCTTCTATTTTGTCCAAAGTTTTTTCGATTGAAGAAATTTCAGGTGTTGTAATTTTGATGAACTCTTGTTTTTCATCAATATTTTTTTGAGTATTCGCAAAACTTGTTTCAAGGCTGGTTAATTCTAATTTTGCCTTGTTAAATTCTGTTGTTGATGACGCGTACTTTTCTCTGACATCTTCCATTTTTGTTTCAAGAGAAGATTTTTTGGAGTTCAATGCCGCGTACTTTTGCTCCATTTCTTTTAGTTTTGTTATGTAAGATTCAACCTCACTGTCGGAATTTTGTGAGAACTTGAGTCCGGTTTTTCTCACTGCACCACCGGTGATTGAACCTGATTTTTCAAACAGGTCGCCGGATAGTGTGACCATTCTGTATTTGCCGATAAGTTTGTTGGCAACAGAGCGGTCTTCGACAACGAGAGTTTCTCCAACCGCGTAATAGAACGCGTTCAGATACTCATCATCAAAATCTATTAAATTGATTGCAAAATCTATGACACCTTTTTCTTTCGGAAGGTTTAAACTTCTTGGGCATTTTACGATTTTGTTTAGCGGAACAAAGGTCGCGCGACCTGCGTTGGAGGATTTGAGAAGCTCAATACAAGTTGAGGCGACATGTTCGTCGTCAACTACAATATGAGACATTCTGCCACCAACGGCGATTTCCATTGCGGTTGAATATTCTTCATCAACCTGACCGAGTTTTACCAATGGTGCGTGAACACCACGAATATTGGCGTTTACAACGGTATCAACGGCACGTCCAAGGTTAGCTTCTTCACTTGCTTGTTTAGCTGCCTCAAGCTGATAAATTTTCTTGCGTACAGCTTGCAAGTCATAGTCAAGGTCTGAGATTTCGTTTTTAGTCTTGTCCAAATCATACAATGTTGTTTTAAGGATATTTTTGAAATCGTCAAGTTCTTTACCCAATTGTTCGATTAAAAGTTCTTTAGAAGCTTTAGTTTCGCTGTAATTTTCTTTAAAGCTTTCCAATTCTTTTAATTTGAGTTCAGCCTCTTCAAGAAGTTTTTTCTTGGCTGCTAAATCGGCTTCAAGCGGAGCTTGCTTCTGGATAAGTTTAGTTTCTTTATCCTGCTCTTCTTCAAGTGATTTTCTCAAGGCATTTCTTTTTTCGATATGTTTTTCCGCGGTTTCATTCAAACCTGACATATCTTCAAGAATTTTGTGCAAAATTTTCTTTTGCTCATCAATGTTTGCTTGAATATTCTTGATGTTGTCTTGTGTAAGCGAAATCTTTAGTTCAGCTTCTTTGATTTTACCTTTTTGGTTTTCAATACCGTTTTTGGTATTTTCAATGGTTTTCAAGTTGTCTTGAATTTGTTTATCGGCAAAAACTATTGAAGAATTTTTTCGTGCAATCGCACCCTTGATTTCTTCCGCTTGTTGTTTTAATTCAAGCTGATGAGTTTCACCCTTCTCCTTGATTGTGTTTGAAATCTCTTCGTACTTTTCTCTGATGAGTTTCAATCTTTCTTCAAGGTCTTTAGATTTGAGCTCTTCTTCTTTTTTCTTCTTTGTGAATTCAAGAATATTTTCGTGAGCTTTTTCAAGATTTCTTCTCAAATCAAAGAATTTAACAGTATTGATTTGGCTTTCTAAGCCTGTTTTTTCGTCTTTGAGTTTTTGATATTTAAGAGCTACTTCGCGTTCTTCATTAAGCTGTTCAAGACGAGCGTTAACTTCGTTCAAAATAAGGGTTGAATTAACAACACGTTTTTCAACGGTTTCAAGCTCATTTGTCGCCTGTTCTATTCTTCTGTCGAAGTCCGCAACACCTGCAATTTCGTCAATGATTTTACGACGCTCGTTTGGGGAGCAATTCGTAATCGCCTGTACGTCGCCCTGCATCATTACGTTGTAACTGTTTGGAGTGATATTATATTTTTCAAGCTTTGCGTGAATATCAGAGAGTGTTGCGATTTTGTCATCAAGGTAATATATGCTCACAAAACCTTGAGAAGATTTTCTGATTCTTCTTGCAACTGAGAAATCTCCGTCTTCTGTTTCACCGAAGGTTACTTTTACAAACGCTTCGTTCCGCTTGTTGTAGGTTGATATTAAGTGGAAGAGTTTTTCTGCACGAAGTGTTCTGGAGGTAGATAAACCAAGCGCAAAAAGGATACTGTCGATAATATTACTTTTTCCGGAACCGTTCGGTCCTGAAATAGTAGTAAATCCTTTCAGCATTGGTATTTCGACTTTATTCGCAAACGACTTAAAGTTGTCAACTTCGAGCTGTTTAATGTACATTAATCCCTTGTTTCTCCTCCTATTTAATTAAACACGAGAAAAAAGTCCATGTCAAACAGTTTACAATTTAAGCCAAACAACTCCGTAAGGTGCAATTCTTAAATGCATAGTTCTGTTTGTCAAAGATACGTTTACTCTTACATCATCCCCGTTTATCAGGTTTTTGAAGCTTGCAATCTTTTTTCCGTCTGCTTCCAGAACAATGTTTACCGGAATTGTTATCTCTGCGACAAGTTTTTCAGCTGAAAGATTGTTTATAACAAGGATTTTTTCATCCCCAAGGCTTCTTATGTATGAGAAATTTGCGGGAGATTTTGTTTTGAGCAGAGTAAAATCTCCTTTTGACATTGAAGGGAGATTTTTTCTTACGGAAATCAGGTTTTTAACCTTTTTATAAACTTTACTGTTGAAGGCGTAATAATCTTTTGAAGAGCCATAGAATAGTTTTGCCGGAACTGCCCCGCGGTGAATATCTCTGCTGTCAAAGTAACTGAGAAGTTTGAATTTGCTGATTTTACTTTTTTCTAATCTTGCTTTTTCAGATTCTTTCGCGTTTTCAAAATTGTTTCTTACTCCGACTTCATCCCCGTAATAGATAATCGGAATTCCCGGCATGGAGAGAAGTATAGAAAAAGCCATTTCTATACGGTCAGGATTATTGTCGAGGAAGTTTGCCATTCTTCCGCTGACTCCGAGTCCTTTTCTGAATTCTGCCCCTTTGTTCACAAGAGCTTTGTACACAATTTCGCGGGTTTCTTTATCCACCATCTCGAGTGAAAGTTCATCATGAACTCTTAAGAAAACTCCCCAAGCTGCAGTTGACGGAATCTTAGGAGTTTCTTTGTACGCGTTTATGAAATATTGTTTGTTTCCGGTTACTAAGGATGCCCAAATAGCCGGCATGTAAGGGAAGTGATACGCTATTTGAAATTCATCCGTACGTTTGATGACCTTTTCTTCATTGTTAAGAGAGGTTTTAAACTTTCTTTCTTTTCCGAAATATGGAAGTATGTTATTCGGATACTGGCATGCTTCGGCTTGAATGACTGTTCTTGGCGCGGTCATTTGGATGTAATCACTTATTAGTCTTATAATCGCGTGAGTTTTTGGAAGATTTTCCGCGTTGGTTCCGCTTTCTTTTGAAAGATATGGGATTGCGTCAAGGCGGAAAATATCTATGCCGAGATTTGCCCAGTAGTTTATTGTCTCTAGGCAATAATATAAAACTTCCGGATTTTCCCAGTTAATATCGAGCTGGAATGGGTAGAATGTGTGGTAGAAATAGTAGTTCTTACCGTTTATGTTTACTTCTCTGTAGTGATTTTCTGTTATATCAGGGAAAATTAGTCGCCTTTTGGAAACTTTGCCGTCAGGTTCGTTGTATTCAACTATTGTGCCGGCTTTTTCGTCGACGTATTTTGTATATTCCGGCATTTTATCTCTTACGACAAAATAATCGAGTTTTGTCAGGTCGCCTTTTAGAATATCCTGAAACCACTCGTGCTGGTCTGAAAAGTGGTTAAGGACTAAATCTGCTTTGATTTTGAACCCGTTTTCTTTTGCCTTTTTGATAAATTCTTTGAACTGCGGAGTTCCACCTAGGTCAGGACGTATGTTTTGCGGATTTTTTACGTCAAACCCTGCGTCAGACATTGGAGAGTCCGCAAATGGTAAGAGATAAAGTGTGGTTACACCTAAATCTGTGAGGTAATCAAACATTTCTTCTGAGTCTTTGAAGGTGTTTGGTTTTTCGGGTGTTACGACTCCGAATTGGTCAACGTAAAACATATAAATGATTTCGTCTTTATACCAATCGTCAGCGCGTGTAAGGTCTTCTTTTTTTAACTCCTCGGGGCGGGCATCAATTGATTTTTTCGCAATCTCCATGACTTTTTTGTAGATAGTAGGTGCGTTTTCTTCCCCATAAATTTGAACAATTGCGTTATTGATTTCAGATTCAATCTTTTTAGGAACAGCGACTTCTTCTTGAGTTTGCGATTGAACTGCAAGTTCTTGCGCTAAGGCTGTTGTGTTTGACATTATTAAAAATGATATAAAAATAGACGATAACAATTTTTTCATAAAAAATACTCCCCAGTATGAGAGTATTTTATCATAACAAAATTAATCAGGCGCAGAGTTATCTAAACCTGCGCCTGAGTGGGTAAGTTGTATATTTTTGAGTCTAAACTTCTATGAATAAGCGTATTCCGACGATATTCGGCTGGTTGTTGTAATATCCTGCAAAGTATCCGCCTGCTACGGGTCTGTTCTGAGCGTAGTTAGCGAAAGGGTTTTCGTGATTTGAGTTTACGAAGGGGTTATTTGATGCAAATGGGTTAGATGAGCTTCTTGTGTTAGTTCTTCTGATTTCACCTGCTTGGAAAGTAGGAGTCGGAGTCAAAGCTCTTGTTAAAAAATTTACGATTTCTGACATATTAGTTAAACCTTTCTGAAGGGTTTTTAATGATTTTTTATCTTAAGTCAACATTATTGATATCGGCAAAATTTTTTAAACCTTTAGGTAAAATCTGAAAACATCAACCAAAAAGATGAAAATAAAGAAGGAATCTGAGAACTTCTCGGATTCCTTTATAAAACGGAGTTTAACTAATTATATTTTTTAAATCCCGCCAGTCGGTCTACGTGCGTTTTGTTTGTTCTTTTTGGGGTAAGATTGACCTAACGGGATGTCTTGTAGTGTGTTTTAAATTTTGGGACTTCACTTCATCCCACCATTCGGTCTACGTGCGTTCTAGGTTTTTGCTTAGGTTTTGTAGCCTTGACCTTGGAGCGGTCTTGCAGTTTGTATTTATGCTTGTAGTTTCATTAGGCAGCGTTCCTAATATCTACGTGCGTAGCACTCGCGGTCAAGGATTTTGTAGTAGTGACCTAACGGGATGTCTTGTAGTGTGTTTTAAGTTTTGGAATTTCACTTCATCCCACCAGTCGGTCTACGTGCGTAGCACTATTGGGTTGCCATTTCCATTGCGGATTGTAAGAGGTCTTTGTTGGTTTTGATGAGCGCATTTACAAGCTCCATCTGAACCTTAGCCATCTGATAATCAGCCATGTTGTTTTTGAAATCAATGTTAGATTGCTCGAGTAAACCGGAACGGATTTCGCCGCGACCTATTACAGGCTTACCGGAATCGGCTGTTTCAACAAATAGTCCGTCTTTGACTTCATAGAGTCCGCTCGGATTGTGGAAATTCGCTGTTGCAATTTTGTAGAGCGGTACTGAGCGGTTTCCGCCATCGGCTTTTCCGTAGATAGTACCGTCGTTTTTGATTTCATATTCATCGTATTTTCCGAGGAATTTACCGTTGTTCGGGTCAATCCAAAGCTTGATGTTTGTGGTTGGAATGCTCATTGCACCGCCTTTGAGAGCAGTTTCTTCATAGAGGTCTGCACTAACGGATTTTGTTCCGGACATTATTTCACCTTTGTCGTTAAGAATGTAGCCTTGAACGGTTGAACCGTTAGTGGCGCGGTAAACACCTTCGGAGTCGAATGTGAATTCACCTAAACGGGTATATGATACTTGACCTTCGGGATTGCGGAGTACGAAGAACCCTGTTCCTTCAAAGAAAAGGTTTTCGTTAGAGGTTCCCGGGGTAGATTTCCCTTGACCGAAGTTTTTGACGTTGTGGTCGATTACTGCACCGCCTAGGAAGGTTTTGAATGTGGTTTTATTTTCTCTAAACCCTGGGGTGTAGACATTTGTAAGGTTGTCAGCAAGTACGTCCATCCACTGAACTGTGGCTTTTTGGGTATTTACTGCGGTTGTATAAAGATCATTCATTTTCTTGACCTTTCTTTCTGTTGTCTTCTCTGTCTTGTTCTCTGCGTTCTCTGTGGTTCAATTCGTTGTAATCAATATCATTTTGTTCGAATTTTTGTCTGAGAAGCGGAAGATTTTCTTTCAGGTAAGCTTCTGCTACTTGGGAAGACGGTAGAAAATCTGCTGAAATTTTTCCGTCTCTTGATACTCTTATAATGACAGAAATATTATTGTCAAAATTTATCCTCAGAGGCTGATTATTTTTCATTGATTTAGCGAGCATGTCAGCCAAAGTTTTTGAAACATGGACAGACTTTTGAGCTGCACTCGGAGAGAGGTTGTTAAGGTTGGCTTCTCCGTTTTGAATAAGGGTTGTGAACACTTCAACATCGGCTTCATTCATAGCGATATCGCTTAAGTTTGCAGTATTTTCCGCAGAATTTGTAACGACTTGAAGTGTGCTGTTTCCTTTTATAGCAGCTTTGCCGGCCATTGCGATATTTTCAGCCATTGTAGACAGGATTGCGGATTCTTCCGCTAAGTCTTGAGCTGATGAAGACAACTGTTGATTTTGTGTGTTTCCGTTGTTCATGAAAGACGAAAACGCTTGTCCGTTACCTGAGAAACTCATATTGGCACTCATTTGTTGGAGCAGGTCGTTTTTGTCTTGTATGTTCATGTCATTATTAATCATATTGTTATTATCGGCAAAATCTTCATTTGGATTAGTTGATTTATCATTCTTTTCATCCAATTGGTTGATATCTTTGTCTTTCATTTCTTTGACAGCGGAGTTAAGACCATTGACCGCATCATCGACAGACTTATCCTCTTTTTCTTCTTTTGCGGCTTTTGAGTCTTTACTTTCGGATGTTTTTTTCAAGCTTTTTAATTCATCGGAAAATTTTGCGGATGGACTTTGCGTGTTGCTTTTTTGTGAAGTGTTTTGCGCTGAGTTAGCGTTGCTGACAGTTGATGATTTGATGTTCATAGTACCTATTCCATATTTTCAGTTTCTTCTATAATTTTTTTGAGTTCTTCCTCCTCTTCTTCGATTTCTCGGGAGTGGATAAAGAATCTTTGAACGCCGATTTCGGAAAATTGTTTTAATTCTTTGGCTTTTTCTTCTTCAAGATAAGCGTCTTTCTGTTTTTCTTTGTGTTTTTCGAGAACTTTTACTGCCTGTTCGCATTTAACGAGTTTTTGTTTTTCTTCGTCCAATATAGCTTGGAGTCTTTTCCTTTCTGCCTCCAGAGCGTCTGCTTTGTCCCAAAGGTGATGGAGGTATTTGTCATAATATTCCATCATACGGAAGTCTTTTTCATTTTTTTTGTTTTGAACTGTTTGTTGAATTTCCTCGTTGTTTTTACGTATATTTTCTTCTGCTATAAAAACCGCTTGTTGCGCTTTTTGAGTGATAAGCAGTTGTTCTTCCTTTTTTCGGATTCTAAAATCAAGTATTTTCTGTAATCTGTATACGAAGGGCATAATATATTCTCACTGTTGTATTATGACAGATTTTAAACCTGCCGCATACATCCATATGTATGAATTTAATAATGATAATAATTAAGTCAAATTAGTGCATTTTTTACACTTAAAAAATAGTCCTAAAGTATTATTCACAGGGGGTTTACAGACGAAAACTTTTGAGTTAGCATGAGGGAGTATAAAAAGAAAGTGTGTGCGTATGATTCAACCTGTAAGCGCCTTTAACCCTCAGGCGACATTCAGAGGGTCAAGCAAAACATTCGGTAAAAAGACATCGAAAGAGGTTTCGAACTCCAATATTGCGTTTCTTAACGCAGGCGGAGTGGCAGCAGCAGCGGGTGGCATAACAACTGCAGTAGCAAGAGGTTATACGTCATCTTGGGCTCATGCCGGTGTTCTGGGACTGTTTGGAGCCTTTCTCGCGTTATTCTTTATGACTCCGCAACTGATTGATAAATCAGTTCAGAAGAGGGTCGCAAAGGAAGGTGAGAGTGGACGAATTACTAAAGCTGAAGCAAAAAAGGTATTGAAGTCCGCTGAAGAATATCTAAAACCGGCAAAAAAACTTGTGCAATTCAGATCGGATGCAGTTCCGACTAATTCATAGGGTTTTGCTTATTCATTCCAAATCCGTTATGTAAGATGCTGTAAACAGCACATAGAGCCACTCCTGCTGCGCCAAATATTGCTGCTTTTCCCTTTGAGAGTAGAGCGAGTGCAGAACAAGCTATGGCAGGCAGCCAGTTCCCCAAACCGTAAAGAAAACCTCTGATTCCGCCTTTAATTTGTCCTGTTATGGCAGGAAAGATGAGTTTGTCACGGATATCTGCGGTCTTTTTTCTGATATTGTTTGCTACATAGCTCATGTTATCAGTAGTTCTTGATGAGAAATATACATCTTGATAATGTTCGGCGAGAGCTTTTTCTTTGCCTATTCCTGCTTGATGTTTGGCAATACGAAAAGCATCATAAAGTCCCGCACTCATTCCGAGTGCGCCAACGGTTCTGCAAGCTATTTTACCTGCGAGGTTCATTATTTAGCGCCTTTCATTAATTCAGGATTCGGATTTGTTTTAGATTCTTGTTTTTGATTTTTGTTGTTTTCACTAACAGGAACATACTTTATTTCTGTTTCGGCTGAGCGTTTTAATAGTATTGCGGATGCTTCTAATACATCTTCTTTGTCAGCATTAGGGTTTTGCTGAATTTGTTTCAAGAGAGTTTCTGTATAGTCATTCCCGCTTGCAAGCTCAGAGGAGAAAGCACTTAGGGCTGCGATTCTTACCAATTTTTCAGGGTCTTGAAGCATTTTGTTCAATAAAGCATTCAATGCTGCATCATCATATCTGTCTCTGTCTTCGTCTAATCTGGTGAGAACTTCTTTTGAAGCCATTATCCTCAATTCGGTGTTAGGATTGTTCAGATAATTTTCCAAAGACATTATGTACTCATTAGTAAGAGCTACTATTTTCTTTTTCTTGCTTTTTTTCTCAAGCTCTTTTTGTTCAGCTTTTCTTAAGTCAATTTCGCTTATAATTTTATTGGAGGTATCTAGATTTTCTTGTTCTGCTTCTTTGCTAATAGCTGTCGGTATGTTTTCAACAACTTCTTGTACTTGAGGTTTTGCAGCTGGGACTGCCGGTGCGTTTTCAATACTTGGTTCAGCCCCTTGTACGTAATTATAATTGTTCAAATAATATTGAGGCGGGTAAGAATTTATGGCATTTACTTCCGGATTATTATTTGTAATTGGGTTTTGAACATATTGAGTTTCTCTGAAAGTCTCATTATTTACTGTGTTTGTTTTTTCCACTGTAGATTGTTGAACCTCATTTTGTGCCAAATTATTTTGAGCAGGTGTATTTTGTCCGGCTAGGATTTGAGGTTGCGGATAATAAGTATTTTGTGGAACAGCGTAAATTTCGTTTTGCATAGGAGAGTAATAACCTCCTTGTGGCATTGAATAAATTCCTGCCGGCTGTGGTTGATAGTAACCATCTTGTAGTGCAGTGTTCACTGTCGGGTTTGTTATATTAATGGTTACACCCGAATAATTTGCCGGAATTCTTTTGTTTGGATAGCTTATAGGATTAGTCATAGTTCACCTTCATTCACACTAATATACATATATAAAGGTTTATAATACGAAAAACTTGCTTAAATTTCGCAGAATGTAAAGTTATGTAAATGAGAATAAACGAAAGTTAGAGTTTGCAAAAAAATATTTTTTGCAAACTCTGGGGAACGGTTTCGGGGGTAAATACTTATGACTAGTAGGTACACTTACAAACTGATAAGTGAAATATAAAAAGTTGTGTGCTGTCCCGCACACGACCTTAAGTTCACACACCTAAGGTCGGATTTAAAAAATCTCAAAAAACTTTTTTTATACTCACTTACTAGCTTGTAAATTAAACAACTAACTTGATTTATTTACCCCTTTTGGATTTTTTCGCATCCTTCTCTCAATTTCCTACATATATATGATGGTAGTCATGCCGTCATGCTGTAAAGTGTAATAGGTACTGAGTGTACTTATCTGTATGCTTGGTGGAGATGAGGTAAATAAAGTTGAAAAAATTCAAGTTTCGATTACAGGTCGTGCTTGATATGCGCGAGAACGAACTTGAACAGCGCCAAATGGAAGCCGCGAGGATTATGGCAAAGCTTCGTGAACAGGAAGCAAGGCGTGAGGAAATTATTCAATCTCAAATCCGCAACGACGAGCAGATGGAAAACCTATATACCTTAGACTCGATTGATATACAACAGTTAGAAGGTCACAGAGATTACGGACTCAAACTAATGGTTGATGTAGCAAATCAGGAGAGGGTTATAGCAAACACAAAAGCAATTCTTGAACGAAAAATGGTCGAGGTAAGAGAGGCTCATAAAAAAGTAGAAATACTAAAAAAACTGAAGGAAAAACAAGAAAAACAGTATTATAAAGAGTTTCTTGATTCCGAAATGAAAGAATTAGACGACATTACATCAGCAAGGTTTAGTATAGAATGACAAATGCATTACTCAATAGCTTGAATAATATGAACGAAACGGTCAATCTTGGCAGTGTAAAAATCGGCTCTGCTCAAACAGAGAGTTCAAACAATTCAGATTTTCAGCAAGTTCTTGATTTGAAAAATGACGTCTTGTCAACAGACTCATCTCTGTCCACTATCGGCGATATGAAAAATCCAACAGCAATTGATGACAAGGCGAATAAGTTTTCAGAGTTGAAGAAAATACTCAGTCAAGCGTTTCGGGAAACAAATGAGGAATCTGCGTTGGATTTAACACTGGCAAGAGATATTAATGAAATCATTTCGCAATTGAAAGGCGAACTGGACGGATTAAAGAGTTCTGACGATACGCTTACTGCAGATGATGAAAAAACAGAACTTTTACCTGACGCATCAATGCTTTTTGACAAGGTTATGGCAGGTTTGGATAAGGCATTTGAGTTTGCTCAACCTATTCAGGAATCTCTTATAACTACTTTGGAATCTGACGAGTTGGTGTCGAATGATGTTATTGAGCTTGTTTCAGAAGCTGTAAGCGATGATGACGCTGTTCAAACGACAGTGGGTGATGGTGAAAACATCGAAGATATCGTAGATGAAGATATTTTAAAAGAACTGAATATTGAATCTATTGAGGCTGATGCTGATTCAAGCGATTTTCAAGACGATTCTTTAATGAGCAAGCAAACGGTTGAAGAACACGCAATAAAGGCAATGATTAATCAAGACTCTGTATCTTTTGATGTAAAAATGGACAAAGCTCTTGAAAGTCAAAAAGTTCAAGCGCAAGCAAAGCCTGTAGAAGTTACACCGAGCAAGATTATGGAACAAATTACCAAGCAAATGGACGGTTTGTATAACAATTCCAAGGTTAATATTGTTCTTAATCCTGAATCGCTAGGTAAGATTAATATTCAATTAATGAATTCTAAAGAGGGTTTGACGGCTCAATTTACGGTAACAACACCCGAAGCAAGAGATTTGTTGATGAAAGGTATTGACGGACTCAAAGAAACATTGACTGCTCACGGAGTGGGTGTGGATAATGTTTCAGTTAAGTTAAGTGACACACAAAAGAGTGACAATAACCAGAATTGGACGGAACAAGACGGTTCTCGCGGCGGAAACAAAGGTCAGGGACAACCGAATCGAGAACAAAAAGAAAAAGGGCTTTTCGAAAAAATGATGGCTCAAACTGATAAAAATGAAAATGGTAATGTATAAAAAATAGAAGACTGGAGAGGATTATGACGGTAGTAAATGCTGAAATCACAAACATGCAAAGCCAAACTGCATACAATAAAGTGGCTGCAGAAAGAAATTCCACAAATAGTACAAACTCAACAAACAACAGCAACATGTTTTTAACACTTATGTTGCAGCAGCTTCAAAACCAAGACCCGACGCAGCCGACTGACAATACAGAATGGTTAGCACAGTTGGCGCAATATTCATCACTTGAACAAATGACTCAGATGAATGAAGGGTTAACCAACTGTATGGATTACATTAAGGCGCTTTATTCAGATATGGCGGCAAACTCAGAGATTACGCAAACACTTTCTCTTATCGGAAAAGAAGTTTCTGTTAAAGATCCAGATGATGAAACCGGTAAGAAGACAATAACCGGTACAGTTTCTGAAGCAAGTTTTGAAGACGGAACTGGCAAGGTTAAAATCAATGACAAATACTATTCAATTGCAAATATTGTTTCAGTACGCGATACATCAAATAATTAAGGAAATAATATCAGACTTAGTACACCCTAATGGGCAGGAGGAAAAATGTCACAAGCATTACACACAGCTAGTACCGGTATAAACGCCGGACAATCCCAAATTAACGTTATTGCAAATAACGTAGCAAATATTAATACAACTGCATTTAAGGCTGCAAATGCAACTTTTGAAACACTTTATTCAAACAATTTGTCGTATGGAAGTGCGGCAACTAAAAAAGGCGGCGGTACTAACCCCAAACAAATTGGTCTTGGTACAAAAGTTGGTGGTATAACAAGAAACTTTACGCCGGGGCAATTCGTGCAAACCGGTCGTGAAACAGATTTAATGATTTCAGGAACAGGCTTCTTTGTTGTAAAAGATGCTGATGGCAAGCAATATTTCACTCGTGATGGTATTTTTTCTACTGATTCGGATGGTAACTTAGTTACAAATTCCGGCATGAAGGTTGTTGGTGCTGAGCAGCTTTATTCAACAGCAAGTTCTGCGACAACAGTTAAAGTTCCTAAAAACTTGAAGGCTGTAGTTACTGGCTCTCCAGATTTAGCAACAAAGAAATTGAGTGAACTGAATGATGCTTCAATTAAATCTGGTGATATAGGAGTTATGATTCTTAATCCTGATGGAACTACTGCAGATACAGCAACTCTTAATATTGCAAATACGGATATGACTGTTGGTGATATGATACAAGCGTTCAATCAATCTCTTAATGGTAAAGATGCGAAGGTTGTTGACAATGGCGACGGTACAATAAGTTTTGAAGGAGAAAACGGAAAAACAATTAAATTTGATCCGGCAAAAACAACATCCAACTTTTTGGCACAAACCGGCTTGTCAGATGGTTCTTTAACTTCAAGAGTTTTAAACCAAACAGTTACTCTTCAAGACATTGTTTATTACAATGACAATGATGCAATATCTTTAAACAACATTACTGTGGACGAAAATGGTATTGTTGCGGCTGCTTATAATGACGGTTCTATTTTAACAAAGTTTGTTGATGGGAATGGTGCTTTGCAATGGAAATATACAACTAAAGAAGCTGTATCAATTACAGGTTCTGATGTTACAGCTGCCGGCTCTGTTTTAACTGATTCAAACTTTGTTTTGGAGCTTGCAACGATGGTTAACCAAGAAGGTCTTGTGTCTCTTAACCACAACTTGTGGGAATGGGGTCCTGATGTAGGTGAAATCTACTACGGTGTTGCGGGTGAAATGGCATTCGGAAAAATTGAATCAGGCGGTTACGAAGGTTCGAATGTTGACATCGCTGCAGAGCTTTCAAACATGATTAGTGCTCAAAGAATGATTCAAATGAATTCAAGAGTATTTTCAACTGCAAGCTCAGTTATGGAAACTTTAGCTTATTTAGGTCAATAATTAGGCTAAAATAAGCTGAGCATGGGGGCATGCCCATAAGTTCAAAAAAAGCATGCCAAAAACGTAAAAATTCGTGTCAAGTTCTTAACAAAACGCATGAACTTTACAAAACTTAACAATTTGGATAATGGCGAAATCCATGTGGCTACATGGGTTTCGGCATGTTCCATAAAAGACAAAAAGTTGTTACAAACGCACACTTGTACAGCACATGAGATGTATTATATAATACAGAAGAGGTCGGGAGGAAATGTTCCAATTTAGCGGACAAGCTGACAGTCACAAAACAGCAGAGGGATTAATCCCTTCAAACCAATGGGGTATTGATGCTGAGGTGGATAGCAAATTCGTGAAAGGGCGTCTTTTCGAAATCGAAAACAAAATTGCACCTTGTAAACCAAGAATAATTGCAGTCACCAAGTATTTCGGATTGAATGCTATGGTAAGCGGATATGAAGCGGGGCTTAGAGACTTTGGAGAATCGAGGGCAATGGATGCAATCAAAAAGATTGAATCTTTGCCGGAGAAGATTAGAAAGAATTCTACATTCCACTTTATAGGGCACTTACAGACGAACAAAGCGGAAAAAGTAGTTGAATACTTTGATTTCATACATTCCGTAGATTCTCTGAAAGTTGCAGAGGCGATAGCCAAGGCTGCCTGCCGTTTAGAAAAGAGAGAGAAAGTTTTGATACAGGTTAACAATGCCTGTGAAGAGCAGAAGTTCGGATACTGCAAAGAGCAATTGAAAGAGGAGTTTTCTCAAGTATTGAATTTGAAATCTATTGAGGTTTTGGGTTTGATGAATATGGCTCCGCTGGACGCAGGCTCTGATGAGCTTCATCAATTGTTTGGTGATTTGAGGAAGTTGAGAGATGAACTTGAAATAGAGTTCAATGTAAAACTTCCGGAGCTTTCAATGGGAATGAGTGATGATTACGAAATCGCCGTTCAAGAAGGCGCAACAATGATTAGAATAGGAAGAAAGTTATTTAAGTAAATAAATGGAGGGATAAATGGCACTATCAGAAGGCTTAAAAGGGTTTGTGAATTTTTTCACTAAGAGTTTCAACGACGGAAGCGACGAAGACGCTTTCATGGATTTAGTTGACGGAGATAACAACGATTACATTACAGACAGAAATCTTGCGTTGGATACAATGTATGAAACAAGAGTTAAGCCTGAACGTTCTTTCGAAAGAGAATCAAAAGTAGTTAGCCACCCTAATTCTTATAAATCCGGTGAAGTTACTGTTATTGAACCTCGTTCATTCAGCGAATCAGCTCAGATTGTTAAAAAATTAATTGACAAAAAGACTGTTGTTCTTCACTTAGACTTGTTGGATAAAGAACAATCTCAAAGAACAATTGACTTTGTTTGCGGTGCAGCTCACGCATTGAACGGCACTCCTCAAAAAATCAGCGATATGGTATTCATCTTTACTCCAAGCAACGTTTCTCTTTCTGTAGAAAATGGCGCTACTCAAAGCAAATTTGCTGAATCTTTGTGGAACAAACCATTGTAGGGCGAAGTTGAAAAAGTTTTAAATAATATATTGATTTGTGATAGTTGGATTTTCAGGATGCATTTTTGCATCCTTTTTATTATCTATATGGTATGTTAAAAATTTTTAGCGATGTGTTATAATTGCAGAAACACGAAGGGGGATGTAATGCACAAATTATTTACGTTAATGGAATGTTCAAGGATTTTTTCTTTGCCGATGACGGTTATGTCTTGGCTGGTGGTTTTTGTATATGCAATATTTGATTCCGGAAATATTTTCTATGGAATCCTTGCATTGATTGGCATTTCGTTTGCGCATATGGGAACAAACCTTTTGGATGATTATTTTGATTATAAGGCTTTGATTAGACAGGTTGATTTTAATAAAGACGAGTATTTGAAGAATTCGCAGAAGACAAAATGCAGATATTTGATTAACGGTGTGCTGAGTGAACTCGACTTGTTGTTGTTTGCGGGGGCTAACCTTTTTGTTGCCTTGCTTGTCGGTGTATTTCTTTATATAAAATGCGGAGTCGGAGTTTTCTATTTCGCACTGGCGGGAGCTTTGATTGTGCTTTTATATTCATTCCTTTCACGGATATGTTTGTCAGAAGTGGCTGTTGCGTTGGCTTACGGACCTGTTTTGTTTGGCGGAGTTTTTTATGTCATGACGGGTACTTATTCTGATGAAGTGTATTTGCTCTGCCTTCCGACAACATTTATAACGGTTGTTTTGTTGTATATTCATACGGTCATGGATTATGAGTTTGACAAACATGAGGGCAAAATTACTCTGGCGAACAGGTTTGACTCGCGCTTAGATGCGCTTGTTGTTTTGAAATGGCTTTTGATTTTTGCTTATGCGTCCGTAATCCTGTTGTGTGTATTTGATATTGCGGATTGGCAAGTCTTTGCGACTTATTTAACTATACCTCTTGCGGTGGATTTGTATTCTTCAATGCAGGGTTTTGCTTGTAATCCTGATAAAATGCCTGATAAAAAATGGTTTCACTTCCCGCTGGAGAATATGGCGGCGTTTGAAAAACGCGGAGAGGGTGCGTTTATGATGAGAATGTTACAATCAAGAAACTTGATGATATATTTCTCAATCTTTTTGGCACTTGGGCTAGTCGTTTCTCTCGGAATCTAAAGAATATGTAAAGACGCCGAAATTGTGTGCTAAACTTGAATTATGGAAAGAAAAGGAGAGGAACTATGATACCTATTTTAGATTCAAAAAGACAGTACGCAAAAATCGGAAATGAAATTGAGAAAGCAGTTTGCGAGGTATTACGTTCAGGACAATATATTCTTGGCCCGAACTGTAAGGCTTTAGAAGTTGAGCTTGCAAAATACATCGGATGCAACTACACAGTTGCTTTGAACTCAGGTACGGATGCTTTGCACCTTGCACTCAGAGCTCTTGATATAGGCGCAGGAGATGAAGTTATTACAACAGCGTTTACATTTGTTGCTACAACTGAAGCTATCGGTATTGTAGGTGCAACTCCTGTATTTGCTGATATTGATAAAGACACTTTCAATATTGACGCGTCAAAAATTGAAGCTTTGATTACACCTAAGACTAAAGCGATTATTCCGGTTCACCTTTATGGTCAACCTTGCGAAATGGATAAGATTATGGATATCGCAAAACGTCATAACTTGTACGTAATCGAAGATTGTTGCCAAGCTATCGGTGCTGAATACAAAGGACAAAAAGTTGGTACATTCGGCGATATCGGATGCTATAGCTTCTATCCTACCAAAAACCTTGGTGGTATGGGCGACGGTGGTTTGATTACCGTAAACAGCGAAAACCTTAAAAACAGAATTATCGCTCTTAGAAACCACGGTGGTGCAGTAAGATATTACCACGATGAAATCGGTGTAAACTCTCGTTTGGATGAAATTCAAGCAGCAATTTTGAGAATTAAATTGAACTATATTGATGAATGGAACAAAGAAAGAAGAGCTCACGCAGCAACTTACAACGAATTGTTTGCAGGATGCCCTGATATCCAAACTCCGAAGGAACTTCACGATACATATTGTGTTTACCATCAATACACAGTTAAAATTCCTAACAGAGATAATATCCACAAAATGTTGCAAGAAGCAGGAATCGGTGCAATGCTTTACTATCCGGTACCGCTTCACCTTCAAAAAGTTCACGCACACCTCGGATTTACAAAAGGTATGCTTCCGAACACTGAAAAATGCACAGAAATGGTTATTTCTCTTCCAATGTTCCCTGAACTTACTTTGGAAGAACAAAAAACAGTTGCTTCAACTTTGATAAGCTGTATTGAGAAATCAAAAGCACTTGCATAGTTGGGTGAATTTAGTGTATATTAAAAGGGTGAACGTAATGTTCGCCCTTTTTTGATTATTATAAATAAGAGGAAGTAAATATGAGCAATATCGTGATTTATGCAACTAAGCCTATGGCTGATTTAGAAGCAGTTTTGGCAGAGATAGATGAGGCTGATGTCAGAAGTGTTGACATCAATCAAATGAAAGACTATGCGCTTTTGAACCCGTCTTTGATGATTGTTGAGAACATTGATTTGGCAAAAGATGCTTTGATGACAAACAAATTTCCTTGCCCGATATTGTTCTTAGGACCTGTCAGACGTGATGTTACCGTTAGAGCAGAAGGCTTTGATTTTATTTCTGATTGGACTAAAAAAGATGAGCTTATCGTTCGTGTTAATGCACTTTTAAGAATTAAAATGATTAAAGATAAGCTTGAAAGGGTCAGCACAACAGATGATTTGACAGGTTTGCATAACAGAAAATACCTTCAAGAACGTTTGGAAGAAGAAATCTCTCGTTCAAAACGTTACGGAACAAAACTTTCCTGCATATTATTTGATATAGACTTCTTTAAGGTTGTAAACGATATGTACGGTTACGAATGGGGCGATATTCTTCTTAAAAATATTGCAAATAAATTGAATGCAATGATAAGAAAAGAAGATATTTTGACAAGATACGGCGATGAAGAATTCCTTCTTGTATTGCCAAATACTTCTGAAGAAAACGCTTTCTTGTTCGGAGAAAGATTCAGAAGAGAAGTTGAAAAAATGGAATTTATTCCTGCAGGCGAAGAAGAACCTCACAAAGTTACTATTTCCGGCGGTATTTCAACTTACCCTTGTATGCCTGACGTAGAAGAAGACGCTAACACTGTTATCAGATATGCAGAACACGCGCTTTATAACGCAAAACACAGAGGCAAAAACAAGATTATCCAATTCTCTCAAATGAATTTGGAAATGTAGTTTAGAGTTGTTTTCTTACCAATTCTGTGCGGTAACGCTTGTACTGACTGTTTAAGTCGGTTCTGTCGATTGCCTTGTTGATTGCTGCGATTGCATTATCGTAATCGTGGATTTGCTCGTACGCGTATGCAAGATAGAAATAAGCGTAGGCGGTGTCTTCAACTTCTGCCTGGTGCTTGAGCGCGTGAACACGCTTTATGTCTACACGAGTTTTCATGCTCGCGTATGTTACATAATCTTCTCTTGCGCCAAGATGATCGCCCATAGCTTCTTTGATACGTCCTCTTCTTTTGTAGAGAAAGTATCCTTCGTCATCTCCTTGAACCTCTGCGATTGCAAGGTTTATGTACCTGAGTGCAGCTGCTCTGTCGGTTACAAAATTCTTTTTAGAAAGCTCGTAATACTCTCTCATCTTGTCGGTTTTGACCAGAGATGTATCGAAGGAGTAGTTTATTGTCAAAGATTCGCGCAGAGATTGCGGCGGGAAATTCCCGAACGGCTGCGCTTTTTTCAGCGCTTCAAGTGCTGATTCATCATAAATTTTATCGCCGGAGCTTTCAATAATATCAGCGGAAAGCACTCTTCCGTTTCGATCGACTTTGAATAAAACCCGAACGTGTCCTTCTTCTAAGAAATCAGGGGGTATCCAGTTCTTTTGAAGCTTGGTCCTTACGGAGTCCATATAACCGGAAAAGTCGTTTTGCAGGGTTTGGTTTGTGCTTGGTCGGTTGTAATACTCCGCTTGGCACAGATTACAGGTAGGCACGAAAAACAGCAAAAACAAAAATGCGTATAGGCTTTTTTTCACTTTCATACCCCCTGACGACTCCTATATGTATATTTTATTTTAAAGTTTTGAGAAATACAATGGGGGCGCGGTATGAAATACCGCGCCCCCACAAAAGCTATTATTGAACAACCGCATATCGGAAATCTTCGCTCCAGACAGAAAATCCGCCGCAAAGTTCCATTACCGGAATATTTTTTTCAGCAAGCATGTACGCAGCTTTTGAAGCAAGATGACAGTAAGGATTATAACAATATACGACATGTAAGTCCTCTTTGTTTAATTCGTTGATTCGATTTTCTATTTCTTCATAAGGCATGGAAATCGCCATCGGAATATGTCCGACTTCGTAATCTGAACGTAGTCTTACATCAATAATTTTGACTTCGTTTTCCTCGGATAGTCTTTTTAGTTCGACAGGGCCAAGAGTGAATGCGAGTTCTTTTGCAAAATATTTTTGTGCTTTTTCTGTGTCATTTCTCAGATTTTTTATCATTTCGTTCATAGATAACTCCTAAATATTGTAAACGTACTTATTTGAGATGAATAAACTTATCATAATCATTCCCGCAATCAGGAAGTTTATACCTGCTAACATTCCGACTACCCAGAATGCTGTGGAAGGCAGACCGATGATGATTATAAACCCGATTAAGAACTGTAAAAGAGCTACGATAAGGTTTGTCCACCATAGGTATAGCGTTTTTCGGGTTTGGATTGCAAACGCGGTTGAGGATATGCTTTCCAGCAGGAAATACACTCCGATAAAGGCGGTGATTAGGATGAGGTTAAACATTGGCACCATAAAGAGGAAAATGCCGAGGATTGCCAGCATTATTCCAAGAATCATGTTGAGGATGTAGTGTCGAGTGTAATTTCTGGTGAGAAATGCGTTTACGGTTTTGTAAACCCCGTAAACAAAAAATCCGATACATATCATTAGCCCGAAGGTGAGCGAGGTTATCTTCGGCAGCATAAGCATACCAATACCGAGAACCGTGAGCAAGATTCCTTCGGTTAATACAAAATTAAGAAACTTTTTTTCAGTCATACGAAAACTCTCCTTTTTAATACAGGATAGCGTCTTATAAAATTTTTTAATCCCCCTGTTTACTCTCCCTTTTCTCCCAAGAGACGATGGGGAAATTAACCCTCACCCTGCCCTCTCCCTCGGAGAGGGTGAATATTTAAGTCCTCTCTCCAAGGGAGAGAGTTAGAGAGAGGGTGTAATTAATGTATTTGCCCCTGTCGTCCTGAATTTATTTCAGTAAGTAGGGTGGGAAAGCGGAGTCTTCCCACCGCATTAGCTGGATTGCTTCGCTGCCACTCGCAATGACGTGGCACTTTAGCGTGTAACTACAAGACCTTGTGATCCTTCGCTGCGCTCAGGACGACGGGGGTAAATTTCTTGGTCACTTGTTCACCTGATCACTTGTTCACTAAAACACATCTAGCTAGTAGTCATCACCGACCAACCCCCTACATTTACCCCTTACCCCCATTTTCCCCCCCCCTATCGAGGGACATAGAACTTGTAGTTTTCACCAACCAACCCTCTACATTTACCCCCCCCTTGCAAAAAATGGGGTTCTATTGTAAACTTATGTTAAGTAACAACTTAGTACGGAAGAGATGTTTTTAACTTACCCCAAGAACAAGAAAATAGGTGATGTCCAACTTATGGGTGCTGTGCAGATAAGCAACACTTCTTTTTTCGTATACAAAAACGATAAGGGCGTGGTGGCGCTCAAAACCGGACGTGAAGAGAAGCTTCAGAAAGCGGTCGTTCAGCATATGATAGACCTTAATCCTTCTGTGAAGAACCTTTTGGATAAGTACAAGATTAAGCCTGTGATTGACACGAAGACGCTAAAAGAGCTTTCCGGCGGACATATGAACGCTACTTGCAAGATTGCAATGGGGGTTTATTCTTTGTTGTCTGAAAAGCTAAGGGGATGTGTGGACGAAGATGTTATAAAAGAGGCGGCGATGCTTCATGATTTGGGCAAAGTGCTTATTCCTTCCAAAATCATTAATAAACCTGCAAGACTCAATTCCAAAGAGCGCGAGATTATGAATATTCACTCGACTCTTGGGTACGAACTTTTGAAAACTCAACACATCAAGGAAGAAATTCTTGATTTGGTCAAGTATCATCACCAGAATTTGAAACGCTCAGGGTATCCTGTTTTAGAGAATACAAATCTTTCGGATATCGGAGTTCAAATTGTGTCTATTGCGGACAAGTACAGCGCGCTCAGGGAGGCAAGAGTTTATCGCAGAAAACTCAGCCGAATTGAGTCACTTTTGATTTTGTATAAAGAAGTTCTTGAGGGCAAAATCCACAAAGATGTTTACAACGCTCTTGTGGAATACGCAGAAAAATTCGATTCTTAGGGATGTTTAATTCTCGCAGACGTAATTTACACAACCATTACTATCTAGCTCTATGTAAAATGTTTCTTCCCCCTCTGAATTTTCTTCTTTATAAAATACCGGTGTTTTTGAGTCGTAATTGTAGCCTATACGGTAATTTTTATCGCCACCTTCTAAAGTAACGACTACGTCATTATCCAGTTCATAATATGTTGTTGTTTTTGTGGTCTTTTCATCAAGTGTTTCTGTGATTACTACTTGTCCTCCGTCGTTATTATTGAAATCGACTGTTTTGTCGTGCAATTCTGCGCGTGTCAAATCTCCGGCCGGTGAAAAATAGAAGGTACCTTCATCTGTCGTATTTGATTCCAAACTACCGTCTGAATAGTATGTTTTTTTACCTTCTTTTTGAGACAAATCAGCTTCTGCAACATATTTTTCCGCAGGTTTTAATTCCGGGCGGTTAATTCTTTCATCAGCAATAAAATTTGGAATTACTTTTTCTTTTCTTTCGTCCACGGAGTATGGAACTCCATTATAGAAGTTAACTCTATTTGTGACTCTTTGCCTAGGTCTTTCCTTTGTTTCACTCAAAGCAGTGATTTGTTTATGGCTATTCATATCAAAACTTGCTGAATGTTTTTTGTCTGCGCTCACCGAGTCAACAAAATAAGTTCCATCATTATATTTCCCAATAGAAATGATTTCACCATTTTTATTTGCACTTATATATGTACTTGTCGGTTCGTAATTATCGTAATATGTGTATTTAATTTGTTTTTTTTCATCTGTTGGATATTCGATGACTTCAAAACTCGGATTTTCACTACTATCGCATCCTTGTATTTTTAGTAGTAGTCCTTCTTTATTGAATAATTTGATATTTTTGATTTCTTCATTCTCAGAATCTAATTCGTACAAAATTTTGTTATCGCCATCATTTTGTACGATGTAGTTCAAATCTCCGTCTGAAGAGTAAACTTTTTCGCCTTCAGGAAGTCCTTTTCTTGTGTCATATATCAAATCGACCGCTTTTATGTCGATATTTTTTCGGTTCACCAAGAGTTGGTTATAAATAGAAAGAGCAGATGCACCACCTTCAAGCGTATTTTTTTCCGTTGGAATTTCCGGAATTTTGATTGAATCTTTTCCTCTAAACATTGGTGCTGTGACTGGTGCAGAGTTAATATTATTTACTTGAAGCATACCTTTTTCCTTCCATAACATAAAAAACCTTATACAATAATAAAAACAAAATTAGCCCTTTTATTGCCATATTGTTACAATATATTAAGGGGCTCAAGGTTTCTACCGGCAGCACGTAATATATTTCTGTTGTATAATGTATAAAAAACAGAGAGGATTATAATATGCAGGTATCATTAAGCTGGTTGAATGAATTAGTTGATTTGAAAGATATTGAGGTCGCTCAGATTGCTCACGAACTTACTATGAGCGGTTTAGAGGTGGAAGAGGTAGAGGAAGTTAAACCGAAATTTACGAATATAATTACTGCGAAAATCGAAAAAATCGACAACCATCCGAATTCTGATCACTTGCATTTGGTTACCGTAAACACCGGTTCTGGGGTTAAGACGGTGGTTTGCGGTGCGCAAAATATTGAGGTAGGGCAAGTTATTCCTTATGCGTCTGTCGGAAGTAAAGTCTTGGACAGAAAATCAGGCGAACAGTTTGAACTTACTCCTGCTGTTATTCGTGGAGTTGAGTCACAAGGTATGCTTTGCTCTGCTGATGAACTTGGTGTTTCTGACAGAAATTATCAGGAAGAAGACGGAATTTTGGTTTTGAACAGAATTTTCCCTAACGTTGGTTTGGGTTTGAATGTAGAAGATGTTCTCGGGTTTGAAGAAGATTACATTTTGCACACAGCACCTACTGCAAACCGCGGCGATCAAATGTCTGTATTTGGTGTTGCAAGAGAACTTTCAGCTTTGTTTAACCGTCCGATGAACGAAAAAATCAATAAGGACGTAAAATCAGATAAGACTTGCGATTTCAAGGTTGAAATCAAAGATAATGATGTTTGCAAATACTATTCAATTGGGGTTTTGAAAGACATTACGATTAAGCCTTCTCCTGATTGGATGCAAAAAAGACTTGTTGCCTCTGGTGTCAGAGCAATCAATAACGTTGTAGATATTACTAACTACGTAATGCTTGAATACGGAACTCCGCTTCACGCTTTTGATTACGACAAATTGAACGGTTATTTGTGCGTAAGAAGAGCTGTTGAGGGCGAAACTTTGGTAACTTTGGATGAAGTAGAAAGAAAACTTTCTCACGACACAGTTTTGATTGCGACTCAAGATAAACCTGTTTGTTTGGGCGGTGTATTTGGCGGTGCAAACTCCGAAATCGACGACAATACCCAAAACATTGCTCTAGAGGCTGCTTACTTTGTTCCTTCTGCAAACAGAAAGAGTGCGAGAAGTGTCGGATATCGTTCTGATGCTTGCGCAAGATACGAAAGGGGAGTTGATATCGAAGCAATTCGTCCGGCTTTGATGCGTGCGGTTGAATTGTTGGAAAAATATGCTGATGCAAAATTCGAAGGCTCAGTTGAAACAGGTCAAAACAAGTTAGAACCGATTGATATAACTTTACGTTATGCGCAAATTAAGCGACTTTTGGGTTGTGAGATTGAAAGCGAAAAATGTATTTCAATCCTTGAAAAATTAGGTTTTGAAATTTTAGGCGGAAACGAAGCTGCTTGCAAAGTTAGAGTTCCGTCATTCAGAGCAGATGATGTTACGAGAGAATGTGATTTGATAGAAGAAATCGCGAGAATTAACGGCTACGATAAAATCACTCCGACTTTGCCGAACAAATCTAATCCTGCTGAAATTTCTGTTGCAGAAAGAGTTATCGGCAGAATTCACAACTTAATGCGCGGATGCGGTTTGAATGAACTTCAAACATCTTCATTGATTGGTGAGCCTCTGTTGAAACAATTCAATATGTCTTATGACAAAGAAAACGCTGTGTTTGTTGAAAACCCTGCGTCAGAAGATTTTACAATGCTCAGACAAACTCTGATTGCGAGCCTTTTGAACTGTATGAAATACAACTATGATAACGGTCAAAAAGATTTCTGGGGTTATGAAATCGGCAGAAGTTATTTGAAAGTTGCACCTGCTGACGAAAAGAATACAGGGGTTAAGGAAACTCAAACTCTTGCAGGTGTGATTACCGGAAATATTCAAAATTCTTTGTGGCAGTCTACTGGTGAAGTTGATTTCTACACAGTAAAAGGTATTGTGGACAAAATTCTTGAGAAATTTGGGCTTACAAGAAGAATTAAGTTCGCGCTTTTGGCAGATTCACCGATTGCGGATTCTCATAAAAGCTTGCATCCATACAAAACAGCAGTTTTAACTATGTTGGGTAAAAAGCCTGAAATAATTGGTTATTACGGTGAAATTCATCCTGAATTAAAAGGTAAATTGAAATTGAATCAAAATGCATTCTTGTTCAAGTTGGATTTGGATATGTTGATTTCTGCCGTAAACGAAACTGTTCCGAGATACAAAAAACTGCCTCAATTCCCTGAAGTTCAGAGAGATTTGGCGGTTATAGTTCCTTCTAAAACAACTTGGGATGAGTTGGAAAAAGTTATTAAGAAGGGCGTGGACAACAAAGTCTTCAACGGCTGTAGAGTCTTTGACGTATACGAGGGTGAACACGTTAAAGAAGGTTTTAAGTCAATGGCATTCAGAATCAACCTACAAGACGCTAATGCTACTTTGACTGACGAGGCTATCGAAACTCAAATGGCAAACTTGAGAGCAGCGCTTGCTAAAAACATTCAAGAACTATCTTTTAGAGAATAAGAATGAATTATAAAGAGAGAACTGTAAAATTTCATCAACTTTATCGTTCAAGAATCGCGCCGATTTTTGAACAATATGAGACCGAAAGAAAACTTGAGCTGATTAAATATGTATTAGGCATGTTTTTTGCAGTTCTGTGTTTCTTAGCACCGATTGGGTTGTTTAAGTTTGGACACTGGGATGGGCAAAATATCAACTATTTTGTTATCGGAATACTTATCTCCATTACAGTTGGTGTGGTTACAGTATATCTATGTAATGATATTCCGAAAGACTTTGCGATGAAATTAAAACAGGGATGTTTGCCTTACATATTGAAACTTTTTAATGATATTGAGTGGAGAAATAACGAAAATATTATTGCTGATACAAGGTTAGAGAGAAGCGGTTTATTTGGAGAGTTTAATATAAGACACACTGATGACGAATTTATTGGTTCGTTCAAAGATGTGCCTTTCAAAATCTGTGAAACTGATTTGTGGTACGAAAGCGGTTCAAGCAGACGTAAAACTTGTATGCGAGTATTCAAAGGCGTAGTTATATCATTTAAGGCAAATAAAGAAGTTAAAAACCGTACGATGATTGCTACTAAAGGTGATATTACAAAAGCAAATCAATATTTGCTGGCAATTCCTGCGGTGCTTTGTCTTATTGTTGAATTACTTGCAAAAGGATTTAACCCTTTTGTTACTTTTGGTATTGCGATTGGAGTATTTGTCATAATGTATGTGATTCAAACTCAGATTCAAAATTCTGATGAACCGTTGAACAAGGTAACTTTAGAAGACCCTCGCTTTTGCAATAAATTCAATGCGTATTCATCCGACCAAGTCGAGGCGAGATACCTTTTGACGACTGCGTTTATTGAGAGATTTCAAAATTTACAGACGGCATTCGGTACAAATAAGGCAAAATGTTCTTTTCTAAAAAGTTCTTTTGATGACGAAGTTATAATAGCTATCAGTACAAAGAAGAACTTGTTTGAACTTGGCTCAATTTTCAAGAGTCTTAGAAACCCGGAATCAATCAATGGTTTTTATAACGAACTTTCAAGTATTTACAATATGGTAGGATACTTCAAGCTCGACCAAAAGATAGGACTTTAATATAAATTTAACTTGATAGAGCGCGAAATTTAGTCTAAAATATAACTATGAAGAGATTAATTATTATATTTTTGATGATGCTGGCACTTCCCGTTTTTGCGGATACAATGCCGTTTTATATGAATTCTATTCCGAGGGGAACAATAGGACTTTATCAAACTGATGAGTCTGTGACCTTGTATTCCGAGCCGGAAGCTAATTCTAACGTTATAAAGAAAATGGAATTTACGTATAAACCGGAAACTATGCCGGACAGCGTTTTTGCTTTGCTTATAAACGAGAAGAAACTCGGTTTTTTATATGTTTCCGATATTGGGGATGACGGCTGGGTGCAAGTTATTTATGACAAACACACTGGTGCAAAAGGCTGGGTTTTGACCTCTGACAGGATGCAATTCTTGCCGTGGTTGAATTTCTATAATCTTTACGGCAGAAAATACGGCTTAAGACTTCTAAAGGATACTCCGGATGAGATTGAAGTTTTGCACGCAAAAAGTGAAGATGATTCACAAACGATTTCGAAACTTAATTATATAAAACAAATTAAACTCACGGCTATGCGCGGAAACTGGGCGTTAGTATCAGTTTTTGACTTGGATAAAGTTCCGAAAACAGGGTACTTGAAATGGCGCAGTAGCGAGGGTGTAATTTACGCATTCCCGAATATTAAGTAATGTAAAAAATTGCGCAAATTTTAGGCATTGTTGGGTTTTATATAAATACATAAATCATGTGTAGTAAAGGAGTAGTTATGCAAGTTCAATCTATTGGTACAAATCTTTATCAAGGAAATACAAATTTCCGTTCAAAATCAAAAGGTTATGAAAATCCGGTAAACAGAGGTACAGAGAGGAACTTAGCAATATTGGCATCTGTAGGAGGCAGCGCATTGGTCGGTGCTTTGGCTGGTGGTTTATCAACTTTGTCTACCAAAGTTAAGGCTTCCGGTTGGAAGATTCCGACTGCAATCGGTGCGGCTGCAGGCTTATTGACTTTAGCATTAACATTACCTCAAAAAATTTATGATACAAAAGTAAATGCCTACGTAAAACAAAAAGAAATGGATGTTTTCTCCCGTCAGAAATCAGCACAATCTAATATCTACGAAGACATTAACGATGAAATCAAAGATGAAGATGTTTCTTTAGACCAAAAAATTAATCATTATTCAACCGTAAAAATGGCTGACAATGGTAACGGAGTTATGATTAAAGGAGTTTAGAGTGATTCAACCTGTATCAGCACATACTCCAATCAGTTTTCGGAAAAGTTCTGCCCCAAAAACGTCACAAACACCTTTAAAAGAGAAGGAGGGTAATCCTATTTCAAGAAAAGGTGAGGCTGCAAAGCTTGTGACTGCAACTTTTCTCAGCGGCTTAGCTCTTGCCGGCAAAATTATATGGGGAATTGTTGAGGATGGCGATTTGCTGCTGGATACTTTGTCAGATATAGCGAATCGTGCAACTTCAAAAGAAGTAAAAACTGATTTGATTAACAAAAGCAAAAAGGAAATGAAAGATAGAAATATATTACGTTCTTTAGGCCTTTTTGCGGCGTTAGTTGCTACGTTTTTTGCAGGGTTTGCGCTTTTGTATACAGCTTTTAAAACCCCGCAAATTGCATATGACAGCAAGGTAAACTCTTTTAAAAAGTCAAAAGAGATGGATGTTTATACCAAGTCAAATGAAGCTGAAAAAGAACTGTATACACAATTAGACGAAAAGGCTCAAAGTTCTTCGCCGGAAGAAAAAGAACAGTTGAAAGAGCAGTACTTAAAGCTTAAAAATGCAAAAAATCAGACTCCTGACTTTGTTAACGTAAAATCAAAGTAGTCTTTCTACTTATACTGTAGGATATTTGTATTCTGACTCTTGAAAGATACGGTTTTTTTATGTAAAATATGTTTACATATATATGTAAGAAGAGGAATTATATCAAATGTTCGAACGTTTTACGGAAAAAGCCATTAAGGTTATAATGTTGGCTCAGGAAGAAGCACGTCGTCTTGGTCACAACTTTGTTGGAACGGAGCAGGTTCTTTTGGGCTTGATTGGGGAAGGTACGGGTATTGCAGCTAAAACTCTTAAATCAATGGGAGTTACACTGAAAGATGCCAGAGTTGAGGTTGAAAAAATCATCGGTAGAGGCTCTGGTTTTGTTGCGGTAGAAATTCCGTTTACACCTCGCGCAAAAAGAGTTTTGGAGTTGTCTTGGGATGAAGCAAGGCAGCTTGGACACAATTATATCGGCACAGAACACTTGCTTCTCGGTTTGATTAGAGAAGGTGAAGGTGTTGCTGCGAGAGTTCTTGAAAACCTCGGCGTCGACTTGAACAAAGTTAGAAGTAACGTTGTAAAAATGTTAGGTGATTCAAAACCTACAGCTGCAGCAGGTGCAGGAAGTTCTTCAAGTTCAAGCTCACAGGCAAGCAAGGTTAAAACCCCTAGTTTGGATGAGTTTGGTACGGACTTGACTCTTGCGGCGTCAGAACTTAGACTTGACCCTGTTGTCGGTAGAGAAAAAGAAATTGAACGTGTTATTCAAATTCTTGCAAGAAGAACCAAAAACAACCCTGTTCTTTTAGGTGAACCCGGGGTTGGTAAAACTGCAGTTGCGGAAGGTCTGGCAATTAGAATTGTCAACAGCGAAGTCCCTGATATTCTTGAAAACAAGAAAATTATTCAGCTTGATATGGGACTTTTGATTGCAGGTACCAAATACAGAGGTGAATTTGAAGAACGTCTTAAAAAGATTATGGACGAAATTCGTCAGGCGGGAAATGTTATCCTTGTAATTGACGAAATGCACACTTTGATTGGTGCAGGTGCAGCAGAAGGCGCGATTGACGCGGCTAATATCTTGAAACCGGCTCTTTCAAGAGGCGAAATTCAGGTTATCGGTGCTACAACTTCTGATGAGTACAGAAAGTATATCGAAAAAGATTCTGCACTTGAAAGAAGATTTCAGCCTGTAATCATTGAAGAACCGTCAATTGATGAGACAATCGAGATTATTCGCGGTTTGAAACCAAAATATGAAGACCACCATAATCTTATTATTTCTGATGACGCAATTATTGCTGCTACAAAGCTTTCTAGCAAATATATCAATGACAGATTTTTGCCTGACAAAGCGATTGACGTAATCGATGAAGCAAGTTCAAAAGTAAGATTGAAGGTTTGCACGCTTTCTCCTGAAGGCAAAGAGCTTGAAAAAGAGCTTAAGGACATTATCAGAGAGAAAGAAGATGCAATAAGAAATCAGGAATTTGAAAGAGCTTCAGCTCTCAGAGATGATGAAGCAAATATGAAGGACAGAATTCGTGAGGTTTCTGAGGAGTGGCGTCGACAAAATGATGCAAACAAACCAACCGTTACAGAAGAAGATGTCGCGGAAGTCGTTGCAACTATGACAGGTGTTCCTGTTACTAAACTTACTGAAGGTGAGTCTGAAAGATTACTTAAACTTGAAGAAACATTGCATAACAGAGTTATCGGTCAATCTGATGCTGTAACTGCAATTGCAAAAGCTATCAGAAGAGCAAGGGTTGGTTTGAAATCACCAAACAGACCTATCGGTAGCTTTATTTTCTCAGGTCCTACCGGTGTTGGTAAAACTGAGTTGGCAAAAGCGTTGGCAGAAGCTATCTTTGGCAGTGAAGACAATATGATAAGAGTTGATATGTCAGAATTTATGGAAAAACATTCAACTGCAAAACTTATCGGTTCTCCTCCGGGATACGTCGGTTACGATGACGGCGGACACCTTGCTGAGCTTGTAAGAAAGAAACCTTATTCAGTTATTCTTTTCGATGAAATTGAAAAAGCTCACCCTGATGTGTTCAATATTATGCTCCAAATCTTGGATGACGGACGTTTGACAGATGCTAAGGGCAGACATATTAACTTCAAGAATACGGTTATCATTATGACATCAAACGTTGGTGCAAGTATGATTTCAACAGCCGGAAAACTTGGTTTCTCGACTGCTGAAACTGCAAAACAGGATAAGTATGAAAGGCTTAAAGAAACTGTTAACGAAGAGTTGAAGAAAGCTTTCAGACCTGAGTTCTTGAACCGTATTGACGACATAATCGTATTCTCTCACTTGAGCAAGGAAGAAATTCGTCAAATTGTTGATTTGATGATGAAAGACTTGTTCAAGAGACTTTCTGAAAGAGATTTGTCTATTGAAGTTACGGATGAGGTTAAGGATTATCTTGCAAAAGATGGCTACAATGAGGCTTATGGTGCAAGACCACTCAGAAGACTTATTCAGAAGAAAATTGAGGATCAACTCGCTGAAGAGATTCTTACGAATGCTTATAAGCCGGGGGACACAATTTTGCTCAAACTTGTAGATGACAAAATTGTGTTTGAAAGAAAAGCGGGAGAAGAAAAACCTGCTCCTCAAGAAGTTTAATATAAGTAATTTTTAGAGGGCGGGATTTGAGCGAAGCTCAAATCCCGCCCTTTTATGTTATAATTAAATAGGTAGTTCAAGGAGAATGAAATGACTTTAAGAAATGAACGTGTAAGAAAAGAATTAATGCGTGATATCTCTGAAATTTTACGACGTGAAGTCAGAGGATTGGAAGGGGTTGTGTCAGTTCTTGATGTAGAGGTTTCGCACGACAATTCTTTTGCTAAGGTGTTTTACAGCGTTTTAGGTTCTCCTGAACAGGTTGAGAAGGACAAAGAGATTATCGAAAAAAATACCCCAAGAGTTCGTTATGAAGTCGGGAAAAGAATTCGCCTTAGAGTTACTCCGGAAATCAAATTTGTTTACAGTGACGGCTTGGAACAGGGCTCTCGCGTGTTGGATTTGATTGATAAAATTTCCAGAGGCGAAATTAAGTAATGTTCGGTTTCTTGAATGTTTATAAACCAAAGGGCAAGACATCTCATGATGTGGTTGCGATTTTGCGACGTCTTACTAAGGTTAAACAAATTGGACATACGGGGACGCTTGATCCGTTTGCGGAAGGGGTTTTGCCTGTTTGTATAGGGAAAGCTACAAGGTTGATTGAGTATCTCGCAGACGACAAGTCTTATGTCGGGACGGTAAAATTTGGAGTGACGACAAGCACTTATGATACGGAAGGCGAGGTTGTTAAGACTTCTGATAATAAAATCAGTCGCGAAGATTTGGAATCTGTTTTGGACAAATTCAGGGGTGAGATAGAGCAAGTTCCTCCTATTTATTCAGCGATAAAGGTTAATGGAAAAAAGCTTTATGAGTATGCCAGAAAGGGTGAAGAGGTAAAAATTGAGTCTCGCAGGGTTACTATTTTTAAGCTGGATTTGTTGGGGTTCGATTATGAAAATCAAACGGCCAAACTTTATATCGAGTGTTCAAAGGGAACTTATATCCGCTCGATTGCGAATGATTTAGGCGAGGTTTTGGGTGTGGGCGGACATCTTATTAAGCTTGTCCGAGTAAAGGCGGGAGATTTTGTTTTGGAGCATTCTGTGGGGTTGGAAGACTTGAAGGATTCTCAGGATGTTGAAAAGTATTTAAAATCACCGATTGAGTATTTGAATTCCCCGAAGTATGAGATAAATGACGATGAGAAATCGAAGGTTTCTAACGGCGTTTCTGTGTGTGTGGAAGGTCTGTCGGATGGGGTTGCCGTGTTGACTTACCATAACGAAGTCGCTGCGGTTGTGAATGTGTCAGACGGAGTGGCCAAGACATTAAAAGTATTTGTTTAAATTTGCGGTGGGAACCGCTTCGTTTTTCCCACCCTACTACTTAAATATAACCAAGGTAACGCATCGCGAGCGTTTCTTAGTATAAAAATCTTTTTAATCAAATTCTTTATCGAAGAAATTGATTAAAAAGTGCGTGCCTATTGCCGAATTGCGGTAAATATGGTATAATACTCCCGTGTTTATTTGGAATAGGAGAATACTAAATGGTCAAAAAGTGTTCTGATGATGATTATGCAGCTCTTTTGGAGAAGTATGATTACAAATTCAAAAGAGGCGATATTGTAAAGGGTGTTGTGTGTGCGTATGAATCAGATGGTGCGATTGTAGACATTGGTTCAAAATGTACAGCATTTGTGCCCTGTTATGAAGTGTCTTCCGACAGAAAAGCGAAGGTGGAAGACGTATTGGAAAAAGGTGGCGAGTATGAATTTTTAATTACTCAAGATTGTGATGAAAACGGTAAATTTACTCTTTCATACAAAAAAGTTCATCTTGCTCACACTTGGGCTGAATTAGAAAAAGTTAAGGAAGCAGATGAAACTATTTCTGTTGTAATCACTCAGTCTGTTAAGGGTGGTTTGATAGTTGATGTTTCCGGTGTTCAAGGCTTTATTCCGCAAGGTCAGCTTTGCGCGAGAGAAACTATTTGCAACCCTGGCGATAAGATTGATGTTAAGATTTTAACTTCGGACAAATCTCAAAACAATTTGATTTTGTCTAACAGAAAGGTTTATGAAACAAACCTTGCAGAGAACAGAAAGAATGTATTTGCACAGGTTGAAGTTGGACAAATTGTTAAAGGCGAAGTTGTGAGAATCACTGATTTCGGTGCTTTTGTAAACATCGGTGGCGTAGATTGTTTGTTACCGCTTTCACAGATTTCTTGGAAATGGGTTGAGCATCCGACCGATTTGTTGAAAGTTGGTCAAGAAATCAATGTTGAAATTATTGATGTTGATTATGACAAACAAAGAATCAGTTTGAGTCTTAAAAATACTGAGCCTGATCCGTGGTTGCAAGCTGAGAGTGAGTTAAAAGAGGGCGATATTAAGGAAGGTATGGTTACCAGAATTAAAGGCTTTGGCGCTTTTATAGAGGTTCTTCCGGGGGTTGAAGCTCTTCTTCCTCAATCAGCTCTTGCTGAGTATCAAAACCAAACCGGCAATATTTTGAAAGCCGGAGATAAGGTTAATACAAAGATTATCAAGTTTAATCCTAAGGATAAACGTATTTCTCTGGGTTTGCCTAGTGATGATACTCCAATTGCTCAAGAACAGCAGTAACGGATTCCGGCGAAAGTCCGATAATATTTTCAAAACTTCCTTCGTACTTGTCTAAAAAGTTTGGAGGAAGTTCTTGTATTCCGTAACTTCCGGCTTTGTCGAGCGGATTGAAGTTGTCGATGTAGTAGTGAATCATCTCGTCTGTAAGTTCTTTAAATCGCACATAACTTGTGGTGGACAAGAGTGCTGCACGGTTCGTTTTGGTGTTAATCCCGCAGATGGCAGTTACTACTGAGTGCGTGTTTCCGGAAAGCTCACGGAGCATCTTGAACGCTTCTTCTTTCGAGTGGGGTTTGCCTAAAATCTTGTTATGCAGGATTACGACTGTGTCAGCACCGATTACAAGCTCGTCTTTACCGACTCTTCTGACTACATCAAGAGCCTTTTTGGTAGCAAGTTCTTCAATGATTTCGTAAGAAAAAGTGTCTGTTGAGAGTTTTTCGTCATAGTTGGACGGAATTACTTCAAAATCTAAACCCAAATCGGTGAGGATTTTTTTTCTGCGCGGTGAATTTGATGCAAGAATAAGTTTGACCATAATCTAGTACCCGTTTGTTATAAATTCACGATTTCTGAAATTTGCGCCGAGAGAGTGTGCAATTTTCTCGCAATTTACGACATTGATTTTTCTTTCATCAAAGCCGGTTACGATACTTGCTGAAACTTTTATTCCGGCAGCAACGCAAGCTTGGATAAACTTTTTAACCTCTTCGTAAGCGTTTTCGATTTTAGGTTTGCAGATTTCGTTGTATTGCTCTGCGTTATCAGAATTCAAACTTACGGAAGCCTCGTCAAGAAGGTTTTTGAACTCTTCTGCCACATTGTATTTATAAATCGCGTTGGCGTGTCCGTTAGTGTTGACACGGATTTTTATATCAGGATGATTTTTTCTCAAATATTGAGCGAAAGATTTCATCATATCTTTTTTTAAGAAAGGTTCGCCATACCCGCAAAAAACTACGTTTTTAACCCTTTGGTCGGAACACAAAGTTGCTTTTTTTGTTGTATATTCTTCAAATTGTTTAATAATATCATCAAGTGTATATTTGTCATCGTGCCACATTTCGGCACCGCAGACGTCATCTTTTTGCGAACGCAAGCAAAACACACAGTCGTTTGTGCAAGCATTTGTAAGATTGATGTATAAAGTTTCCGGATTCGGATTTTTATCGATTGAATAAACCAGTGTGTACATAATATATCCCCCACATGATTATACAATAAAAATATTCTGTTGCTCCAACAAAAGAGGCGGTCGGAATGAAATTCCGACCGCCTCTTTTGTTTATCTAATTAATTTTATGCAACTTCGATAGCGCCTACTGGGCAAGCGTCAGCAGCTTCTTTAACACAAGCTTCGTTGCTTGCAACTTCGCTTTCTTTTACGCAAGCTCTATCTTCAACATGGAAAACAGCTTCGCAAATTGATTCGCAAGCGCCACATCCGATACAAGAATCATTAATAGTTACGTTCATTTTAATTCTCCTTTATTATATTCTAAACCGCTGTTTAGCGGGTAATTACATTATACAACGAAATTGTTAAATTAAAACAGCCAGTCAGAAACCCTTTCGGCAATAGAATCAAAGCCTAGTGTTATACCCAAATCTTTTGGTTCAATGCCCTTTGAGTAGTATAAAACAGGAACTTGTTCCCTTGTGTGGTCTGTACCTTCAACCGTCGGGTCGCAGCCGTGGTCTGCTGTTATGATTAACAAGTCGTTTTTTCCGATTAACGGAAGAATTTGGTCTAAGTATTTGTCGATTTCTTCAATCGCTTTTCCGTAACCTTCGGCATTATTTCTGTGTCCGAATAACATATCGGTGTCTACGAGGTTCGTGAAGATAATTTCTTTTGAATTATCCGTGATATTAGCTTCAGGATATTTGATTTTTTCAAGCGGAAGTTTGTTCGCGAGAGCTTGAACTGTCAATTCCAAACCTTCTTTGTTTGAGCCGGTATGGATTGCGTGGGTTATTCCCGCTTTTGAGAAAATATCTTCAATCTTTCCGATGCCGATTACGGCTGCACCGGAGTTTTTGACTTTGTCCAGAACGGTATCTGCAGGCGGAGCCATTGAATAATCCCTTCTGTCTTTAGAAATTCTGGTAGGTTTGCCGTCTATAATTTTGTACGGACGGGCAATTACGCGAGCAGTGTTGTAGTTTCCTTCATCAAGAAGTCTGCGAGCAATTATGCACCAGTCATAAAGAGTTTCTAACGGAATGAGATCTGTGTCCACTGCGATTTGAAAAACGCTGTCTGCTGAGGTATAAACAATCGGATATTTTGTTTTGTGATGTTCGTCATTCAATTGTTCAATAATGGCAGTTCCGCTTGCCGGAATGTTTGCAAGAATGCCGCCGCATTTTGTTTCTTCAATAAATTTATCAATAAGTTCTTTCGGAAATCCGTTCGGGAAAGTTGAGAACGGTTTTTCGCTTATTAAACCTGCGATTTCCCAGTGTCCGGTTGTGGTGTCTTTACCTTTTGATTTTTCGCGCAAAGTTCCGTATTGACCGATTGGATTTGAAATTTTTTTTATGCCTTCAAAATCTTGAATATTTCCAATGCCCAATTTTTCAAGGTTAGGCAAATGAAGTCCATGGTTAAATGCACAAACATTTTTTAAAGTGTTGCACTTTTCTGTATCTCCAAACTCTCTGCAATCAGGCATAGCGCCGATTCCCATTGAGTCAATAACAACTATAATTGCACGTTTCTTCATAATTACCTCGTTCAAATGTTAAGAATGTAACAAACTTTTAAAATCTTGAAATTAGAGATATCTAAAATACTTTATTATTATAGCATAAGATTAAGATGGAAATATTAAGATGAGTAATGTACAACGAACAGGAATTGCGAATAGTTCACTCGCTAACAGAGTAAATCAAAATCAAAACCAAAATCAGGGTCAGACCCAGAAAGCAAGTGAATTATTTGATAAATACAAAACTATATTTGGTAGTACACTAGCTGCAAAAGTATTGACAAATGCTTGTAATTCTATGTCAACAGAGGTTGATAATATAATACAAGATCAAAATGATTATTTTGGCGAAATTGAAGTTGAATTAGGTGACATTATCGGACTTCAAGAAGATATGGATAATCAAGTTGCTCAACTTGAAAAAGAAATCAATGAATTGTTAGCAAAGAAAGAAGACGGCACAATTACAGAAGAAGAGGAGAAAGAACTTGAGTCTAAGACCGGAGAAATTTCTACATTGACTTCAAGTGCAAATTCTCAAATTGAGTCTAAAAATAGCGCATTGAAAGGTTTGGTTGAAAAATCAAATAGCTGCACTTCATATCTCAAATCAGCAGAAGATTATGCATCTACTGCGGTTGAAAAAGGTGAACCTTTAGCAAATACTCAGAACAAAAGAAAATCCTTCTGGAGAAAAATATTTGGTGGTTGGGATAAATCCGGCATAAGAGAAGTCGGTGAAAACCTTGTTGAAGCAGGTAATAACTTAGGTGATAAAGTTGGCTCTGCAAGCCAGATTATGAACGAAATTAAAGCAAAGGCTAAAAAATCTGTATAAAATTTAGTTATTTCGTGCTAACATTATCCTATATTTAGTTATTAAATACAGGAGAATATATATGCAGGCAAGACACGCAGCAAGGGAATTAGCTCTTATACTTTTTTCCCAGTTTGAAAAAGAAATAACTCATTATTCAAAAGATGATTTTGAAAATATAATGCTGAAATCCGTAAGAATTCTTTCGGGTGATGCTTCTGAAGAATTGAAGCTTACAGTTGGCTCTTTGATTGATATTAAAGAAGCGTTGATTGATTATGAAGCGGAACACGAATCAAATCTTTCTCGTCCTATGGGGGCTAAAAACCAACCGGTTCAAATTCCTATGACGGATGAAATGGTTGCGAAAGTTGATACAATGCTTGATGTGGCAGAAAAAGCTATTCTAGCTCTTGAAATTGCGGAGTTTGCTACTTTGGAAAACCAAAGTGATGTGAAGAATTATACTGTGGAAATTGCGGAAAACTTCAAAAAACATCACAAAGATGTTGATAACGAAATTCAAAAATATGCAAACGGCTGGGATATTTCAAGACTTGTAAAAATCGACAAGGATATCTTGAGAATCGCGATTACAGAGCTTTTGTATACAAAAGGTGCTCCGGTTAAGGTGGTTGTTGATGAAGCTGTTGAGTTGGCAAAAAAATATTCAACAGACGATTCTTCATCTTTCGTGAACGGTATTTTGGCAAAGGTTATTGTTGAAAACGGCTTGAAAGGCTAACGGAGTAATCTTTAGCTATGTTTAACCTTTTTGACAAACTTAAATCCACGGTTTCCAAAACGGCACAATCGCTTGTTGGAAACGTTGTTAATGCTGTTTCGGAAGAGGCAGAGTTTTCGGATTTTGTTTTGGATGATATGGAAGACTTGCTCATCAGTGCGGATTTAGGTGTTAATTATGCTTCTGAGTTGACTGATAAACTAAGAAAGCAAACCAAAGTTAAACCGTCTGAGGTTAAACAGTATTTGCAGAGCGAATTTTTGAAAACTCTTGATGAAGCGGGTTCTGACAAACTCAATTATAAAGATGGTGAATTAAACATATACTTCATTGCCGGCGTAAACGGTGCGGGTAAAACGACTCTTATCGGGAAAATGGCTTATATGTTTAAATCGCAGGGTAAAAGAGTTTTAATCGCGGCAGGCGATACTTTTAGAGCTGCTGCAGAAGAGCAGGCTGATATTTGGTCAAAGCGTTCAGGCGCGGATATCGTAAGAAGAGATAAAGCTGATCCTGCATCTGTTGTTTACGAGGCTATTCAGAAGGCTAAAAACGAAGGTTATGATGTGATTCTTGTAGATACTGCGGGAAGATTGCAGAACAAATTTAATTTAATGGAAGAGTTGTCTAAGATTAAGACTGTAATTGATAAAAACGCGCCTGAGAATTTACGTGAAAGTATTCTTGTGATAGATGCTAATACAGGTCAAAACGGACTTGTTCAGGCAAAAGTGTTTAAAGAATGTGTAAATCTTACGGCGGTTGCGCTTACGAAACTGGATGGTTCAGCAAAAGGCGGAATTGTTCTTGCAATTGCAAAAGACCTGGGTTTGCCGGTTAAGCTTGTCGGAGTCGGTGAGAAAATGGAAGATTTGAAGACCTTTGACTCAAAAGAATTTATTAACGCTTTATTTGATTAAAACAAAAAAGCCCCGCAAAAACTACTGCCGGGGCTTTTTTAGTATGAGCGAACGATTAAAAAAACGTTTTGTTAACGCATTACTCGCCGCTGCATCCGAAAGCGATAGTTACGTGTTCTTTCGGGTTGATAGCTGAGATTTTGTAACCTTTAGCATCAACTAAGTAAGCAACTTCGTCGCCTGTGGTTTGGAATAAGCCCATAGTGCCTGATAAAGCTGTTCTTGTTAAGTCAATAGGAGCTTTAACAGTATCCTTGACTACGTCCATCGTACTTCTGCCTGCTGCGGCAAATTGACCTTGGAATACTTCGCCGAGAGCAATACCTGTACCGGATGCTACGTCTTCACAAGCGTTACCGAGTGAAGTCAACATACCGCCGGTTGTTCTACCTACGATACCGAGGATTGAACCACCCCAAGTAAGAGGTGCGGTCACGATTCTTGATACGATGTTCGGAGTATTGGATTTGTCGATTTGTGCGGTAAGGATTTGTCTAGGAAGAGTTGCCTTGCATCCGCAGTTTTCGATTTCTGTGAATGCGAGTTTCAGAGCACCCTTTTGACAACCGGAAGGTCTTACGACTTCAACAACTTTACCGTAAACATTTGAACCGCATGGGTAAAGGTGTCCGTTGATTGTAACGTCTTCCAATGTTTTAGCAGCAAATCTTTGACCAACGTGTGAAGATTTTGCGGTTACTTGGTCTTTGAATTCTAACTGCAATGTAGGAATTTTAACCATTTCTTCGTTTTCAATGAACGCTTTTTTGTCAACCGGACAGATTGGGCAGTCATTATTTGCAGTTACAGGGTTCTTGTCGATACCTGCACTTACACGAATATTCTGTAACATGGCTGCGATATCAGCTCTTGTTGCATCCTTGAACGGTGCAATTGTTTTAGGGTTAGGTGAGTTATCAAGCGCACCTTTTTCCAACGCTGTAGCGATAGGAATTTGCGCCCATTCAGGAACTGTGTTACCGTCAGTGTACTGGGATAAGATTTCCTGAGCCTTGCACTTATCGATTTCAGGACATTTTACACCTTTAGCTAACGCGCATAAGGCTTCTGCTCTTGTTACGTTATGGTTAGGCATAAATGTTCCGTTCGGATAACCTTTTAACATGTCCTGATGAACCGCCACTGTGATTGCTGAATTAGCCCAATGGTTTGTAGGTACGTCTGAGAAGATTTTTTCAGGGTTGCAAGAGTACATATCTTTGTCAAAGCCTTTAACTAACATAGTTGCGAACTCTGCACGAGAGATGTTTCTTGAAGGTTTGAACATTCTGTCAGGATAACCGACAACAACATCGTTGGTTGCGAGTTTGTCGATTTCGCAAGAAGCCCAGTAACCGTTTGGCACATCAGGGAACATTTGCAAGTTTGCAGCAGCACCTGTCGTTAAATCGCTGAACGGTGATAAATCAAAAGGGACTAGTGTTTTTTTGATTGCTTGCATTGAGTTTGCAGTTCCCATTTGGATTGGACAACCGTTGCCGTCCATTTTTGATTCATCTCTGATAATCGGGATTCCGTTATGGTTACTCATTTCGTTCAGGCATGGAATGTTAGAAGCTGCACCGGTTACAGAACCTTCTGATGCTACTGTTGTACCCATTGTACCTGCACTCAATTTTGAGTTATCTCTGTTGATACTGAAGCCTTCTGCTGAGTAAACAGAATCAGATTTAGTACCGACATAGTTGTTGTATCCGTAAATCCCGTTCGGATACGCATAAACTTGTTTCATGTTTTCTCTGCTGAGTTCTTTTACTCCAGGGCAAAGAGCACATGAAGGAACCGGATCCGGTTCACATTTTGGCGCGACATCACAGCCGCAAGGTTCCGGTTGCGGGTCACATGGGCAAGCCGCACCTGTTACTTCCGGAATTTCCTTTTCACATGGACATGCTCCCTGAGTAACAACAGGGCGCTGATCACACGGACAAGCTGCCATTACCGTACTGAATGAACACGTTGCTATACCAACGGCAATTGCAGCTGCCACAGTAAGTTTTCTAATCGTCATTTTAACCTCCTTTGTAAATAGGCGGAGTAGTTGGTATATACCCATTACCCCTTCCTGAGTTACCTCAAGAAAACTAACTCCTAAATTATGAGGTTTTTAAGGATTAAAAACATTACCAAAAAAGGGAGTCCAATCGGGGAGTCCTATGTAATCAGCCCGACTGAACTTCCTTTTTAAAGTAAATGTTTTAATCCTTTTCTAATTGTTTGGACTTTTCTTTCTTCTTAATTGCGAGGTAAGAAGAAAGAAAAGTCCGAAAAGAAAGAAGAAACACGCAACTGTTCACAACGTCTTCGCTTCGCTCAGCCGTAAAAAACAAGTTGTGCTGCGCACAATCTCTTTGCTCGCTATTGTGCTACGCACACGCTCGCTCAATCGAAAGTCCGTCCATAACGGAGTGAGTAATCAATGTTAATGAGCCAACAACAGAGCAGGTGCTGTTTGAACGAAGTGAGTTCACCTGCTCAGGGCGAATTTTACAATTGATTAACGAACGCAGTTCCGGACGGAGAGTTTCTTTGCGCCACGTTTCTTTGCGGTCAAAGAAATGTGGCTATGTGAATGTTAAAACTTGCCTCGCAAATAAGAAGAAAGAAAATGACAAATATTAAAAAGAATTTATAAGCGTATGAAAGAAAAAGACCTCAGAGATATTCAGAGGTCTTTTCTTTCATAATTTCCGTCTATTCTTATTCGTAAATATAACCGTTTGTAAGGTCAATCTTGATAGGTGCAAGAAGTCTGATATTAACAATTTGGTTAGGCATTGTTAAAACTTTAGCACCCTTGAATATTTTTCTCCAGAAACCGATTTTGTCAGGGTCGATAGTTGTTACACCGTAAACCATAACTGCTTGGTCGTTTGGAGTTACTAAAAGTTCGTTTTTCAAAATAACTTCGCCGTTTTGTTTGAAAAGCTGACCTTTTTGTACATATTTTACTTGACCTTTCATATCGCTGCCTTCAGAGATTAAAAGGTATTTTTCCTTTGTTACATAGTTCTTAGGAGCTTTCGCTGTGTAAATATCACTTACACTTGAAATCTGAGAACCAACAACTGTTTCAAGCTTGATAGGAAGAATTGTACCGGCCGGAATAATACCGATTGAACCTTGAACTCTTACGTTATCAACGATGAAACCGTCAGCAGTTCTTTTTTGCATAACTTCTGCAAGCTTAGCGTTCGGATTAAGCTTAGCTTCTTGCATCATCTTGTAAAGGATTTGTGCAACTTCAGCTCTGTTAGCAGGTCTGTTTGCTTCCATTTTGCCTTCGTGACCGGGCATTACAACAACAAGGTCAAGAACATGAGCTTTTGCTGATGCAATAAGGAACCAAGCAGGAAGTTGTTCATAATCTTCATAAGCTTTAGAGATAATATCGTTAGCTTTTTGTTCACTGATTTGTTGGGTTGTCAAAGCGTTTACTGCGATGTTGATAGCTTCTGCTCTGGTTACAGAATCATAAGGTCTGTAGTTTGTACCTTTAGCATCAGGTATCAAATCAAAGTATACGGCTTTTTGAATAATATTATATGCCCAAAAACTAGGGTCAACGTCGTTAAAATGAATATCTTGTGTAACTGTGGCGTTTTCTTGTCCCAAAGCTTTGATTGCCATAGATGCGAATTCTGCTCTTGTTACAGGGATGTCAGGTTTGTATGTTCCGTCAGGATAACCGACAACAACGCCGACTTCTGTTAAAAACTTGATTGACTGATAAGCCCAGTGAGATTCGTTCATATCAGTATAAAAAGCGTTTGCAGGATTGCTCATCATCATGAACGCGCATAAAACGAACAAACCTTTGAATATTTTCTTGAACATCAATTGTCCTCCTTTTAAATTCCTGATAGAACTCATGCTATATTAAATATGGGATTATTGCAATTTTTTTTAACAATTCTACATAAAACCGCAAATAAAATATTTACAGGGGTTATAAATAATATATGAGAATCTCATTAGATACTAAAATATCTTTTGGCAGACAGTTGAAACCGGCAGAGGAAAAGGATTATGGTTTGGTATTGAAGTCTGCTAAGGAAAAAGCCGGTAATACAGGGCAGTCTGTGTTGATTGTTCCGTCCACGGTTTTGCCTCAAAAATCGAAAGTTAATACGGGTGCGGGAAATATTCTTAACAAAGAGAGCGAAACGTTTTTTGATTTTACGAAAAAGTATTGGGGAATAGACACGATTCAACTATTACCGGAAGGTCGACCAAAACCGGCTTGGGGAAGTTATTTTCCGTATTCCGGAACAGCCTTGAGTCTCGGAGAACAGTTGATTAACCCTGAACTTTTGACAAAGAAAGAGTTCGCAAAGCTTATTTCAACAAAGGATTTCAAAAAAATCGTTAAAGCTAATATTGGTGCGAATAAAGATGTAAGGGTTAATTTTGAAAACATTTTTGAAGAAAATTCAGAAACGGAAAAAGTTTTGAGAAAAGCCTATGACAATCTTATCAAGGCAAATACTTCCCGAAAACGTGGTATTCTTGAAAAAATCAGACAGTATACTCGAGAAAATTTTGATTGGCTTGAGCCGAAAGCTATTTATGAGGACTTAGCGAGAGAGAATCATAATTCAAATTTTGATAACTGGAATAATACCGACAAAAATTTGTTCAATTCGGATGTTGTAAGTGTTGAGGTTAGACAAAAGCGGATTAAGGAGCTTTCTCAAAAATATAAAACAGATAATGAATACTATTATTTTAAAAAGTATTTGGCGGAAGAACACCTAAAATTATCAAAAGAAATGCTTAATTCAAAAGGAATGAAATTGTATGGAGATTTTCTGATGAATTTTTCTCGTGACGAAAAGTGGGCGAATTTGAAAGCATTTCATCATGAGCGTACTGTGGGTTTTGGGTGTCCGGCGCTGGATTTGGATAGTTCTGAGGCAAAGGAACTATTAGCTAAGAAGGCTGAACTTTTTGCCCGCAGATATGACGGAATGAGGATTGATATGGCGTGGGCTTATGCCAATGAACCTATAATAAAATTTTATGAGCAAACTCCGCTCAAGCGAATTCGTTATGACGGAAAAATTCTAGATTTTGTTGTGGAAAAATTCAAAGGGGTAAAGGGGAAAGAATTCACTCCACAAAGTATTCAATACGAGTTTGCAGCCGGTGCGCAAGATTTTGATATGCACGAATATGGCAGCCTCAAACCGTTTTTGAGAGATAAAGTTAGTATAATATGCTCTGATTATCTTTCCGAGCATTGGGCAAATGTTGATACGTATAATGATAGAGGTTGGAACAAAGCTTTTTATATTTTAGGTGCTACAAACCACGATTCTCAACCGATGAAACTACATTTTGCTCAAGAATCTGCAAGAAAAGAACAAGCGTCAGCATTAGCTAAATTGTTAAAAATTCCGGAGCCGAAAACTTTGAAGGAATTTATTCGTGCAAAATTTGCTGAGCCGATGAGGGCAAAAAATAATATGATTTTCTTTGCGGACGCACTAAATTTGGATGGAAAATACTGCTGTCCGCCATTAGATGAAGATTGTTACAGACTAAAAATTCCTTCAAACTGGAAGGAAAATTATTTTAAATCACTCCAAAAAGGCGAAGGGTTTAACCCTATGGACGCGTTAGAAAAAGCTTTTATTTCGAGAGGTTTGGACAAGACTGAACCGGAGCTTTTTCAAAAAATAGTTAAGTATAAAAATATCCTGCAAGAGCCTGAAACATCGGGTACTACTCGAGGCTTGGGCAATAAAAAAGCTAAAATCGCGATGATTTGTGGCGGACTCACTTTGACTTTAGCTGTAGCGTTATTAGCAATTATTCGTAGTAAAAAATCACCTGAAAATCAGCTCGCATCAAGGTAAGAGCGCAGACACTCCACATTCTCGACTCGCCTTAATTTTTGGAGTGCGATATTTTCTATCTGACGAATTCTTTCTTTGGAAAAACCCAGTGAATTTCCGATTTGTTCGAGAGTTTTTGGTTCTTCGTCATCAATTCCAAATCGTCTGCGTATGATTTCTTGTTCTCTTTTATCAAGTACGCTGATTAATTTTGTCACATCCTTTTCCTGCAAGCTGTTTTGTGCGCAAGTTTCCGGTGAAATATAGGTTGTATCCTCAATGTAGTCTTGAATACACAAATCATCCGTTACTAAAGTATCAAGGCTTACAGGTTCTTTTTTTATCGCGTTTTTGACTTCTTCAAGTTTTTTGGAATCTAAGCCGGAAATCTTTGAGATTGTCTCATCGTCAGAATCCAATATGTCGCTGCAAATTATATCCGAGCAAGCTTTTTTGTACCTTCGGATTTTTTCTAACATATGCACCGGAATTCTGATTGTTCGCGCGTGGTTTGATATTGCGCGGATTATGGTTTGTTTAATCCACCATGTTGCATAAGTCGAAAACTTAAAATTCTTCTTGTAATCATATTTTTCGGCAGCTTTGATTAACCCGAGTGAACCCTCTTGCACCAAATCCATAAACAAAACTCCTTGCCCTATGTATTTTTTCGCAATGCTGACAACAAGCCTGAGGTTTGCTTGTACAAGCTTTTTCTTAGCTTCTTCCCGTTCAGGAGCACTTCCTTCTTGAATTTTCCGACCGAGTTCAATCTCTTCTCGCTTATTCAGCATACGTTTTCGTCCGATTTCTTTAAGATACATTTGTAAGATGTCATCATTGTTCACCACCGCACTAAATGTTTTAGGCAAACTTGACTCCATCGCTGTATCATCAATGTAGTCAATATTTGTAATCTTTCCCATTGCTCTCATCTCCCATTCATCACTTCCTAAATATTCAGACGTAAAATTTTTAAAAAAGTTCCCGTTTTAAACTTTTGTGCATTTATGCTAATTTATAGAGTAGGAGTGCTTAAATTATGGTTGATAAGATAAAAGTCCGCGGAGCAAGAGTTCATAATTTAAAGAATATTGATGTTGATATTCCTTTGAATAAAGTTGTCGGGATTGCCGGAGTTTCGGGTTCAGGCAAGTCTTCATTGGCTCTCGGTGTTCTGTATGCGGAGGGTTCAAGAAGATATCTGGAAGCACTTTCTACTTATACAAGACGTCGAATGACACAAGCCGAAAAAGCTCTTGTGGATGAAGTTTTGTATGTACCGGCAGCTCTTGCGCTACATCAAAGACCAACGATTTCTGGCATAAGAAGCACTTTTGGTACAGGCACAGAGCTCTTGAACAGCCTGCGATTAATGTTTTCAAGGCTTGCAAATCATTGCTGTCCTAATGGGCATTATCTTGAACCAACCATTGATGTAGCAGCAGAAAAAGAACTCGTTTGCCCTGTTTGCGGGGAACATTTTTATGCTCCTTCGGCAGAAGAACTTGCGTTCAACAGCCAAGGTGCTTGTAAAACCTGTGGCGGTACGGGAATTGTACGCACGGTGGATGAAACAACGCTAGTGCCGGATGAATCTCTTACGATTGATGAAGGTGCGGTTGCGCCTTGGGGAACTTTGATGTGGTCTTTGATGACGGATGTTTGCCGCGAAATGGGTGTCAGAACGGATATTCCGTTTAAGGATTTGACCGATAAAGAAAAAGATATCGTTTATCATGGTCCGGCTGAGAAAAAACATATTTTCTATAAAGCAAAAAATACAAATCAAGCAGGGGAACTTGATTTTACGTATTATAACGCGGTTTATACGGTTGAAAATGCACTATCAAAAGTTAAAGACGAAAAGAGTATGAAACGTGTTGAAAAGTTTTTGAAACAAGATGTTTGTCCTGATTGCCACGGCACAAGACTTTCTGAAAGGGCAAGACTACCGAAGTTGAGGGGAATTACTCTTGACGAGGCTTGCAAAATGTCGTTGACTGACATTATAAAGTGGGTTAAAGGTGTGCCAAAGTCTTTGCCGAAAGAGGTGCAGCCTATGGCGGAGAGTATTTGTGAATCGTTTTTTGATGTAGCAAAACGCTTGGTAGAGTTGGGACTCGGGTATTTGAGTCTTGATAGAGCGACAACGACACTTTCAACTGGCGAAAGACAGCGTATGCAGCTTGCGCGTTCGGTAAGAAACAGAACGACAGGGGTTTTGTATGTCTTAGATGAACCTTCAATCGGTTTACATCCTTCAAATATTGTGGGTTTGAAAGGTGTTATAAAAAATCTTATTGATGACGGAAACTCAATTGTACTGGTGGATCACGATACGCAAATTCTCTCTGCTTCGGATTGGGTTGTGGAAATGGGACCAAAAGCAGGTTCTGAAGGCGGTGAAGTTGTCGCCGAGGGTACAATTTCTGAGATAGAAAAGAATAAAAACTCCCTCATTGGTGGATATTTTTCCGGCGCAAAAAGTGTGAATGTTCGAGAGGGCGTGCCAAAAGAACAAATGTTTGAAAACGGCAAAATAGAACTTGAAACAGACTCAATTCATACGGTAAAACCCTTAAAAGCAGAAATTCCAAAAGGCAGACTGACTGTTATTACCGGCGTTTCCGGTTCCGGCAAAACTACAATGGTTCTGGAAAGCCTTGTTCCTGCGCTGGAATCACTTATTGATGGGAAAAAACTCCCAAATCACGTCAAAGTGATTAAGGCTGACGGAATTAAACAGGTCAAACTCATTGATGCGACGCCGATTGGGATAAATGTTCGTTCGACTGTTGCAACTTACGCAAATATTCATGACGAGCTGAGAAAAGTTTTTGCGAGGACAGAAAAGGCGAAGGAGTTTGGTTATAAGGCGGGAGATTTTTCTTATAATACCGGTAAATTGCGCTGTCCGACCTGCGATGGTACAGGTGTGATTAATCTTGATGTTCAATTCTTGCCGGATGTCGAAATTCCTTGCCCTGATTGCGGCGGTTCGCGTTATATGAAAACGGCGGATAGTATTAAATATAAAGCGTTTTCTTTGCCACAGTTAATAGAAATGGACATAAATGCAGCACTTCACGCTTGCAAGGATTTGAAACTTGTACACCAGCGACTTGAAGTTCTGCAGGAATTAGGACTTGGGTATTTGACTCTGGGCGAAGCGACACCGAGTCTTTCAGGTGGGGAAGCGCAGCGATTGAAGCTCGCAAGCGAAATGCGCAAGCTTCAATCTGATTCAGTATTTGTGTTTGATGAGCCGACAATCGGACTTCATCCGAAGGATGTGGAAACTTTGTTGCATGTTTTCCAAACTCTTATTAATAACGGTGCTACGGTTGTGGTCATTGAACACGATTTGGATGTGATTCGCAACTCTGATTACGTAATTGATATGGGACCTGAAGGCGGTGAAGCCGGTGGAGAAATTATATTTTCAGGCACCCCAAATGAGTTGAAATCTTGTAAGATTTCAAAAACTGCGAAATTTATCTGACAAAGTGAGCACCTTTTTAACATAAACAAATCCGTTGGTTAAGAATGTAAGAACTAATAATTATGTGGAAAATTTCTTTCTTAACATTTTGAATTTCTCATGTTAAATAATTTTATTTTAGCAGATGAGAGTTGCTCTCAAGTGAGGGGTAATAATATAGTATGCGATTTATTTTGCAATTTTTTATTTTTTTATATATAATAGAATGAAAGTAATTTTATAGAAAAATGTTTTTTGCAAAGTTATTTGATGGTATGGTTTTTGGACAAGTAATTAATAGTTTAGTGTATGTTGAAAAAAGAGGAAATTTGTGAAAAATAGAATCAGAATCACTTTCTTTATTTTGTTTACTACTTATAGCTTGTTTTTTGTCATAGCAAGTACTTTAGCACCTGTAATGGCACATTATGGGCAATACGATTTGTCTGCGAAATTAACATCATTATTCATCTATTCTTGTCATCAGCAACCGGACAGAACTTTTTGGTTTTTGGGGTATCCGATGGCATTATGTTGCAGATGTTATGGAGTCTACATCGGGACTGCGATATCAAGTATTTTTGCAATTTATAACAAATTGAAAATTAACAAATATCTGATTATTTTGTTTGTTTTGATATCATGTATTGATCTTTATATTAACTATGGAATGGGAATAAGAGTCCATAATACAGGAAATATTACGCGTTTTGTAGTTGGTATTATTATGGGGTTATTAATTACAATTGGTATAAACGGTTTACTTAATATTAAAAAAGGAGACGGAAGTTATGAAAATTAAAAAAGTAATTGTATCATTTTTACTGGTAGCATTTTGTTCAGTATTTTCAACACCACTGGAAAGTATTGCGGATATGAGCTCACAAGAGATGTCTTTGTATGACTTTATAAAAAACACCAAGGAAATAGAGGCTTCTTATACGTATCCTTCTATGAAATTAGCAGCTGCGGGAAATGGAAAATCATTGATAGCTTCGCATACGCCAATTATGATTCGTTGTACAGAAACAATTTCTACTAGAGATATTGTAAGTGGTGGGGAAGTTAATTTTGCTGTTGTAAATGATGTTAAGGATGCAAACGGAAATATTTTGATCAAGGCAGGAGCACCTGTTACAGCACAAATTTCTTTTTCAAGAACAAAAGGAATGTTGGGACGTTCAGGGGAAGTTACAGTAACTGATTTCCATACAACAGCAGTAGATGGTACGTATGTTCCATTGTCAGGTTCTGTTTCTGCCAGACCTGATGACAAAATGGTAATGTCAATTGTGTTAAGTGTGTTAATCTGTCCGTTATTCTTGCTTATGAAAGGTGATGATGCGCAACTTCCAGCAGGAACAACAAAAACAGCATATACGATTTCAGATGTATATGTTAAAGCGGTAAGATTGTAATTGTTTGTTGGTATAAATAAAAAGCTCCATTTAACTTATGTTAAATGGAGCTTTTTGTATGTAGACGAGGGAATTGTCTTGGATTTAACTCTGGCAAAGCTTTGCCTTGCAGTTCTCATCTCTCCGTAACAAAAAAGACCCTCGCAAGGGTCTTTTAAATTCGGAGACGGAGAGATTGTCTTGGATTTCCTCCACGCTCGGAAAGTTTCGCTCATGAACCTTCGGTTCAAGCAAGCTCAATTTCCTCGCTATCCGGACTAACTCACTTTGTTCGTGTCGTCCGTACGGAAATCCGCTCGAACTCTGGCAAAGCTTTGCCTTGCAGTTCTCATCTCTCCGTAACAAAAAAGACCCCCGCAAGGGTCTTTTAAATTCGGAGACGGAGAGATTCGAACTCTCGGTACAGGTTACCCCATACAACACCTTAGCAGGGTGCCGCCTTAAGCCAACTCGGCCACGTCTCCTCGGCAACTATTCCATAATAACATAAAAAATTATTTTGTAAAAGATTATATAAAATCTGCGGCGTGAAGTCCTTAAACTTTCGCACCGCAGTTCATACCCTCAACTATCTTACTAAAACAGTCAGTCCTCTTATTTTACAGCCTGCAGCTTGACTTGTACTCCCGTCTTGTTACTAATCGCTACTGCATTCGAAATCGCCATTGCTCGACGTTTCTTGGCCCCTCTTAATATAAATTCCACCCCGCTAAATGTATTATTTGTTGGGGTAACAATCTTTTTCAACATATCTTGAAGATCCTTTCTGTAACATATCTGCCGTATTATTTATATCGGCATTTTTTAGAAAAACTTTAGGATTTTTGAAGAAAGATTTACAATTCGTTACAACTAATCACAATCCTCATTATTAATGAACTGCCCTCTGTATTGCCACGTCGCTTTGCTCCTCGCAATACAGCAAATCAGTAGTATCACGCTTAACGGGTTATAACTCTAAACTCTTTTTATACACATCATTCTTATTCAAGCCGCAAAGCTCTGCCAATATTACAGAAATCTCTTTGTCGCGAAATCCTTTCGCTTTCAAAACCTTGATTTTGTTCGCAATATCAAAGTCCTCAACAGCTTTCTCCCTGTGAACCATACAAACAATTTCGCCCTTAATCTCACCTGCGAAATGCTCAATAACTGCCGAAACTTTGTCCGTAATAACTTCCTCAAACAGCTTTGAAAGTTCTCTTCCCAAAGAAACAATGGCATTAGGACGCACTTTTTGTATGACATTCAGCGTATCTAAAATTCTCTGAGGTGAATCATAGAAAACGAAGTCACCTGATGAATGACGTTCAACAACTTCCGTAATCTGTTTTTCGCCCCTCGGTATGAATCCGATAAAAGTAAACTCCTCATCCTCTCTCGGGATTTGAGATAAAAACGTAGTCACAGCGCAAGCTCCCGGAAGAGAGGTGACTGAATATCCTGCATTTGTTAGCTCTTGTACAATAACTGTTCCGGGGTCGCAAATCATCGGTGTTCCGGCATCAGAAACCAGTGCGATTTTTTTGCCTCCGCCCAATTCTTGTAAAAAATATTCCACCCGCTCGCGCTCGTTATACTTGTGGTATGAAATACATTTTGTCCCTATATCATAGTGGTTCAAAAGCTTTTGAGTCACTCTTGTGTCTTCGCACGCAATCAAATCAACACTTTTTAAGACTTCAACCGCTCTAAAGGTGATGTCTTGAATGTTTCCAATCGGAGTAGGGACTATGTAAAAGTGAAACTCTCTCATTTTTAGATCCATTTCGTTTTGTCTAAAAATGTTTTAACCGCATCTTCCATTTTTTCAGGAGTGTTAAGCGGTGTTTCGCCCTCCGGTGTGTGAATTTCGCCCACGAAACCTTCTCGGACTTTGTTATACAAAGTCAAACCGACATAAATTGTGACGGATGAAATCCCTACACCGAGCATTGCGGCTAAAAATTTCATAACAATTTTCTTTTTGCTTACGGGTTGCTTGTAAGGAGTTGTAGGCAAATCCTGAACCTCTTGCGGAGCTTCTTGTGCAACTGACGCTGTTTCGTCGCCGGTACTCTCACTTACACCTTGAGTTACTTCGACTCCTTGATTTACCCCTTGATTTACCCCTTGATTTACCCCCTCATTTACCCCGACCTCTGCATAGTTATCAACTGCCCATACGCTTACGGGCAGTGATAACAATGCTAAAATCAATATTGCAAAAAACTTATTCTTCATTTTCTTTCTTTTTCGTTGTTCTTGTACGTTTTTGAGAATTCCTGTTAGGTCTTCTTGAACGTGTTTGTTTCTTAGGTTTTTCTTCGTCCTTTTGTTCGCCTTCTGCCGGAGTTTCTGCAGGAGCTTCTGTTGCTTCGGCTTTTTCGGGAACAGGAGGAAGAACCGGCTCAATCTCCGCACCTTCTGTAATTACGGTTGCTGCGAGTTTTTCGTCAGAAACTTCTTCTTTAACCTTTTTCTTGTCGAATTTAGGTTTTCTAGAATTTCTTCTTTTTGTCTCTTTTTCCTGAGCAACTTCTTTAACCTCTGCTTCCGCTTCTACTGCAGGGTTTTGAACAATTTCAATCTTTTCTTCCTGAATAATTTCAACTTCTTTTGCTTCCGGTTTGTTTTGGTTGTTGAATTTATTGTTATTGAATTTGTTATTTTTCTTTCCGCCCATAGGGAGTTTAAGTTTAGCGGCTTTCGCTCTGTATTCGCCTTCTGCGGTTGCTGATGCGAATTTGATGTCTTCCATAATGTAGCCGTTACCTTGGCAGTGAGGACATCTTTTTGCGAAGATTTCGCTAATAGCTTGACCTTGACGGTGACGAGTCATCTCAACAAGACCTAAGTCAGAAAGCTGACCGACTTGTGGTTTTGCTTTATCCAATTCCATTGCCATTTCAAGTTCTTCCATCATAGCGAGTTTATCTACGCGAGAAGTCATATCGATAAAGTCAATGATAATCATACCACCGATGTTTCTGAGTCTTAATTGACGAGCAATTTCGTGAACCGCTTCAATGTTTGTTTTCAGAATTGTTTCGTCCTGAGTCGCGGAATTCGTGAACTTACCGCTGTTTACGTCAATAACCGTAAGAGCTTCTGTTGTTTGGATGAACAAATATCCACCTGACGGAAGGTTTACTTTCATTGAAAGCGCGGCTTTGATTTCTTTGTGGATATCCATTGCAACCAATAACGGCTCAGAGCCTTTGTATAGGGTTACATTGATATTCTTGTTCATGTGCCAGTTTTGCAAAATGTTTTGAACTCTGTTCAATGCAAAACCTGTATCTACGATGATTTCAGTCGTTTCTTCGTTACAGCATTCACGAATAACTCTGTATAACAAGTCTTGATCTCTGTACAAAAGACTAGGCGGGGTAAGGCTTTCCGCTGATGTTACGATATTGTTCCATTTTTCCAAAAGGATTTCTAAATCCTCTTGAATATCAGCTTCTGTTTGACCTTCAGCCTCTGTTCTTACAATAATTCCGACTCCTACAGGCTTGAGCAGGTTTACTACTGATTTAAGTCTTGCTCTTTCTTTTGCGGAGGTGATTTTTTTACTTACGTTAATTCCGGTTTCGTTTGGCATAAGCACCAAGAAACGTCCCGGAAGTGAGATTTCAGTTGTTACACGAGGTCCTTTGTGTCCCACAGGTTCTTTGACAACCTGAACCACTATTTTTTGCTTCGGTTTCAGTTTGTCTTGCAAAGCACCTTTGCCTGGGATATCTTGTGCGTGCAAAAATCCCATTTTATCAGAGCCTACGTTTACGAAAGCGGCTTCAATACTGGGTAAAATGTTTTCGACTTGTGCCAAATATACGTCACCGAGGATGATTTCACCTCTGTGAACGAAGAATTCTGCAACTTTGCCATTTTCAATAACTGCAGCAATGTTATCACGCTCTGCAATAACAATCTTGTTAGCGACCATTGTTTCTTTCATTGTTTCTTAAATCCTTTACTCTTATAATTCTCTCAATTTTTCGTCAAGGAAACGGATTCTGGTTATGTCAAAAATTCTGTCTTTGTTGACAAGTTCCATTAGGGTATCTGCTCTTAAGGCAGGAACTTCCGAACCCTGACCGGTTTTAAGATATATGAACAGACTTTCTTCTTCAAATCTATGTGAACCTATAGACTTCTTAATATCTGTTGTTTTTTCTAAACCTTTTTTGTTTTTCTTCGTGATAAAAATCTCAGAGGAAGACAAAACCTTTTCTACATCATATCGAAATTTTTCGAAATTGTAAAGAGAATTTTCATCAGATTTCAAATATGGAGTAATTTTGTATTCCGCCCAGTGCGCAATCATATTGACTGCATCACAATATCTCTCAACCTCTTTTGCGCTAACGATTTCAGCTCCTTGCGGAAGTTTAGGGTTGAGGACATTTATTAATTCTTTTTCGCTCAAATGGTCGTAAATTTCTATATCAACCAACTCGCCTTCACTTTCGGCAAACAAAGGCAGTGCAATCCCCATTGACACCTTCATTGTAGGGTTAAAACCGAGCGAATATACGATGTTCAAACCGCTTCTTGCAAGAACTTTGTGGAAAGTATTCTGCCAATCGAGGTGGGAAAAATATCTCAAAAGCCCTTTTTTAGTAATTTTCAGTCGGTATCTGTAAACCGGAATGTTCGGGTCTGGGTGCGCTCTTGTCGGGTCAGGATGTTTGAGATAAATAATCTTTTGAGCCTCTTCTGACGCGGTATACGGTTTTGCCAAAACCTTGCGTGTTCTTAGATTAGGGCAAACTCCGCATTGAACACACTTGTTTTCGCAAGTCGGCTGGAGATTAAACTCACGTCCCTGCGCAAAAGCTTGTTTGTATTCGTTTTGAAGCCATTCTTTTTTAATTCCTGTGTTAATGAAATCCCACGGCAGGGTTTCATCAAGAGAAAAGCCCTTCATCGCGAGTTCTTTCAGTGAAAAACCGCATTCTTCCGCCGTTTGCGCCCAAACGTTTTTGTCAAAATATTCGCCCCAGCCGTCAAGATAGCAGCCTTTTTTGTAAAGTGCTTCAATATATTTGCACAAACTGCGGTCGCCTCGAGTAATTACTGCCTCGATTTGGGATACAAACTTTTCGTGGTAATTAATCTTTAAACCTTTGATATGTTTTGTCTTTTCTTTTAAATAGTTTATGTGTGCCGTGACTTCGTCCAAATCCATTTGCGGACACCATTGGAAAGGTGTAAACGGTTTCGGAACAAAAATTGAAAGGGTGCAAGTTATCTCAAACCCGTGATTTAACCCTTTTTCTTTCTTTAAAAGCCGCGCTCTGTACTTAATTTTATTAAGCAATTCTGCCATTTCGTCCATATCTTCAATGGTTTCGCTCGGCAGACCTGAGATAAAATAGAATTTGATTTTTGACCAGCCATTTTCGTATAGGGTTAGAGCTGCGTTTATTATTTGCTCTTCCGAGATATTTTTCTTGATAACATTACGAAGTCTTTGGCTTCCGGCTTCCGGCGCAAGAGTCATTGTGGATTTGCGGACTGATTGCGTAAGCTCGGCAAGTTCAAGGTTGAACCCGTCAATACGTTGACTTGGAAGGGAAACGGAGATTTTTTTCTTGTTGAAATCTACAGCAAGCTCTTTTATCACTTCTTTGATGTTTGGGTAATCGTTTGAAGAAAGCGAAAGCAGTGAATACTCATCATAACCGGTGTTGGAGACAAGTTCTTTTGTGATTTTAATAATTTCTTCGGCTGAACGCTCTCTTATCGGGAGAGTTACGTGTCCCGGTTGGCAAAATCTGCACATACGTCCGCATCCGCGGCGGATTTCAACGACGGCTCTGTCGTGAACAGAGCTTGAAAACGGTATTGGATAAGAAGTTGATGCGTTTTCGTACGTAAGTGACGCTAATCTTTTTTCTACAGGATTGTTGAGTTCGGCGTTCCAGCACCCTTTGACTTCGCAGAGTTTTTTGATTCTTTCTTTTCGCGGAAGTCCTTTTGTGTTTTTGAGGACTTCGCAAACTTCGACCATCATATCTTCGCCGTCTCCGATGCAGAATACATCAATAAATTCGCACATAGGAAGCGGGTTAAAGCAGCACGGACCACCTGCTATTATGATAGGTTCTTCATCCCGTCTTTCGTCGTTGCGGACAGTAATGCCCGACATTTCAAGCATTTTCAGAACTGTAGGATAAGAAAGCTCGTACTGGAGTGAAAAACCGACTCCGTCAAAATCTTTTAGTGCGCGCTTTGATTCAACACCGTAGAGGAATTCGGGTTTGAAATCAGGCTCAGGAGCATAGGCTCTATCTGCCATCATGTCCGGCTGAGAATTTACTCTGTCATAGATTATTCGGACACCGAGGTTGCTGATTCCGATTTCGTACTTGTCAGGAAAAACAAAGGCAAATCGGACTTTTGCGTCTTCAAAACTTTTGTTTGCGGATAAAAACTCTCCGCCTACGTATTGATAAGGTTTTGTAGCTCTGAAAAGTGCCTCGTGCTGATCTCTGAAAAAACAGTTCATATCTTCCTCTTGTTTATATAATTATTTTATCATAGGCAAAAAAAACTTTTACGGTATTTAATATAGTATGCGAATAGAAAAAACTGATAATATAAATTTTGGTACGAATATAAGGGTTATTTCTCCCAATGCTTATCGAGCGAAGACTTTCAAAATGTTTGCCAAACGTAACTGCAGGTTTATAGACTGGTGGGAAATTAAACCTACTGACGGATTTAAGCGCGAATGTTTTTGTGGGTATCGCAAAAATATGGAGTTGGGCTTTACAAATGATGTCCGAACTTGCACAGCGGGGGTGGTTGCAAATGGAAACAAGAAAGCTCCGCTATTTTTTCATCTTTTGAACTCAAAAAAGAATAAGGAAGATTTGGGTTCTTTGAAAGAATGTTTTCAAGGCACGAATGCAATACTTGTGGGTTCCAAGGACGGTTTTACCTATTCAAAAGATATTTTTGAGGGATTAAAAGGTTTTGCTCGTGAACATAAGCTGCCGTTAACGATATTTCAATCTTTGGCGCCAAGGTTTGAAGCTTGTTTGGCGTATGAGTCGCAGAAGGATACTTTGTATATGTGCGTGAGAGATGCTATTTATTATTCGCGGTATGTTGAAACAATGGATGAATTGAAGAGCGTTTTCCGTACGGTAGAGATTTCTGAAACGGATAATATTGAGTTCTGCGATAATAATGTAGTTGATAACATATTGGGTTGGTTGAAGAAGATATTTAATTGAAGAGATAAATGGGGGTAAATGGGGGTAAATGTAACTAATTGCTTGACATGTACAGCAATGACGTGGCACACCTGTAATTATGTCAAACCAACCCAATATATTTACCCCCACCCCCTCCCTCAAGGGGCGGGGAGTTATGACCAACCAACCAACCCAAATACATTTACCCCTTTACCCCTACCCCATTCCGTAGGACTATTAAGCTTGTAGTCACAACCTACACACTCAATACATTTACCCCAATTTACCCCCGGCGGGAGAGTTCGTCATCCATCATAAATAGGGCAACTTTATCATCCCCGAAGAGTTCAAGACGTTTGATTATGTTTTTCACAATCTCTTCTTCCTCAACCTGTTCTGAGATAAACCAGTCAATGAAGTTCAGAGTGGTGCGGTCGCATTCTTCTTCGGCAATTTGTGCAATGGTCATTATTGAACGGGTGATTTCTTTTTCGTGTTCGTAGATATGCTTGAAAACTGATATAACCCCGTTGAACTCAAAGTCAGGCGTTTTTATCTGTTTTAGCGTAACGAAACTGTTTCTGTCGATAAGGTAGTCGAAGATTTTCAGCCCATGTTCAACCTCTTCTCGCGCTTGAAGTCTAAGCCAAGATGCAAAGCCTTTTAGTCCGAGCTCTTTCATATTGGCGGACATTGAAAGATACAAGTATCCGGAATAAAACTCTTTATTAATTTGTTCGTTAAGTATTTCGTTTATTGCGTTGCTGACCATATTAATTCCTCCATAAACCGTGTATATTACAAAATTCGATTGCTTCTAAGTCTTCTCCGAAATGAGTTGTTTCAAACTCGGCTTTTTCGTTCGGCGCAAGGTATTTGAGATGAAGCTCTTTTTTGTCTTTTGGGTACACTTCAATGAACTGAATGTAGTGTTCGGACAGCATCGGGTGGAATTTTAGGGTTACAAACTCTTTGTTTTCAATCTTTTCGAACACAGGTGTGTGTTTTTCTGCGAGTTCGGGATTATCTCCTGTGTGCGGAATGAGATGTTCCATTTTTTGTCCGCAGCAAACAAGCTCGCCTTCGCCTGCAAACAGTACTTGTACCGTGTTTCCGCAGACATTGCATTTATACAAATCAAATTTTTCTGTCATAAAAACTCCTTCTTCGTTTAATATATTTATCCCTTGGAAGGTTTTTTACATTGTAGAGACGGGTGATTTATGGTATTATCTATATTATGGATAACTTTTTTAACACATCCGGGAGCGAAAATTCTACTCCGATAGTTGAGCAGTATGATGATTTGAAAAACAATTATCAGCAGATTTTTATTGAAGCTGCGGAAAGTATTCGTGCTGCGATTAACAAATTCAAACCTGAAAACGCCTGCGAAAGATGCGTTGTAAAGGATTGCAAAGTGGAAAAGAAGGATGTTTTTTCGGACTATCCCGTTGGTTGTGTTTATCGTGATTGGCAAAGTCAGGTTTTGTCTTATCTCGCGGGAGATTACAGGCAAAAACTCAAAAACACATACAAAATGATTATGGACAAAAAATCCGAGTATTCTTGCGCGTGTTGCGGGAATTGCTGCCGATTAGCGGTTAGCGAGTATTCTTACGAACAGCTAAAACAGCGTGCAATGCGCGGGGATAAGTATGCTAGAAGTTTTGTTTCGGTTTTTGTTCCTTACGAAAAAGAAGAGGATGCAAAAGCTGCTAATCCGGAATATTTCGACCTTTTGAACGCAACATTAGAGGATCAAAGGATTTATTATTACTATTGTCCGAAACTTAAGGATAATAAGTGTTCTGATTACGAAAACAGACCGGATGTATGCAAAGATTTTCCGCATAATCCGCTCAAACTCTTATCTTCAACTTGTTCATACAATGCTTGGAGAAACGAAGTTGCGCATCAGGCAATGCTTTTGAAGGCAAAAACGGACATTATAGAATTTTATAAACAAAAACTTTCATAGAAAATAGGACTAGGGATGAAAATATTATCGGGCTTAAAACTGGAAGAATTGGAAAAATTAATGGAAGGGTATGGTGCGACAAAATTCCGTGCCAAACAAATTCATAACTGGATTTATTCAAAATCAGTATCCGAAATCGACGAGATGACCAATCTTTCCAAGGATTTTAGGGAAGAATTAAAAAAAGACGCACTCGTAACCGATACGAAAATAAAAGTTAAACAAGTCAGCACTGACGGTACAATTAAATACTTGATTGAGTTTGCGGATGGCGAATGTGTTGAAACCGTACTTATGCGTTTTGATAACAGAGCAAATCTCACAGCCTGTGTAAGTTCCCAAGTCGGATGTGCAGTGAACTGCTCGTTCTGCGCAACAGGAAAACGCGGGTTTGTAAGAAATCTTACCTACAAAGAAATCATTGAACAAGTGCTTACAATTCAGCGCGATACAGGACTAAAGGTTACGAATGTTGTGTTTATGGGACAGGGCGAACCGCTTTTAAACCTAAACAACGTACTAAAAGCACTCGAAATCTTCAACGACGATTTTCAAATCGGTGCAAGACGTATAACGATTTCGACTAGCGGTATTATTCCTAAAATCGAAGAGCTTGCAAATAGTGAGCTTCAATCCACACTTGCTATCTCGCTTCACGCACCAAACCACAAACTGCGTGCGGAATTGATGCCGATAGAAAACAAATATCCGATAGATGCGCTAAAAAAAGCTTTGCTTGATTATGTCGAGAAAACAGGACGTCGAATAACCGTAGAATATATTCTTATTCACGGGTTTAACGACACAATCGAATGTGCAAAAGAGCTTGCGCACTATCTCAAGGATTTGAAATGTAACATAAACCTTATTCCCTATAATGCGGTGAATGAAACGAAATACAAGAAGTCTACGAACAATGATATTATGCGATTTAAGTATCTTTTAGAGCATTCGGGGAAAAAGGTTACAGTGCGATTAGAGCGCGGTGCGGACATTGATGCTGCCTGCGGTCAACTCAGGGGTAAATGTAATGGTTTGGTTGGTCAAAACTACTAGTATACTGACCTCCGGTAACGGGGGGGGGTAAATGTAAGGGGAAATAAGTGATAACTACTAGTCTGTTGTCCTTCGGAAGGGGGTAAAGGGGTAAATGTATTTGGTTGGTTAGTCGGGATTACCAGTTTGGTGTGAATGGTTGGTTATTCCCTCTCCAAGCGGGTGTGGGGACAGTGTTAAAGAGGAATTAATGAGCAAAATCTTTGATAATAACATATCAGCATTAAGAATAAAAAATCCAAATCTTGCGTCAAAGTTGGAAAAACATATTCCGACTGATGTTCCGCAATTGGTTCAGGAAAATGGTGCGTACAACCTTGTGTACAAAGGAAAACACATTCATAACAGGCAAAATCCGTTAGCAGAAGCTAATGAAATATTTTCAATGTGTGGCAATGTTCCTGTTTCAATCCATGTCGTATATGGTTTGGGGCTGGGGTATCTTTTTCAGCTCACAAGCCAAAAATCAGTCGGCACGGTTATTCTCTATGAGCCGGATTTGAATATTTTGAGAATTGTTTTTGAGCTTGTGGACTTTTCTGCGGATATTCTAAAGAAAAACATTTATGTTGCGGATAATTTTGATGAGCTATCGCAGGTTATCTACACGAAATCCGGCATGGAAAATTCGCCTGAACTTTTGTCGCTCGTGTCTCAGCGCGAATTTAATCCGGAAGAATTTGATACTCTTGTGAAAAAACTTCAAGACACAGTGGGTTCTTATTCATTAGATTTGAAATATACAAAACAAAAATTTTATACTTTACTAAAATTTCTTATAATTAATTATCCGCATCTTGTTAAAGAAATCCCCTTAATCTACTGCAAAGATGCATATAAGGGCAAGACTGCGCTTATTGTTTCTGCAGGACCGACTTTGGACAGAAATATTGAGACCATAAAAAAATACCGTGACAGATTTGTGCTTTTTACAGTCGGAACCGCACTCAAAACGCTTGATGCTAACGGAATTAAACCGGATTTCCTTTGTATAATTGAAACTTACAACTCTTCTCGTCAAGTTGAAGGTGTTGATTTGAGTGAGGTTAATTTTATAACAGAACCGTATTCAAACCCGAGAATGAGAGTGCATAGGTACAAAAAAACATATTCTCATATTTCTGCAAATACTCCCGTAAACCATCTTTGGGCGGAAATTTGCGGTGAAAATATTGAGGAATATTGGTCAAAAGGTACGGTCTCTTATACAGCGATGAATTGTGCAAGGATTTTAGGCTGCTCGAAAATCATTCTTGTGGGGCAAGATTTGGCATATATTGGAGGTCAATGTTATAGCAAAGACTCTGTCTATAAGGATTTGAGCTGTGAATATAATCCTGATAAAAATAAGTGGGAAATAATGGCGAAGGATTTTGAAAAATTTGCGGCTCTAATTTCACCGTCTGCAGACAAGAAAGTCCAAAGTGAAACTGCCAAAAAAAGATTAGAACGGCTTAATAATGCCTTATATTATGTAAAAGGGATTCAGGGTGATATGCTCCCGACAGAGTCTGTCTACGCATCCTTTGTTGCACCTTTGAGCGAGTTTGCGCAACATTTCAATGACAGAAAATATATTAACACCTCGCTTGTCGGCGCGCAGATTGACGGGTTTGAAAATATGTCGTTAGAGGATGCACTGAAGGATTCCGAGCCGGTTGGTGACGTGAGTTTGAACACTGATTTTGCTTTCGATAAAGAACTCATTCGTAATAACTTTATAAAAAAATTACAAGAACTAAAAACAGCTCAGCCTTTGATTGAAGAGGGAAAAAGACTCATAAAATCTTTGAAGAACGATTTGAAACGGTATAGAAATGCGGGTTCAGAGGTTCTGAAAACCCTGAAAAAACTTTCGGTTAATTATCTTGCTTTGTCTTCGGATTTTTCAAATAAATCTCAGATGTTTGATTTTATGATGACTGCGGATAAAATCGATATGGATTATGAGATGAAAATGTTGAAGAGTTTTACGTTTGAAAGCGTGAGCAGAATTTGTGAAAAGCTTTCTGGATACTACGAACACGCAGAGAGCAGAGTTAAGGAAGTCGAAGGTTTGATTAATGAAAGTATTATTGCAAAGAGTTAAAAGAGCGTCTGTAACTATTGACGAAAAACTGTTTTCTTCCATAAACCACGGAATTTTGGCTCTAGTGGGGATTGAAAAAGGTGATACAATAGAGCAGGTAAATAAACTCGCGGATAAGATTTTTAAATTAAGGATTTTTGAAGACGAAAACGGGAAAATGAATCGTTCGATTTTGGATGTAAAAGGCGAAATGCTTGTCGTTTCACAGTTTACGCTTTGCGGTGATTGCAAAAAAGGTACTCGTCCGAGTTTTGATAGGTCAGCCCCTCCTGATATTGCAAATTCGCTGTATGAAGAATTTATTGAAAAGATTAAGAATTACGGGATAAAGACCGGTACCGGAAAATTTGGCGCAATGATGGATGTCGAACTAATCAACGACGGTCCTGTTACATTTATGTTAGAATCATAATATGGACGATTTTAAACACTATACGGTAATGTTACACGAAGCGGTCGATATTATGGAGCCGCAAAGTGGAAAAATATATGTAGACTGCACTCTAGGTGGGGGCGGTCATAGTGAGTTGATATTGCAAAAAATTCAGCCTGACGGAAGGTTGATAGCTTTTGATATTGATGACGAAGCAATTGCGCATTCTAAAGAAAGATTGAAGCAGTACAAAAATTTGACGATTGTTAAATCTTCTTATACAAATATTAAATCAGAATTGAAAAAACTAGGTATAGAAAAAATTACTGGCGGTGTAATCCTTGATTTGGGCGCGTCCTATCACCAATTAACAAAAGCTGAACGTGGTTTTTCTTTTTCAAAAGACGCACCGTTGGACATGCGGTTTGACATGGAAGCGGAAAAAACAGCTTATGATGTTGTGAATACTTATTCAGAGGATGATTTGGTTAGGATTTTTTCTGAATATGGTGAAGAAAGATTTTCAAAACGTATCGCAAAAAAAATTGTAGAATGTCGTGCCAATAAAAAGATACAAACGACGGGTGAGCTTGCGTCAATGGTGGTTAGTGCCGTGCCTAAAATTAAATCCTCTATACATCCTGCGACGAGAGTGTTTCAGGCAATCAGGATAGAGGTTAACAATGAGTTAAAAAATGTAAATTTTGTACTCCATGACATATTGGATTTATTAGACAAAGATGGTATAATTTCTGTAATAAGTTTTCATTCTTTGGAAGATAGGATAGTTAAAAGAGTCTTTAAGTTTGAAAGCCAGAGGTGCAGATGCAACGAGATGATTTGCAAATGCCCTCCGCCAAGAATCGAGCTTATAAACAAAAAGCCGATAATGGCGTCAGATGCGGAGGTCAGGGAGAACCCACCGTCTAGGAGTGCTAAGTTAAGGGCGGTTCGGTGTATCTCTTAAACCAAGGGTTTTGGGGAGTAGGTAGTTGGTATACGCTTTAAAAAGTTATAACAATAATCAGCCGTATAGAAGAGACGAGGACAGGAATGTTTTGGACATTCTGATAAAAAGGTTTTCTAAGGAAACGGTTGTCTCTTACCCTGTTGAGAAAAAATCTTTTGTAGATAAATCTGTTCAAAATCTTGCTGTTAATAGTATAATAGAGGGGTACTTTCCTAAGGAGAATGTAGTTCGACAAATGGCGATAAAAAGAGTTAACAAAATGCTTTGTATTATATTGAGTCTGCTTATAGCGGTTGTTGTTGTAAGCTACTATTTTGTTATCTCTTGTGAGATGAAGTTAAACAATCTGAGTCGCGAAACAGTTATTTTGAATAACGAAAACGAAGAATTGCAAAACAAGTTAGATTCTTTGAAGTCTTTCAACAATGTTGATAAAACTTTCCAACAAAACAATATGCTTCAAAGAGCAGGACAGGTTATTGAAACACCGGAAGTCACTGTGGATGCTAACGTAAATTCTACTACAACCTCTAAAAGGAAATTGTTTAATTACGCAATCGGATTTTAGGGGGAGTGTTGGAACAGAATTTGTGTGAAGTACCTTCCACTCCGGTTGAACTTCTTGTGAAAAAGAAGTTTTTTAAGTTAGTTTGCGGTGCAGGTAATGAGGATGCTGAGACCGTCAGTAGGCTTGTTTATATTTATGCAAAAGCCGGTTGCAAAGTTTTTGACCTTTCCGCAAGAAAAGAGATTCTTGATGCCGCAAAGGAAGGTGCAAAACTCGCAGGTGTTGATGATGTACACTTCTGCGTTTCTATCGGGATAAAAGGTGATCCGCATATATCAAAAGCGAAGATTGATTTAGCAAAATGTGTTTCTTGTAATGCGTGCCAAAGGGTTTGTTTGCAAGATGCTATTTCTGAGCAGGTGGATGAAAAGAAATGTATTGGCTGCCAAAACTGTGTAAAAGTCTGCCCTCAAAACGCTATATCAATGTACGAGAAAGATGTTGATGTCGTAAACGTTCTTCCTGAGCTGGTCAAAAACGGAGTTGAAATATTAGAACTCCATGTTATGGGGCATGACAAAGACGATTTGGGGACAAAATGGAATGTTATAAATTCCTGTAAGCCGGCATTGGCATCAATTTGTATTGATAGAGAAAATTTCGGCAACAAAGAGGTCTTGAATAGAATCCGTGAAATGTTGAAGGAGAGAGAAGACTTTTCAACAATTATCCAGGCGGACGGAATTCCGATGAGCGGGTGTGATGATAGTTACAAAACGACTCTTCAAGCAGTTGCAATGGCTGAGATTATTCAGAATGCCAACTTGCCTGTTTATATTGTTGTATCAGGCGGTACAAATTCCAAAACAAAAGAATTATGTAATCTTTGCGAGATTGATTATTCCGGTATTGCAATCGGCTCATGGGCAAGAAAAATTGTTAAACCATATCTTGAAGCAGACGATTTTTGGCAAAATTCAGAAATCCAAACTGAGGCAGTAGCTATAGCAAAAACTTTGATTTTAAGTGCTTAAACAACGATATTTAATTCTTTTTTGTTTTTATTCTTGTGTTTTTTGTGAATACCGTAACCGATACCGGCGATAGCGATTGCGCCTGCTGCAATTGCCCAAGCTTTTTTGTTTCCGCGTTTAACTTTTTCGGTTACTTTTTCAACTACTTCTTTAGCTTGTTCAGTTTTCTTTTCAGCTTCTTTTTTCGCTGTTTCTTTTACGGTTTCTTTTACTTTTTCTGCGATTTCTTTAACTTTTGGTTGAGCAGATTCAACAACTTTTGTGGCTGCTTCTTGTTCTCTTGCTTTCTTAACTGTATCTTCAAGACCGAGAACCATAACTCTGTTTGGAGCGGTGGTGTCGTTAAGAGCAATTTCCCTTCCATTTGTGTTTTTGATTCTCGTAATCGTCTTAACTGTCCCATCTTTTTCTGTTTCTGGTCTGATTTCTGTGACTATATACTTGGCTTCATCCTTTTTTGCGGAGTTGATAAGAATAGAATTTACAGCAAGCAATGCAGTTCCAACTCCAACTAAATCAATGTAATCGAAGAGTAGGTCTCCTTGATTTGAATCCGTACCATTGTTTTTGTTGATACCTTCTGTGTTCAATACTGTTACAGCGAGGTCGCCGTCGGCATTTTGAACCATTATTGCAGGAATGTTTTTGTTAGAAGTTCTTGCTTCATATAGAGTGCCGTCCTTAATTGCTCCGATACCGGCTCTGTTACGAGTAGACATTGCAGTGTTCATTCTTGATTCAATATCTAGTATGTACTTATCAAGCTCGGTTAGTTCCTTTTCTTTTTTGTCTTCTATCCCTGTGGAGAGAACATTTTTGATGCTGCTTGTAGGAAGAACGTTTCTGTTTTGCAAGAATACGTTTTTAGCTTTTTCATCATATCCGCTCATACCGAGTTCGTCACCTGCATACATTGTTGAAATGCCGGTGATTGCACTTAAAAATGCCATATATGCACAAGCTTTTTGAACGGCAGGTTCTGTGATTGATTTGTATGTCTGACACAAAATGCTATCAGCGTTTTGAATTTCCTTTTTACCTTGTTGTTTTGCAAGGTAATTTGCCTGTTCAATAACCATTTCGATTGCGGTTTTGATGTCTCTTGCGCCGAACGCTTCTCTTTGCATTGCAGTTTTTGGGTCTTCTGTGTGAGTTGATGCAGCTTTAAGCTCATTAACAGTCTTTCTGTCATATTCTCTTACAAATTTTCTCTGAGCGTTGCGGAAAGCGTCTTTGAGTTCTGAATCGTTTGCGTATCCGCATTTTTCAAATGCATCACCAACAAGAGCCATTAAGTTTGCGACATAAGGACTGTATTTCATATAGTCGTATTCAATTAGGTTGCCTGAATTATCGGTAAAGATTTTTTCCAATCTTTTGACAAGAGTTTGACCGAGTTCTCTATTAGGGGCATCCCAATAGAAGTCTCCTCTAACAATGTATTTGCCGAGATTTTCAGGAGTGTTAGCTTTTTGGAAAATGCTATTAATAATTTCTTTTTCTCTTGCTTCAGTGATATTTAAACCTTGATCTTTTGCAAGTTGAAGAAGTTTTTCCACCGCACCTTTGATGCTTGAAAGAGCCGGATCTTGAATCATTCTCATATCAAGGTTAGAGCCTTTGCCGAGGAAATTTCCGTTTGCCAAATATCTTGTTGCTTCGTTTAATAAAGCCATTTCTTCTTCAGAAACTTCACTAAGCTTTCCGATAGCTTTTCTGATTTCGTGACTCATTGCGATTGATTTTGTGCTGAACGGAATTCCTGAGTTAACGAAGTATTCATCAGTGTCGAGGTTGAGCGCAATTTCAATCGGCATCTCGGTCATATCTTTTGCGTTATACATTGTTTGCGCAATAGCATATCTGCGATTATGGCTGAGGTCATTTATTGGGAATACTTTTCCGCTATCATCGGAGTTACACTTAACATTGCCGTGGAATAAAGCCATATCAAGAGAAAGTCCGTGAAGTAGACGAGGCTTATCATGGTTTCCGGCGAAGGTGTAAAGATTACGAACATAATCTACACTTCTTCCTCTTAGTTCGTCAAATTTGTCCTTTAGTTTTGCATTGCCAATGTTTCCTTCTTCAAAATCAGGAGAGAACACCTTTAACATATCTGTGAAGAAATAAGAGTATGCAGCTTCTGAAGTTACTCCTGTTTCTGCAAAGAACTTCAGTATAGCAGCAGGTACATTTTGGTATTTTTTCCCCGGCAGGCTGTAGCTATAAACCTCTGTATCAAGTCCCAATGTATCTTTCATTAAAGCGTCAATGTCAGTGATTTCAGCTACGATGTATGCATTTGGATTGACCTTCTTAACTTCTTCAACCCATTTTTTCCAGAATTTAATTACTTCATCCCAAGCATCATCAAAATCAGTTTCGCCGTTACGAATTGCATCCATATCAATTACGTCTTTGCACGCATCAAGTCTGAATGAAATTCCAAGTCCTGATTTTTCAACCATAGCTTTTGCCATCTCAAAGTCTTGTGCAGAAGTTCCTGCAATTCTTTGAGAAATTGATTTTGCTACGTCTTCAATATCTGATGAAGATAATTTTCTCAATCCTTTTTCGATTAGATTTTCCAACGCTGCAGCTTCTGCTTCAGGAGTTGTTTCGTTAATATTTAAAGCTTTTAAAGAGGTAGTTTCTTTAATGTCATCATAATCGTAGGTAATTTCACAGCTAGGAAGAGTTTTGTATCTCAAACCTTCTCCGCGGATAGCTCTCAAAAATGCGTGTTTTGCGATATCTTGACCAAATAAGTTGATTACATTTTCGCCGTATTCGGTATAGTTTCCGTTTTCATCAAGAAGTTTTTCTTCAGAAGTTTCGTTCAACTTGTTGATTATTTCGTCAGCGAAATTTTTGATTTCGTTAGTGAACAAATCATTTACTTTCAAGTAGTTGTGAGCATAAGGTTTTACCAAATGTGGATTTTCTTGTTGCATTAATTCAAATCTTGAAAGTCCGATTTGTTCTTCTTCTGTAGCATAATTTGAGAAGAAAGAAGTTGATAAAACGCCTTGCGTGTTGTGTCCGACTTCCAAAGAGTCAAGCGGAAGCTTCATCAAAGCTTTTACGGTAGTGTCATCTCTATCCAATTTCTCTGAAGTTTGGTCGTAATGATACAATCCGCTTTTAACGAGTTCAATTGCATCTTGGTTCAAAACTGCTTCTTTTGGCAGCAACCCTTTGCTTACGAGTTCTTGTAATTGTTTTGTTGTATCAGCTCCGTGAAGAGTTTGTGCTGTGTATAATACTTGAGTATCTTTGTATTTTTGAGCCCAATAAACGGCATCTTGAATTGCTAAATCTCTTGTTTCGATTGCGCCTCTTTTGCGCATTTCTTGTTCGTATTCTCTTTGAGCTCTATCAGGAATTGCCATATCAAGTTTTTCATCATAACCTGATATGCCGCAATTCTTTTTTGCCATATCTGTGTTTGCATCCCATTCTACGAAACCGCCTTCTGTTTTTATCTCCATTCTGAAGTTTGAGAATTGTGCGACAAAAGCAGTTCCTTCAGGAGTGTTTTGTTTAATCGGATGTTCGTTGTTTTTGTTAAATTCTCTTAATTCTTCAAGTTGATGTTTGTATTCGTTAGGGTCAACTTGAAAAACGTAGTTTGCAAGAGTATCATTGTGAGAGTTACATTCTAATGTGTTGCCGCTTTTAATATTTTTGTATGTTTTAATCGGTGCATCAAGTTCAAGCTGACTTTCAGTGACTTGTGACGCATCATAAATCTGGAACAAAGTTTCTTCATTGGCGTTGTATGCCGGATTTTCTACAACTTTGTTGCTTTCTTCATCCAAAATATATGGAGCGTTGATGACTCTGTGTCTTAGGTTTTCTTTGTTTTTAGGAATTGTGCCTAATCCCAAAGATGCATCTTTCAAACCTGTCATTTTAAACCAGTAGTAAGTTTGTGGGTTTTTATCTGCCCAACGAAGTGCATATTGGAAGTGAATACCATTCAAACCTTCGCTTGTGTATGTTCCGTCAAATACGTGAACCATGCCGTTTTTGTACATATTTCTTATGAAAGATGTATAATTTTCAAGATTTCCGAGTGCTTCCGGAATTTGTTTGTTGTTATCTGTCCAGTAGTGGTGAGCGGAAACGTTATCAGCACCGGCTGTCGGAGTTGTGAAGAAGTATTTGTATCCGTCTTTTTTGAGTAGCGGAATCATTGTTTCCATGCCTGCAAAATTACCGCCGAATTGGTTAGAGAATGTTCTAACCGTATTTTCCATATCCTTCTGGTAAGCTTCATCATAATAAATCTCACCGGTATTTTCGCTATTGAAAGGTCTGTATTTAACCCCGGGCAGGACAGTATCAGGCATTGCGAAATAACCAGTGCCGTGGACTGTCGGAGATGCGGTTCTCGGAGTAACGAGAACAAAATTGCCTCCAAGTTGAACACCGGATTCGTTTACAGGATATCCGTTAGATGTGATTCTGTAAGCAAAAGGCTCATTAGGATTGAGTCCTTTGATATCCTTCAAATTTACGGCAGTACCTGTTATGTCAACTTTGATACTTTTGAGTTGGTCGCCTTGAACTCTGTAACCGCTTTGAGTGGCATCATCTCTGCCGACATTATAGAATTCAACATAAACATTGTTCTTATTATCTCTTGCTGCAGGATGATTAAATTTCATAACCTGTTCACCGGCATTATTTTTTTCATGCCTGTAACCTTTAAAAACCTGACTTGACCCGTTGCTGATTTTATTAACGAACACTACCGTGACTCCTTCATATATATAAAAATTTCGGCACGTTTTTTTTTGCCTTTATTTTGCCAATTTGATGAAATATTTTACAAAATTTAACATTGTATAAAATACACACAAACTCATAAATCTGGCTCTTTTATGATATTACAAAAACGGTACAAAATCAAAGCTTAAATGTCGACATTTTGCATCATGTTAATAAGGGTATCAATGGTGTTTTGCATGTTAACGCTGTCAGATGTTTTTTGCTGTAAGAATCCGTTGATTTGAGGCATCATATCAATTGCTGTATCAAGTTTTGGGTTTGAACCGCGTTGATACATACCGACATCAATAAGGTCTTTGTTTTCTCTGTATAATGCAAGGATTTTTCTCATCTTAGCAGCAGCCTCTTTGTGTTCAGGAGAGGCAATTGCAGACATAAGTCTCGAAATACTTCCCAAGATGTCGATTGCAGGATAGTGGTTAGCTTCGGCAACTTTTCTGGACAAGAAAATGTGACCGTCTGTAATACCACGCACCGTATCTACAATCGGGTCGTTGATATCATCCCCTTCCATCAAGACTGTGTAGAAGGCCGTAATTGAACCCTTCTCACTGTTACCGGCTCTTTCCAATGCTTTTTGAAGCCAAGAGAATATTGAAGGCGGATAACCTTTCATAGTCGGAGGTTCACCAATAGACAAACCTACTTCACGACCTGCCATTGCGCATCTTGTGATTGTGTCTGTCATTAAGAAAACTTTTTTACCTTGATCACGGAAATACTCGCAAACAGCTGTTGCCGTGAGTAAACATTTTTGACGGATTAATGGAGGTTGGTCACCTGTTGAGCAAACTAGTACGGATTTTTTCATGCCCTCAGGACCAAGGGCATCTTCTACAAACTCTTTTACTTCTCTTCCACGTTCTCCAATTAGCGCGACAACGTTCACATCAGCGTCCGAATTCCTCGCAATCATACCGAGGAGTGTACTTTTACCAACACCTGAACCTGCAAATAAACCCATACGCTGTCCGCAACCGAAGGTTAAGCAAGAATCAATCGCGCGAACGCCGGTTGAAAACATTTCCGTAATAATAGGACGTTCAAACGGTCCCGGAGGCGGACCTTCAACATTCCTCCATAGCGCACCTTCCGTGTCCAAAGGTTTCCCGTCAATAGGTTCTCCCATAGGATTAATCAATCTTCCCAAAAGAAAATCTCCGACAGGGATTGTTATAGGTTTGCCTGTTGTTTGAACCAAACTTCCCTGACCGATTCCTGCTCCGTCATAGAGTAGCAAGAGTTGTGCAGCGTCACCTTTGAACGCAACAACTTCCGCAGGTTTCTTCTCGCCTGTAGCTGCTTCGATATAGCACAAGTCGCCGATTTTTAACCCCGGAAGTTTAACTTCAACTGTCAGCCCCAAAAGCTTTGATACACTACCTTTGTACTGGTATAAATCAACACTCTCAAGCTTCTCATTGACTTTTGTTTTCAGGTTGTTTAAATACTCTTGATTAACGCCTTCCATAAATCCATTTTATCATATTGTTACATATTGATAAAGCTTCAAATAAAAATCCCTCATATATTTTAGGCTGTATAGGTGATACTCATCTTTTTTGCCTACATCTTTTACTGTAGATTTGAATTTTTATAGAGCATGGTATGAAATCCACGTTTGGCAAGGACATACCTCTCCATATAGACCAAGTGGTCTATATCTTCTTATCGAGTCAAAACCATCTAAAATAAACCCATATATTGATGAAACGCTCCTCTAAAGAGATGTACTATACATAGTGTAGGAAGGTAGACTATTTAAACAATTTATATAAAAGGGAGAAGAGAGAGTATGAGACGTGAATTTAAGAAGAAATCAAAAGTGCTGCTTATTGATGACAACTATGAACACTTGGTTGGTATTAGAGAGTTATTGAATCTTGAGGGTACTTTTGATGTTGTAGGTATTGCTACAAATGTTACTGTTGGGTTAAATTTGATTAAGAAATATCAGCCTGACATTGTTCTTCTGGATATGAACATGCCTGAACGTGACGGTTTGCAAGGTATTATGGAAATCTCTAAATTGGATTTGGATACAAAAGTTCTTGCACTTTCAGGATATGATGATGCGGATTTGATTTTCAGAGCTATGAAAATTGGTGCAAAAGGTTATGTTCTAAAAACCATGGCATCAGCTCAGCTTATTTATGCAATCGAAGAAGTTCTCAACGGCAAAATCTATCTTCCGCTCGCACTTTCATCAAGATTCTTTGAATATTTCCAACAATCATTCAGAGAAGAAACAGAAAAGGCAGAAACAGAAGAAGAAAATCTTCTTTCATACTTGACTCAAAGAGAAGAAGAAGTTTTGGAACTTTTGACACAAGGTATTACTTACAAAGGTGTTGCAAGCAAATTGTTCATATCTGAAACAACTGTAAAAACACACGTAAACAACATTTTCCAAAAATTGCAGGTTAATGACAGAACTCAAGCAGTTTTGTACGCAATTAACAATGGTTTTTTGACAAAGAAAGTTAAAATGAGCGTTTAATGAAGAAAATTGTAAGACAGCAGAATTATTTGAGAGAAATGATTGACTCACAGGGCAATCGTTTCTTGTCACGGCAAGCACTCAGGTGTCTTGTCCGTTCTGCTTTGGAACCGCTTTTGGATAATCCTGAAGTAGGGGTTGTTCTCTACAGAATTGAAAACAAGAACGGTTTAACCGGACTTTTAAAGAGGTTAGAATTTTCTGATATTGAATCTTACAGCTATTCAGATGACTCTAAAAATCTTGTGGAAAAAGTCTGGGCGAATACTGAATTTCTTGTTGTGATGACTAACAGATATGTTTCGATTTTGGTTTGGGACAACAATACGGGCGATAAGAATTTTGTGAGATATTATTCACTTTATAACTCAAAATTGCAGAGTGAAGTTTTGAATATTATCAAACGAAATTCTAAAATTGATATTACTCCGTATCAGGAAAAATTTAATCCGGATAGACGTGACAACTTTCTTATGAACCTTTCTGTAAGAAAACTTCTTGAAAATATGGATGAAGCTGCAAACGATGCGGTTCTCGGTTATGCTGAGAAGAGTGCGGAAACGTTGAAGGATACCGATTTTGAAGCGAAGAAAGCGCGCGTGATTGCACACGAAATCAAAAACCAGCTTTCAATCTGTGATTTGTACTGTGAAATTATTCGCAAATACTCAGAAAAAGGGGATAATGAAGGTATTCAAAACGCTGTTAAAACAGTAGGAAAAGCTATTCAGATGGCGAATAATTCTCTGCTTTCTCTAAAGACAGATGAACAACCTGAGTTGCATACGATTTCGCTAAAAGATGCAATTGAAGAGGCGGTTGAATTATCAAAAGTTTACCTTGAAGGTAAGGATATTGATTTTCAAGTAGCGATTTCTGAAGATATAAATATTGTAGCGAATGCGGAAAGTTTGAAGGCTGTGCTGATAAATCTTGTAAAAAATGCAGCGGAAGCTTTTCAGGCAGAAGAACTTGTGGGAGCTGCCCAAAATGGTAAGTATATAAGAATTGAGACAGATAAAGACGATAGCGCGATAATTACTGTTTCAAACAATGCCCCTGGGATTAGAGAACCAGAAAAAATCTTCAATGAAGGTTTTACGACAAAATCTACCGGAAGCGGATTAGGCTTGTGGATATGCAAAAAATCTATTGAAGCACAATTGGGTTCTTTGGAGTTAAGTCGCTCAAGCGAGGATTATACGGAGTTTACAATCAGACTCGAACTCTCGGAGGAATAGGACTATGGATTTAATATCATCAAGAACAATTGAAATAACAAAACTTGGTATGGACGGGCTTATGGACAGACAACAGGCTATTTCTTCAAACATAGCCAACGTTATGACTCCGGGATACCAGAGAAAAGAAGTTGCGTTTGAAAGCCAGCTTTCTGAAATTATGGAGAAGGAAGACCTGAAAGATTATATCAAAGGCTTGAACAGTATTGAATATAAACCGCCAATGACTGATGTTTTCACAGGCGAAATCCATACTTACAGAACTCCTACACAGCAGGAAAAGGCTTACTTGCAATCTAATAGCTATGCGGATTTCAAACCGCAATACGTAACGGATGTCTATAGCGGTTCAAATATCGACGGTAATAATGTTGAACTTGAACGCGAAATGATGGATTTATCAAAAACGGGCACAAAATATCTTGTACTTTCAAACCTTGCAAGACGCCAGTTTACAAGCTTATCAAGTGTAATTCAAGGTCAATAATTTTGAGTGAGGTGAAAAATGAGTTTTAATATATTTGATATTGCAGGTTCCGGTATGACCGCTCAGCGTGTCAAAATGGATACGATTGCAAGTAATATGGCGAATATTAATACTACAAGAAAACCTGACGGTTCGAAGGGCGTTTATATCAAGAAAGACGTCGCTTTTAGAACTATTTATGAAGATAACGTAAATCGCGGTTTTTCAAATTTTTCAAGCAATTCTCCTGATGCACAGTTTGACCCGAGAACAGGGAATATGCTTATAAACGCAAGCGTTGCACTCAATAATGGTATGGTAACAGGCGGTGTTCAGGTAGATTCAATTTATGAACGCGCTGACGGGGTAAAAACCGTTTATGACCCTTCTCATCCGGATGCTGACGAGGAAGGATACGTGGATTTGCCGAATGTAAATGTTGTAGAAGAAATGGTAGATATGATTTCCGCTTCTCGAGCTTATGAAGCGAACGCGACTGTTGCAGAGAACGTCAAGACTATGATGCAATCTGCGCTAAATATCTAGTTTTAAGGAGTTAAATAATGGACTTTTCAACACAGATAGAAGGTTTTAATACAGAATTCAATCTTAATGCAATCAGAGATTATAACAAATTTTTGCAAGGTCAGGCTTCTTTTGAAATGGAAACAAATCCGAGCGAGTTTGCTCAAGCGCTTGATAATGCAGCAAAAACAATCCCTCTAAAGGATAAGCATGATGCAGCCGGTATGGGCAATTTTATGGATAAAATCGGCGCAAGCTTTGGCGGCGGGTTGAACGCAGTTAACAATGCAAAGTTAGAAGCCAACAGGATGCAAGAAGATTTGGCTATGGGTGGTCCGACGAGTATCCATGAGGCTATGATTGCTGCAGAAAAGGCTGAACTCAGCATGAATATGGCAATTCAAGTTCGTAACAGAATATTGAATGCCTATACTGAACTTAACAGCATGACCTTATAGCGGTGAATAGTCCGAATAAATAACACTTGACCAACCGTCAAAATAGCTTATTTGAGTAAGTGAGCCGGTTTTGATTAAAATATTATGTTGATTTGTTGGAGAAAGTTTCAGAGTTTTTCTCAATGCTGATTGGATAACCTCCGGAGTTGTAACAACAATGATTCTGTTACCCTTGTTTTCCCTTACAAGTTTATTAATTATCTTGGAAACTCTTGTATTGAAATCACTCAAGGATTCTCCGTTTTCAGGAGTTTGAGTCAAAACGGACGTTCCGTGTTCCTTAAATAAATCTGCATAATATGAACCGTGCCAAACTCCGTGATTACGCTGAGTAAGGTCAATTGTAATTGGTTTTTGTTTAAATAACTCCGCAATAATCTGTGCAGATTGTGTACAACAAGCATTAGGACTTGTGTAAATGTTATCGTAAGCAACACCTCTTGCTTCAAGGTATTCGCATACTTTTTCAATCTCTTCTTCTCCAAAATCGTTGAGTTTCGGGTATTTGAGAGTATCGTTAATAATCCCGTCCAAAGTATAGACGGTTGCTCCGTGAGCTATGAATGTGATTTTACAGATACGTTTAAACATCAAATTCATTATAACACATGTTTTTCGAGGAATCATCTGTTTGAAGGTTTGATTTTTTAAAAAATATAATTAAACTGAACATGTATAGATGTAACCAATTAACACAAGGAGATATATTATGAGCAAGCGTTTAGACGGAACATCAATGTTTACAGGGATTAATTCAGGCTTAACAAATATTTTCGCCCAACTTTCAGGACAATATAGCGATGGAATTACGCTTGAAAACCTGAATAAAGCGTTAACAAATACAAATATTACAAATACTACTTACGGTTCAACTTTTGCGTCATATTTAACAACTAATTTTAACAGTATTGATAAAGACCGTGATGGTGTGATTTCAGCTTCTGAAGTTCAAAACCTTATGTCACAAATGGCGACTCAAGGACTTACCAGAGAACAAATTATGGCGCTTGCAGGCTCATCCGGTATGAGTTCTTCCCTGCAAGAAACTGTTCTTTCTCACTTTGATGAAATTGATAAAAATCACGACGGAAAGGTTACGAACCAAGAGATTCAATCTTATGGCGTGGAATCAGATTTGGAAAAAAGTAAAATTTCTGACAGAAACCGTATGGTGAACAATATGTCTATGTTCTATGATGTAGACAATAAATACGAAGGCAGTCTTTTGGATTACAAATATCTTGATGATGAAAGCTAATTTTCTTTCTTTTTAGTCAAAACACTGATAATACTTAGAACTACCATAATCAAAATGAGAACTCCAATGTATGCAAAATAGTGTTTGAGAGTTCCTGTGAAATATGTTGCAACTGCGCCGCCTACAATTGCGACAGAGGTGAGTATTGCAACTGTTTTCTTTTGAGAAAATCCTGCTTTCAAAAGCTTGTGGTGAATGTGTTCAGCGTCAGCCACAAATGGTGAAGTCCCTTTCATAATTCTTCTTAAGCTTGAATATGTGATGTCCATAATAGGAACTGCCAAAATTAAGAAAGGCAATAATACTGCAAGTGCAGCACCTTTCATAACTCCTGCGATAGAAAGGGTTGCAAGCAAAAATCCTGAAAATAACGCGCCTGAATCACCCATAAATATTTTTGCAGGGTTGAAATTGAAGGTCAAAAATGCGAGCATAGAGCCGGCTAAAATGAAGGCTATAAGAGCTGTTATCGGCTGAGCCGGAGAAATTGCCACAGCAATTAATGCTAAAGTTATTGAGCTTACGGTTATTACAGAGCCTGCCAAACCGTCTACGCCGTCAATGAAGTTAACAGCGTTAGAAATACCTACAATCCACAAAACTGTGATAGGGTATGAGAATATTCCCAAAGGAATAACTCCGCCGAATGGGTTGAAAATTGTGTCGATTTGTACTCCCAAAAGATACACTATGGTCGCAATTGAAAGTTGAATTACGAGTTTGAATTTCGCATCCAGATTATAAACGTCATCTACTAAACCTAACAGAAACATTAATGAGCCGCCCAATAGAATTCCTGAAAGCAAGCTTCCGTATGGATAATAGCTCAATAGTACCAAGAATAAAAACGTAAGCATTGTGCTTGCCCAAATAGCAATCCCGCCAAGCCTTGATATTGGGTTTTTGTGGATTTTTCTTTCGTTCGGAACATCAACCAATCCTTCTTTTTGAGAAAAATCAATTACGAACGGAACTATGAAAACTCCGAGCAAGTATGAAATAAATGCGCCTGTTATATGTGCCTGTGTCAGTTTAATAATCATTATTACCTCGAATTAGTACAGCGGATATTTTTCGCAAAGCTTTAATGAATCCGCTCTCAATTTTTCTAAGATTTCTTCGTTTTCAGAATTTTTAATTGCTTCTGAGATAATTCTTGCGACTTCCCTCATATCGTCTTCTTTGAATCCTCTTGTAGTCATTGCTGCAGAGCCGAGTCTGATACCGCTTGTTACGAACGGGCTTTGAGGGTCGTTTGGAACAGTGTTTTTGTTTGCAGTGATTCCAACTCTTTCAAGAACGTTCGCCATATCTTTACCGGTTTTGCCTGTTTTTCTTAAATCAAGTGTCATTAAGTGGTTTTCGGTCATACCGCCTACTATGTCCATTCCGTTATCAATAAGTCCTTGAGCCATAGCTTTAGCGTTTTTAACGATTTGTTTTGCATATTCTTTGAAATCGTCTGACAAAGCTTCTTTTAACGCTACAGCCTTACCTGCGATAATGTGTTCCAAAGGTCCGCCCTGGCATCCTGGGAATACCGCTTTATCAACCATTTGAGCAAATTCTTCATCACACATAATGATACCGCCTCTAGGTCCGCGAAGGGTTTTGTGTGTGGTGGTGGTTACAAAGTGTGCATAACCTGCAGGTGACGGATGGACTCCGCCTGCGATAAGTCCCGCAATGTGGGCGATATCGGCTAACAAGTATGCACCGACTTCGTCTGCGATTTCTCTGAATTTTTTGAAATCAATAATTTTTGAGTAGTTGCTTGCACCGCAAATTATTAATTTTGGTTTGTGTTCAAGTGCCATTTGACGAACATTTTCGTAATCGATTAAGCCGTTTGAATCAATACCATAGCTTTTTACATCAAAATACATGCCGGAGAAGTTTACCGGTGAACCGTGGCTCAAGTGACCGCCGTTAGACAAATCCATTCCCAAAACTCTGTCACCGGGCTTAAGCACTGCCATAAATACAGCCATATTGGCTTGTGCGCCTGAGTGCGGCTGAACATTAGCGTGTGCCATATTAAACAATTTGCATGCTCTCTTTTGAGCAAGTTCTTCAATCTTATCAATAACGTCACAACCGTTGTAATAACGTTTGTGAGGTTTTCCTTCAGCGTATTTGTTAGTCAAAACGGTTCCGCATGCTTGCATAACCGCCGGAGAGGTGAAATTTTCACTCGCAATAAGTTCAATAGTCGTTTGTTGACGTTTTAATTCTTCTTCAATATAATCTGCAAGCTCGCTATCAGTAGCTTGTACTTTATCTAATTCCATATTCACTCCCCCTTATAAATTCCCTATATCCTCATAATTATTATAATAGCTAAAACTCTAACTTACAAGTCCGCCGAACGCCATTACATCCTCATAAGCTGCACCCGCTTCAAGCATTTCTTCTGCAGTAAAGCCGAAAAGCGTTATTGTATCTATGATTTCCTTTTTGTTATCAATGTTTTTGATGACAGAATCAAGTGCAGATTCCCTTGTCATATATTGAAATTTGTCTTGGACACCCTGCTTAAGGCTTCTTCTTTTAGCTTTACCCATTCAAATCCTCCTCAAAAGCAAGGAGAGCTGCCCCTATCATGCCTGAATAATTTCCTGCGGTAGCTAATCTTATAGATGCAGGTGTGGTTACAATATCAGTATTAACTTCTTTTTCGATTTTTTCAGGGTCAAGGAATTGTGCCATAGAGCCTGAAAGAACTACGCAATCAGGATCAAAAAGATTTATTAAGCCGTTAATCCCGATTTTGATGTCATTTTGCCAGCGGTCAAATATTTCTAGCATCTTTTTATCGCCGTTTTTAACCCCTTCCATAACGTCATAAGTAGTAACATCAGGGTTATTCAACATTTCTTCCGCGTCGTGTTTCAGAGCTGTGCCTGATGCGTAAGCTTCGTAACAATCCCAGCTTCCGCAAGTACAGCGTCTGCGTTTATCCGGATACATTTTGAAATGCATTTCTCCTGCAGAACCTGATTTTCCTTTTAAAAGTTTGTTGTTTATAATAATTCCGCCACCGACTCCTGTCCCGAAAGTCAGCATAACAGAAACTTTTGATCCTTTTGATGCGCCGACTTTGTATTCTGCCCATGCAGCAGCGTTTGCATCATTTTCAAGGAAAACCCTTTTAGAGCTTAGGCTCTGAAAATCAATTGTCGGATAACTTTTTACGAGGTTTCCGGTTGAGCCGATAACAGCTGTATTTTCGTTATTTACGGCGCCTGCAGTTGCGATTGCGATTTTATCAACTTCATTTTCGTATTTTTTTATTTGTCTTTTTAAAATTCCCAAAATCCCTTCTAAGGTTTTCGGAGTCGAAAACTTATCGATATCAGAGACGATTTTCCCTGTTTCATCAATAATTGTGCTGTAAATTTTTGTCCCGCCTATATCAAATGCCAAAGCTTTTTTCATCTGATAAATCTCCTTGTTATTAGCTGCGGTCTGGTTATGGCAGAACCTATTACAACTGAGTGAGCACCAAGCTCGAAAGCTTTTTTGACTTCATCTGGTGACCAAATTCGTCCCTCTAAAATAACCGGTTTGGAAGTAGCTTTTACTAACTCTGCCAAAAGCTCAAAATCAGGTTTGTCACCTTTTTCTCCTGATTCATCAGTGTAGCCTGAAAGTGTGGTAGAAATAATATCCGCGCCTAATTTATCTGCCTCAATTCCTTCTTGCAAGGTAGAAATATCAGCCATTGCGAGCTTCTTGGAAGTGTGAATTTCTTCAATAATATCTTTTAGATTGCAGTTTTCTCTTTTTCTAGGAGTGCCATCAAATGCAATGATATCAGCGTCTGCGTCAATAAGTTCTCTAACTTCTTTTAAAGTTGGTGTGATATAAACAACACTTTTCCAGTTTTCAGGGAGTTTTTCCGGTTTTGTCAGACCGATAACAGGCACACCGAACTTCTTTGCATTTCTTACATCTCTTGCGCCTGCAACTCTCAAGCCTGCTGCACCTCCGTTAATTACGGATTGCATCATAGCCATCATACATTTTTCGTCATAAAACGGCTCGCCAGGCATTGCCTGAGATGAAACTATAACATTCCCCTTTAATTTTTCAATGATAGTCATGTCTTGAATTTTATCACAAAAAATACTATTGCGCACACGGAAATTCAAAACTATAATATTAATTGTAAGAGGGTAAAGATATGGATAAAAAAAAGGTAATAATCGGAACTGTTGGCGGGGCGTTAGTGCTGGGTGCTGCGTATGGTTTATATATGTATACTACGCGTGATACGGTACAGACGAGAGTGGCGGTTCAAAATAATGCGGTGACATTGCCTTCCAAACAGCCTATGAAGCCTGTGGTAACAACACCTGCAGAACTGGAAAAACCCCATGTTGATTTGTATTCATCCACCCCTTATGACATGCCGCTTTATTCTATCACACAGATTATGCAAATTTCTCCAGAAGCAAAGAAAACTGTGGATGAAATTTTTGAAGAAGCGCAAGGTTTTTACTTCTTAAAATATGACAAAGCGAAAAATAAAACTTTTGTTATCTTGCAAAACCCTATAAGTCAAACCAATACTTATTCAAGACACGATATTGAAATTGCGGAAATATCTGAAGACGGCACAAGCACACTTCATAGAGTCGGTTATTCAGGACAAAATGGTGAAGTTACAAATCAGGTTGATGAATGGACGTTTGAAGATGCTTCAAAACCGTTAAAACACATTGCTTATGATGAAAAAGGCGGTGTAAAATTCACAGAAACATGGAATTATGATTCTAAAGAGCCGATTAAATACGAGATGAAGGATTCAAACGGAAAAATTGTTTCTGTTATCAAGGAAAGCGGCGAGGGTGAATCAAATTTCCGAAGAGAACATGTTTTTTATGATAATGACGGAAAAACAAAAATGAGTATTTCCGTAAACTATGATGGCGCGAATATTTCAAGATTTACATATTATAACTCAACCGATGATATTGATAGTGTCAGCATAATCAGTGAATATGATGAAAATGGCGCAAAAGTAGGTGAAAAAGTTTATAACGAAAATTATGAGCTTTTGAACTCACTTCAAGCGGATTATGAGAACGGAGACAGAAAAGATGTGCGCCTGTATAACAGTAATGGAGAAGTTATTACTGAATTATCTTCTTAATAATTACTGTCGAGAGTTACTTTTTTAGGTCGTGTGAAATACTCTGTGATTTTGCTTGCTGTGAATACTGCGATTCCAGTTGCAACAGCATAACCAAAGTAGCTTATCAGAGCTTTTCCGTAGAATTTTTTGAGATTTTTGATAAGTTTGTCACTTAATCCGTTTGCTTTAGCGAGTTTAACTCCTTTGTAGCTTGCGAGAGCCTCTTCTGCTACGGTCGGCAATAGAGATATAAACGCTATTTTACCGCAATTATCCAAGGCAAAATCACCCAAATCTCGTTTTGCTTCCTTAGGTTTAGGCCTGCTAAACAGAGCTAACGTACCCATTAAACCGGCGATTGCGTATCCGGGTTTTCTTAATGATTGTAAAAACTTTCCAATTTTACTTTGCAGGTGATTCATTGCGTGTCCGAGTTCATGGAATCCGGAGATAGTGGCTTTCTCTCCGTTCAGTAATACTGTTTTGAATTTGGGTACATAACAGGCATTCATACCGGCTTTAATATCTTTGTTAACAATTTGTGCTTCTAGTTTTGTACCGAGCTTTGCTAAATCTTCTTTTGTAAAATTAGTGTGTTCAAACTTTAATCCATTTTTTTCCAAACCGGAGTTTTTTATACTCTTTTCGAATATACTCTTGTACAAATGATTATTTGCATGCTCTTTTCGCATTTGCTTTTGAAACGGTTTTGAGAAAAACGGTAATGTTCCCATAATCGCACCGGAAGCTAGGGATGCCAAAACAAAACCTGTTTCTGCATCTTCCTGTGAGCGTGGAATATAGTATGAATTCCCGTCATAAAAAGTATTTGAAATTCTGTTTATCACACATTGCCTGTTTTGTTGTTTACACTAATTTATTAAACACCTCATCCATCAAAAAATTGCTTAAAATATAAAAGATTGTAATATTACTTAATAAGATTTTCTCTTGCTTGTTTAAGAAGCTCAGCAAGTTTATTGTTCAAGATGGACTTTTTGTTGTCATAGTTATAGACACTCAAATCATAATTCTTGTTTTCATAACGCAAATTATCTAATTTTTCTATTAATTTATCAATTTGAAAATCCGCATTGCGAATATTTTCTTCGGATAAAAGATTGTAGCGGAAGTGTTGAAGTATATCAATTTGTTCTTGTGCAGATTTGTTACTTAAAAATTTTTCAAGAGGTTTTGCATCTAGGTGATTTTTTCCAGAAATATTTTCGGAATAAAATTTTGTTGTTTCAGAAAAATTATCGTATTTGTTTAACATTGTAACTTTACGAGTTAAAAATTTTGGGTTCAATATTTCGTTAAAAAACTTTTGAGTTGTGCGTAGAAATTTAGGTGCGGAACTTTTTTCTATTCGGTCATTTAACCGTGCATACGGAAGGGAAAACATATACTTGTCAATCTTGATTTTTTTAGAATTGGCATTGGAAACCATATGAGTGAATGGCACATTATCTTTATGGAGAACCTCTACTACCTCTACCCCAATATTTACTCCGGCTGCTTTTTGAAGTTCTTGTTTAAATGCTCCCGGTTTTACTTCGCGTTTGACAAATCTGTCTTGTAAATTTTTGTAGAATTTCAGATTTAAAGAACGAGCTTTTTCTAATCTTTGCTCTGTTGTGCCTTTTGCGCTTGAAAGCGGTAAAAACATTTTACTTTTATTGATAGAAACATTGACCATATGGTATAGAAAACATGAACAAAAAATAATTTGCTACTTAAATTTAAAAATTTTTTTATGTTAGAATACATTTTGTATGAAGAGGTTCTTTATCACACTGGCTTTGATTTTGACGACTACGACAAGCGCGTTTGCGAATGTTGTTAATCTTGGTTTGGACGAAATTGTTGATATCGGAATTAAAGAAAATTGCGATTTGAAAGCAAAGCGAATGGAGCTTAAAGCGGCTGAAATTGATATTAAAATCGCTAACAAACTCAAAAACCCTGAAATTCAATCCAATGTCGTTATGGGCAATGTTGCCCTCGGGAACTCTTCTCAGGCTGGAGTTATGCTGCCAATAGAGATTATGAAACGTTCTGTTCGTAAAAAAGTTGCGCAAGAAGAATACGTGATTAAAGAAACCGAGCTTAAACAGGCAGAGCATAACTATAAACTGCAAGTTATGCAGGCATATTTTGATATATTGTACGCTAAGTCCGTGTACAATATACAGGAAGAGCGTTTGAAGCTGTTCAAAAATTTGGTACAGATTACGACCGACAAACCTAAATATCCTTCTTACGAAATTGATAATTTGAAGGCTGATATTCAATATGCGCAGCAGTTGATAGCGGTTAACAGAGCGAAATCAACCCTTTTAGCTAAACAATTCGAACTCAATAAAATTCTGAATACAGGTGACGATTCTGTTATGTATGATACAAAAGAGTCCACCCTTCTAGCAGACTGGGATTTTTTGAATATAAAGCTTCCGGAATATAATTCTCTTGAAAAAATTGCGCTAAAAAACAGTTTTTTAATAAAGATTTCTGATAAAAATGTTGACAAGGCGCAAGAAGAAGTGACTTTACAAAAAAGAAACAGAATCCCTGATATAAGCGTTGCAGGCGGTTATGCGTGGCAGGCTCACAGGCATGCACCTAATGATTTTGGCGGTGCGTTCGTCGGATTTGGGATGGATTTACCTATTTTATATAACTTTACACCGGATATAATGAAAGCTCAGGTTTTTCTTGAGAGAAACAAAGTTAACAGAAAAGCTTATGAATACCAGCTTAAGTATGAATTGAAAAAAGATTACAATATTTTCAAATATTCTGCCGAAAATATGGAACATTCCAAGAAAATATTGGAGGAATCAGCGAAAATTGTTGAGCTTTCAACTCAAGGATATATTAAATGTAAAAACTCGTATACGGATTTAGTTATCAACGAAAACGGGCATCAAGAGGTCTTGAGTGAGTATTTAACGACTCTGCACAGGCATTTTTATTCGTATCTGGAGTTAATTCAGGATATGGGATGCGATGTATTAACTAACGAAGATATATAAAAGGCGAAGGTTTGAACTCCGCCTTTTTAATCTAAACTGCTTCTTTATCTGATTTTATTTGATTTATCGGATTCCAACTGTCTTCAAGATTATTTTTTATGAGGTTTTTGTAAAAATTCTCTTTATAATCAAGAAGTGCAAGTTGTTTTTGAAGCTCTTCCATTTGCTCGTAAGCTTTTTTCTTTGTATCAAGAATTATCTGGTAGCGTTCTTGAATGGTGGAATCTCCGATTATACAAAGGTCGATATAGCGCTTGATAGCCTTGTTTTCGGTGCCGACTGAGCGCAGGCATTTTACAATTCTGACCCAGTTTAAATCATTTTCCGAAAAGAGTCTAACGTTGTTCTTATCCCTTGTGATAAAAGGAAAGAACCCGCTTTTTGCCCAAAATCTCAGAGTGTGTTCCGAGATATCCATTTTGTCAGCAACTTCCTTAATTGTGTAGTGCATAAGCTTCTCCTAAGCATTTGCGAGCATCTTCCACGATAAGTTCTTTTGTAAGGTGATATCTTTCATAAAGAACGTCAAGTGGAGTTCTGTCTGTAAATTCTTTTTTAGCACCGAAATTCAGTACTTTCATATCAGAATTTCCGTAAAATCTTGTGATTTTTTCACCGAAACCGCCGTCTAGAACACCGTCTTCAAGTGTGATTACAAGCTTGTGGTTTTCTTTCAAACTTTCAAGTAGCTCTTTGTCTACTCCGCTCAAAAATCTCGGATTAATAATTGTAGGATTTCCACCGATTTCTTTTGCTACGTCTTTTGCAAGAGAGTAGAAATTACCTGCACCGATTATGGCGACTTTTTCGCCAAAGTTTTCGACCTTGTATTTGTTCAAAATTGAATAATCTGTTTTGTCTTCAATTCCGGTGCTTACAAGTCCGCAGGTTGGAACTCTTATTGCAACAGGATGTTCATTTTGTTCAACTGCCCAATTCAGCATTGCTAAGTGTTCTTCCTTTGTGGTCGGAGAAAGATAAACAAGGTTTGGAATGTTTGACATCAAAGGAATATCGAATACACAGAGGTGTGTCGCATCTGCCGCGCTGATTCCGCCCCAGTACACAAGCATTGTCATTGGAGAATTATTCAAACACAAATCTTGTGACATCTGGTCGTATGTTCTTTGTACAAAAGAACTCATTATCGCCAAAATAGGCTTTGCACCGCCTTTGGCAAGTGCTGCAGAGTATGCAACTGCGTGCTCTTCGGCGATACCTACGTCTGTATATTGTTTGCCAAGTTTGTTTCTGAAATCTTTATCAAACCCGAATACCCCCGGAGTACCTGCGTTTACAACGATGAATGTCGGGTCTTTTTCGGCTTTTTTATAGATGTAATCTCTTGTGATTGAGGTGTAATTTTCTTCCATTGTTATTGCCGGTTTGTTTACATCCAGAGTCCCCGGTAAAATCCAGTGGAAAGCTTCTTTATTTTCTTCCGCAACCTTGCAGCCGTGACCTTTTAGAGTACACATATGAACAACGGTCGGATGGTCAATATCTTTAACCCTTTTGAACATTTCGATAAGCTCTTCAATATTGTTTCCGTCTTTTACAAAATAGTAATCAAAACCGAGTGTTTTGAAGAAGTTGTCTTCGTATTTACCTTCAGTTTCTCTCAATTTTTTCAAATTACTGTACAAACCGCCGTGGTTTTCTGCGATTGATTGGTCGTTGTCGTTTACAACGATAATTATGTTGCTGCCTAATGTAGCAGCATTGTCTAAACCTTCTAAAGCTTCTCCGCCGCTCAAAGAGCCGTCACCGATTAGTGCAGTTACGTTAAAATGTTCTCCTCTCAAATCTCTGGCTTTTGCAACACCAGTAGCTAAAGATACAGAAGTTGAAGTGTGACCGACTTTGAACAAGTCGTGTGAGCTCTCTTCCGGAGCTGTGTAACCTGTGTATTTTAAGTAATTTTCAGGGTTCAAAAAGCCTTCCTTTCTTCCTGTGAGAATTTTGTGCGGATAGCATTGGTGTGAAACGTCAAACACAATCTTGTCTTGAGGCGCATTGAATACGTAGTGATAAGCAATAGTCGCTTCTATCATTCCCAAATTTGGTCCGAAGTGTCCGCCGATTGTGTTTACTTTTTTTATAATCAAGTCGCGCATTTCATCTGCAAGCGGTGTAAGTTCGCTCAATGAAAGCTTTTTTAAATCATCAGGGTTATTTACCTTGTCCAGAATCATAAATTTTTCTCCTTCTTTTTTCTAAGCACTTAATTATTATATAGCTTGATAGTAACTCTAAGGCAAGCCCTTTTTTGAAGAAAAATAAAATTTACTTTGAACAGCCGGAACAGCAAGACGTTGAGCCTGATTTTATACACTCTAAACACTTGTCTTGCATAACACCTGATTTTGCGTAATGTTTGTAACTCTTAACCCATTTCGGTTCTTTGCAGGAGCAACTTTCCATAAAATGGAGAAATTTAACAAATCTGTCTAAAACTTCTTCGGACATAGAAAATTCGATTTCGTTTGTGTAACCGTCGATTTTGTCCTCAGGCAGCATCAAAACTTTTTCAAGAAAGTTGGAAATAATTTTTGTTCTTGAAATCTTTTCTTCTGCGGTTTTCTTTCCTTTTGTCGTAAGGGTGATTATTCCGTAAGGTACATAGTTGATAAATCCTCTTGCTGCGAGGGTTTTCACGGCGTCAGATGTCGCAGGTCCACCGATATTCAAGAGGTTAGAAACGTCTTTTACTCTGGCAGCTTGGTTTTTGTCCACGATTTCATAAATCGCAAGAAGATATTTTTCAAGACTTTCCGTTAATTCTTTTTTCATAAAATGAAATATATCATAAAAAAAACAGTTATCAAACTTGACTTAAAAATTTGATTATACTTAAATAAAATAAATATGTTTAGGTATAGCGAAAAATGTTAGATATAGTAAAAGAAATTAATGATTTAAAGAAAAAGAAAAATGCGGTTATTTTAGCGCATTGTTATCAACCAGTTGAGGTGGATGAGGTTGCGGATTATGTAGGCGATTCTTTTTATTTAAGCAGAATGGCTGCGAAAACAGATGCAGATATAATTGTTTTTGCGGGAGTTCATTTTATGGCGCAAAGCGCAAAGCTGCTTAATCCTACGAAAAAAGTTCTCCTTCCGAACCCGAAATCAGGCTGTTTTATGGCGGATATGATTAATGTTGAGCAGTTAAGAGAGTTTAAATCCGCTCATCCGAATACTCCGGCTGTCTGTTATATAAATTCAACCGCGGAAGTCAAAGCGGAGTGCGATATCTGCTGTACAAGCTCAAATGCTTTGGATGTGGTAAAAAGTTTGCGCGTAAAAGAAGTTTTATTCTTACCTGATACATATTTAGGAAAGTGGATTGAAAGCAAACTCGACGGAGTCAAAGTTATAACTTATCCGGGATTTTGCCCGACTCACTTGAGAATTCGACCTGAGGATATTGAAAACGCAAGACAAGAACATCCGAAAGCGAAGATTCTCGCGCATCCGGAATGTCATTATGAAGTGTCAAAACTCGCGGATTTCGTGGGTTCTACAAAAGACATTATGGAATACGCGAAAAACAGTGATGAAAAAGAGTTTGTAATCGCAACGGAAAAAGGTGTTGTAGACAGACTTAAAAGAGATAGTTTGCGCTACGGCCGGGGCAAAGAGTTTTATCTCATAAAAGACGATATTGTTTGCAAAAATATGAAATGGAACAGTTTGGAAGACATTAAATGTTCGCTTGAAAATGAAGAACACGAAATTAATGTTGAACAAGAGGTTTTTGATAAGGCAAAAAATTGTATTGAAGCTATGTTGGGGTCATTGGTATGAAAATTTTAGTCGGGTTATCAGGCGGAGTGGATTCCGCTACAACAGCTTTGATATTGAAAAATCAGGGACAAGAAGTTATCGGAGCTACAATGTCTATTTGGGGCAAGGACGGAATGGCTTTGAAATCAGGACATAAAGGCGCGTGCTACGGTCCTGATGAGAAAGAAGATATTGAAGAAGCCCGCAAAATCGCAGCACAATTAGATATTCCATACTATGTCTTTGATTGTGTAGAAGAATACGAACGAATTGTTTTAGAGAACTTTAAATCCGAATACATCCAAGGCAGAACGCCAAACCCTTGTATTTGGTGTAATTCGCTTGTCAAATTCGGAGTTTTGCCTCATCTTGCTAAAAAAAACGGAATTGAGTTTGATAAATTTGCAACCGGACATTATGCTCGAGTCGAGGAAAAAGACGGACGTTATATTCTTAAACGCGGAATTGACCCGAAAAAAGACCAATCTTATTTCTTGTACAGATTAAAGCAAGAACAGCTCAGAAACATAATTCTACCGCTTGGAGAACATACAAAGGATGAAATCCGAAAAATAGCTATGGATGTGGGTTTGATTGCGGCTGAGAAACCTGACAGTCAGGATTTCTATTCAGGAGATTATAACGAACTTCTTGGAATAAAAGAGGTTGAAGGTAATATTGTGGATACAGGGGGTAATATTCTTGGTAAACACAAAGGAATTTGGAACTATACAATCGGTCAGCGCAAAGGAATCGGTGTTTCTTCCACAAAACCTCTCTATGTTTTGGAATTAAGAAAAGATACAAACGAGGTTGTTGTTGGTGAAGCAGATAAAACTTTCAAAAAGAGCCTTGTTGCGACTAACTTAAATTGGATTGGACTGGAGAATTTTGAAGGTGAGATAAAAGCACAGGCAAAAATTCGCTCAACACAAATTCCGACAGAAGTTACAGTTATTCCGCAGGGCGATAGAATTGAAGTCATCTTTGACGAACTTCAAAAATCTATCGCGATAGGTCAATCCGTCGTTTTATATGACGGTGACGTTGTTTTGGGAGGCGGAATTATAGAAAAAGTTATGTAAGAACTAATCCGAGTTCTTTACACATCTTCTTGTCTTCAGTGCTTTCAGAGCCCGATGTTGTTAAGTAATTTCCGACAAGAACGGAGTTTATACCCGCAATCATTCCTCGTTTTTGGTTGAATTTGCTCAAACGGGTGGTTCTTCCACCTGCGTATCTGAGCATTGCTTTCGGAAGGATTAGTCTGAAGATACATATTGTTTTCAAGATTTCTTCTTCATCAATTTTGTCTTCAAAATCTTCAAACGGAGTACCTTTTATTGGGTTTAAAAAGTTTATCGGAACTGTTTTAGGGTTGATTTCTTTCAAAGACAATGCCATATCAATTCTGTCTTCTCTGGATTCACCCATCCCGATAATTACACCCGTGCAGGCTTCCATTCCGTGTTTTTGAATCATTTTTACCGTGTTTACTCGGTCATTAAAATTGTGAGTAGAGCAGACTTTTGAGTGATAATTTGCAGAAGTGTTGATGTTGTGGTTATATCTTTCAACTCCCGCTTCTTTAATTTGTTGAATCTGCTCTTCGTTTAATAAGCCGAGGGATGCGCAGCAGTGAATTCCGTCAATAGAAGCTACTTCTTTAATCATCCCAAGGATTTTTTCAAAATCGCTCTTGCTTGGTGCGCGTCCTGAAGTTACGATACAAAAACGTGTCGCGCCGTTATCTCGTGCACTAAGGGCAGCTTTTTTAACGGTTTCAGTATCAAGCAGCGGATGGCAATCAATTTTTGCGTGATTGTGTTTGCTCTGAGCGCAATACTTGCAATTCTCTGAACACTCACCTGTCTTTGCGCTAATAATACTACAAGCTTCGACAGTGTTATCAAAATTTTCTTCTGTGACTTTATGCGCCATTTCAAGCAATTCGCTTAGTGGTTTATCGTATAGTTTTAAATATTCTTCTTTTGTGGTCATAATCTTCTCCAATCAACATGTTATGGTATGCCGAATAATATTATGCTAACACAAAAATATTGAAATTAAACAGATTTAAAGATTAAACTCCTATGAAGCTTCGAGTATTGGTGTCCGGATTGATTTTGAGAAGTATTGTTTTTACAGCCCACAATACCAACATACTCAACGCGGAAACACTTACAAACCTTACGAACACAAGTAAAAAAGTGAGTGCGTAGTTATGAACCACAGGCATGACGTTTGGCAGACCAAAAGTTAGGTTATACAAAAAGAACAAATACCAGTGAACGAAAAATATTCCGAAACTGTATTTTGCAATAACGTCCAAAACCTTATTTAGACGAGTGTGTGCGATTAACCATTCGTCATAGTGTTTCAAATATGCAAGTACGATTATTGTTAAAAATATCTTTGAAACGGTTCCGTTTGTGTATGGAGAGAACAAATTAACTCCTGCAAGCACGAGCATTGTTATAATATAAAGCCATCTTGAATTATAAAATTTGTCTATGATTTCTTTATGAGCAGAACAGTACATTCCAAATACGTACATTGAGAAGAAATGGATATAACCGAACAATACGTATTTTAGATAAGCCAAATATTTAGCGGTATATGATAAACCCATTACTGAATTATAATCAACGTCTTGGCGTGGAAAAATTACTGTAATTGCGAATAAAAGCGGAAGAAGTTTGTATAAAATCCCTTTTGACTCGGCTTTTAAAAGTACGTAGCTGGAGAAAAAGAACAAAATAATCATCGGGATAAACCAAGCAGGAGTGTTATGAACTCTACCCACTGACAGCATCATAGGGATTTGCAGAAGTGGGTTTAAGCCGTCAAATGCGTTTCCGTATCTGATTGGGAACAGAAAGCAGAACAAAATTCCTGGGATTGCTGTCCAAAGGTAAGGTTGGACAACGTTTGTCCATTTCTTTTTCATATAGTTTTTATACTCGTATTTTCCGCTCAAATGCTGGAATAAAAATCCGGAAATGAATATGAAAAGAGCAGTTCCACCTGCAAAAACTTCAACAGAGAGTCTTTGAGCAAAACTTCCGATTTCGCCGAATTGCATAGAATGACCGGCTACTATGAGTAGGATTGCAAGTCCTCTAAATACATTTATATAGTTTAAAATCTTTGTCTTTTTCTGTTCAACCATAGGATTCAAGTCTCCTCTATACAGTAAAATCTCCTTCAAAAGCATATTCAGCAGGACCGGTCAGGAAAACATCTCCTTGCGGTTTGTTCGGAGAGCCGTTCCAAACAACATTTACCATTCCGCCGAGGAGTTCTACATCGACATTGTTTTCGATATAACCGTTCATAATTCCCGCAACAACACTTGCGCAAGCACCGGTTCCGCAGGCGAGTGTAATTCCACAACCGCGCTCCCAAACGCAAAGTTCAATTTTTTTATAAGATTTTATTTTGATAAATTCTACGTTAGTTTTTTCAGGAAATTCAACTGCTGTTTCGATTTCAGGTCCGTAATTTTTAGCAAGTTCAAGCAAATTTTCGGATTTATCTACAAAGATTACAAAGTGCGGATTGCCCATAGAAACGGCGTTTCCTTCAAAAATTCTGTTTCTGACGGCTATTTTGTAATTCAAATTTTTTGCAGGTAAGAACGGGATTTTTTCACTTTCAAAAATCGGTGAAGACATATTAACGCGAACTCTGCCGTCTTCTAATATTTCAGGTTGGATAATCCCCGCAAGAGTTTTTACACTAAAACTTTTTTTGTCGACAAGTCCTTTATCGTGAACATATTTTGCAAAACATCTCATTCCGTTTCCGCACATTTGAGCGGTTGAGCCGTCAGAGTTGTAGAAAAACCAACCGATGTCGGCATCTTCTACTTCTGTGTTTGGAATAATAAGTCCGTCGGCACCGACTCCAAAATGTCTGTCACAGATGAGTTTCGCTAGTTTATCCTTGTGCATGTCTGCTTTTAGTGCTTCTTCGTGGTCGATTATTATAAAATCATTGCCGCAGCCTTGCATTTTTGTAAATTTAATCACAGATTATCCCCTCAAATACTTTTATAGTACAATTAATTATATAAAGGAATTAATATTATGGCAATAATCAAAGTACAAAAAGGAACAAAGGATATTTTACCGCAAGATATGGGCGTTTGGCACTTGATGGAACGCAATGCGGAAGAGATTTTTTCAAGATATGGTGCGAAAGAAATTCGTACTCCGATTTTTGAAGCGACTGAATTGTTTGCACGCGGGGTGGGCGATACCACTGATATAGTAAACAAAGAAATGTACACTTTTGAAAAAAGCGAACGCTCATTAACATTGCGACCGGAAAACACCGCAGGAGTTGTACGTTCGTTCATAGAAAACGGTATGCACAGACTTTCTGCTCCGGTTAAACTTTGGTACAAAGGTCCTATGTTTAGATATGAACGTCCACAAGCCGGTCGTCAAAGACAATTTCACCAAGTTGGGATTGAGGTTTTCGGAATTAAGCAGGCAAGCTGTGATGCCGAAGTTATTTTAATGGCGGTTAATTACCTTAAATCGTTAGGTTTGAATGATTTGAGCGTGGAATTGAATTCGCTCGGTTGTCCTGAATGCAGAGAAGTTTTCAAAACAAAACTAAAAGCTGTTTTGAAACCGTATTTGAGCCAGCTTTGTCCTGATTGTCAGGCAAGATATGAAAAAAATCCTTTAAGACTTTTGGATTGCAAAGTTGAAGAGTGCAAGGAAATTTATGCAAAACCTGAAATTCAGGAGGTTATTCAATCAGATTACATTTGTAAGGAATGTTCTGACCACTTTGAAGAATTAAAAGGATATTTGGATGAATTAAATATCAATTATTCTATAAACAAGCTTTTGGTAAGAGGTTTGGACTATTATAACAGAACAGTATTTGAAATTAAGTCAAACAATCTGGGTTCGCAAAATGCTGTTTGTGGCGGTGGAAGATATGACAGTTTGGTTCGTAATCTTGGCGGTGAAGACACTCCTGCGGTAGGTTTTGCAATGGGTATGGAAAGACTGGCTTCTTTAATCGGTGAAAAACCGGAAGAAAAGACAGAAGTATTTATAGTTTCAAACTCTTCAAAAGATGCAATCAAGCTTGCAGAAGAAGTCAGAGCTAAAAATATTTCTTGCGAAATGGATTTGACTAACAAAAAGTTTGTTAAACAATTGGAAAAGGCTTCTAAAACAGCAAAATATGCGTTGATTTTAGGCGAAGATGAGATAGATGCAGGAACAGTAACTGTTAAAAATCTTGAAACTTCTGAACAAAAAAGTGTTAAAAGAGATGAAGTTTACTCTCTATTGAGCGCCCGTTAGACTTTCTTTTGCATTGCCTTTTGATTCCTTTTTGAGGTTCTTTTGTTCAAGCTTGCGTTCTCTAAGCTTGTAGTAAACATCCATATCCATTTCGTGGATTTTACGTTGATATTCCAGCCTTTTGACTCTGTCATCAAGCTTCTTTTCTTCTTTTGCTTGTGCTTCTTTTGCTTTTTCCAGTTTTTTAGCCTGACGAGCTTCAAACTCAACTTCGGATGCGTCTTTAACAGAGTCTTCTGCTAATCTGTAGCCAATTACTGAGACAGGAATACTTGCTCCCTCAAGAGATTCGAGTCGGGAATTTTCACCTTCTGTATCAATACTCCAAGTGCCTAAGAATTTCGGCACATCGCCGGTGTAAGCGTAAGCGCATACAACAACTCTGTCATCGTCATTCGCGTCAAAGCCCATCGGGTAAATATCCCAGCGATTTTCTTCAAAATCAACACCTTCATTTTTCGCCCAATAGTTGATTATTGCATCGCGGATTTGGGGTAGTTTTTTACCTTGTTTTTTATCAAAATCGTATACCCAAAGGTCTGTTTGCCAAATTCCGTCGTGTCTGTAGCCTATTTTTTCTTTTACAATCAATTTTTTGTTGTCACAGGAAAAATCAATAGGGGTCAATGTTCTGAAAACAAATTTTGTTTCAATATCTTTTGATGTTGAAATAAGTGGAGTTTCCTCTCGTTGAATAATATTCGCCCTCATAGCTTTTTCTGTGTCGTTGAGAGACGGGTCAAGCTTGATTAGGAACAAATCGCAAGAGGTGCAATCCGCTTGTGCATAATAATATACTGCAGGATAAACGAGCATGGTCTTGTCGCCAGAGATTATTCCTTGCGCGTTGATTTGTCTGTCAAAATTCAATTTTCTCGGCAAATTCAACTCAGGGCTGCCGATCGGGTCATTGTATTTGACAAGCTTGAAGGTTTTTTGCGGAACATAAACCATGTTTGAATCTTTTGGAATATCAGCTTCTGTAATGGTGATTTCCTTTTTAGATTTTGCGCGTGATTTTGCTTCGTATTCTTCTCTTGTCATATAGCCTGATTCAGGCATCCTGCTTTTTTCGTATTTTTCGGTTACTTCAATTTTATTGACATTGTTTTGATAAATACATTCTGCAGCACCCCTGTCATTTTTTTTGACAATAGGATATTTCATTTGATTGAAATGTACTTTTGCAGCCATAATCATTCCGGCAAACGTAGAAAACATTATACAAGTCCCTCTTTCATAGCTGTAACTGTTGCCTGCGTTCTTGTTGCAGCGCATAACTTTTGCAAAATGCTGTGAACGTGAGCCTTTGCAGTTGCTCTTGTGATTACAAGCTTATCTGCAATTTGCGGATTTGAAAGCCCTTCTACCATTAGGGCAAGTACATCCAATTCCCTTTCCGTTAGTCCATAACTGTTTTTGCTTCCGCTAGCAACCGGAGGAGTCGGCAAAGTTGGTCTTTGAAGATTAGAAAAGACTATTTTGGCAATTCCCGGATCAATCCAGCCCACACCTTCATAAACCGATTTAATCGCCGTAATTGTCTGTTCCGGGGACGCACCCTTCATAATATATCCGTCAGCGCCGGCTTTGAAGGATTCAAAGACATCTTTGTCCCCGTTTCTTGAAGTAAAAATCAACACCTTAACATCCGGTAAAAATTCTTTAATTCTTTGCGTAGCTTCAATTCCGTCCATATTCGGAAGCCCGATGTCCATAAGGATGACGTCGGGAGAAAATTCTCTTGCTTTCTTAACCCCATCAAGACCGTCGATGGCTTCTGCTGCAAGGTGGATGTCTTCGGCTTTTTCCAAAACCATGGACAAGCCCATTCTATATAACTCGTGATCTTCTACTAATAGTACATTAATCATTTGTTGCTCCAATTGGTTTGCTTACAACGGTATCGGTAAGAATGAACGAAAATTCGCTGCCTTTATTCAAAACACTTTCCAACCATATTTTCCCGCCGTGAGATTCAATAATTTGTCTTGAAAGATAAAGCCCCAAACCTGTTCCTGCAGAACGTTTCTTGCTGGTTCCCTGAGAAAATCTTTGGAACATATTCGGAATATCCTCTTGCGGAATTCCGCAGCCGTTGTCTGAAACAGAGAATATTAAATCATTTCCTTCATATTTTATTGTGATTACAACCTTACCTTCCTCGCCTGTGTAATTAATTGCGTTTCCGCAAAGATTACAAATAACACGGCGCAGTTCGCTTCTGTCTGCGTTTATTTCAAGGTCTTTATCCGCACAATCGATTTGAAAATCAATCTTTTTGTTGTCTGCGAGCGGTTTTAACTCGTCGTAAACATGTTTTGTGAGTTCGTAAATGTTGAAATCAGTCTTGTTCAAAACAAGTTTTTCTGCATCATATTTATAAACCTCTAATAGCGCGTTTACAAGTCCTAACAAATCTTCATTACTTTTTTGCATTGTGGCAAGCAATAATTTTTGCTTGTTGTCTAATTCACCCAAAGCTCCTTCTAAGAAGAATTTAAGAGTCTGAATTGCGGCTAAAAGCGGTGTTCTAAGGTCATGAGTGAGAGTTGCGATAAAATCATCTCTCAATCTGTCGGCTTTTTTCTGCTCGGTTACATCACGGATTACACCGACAAAACGCTTGAAATCGTTCTCAGGGTTTATTCTTGCAAAACTTATTTCTACAGGTATGATAATTCCGCTAAGCGGATTTTTGATATAAAAATCTCTCAAGAAAAGCTCATTTTCTTCCACTTTATGAAGCTCTTTTGAGATAAAAGTTTTTTTACTGAATAGAAAATTGTCTATTGAAGCTTTGATAATCTTGTTGTTTACAAGCCCGATTAGGTTTTCGCAAGCCGGATTGACTTGCTCTATTATACCGTCCTCATTAAGAATAACAATCCCGTCCGCACAATATGTAACTATCCCTGCAAGTTTAGCATTTGATTGTCTCAAATCCGCAGTTCTTTCTTCAACAATCTGTTCCAAATTGTGAGAATATTTTTCAAGCTCTTTTTTTGCATCTTGAAGTTCCAAAATCTTTTGTCTTAATTGGCTTAAAAGATAACTTCTTTCAATCCCGTTTTTGATGTTTATAATTAAATCGTCATTGTTCCAAGGTTTTTCAATATACCTGTACAATCCGATTTCATTGATTGCGCGAATAGCATTTTCTTTATCTGCATAACCTGTTAGCAAAATTTTGCTGACTTCCGGATGCATTGATTTGACTTCGCTCAAAAACTCCAGTCCGTTCATTTCCGGCATCAAAAAGTCCGAAATAACTAAATCCGGAGTGTTGTCTTTAAGGAATTCCAAAGCTTCTTTTGGGGAGTTGAAAAAATGCGCATCAGAAAATCCTTCAACCTTTAGCAGTGTGCTGAAAGCTGAGGTAACTATTTTTTCATCATCGACTACAACAATCTTCCCCGTGTTCATATCCCCATATTAACCCAAATAATACGATTAGACAAATTATTAACATTTATTACATGCTCTTAATTGGAAGTTATGGTATAATCAACCATGTAAAGAAGAAGGAGAAATGTTATGGCAGAAGCTAAAATCTTGGCAAGTATTCAAAGAACAGATACAGAGCAATTACAGATTTCTATATCAGAATACAGAGGAAAAAGTTATTTTAATTTGAGAATATTCTATACGACAGACGACGGTGCAACTTGGTTGCCGACAAAGAAAGGTGTTACTTTTGCGCCTGACCAGCTCGACATTTTGTCTGATGCAATTGAAGAAGCTAAAAAAGAATTTATGGCAGAGGAATAAGCGCAAGCTTATTCCCTTTTTGTTAAAACGAGGTTTGATATGCAAGATTCTATACAGGAAGAATTTATAGCGACTGTTTCGCACGAACTGAGAACTCCGCTTACGAGCATAAGAGGTTTTTCTCAAACACTTTTGAATTCTTGGGATAAACTCGATGAAGCGAGTAAGAAAAAGTTTGTAGGTATTATAGAAGAGCAATCAAACCGATTGATTAATCTTGTAGAAAATATTTTAACAGTTTCTAAAATGAATGCAGATAAGCCTTTGATGCGCTCAGTTAACGTCAATAATGCGACAGAAAAAGTTTTACAGTTATTAAGACAAAAATATCCTGATTATAAGATTGTTTCTCATTTTAATAATCATTTACCGGAAGTTAGACTGGATGAAGATAAGTTTCAACAAGTTATGACAAATCTTGTGGACAATGCTTGCAAGTATTCTAAAAACGGTTCGACTGTCGAAGTTTCAACTTCTTTTGCTGATTCAGAAAAGGTTTTGATAAGAGTGAAAGATCAAGGTGTCGGAATAAAAAAAGAGGACTCAAGTAAGGTTTTTGATAAGTTTGTAAGGCTTGAAAACCATTTGACAAGCAAAACTCAAGGAAACGGTTTGGGACTCTATATTACTAAGAACCTTGTGAATTCTATGAGTGGAGAAATAGGGCTTGAAAGTGAACCTAATGTTGGGACGGAATTTTTCTTGAAGTTTCCGTTTTATAACCAAGAGGAGGCTTTAAAATGCTCACAACGGTCTTGATTATTGATAAACGCAGAGAACTTCCTGCAAAATACAAAAAATGTATTGATTCAAAAGACGTAAGCGCAGTTATTGCTCGGAATTTGAAGGACGGAATGGCATCTATTCAGTCGCTTGAACCTGATATGATTATTGTCTCCGACAGTATAGAAGAAAGTCTTGCGGATTTTTGCGGAAGGATTAGGGCTTTGACCTATAATACTCGCCCTGTGATTATTGCGTTGTCAAAATCTGCAGAGTCTGCGGACAGGATAAAGGTTTTAGAAAGCGGCGCGGATGATTTTTTGAGTGAGCCGGTAAATATTGATGAGTTTAAAACAAGAATTATGGCACATCTGAGACGAGATGTTGAGTCAAATCTTGATACAAAAACACTTTTACCTAACTATAAATATGTAAAAAAAGCCTTGAAAAGAGCTTTGGTTGCGGAAAATAACGCAGTATTGCTTGCGGGTATTGAGAATCTGGAAGATTATAAGGCTGTTTATACAGAGCTTGCGGCGGACAAGTTGGTTCAAACATTTGTTGCAATAGTCAAATCAGCATTGGATGACACGGATTTTATCGGGCAGGTTGATGAATATAATTTTGTCATAATAACAAGCAAATTCAGCGCGGAAAAACTAGCCTCCTTTTTAGTCTTTGCGTTTGATACAGTTGTTCCGAAATTTTATTCCGAAAACGATGCTAAGCGTGGATATATGCTTATTAAAGGCGAACGTTATGCCGGCATGAGAGCTAATTTCGCATCTTTGCTGATAGGCGGGATTGCAGAAGGGGTTGATAGAATCGCGTCTGTTGAGGCTATTATGAATAAATTGGCTTCAATAAAGTCACTTGCTAAAATTCCTACGGGTTCAAATTATGCATTTGAGCGTACAAAGTTGACGGCTGCTGATTCTGTGTTGCCTAACCTGATAAAACGCAATGTCTATGTGAGAGAGGCTGACGATTCTTTGAAGTATTTAATTCGTACTGCACTTGAACTTCAAGGATACGATGTTCAGGATAACCTTGATATGGAGTCTGCGGAACAGCCTTCTATTATCATAATGGATAGCGGAAATGATTTAGGTGAATTAGAGTTTTTAAGACGAATAAAGAACCTTCCGATTTTTGTAAACACGAAGGTTATTGTGACTACAACACATCATGACAAGTCTGTAATTTTGGATTCGGGGGCGGATTTGTATTTGCCAAAACCTTATGAAATTTCTGATTTGTTAAGGTGGGTTGAATATTTTCTGAATAAATGATAAAAATGATTTATGCGTGTGTCGTTGAACAGCTACAATCCGGAGTTTGAAGCGCACTTGATGTCAAGGTGGCGCTGCAAAACCTCTGCCGGTGGAGGGAGTAAAAATCTTACGGTAGTTGCTTTGGAACGGCGGGATTCACCTTTTATTAACAAGTTTATTGATGTTGCGGATAAAGATACGCATCTTCCAAATATAAAACAAATTATTTTGGATAGCGCGTTGAAGACGGCAAAGACTTTTTTTGAGTCGAAGTTTGAGGGGTTTAATAAAGTTAAGGTTTTAATGGGAATTTGTGACTCGAAGCCATGTGGGCTGTTGGTTGCGAATATCCCTAAACTGTCTGAAAACGGGGAGGTTTGCTGTACTTCTCGCCACAATAGTTCAAAAAATGAGGGAGAGTTGGATTGGCTTGTGACCTGGGGAACAAAGGACATTGGCGGAATTAGGGGAGTTGGGAAGGCTCTTGTGGGTGAGTTTTTCAAAACTTTGAAGGGTGATAGGATAAGAGATGTGTATGTAAAATCCGAGCTTCCGGAAAATTCTTATGCTCAATTTTTCTACGAATCACTGGGATTTGAGTTTTTGGGAGAAAAGCGAGAAAAGTTAGAACGGAGGACGTCAAAACCTTATTTGGTAGATAGTTATTGTGACCCAAATGATATGATTGTGCCAATGATAATTACACGCAAGAATATAAGAGGGACATTGGATTTTCTACAAAAATCAATGCCCCGAGAAGATTTGAAGGGTAAGTCGGTGGATATAGAAAAATTGGTGAGGATGTAGAATTGCAAGGAGTAGCTTGCAAAAAAAGATTGATGTGTTATTTTAGTTATGTGAGCCGAGTCGAGTGGTGCTTGGTGAACAGGACGGTGAATACAGATAAGCGTCTGTAGCTCAGCTGGATAGAGCATCTGCCTTCTAAGCAGAGGGTCCCGCGTTCGAATCGCGGCAGGCGTAGATTAAAGAGGATGAAACATTTGTTTCATCCTCTTTAATCTACGCTTTGTCTCAGGAAGAGAACGTATTTTGCGTTCGAGCGCGAGTGAGCTGAGGGCGGAGTAATTTTGTGAAAGATGCAATCTTGAAACAAAATACGAAGACTCGTTTAACGCAAAAAATCCAAGACAATCGCGGCAGGCAAAGCTTGTGCTATCTTTTTTTATTTACGCCTAGCAGGAGACAAGACCGGCAAGTGCGAAGCACTTTATAGCGTTCGGTGTTTTTTTCAACAAGAGTCAAAATTGGCGAAATAAGAGAAAGGTCAGTTATAATAGCTTACTTTTTCGCCTTTCAAAATACGGTTCGATAATAAATAATTTAAAAAAAATATTTTTTCGTTATTAGATTGCTATTGTTTATAAAGCCAGTATACTTTTTTAGCGTTTTGATAATTTTAATTTTTTTATTCAAAAGTTTTGTTTCTTTGCTTGTCAATATAGTTTAATTATAAAATTATAAAACAAAATACAAAATGCAACTATTTTTTAGTTGCAAAATTTTTGACTTTATGTTATTATGTTAGTATGACTAAAGTAGATAAATTAATAAACAAATTTTTGAGCAAACCCAAAGATTTAACATATGAGGAGCTTATACAAATTATGAAGTTCTATGGCTATGTTGAAATTGCAACTGGTAAAACAAGTGGCTCAAGGAAAAAGTTTAAAAATAATGATAATGATATGATAATGTTCCACAAGCCTCATCCTAAAAATATTATTAAAAGTTATATAATCGATGAGATAATAGAAAAATTAGAAAGGAATGGATTAATATAATTATGATTATGAAAGATAAAACTAATAACGTATTAAAATATAAAAATTATATTGGTTCTGTTGAATATGATTTAACAGAAAAATTTCTTTATGGAAAAATTTTATTTATTGATGATTTAATAATGTTTGAGGGTAATACAATAGAAGAATTAGAAAACTCTTTCAAAGGAATGGTGGATGAGTATTTAGAAACTTGTAAAGAATTAGGTAAAAATCCGCAAAAGGCATATAGTGGTAGTTTTAATGTAAGAACAGGTGCTACAATCCATCAAGCATTAGCAGAAATTGCAGAAATAGAAAATATAAGTTTAAATAAACTAATTATTAATATCTTTACGGATTTTGTAAAAGAGAATAATTGTAAAGATAAAAAGAATAAAAAACTATATACTAAATTTTCAAATGCTTAAATTTATAAAAAGCATCAATTTTAACTTATAATTATTATATGAAATTAGAAATATTGTTGCAAGAACATGAAAGTGACTATTTAGATTTTAAACAAGAATGGTATGAAGACACAGGTTGTTTAATTTTAGATATTCTTTGCATGGCAAATTCTGATGTAAATTCTGATCGATATATAATTATTGGATATAATGAAGAGCAAAAGCAATTTTGTGACATATCTAAAAATCGTCTTAATCAAGATAACCTCTGTAATTTATTGTGTAATGCCAATTTTAATAGAATTCCCGTAGTAAGAATAGAAACATTAAATATCTTAGGTAATGAAATTGATATTATAATAATTAAAAAAAGTGTTAATAGGCCTTACTATTTACTTAAAGACAAACAAATTAAAACAAAACATAAGACAATAAGGGCTGGTGTTATTTATACCAGAAATGGTTCTGTAAATACACCTATAGACCAAACTGCAACAGAAAGTCAAATTGCAGATATGTGGCGTGAACGCTTTGGATTACTTTTGTCACCCAAAGAACGACTAGAGATCTATGTGCAAGATTATAAAAATTGGGAATATAATTATGATGAAGTGAGGAGAGTTTGTATATGGTATTACATTTCATTTCCAGAATTCACTTTTGAGTACACAATTCCTCCTAATATGAGTGATTATGGTTTACACGAACATGCAGATGTCGTTTTTGCTCATTCAATAGGGAATTCATACGAAACATTACTTAAATATAAATACCATACTACAATATTAAAAAATGAAAGTTTATATATTTGTGATAAGGGTAGATATTATATACTACACCCTAAGACTGACTGGTTATACTATGATCCTGACAACTATGAAGATATTCATGTTTTTGTTAATAATGCAAATTTATCAAATAGAGGAAAAACTATTGACGAAATAGACTTTAATTCTAGTTGTGGTGGTTGCTATAGGCAAGTAACTTTTTTTTATCATATAAAAAATTCTTTTGAATATTTTATTCAAAGAATCGTAAATAAAAATTCACAATATGATATTTATAAGGATTATTTTTTCTTCTATGATGGCTGTGGAAATAGTGAAGAAAATAAAGATATAACTTGTCCAGATAAGATATACTTATTAGAACAAAATGAAAATATTGCACAGAGACTAAGAAATGAATTTTTAAGTTTACAAAAAATAAAAGGAAAATCTTAAGTGGCAGCAAGACTATAGCTTTATTTTAGAAAATCTTTTATTTTACATTTAGTAGTGTATACATATATCGAGCCAGAAGCATCTGTAACATACATTTTAAGTTTTGAATTTTTATCAAGAAATTTTTCAGAGTTATATTTTTGTATGGTTTGATAGAATAGTTTTCTAATAGTAAATAAATTAGCTGTTACATCCGGTTCTAGCAATGTTGGTAAATTATCTCCAAGACAACCCATAGTACTAGTACAACAACAAGCTTTATGTCCATATTTTAAAATAATTCCCCAGCTTACAATTTTAATTTTTCTTTGACATATGTTTGTAACAGATAGTAATACATAGGGTTCATCTTTTACTCCAATGTCACCAATCCCAATAACAGATGGTGAAAATTCAAATTGCAAACTTTTTCTAGTTTTTAAACGTGTTTGCCACAATGACACAGTTACAGCACAGAATGTTGCAATACTTGCACATATACTTCCAATACCACTTACAGCATCCCAATTTATCATTAATACCTCTTCAATGTGTAATTACTAATATAACAACAAAACAAATTTAAAAAGCAGAAAAATGTCTTTTTAATGCAATAGGCATAGTATTGTAAATATTCTCTGATAATATAAAAGTCTTATTAGGATTTAAACTCCTATCAGCTATTCTTACGCAGGGATAATCTTCTTGTTTCCTTTGCAAAAGTTCTTCTTTGCGTTGTTCAATATTATTAATTAAACCAACAGTAACAAATCCCATTATTGTTGCTAATTCTTGTGTTGTAATATCATCTTGCGGTAAAAAATACATGGCACTCATAATTTCCTCCTTGAATAAAATTCTATTTTCTTATTATACAACATTTTCTAATGATAATAAAATATGTTTCATCCTCTTTAATTTACGCTTTGTCTCAGGAAGAGAACGTATTTTGCGTTCGAGCGCGAGTTAACTGATTGTGAACCTTTGTAACAATCCTTTTTGAAAAAGTCAATTTTGAAAGTTCATCGACTTTATTGGTTTGGTTGTATGCCAGATAAAGGAGATTTTTAATGGAAGTAAACTCAAATCCTGCAAATGTAAATTTTCAAGCAAAATTAGTGTTTGTTGATAAAGCTGGTGAAATGAAGCCTTACAAATGCAGATTATCTAATATTTCAAAATTGTTTGAAGAAAAAACTGCGAAACGCCCGAATGATACACTTGAAATTTCTGACTGTAACGGTGGTATATCAGTAATGACTTATATTAAAGGTTTGGAAGAGCGAGGAACATTCTCTAAAGAAGGCTTGGTACAATTGTTTAAATTGAGTGATGAAGCAATTGCAACAAAGTTTTCTAAATTTCTAAAAATGGCAGATAACGTTGATGATATCGCGCAAAAGGCTTACAAATTCTATGACAGTTTGAGCAAAGATTTTGAGCACAAGGGGATTTCATTGAATGATGAAAATTTTTGGAGCTTTATATCTTCTGCGCAGACAGCTGCTAAACAGAGCGTTATAGCAAAGGACAAAATTCTCGGCAATCCTGAATATTTTAACGGATTCAACCTTTTTGGCTAAAAATACGCAAAAAAAAGGGGAGAAAGGCGATTATCTCCCAGAATCTTTTCGTTTTAAAAAGAGTGATATGTTTTATAATAAATTTAATGCGATACTTGGGCTTTGGTTAGCTGTTGCAAGTAATGTCGCTGCAGCTTGTTGTAAAATTTGTGCCTTGATATAGTTTGAAGATTCATCTGCAACATCAGCATCTCTCAATGTTGACAATGATGAAGTCAAGTTTTCTGACTGAACACTGATAGATTCAACAGCTGAATCAATTCTGTTTTGAGCTGCACCTAATGTTGTTACACGACCTGAAATCTCATTAATAACGCTGTCAATACTAGCGAGCATTGAGTTTGCGCTCGTGCCAGTTGTTAAACCTGAGCAAGCACTTGCTAAAGCATTGATGTCTTTCTTGAATAAAGAATTAATATCAGCTTCTTTGAATAAGTCAGCACTAAGCGTAATGCGACTATCTGCTGAGCTGTACAAACCAACTTGGAGTGAGATTTCGCCCATTGAGCCGTCCATCATCTTCAAACCGTTAAATTCGCAGTTCGCAGCGATTCTGTCTACTTCCTCAAGTCTTGAAGTCATTTCTGCTTTAATTGCTTTCAATGATTGAGTGCCATAGGTACCGTTAGCAGCTTGTTCTGTCAAATCTCTTACACGTTGTAAGTGGCTGGAAATCAAAGAGTAAGTGTCTTCTAATGTTGCAAGCATATCAGCGCCGGTTGCGGCGTTGTCTGCTGCGATATCAAGTGAACTGATTTGTGTTTCCCAGCTTTTTGATATTGAATATCCGGCAGCGTTATCAGACGCGTGGTTAATTTTGTAGCCGGTCGTCATCCTTTCAATGGATTTATTCAAAAGTTTTGTCGCATTGTTCAAGTTTGACTGTGCTACAAGTGATGCTATGTTTGTGTTAATTGTAAGTGCCATATCGTTACTCCTTGCGAGATTACCCTTTAAAACGAGTTTTCCAACCTATACTTTCTTAATTCCACATATTCGAAAACCGATAACGCTCATGAGGCAAAATTGTTACAAATCGTTACAAAATTGGCGTAAAGCTCAATAGCTGTACGATTTAACTTGTATTGCGAAATGTTAAGACGTAGAACTTGGGTTTTTGTGTTAGTATATCTATGTAATATCACGGCGAGAAGGTTATGAGTAAGCGAGTATTAGTTACAGGCGGAGCGGGGTTTCTTGGAAGTCATTTGTGTGAAAGGCTTCTGAGGGACGGTAATTCCGTTGTATGTATTGATGATTTAAGCACCGGATTTCAAAGTAATGTTAGGCATTTGCAAGAGTTCTCCGACTTTGAATTTATTAATCATGACGTCACGGAACCGTATTTTGTTGAGGTTGATGAGATTTATAATCTTGCCTGCCCTGCAAGTCCTCCGCATTATCAAAAAGATCCTGTAAAAACGCTTAAAACATTGTTTTTAGGGGTGATGAATCTTTTAGAGTTGGCACAAAAGACCAATGCGACTATTTTACAAGCTTCAACAAGCGAAATTTACGGAAATCCTCTTGTTCATCCTCAAACGGAAGAGTATTGGGGAAATGTTAATCCGGTTGGTGAGAGAAGCTGTTATGACGAGGGTAAACGTTGCGCTGAAACACTTATGAACGACTACAGAGGATTCAGAGGTGTGGACACGAAGATTGTACGAATTTTCAATACTTACGGTCCAAATATGGATATAAATGACGGTCGAGTTGTGTCTAATTTTATCATTCAAGCTTTGACGGGGAAAGACATTACGATATATGGTGACGGTTCTCAAACTCGTTCATTTTGCTATGTCTCAGACACAGTTGAAGGCGTTTTGAGAATGATGAATAAAAAAGATTTTCATGGTCCTATGAATATTGGTAATCCTTGCGAGATGGCCGTTTCTGAATTTGCAAAACTGGTTATTGAGATGACGAATTCAAGTTCTAAAATTGTTTATAAGGATTTGCCGTCAGACGATCCCGCGAAAAGAAAACCGGATATTACTTTGGCGAAAAATATGTTGGATTGGGAGCCGAAAGTGGCTCTAAAAGACGGTTTAAAGAGTACGATTAAGTACTTTGATAACAAGTTAAAAGTATTAAAATGAACAATTTTTTGATGAATATCGTTATGGTATTGTAAACTAGTGTAGTGAAAGGAAAATAATTATGAAGAAGACTTTAGTTGCTATTACGGTATTGAGTTTATTTGCAGGATGCGCAAACCTTGCGTCACAGGCAGTTAGCTGCGGGAATTGTGATAAAGACACAAGAGGCACAATATCAGTTAATACGTCTGCAAATACAGAGGTTGCTCCGGATGTGGCAGAAATCTCTTTTGCCGTTCAGACTTATGACACAAAATCAATGCAAAAGGCAACTATAGCGAATAAAGAAATTTCAGATAAGGTTTTTGCAGAATTGAAATCAATGATTAATACTGAAAACGGCGATTTTATTAAAACATCTGATTTTAACGCGTCTCCTTTGTATACATACTCAGGTTCAAAGAAAAACTTTGATAAGTATGAAGTTTCAAACAGAGTAATTGTTCATACAAAATCTATTGATAAAGTGGGTAAAATGATTGATAACGCAATTGCTGCGGGTGCTACAAATGTAGATAACTTGACTTTCTCTGTATCAAATTACGAATCACAATGTAATGATTTGATTACAATTGCGTCTAAAAAGGCAAAAAGCAGAGCAGATTTGGTAGCAAAAGCAATGATGACGACTGTTGACGGAGTTAGCAGTGTTTCAACAAGCTGTAGTACAAACGAATCAAGAGCTCCAAGATTTTATATGGCAAAAAATATGATGGCTGATGTAGCTGCAGAAAGTGCATCAGGTGCAGGAACTTCAATTTCAAACGGAGTTGTTAAGATTTATGCAAATGTAAACGCAAATTTCTTTGTAAAATAGTTGATATTAAACAAAGAGGGGGGATAGTTCTTCCCTCTTTGTTTTTTTTGCTTATTTAGAGTATAAGTATATTATGAAGAAGTTGTTGGGGAGCATAGTTTTATCTTTGTTAATGATGCCGGCTGTGTATTCGGCACAATCGGATGTTGTTACTTTGGACAAAAGTTCTTTAGAAAAGCCCGAGCTTCAAACCGGTGCAAAGACTTCCGAGCTTAAAGGGTCTTTGCTTGTTGCGGATTCGGAAACCTTAGCCAATATTATTGACGACCAAAAAGAACATGACCTAAAGGATTTGGAAAAGCTTTGGCAAGGGACGGTCGAAAATAATCAGGTAATTGAATTTGCGCTCAAAAAACTTGCAACCCCTGAATCTCAGAGAAGGATACATTCTTCTCTGATGGCGAAAACTCTTTCGGCGATTGTATCGGGCGCATCTTTTGTTCCTTCTCTAATGGGTGCAAACCCTGCCGTTCAAACTTCTGCATTTTCAGCAGGAAGACTTGCTCAAGGGCTTTTGAACAGGAAAAATATCCCGCAGGAAACTCCGCTTACGGATACGGAGTTGATTGAACTTGCCGGCATGGTAGAGGATTTGCAGGATACATTGATAAGCTCTTATTACAACTACAAAAACTCTTTGATGCAGTTGAAAACCACTCGTTCAAAGATGCTTTTGTATAGCAGAAATTATTCTAATGCTGTTAAGACCGGAGATGTTCTTGAAATTTCGATTTCTTCAACTCTGTATGATTCAATGAGGCTGCAGGAGTACAATTTGGAACAAGCTGCGAAAAAGTACCATATCCAGCTTCAAAGACTTGCCGGAAAGAAAATGGTGGATTCTTTAGAAATGTATCAGTACGACTTTGATTCAATTCTCTACAAAGATACGGATTCAATAACCGACAAAGAGCAAAAGAAAGGGAAGAAGAAATGATGAGAAATATGAAAAAACTTCTTTCAGCTCTTCTTCTGGTGACTTTTATACAGTCAGGGGCTTTTGCAGCTTTAACTTTGGATGATTTAAGCTCGCCAAAAGATACGTTTTACAGACTCGGAACAACAGACAGTCCTGAGAAAAAATTCGATTTTGAGGTCGAACCTGTTGTAAAACCGACTGTTCAAAAGGAAGTTTCTGTTAAAACACAGCAAAATGTAACGTACGCAGATTTGAGCATCAAAAAAATGTCTATGGAGATTTCGAAGAGTGTCGAGATTGACTATAATGACATGCAGGCGGATTTGTCTTTGCTTTGGCAGGGGGCTGCGACAAAAAGTGATACGATAAAATTTGCGATATACAAACTTTCCAATCCTGATAAGGACAAGCCGGACGCGGGAGCTGTCAAAAAAGTTTTGACAACTATTGCCGGAATGTCAACCTTCTTGGGTGCCGGCATGGGAAATCCTGTTTTAGCCAGTGCGGCTTTGATTGGCGGAAATACATTGGGCATAATGTCGCAGGACACAAAGGCTTTGAACTACAAATACAGCCAAGTTACAGATGCTGATATGATTATTCTTGTAAGAAAGGTTGAAGAACTGCAGCAAAAGGTTGTGGACATGTATTATGACTACATGACGGCGCGAGAGTTGTATAATATGACAACGTCAAGGGTGGAAAGATGCCACCAGAGCTACGTAGCAGCGCAAAAACTTTCCAAAGAAGTCGTTCTAATAACGGATACTTTTTACCGTGAAGCCTTGGATGATCAACAAAAAGCACGCGGAAATTTCTTCGAAAAACGTTCTCGTCTGGAGCAGTTGGTAGGAAATGATGTATTTCGCGATTTTGAAAATCAGGTAGACAAGAGAGAGTCCAAAACTACTGAAAAAGGTTGATTTTTTACCTTCTTAACTTTACATTTCTTAAAAAGCGTGTTAGGGTTTTATTAAGGGACAAAAAATGTTTGAAAAAAATTTAGCAGCAATGAATAATCCGACCTTAAAACGCAGGTTGGAAAAAATATCCCCAATAGAGAGCCGAGTTGGTGTTTCTTACTGTGTAACACCTTCCGGGGATTATGTTTTGCTGAAAAATGATGTCCCTGCTGACGACTTGAACAATCCGCGCGAAGCTGTCAAAAAAATGCTTTCAAACAATATCAAAAACGAAATGAAAAGCAATGATATTATTGTCGTTTTTGGTATTGGACTAGGATATATCTTGGATGAGGTTTTCAATGCTTATCCTTCAAAAATTTACCTTTATGAGCCGGATTTGAATTTATTGCATTTTGTACTGAATAACGTTGATATTTCAGAACACTTGGCAAGCGGAAGAGTATTTATGTCAAATGATATGAACGAGCTTGTAGACAAAGTTTCGTCTTCATATTTGACAAAGGATAAAGTTGAAATAGTTTATTTGCAAAACTATGCTCTTGTGAAGAATAAAGAGCTACTCTTGCTTACACAAAAGGTTTATGACGCTTGTAAGAGCAAGTTGGTTGATGTTAATACAATAAACAGATTTTCAAAAGTATGGATGGAAAATTCGATTGAGAACATTGCGACAGTAAATAACGGTACTGCTTACAAATTAAGTGATTTAGCGGGCAGATTTATTGGTCAAACAGCTTTGATTGCAGGTGCAGGTCCTTCTCTGAATGACAATATTTCAAAGATTCAGGCAAATAGAAACAAGTTTGTAATTTTTGCGGTGAACAAATCAGTTAAATACTTGCTTCAAAACGGCATAACTCCTGATTTTGTAGTATGCCTTGATGCCAGAAATATGGTGAATACCTTGGGCGGGTTTAATGACCAGTTATCTAAATCAAATTGCATTATGGATATTCGCTCCGATAAGGCGATTAGCAGCCTTGGTTTTGGAAAGCTTTTCGTTAGTTTTGCTGAAACAGATTTCTTTGCGCAGAAGCTTACCGAATATCATAATGATTTAAAATTTTATGAATCCGGTGGTACTGCTGCATCCCTAGCGCTCACAGCCGCAGTTAAGCTTGGATTTTCTAAAATTGTTTTAACCGGTGTTGATTTAGCATTCAAAGACAACACAGTCTATGCTAATGGCGAGATGATGAATAGAGTTTCTCAAGAAGAAATTATCGTGGATAATGTCAAAAAGCCTTTGATAAAAGTCCGTTCCGTAAACAATGATATGGTTTATTCAAGAGGGGACTATGAGGCATTTGTTCATCATTTTGAAGAATTGATAAAATCTTTGAATTACTCTGAAATATATAACACAACCTCTTTCGGGGCGTATATTGAGGGTGTAAAAAATGTTTCATTTGAAGATTTGAACTTGTTTGCGGACGCTACATTGTCCCCGTTGAAAGATGTTCAGCCGTTCAAGTTTGAATTGAAAGAATTTATGCAGGACGAATTCTGTCATATTAACGAAATTATATCAATGCTTTCAAAAGGTGTATTCTCACCGGCTTTGGTGAATTCTATTGTTAAATCCGTGTTGATTTATCAATATATGCAAACACATATTTTAAAGGTGCTTCAACAAGACTTTGCGCCGGATTTGGCGGAAGATTTTATTAATAAAACTAAGGCTGCGATTAAATCTGTGGTTGAAGAATTGCAGAGAACCAAACTTATTTAGTGAATCATATAAGTTGCATTGTTACCCAAAACTTTGTCTTTGAGTCGTTTGAAACCTTTTCCGTAGATGTATTTCATCTGCTCAATTAAGTTTTCTTCAACATCAATCAGGTACATATCGTGTACGATAAATTCTTTGATAATAAAGACGATACCTTTGTTTTTTGTCCAAATTACGTTTGTGGCAGAAATATCGTTTTTGTAAGAAGAAATTTTTCCGACAATACCTTCGGAGTCATCAGCTGCAATAATAATCATTCTTCCGCCGAGTGACATTTCGATATCTTTTGCAAACGCGTGTTCAAAAACAAGACCGAATTTGGTTGGGAAGTTGTCATAGCCTACAATTCGGATTTCAACATTTCTATTGTATGCATCAAGCAGTTCTTGCTCAAAGAGTTTGTAGTCTTGTGACCAAATCTCGATATAAATCTCGCGTTTTGCGTTCTGTATTACCTCGGAAATCTTGCTTCTGATATCTTTTGTTCCGCTCAGAGTCATAATAGGTTCGTTATAGTTGTCTTTGACTTCCGGCAAATGTTTTTCAAGATAATTGATTGTTGAATTCATCTTTTTTTGATAACTTGTAAGCAGCTGTTTCGGCTTAATCGGGGTATAAGAAACCGGTTTTGTGTTTGTTGCTGCTACGACATTTTTCTCTTCAAGAACTTTGAGTGTGTCATAGGTTCTTGATTGAGGAATATTTGCGAGCTTAGCGACTTCATATCCTGTTGCCGGATATTTTTTGAGCAAAGAAATATAGACCTTAGCCTCATAAGAGTTAAAGCCTATTTCTTTAAGTTTTTCTACCAAATCTGCCATAGTTAGATTGTATCAGAATCGTCGACCTCTTGCAAATTCTGTTGCAAGAAATCGCGAAGCTGTAACAACTCAGTGTATTTTTGGTTTAGTTCAGCTCTTTGTTTTTCGGCTTCGGTTTTTTCTATTACCAAGATTTGGTTTATCATCTTAAGAATTGTGTAAGTAGAGCGCAAAGTATTATTAATCTTGTCGCAATCACTGTTTACTGAGTTTACAATATCTGTTTTCGCTTGATTCATCAATGTATTAAAGATTAGTGCTCTGTTGCCTTCCGGATTCTTATTACACGCTTCTTTTGCGCTGTCCAAGGCTTTAAGAAGAATTTTTACGTGTTTCTTGTCGACTGAATACTCTTCACCGGTCTTTATTATAGTGTTTTTTAGAGCATTGATGATTCTCAAGTAGTTGTCACCATTATTTGTTAGCGCGTCAGCTGCATCATCAATACTTGGGTTCACTGTGTTTTGGAAATTTGAGTAGTTGCCGACATCCTCATACGTTTTTACGAGAAGTTTTTTGTTCTCTTCAAAATCCATATTGTTGTAAACTCTTCTGATATACGCGTCGCCGAGTCCCAGTTTGTCTATAAACATTAACGCAGTGCTGTTTTGGTCATCAATAATCAGCCTGTTAATCATATACTCAATGATTTCGTCGGAACCCATTGTGTAGCTTCCGGTGCTAAGGTCGATATTATAATCATCAAAGAGTTTTTTTGCATCCAATTCAACTCCTTCTTTTATTCCTTTCATAAGGATTTCTTCCATTTCAGCAAGGGTGGCAAACACCAAACCTCTTTGCATTAATGAAGAGAAGGTCTCGTTATATTTGTTTAGTTCTGAATCTTTTGCGCAGGATAGAGTGAAAGATTCTAGCAATTCTTCAGGTTTTTGCAAAAGGTGGCATCTTTCAAACTCAGCGCGAAAGGCGTCTTTCAGGGTTTCTGTTTGAGCTTTATCCCCTTTAATATATGCTTGCTCCAATTTGCTTAACATTTCACTGATATGGCTCTGATATCTTTTCTGCGTTAGAGATTTAAGCAGAGCTTCTTTGTTTACCTTGATAGAGAGCTTGTTACTTGCGATAAAGTTATCTAGTGCTACAGTCGGGGTTGTGTTTTCAAAAGAGAATATTTTATTAACAATTCTTCTTAAGTATTCTTGATACTCTTCCCATTTTGTACCTTTAGGAAGTTCTAGAATTTTTTCTGCTGCGTCAAGCGGCTCTTCCATTGCATAATCTCCGTAGTTGTTTGTTATCAATTTCCCTAATAACATATTGATGTTTTTGTATTGATAATCGGATAATACGGCATCAGGTGCAAATTTTTGATTGTATCTTGCGAGCTTGTATGCAATTTGGTAATTTTCTTTTTGAATTTCAGCTGTTTTAATTGCTTCAGTGCTGTCTCTCAAAACTTCTAACATACTGTCAAGAGAGGCGTTTAGTACACTCTCTGTGATGTAAGAAATTTTAGGATAAGCCGGATAAACACCGTACCTTGTAATATTTCTATCTTTGTACTTGTTGAACAATTTTGACATAGAAAGCTCTGATAGAGCGCTTTCCATTTCGCGATATGCTGTGTTGAAATTATAAACAGTTTTATATCGCGCGCTTCTGCTGAATTTGTTGTATTTGTATGAGGTTTTGTATTCGTCACTATCTAGTGCCGGACCAATTGTATCGTAATAAATAGTATTCATCAGGTTATTGTTCATATCAGTGTCGTAATGTTGCAGCTTTTTGAGAACATCATAGCCTGTAGTAGGTTTTAATCCTAAGTCTTTAGTGGTAACTTTTGACATAATTTCTTTTTTGAATGTTTCTTTGTCCATGTTTTGAATTTCTCTGTAAATTCTAACGAGATCATCGTCATCCACTGGGTCATAAGCTCTATCTATAAAATCAATTACGTGTTTAATTTTAGGATTATTGATGTCTTCTTTATTGAAATAAAGAGACTGGCGAACAAAGTTTTCAATAAGTGTCATAATTTCTTTTTTCGCGTCTTCATTTTTAATGACCTTGCTTGCGTCATCTTGCGCAAATTGCAATATTTGTTGAATAGAGTGTTCAATATTTCCGTCGAAATTATCCATATCAATTGTAAACTTGTATCCAATATAATTTTCTTCTTCATCGGTAAGCTTGATGCCGTACTTGTCGTAGATTTCGTTGAGGGCATCTTCTTCTTCCTCACTCCATTGTTCTCCGACATAGTCAATAAATTCAGTGGTTTTATTGAATGCGTATTTGAAAGAATTTATGGCTCTGTTTTTCTGAGCGGCTTTAAATTTGCTTAAACCTTTTACTGTTCTTACCTCTGCAAGTTCAGGTTCAAGTCCTGCAATTTGTCCTCTGTCTTTGAGGGCAATTTTTTCTAATACAACTTTCAAGTAATCATTGTCAGGTAAGTTGTTATATTCAGCTTCTGTTTTGATACCTTCTCCGTTTACAGGGAAAATTCTTGAAAGAATATTTTGATATTTAGTCTTCCACCCTTCATCTGCGCGTCTAAGATTTTTTATCATGTTTTTCAATTGTTCTTCACTATGATTTTCTACAAGCGCTCTAAGCGTTTTATCTAGACCGGCAGCTGAGTTGAAAATCGTATCATGAATTTCGTCGGTCAATTTTTTTGCTTCAGAAGATTTCCCGTCTACGATTATTGAGTTGTATTGAGGTGTTTTATAAATTTCATCATCAGGGTGCTTGATTCTCTTATATACACGGTTTTCTGTCTTGTCAGGTTCTTCAACAAGGGTCATTTCATTTAGGATTCTGTCAACAAAGTTACCGTTTCTGTATTCGGAGTTTGTAATATAACCTTGTGTTCCGCCACGATTGCTGCTATAGTCAGTTCTCTTTATACCATTTGAATCAACCCAAGTGTTTTCGTTTTCACTAGCACCCCAGCTGTTATCGTTAAACAAAACATCTTTAGTTTCTTCTACAATGTTGCCGTCTTTGTCCTTTGTTCTGATTGTGACGGGCGCAATATCTGCGATATATTGTGCGTGCATACCGATATCATTGTGGTATACAGAGCTTGAACTGATACCGGAATATGGAGTTGTTTTGATTGTTTCAATCGCGCTTTTGATGTCTTCGTTCTTGTAGTGTGGTCTGTCAGTTATGTATTCAAGAAGTCGTATTTGCATATCGGTGAAAAGCCCTGAGTGTCCGTCACTTCCAACCCAATAACTTCCGTTATTCAATCCAATAACACGTTTTAGCTCTTCAAGGGAATCTTTCATATCTCTTTGAACCGCGCTGAACTCTTTCTTAATGTTTGAGTACATTGCATCTACATTCTTTTCTGTCTTTTTGAGAGCAGCTTTTTCGCTGTCAGAAAAGTTATAAAGGCTTTTATCTTTGAGTTTGCCTTGTCTTGATTGGAATTCGTCGGTTGAACGATCTTGATCTATTTTCGTAAAATGGTTTTGAAGTTCACGCAAATCTCTTGCTGAAATAATTTCGCCTTCTTCTTCCAATTTTCTGATTACAGCGTCTTCAAGTGAAGCGGAAATTATTACGTTTTTGTTTTCATCAACGATTTTCAACGCGTTTGACCAAGTTGATATATACGTGGCCAGAGAATTAATATTTTCAGCCACATTGTTATATGCCTTAAAACCGGGGTCATCTTTACTAAATTCGATTAGGAGTTCTAAATTTTCATCATTTGCGTTGTTTCTTCTGAAAAATTCTGCAGACATGCTCTCAAAAGAACTTTGTAACAATTTACTAACGTATAATGTTTGAGAGGTGTCACCGAGTTTGTTGAATAATTCATCAAAAACGTTTTTATTACCGTTTTTCAGTCCTTGCAGCATTGATTCTAATTTTGCAAGTACTGCGCTCTTTTTCGGTTTTACATCAAAAATTTGCGAGATGTTAGTCATAATCTCTTTGTTGCCATTGTTTATAAGAGTTATTAAAGATTCGACATTTTGGCGCAAGGCATCCTCTTTACCTCCAATATCCATAAGATGATATGCCTGACCAAGAGTGTTTTTAATATAATACTCAACATTTTCTTTTTCGTGCGAAAGGGCTGAAATCAAATCTTCTTTTGATTTAATGTTTTTGAAACTCGGCGAAAGTTGTTCCATAATCAAGTCTGAGGCTTTGCTGTTTTTCCCAAGTTCACTGATTATTTTGTTAAAAGTATCAAGCAACAGTGTTTCTCTATCAGGAACGTGTAGTTCAGATAAATATTGGATGAGGATATCCGAATCATTTAAGCCTGTCAGCACTTGATGTCTGTATGCTGCTGCGACTTCATACAAATCACGGGCTTTGCGGATTGCAGAGGATTTTGAAGAGTTGTTTTTCATGCCTTCTTTGATTTCATTAGCATATTCGATTAGAGAATATAATGAGTCAAATTCTTTAGCTTCAATATCTTTTATGCCGCCTTTGTCAGCCAAGAAATTTCTAATTTTTTCTTTCTTTACGGCTTCTTCTTCATTTGGAATGTAAGAATAGTTGTCCTCTTCTGAAATATCAACAGAAAGCGGTTTTTGCAGAGCTAAAATTCCTGAATACAATTCATTTATCTTGGTGCTGTTTAAACCTTCCTCAAAACTTCTTAATTTGGCTCTGATTTCATTTCCGGTTTTGTTCAACAAATCAATGTTGTTTTTGCGGTTTTGGAAATTATTTTCCTTTTTGATATCTTTTTTTATTCTGCGGGCTTTGTAGTCACCTACAACATCTTTTGCCTTGCACAAAGCTTGGTAATATGTTTGTGCTTGGCTTAATTCCGGGTCATCTATTTTTACGTTAAAGAATGAATCTGCGTTTACATCAAAGTTTTCTGCGTCAAACGGGTGATAATCATTGTAAGAAACATTTCCGGAGCCGCCCATATCTGCAATTTGCATCCAATGAAGAGCTGACGCGTCAATGATTCTGTAACCTTTTGCTAAGGCTGTGTTGAAATCTACAGGAACTTTTGCTACTTTTACTTTGTGACCTGAACCAAGATTTGTTCTATCATAAATGGAAATATAGTTGTTTGAATCCAATTCGGAAAGGATTGCATCAACATAATTTGGTTTATCTTCATAGGTGAGTTTTTTTCTTACGATTGAGATTGCTGCACACATACCATGACTCTTTTGGTCGATAGCTTTGATGTTTGGCACATCATTGCCGGGAGTGTGAATAGCCATGTCGTTAATCATTTCTGCAACTGCAATTGATTTTTTGTCTTTGAGTTGCGGGTTGATTTTGTACTTATTGCTCATCATGTAGTTCAAGCGTTCAAGCACATATTTTTTGTGTTTTAGAGTTGTTTCAGATGAAACTATAAAATAATCCAAATTCTTATCAAAATCTTTTGCGCTGCCTTTTGTTTCTTTTTGGATTTGTTTCAAATCTATAGCTTTAAGCAGTTGTTCTCTTAAATTTAAAATTTCTTTTTCGTCTTTATTTAGAGCGGTGTTGTTTTCAATTATTTCAATCTGTTTATCAACTTTATTTTTTACGGTTAAAGGTGCAAGTGTCGCGACCGTTGCAGCAGCGGATAAAAGCATACCTTTCCAGTTATTTTTCGGGGAGTCTTTTAATTGAATATTAGTCGAATATTTCACTTTTGCGGCAGAATTAAGCAAAAACTTTATATTCTTATCGCCCTTGGTTTGAGCCATAGCTTTTATGGCGTCTGAAATACGGCGTTGATTAGGCTCTGTTAGTGAATAAGAATTGTTCCTTGTAAGTTGAGTAATTGTGTTTTTCCATACTCTCTGTCCTCTGAATACTTGTTTGTTGTCGGTGCCGTTAATATGTTCTAATTTCATGAATCCCCCTTGGTGGTATATGAGGGTTAAGACTTCTGAAAAAGTTTTTTTGTTATTTTCTTAAAAAATCTTTACAAAACAGGCAATTTTTGTTAACAGAAAAACTTTATATATATAAGGTTAGATTTTAAAGGGTTAATTAGGTTATGGTAGCACCAATTTCAGCATTAGCAAATATGGAATATGCACTCTATGGCGGAGTCGGATTGAACTCAGCTGTACCAAATTATCTTAATGGTTACAGAGATAGCATCAATATGTATGATTCATTGGTTAATTCTTACGCTTATATGAACCCTTATATGTATAACAATTCTGCGTATGATGTAAATGGGGTAAATTCAAGCATATATGCTCAAAACAATGCTGGTGCAACATCCTTTGGCGCAGTTCAAAATACAGATTCTAAAGCTAATGAAGCTGATATGGCAACGTTAGCTAAATTCTATAAAAATAATGCAATCTCTCCATCTGAATCACTTGCAAATGCCGCTATTGGTGGTGGTATTGTTTGTGGTGTAATGGCAAATCCGAGAATAATTGCTCACCCGATTAATACGGTAAAAGCAAGTTTTGGTGATGTCAAAGAAATGTTTAAAGGAGTCAAGGTTAACGGGTCTGACTTAAATAAATTGTGGAAAGAAAACCACGCAGTAATGGAAGAAGCTTATTTTAGAATGCACAAGCTTTCTGCTCGTTCAAAGAGTAAATTAGGCTTATTCAGAAAAAGATATACTCCTGAAGAATATAATAAATTGAAAGATATTATGCAAAAAGCACTTGATTCAAAAGATATCAACAAAATTGCAGAAGCAAGTGCAAAATTGGAAAAAGCTTATGTAAATAATGGCGGAATTAATCGTTTGTTAAATAAGCTTAAACTTAAACCAGAAGTACCTTCCGTTGAAACTGCGTTAAAGGATACGGCAGGTATTGCAGAAAAAGCAAAAACTCTTGTTGGAAGTAACAAAGTTACCTTCAAAAACGCTTTGAAAAAAGGCGGTATATGGGGAAGCGTAATATTTGCAGGTTTAGAACTCTTGTGTGGTATTGATAAAATTAAAACTGCATTCGCTAAAGACAAAAAATCCGGTAGAAAACAAATGATGCAAACCGGTGTTAAAGCCGTCGGTAACGCAGCAGGATGGGCGCTTGGTGAAGCAGCTGGTGTCTGGGCATTCGCATCTCTCGGAGCAAAAATCGGTACTGTATTCGGTCCCGGTGTTGGAACGGCTATCGGTGGTGTGATTGGGGCTCTTTGCGGTTCTATTGGTATGTGGCTTGCAGGAAAGGCTACAAGAGCTATCGTCGGTGAAGATGTTGCAGATAAAATCCAAGCGGAAAATATGACCAAGACTCAGGAAGGTCAGGCACAGCTTTTGACTTACACCGCTCAGAAGGTTCAGGAAGGAAAGGCTGATAAAGAAACCGCTTTGGCATTCGGAAGACTTGCCTCTCAATACGCATAGACAAATAAATTTCTTTTCATATTCAATTTATCCCGTTTTGTGTTATCATCGTAGTGCAGGACGGTTTTTATTATGAGAAGTGAAAATATCAAAAAAGGTATAGCAAGAACTCCGCACAGAAGTCTATTGATGGCGACAGGAGTCAGCAAAAAAAATATGGATAGTCCTTTTATAGGGATTGCAAGTTCGTTTTCTGATTTAGTTCCGGGACATATCGGTATGCGTGATTTGGAACGTCAGATTGAAAAAGGTATTCACACCGGCGGCGGTCAGGCGTTTATTTTCGGAGTGCCTGCTGTTTGTGACGGTATAGCAATGGGACACGACGGAATGCGCTATTCATTACCTTCAAGGGATTTGATTGCGGATTGTATCGAAACCGTTGCGAATGCTCATCAATTAGATGGGCTTGTTTTGCTTTCAAATTGCGACAAAATTACTCCTGCAATGCTTATTGCTGCTGCAAGGTTGAATATTCCTACAGTTATTGTGACGGCGGGACCTATGCTTGACGGGGAAAGTAAGTGTGAAAAACTTACGATGATTAAAGGTGCGTTTGAAACTATAGGAAAATATCGCGACGGTGTGATTGACGAAAAACGTTTGTTGGAGCTTGAAGAAGCTTCTTGCCCTTCTGCGGGTTCTTGTCAGGGACTTTATACTGCAAATACAATGGCTTGCTTGACGGAAGTTATCGGGATGAGTTTACCTTTCTGCTCAACTTCTGCAGCTGTTTCTTCACACAAAAGACGAATCGCGTTTGAAAGCGGTATGCAGGTTGTTGAATTGGTTAGAAAAGATTTAAAACCGTTGGACATTATAACAAAAGACTCTTTGCGAAACGCAATTATTGCTGATTTGGCGTTGGGCGGTTCTACAAATTCCTTCCTTCATATCCTTGCTTTGGCAAATGCTGCGGGAGTGGATGTCAGTTTAAAAGATTTTGAAGAACTTTCTTATAAAATTCATCAGATTGTGAAGCTTGAACCGTCTTCAAATATTACTATGAGTGGATTTTATCAGGCTGGCGGAATAAATGCACTTTTGAAGGTTTTATTGCGCGATGTTCCTTTGTTTAAGGATTTGAAAGGGGTTTCTTTGAAGAAATCAAGCCAGATTGCAAAGGATTCGTATGTTGATTCAAATGTGATTCACGATTACAAAGAGCCGTTCACTACAAAACCGGGGTTGGGAATTTTGTACGGAAATGTTGCACCTGAGGGTTCTGTAATAAAGATTTCCGCTGTGGATGAAAGTTGTTATGAGTTTACAGGCAGGGCAAAAACTTTTGACTCAGAAGAAGATGCAATGAAGGCGCTTGAAGGAAACAAGATTAAAGAAGGCGATGTTATTGTTATTCGCTACGAAGGTCCGAAGGGCGGTCCGGGCATGCGCGAAATGCTTGCGCCAACATCTTTGTTAGTGGGTAAAGGACTTGGAACAAAGGCGGCTTTGATTACGGACGGAAGATTTTCCGGCGGAACTCGAGGTATTTGTGTCGGACATATTTGTCCGGAGGCAGCCGATGGCGGTGTGATTGCTTTAATTAAAGACGGTGACGTGATTGAGATTGATATTAACAAGCGCACACTTGAACTCAAAGTGAGTGAAGATGAGTTGGAAAAACGACGCAAAGAGTTTAAACCAAAAGCACCGAATGTTAAATCAGGATTTCTTGCAAAATACGCAAGGACGGTTCAAGATGCTTCCCACGGGGCTATTGTGTAGATGCACAAACTTTTTTGAGGATTTTTTGAAATTCTTTTGGGGTTCGATTAATTAATTCTAGAGGGTTGCAACGCAATTCGTACCCACTTAAACTCTCACAGATAAATTTTGTAAATGTTTCACTAAAGACTTCAAGATATTGATTGCACGGTTTTGTTGAGTATTCGCCTAAAATATCGTATATTATTAAATTTTCGGTATTTGAAAGTTTTTTACCCTTAAGTTCTTGCAACATATCATAACCGCTTATTTTTTTGTTTTTCACTGGATAAATTGTATTTAAATATTTACACTCGCCACCGTAGCCAAATTTTTTAAAAATTAAATCTAATTGCAAACTATGTATCCATTCATGAATGTATGAGGCTAAAAAATGTGGAGAACTTGTTTGTTTATTTTTGTATTGACATTCAGTCATTAAATTTGTATCAAACAAATTTAGATTGTTTCCAAAGAATATTGAGCGTCCCAGAAATGGATAATCATTTGACAAAACTTCTTTTGTATCAGGAATGCAAAAATTGAGTGCAGAATTTGAGTCGATTAAATTCTCTTTTTGATACTGAATGATTGCTGGAGGAAAAACAAATTGTAATCCAAGTTTTTGTGATAAATCTTTAAAAATTTTTGCACATAACTTGTTTGTAAAAGCAGATGTTTTATTTAGATTAAATTGAGCTTCTAGATTGTAATTTTTTGCAAAAAATTCTTCCACTTTTGTCGGATTTATACATTTTTCCTCAAATATTATTTTTGAGGACAGACCGCGTTTAAAATTTATAGTATTTTGGATTGTTAAAATGTTCATATTTGATATAAACAATAAAAATAAAAATAATTGTTATAATGTGAATAAATGTAAATATAAAAGTTTTTTTATTGACAAAATGCGCTTTTCTTGTCATCATGCACATGATATTTATTACAATCAACGAAAAAGGGGTTTATTATGAAAGTACCACAAGTCAGTCAAGCGAGCTTTAGTGGTGGAAAACTCAATCGTAGTTTATTGCAAAAAACAAGCAAACTGGCTTCTCTTAATGGACCACAAGAGGTTAAGGATGCTAAAAAGTTAGTTGCATTTTATTCAGCAGAGAATGCGGGTGTTGCGGCGCTCGCTGCTCAGTTCCCTTGTGCGGATGAATTGGCACTAAGTACTGTAGAAGTGATAATGGCATCGGCGATAATTAATGGTGTATATGGTTTTAAATTTAGCTCAAATGTATTGGATTGCATACTCGCAGGTATAATTGGAGAACGCGTTGGTACGTATTCTTTTAAAGCGGCATCAAAACTTGTTACGTGGATTCCTGGATTTGGAAATGTGGTAAATTCAGTTGTCGCAGGTGGAACAACTGCCGCTCTAGGTGCAGCTATTATTAAAAAGTGTGAAAATATGGATGCAGCAAGAAAAAGAGGAGAGAAAATCGATGAAATCCTCAAAGGTGAATAACGTACAGGAGAATTAATATATGTATATAACATCAGTTTCAAATATAAGCTATAAAGGTAAAAATCAATATCATAATCAACGAGAAAAATTAACTGTTAGAGATTTTGCAGATTTTGCACTGCCGGTTGGTATCTTATGTAATTTCAATTATTTTACGGATTTTAAATCTGGGACTAAATGTGAAAAATTCGGGAAAGGTGCTATTCTTGCATCATTAGTTCTTAGTGCCTGCTCTGTCTGGTTTGCATCAAAACGTAAAACGAAGGAGGTATAAATGATTCCCAAAATATCTATACAAGCGGAAACGCACATTCCTGTTATCAGAAAAGTTTTGCAAAGGCAAAGCGCGTTAACAAATCTTGATGGGGGGTCAATAAGGAATATAATTACGACAATGATTATTCCAGGAGGAATGAGTCGGAAAGAGGCTTTTGTTTATAAATTAACAGGAAAATTTCCTAAGAGTGTCTTAGACCGATGGTATGTTGCGGGCAATGGCAACAGAATTATTCATGAAGGTGATCAGGAAGTCAAGATTGGTGATCACTTGTTGGGAGATCCAGATTTTGTGCCGCATGATGTAAATTTGGATGATTATCCTGATTTTCTCAAGGAACCTGACAGTTCGGGAGTTGGAGATATTATTGATGAGATTATATAATATTTTTGTGTTATAATCATAGGGTGAGTGGTAAACATCAGCTCCGCAAATGGGCAAAAGAAGAACGAAAGAAACACTGCTGTGACTCTGTATTAATCGAAAAACTTCGTAAAACAAAAGAGTACAAGTCCGCGGAGCACATTATGTTATTTTATCCTATGAAGGATGAAATCAATTTGTTACCTCTGCTAGAGGATGAAACGAAGAAGTTTTATCTTCCGAAAGTTGATGAGGAGAACTTGCTGTGTTGCCCTTATTGCACAGGAGATGAACTTTGCGTGTCGTGCTTCAACACCCAAGAGCCAACTTCAACCCCTGTGAATCCGGAGTTGATTGATTTAGTCATTGTTCCTGCGCTTGCAGTCGATAAAAATAACTTCCGTTTGGGCTACGGTGGCGGGTTTTATGATAGATTTTTGCGTGGCAAAAAGGTTGTCAAAATTGTTTGTATCCCAAAAGAATTGGTCGTCGATTCAATCAACCCTGATGAGTACGATACCCCCGTTGATATTGTGTTAACGGACTAGAAAAACATTGCACCAACTGACTGCGGAAGGTGTTTGAAATACTTATTTATCATCGGTGACAGTATTTGTGAATAAGTTACGTGGTCGTTGTCGACAGAAACATATTCGCCGTTGTTGATTCCGTATTCGACATCATAACTGTTTCTCATACATTCTTGATTATGACCGAGTGCGAAATAATTGTTTGCGCCGACCGTATCACTTTGGCTCAACCCTAAATCCTTAAAATCAGGCATCTTCTTGTCAAAATCGCTTAAATCATAACGTATTCTGTCAGGTACAGGATTTGGTTCAATATAATCATAGATTGAAACATTTTCGCCGTGGTCATAATACTTTAATGGTGCAGAATTTCTGCAATGATTTGCCGTCAAATAGGCATCAATCTTGCATGTCGTTCCCATTCCAAATTCAGAATCCAAACCCCTGCTCTCAATAGGAGCAATTTTTAAAATGTAATTCTTACCGGTAGGAAGTTCGATTTTAAAAACGTTCTTGTCGGATTTTCCATCCGTATTGTAATGAAATTTGTATGTCTTGTTATTCAAGTTCAAATCAGGAATTTCTTTGCTGCTCTTTGAACCATAAGTAACATACCGTCTCAAATAGTTAATTATGTTTTCAAAATCTGCACCGATTTCGTCTGGAACTTTTCCGATTTTTAAATCGTCGTTGTGACTTAGAGCGCGGTGTTTTGAGATTAAAACTTCCTCTTTCCAATCAGGTCTGATGGCTAAAAGCTCGGAAAGTGATTTTGCACTCTCAACTTTTTTGTCCAAATATTTTTCATAAGCGATTTTATACGGGTTGTTATCTCCGTAAAAGTTTAATATATCGCTGTTTTCAGGTAATTTGTTTCTGAGTTTGTTATATATTTTCGTGATGTTTCTTGGCTGTTTAACAATACTGTCAACGAATTCAGAGCTTGTATTATCATCTCTTAAAATAACTCTCAAAAGACTTTGTAAAGACTCTTTTGGTGCATCAAGCTTTAAAAAAGCATCTATTGCAGGAGTCTTATCTGCATTTACAAACCATTTGTAATCGTTTATCAAATTCCCCAGAGGAACTTCACCTCTGAAATTCAAATGTTTTGCATAAACCATTTGTTTTTTAATAGGAGATTGAGCCGGAGTTGGTAACTCCGGCTTTTTCGCACACAAAGGCGCGGTTCTTGTCATAAAACCAAAATTAACGGACTGCGTTTTCATAATCTATTGCCTATAGCTGATAGCTGAATGATCTTTGGATGCTCGATTCAACCGCATTCTTGCAAGATTCAAGCTCGGCTTTTACCATATTAAGTCTGGTTTGGTATTCCTGCATCTGCAAATCCAGTCGTTTTTCAAGAACGGATAGCTTATCTCGTCGGGCTTCCAATTGCTTAACGGCTGGATTGTCAGGATCCAAATCCTTGCCTAGTGCCAAAATTTCGTCAGAAGACGCAACTAATTCCATTTTAGCAGTTGATATCCATTGGATTTTTGATTCCAACGAGAACTGGTATGATGTCAAATACATCATTCTAAAACTTGAAGTAATTAATCCCATAAGCTTGTCCTTTCGGGTTTTTACCTTGTTTCGTTTAAGTTTTTACCCTTCAGAAATGTGTGTTCGTTACTTTCTGCAATCAAGCTTTCCATTTTGTACAGCTGATGTTTGTGGTAACTAACCCTATACTTAGCCATTTTGAGCTTCTGCCTTATGGTAAGCATTTCCTTGAGGCTTGTTAGTAAACTTACAGCCAGTGCCTTAAACGGATTTTTACGCATAAAGAACGAACGCGCAAAATTCATAAAATTCACTAACCTTTTAAAGTTTGCTTGTAGTTCCTCACGCATGGGTCATTACCTCCATACAATTCGGTCCTACATGTATAATAAAACATGTGAACTCCGATAATTGCTGTATTTTAATTTTTTTCGTTACATTTGTTAACATCTATTTGTAATCAACTCCGCTTTTTTGCGTTGGGTTAAATATAAATCTGTTTCTGTATGAATTATCTTTTGATAAATTATTTAACGGCATTTTTTCTAAAAACTTTAATTCTTGATGAGAGCAATAACGTTGTTCGTTACAAAAATTTACAAGTGCGCTTAACGCCTTGCATATTGGATTGTTTACAAACAAATTGTCTGCCATTATTCTAAAAAATGTACGTCCTTGCATTCTCAAACTCCGTGGTGTTTTGTTATGCTAAGCCAAAATGCCATGCCTACGGGGAATATTATAAGTTATCAATTTCTTTACTGTTGCTTTCCATATCGTCTTTCAGCATTTTTCTGACAATATCGCTCTGAGTATCTAACATCTTGCAAACTGTTTCAATGTTAGCAACTTTTTGGGTTAAAATTGTGTCTGCGTTTGATAAAACATTCTGTGATACAGACTGATAAGCAGAAAGTGCCGCAGAAGTAGTTCCTTGCATCAAGTTACCCATTACAACTGCAGGCAAACCGAATTCGCCTAAATATGGTGCCGCTGCCGTCATAATACCGCCCCATCCGGAAACAATTCCGGCTAAAGGCAATAATACGCCTGATGCGCCTAACCCATAACCGTTTGCAGTACCAACGCCATATGCTGCCGTACTCGCGATATCAGCGATACTTCCGATGCCTGACGCAAAGCCTGTCGCAGAGCCTGAAGAAGAGCCGTAACCGTACAGCAAGTTCCCAATGGACGATGCACCACCGGTCGTATAGCCACTCAATCTTGATGCATAACCGCTTGGAAATCCTGAATAGTTGCCTAAACTATTAACCCCAAAGGATGAATAAGTTCCGGTCAAACCTCCGGTACCACCTGTGTACTTTGACCAATACGATGTTCCTGGGATGTTCATTGCTGTTGTACCGCCCAAAGTGCTCATAAACGCAGATGGAGCAAATAAGCTTGCTAACTGATACAAAAATCCGCCAGCCATTTCAAAACCGGTTCCGGAACTTGCAGAACCTGACACTGTCAAGTCTCTCAATCGGTCATAGGTTTCATATAACATTGACTTGGCATCGGATGATGCAGAGCCGTATCTGTTCGCTATAACTAAATATCCATCGTTTTTGTATGCCATTTTTTATAACCTTTTGGCGGAGCAGATTGGTAAATTCTACCTTTTTGTTTTGTCCAGCCCGCTGCTCCTTTTGAACGGACTACGAGTTTGTTTTGTACTGTGTGATAACCTTTTGGCGGAGCAGATTGGTAAATTCTACCTTTTTTGTTTTGTCCAGCCCGCTGCTCCTTTTGAACGGACTACGAGTTTGTTTTGTACTGCGTGATAACCTTTCATTTCCTTGGGTGTGGTTACGTAAGGGCTTGTAGTAATTATACTACCTCTTTACCCCTTACCCTCCGAAGGTCTTGAAGGAGCTTTCAACGTTATCGTCGACAACTTTTTTAACTGCGTCGATTTCGGTTGAAAGCGCATTCTGTTCTGTATCTAATTGTTTCAGCCTTAGTTCAAGCTGACGGTCTTCCTGTTGTATCAAGGAAGTTTTTGCGTTTATGTCTTGCACGGTCTTGTCGTAAACCGCGTTATCATATGTGTATTGGTTCATTGCGTCTTGATATGCTTCTTCGTCTGTAATCGTCTCCATAGTGAGTGCATATGTAACACTGTCGTCTTCAAACCTTACGGATGTAAATCTGCCGTTTCCGTCTGTTTCTAACAAGGCTTTTTCTGTTTTTTCAATCTTTGTAGAAACATAGGTTGCGTTGTAGTACGGAAGTTTTGTTTGTCCGTCGATTTGGTTGTTTCCGGTACCACTGTTGTATGCGGTTTCCAAATCATCGTAAGTGGTGTAATAATATACACCGTTTAGTTTGAAGGAATAAATCCCGCCGAGATAGTTGCCCTCTGCGTCAAAGCATTTGCTGATACTGTCGTCAATCTTTTGTTCCTTCATATCGGCAATAATTTGTCTGATTTCTGCTTCTTGATCAGCAGTTAAAGTTGCTAGCGGTGTTAATTCGCAGTTACCGATGTAAGTCGGACGTTTAAGTGCATTATACGCATCTTCTGCGTTATTGTATTCGACTAATGCTGCATCCTCAACAGCTTTCAATGCATCTATTTGGTCATCATACTTAGACGCAATATTACCAATTTCGGTCAAATTATATGCTGCAAGTGATGTTACTGTGCCGCCGGCAGGTCCGCCATAAAGTTCTTTCAAATCTTTTTCAAATGCTATATCTCCGTTGTTAGAGTTATAGTAAACATTTGACATATCAGGATTTGCAGCATCTTTTCCCAGAGCACCTTCTTCAATTAACCTTTTGATAGCAGCCATAACTACAGCTTTGTCAGAGTTATTAAGTTTGTCATATCCGACAAATCTGTGATATTGACCGTCAGGCATATCATTATTACGGATTGAATAGGTATCTGTTACAGAATCGTATACAGATGAATTTATGCCTGTGTATTTACTCTTGTTGGCGTAATTTGAAAGGTCAGCAGCTTCTTTTTCTTTTTCCAATCTTGCGCTCTTAGCTTTATCATAAGCCTTCTTGGTTTCGGTCATTTTATCTAAAGCTGCTTTGATATCTGCACCACTGCCTGTACCGCCTGAGCTGAATTGTACCTGCGGGTCAGGAAGTTTTTTCTGTGAACCGGTGTACTTATTTGTTTCATAATAATGGGTTACAACATAGTTGTAATCAGGGTCAGCATAAGATAATTGTTGCCAATCCGAGATTACGGATGTTGTGAGACCATCCTTGTATGAGTACTGTATCTTAGTGTAATCTTTTGTGCTCGGAGGTACCGGAACTTCTAATCCAAGCATTTGGTTGAACAAGTTCGCACTCTGATTGGACAAAGCCGTTCTCGCTTGGTTTATCTGCTGTCCTTCATATTCACAATTGGATTTTCTTGCCACCAGCGCTAAATATCTGGCTTGAGATGCTGCCATACCCATAGTAGGTGTCTCCTATTCGTTGTTGTGGATAAGTACCCAATTTTCACAATCAAATACTTGCGTCTTAGTTTTAATGACACTTTGTAAAAAGTCAATAATACTAATAGCATTATATATTAGGATTCACCTTTTTTTATAAGATTTCCGCAAAAAATCATTCATTTGGAGTAGCGCATCCGAAAAATTTCATACAAATAGATTAGAGGTTTTATTCTGTTTTTACGCAGGCACGAATAAAGCACTAGGCAAACCTTTGATTCTTTGAATGCCGTCTGAGGCAGCCTTGCCACCTCCAATTGCAATTTCAATGTGTCCGTATGTTTTGCTGTATCCGCAAGCGCCTCTGTCGTATACAAGGACGGCTCCTTTAGGGATAGAAGTTATGTCTTTAATGCAGGATATCGGAATTTCTTTGAACTTACTATTTTCTCTCAAGATATCTTTCATCTGCCAAGCATGTCCTCTTTGTCCGTTTGACAGTTTTTCACGTTTTAGCGCATTGCTTACAAATTCTGCACAATGACCCTTAAATCCGCTAGCATGCGCTTTTATGTCTTTTGACAGTTTTTCTGCCACTACTTTGTTATAGTTTGGCAGTACAGAAATGTTATTATTCTGAACCGGCGTATCATCTACTAATGAATAATTTTTCTGTAACATTTTATCCAAATTCTCAATGCTGCATTTTGTGCTTGAGTATTTTTCAAATGTCAACTTACGGTTATTTCTATTACTGCAATCAAATAAATCAATATTTTTAAGACCGGTCGGCTCAAAATTAAATAAAGGTCTGTCTAACGAAGGCAGCGGTGCTTGAGGCAACATCGGAATTGACATTGGGCTAAAATCCATAAACCCGTTGTATGGGCTATATTTTGGTATGTTCAACATACTGTAGTTGGACGTGAAATCAAAAAACATAATTCTATACCTCGTGTATATATATATTAAGTATATAGATTCAAAATAATTGCCTTTTTGTGAAGAATTGTAAAAGCATGGGTGGATGCGGGGCCATCTACATTTAATAAAGGATTTTTTAATCCGAATCATGGGTTATTATGTTGTCAAAGTATAGGACAGGAGATTGTATTATGAAAAAAATATTAATTGCTATGGGTTTATGCGCAGTATGTTCAGGTGCAGCATTAGCTGACGGCAACGCGTTCACACCATTAAACTTTAATGACACAGCTTATGGCAAACCGGCACCGACTTCAACATATTCTCAAGCTGCAAGTGCTGCAACTGACGGTGAAGCAGTTGGCAACGGAAATATCCAAAACGCGATTTCTCAATTGGAAAACGCACAGGTTGATATCCGCAACGATTTGTTAAACTGCAAAACTAAATTTGCTGATGTTGATGCTCAATACAAACTTATTAAAACAGAACGTACAGCATTAAAAAAACAAGTTCGTTCAGTAGAAAAAAGAATTAAAGAAATAGACAAAGCAAAAGAAAAAATCAGAAAGAATATGCTTTAATAGAGTATAGGAGAGAAACGAGGGGCGCGGTGCTTTGCAC